>CAYXJN010000004.1:0-324996 GCA_964464605.1 uncultured Ignavibacteriales bacterium | reverse complement strand
AACCAGCGACCTCTTAGTCCCGAACCAAGCGCGCTACCAACTGCGCTACGCCCCGAAACGTAACAGGGGGACTATGATAGCCGATTTACACGGGAAGTCAACTGATTTGTACGCCATACAGATAGCCCTAAAATTTGGGAACTGATTGCTTGAGATTATCCAATATCTCCAAATCGGTAAACTGCAGTTTCAGCGGTGTAATAGAGACCACGCCGCGGCGAACAGCATCAAAATCCGATCCTGGGCGTCTGCTCCATTTCGGTTTTCCCCCGATCCAATAGTACGGAACACCGCGCGGATCAGTCTTATGAATAACGACATCGTTATACTGCCTGAACCCCAAATTAGTAAACTCATACGAACGCAATGCTTTTGTACCGAGGTTGGGAATATTCACGTTCAAAAACGTCGACCGGGGTAACTGAAAATCATCCAGCGCACCGACTAACCGGCGAACGAAACCCGCTGCCTGCTTCATCGATGCTCCCGGCTCATAGCCGGCCATCGAAACGGCGATCGAGCGAACACCTAAAATTGACCCCTCGATTGCGGCAGCAACAGTTCCGGAATAAGTAACATCATCCCCCATATTTGCGCCATGATTGATGCCGGAGATAATCAGATCAGGATACTTTTTCGGAAAAAGCAGATGAATCGCAAGCATGACGCAATCGGTCGGCGTACCGTCGATAGCGTATCGCCGACTATCCAGTTTGTTTACGCGCAACGGATGATTGACCGTCAATGAATGTGAACTGGCTGATTGCTCTCTGTCCGGCGCAACCAAAACGACATCATGCTGTTTTCCCAACTCGGCATACAACGCGGCGATTCCGTCGCTGTAATAACCGTCGTCGTTGGTTATCAAAATCCGTTTTTTTCGTTTTGCTGCCATGGTTTGATAGTAACACTCACCTCCGTACGGGGCAAGCGGAAGATAAGCCCGTTATCTCCAGACTGATTTCCACATATGATAAATAAATTTTCCGGTATCACGAACGGGACGAATGAAGGATTTCTCATTTCCGTATTTTGTGGTCACCGGTATTTCCTGAATCTCAATCGGCAGCTTGATGACTTTGAAGAGCAATTCCGATTCGAGATCATACCCTTCTGCTTCCAATGGTACACGCTTCAGCAATGAAACCGGAATCAGGCGAAACCCACACTGCGAATCGCGTACACGGCGATGTCCGTATAGAGAAATGAACAAAGATGTCAGCGTATTGCTTAACCATCTGTGCGGCGGCATAGTTTTGAGTGAAATTGTTCGCGCCCCCAAAAGCAGCCGCTGTCCGTTGTCGTGTGCAAAGAAATTGGGGATTTCCTCAGGTAAGTGCTGCATGTCGGCATCAAGCGTAAGCACCGAACGGTATTCATGCTCGATCGCGTATCGAAATCCGGCTTTCAGCGCTGCCCCCTTGCCGAAATTTTCGGGGAGTGAAATATTCGTTACCTGCAGGTCAGCCAAAATCTTTTTTGTGTCGTCTGTCGAGCCATCATTCACAACCAACAGATTGCTATCGCAGACAAACTGTTTTACGCGACAAATGAGTTCCGGTAAATAAACCGCGGCATTATAGGCAGGAATAAGAACGAGGGATGAAATCTGGGGCTGGGTTGGTTCTTGCGTCACAAAAGATCAGCTAAACGATATTTGGTCGGAGCGAGCCGATTCGAACGGCCGACCTCTCGCACCCCAAGCGAGTGCGCTAACCAGACTGCGCTACGCTCCGAACATAACTGCATGAATCAGGCTTCATTTACGTTACCTGACACAAAAGGGTTTGGACAATGTACGAGTCCTGGGCAATCGTTCAAGGGAAAAGTTTTAAGAGATCTTCAACTTCGGCGCGGATACGCCCGATAAGCGTTTTTGCTTTTGCCGCTGTTGCGGTTGAAGCCGCTGAGCCTTTTTCCTGTTCCCCTTGTCGGTGCAGGGTCAATTTGTTTCGGGCGCCGGCGATAGTCAGTTTTTCCTGAGAACGGAGATGTTTAATATGATTGATAAGCTCGATATCTTTTTGCGTGTACATCCGGTTTCCGCCGCCGGTTTTACGCGGACGCAAGGTCGGGAATTCTTTTTCCCAATACCGAAGCACATACGGCTCGAGTCCGGTTATTCGCGCCGCTTCGCTTATCGAATAATACAGCTTGTCGATTGCATCTGTTTTCAGGCTCATCGTGGTATTCCTCCTCAGGCCCACACTTCCGCTTTCAAACTTCGTTCCATCAATTCCGCTACCGCAGCCTTCGCAGATTTTTCTTCATACAACACAGCATACACCTGTTCAGTAATCGGCATTTCCACTCCCGCAGATCTCGCCAGGGCGTATGCGGAACGTGTTGTCTCTACTCCTTCGGCAACCATGGTCATCTGGGCCAATATATCGCGCAAGGTCTCGCCGCGTCCAATCTTTTCGCCAACAAATCTGTTCCGGCTGTGGCGGGAGGTGCAGGTTGCCACCAAATCTCCCAGACCGGAAAGTCCGGCAAATGTTTCAGCCTTAGCGCCCATTGCCGTTCCCAGGCGCACCATTTCTGCCAGGCCACGGGTAATCAACGCACCTTTGGTATTGTCCCCCATACCTAAGCCATCGGTAATACCGGCAGCCAATGCGATGACGTTTTTGAGTGACCCACCCAGCTCAACTCCTGTTAAGTCATTGCTTTGGTAAACTCTGAATGCTGCCGAACTGAATATCTGCTGTACTTCGGAAACAAAATCCAATGTCGGTCCCGCCGCCACAACGGCAGTCGGCATATCAACCGCCACCTCCTCGGCATGCGAAGGCCCGGACAGGGTAACGATCCGTCCATGATATGGAACGAGCACTTCCTGAATTACCTGAGACATTCGCAACAGCGTTCCGACCTCTACCCCTTTAGCGAGGTTGACAATACCGGCATCGGGCGGATAATAATTTTTAACATCTTTCAATACCTCACGCAAAAACTGAGCGGGAACGGCAAAAACTAAAAGCGCGCTGGATGAAACTGCCTGAGCAACATCATCGGTGATCGTGATATCAGTCGGTAGCGTGAACCCGGGAAGTTTCGTCGGGTTGCCGCGATGTTGTTTGATGGTGCGATATTGTTCCGGAAGTTTTTCCCAGATCGTTACGTTATAGCCATTGTTGGCAAGTAAACGCGCAATAGCCATTCCCCAGGAACCAGCGCCGATGATCGCAATCTGTTCGCTCATGTGTTCCCTTTTCCTTTATTCTTTCCGGCAAATGAAACACGGTATTCGGTTCCCTGCAATAACCGGCTGATATTCGCACGATGCGCGTAAATCACCACTCCCGCGACAAAGAAAGCAACTATGATATACAAAAGCGGGACCGTCTGATGAAACAGAAACCGACCGCAAAGTACCGATACAAACAATGAGACAGCGGCGATCATCGAAGCCAATGAAACGAACCGAAATATGCCGAGAATGCCCAGGAAAACCAGCAATGCGATTACCGCATACACCGGCAGCAGCGTTACCATCACGCCGAGCGCGGTATTCACTCCTTTGCCGCCCTTAAAATGGAGATAGAATGGGAAAATGTGGCCAATAATCGCTGCAACTCCGGCTATTACCAATAAACTTTCAACCGGTATCGTAAGATTCGCCCATGATAATGCAACCCATGATGCCAGTAGCACCGCCAGTACCCCTTTGCCGATATCACCGATAAATACCCAGATAGCGACCTTGAAACCGAGCGTACGCCATACATTGGTAGCGCCGATATTTCCGGAACCATGCTGCCGTATATCTGAAACACCGAACAGTTTTGGAACCAGCAACCCGAACGGGATTGTACCTAACACATAGGCGCCAAGAACCACGATTACTATTTCCATATCTTAAATAGAAAGCATCCGCTGCGAATAGCAGCGGATGCCTGATTACTTACTTTATCGTATCGACTGTGACAGTCGTATCGATCAAACTATCGAACGGCTGCGGTTCATGAGCAACCGAGTCAATAACCGGCTTCACCGGTATTAAGGGACGCATATCCGGATAGTAATTTGCCATTGCTTCCATCATCTTTTGCAGTTCCGCCTCTTCAAGCTTTCCGTCACTGGCAACTTGTGAAAGTGTCTGGAAAAGATCCTGCGTCGCGGGATCATCGATTTTGACTGAATCGATCCGTTCGGCAAACGTGTCGATGAATTTATTCACGGCAACGGTGTCCATACCGTAGCTTTCTTTGGTCAGTTCGGTTTTAGCTCCGTTGAGCATCGTGTTAAGCGCGAAATGCATCGCATCATCACGATAAATCCAGCAGGTGACAGCGAAAGCGATGATTAATACTAAAATTACCCCGGCAACGATAAGACCGACGACACATCCTTTTGACATCCCGCGTTCTTTAACTTCTGCTTCCATGTTTCCTCACATTCCTATGTCGGACATTCACTATAACCGGCAAAACTATAAAGCCGGTTAGTCCGCAAGGCAAGCGAATTGCCGATTTTATCTGTTAAAACCGGTCAAAAAAAATGCCCCGAAAGGCGGGGCATTTGATAATCAACAATAACGCCTATGCTTTTTTCTTGTATTCGGCTTTCATCATAGTAGACCAGGTCTTACCGCCATCGTAGGACATATCGGCAACCCACGTCATGGTTGAAGCATCAACATACGTGGTCACTTCTTTCATCATGTACGGCATACCATCCATCATACCGGAACCTTCCATAGTCAGCTTATTATCTGCCCAGGTACCTTCGGATTGATACTGTGATGCTCCCATGTTGTCGATCCACGTCTGTGTCCATTTTTTCTTTTCACGATCATACGTCAGAATACCCATTCCCTTGAACGGCATGTTCATGAAAGTGGTCGAGAAATTAGTCACCAAAGCACAACCGTCGAGTACCGGTTCCATAATCGCCGTGCATGGGGTCGTGGTAAAGTCAGCACTGGGGTCCATTTTCGCCTGAAACGTTCCTTCCCAGGTACCGGCTGATTTCAGCGCATGGTCCATTTCGGCCGGTTTCCCCATCGGGGGCATCTGCTGTGCTGCATCTGCTTTTTGCTCATCCGCCTGCACGGCTGTACACAGCATACAGAGTGACACGGCGATCAATACTTTCTTTAATGCTTTCATGATTTCCCTTTCCGTTTTAGCACCTATTACATTTTTCTCTTGTGAACTGCTTTTGAAATGTTTCCCCATGTTTTTCCACCGTCATATGATAAGTCCATCGTCCAAATCATTTCGTTTTCACCAACAAAAACGGTGATGTCTCTGGTCATATAGGGGATCTGCATCGTTACCGCTGAAGCTATCAAGGTAAGGGTGTCTCCTTGCCATGTGCCTTCCGCGAGAACCTGCGCTGCACTTAGGTTATCAGTCCAGCTCTGCGTCCATTTTTTCTTTTCCCGATCGTAAGTGGTTACGGCAACACCTTTGTACGGTATGCCTATGAATGTTGTGTTGACGGTGGTCATAAGCGCGCAGCCATCTAAAAGTGATTCATACACCATGGTGCAGGGGGCGGTGGTATACGCAGAGGTGGTATCCATACGTGAATGCAATTCAGACGTCCAGGTGCCGACTAATTTCAGCAGTTTATCCATTTCGGCCGGCTTTCCCATAGGCGGCATCTGCTGTTGTTCAGCGCCGGCTATTGGCTCTTCTGCCTGAGCTGCTGTCCAGACCATGCCGAGTGACAGAACGATAACTAATTTGAGCATTGATTTCATACCAGCCTTCCTCCCAGAAGTACTCATTAAAATGAAATGATTAATCCATTACCTAACAGGAAAATTGTAAAAGCGAAAAGGATTAGGCAAGCATTTTTCAGCGAAACGCTGACTGACAGTTAGTCTAATCGCTTATTCCCCAATAAGCTTCACGACAACACGTTTTTGCCGCTGTCCGTCAAACTCCGCATAATAGACTTGCTGCCACGGGCCAAAATCAAGCCGCCCGTTCGTAACAGGAACGACAACCTGATGTCCGATCAGCAGATTTTTCAAATGCGCATCGCCGTTGTCTTCACCGGTATGATGATGCCGGTAATTGGCATTAAACGGAGCGAGTTTTTCAAGCCATTCATCAATATCGCCGATCAATCCGGATTCGGCATCGTTGACGTAGACACCGGCGGTAATATGCATCGCCGATACGAGCATCAGCCCTTCTTTGATTCCGCTTGCTTCGAGAATACGCTGGATATCGCCGGTGATATTGATATAATCCCGGCGCTTTTTGGTATTGAAAGTCAGATATTCAGTAACGCTTTTCATGGCGTTTTTTAGAGTGATTCCTAACGAACCACATCAACCCAACCGACAACGCCATACTGCTGCTGTAACTCTTCCAGCGCCAGCTTGGCTAACGTCGAATTGGCATATTGCCCGACCCGAACACGATAATGTGTCCGGCCATCAACAGCAATCTCGGTGATATATGGCTGATATCCCCGTTCTTTGAATGTCCTGACAAGTTCTTCCGCATAGGTACGGGAATCGGTCGAGGCTATTTGCAGCGTATACCCGCCGCCGCCGGAATATTCGCCGGGAGGACGCACATATGGCGGTTCCTCTTCTTCCACCTCATCACTCGGCACCTGATCCGGATCAAAATGATTTTCGGAATCCAGATTCTGCGGCAGAGCCGAATCGGCGGCTGAGTTGACCAAACTATCGGCGTGATAGGTTATGTTTGAAACCATGGTGGCGGTATCAAGCGGAATCTGATGTTCTTCACCGGTAGAGGCGGTTTGCTGGTCAAGATCGGTCGATTGCGCTTCCGCTGTCTGCGTATTTTGCTGGGTTACGTTATCGAGCGGTTTGGAAAGGGAATCGCTCATCGACTCCGCGAGCATCTCCATCTCTAACTTTTCTACTTCCGCCTGTTTTTGTGCACAGGAAAGCAAAAAAAGAACAGAAAGCACTGTGCAAAAGAGCGCCTTCGCTCCCAGTCGATCCGTGACGTTCCGGTTTAGTTCCATAGCAAGTGCCAAACTTGCCCCTCCCAGCCGGACAAGTCAATAAAAAATCCGCAGATAGAAGGTTCAAATCTTGAATTTCCGTAAACTCATGTGTACAATAGATGGAAAGGAAAGGATTGGTGTGAGTATTCACGACAATATCATGGAAATGGTCGGCCGGACCCCGATGGTGCGCCTTCGGACCGGAATTCCCGCAAACGGACCGCGGGTATACGCAAAACTCGAATTTCACAACCCCACCGGATCAGTCAAAGACCGGATGGCATTGTACATACTACAAAAAGCGATTGCACAAGGAAGACTGAAAAAGGGTGATACGGTCATTGACCATACTTCCGGCAACACCGGAACAGCCGTCGCCATGGCAGCTTCAGTACTCGGTTTGCATGCAATTCTGACGACGCCGGAAAAAACAAGCAAAGAAAAAGTCAATTTGATGCGCTCGTTTGGCGCTGAAGTTATTATTACGCCAACCGACGCCAAATACAACGATCCAAACAGTTCCCATTCGGTTGCCGTGGCATTAGCCCAAGAGCACGGCTATTTTCATTTGAATCAGTACGACAATCCTGATAATGTCGAAGCTCATTACAAACTGACCGGCCCGGAAATATGGAATGATACCCAAGGGAAGATTACCCACTTTGTTGCCGGAATCGGCACCGGAGGTACCCTTTCGGGAACAGCGAAATATCTAAAAGAAATAAATCCCAACATACAGACGATCGCCGTCGACCCGGAAGGCTCGATTTTCACCCCGTATATCAAAGACAAACGGATTGTAACACCCGGCACGTACAAAGTCGAGGGGATCGGTTCTGAAGTTATCACCAAATCATTACTAGTAGAATACATCGATGATGTTATAACCGTTGCCGACAAAGACTCCTTCCACCGTGCACGGGAAATCGCCCGTAGTGAAGGCATCTCCGCCGGGGGATCATCGGGAGCAGTAGCTATCGCTATGGCCAAGCTTGCTCAGACGCTAAAGCCGGAACACTTGATAGTCGGAATTTTTGCCGACGGCGGGATCCGGTACCTGACTAAGTGTTATAATGATGAATGGATGTCTGATAACGGTTTTTTGCCCAGTAAAGAAAAGATAACCTTGTAACCTGGATATTGAATGAAACGTCGCTCACTTCCCCGCTTGTTTACAACCACAGTATTTACCGTTACGCTCCTTTGCAGTATTCCTGCTATTGCCCAAATTCAACTGAGCTACAATGAGCAGGTGCATAATTTCGGCCATGTCGGTATCGGTTTTGCCGTACAACATACCTTTCGAATTCCGAATACCGGAAAAACGGCGGTCAAACTCACGAAACTCGAAATCAATTGCGAGTGCACAACCGGACGCATTATCGATTCTCTTATAGCCCCCGGAGATACCGGCCGCATTGTCGTGAATTTCGACACGAAAGATTATTACGGCCCGACGAACAAATCATTCAAAGTCTACACGGATAACCCGGAATCGCCGATGTTTGAATTGTACTATGTCTCGATCGTGGGACAATGGTATGAAGGACTGAAACCGGTTCCCTTCAGCTTGTTTTTCCTGCCGGGCGCAGCGTCGAAACAGTTTGAAATCATCAGTGCCGTACATGATTACGCCGAAGTCGACAGCATACGCATCGGAGATACGCTGTTCACCGTCAAATCAATTAAACCCACCGCCAACAAGAATGAAAAGTTCCTGTTTGAAGTTTCTCCGAATCCGAATCTCGGCAAAGGAACATTTCACGGCAGTTTCACCGTTTACATTCGTCTCGATCGCGACGAAGCGGCTGAGCCGACGATCCTGACGACACCGGTGAAAATCGTTCGCTTCTGATCGCATTGCGCGGACATCGCGTACGATGCGATGTCAGATTTTGACACCATCACATTACTGACAGATTCTGTCAAAAAGCGGTTGACAGTCATTTCTCTAAATCTATATTGATCGCATTACTTACTGACAACAATGACGAGGGTAACTCTCTGCTGACCCGGTTAGTTTCCTAGCCCCCTCTAACCACACGGAGCAGTGCCCTCTTATTTTCTTCTCGCTACTGTAAGCATCAACAAAATTGAACTTATTGTTTTCTTACACATAGCTACCGTATGTGTGCAACAAAACCATTCGTTAATGCTGTGATGAATGAATTGAAATTTTCGAGGAAGCTATTTAAGGCGCCACCCAGATTCGAACTGGGGAATAAAGGTTTTGCAGACCTCTGCCTTACCACTTGGCTATGGCGCCGCTTTGACCTGAATGAAAAAAAGCGGGAAACGAGATTCGAACTCGCGACAGCTACCTTGGCAAGGTAGTGCTCTACCAGCTGAGCTATTCCCGCATTTTTAACGCGACTGGTAATATATATCGGCAAACAGGGCTGTCAAGCCTCGGCTATTTTATTATTTATCAACGTTTTTGCTGACCTAATTCGGCCTCGGCGGTCGACTTGATTCTGGGCCAATACCAGGGAACAGTTTCCTCCAACCAGCGCTGATGGATAGCAGCCTGATGTTCAAGGCCAAGCAATCTGCAATAGACATACATATCCCGGTGAGCTTCCCATACTGTCGAATCAGTAGCGATTATCTCATTATAAATGGCCATGGCCGAGTCATGTTCCCCTTTGCTCATCAGACAAAAGCCTTTCTGATAGAGCAAATACGGAAAGTACGGTTTGGGGGAAACAGCAATTCCCTTATTGAAATAGCCGATCGCCTCGTTCCACTTCCCTCGCATGTAATAATCGAGCCCTACCTTATAGTTCTCGACATAAGCAACCGGGTAGGTCGGAACAAAGGGAGGAGCCAACGGACGGATCTTTTTGAATGTCTGTAAAACTACCGGCCGGTAAATAGTGGAATCCGGATTGTAGTACCAGCCGCGGGTGCGATAGCTTTCGATAAACTGCGGATACAATAACAACGCGCGTTCAGCTGGAGCAGACGGTTTTATACCGGTTGAAAACACGATATAATCCGGTCCGCGGGTGAGCAGATATTTCGAGTTATGTTTCTGCTCTTTCCAGGTAGTGACCATACCGGGAATAGGATCTTCGGAATATTTGGCGATCGTCGAATCGGTCAGGCCAAGCATATCGATAATCGTATGCCCAACGAGCGTGAAACCGAAAATACCGATAGTCGGCAAAGCCACCGAGAAATTATTCGGATCAGTCTTCAGCAGCTGTTCCGCCTGAAATTTCATTTTTGCAGTAAACTGTTTTTCATTCGTGTTATAAAACGTCACGAAATCATACGGCATGTAGAGTGTTAAGGGCAAAAGCGGGAGCAACGCGAGTACGATTATCATCGTCTGTGTTTTCAGTTTCGTATGATTGAAAATCAACCAAAGGGATCCGGCAATCAACAATGCCGACGCCCCGAACACCGGCAGGAAGAAACGGTGAACTTTCAGTACATCTCCCCCCATCAGTGTGATATAGATCGTGTAAAACAGGACAAACAGATAGACAACCCAGAACGGACGGGTCATCTTCTTGTAAAAAAGTAACGGCAATGCGAAGCCTATTCCAAAAAACGCATAGTCTTTAAAAAATATGCCTGAGTATTCAAGCCCGTTTTGCAACTGGCTTAGCAAACTGGTAAAATTGAACGGATCGCTCGGACTCCAGCTTGTTTTGGCGTGAAGGGGATTCGGCAGAACCGATCCGTAATATCCGATCTTGAATATGACAAAGGGGAGCGAAAGCACAAAGGCCAGCGCCGCATGCGCCATGACAACATACGGAATACGACGACGCACGATAGCATCGATGATAATAATCAATCCGGTAACTAATGCCCCTTCGGGTCGGAGCCACACCGCCCAGAAAAAACCGGCAACAAGCCAGCGGCTGCCGGCGAGATACCAATACAAGCATAAAGATGCCGCTAATGCGAACGTCCCCGTTTCAAGTCCGGCTACAGACCAGTAGCCTAAAGATAAATTGAATCCGACTAAACAGGCGGCAAGTGCGGCATAGGCATATGCTTTTTCTCCGAATAAACGAAGACCGGTCAGATAGGCGACCACAATAGTTCCGGCGCCGCACAGTGCACCGATAATTTGTGAAAGCACGATGTACGGCAGACCAATCGAACCGAGGAAAATCATGAAGATCGTCCATCCATGATTGGTTATCCCCTCGACATGCTCGCCGATATTAAACACCAGCCCGTTACCATTGAGAAAATTGGCGACATAACGATAGGAGATGTAGGCATCATCCTGAATAAACCAGAGGATATTGCAGATAATAGCAAAGGCGATAAGTGCCGGAATAACCGGCCAGCCTTGCTTTATGACTTTACTGAACATGCGCTAATCTAACTCTTTTTGAGGTCGGTAAACAACTGAACATATTGCCGTGAACTGCTGTCCCAGGAAAAATTCTGCTTCATCCCCTGTTTCATCAGTGTAATCCATTGCTTGCGACGCTGAAAAGCGGCAATCGCCCGGTCAACAGCGGTAAGCATCGCCTCAGCAGTATACGCGGAAAAAACAAAGCCAGTTCCTTTACCGGTCGATTCGGTATAGTCAATCACCGTATCAGCAAGCCCCCCTACTTTGTGAACAATCGGAATCGTTCCGTACTTGAGGGAATACAACTGATTTAGCCCGCACGGTTCAAACCGGGAGGGCATTAAAAACAGATCGGCTGCCGCCTCGATACGATGCGACAATATAGTATCAAAGGCGATAAAGACTCTCACTTTATCCGGGTAGCGTTCCTGTAAATCCAAAAAGAGTTTTTGGTATCGCTCCTCGCCTGAACCGAGCACAAGTAATTGAATATCACGCGACAGCAATTGGTCAGCGCCGTTTGCGATCAGATCCAGCCCTTTTTGCTCGACTAAGCGTGAGATAATGCCGATGAGCGGCGCTTTACTACGGTGCGGCAGCTTGAGTGTATGCAAAAGTTCTATTTTATCCTTCTGCTTCCCCGATAAATTAGCCGGATAATAGGTATACGGAATCAGTTTATCCCGCGATGGTGACCAGATTGTGTAATCAACGCCGTTTAAAATACCGGTGAGATCCTGCGTACGCTGACGAAGCACTCCATCCAGTCCGGCGCCTAACTCAGGGGAAGATTGAATCTCCTGAGCGTAGGTTTTGGAAACTGTCGTAATCCGGTCGGCAAACAGAATTCCCGCTTTCAAGAAATTGACGCGATTGTAATACTCAAGCGGGCCGGTGGCATAAAAATAGGATTCCGGCAGGCCGAGCGCTGGAAATGTTTCAGCCGCAAAATTCCCCTGATACGCCATGTTGTGAATCGTCAATACCGAGCGTGCGCGTGAGAGAACAGGATCATGCGAATAATTTGTTTTCAGATAGACCGGAAGCATCGCCGCCTGCCAGTCATGCACATGAAAAACATCCGGCTGTACGCCTAATTCCTTAACGGCAGCAAGCACGGCTTGAACGAAAAACACAAACCGTTCGACATTGTCCGGAAAATCTTCTCCCGTATTCGGATTTTGGTATATACCGGGGCGGGTGAAATAATCATCATGGTAAACAAAGTAATATTCGAGTTTGGTGCGTTTATCTTTGGCGATATCGAGAATAATCGGAAGGCTCTTTTTCCCTATTTGCACAGTGCTCTGCAAACTGACACGCTGCATAGCAAGTGATGAGGCATCCATATCGCTGTAACGCGGTAGAAACAGCAAAACCCGCTCCCCCTGTTTAGCCAGCTCACGCGGGAGCGCACCTAATACATCGCCAAGCCCGCCGGTTTTGGAAAATGGCGCCGCTTCGGAGGCAACTTCAACGATGGTCATACGGGAAAATCAACTGGAGGTCGGGCGTGTCTCGGTGGCGGAAACAGATGCAGCCTGCGAGATATCAACTTCCCGCAGATACGAGGCGGATTCTTCCGGTGTGGTCGAATTGATATAAAAACCGGAACCCCACTCGAACCCGGCTACTTTGGTCAATTTCGGAAAAACTTCAAAGTGCCAGTGATAATAGACCTGATGGTCTTTTGCTATCGGTCGGGTATGCAAAATGTAATTGAAAGGCGGGTCGTTGAGCGCGACTTTCAAACGAGCCAGAACATCTTTGAAACATCTGGCCAAGGTCAGATAATCACCATCACTCATTTCCAGAAAACTGGACTGATGCTCTTTCGGCAAAATCCAAGTTTCAAACGGAAAGCGTGGCGCATACGGTTGAATACCGATGAAGGAATCATAATCCCGCACCATCCGTTCGCGGGAGGTCAACTCCTGACGAATTATGTCGCAGAAAACACACCGCTCTTTGAAATCATAATATTTCTTGGAGCCGTCGAGTTCTTCCAATACTAACTTTGGAATAATCGGAGTAGCGATAAGCTGGCTGTGGGAATGTTCAAGCGAAGCACCGGCTGCTTCCCCATGATTTTTGAAAATAAGAATGTATTTGAAACGGCTGTCTTTTTCCAAATCGATCATCCGGTCACGGTAGGCGAAGAAAATATCCCGCACCGCCGTATCCGACATATCGACAATATCATGCGCATGATCCGGTGTTTCAATTATCACCTCATGCGCGCCGATACCGGTCATCATGTCATACAAACCGTGTGGCGAACGATTAAGTGTCCCTTCCACGCGCAAGGCTGGATATTTGTTTGAAATAACGCGTAATGTCCAACCGGGTTGATTCGGGTGAGAGCCGTTTCCGCGATAGGCTAATGTTTCCGGCGGAGTCTGGTTTTCCTGACCGGGACAAAACGGACACATGGAAGCATGCATTCGTTTGGATACTGAGCTATACGAAGAGGGACGTCTTCCCCGCTCGGTTGCAATAATAACCCACCGCCCGGTAATCGGGTCTTTGCGAAGTTCAGGCATTTGAATCTCGTGGTGTCATACCGAAAGATATTGGTTTGCGTATCACCAAGTCAACACGCCGGTTTCGGATTCGGTTTTGTTGAAAATTGCACGAAGGATATTGCTTTCCCGTTCACTGAGTGTCCGCTTCCGGCGCCCCATTGTCAGTGCGGCGGTTTCGATTGCCTTTTCGATATCATACCGTTTCCAGTCTTTCACCGGACCCCAACTGAATGATTTGATTTCTTTGTCGGTCACCAAAACGCCGCCAAACAGATTACAGGCGATACCGATTGAAATGCCGGTATTCAAAAGCGTGCCGATGCCAAACTTTGTATGGTCGCCGATAAAGGAACCGACTTTGATTGAACCGGTGTCGACCATCGAGCCATTCACCGAAACACGAATAGCGGAATAATTATTCTTCAAATCAGAATTTGTTGTCATTGCGCCGAAGTTCACCCACGCGCCGACAACCGAATGTCCGATAAATCCGGCATGGTATTTATTCACATAGCCGAAGAAGATCGACTCCTCTACTTCACCACCGACCCGGCAGACCGGACCGATCGATGACCCGACAATTTTGCCCGCCAGTACAATTGTGTCGTCACCGATATAACAGGGACCGACAATCGCGGCGTGTGATTCGATACGAACATTGTTGCCGATATAGACCGGCCCTTTGGTGGCATCGATGACTGAAGCCGGAAAAATCACTACGCCATCAGAAAGATGAACCTGCGATTCATTCAGGATATATGCACCGGGGTGAATTGTGGCATTTCCTTTACCGGTGGATGGTTTCAAATGCGTAAAATCAGCGATGATTTCCGCATCGATATCATTCACGAAATCCCACAGATAATTGTACAACGTCGCCGTCGTTTCAACTTCGAGAACAGAATCTTTATGCGCATCGACATATGCAGAGTAGGTATCAGGAGTAGTTACCGGTGGTAAATCGGTAATGACTCCGCTTGGAAACCAGACACCGACAGTACTGACCTCGGATTTCAGCACCGTAACAAACTTTGTTTCTTTCAATAGTGACTGCAGATTGCCGGGATTTCGTAAACGCCCGTTGAGAAACAATACCGGCTGCCCGCCATGCTTGATGATATTCACCGGTATGGCAGGAAATGTTTCGGCAATCAAGGGAGCGATGTCATTACGCATGGCGAAGGAAAGCGTATCCGGTGCGAACCAACGGTTGATACGCTGATACAACGGCAAAATTCCATTACGCAACAAATAGACCGGACGGGTCAGAGCAATCGGATTAAAATCCCGGTATTTGTTATCTTCGAATAAACAGATGTGCATGTTCTATTATTATCGGCAGTTTTTTTGTTTCTTTTTTAGAGCTTGTCAGGGGAATGAAGCGGTTTTTTCGACTGTATCCAGGTAATTGCAACGAGCACCAAGACAATTAGACCGTAGATAATATAGAGCAGGGTAACATCCGCCATCTTCGCTTGCGCAAAGACCGGCAGATAGCGCAACAGGCTGTTAATCAAAGTTGTAATGACCAATGCAATAACGGCCGATTGGCGATCCTGCGATAGTCCCCTGCCGACCAATGCTCCGGCAGCGGCGTGAAACAAGATAAGAAATCCACGTTCAGACAGCGACGCGGTGAAAAGCGGCATGACACCGAAGCTGGCGGTCATCATGATTGCTTCGACCAATCCGAACCCTGCCCCTATAGCAGCACCGATAACCGCAAAAACATACGGTCGTGACTTACGAGTCGAAGTAAACATCGAAAGCGCGCCAAATTTGACTATCTCCTGCATGAATCCGACAACAACCGCCGGCAACACTGCCCAAAAGAACGGAGAACCGCCCGCTTTCAATTGCGGAATGAAAATCGACTCGACAATCCAACCCTGAACCGGTGTTTGCAGATAATGCAGCGGAATAAAAGCGGCAATCCCGGTTAGTGCAGCGATCCAGACAAACCCTTTGCGAATATGCGAAGTCACGAACAACAGCATCGCAACAAGCGCAAATAGTGAGTAAGTGATAGCATGCGGTAACGTCGCCAAAAGTCTTACCCGTAGCGGTATTTCCGGCAGCTTGGGAATTTGGGGTGCTGCTCCGGTAGTATCTTTCAGTTCGGCTTTCGCACCGCTCACTTGATCCAGATACACTTTTCGTTTCAAATCAGGGATATCGATTTTTATCAACCGCCTGTCCGGCGTAAACAACAGCGTTCCCCGCTGTGGTTGAGTCATCTGAATAACAAATGTCGATTCGATCAACTGGTTGTAAATCCGCATCGGCTTGAATTCTTCGACACGCATTTCCACGATTGTCGGCAGCTGAATCTGCGGAGAGAAAAGCGTGTCGGTAAATCCATCTCCGACTTTCATTCCGCGTAGCGCTAAATAGATTTCAAGTTGGTCGTAAAAATCAGCATCGAATGCTTGCTGGTTGACGCCCACGGAACGGGTGATTGCCTCTTCCCCGCCTGCGTGTAATTGCTCACCAGTAACTTCCGACCCCTTACGCTCAAGATTAAGGTGGCCGAGCTCTCCATTAATAGTAATAGTTAACTCATCACCGAGATATGTTCCCCGTTCGGAAAGGAACCGCTCGCCGGACGTGGTCAATTGCAGTGTCTGGCCGATTTTGGTGTAGTCTAAAGTCAGGGTCTGCGCGATGACAACCGCCGATGAGTCCCCTTTTGTATCCGTATCTTTGATGGTCGAAGTCAAACGACCGATTACCGTATCCCGCTGAATAAATGTCCAGAGTCGAAGCTGGCCAACCGGACGAAAGTCGGTAATTTTTTGTACCGGCTCAATTGCTCGCTGGGCATGCGAGACACCGGCGATGACGATAATACAACAGATAACAAGCAATCGAATTGGCAGCATAGGTGGCGACAAGATAGACAGTTACCAGCGGAAGTCAACCAGCACTTCAACTGTGCAAAATCTCTTTGGTTGACCGTTTTGTCGACTCATTTTACTTTTCACTATGACTGAAAATGGCGAACACAATTTCCTGTGGGGCGTTGCTACCTCCTCGTACCAAATCGAAGGGGATATTGAAAACGATCATGCCGTTTGGTCCCGGTTAGACCGCAACAAAGATAACGGACATGATTATTCAGTCGGCGCTGCAGCCGATCACTGGAAACGTTGGGAATCCGATTTCTCAATGCTCCCGCAGCTCGGCGTAAACAGCTACCGCTTTTCTATCGAGTGGGCACGCATCGAACCGGAGCCGGGAGTAATCAATCAGGCGGCACTCGATCAATACAGCCATATGATCGACCGGCTTTTGGCTTTGGGTATTACGCCGATGGTCACGCTGCATCATTTTACTCATCCCCACTGGTTCATCGAACGAACTCCCTGGCACCGGCCGAGTTCCGTTGGGCAGTTCATGAAGTATGTCGAATTAGTCACCAACCGTCTGCTTGATCGTGTCCCCTATATCGTAACAATCAATGAACCGCTCGTATGGTTATTGGCCGGATACGGAGATGCAAAATTTCCGCCCGGAGAAAAGAATTTAGACCATCTAATGCAGGCTTTGCACAACATGCTGATGGCGCACCGGGAAGCGTATGATTATATCAAAAGCAAATACCCGAATACCAATATCGGTATTGCCCACAACTTCATTTCTTTTCGCGTGGACAGAAAAGGAAACGTCATGGATGAGGCGGCGAAACGGAAAGTCCATTATTTTTACAACATGATGTTGCCGCAAGCATTCAAATCAAATCGCCTTCAGTTTCGATTTCCTTTTTTGATCCGGTATGACTCCCCGATTTCACTCGATGACAAAATCGATTTCTGGGGGATAAACTATTACTACCGGATGCGTGTCCGTTTTCGTTTCAATGTCCGACGTCCCTTCGATTTCTTTTTCAAGGCTAACCCGAAAAAAGGAGTCTCGGATTTAGGCTGGGAAATTTATCCGCGCGGGTTGGAGAAAGTCTGTAAGTGGCTCGCTCCGACCGGCAAACCGTTGATTGTTACAGAAAACGGCATCGCCGTTGCCGATGACACCCAGCGAATTCGCTACTTGCAGCTGCATTTAGGAACGGTACAAAAACTGATTGCCGAAGGACGGCCGATTACCGGCTATTACCACTGGAGCTTCTTAGACAATTACGAATGGCTGATCGGTACCTCGGCGAAATTCGGATTGATTGCCGTCGACTTTTCAAACGGGCTGCATCGGAACATAAAACCGAGTGGCGAGTTTTATCGCACCTACATTCAAAACCGCCAACTGCTTTCAGACTAAACACTTTCCGTCTAACAATTCCCTAACGAGCATCTCGTTAACAACTAATAATCTTTGTTGTTGTTATGGCCGTTATAAAGAGAAAGAATATGGCCATGAATTCCGCAATACTCATACTGTTTTCAGGCGCGATCCTGTTCGGATTGTTCTACAGCTTCATTTCGTTGTTTCAGCTGTGGAAACAAACCCGCAAACCAAAAGGCGCCGCTTCCGCTGCATACTTGCCGCCGATAACGGTACTCAAGCCGTTAAAAGGGCTTGATGACCAGATCGAAAAAAATCTCGAATCCTTTTTTCAATTAGATTATCCGGAATATCAGTTGCTCTTCGGCGTTGCCGAAAGCAGCGACCAGGTCATTCCGATTGTCGATTCCCTCTGCCGCCGATACCCGCATATTCCGGCACAGGTAATTGTCTCTGACCGTCGAATCGGCTTAAACCCGAAGATCAACAACCTTGCCAATATCGTCGTACATGCAGAACATGAGTATTTAGTTATCAGTGACAGCAACGTTCGGGTTCGACCTGAATACCTGCGCGCCATGATGACCGAAATGGGTTCACCGAACGTCGGCCTGGTAACGTCATCGATTCGCGGCATCGGCGCTAAAGGATTCGGCGCGATGCTCGAGAATGTACATTTGAATACGTTCGTCGCCGGATCGATTTTCGCGGTTAAGAAATTATTCGGCGTTTCAATCAGCATCGGCAAATCGATGCTGTTCCGTAAAGCTACCTTACACCAGCTCGGCGGTTTCGAGCGATTTGCTAATGTACTCGCCGAAGACCATATGCTCGGCCTTTCAATCAAGAAACTTGGATTGGTAGTAAAGATTTCCCCTTGGATAATTGACAGCATCAACGAAACCTGGCCGCCTGGCCGTTTTGCCAACCACCACATTCGCTGGGGACTGATGCGTCGTAATTTCAGCCTGCGGGATTATGTTGCTGAAGTGTTCTCACACCCTATCATTTTGTCAGCGCTGTTATTTTTGATACAACCGAATGAATTGACCACCTCTTTTCTCGTTGCGACAATTTTCACGCAAACTCTCTTCAGCGTTTTAACGGGTAGAGTCATGGCATCGGATTTACCCTGGTACAGCTACCTACTGACGCCACTGAAAGAGTGTATCATGTTCGGTATCTGGATCATCCCTTTCTTCAAGCGTACGATCGAATGGCGCGGACATCGGTTCGCTATTGGCGCACACACTCGTTTGTCACCGATTCGTAATTTCAGACCGTCATTATTCGATAGAGTAATCAACTGGCTGTCTACGAACGGCAATCGGAATGTCGGTGACATTGCCCGCTCAATTCGCCGCATAACGCGTGAACGTACCTTACGTTTCGTTGCACGAATCGCACGGTAGTTTCGCTATCCGCCTGTTGTTCATACAAATCATCAGAATAATTACCATCATTTTTTTTGGGCGAGAATAGTCCTTCGATTGTTCAATAGACTGTGAAGTTTGTAATGTCGCTTTGCATCTAATTGCTGGAGGAGAATACCATGAAACGCATAGTAAGTATCACTCTGTTGCTTCTCGCTGTTTGCTCAACTGCAAGCTGGGGATTTGACGGACAACGGAGAGGTTTCGTTATGGGCGGCGGTCTCGGATTAGCGCCAGTCGCAACCATAGAACAGAAAGATACTGATTTCGATGAAAGCAACACCGGCCTCGGCATTAATTTGCTTATCGGATATGCTTGGGACAATCAGAACATGATCGTGTTTCTGCGTGACGGTGTATTGTATCAGTTCGAAGGAGAATTCGAAGATATCGCCGTCGCACAGGGATTCACCGGCGCATCATGGTATCACTATTTCGGCCCGATAGGGCGCAGCGCGTTTATCAACGTCGGACTCGGACTTCAGGATTTCACCTCATTGGAAGAGGAATACGAATCAAATGACGCCGGAATCGGCATACTGGTCGGCGGCGGATATGAATTTACCCGGCACGTTCAGGTGTACGGTAGTTTTTCCTTTGGTAAAACGGAGTTCGGTGTTGATGAGTTCGATCATACGCAGCTGCAAGTCGGCATATCAGCAGTGGCGTTTTAACGATAAACATACCGAGGGGCGGGCTCGAACCGCCGACCCCCAGATCCACAATCTGGTGCTCTAACCAACTGAGCTACCTCGGCAAATAGAATCCGAAATCTCGGTGCTTAACCGTCACAAGTCAAGACCCTTATTCCGGTTACTTGAAAACCTGAAACCGTTTGACCGGTAACAGGAACTGTTTTACTTTTCCGTTACTATTCACACAAAAACGGGAAAGATAACGCGATGAATGAAATACTCGATTTACCGTCACGGCCAACTTACAACCCAACCTCACAGGCAAAACTCGGTTTATACGCCGCTATGCTCGATGACCAACTGAAACTTCTGAAAAAGGATATTGCCGAACTTGAAGTAAAGCATCTGGAATGGCAGCCAACCAGTGGCATGAACACTATCGGAATGCTATTAGCACATTTAGCTGTTGTTGAAGTCTGGTGGTTACATATCGCCTGCAGGCGAATTGTTGTCGAAGAAGATGCCGACCGGATAAGCATAGAAATTATCGGTATTCGCATGGATGATGACGGCCTTCCGGCCAAAGAAGGAGCCAGTCACCCTGAATCGATCAGAGGAAAAACAGTTCAGGAATATATCGTGATGCTCGACAACGCTCGAACAGTGACGCACCAAATCCTGCAAACATGGACTGATAGCGAAATCGATGGTATCTACAAACATCCGATTCGCGACCGGCAATACTCGATCAATTGGACGCTATATCATGTGCTTGAACATTTTTCCGGACATTACGGACAAATACTCTTGCTCAAGCATCTCATGCGGGATGCCGGTGTTCTTGCAAGACCGGATAAGAAATAAACAGGCTATGCCTGTTTTTCCCCGGCGAGTTTGAGCACGACTTTCCATTCCTGCGGTGTGACCGGCTGAATCGAAAGCCTGCTTCCCTTTTGGTTAACCAGCATCTTCTCAAGCCCCGGCGTTTCTTTGAGCCGGGCAAGTGGGATTAACTCCGTAAATTTTCTGACAAATCGGACATCGACCATGTACCAGATCGGATTCTCTTTGGTCGACTTTGGATCAAAATGCTCGGACTTAGGGTCCTGCGCCGTGTGGTCGGGGTAGCCTGCTTTTACAACTTCACAAATTCCGGCAATACCGGGCGGATCGACGCTGGAGTGATGAAAAAAGACTTGGTCCCCTACTTTCACTTGGTCGCGTAGGTAATTGCGGGCCGCATAGTTACGAACACCGTCCCACGGCGCGATACTCTTTGACGCATTCTTCAGATGGTCAATAGAAAAACAGTCCGGCTCGGATTTAAACAGCCAATATGCCATGTACACAACTCCTTTATGCCTGCTTTAAGATAGTCGAAAGACTCACTGCGCTCAACCCTTACCGGCTTAAATTGTTAACGCGCTTGACTCCCCCTTGAAATTTAGCTATATCGGCGGCCTAAAACTATGCAACAAAAGTCTATCCGAATCCGTATGTAGTACGTCCCCATGCGTAACTTCAAAGCACAACAGACTCATCGCAATATAGAAAGAGAGGATGTCTCAATGAAGCGATCAATGCTTATCGCGTTGACACTCCTGTTTGCGTTTAGTCTTTCTGCCCTTGCTGCAGGTCCCGGCATGAAGAGCCCGGGTTACCGCGAGCCCGGCCAGAAAGATGAAAAGAAAAAACAGGACAAACCGGCACCCGCCAAAGATTCCAAGGAAAAGTCTTTCTCCGAAATGGTGAAGGACCGTACCAAAATCGAAGGCTTTTTTACCTTCTACCATGACACGACCGACAACACGGTGTTGATGGCAATCCGTCCCGATCAGATGGGCCCGATCTATTTGTGCAACGAAACCCGTTCACAAGCGGAAGGCGCATTCTTCGATAACGGTACCTTGACCAACTCTTTCCCCTTCTACTTCAAGCAAGTCGGAAAGAAAGTCATGATGATGGAAAAGAACCTTCGTTTCCGCGCCGACAGCACAAGCGAACTTCGCCGCGCCGTCGCCAGTGGTATCTCCGATCACTTGTTCGCCTCTTTGGAAGTCAAATCCAAACCGGCTGATGATTCCACCAAGGCGATCTTAGTCGATATGGGTGACTTGTTTATCCGTGACGCCGAAAACAGCGCATTCTTTTTGAATCAGGGCGCCAAAACCGGCGTTTCGTTCGATTCCAAGAACAGCTATTTCGAAAAAATCAAATCATTTCCGGAAAACAGTGAAGTAACGGTCAAACTGCACTATCGCACCTCACAGCCGATTGATGCGCCGACGATGCAGAATCCGTACAGTTTCTTCCACACCTACCATTACTCGTTGTCCGGATTGCCGAAAACCGATTATGTCCCGCGTATAGCGGACGACCGCGTCGGCCATTTCCTAACGATTTACGAAGACTACAGCACACTTGATCAGACCAGTCCGTATGTTCGTTACGTCGAACGCTGGAACTTAAAGAAGAAAGATCCGTCAGCCGCCGTTTCCGAACCGGTTGAACCGATTATCTACTGGGTTGAAAACACCGTTCCGGTTGAATATCGTGAAGCGGTCAAGCGTGGTATCGAATACTGGCAGCCTGCATTCGAAAAAGCCGGATTCAAGAATGCGATTATCGCGCAGCAGATGCCGGACACCGCGAGCTGGGACCCGGCCGATGTTCGCTATAACACCGTTCGCTGGATCTTAATGCCTGGTGGCGGTTACGCCGTTGGCCCGAGCCGCGCCAATCCGTTCACCGGACAGATTTATGACGCCGACATTCGCATCTCGGCTGACTTTATCCGGTACATGTTCAACAACATGGAATACTTCATTTCACCGGTCTCCCATGATGGTCGCATCGAAGAAAAAGAAGAGATGGTAATTGGCTTGCCGCACAATGATCGCTTCTGCAACTACGGCGATGAAGGTGCGCGTGAAGCGGCGTTCGGTCTCTCCTATATTTTGAGCTCGACCGGAGACTTTGCCAACAAAGATTCTCTGACCCGTGAATATGTCAACGCCTACATCGTTGAATTGGTAGCGCACGAAGTCGGCCACACCCTCGGGTTCCGCCACAACTTCAAAGCCTCTACGATTCATTCACTCGACCAGATCAACGACCGTTCCTTTACGACCGTGAATGGCACAATCGGTACCTGTATGGACTATGCCCCGCCAAACATTGCCGGTAAGGGTAAAGCACAGGGTGAGTTCTATTGCTCCACCCCCGGTCCGTACGACAACTGGGTCATCGAATATGCCTACCGCGACTACGGCGCGAAGACTCCACAGGATGAACTTCCGCAGTTGCGCACGCTTGCCGCGAAAGCTGCCGAAGCCGGTGTCGTGTACGGCACCGATGAAGACAATTTTGGTAACGGCACAAAAGGTATCGACCCGCTGTGTAACCTGTTCGATTTGGGTAATGACCCGATTCGCTATGCCGAACACAAGCTCGGTCTGACCAAGGAACTCTGGCGCAATTCATTGAACCGTTTCGAACAGAACGGTGACGGCTATCAGGAAGTGTTTCGCGCATTCAGCACCGGCTGGCGCTCATACTCTGAAGCTGTTGTCTACTCATCAAAATGGATCGGTGGCATCCACCACAACCGACTCCACGTTGGCGATAAGGCTGGCACTCTGCCGATGACCCCGGTCCCGGCAGCCGATCAGCGTCGCGCCATGGAGTTCCTCAAGACCAATATCTTCGCCGCGAATGCGTTCAGCCTTCCGGCCGATGTGCTCAACAAACTGCAGCCGGAACGTTTCCCCGACTTCCAATGGTCAGTCTATGATGTTCCACAGGTTGATTATCCGTTCATGCAGATGGCGCTGAGCATTCAGAACAGCGCATTGAACCGTCTGTACAGCCCGCTCACCACCGGCCGTCTGGTCAGCAATGTCCAGCGCTATCAGACCGGTGAAGCGGTCTACACACTATTCGATATGTTCAGCGATGTTCGCAAGGCTATCTGGACTGAAGCGATTACTCCGGCCAATGTTAACGGATTCCGTCGCCAATTGCAGTTAGTACACTTGAACTATCTGTCCAATATCTATTTGAGCCAGCCGGGCACGTATCCGTCCGATGCGGTCACGCTTGCTGCAAATGATCTGAATCTGCTGAAGTCCGCCGCTCAGACTGCGGCTGCTTCACCGGATATCGACGGCATGTCCCGCGCGCACTTCCGTGAAGTCGTGCGCCAGATCAACGCCACTACCGATGCCCAGCGGAACTACCGTTCCGCCGGCATGTAAAATGGCACGTTGACTCGATTTTCAGAACGCCATTATTTGGGCGGGTCGTTTGACCCGCCCTTTTTATTTGCGAAAGGATGTCCATGAATGACCTGATTGCGTTTCTCAACAGCCATGTGTCGGTGCGTTCATTTATCGAACAGCAGATTTCAGATACAGATGAACGAACGATTATCACTACGGCACAACGCTCGCCGACCTCCTCAAATTTGCAAACGTATTCGATCATCGGGATTCGCAATCAGCAAACGAAAGAGAAACTCGCAGAATTGTGCGACAACCAATCGCATGTAGCAGCCTCTTCTCTCTTTTTAGTATTTTGCGCGGACTTATACCGGGTCAAAGCAATTGCCGATGAACGCGGATATCAGCCACTCGCCGAATACACGGATAAGTTTGTCGTCGCGACTATCGACACGGCCTTAGTTGCCGGGCGCGCTCTTGAAGCAGCGCAGGCATTAGGCATCGGCGGTGTGATGGTGGGTGGGATTCGTGTGCATGCAGAAGAAGTGTGCCAGTTGCTCAATTTGCCGGAGTTGGTGTATCCGGTCATGGGAATGTCACTTGGGTATCCGAAAGCGCAGAACAAACAGAAACCGCGCCTACCGATGGAAGCGCTTTATTTTCGGGAGAAATACGATACTAACCTGAACCAAGCCGCTTTGGCACAATATGATGACACGCTCGAAGCGATTGGGTATTTAAAAGGACGGGAAGTACAAAAAGAACGATATCCTAATTTTTCCGGACAATACTCATGGCGTGAACATTCTGCACGTCGTATGGCGAGTACAGCGCATGAAGCGCTAAGACCGGAACTGCTTAGTTTTCTGCAGAAACGGGGATTTTTGAAGAAGTAGCCTCGGTCTCAGACAATCGCTTTATATGTTCCAGTACGCTTGTATGTATCTTATGTATGATCGCGTCTGAATAAAGCTTCCAATACCAGTCCGGAGAAATTCGATTATGATACCAGGTTGTCCCTTCAATCCGTGTTCTTCCATTTTCCAACGGAACAAGCAGAAACTGCCCTTGTTCAGACACAAAGAAGTTTTCAACATGCGGTGGATGAATACTATCGTATAATGAAAGTTCTTTTAAAGCAGGTGGATTACTGATAACCGCAAATTTAAGCAGTCGCGGCGGATCCCAGACCTCAATTGGTTCGACAAACGAACCGGTCGAAAAAGTGCAATAACGAATCGCACCAACCCCTTCACCGTCGATTCTTGCGCCTATCGGATAGGCTATTCCGGAACGAAACAACAACGATGTCGGTGGCGGCAATTCAGGAAAGGCGATAACATTGTCCCACACCACTTCCGGCGGAGCGTTGATTTCAATAGCAGTAGTTACTGAATATTGGGGATATGTATTCTGGGTCGAGTCAGCATACATAGAAAATCCCACAAACAACGGCAAAACAAGAAACAAGACCTCTTTCCGGTTCTGGTTGGGCGGTCGGTTATCCCAGGATTCCCGTTGGAGAAAATACCCAAGCAACGCACCGGCGACTGCAATGAAAAAGCCGATTGGTGCAGCCATGATAATGCAGACCGCTCCTTCTACTGAACTGAGAAAGATGATTACAACGAAGGCAAAGGTCACGACAGCGGCCATACCTAAGCATTCACCAAAGGTTTTTTCTTCATGCACTGACCACAACATGACAGCTAAAAAACCGGCAATGAACGGAACGCCGATAAAAAGCCCCAAGCCATATGACTGCAATTGATATATAGAGGCTAAAGTAAGACCAATGACGACACCAACACAGAGAAGGACAGACAGTACCGCAGCAGCTAAGCGATTATTAGGAACAAAGCGAGCAAGCCAAGATTGTCTGAATACCTCCTGGCCTTGTTCATCTTGATACTTAGCCGGCCATACACTGAGGATGATAAAAAACAAATAATTCAAAAAAGGAACGAAGAATAACGTCACCAAAAATATAGGTGCGCCAATCGATTTCAATCGTTTCACACAAAGCGCCACCCCTACCCAGATAAACAAAATGGTGACAACCGCGATAGCTAATAATTGCGAAAAGGGAATACTACTTAGCTTTGAAAATGAAAACGTTATAGTGGGGAAAAGCGCAGGCGACATTGCTTCCCGCAACGAAGCAGGCTTCCCTCCGCTCTGCAGAAGTAGTAGATTGATTCCTGGTTTAATGAAAAAAAGTATGACGCCCCATATAAAGAACGGAATCCTATCAACTGTCCCTTGCGTTTCATAGAGATCGCTGAAGTGTAATCGAAATCCGCCGCCACTTTTAGTCATAACGAACTAAATATGCGACAACGAACCAGAGAAAGCAAGGCCTACGCCGTCGGCGCCGGTTTTTGCTTCCGGTCTTTTTTCATCCCCTTGTAGAAATCTTTGATATGTTTCCAGGCGTCTTCGGCATGATCACAATACACGAACAAGTCTAAATCTTTTTCGTCAATCGTGCCTTCCGAAACCAGATAATCGAAATCAATGACCCGTTTCCAGTATTTTTCACCGAACAAAACGATCGGCAGCCGTTTGACTTTTCTGGTCTGCGCGAGCGTCAGCGCCTCAAAAAGCTCGTCGAGTGTACCGAATCCACCCGGAAACGCGACTAATGCCTTGGCGCGAAGCAGAAAGTGCATCTTGCGGATGGCGAAATAATGAAACTGGATACACAACTCCGGCGTGATATAGGCGTTCGGCTCCTGCTCCATCGGCAGCGTAATGTTCAGCCCGATTGATTTTGCGCCCACTTCCCACGCACCCCGGTTGGCCGCTTCCATAATTCCCGGCCCACCACCGGTGACAATAAAGTACTTGTGACCATGCGGGGGGCGCTTTTCGGTTGAAACAAGCTGGGCGAATCTTCGCGCTTCTTCGTAATAGTGTGATTTATTTACGATTGCTTTGGCTATTTGCAGTTGTTTTTTTAGCGCGACGCTGCGTGGCTGGCGCCGTAATTGCGACTGCAAATCTTTAACCGTCGCTTTGGCTTTTGTCGCTTCCGGAACACGCGTTCCCCCAAACACGACGATCGTCGATATGATTTCCTGATGCTTGAATATCGTTTCCGGCTTCAGCAATTCCAGCTGCAAACGAATCGGGCGCTGGACTTTTTCACCGAGGAAATCAAGATCATTATATGCAACCCGGTACGCCGGCGACCGCTTGAGGGCGTTGATCATCCGACGTTCATCCGCTTTCGTTATCTTTACCGTTTTCATAACCTTCCTTGCTTACAAGTGCACTGTTTGGTGCATCTCGGGAACGAGTGATTTCCAGTTTCGCTCCTGCTTGAGATGCAGCGCCATGCCGTTCGACTGCGTCAGTTCGCCGTGCGTGATAAACGTTTGCACCGGCGGTTTGGAAATTGGGTCGAGCCAGCGTAATAATTCAGTATAATCGGCATGACCGGACAGACCCGTTAGCTTAACCACCTGCGCCCGAACATCGACCGGCTGCTTGTGAATGTAGACAGTCGGTTCACCTTCTTCGATCTTCCGGCCGAGCGTTCCTTCTGACATGAATCCGACTAATGCCAGTGTCGTCTCCCGCCGGTTGAGTCGATTGAGCAGATGATGCAAAATTCGTCCGCCGTTCATCATTCCGCTGGCCGAAACAATCACTGCCGGCCCTTCAAGATCGTTGAGTTCCTTTGATGACTGCCGGGTTTTATGAAAGAATACGTGCGGCCCGTACAAGCAGCATTCCTCGCCGCCGATCGTTACCGGATCGACGCGATGATACTGCGGATACTTGCGGTAAATTTCACTCGCTGCGACCGCCATTGGTGAGTCGACATGAATATCTATTTGCGGACAGAGTTTTTCTTTCATCAACCGGTTCAGCAAATAGGTTATCTGCTGCGTTCGGCCTACGGCAAAGGCGGGAATCAGCAGAATTCGCTTCTGTTTCACGACATCGGTAATAATTTGCGCGAAACTGCTGGCGGTATCTTCATCAGGGTGACGTTTATCCCCATAGGTCGATTCACACACTAAGTATTGTGTTCCGGGCGGTGTTTCCGGATCGACGGTGAGAATACTGCCGTAGCGACCGACATCGCCGGAAAAAAGGAGTGTTACTTCTTTCTTCCCGTCGTTCAACACAAACTCAACCGATGCTGCGCCCAGAATATGCCCTGCCACATGATACCGGAACCGGATAGCCGGGCTAATGGTCACCCATTCTCCGAACTGCACCGGCTTGTATTGGTCGTCTAAGTCCTCAACATCTTCAGTAGTAAACAGCGGCAGCGCGACCGGATGCGAGGATAACCGCCGCTTATTGCGAAATTCGGCGTCTTCTTCCTGCAGCATCGCCGTATCAAGCAGCAGAATTTTTGCAAAATCGATAGTCGGCGGCGTACAGTAGACCGGCCCTTCGTATCCTTCTTTCGCCAGCTTAGGCAGACAGCCGATATGATCGATATGCGTGTGGGTGACAACAACAGCGGATAGTGCTTTGACCGGAAACTTGAACGGCTCCCAGTTTAGCAGGCGCAACTCTTTCTTCCCTTGAAACATCCCGCAGTCGACTAATACTGATTCAGCATTGACCTGCAAAAGATATTTCGAGCCGGTGACCGTTTGGGCGGCGCCATGAAAGGACAAGGATATCATGCGGGCAGAAGATACGAAGTATTATGATTACTGAACAGCAATCTGTTCTTGGGCGTTGGCTGTTTCGTAATACTCTTCCAGGCCGATTTCCGGCGGATTACCCAAACAAACACCTAACGAAAGAGCAGCTTTGACGACCGGATGATCCGGCGTAACTAAGCGTGTTTTCCCGGCGACATCGGCTATCGGCACGGTCGTGATATTTGTCCCGCGCAAAGAAACCATGCGATTGGTTTCCCCGTTCACGACGCGATGAACCGCTTCAACGCCGAAACGAGTAGCTAAAATTCTATCGAACGCGGTCGGAGAACCGCCGCGCAATAAGTGACCGAGAATAGTCACACGACATTCGATATTGGTGATTCCTTCAATCTGTGCGGCAACCTGATGCGAAATACCGCCGAGCCTTATAGCATCGGGGGAGTTTTTCACTTTCCGCGCGACAACCAACTGCCCGCCGAACGGTTTGGCTCCTTCGCCGACGATAACGATCGAGAAATTTTTACCGACCGAACTCCGTTTTTTTACCTGATTGCAAATAGCATCGATATCATACGGGATTTCCGGTATCAGAATTATATCTCCACCCGCCGCCATTCCGGAATACAAAGCGAGCCATCCGGCGTAACGTCCCATTACTTCGATAATCATTACCCGGTGATGCGATTGCGCGGTGGTGTGAATTCTATCGATGGCTTCGGTCGCAACGCTTAAAGCCGAATCAAAACCAAAGGTGACATCGGTCCCGTCTAAGTCATTATCAATCGTTTTGGGAACGCCGACAATCGGAATTCCTTTTTTGGCCAGGCCGGATGAAGCAGCCATCGTACCGTCACCGCCGATTGCTATGAGCGCATCAAGCCCTAATGATTCGAAATGACGCAGGCATTGTTCGGAACGGTCCTGATAGACCCAGTTGTCACCGTCAAGTGACGGATACCGGAACGGATCGGCACGATTGGACGTACCGAGAACTGTCCCTCCCTGCGACAACAGACCGGAAATTTCACGAACGTGTAAATCACGGTATCTCCCTTCGACCAAGCCTTCATAGCCGTCCATGAAGCCGATCGTTTCAATGCCGTATTCATTGTACGCGGTTTTGACCACTGCCCGGATAACCGCATTCAGGCCGGGGCAGTCGCCGCCGCCTGTCAATACACCTATTCGCTTAATCTTTCTTTGCATAGTTGTCTCCGCATTTGTATCGGCTACTTTGGCCAGCCGTTGAGAGCATTACGACAATATGTCGCATTCTTTGCCCTGCTCAACAACTATTTCCGACTGTTTTTATCCCCTGTCCCATAGTGAAACAACCGACAGCAAGAAATGAGTATAGTTATGCTTGAAATGGGCGATACTGATGTGTACCATGTGTAAGTATGCATTTACAGGGAAGTAAGCGGATATGCGGGTAAAGCAATTTTTAGTCCTGCCTAAACTGCCGGATCGAATACTCAAGCTTCAGGAGTTAGCCCATAACTTATGGTATTCCTGGAATTGGGAATTGGTACGCCTGTTTATCAGACTTGATGCCGATACCTGGGAACGCTGCCACCAGAATCCGGTGGCGATGCTCTCGCAAATCCCACAGGAACGGTTACGTCAGGCGACGGAAGATGAAAGCTTTATCGCTCATCTTGACCGTGTCTACAATGATTACCAGCAATATCTTCGCAGCAAAAAATGGTTTGAGAATAATTATCCGCATCTGTTCGATAGCACGGTTGCCTATTTCTCCATGGAATACGGCCTCGATACCGGACTGCCTGTCTACTCAGGCGGTCTTGGCGTTCTTTCCGGCGATACTTTAAAAGCCGGTTCCGATCTCGGTATTCCGATGGTCGCCGTCGGTCTTATGTACCGTTACGGCTATTTCCGCCAGACACTCTCATCAGACGGCTGGCAGCAGGAACGGTACGAAGAAAATGACTGGTATCAGATGCCGGTTGAAATCGTCAAAGATGAATCCGGCGTTCCCATCCGCGTACAAGTCGAAATGGATGGCGCTCCAGTGTTGATACAAATCTGGAAAGTGAATGTCGGTGTTGTTCCGCTTTATTTGTTGGATACCAACATTCCGGAAAATTCATCGAAGTTTCGTGAAATTTCATCAGTGCTCTACGGCGGCGACAAAGATATGCGCGCCCGACAGGAAATCGTGCTCGGTATCGGCGGCGCACGGGCGCTGAAAGCGCTCGGTATTCGCCCGTCGATTTATCATATCAACGAAGGACACTCCTGGTTTTTGACCTTGGAGCGGATTCGCACACTGACGCAGGAACAAAATCTTTCATTCAAAGAAGCGCTGCAATTTATCTGGTCGACAACCATTTTTACCACGCATACCCCAGTGCCAGCCGGTAATGAAGGTTTCGATGCCGCTCTTTTGCAGCGATATCTCGGCACGTATATCGAACAGCTCGGAATCAGCTGGGAAGAGTTTTTGCGCATCGGCCGGGTTTTCCCCGACGACAGCAACGAACAGTTTGGTATGACCGTCGCTGCCTTACGCACCTCTGCCTATGCCAACGGCGTTTCGCAACTGCATGGCAAAGTGTCACGGGAGATGTGGCAAAATATCTGGCCGAATTTGCCGCGAGAAGAGGTTCCTATCAAGGCAATAACCAACGGTGTGCATGTACCGACATGGGTCAGCCATGATATGAATGAGTTGTTTGAATCGTATCTTGGACAAAGCTATTGGCAAAGCGATAAGCCGCAGGAAGTATGGGACAAAATGTCCTCTATTCCCGATGGAGAACTTTGGCGGATTCACAATCGCCGCCGTGAACGGCTGGTATTCTTCTCACGCAAACTGTTAAAATCACGGCTTGAACGTCGCGGCCAGGGCGCATCGGAAATCGCGAAAGCGGATCAACTGCTCGACCCGCGTGTGTTGACTATCGGTTTCGCCCGCCGCTTTGCGACATACAAGCGTGGTAATTTGCTCTTTAGTGATCCCGACCGCTTACACCGGATTTTGTCGCATGCCGATAAGCCGGTACAGATTTTGATTGCCGGTAAGGCACACCCGCTTGACACACCGGGCAAAGATATCATCAAACAGATCTATTCCTTCTGCCAGCAGGATCGTTTCCGGATGAAGATTGTCTTCTTGGAAGATTACGACATCAACATCGCGCGCTATTTAGTTCAGGGCTGCGACGTCTGGCTCAACAATCCGCGCCGTCCGCTGGAAGCCTCGGGTACCTCAGGCATGAAAGCCGCGCTTAATGGCGCATTGAATTTCTCCGTGCTCGACGGGTGGTGGGTGGAGGGATATGACGACATGACCGGTTTCCGTATCGGTAACGGTGAAGAATACGGCAATTTGGAAGTGCAGGATAGATTCGACGGTGAATCATTGTATGATACGCTCGAGAAAGAAATTATCCCGCTCTTCTATCAGCGCAACAACCTTGATATTCCGGAAGCATGGATCGGAAGAATGAAAGCCGCTATCAGCATGGCGGGAATTCATTTTTCATCTCAAAACATGCTGCGCAATTACGCCGAACAATTTTATGTCTCCGCGTTAACCAGCGCCAAGCTGATGCAGGAAAACCAGTACGCACAAACGAAAGAACTGACTAACTGGCTGGAACGGATGAGCGAAAGCTGGCGTCAGCTGGCAATTACCGATATTCGCTTTCCGGAAGTCGATGCGACATTAACGGTCGGACAGAAAATTCCGGTACATATTGATGTCAACCTCGGTGAAATCAGGCCGGAAGATGTGCAGGTCGAAATCGTCGCCGGTAAACTCGACTCACAGGAACAAATTCGTCAGCCGAAACCAATCACGACGCATTTAGCCTCATATCAAAACGGCCACGCACCGGGAACCTACACATTCGAAACTGAAGTCGGCTGCGATGAATCCGGCCGGTTCGGTATAGCAGCCCGCATTATCCCGAAAAATAATCTGCTTCCTCATCCTTTCCGCCCGAAGCTCATCAGCTGGTGGAACTAAACGAACGCGTCGTATTTGGCAATTTCATTTTCAGCACTCGATTTTTCGAAACAATTTCTGCGTCATATCGTATTTAGCAGTGGAGTAGTCTGTTTATCCGGCACCTCACCGCCTAAGGTATTGCGGCCGTTCGGCTTGCGTCTCGCTTGACTTACTCGCCCAGTCACGATTTATTCACCCCATTACATGCAAATGATACATACCAACCATATAATTCCGTTTAGGAGGAACAGAATGAAACGCAGCACCATCGGACGGTTGACATCCATTGTCACCGCTCTGGCTCTGCTTTCGGCTACCGCTGTTTCAAGTTTCGATTTCTCGACGCTTGAAAAGTCGGTAACCGAGCACAAACTAAAAAACGGTCTGACCGTTTTAGTATTGGAACGGCATGATGCACCGGTCGTCTCGTTTACGACCTGGGCAAATGTCGGTTCCGTTGATGACCCGAAGGGGTACACCGGTATCGCCCATATGTTTGAACATATGGCATTCAAGGGCACTACCACCCTCGGCACCAAAGACATCAAAAAAGAAATCGCCGCCATCAAAGTGGAAGATTCCATTTTTATGCAGCTTCGCGCCGAACGGAACAAAGGCCGCTTTTCCGATTCAGCCAAAGTGAAAGCATTAACTGAATCATACGAAAAAGCACGGGAAACCTCCTACGAACTGGTTAAGCCGAATGAATTCGGTGGTGTCATTGAACGTGAAGGTGGCGTCGGCCTGAATGCCTTTACCTCTAACGATGCGACCGTCTACTTCTTCTCACTTCCCTCCAACCGCGTTGAACTCTGGATGGCGCTTGAATCAGAACGCTTCCTGAATCCGGTCCTTCGTGAAATGTACAAGGAACGGGATGTTGTCGCGGAAGAACGCCGCATGCGTACCGAATCGAATCCGGTCGGCAAACTGGTTGAAGAATTTTTGTCTGCCGCGTACAAAGCGCACCCATATGGCGTTTCCGGAATCGGCCACATGACCGATATTCAGTATTACTCACGCGCTGAAGCGGATGTGTTTTTCAAGAAGTATTACGGTCCGTCGAACTTAGTCATCGCTATTGTCGGCGATGTAAAGACAGCTGAAGTCATTAAACTCGCGGAAAAATATTGGGGACGTATCCCCTACCGCCCTGCACCGGAACGGATCGCTACCATTGAGCCGCAGCAAGCCGGAGAACGCCGCGTAACAATTGAAGATCCGTCACAGCCGTTGTACCTGGTAGGCTGGCACGTTCCGGATGCGACCCATCCCGATATGCCGGCACTGTACGCCTTGATCGATTACCTCGGTTCCGGACGTACTTCCCTGTTGTACAAGAATTTGGTAAAGGAAAAGAAAATTGCCTCGCAAGTCGGTGCTTTTCCTGATTTCCCGGGTGAAAAATATCCTACGATGATTGCGGCCTATGCTTTTCCTGCTACCAATCACACCAACGAAGAGTGTGAAGCGCAGATTTTCGCCGAAGTCGAAAAACTTCGCAATGAACTGCTGCCGGCGGAAGAGGTAGAAAAAATTAAAGCCCGCGCCAAAGCACAGTTCATTGGTGAAATGGACAGCAACACCGGCCTTGCCCTTCAGCTCTGCTCATACCAGACGCTCTGGGGAAATTGGCGCGAAATGTTCCGCAAATATGATCGCATTAACAAAGTCACTGCCGAAGATATACAGCGTGTGGCCAAGCAGTATTTGGTCCCCACCAATCGTGTTGTCGGCGTACTTAAAACCGTGCAAAGCTAAGGAAGGAGTAAACAGAATATCATGAAAACAATTCGCACCATTCTGTTTGCGGCGCTTACGCTTGCACTGGCAACGAACGCGCTGTTTGCTCAGGCGGTAGATAAACTCAAATACCCGCCCTTGAATCCGCTTACTATACCGAAAGTCGAGAAAGTTACGCTCGATAACGGCATCCGTCTTTATTTGCTGCAGGATAAAAGCCTGCCGGTATTCAACGCCTCCGTTCGCATCAACTGCGGCGGTTATCTTGATCCCGAAGACAAAGTCGGCTTGGCCGAAATGACCGGCGATCTGCTCCGTACCGGCGGAACATCCAAATGGACCGGCGATGAAATCGACGCTGCTTTGGAAGCGGTCGGTGGTTCCGTTGAAACTGGAATCGGCCGCACTTCCGGAAGCGCATCGGTGAACGTACTCAGCGAATATGCTGATCTCGGCCTCGAAGTCCTGGCCGAAGTGCTCCGCCGCCCGGTGTTCGATCAGGATAAGATTGAACTCGAAAAAGTACAGTTACGCTCGGCGATTTCACGCCGTAATGATGACCCGCAGGATGTCGGCGGCCGTGAATTCAATAAAGTCATCTATGGTGAAAAATCCGTCTATGCCCGCCATATGGAATACAACTCGATCAACTCGGTCACCCGTGAAGATCTGATGGCATTTCATAAACAGTATCTCCATCCGGAAAACATCCAGTTGGCGGTCTGGGGGGATTTTGAAAATGCGGCGATGATCGAAAAGGTCAAAAAATACTTCGGCGACTGGGCGAAAGGAAATATTCCCGTCCCGCCGCTTCCGGAAGTTACCTACAATTTCGACAAGCAGGTATTTTACGCGGAAAAGAACGACGTCAATCAGTCCAACATTTACGTCGGTCATATCGGCGGTTGGCAGACTGCTCCGGATTATCCCGCTTTGATCGTGATGAACAATATTCTCGGCGGTTCATTCGCCAGCCGCTTGTTCTCGAACGTGCGCTCAAAAGAAGGCCTTGCATACGCTGTGTTCGGCGTCTATACCGCGAACATCAAGTATCCGGGTGTCTTCTACAACTTCGCTTCTACCAAATCAGAAACGACTGCCAAAACGGTCAAAGAACTGATTAAGCAGATCGAAGGCATGCAGACCAACCCACCGACAGCGGAAGAAATGGTGCTCGGTAAGGACGGCTACTTGAACTCGTTCGTGTTTAACTTCGACTCCAAAGGTGAAGTTATCAACCGCATGATGACGTATGATTTCTACAACCTCCCTGAAGATTTCCTCCAGAAGGAAAAAGAGAATGTAGAAAAAGTGACGGCTGCCGACGTTGTCGCCGCGGCCAAAAAGAACCTTCGTCCAGATGCGCTCCGCGTTCTTGTTGTCGGTAAAGGAAGCGATTTTGAAATGCCGCTCGACCAGCTCGGCTTAGGTGCGGTAACTCCTATCGATATTACGATCCCAGCGGCGGAAGAGATTCAGACGCTGACCATCAACGATGAAACGCTGAAAAAAGGAAAAGACCTGCTCGCCAAAGGTATCAAAGCTCATGGCGGCTTGGCCAATTTCCAGAAGATTAAATCCGTAAGCGAAAAAGGTACCTTTACCATCTCTACCCCACAGGGTGATTTCCCGATCACTTTCGAAAGCATCGAAGTGCTTCCGAATCAGGAACGCCAGGTTATGACAATCATGGGTCGTAAGATGTATCAGATTCGCAACGGTGCTGCCGGTTGGAAGACCGATCAGCAAACGATGGGCTTGGTACCGATGACGGAGGAAGATTTCGCTGACGGTGATAAGGATGACAAACATGACATCGTGAAAATCTTCGCCGCATCCGACAAGCCGTTCTACCAGGCCGTGTATGACGGTTCCGGTGACGTTAACGGCACCGCCGTTGAGTATGTCGCGATTGTTGATCTCGCCGGTAAGCAGCTTTGCCGCCTCGGATTCAACAGCACGACCTCTTCACTCGTGAGTAATGCTTTCTACGACGAAACACCGTTTGGTCCGGGAACGATTACGGAAACGATGAGTGATTTCAAAGCGGTCAGCGGCGTCAAGCTGCCGATGGCTCGTTCACAGATGTTGAACGGTCAGAAGTATGCGAATATCGCCTATACTGAAGTGTTGATTAATGCGCCGGTACCAGCCGGCTCATTCGATAAACCGACGGAATAATACAAGCCAAGCTTGCTTTCAAAAGGCCGGTCAGCAATGACCGGCTTTTTTTGTTAGCTGCCACCCGTACTTGACTATTGGTTACGGAACCGTTTTTATTCTCATTGTGCAGGAAGACAAAATCATATTGAAAAGCCAACCTGCTTTGGTAAAAAAGCTGGGTTTACTCATTGGCATCATACTACTTGTTACTGCAGAGACAAGCCTCGCCGACCGTTTGTTATCATTGACTATTCCAACAGAACCTGTTAACACCAGATCCTCATCTGACATTGCCAGTTATATGGAACGCTACAAAGAATATCCTGCTGTTATTCTCTCAGTGGATGTTTCTATTGAACATTCCGGTTCAAAAGCACGTTGGCCCAAGCCGGACTATAAATTCAAACTAGGAGATTGGAACCAAAACTGGCAATACACAGTAATTGTTAAAAACACCTATTTAATATTGAAACCGGAACTTACCGAACTAACTACTTTTGACTTCCCTGTTAAGCTGAAAAAAGGATATTTCCAAATCGAGTATCCTAACGGTGAAGCAGAACTCTACACTGCTTCTGAAATGAAAAAAAGAACGACCAACGGAGTCACCGATTACTATTTTGCATTTCCCCGAGTTGTTCCGGGTACCATTATTACTATCGCTTACCAAGACGAGTTGACTCAGCAATATATTCGGCCACTGAATGAAACGATAAATTTACAATTATTCATTCCAATCAGGCAAATACAAGTGACCTACCTGTATCCCGAATGGTGGAAAGTGAACGTGCGACAGCTTGGACCAAACGAGAGCATTCCCCTGCACGTTACGACTGATACAGCCGAACATCGGACGATCATATCCTACAGTGCAAACGATGTTCCCGCGTTTCGAGCTGAACCATTCGCTCCAAATTATCGGTCAGTGCGAAAACAACTCAATCTACAGGTAACATACATGAAAATGGGAGGACCAGCAGTTAATCAAGGGCAATCATGGGATACATTGGCCAGAGATTTCCGGCGATCTAACCTTAAAAAGTCCGGGAATCGTTCAAGGACAATGGAAAAGCTGGTTGACTCACTTATCCGCCCTACCGATTCACCTCTTATCAAAGTTAACCGCATCCTTTCCTATATTTCCGGCACGATTGAAATGTCGAACAGACAATACGAAGCTGATATCACAAAGATACTACGATTGAAAAAAGGGAACGCCTATGATGTTACGGCGCTTGCCCGTGCGATGCTTATTCATGCGGGATTCACCGTTGATTACCTGTTGGCTCATGATGCCTATTCCGGATATTTTGACCCTGAATATGTCAGTTATACTCAACTTGCCCTTCCGGCGCTGCGCGTAAAATTAGATACTCAGTATCTGACACTCTTTCCGGCTTATCCACACCTTCTCCCACCACTCATACCGCCGCAATACCAGAATCAAGATGCTTTAATCATCACTAAAGACGCTGAAAAACGGCTCTGGAACATACCGGCAAACAGCGAGAGCGGTTCCACTCATGTCGACAGCTTCTTTGTCGCTGTAGAGGAGGCCGGAGATTTACGTATGCACCACAAAGCGAGTATATCGGGCAGCGATGGTTACCTAACCCGCTATCAGCTTAAGAAGTTGCATCCGAACGAAAAGATCGACAGCCTGCGCACTCGCATAAAATACCGAGGCCTTGCTTTTTCGATTGATTCCATTCGCATGACGAACGATACGATATATCATGAACCGTTTATTACCGAATCTGACATCACGTTCCACAACGCGGTAACGCAAACGCCGTCAGAACTGATTATTCAAACGGCTGATATGTTTCCGCTTACGAATGACACGCTGCTCGGAGAAACAACACAGCGCATCAACGATGTTGTCATATATCAAAATGTAACGTATACGCGCACCATAACGTTTGCGGTTCCATCAGGATGGGTGCTATCCGACTTGCCCGACTCGGAAACAACTGAAACCTCACTGGGAACCGTGACCAATCACTGGTCGACGACGCCTGACGGGGTACAGGTTCAGCAGATCGTTTCGCTCAAGCAAACGACACAGCCAAAAGAAAAATACCCTGAACTGCTGACGCTATTGGGAAGAAACGGGAAATCCGCTATTCCTCCTTTAGTTTTCACAAAACAACCATAACAAAATGAACACCCGTATTGTCTGCTTGTTTTTTAACGTTGTTATGATAAGCTGTGGGATTGCATTCGCTGCTCCTCGCTCGCATTGGCGATCTGATATCTCGGTGAATATAGAGCCAAAAGCAGCTGGAAAGCACAAAGTAACGGTACGGCACGATGAAACCAAAATCTGGCTCGACAACAACGGGACAACTGACTATTTCGTACAAATAGACGGTCTGCAATATGCCCCCATGAGTCATTACAAGGCCACAAAGAATGGCAAGCCGTTACGTGATACCATTCATTCCCAACCAATCGTAATAGAGAATGATTTGTTTAGCGCTGATAGTAAACGGAACACTTTCATATTTCCCGGCAAACCAAAAGCCGGTGATATCTACAGAATAAAATGGTCGAGTACGTATGACGAGATAGCTGTGGCGCCGATAATCGTCATTCCGAATGAAGATTCAATTTCAGAAGTTACCCTCACTATTAACCATCACCCAAATGTTACGGTTATTCCGCATATGGCGTTTCCGTTTGATTCCATTCCGATCGCGAAAGAAATTGGGAATGCCCGAAAGGAAATGTATCGCTTCGCCGGGCAAAGTCATCAACCTACGCTTCCGCTGTTTCAATTCAATGACGCACTCGCCTATATCGCACTCGAAATTCGGGTCTCGGAAAAACTGAAAAGTACAACCTCGCCCCAAGCGCTAACGAACTGGTTTACCGATTTAAATCCACGTATTCCAACAGATGACGAGCTGACAGCGTTTCCGCTACGCGACAGCGTGACAGCCCTGCTCGACAAAGAGTCACAACTTCGTGCGCTTTATAACTGGATTCAGACAAATATTCGCTACATGCCCGATTTTCCTGCACGGCATGATTATAAAGTAGCCTCACCTTCATCTGTGTTGACACGAGGATACGGAGACTGCAAAGACCGGGCATACTTGATTTGCGCCTTAGCGCATTCTTTCGGCATACCGGTACATCCGGCGATAGTTTCCACAACCCCGCCACTTCCGTTTGATGTTATCCATCTGCAACGGTACGATCACATAATGTGCTACTACGAGGACTCACTGCAAAACCATTTTTTTGATATGACCGCCCCATATCACCCTTTCGAAGACTACCCCGGCTCCATCGTAGGACACCTGGCAGTAATCTTAGACAAAGAGAACCCACGAATGCTGCCCATCCCGCTGAATGATACTCTGCCCGAACTCTCCGTTGAACTTGACGGACACATCGACTCCCTTAGCTCCGTTCGGGTTCTTTTGACCTTACGGGGGGATATATTGGCCGAATATCGACGTGCTCAATTAAATCGATTCTATATGGCCTCTGATGAGCGAATAAATCAAATCATCTATAAGGAATTTCCACAAGTACCGTTGCGTAGTTATGCGTTAGTCAAAGAAAGCTCACGCGAGATAACCATTGGAGCATTGGCTGATATCAATCAATGGGTTATTACTACGCAAGCAAAACGCTACCTACCGCACGCCCTCTTTGTTGTCGTTACAAGCGAGGCTCTTGAGCGGGCTAATGACACCTTACCGATCCACTACGAAGCATCCATCAACAGACAGGCACACATCACGCTTCGTGGAATTACCGGTGTTGCTGCCGACTCAACACTATTTGGAAATCCGGGTATCGGTTATTTTGCTGCCTGGCTTCGCCAATCCGACAGTACAACTGCGACCGCTTCCTTTCATGTTACTCGAAGACAAAAAATGGTAGCGCAAAACGAAAAAGAAGCCCATCTCGATTTTTGCCGGGAATACTTTGCCGAGAAAAAGAGACTGTTCCTGTTAACGAGCAGTGAAGAATAGCCTTTAGATGGATAATTCGCTGATCTATATGAGCGTGCCGCCGGATCACGTACTATAAGTTATTGACCATCTATTAGTTAGTCCGTGCTTGACAATTTCTAACAATCCGCCGATATTTAGAAGCTAAATACGAATGGTAACCTATTGCCCTGTTGTAAGGAGGTGTTTCCCGATTGACAGGTGTTAAAGTACGAGATGACGAGTCCTTCGAAAAAGCCCTTCGCCGTTTCAATAAATTCTGCGAAAAGACTGGTATTTTGAGCGACATCAAAAAACATCAGCACTACGAAAAACCGTCCGAAGCCAAAAAGCGCAAGCTTGCTGCGGCTCGCCGGAAAAATCGTCGTATGACTGCTATGCGGGAGGAATAAGACAGTCATGTCTTTACTTCAGCGAATAGACTCTGATCTGAAAGAGGCCCTCAAGGGCGGTGACAAAGACAAAGTAACCGTTCTTCGGGGCCTCAAATCAGATATTAAATACAAGCAAATCGACAAAGGTGGTGCCACAACCGAGCTTCCTGACGAAGAAATTGTCGGCGTGCTTAACTCAAGCGCGAAAAAAGTGCGGGACTCTATCGAGCAATTCACTAACGGCAACCGCTTCGATCTGGTAGCAAAAGAGACGTTCGCGCTGAACATTATCACCGGCTATCTCCCTCAGCAATTAACCGAAGATGAACTCAAGAAAATCATCGCTGATGCGATCGCCGAATCCGGCGCCGACTCCCCGCAGAAACTCGGCCTTGTCATGAAAATAGTCGCCCCCAAAACCAAAGGTCGGGCGGACGGCAAGCTGGTCAACAAACTGGCCAACGAAATGCTTGCCAAATAGCTAAAAACTTCTCTACCCTTTTTCGCTAACAACGAACGTTCACACACTCACAGGAGGATATCCGGTGAATTGGGTTGATATTATTCTTATTCTCTTGGTGCTGACCTCGGTCATTATCGGCGCCAAAAAAGGTCTGGTGCGGGAAACGATGGCTTTTTTGCTCTTTTTCGCCTCAATGCTCACTTCTGTAGTCTACATCGACAAGATTTCCGGCTGGATGTTCGGCCAATTGGGAGGCTCCCCGCTTGTTTCGGCCTTTTTAGCCTTTTTGGTTCTTTTAACCCTCTCCTACGCCACGTTCAAGCTGGCGGGATTTGTATTTTACAAGGTCGCCAATATCAAACAACTGGGGAAACAGGATCAAATGGGCGGCGCGCTGATCGGCTTTCTGCGGGGCTGGCTTGGGGTCGGCTATCTGACCTTCCTCGTCTTTTTGCTCCCCTTGCCGGATTCATTTTTTGCCTCATTCGAAAAGTCCTTTTTCGGGCCGGTAGTCGCCCGTACGGTACCGATGCTGTACGACGGCACCTCAGTTATTCACCCAAACTCCCCTGCTTTCATGACCAAAATCGAAGAAGCGCTGGTTGAAGCTCCAAAAACCGCTCCCGGGGGAGAAAAAATCGAAGCTGAGGACAGAGAAGAAGTTTTCCGGGCACTCAACATGATGAACCGGTTCTTTGCCCCGACCGAGGATGATAAATCCTAAAGAGATTCTTTTGTCCTCTCCTACAACGTATATTACCGGCCGACTCAGTCGGCCGTTTTTATTTAAATGATAGACCAGCATACCCTTTCAACGCTCGAATTTGCCAAAGTAGTAGCCGCCATTGCCGGTAACTGCCTGACCCCCTATGGCCGGGAGAAAGTTTCGGGCATCGCACCGTTCGTCAATCGAATCCAGATCGAGGAGCATCTGCGGGAAGTTTCCGAAATGAAGGATATTGTCCAATTCGGCGACCCTTTCCCACTCTATCGTATGGAGGATGATTGCCGCCCGACTTTAGAACGGGCGACAGTTGAAGGAACCCATCTTGACCCGAAAGAAATACTCAAAATCTTAGAGCTGTTAGTAAACTCACGCGGACTGAAAGAGTATGCGCCGGAACATCGGCAGAAATTTCAAACTATCGACACACACTTGAACGATCTCCGTGTGTTTCCGGAACTGCAAAAAGAAATCAGCCGCACAATCGATGAGCACGGTGAAGTACGAGACTCCGCTTCACCGAAACTCAAATCTACCCGAATGGAAATCGCCGAGGGTCGCAGGCGGGTCGTTTCCAAATTAGAAGCGATGCTCGCATCCGGCAAAAAAACCGGAATCGCTGATGATATTGTCACCCAGCGCAATGAACGGTATGTCATGACGGTCCCTTCCGATTCCTTCCGCAGCGACATGGGGATTTTGCATGACCGCAGCGGCAGCGGCGCTACGTTGTATATCGAACCGAAAGAGGTCGTTGAATTCAATAATCGGATACAAACGCTTTTGCAGGATGAACGAATCGAAATCGACCGTATTCTGCGCGCCCTTACTACCCAGATTAGCAGCCACGGTGATGCGCTCGCAGAAAATTGCAGTGTTATCGGCACACTCGACAGATTACACGCTTGTGCGTTAAATTCAATCGCTATCAAAGGAAATGCCCCGCGAATAGCCCAGACACCTTCGCTGTCCTTGAAGGATGCCCGCCATCCATTGCTGATTCTAAATTTTGGTTCAATTGAAAAAGTCGTTCCGGCGAGTGTCACATTGGATGACAACCGTCAGGCGATTTTGATAACCGGCCCCAACACCGGCGGAAAAACAGTGCTGTTAAAAACGGTCGGACTTTCCACGCTGATGGCGCTTTCGGGATTGCATATCGCGGCGGATAGAGAATCAGAAGTCGGCATGTTCGATAATCTGTTCGCCGATATCGGAGATGAGCAGTCAATCGAACTCTCTCTTTCCACGTTCTCCTCTCATGTTCGCAATATCGTCAGTGGATTACAAAATCCTTCCCCGACCACGCTTTTGCTGTTCGATGAAGTCGGCGCCGGAACCGACCCGAAAGATGGCGCCGCGCTGGCTGAGTCGGTCCTGCTCTATGCGATAGAAAAGGGTGCAAAAGTGATTGCCACCACCCACTATTCACAGTTAAAGACATTAGCACTGGATCATCCGGAGATTGAAAACGCCTCGATGGAATTCGATGTCGACACCCTTTCCCCCACCTACCGGCTTCGCATGGGGCTGCCCGGTTCATCGTATGGCATCGAGATAGCAACGCGCTTAGGTCTGCCCAAAGCTGTGTGCGAAGCGGCGGCCAAAGTGGTCGGGAGCGAAGAGCGTTCCTTGACTCGGTTGATAACCGCTTTAGAAAATGAATTAGCCAAAGTACGGGAAGATCGTATTCAGCTGACTGAACGTCTCGCCAAAGCGACTGCATATGAGCAGGAATATGAAGCGAAGATGGCACAGCTTCAGCAGGAGCTGATCGCCGTCAAACAGCAGGCATTAATCGACACTCAGCAGTTTATCGAAACCACGCGCAAACAAATCGAACAGGAAGTTGCCAACATCCGTGCAACACAGGCGGAAGAGGCCTCGGTGAAATCGTTTCACCAGCAAATGAAGCAGGTGCAGGCGGAATTAGTCCAGCGCACTGAAGCCGCCAAACCGAAACGAATCGATAACACCAAATTTAGAGTTGGGGATGCGGTCCGGATTCTTTCTATCAACGCCGAAGGCGTAATCACCGAGCTGCCAAGCAAAACCAAAGCAAAGGTGCGGGTCGGCAATATGGTCACCACCGCCGAAACCCGGAACTTGGAACGTATCGAAGGTGCAACATCGACCAATACCCGCCCTGCCAAGCGACAGGAGCGGCCGGGTGCGGATATCGAAAGCCCGGAGATTCATCTGCGTGGAATGACCGCCGATGAAGCGACCGATGCCCTCGACAAATTTATCGATCAGGCCCTCATTGCCGGATTGCGCCAAATATACGTTATTCATGGCAAAGGAACCGGCACCCTCCGTCGCACCCTGACCGACTACCTGAAAAATCACCGGGAAGTGGAATCCTACCGTCTCGGCGACTGGAACGAAGGTGGCGCGGGTGTAACGATTGTACGATTGAAAGAATAGCATGATACCTCAGGAAACGGTTGAACAAGTACGGGAAGCCTCCGATATCTCACAGATAATCGGCGATTATGTCCGTCTCAAAAAGCGGGGCCGTAATTTTATCGGGCTCTGTCCGTTTCACACCGAAAAAACGCCGTCATTCACCGTAACACCGGACAAGGGAATCTTCTACTGCTTCGGCTGCGGCAAAGGCGGAAATGTTATCACGTTTCTGATGGAACATGAGCGGATGAGCTTTACCGAAGCGGTTCGCTTTCTGGCTGGCAAAGCGAATATCATTATCCGTGAAGACAAAGGACAAAGCCAGCACCGGGAATCGCTTGACCGCTTGGGTTACGCCAACCAAGTCGCGATCGATTATTTTCAATCTCTCTTGCTCGGTAAAAAGCACCCGGAAGTATTGAAAGCTTACTTGCATGAGAAACGGCAGATATCGGAAGAAACAATCGAAGAGTTTTCATTAGGTCTGGCCGGTGAAGAGTGGGATGGTCTTATCAAATATGCCGGTAAAAAAGACCTCTCCCCCGATGATTTAGTCAAAGCGGGGCTTGCTATCAAAAGTGAAGCAGGTAAAATCTTCGACCGGTTCCGTGAGCGATTGATGATTCCTATTTTCAATCTCTCCGGCAAACCGATAGCATTCGGCGGACGGACACTGAAAAAGGGTGAAAATATCAAATACATGAACTCCCCCGAAACACCGCTCTACGCCAAAGGGCATGTCCTGTACGGATTGAATAAGACCAAAGATGCTATCCGCGAATCCGGTTCAGTGTTAATTGTCGAAGGATATTTCGATTTGCTTTCATTGTGGCAAGTTGGAATGAAAAACGTGGTTGCCTCATCTGGAACCGCCTTCACCGCGCAACAGGCACGGCTTTTGGCGCGGTTTGCCAATAATGTCTATCTCTTCTTCGATGCCGATTCCGCCGGACAGAAAGCAGCATTGCGTTCGGTTGATTCCCTCTACGATGCCGGTCTCGAAGTAAAAGTAATCATCGCACCGAAAGGTGAAGACCCGGATTCCGTCGCACGTACACAGGGATTAGCAGCAATAGAGAAGCTACAAAATGAAGCATTAGGATTTATTCCCTATCGTCTCGCTGAATACAAAGCAGGTAAAAGCGGGATTGTCGAAAAGGAAAAGCTGGTTAAAGAACTCAGCGCGCTCGGCCAGCAGATAAGCGATCCGACCCGACGCGCACTTTTTTTCGCCGAAGCTGCCCGCACCCTTGAGGTCGATCAAGCATTGTTTTCTCCGGTAGCTGGAACACAAAAAGCAAGAACGTCAAAAATGAGTTTAACAGTCAAAAAACGTCCAATCGAATTTGAACTGTTGTCATTGTTGATGCATAACTCCGGGCTTATCGATACGATTTTTGAAAGTATCTCCCCAGATGATTTCGATTCCAAAAGTTTGTCCCGGTTGTATTCGGCGATGATTCAGCAGTACCGGACAGAGCGACGTATCGATGCCGCTACCCTTGTCCAGCAATTTGAAGATGACAGCATGATATCGCTCACTTCGCAGGTGGCCGCCACCGAATGGGAACCGGAACAAATCGAAGTCGAAACACGACGGCATTTGACCTTAATGATCGAAGACAAACTGAAACGGATACGCGCCAGTTTGCAAAAAGAACTTGCCGCCGCCGCTGAAGCCGGTGACCAAAAAAAAGCTGACGCAATTTTGCAGCAAATGGAACAGTTCGGGCTTTATGCTCACAAAACTAAGCATTAATAATTTCGCACTTGTCGATACTCTCGCACTCGATTTCAATCCGGGGCTTACTGTTTTGACCGGTGAAACCGGCGCCGGGAAATCGATTGTTGTCTCCGCCCTTTCCCTTGCCTTAGGTGAACGTGCCGATAAAGAGCAGATTCGGCATGAGACATCATCGCTTACGGTCGAAGCAATTTTCGAACTCCCCAAACCGGTACTCAAAGAACTGCGCTCACAGTTTCCGGAGTTAGAAGACACTACACTTTCGATTATCCGCGAAGTCGGTACCGATACATCATCGAAAATTAAAGTAAACGGCAGGCAAGCGACGCTTGCGCAGCTCAAGGCCATAACAACACAGATCGCAGAAATCATGGGTCAGCACTCCGGCCAGCAGTTGATGGATGAAGAGCGGCATCTGGACTTTCTCGATATGTTCGCTGAAACGCTTCCGCTTCGCGAAGAAGTCACCGAACGCTACCAGCGAATGACGGCACTCGTGAATGAACTGAACTCGGTGCGTAAGCGAAAAGAATGGCTCAAAAATGAACGGGAGCTTTTGCTTTTTCAAAAACAGGAACTTGAGCAGGCGAACTTGCAGGTGGGTGAAGAGGAAGCGCTGACAACTGAACGCAAGATTCTCGATTCAGCGCGGACGCTGATGACTTCAGCCACCGCTATCGAAGAATTGCTTGGCGGCGAGCAGCAATCGGCAATCGACCGGCTGAAATTCGCCCGTAAAGAACTTGAAAAGATGACCACAATCGACGCCGCTCTGCACCCCCAGCTCGAAACACTTTCTGAAATTGTATATTCGGTTGAGGAGTCGCGTCGCGCTATCGAATCCTATGGTGGCGGGATACTCGATGACCCGAAACGAATCGAAGATATCAATCTTCGTCTTGATGAAATCTACAAGCTTCGAAAAAAATACGGCGGCACGGAGCAAGCGGCGCTTGAGCAATTACATAAAATCAATGAACAGCTAAAAACGAATCCGGATGTCGACCAACAAATCGCCGAACTGGAGGCATTGATGGCGAAAGCAACGGATGCATATAGCGACAAAGCGTTATCGCTTTCCGCGAAACGGACAAAGGCAGCAAAGCTGCTCGCGAAAGCAGTCGAACAGGAACTTGCTGATCTCGCAATCGAAGAAGCCCGTTTCTGCTGTGAGTTAGTAGTCGAAGAAACCGCCGATGGTGTGTTGTTAGGAAAACAGACAGTCAAAGCAGGACCGTTAGGATTGGAAAGCGCGCGGTTTCTGTTTTCGGCGAATCCAGGTGAGCCGCTGAAATCGTTAGTGAAGACGGCTTCAGGTGGTGAAATTTCCCGTGTACTGTTGGCTTTAAAATTAGCGACACAAGGCAATCAGCCGCTCAAACCGAGTCTGTTGGTGTTTGATGAAGTCGATGCCGGTATCGGCGGAATGACGGCGGTGCACGTCGGCACGAAACTGAAGCAATTAGCCAAACATTCGCAGGTGTTGGTTATCACCCATTTGCACCAAATCGCACGGCTTGCGGACAATCATTTGGTCGCCGAAAAAGAGCAGAAAAAGACCGGACGAACGACGGTCAAGGTCCGCTTACTCCGCAAACCGGAGGTTAAAGTAGAACTTGAACGCATGCTCGCACTAACTGATTAAACTATAGCTTAATATCCCCGATCGCTTTTTCTACTACAGCCACGATTTCACCGGAACGGACCATCGCCGAGACAATTTCGATATCCGGATAGAGCGGACGGTCATCAATTAACCGCGTCAGTTTCCTGCGAACCTCTTTGTATGCCGCTTCTGTTCCCTTACCCGCTTTTAAGGGTCGTTTGAAATCGAGCGCCTGCGCCGCGCACATCAGTTGGATGGCGACAACCGTTTCGGTATTGCGGATAACATCGGTAAGCTTCATCGCTGTAATCGATCCCATGCAAACATGGTCTTCCTGATCGGCCGATACCGAAATCGAATCGACCACCGCGGGGTGTGAGAGAATTTTGTTTTCGGAGACAAGCGCCGCCTGCGTGTACTGGGAAACCATCAAACCGGAATTGAGACCTTTGCCTTCGACCAAGAAATCAGGCAAACCGGAAAGCACGGGATTCAGCATCCGGTTGGTGTGACGTTCGGCGAGTGATGCAATTTCGGAAATGGCAATCGCCAGAAAATCCTGCACCATCGCTACCGGCTGACCGTGGAAGTTTCCAGCCGCGATATAGATATCATCATCGGCGAAAAAGAGCGGATTATCCGACACACCGTTGATTTCGTTGATATGCGTTTGTTCGGCATATTTGAGCGCATCGAGCGTCGGCCCTAAAATCTGCGGGCAGCAGCGGAGTGAATAGGCATCCTGCACCTTTCCGGCATTGGCAGGAAGGGTCTGTGATCCCTGAACCATTCGTCGTAAATTTTCTGCGACCGTTATTTGTCCACGATGATTACGAATTTTGTGCGCACGGGCATCAAGACCGGAGGTATTGGAACCGACGCAATCAATCGTCATCCCGGCGGCGATAAGCGCATTCTTAGTTAAGTTAACGGCATCAAACAAGGCTAACACACCGACACCGGTCATATGCTGCGTACCGTTGATTAAGCCGAGTCCTTCTTTGTAGGAAAGCCGAACCGGTGTGATACCGGCAGACTTCATCGCTAATGCGCCGGAAACTATTTTACCATTGTAAAATGCTTTCCCTTCTCCCATCACTACTTCCGCCATCATGGCAAGGGGTGATAAATCACCCGATGTTCCGAGCGACCCTTTTTCATAAATCACCGGATGCACGCCTTTGTTGAGCATTTCAACTAAGGTTTCGACTATCTGCAAACGGACGCCGGAATATCCTTTCGAAAGCATATTGGCACGGAGAAGCAAACAGGCGCGGCTGTCACTCTCCGGAATAATTTTACCTACCGATGCGGCATGAGAATAGACAATTCGTTTCTGAAGCTCTTCTCCGTCCTTTGGAGAAATGGAAACACGCGCAAACTCACCAATACCGGTGGTGACGCCGTAAATGGCTTCGCCTGCTTTTACTTTCTTTTCGATTACCTGACGGCTTGCTTTGACTGCCTGTTTCGCCTGCGGGGATAATTTGACTTTGGCTCCATGGCGGCAGACCGCATCTACCTGATCAACGGTCAGATCATTACCGGTAAGAACAACTTCTTTAACAGCCATCTATCGTGAACTCCATCCATTTTGTTCGGTTATGCGGTACAGGAAATACCGCTTTGTCTTCCCGAAAGGATACGTCATACTTCCGCCATGAGCAACCCGCCTGAAACCGATTTTCTCAGGTCACTTCGCTTTATCGCTTTCGACACCGAAACGACCGGCTTATGGGCGGCGGTCAACCGGCTGGTCGAAATCGCCGGGGTTTCTTTTTCGCTGGCGGATGACAAAATAGAAACATTCGAAACATTGATATTTCCGCAGCGTCCTATTCCCTCAGGCGCGACAACCGTGCACGGCATCACCGACGACATGGTTTACAACGCCCCAACCGCCGATCAGGCGCTCACTGATTTCTTTTCCTTTTGCGGCGACTCGGCGATTCTGATAGCACACAATGTTCCATTCGATTTGTCTTTTTTGCAATGGGAAACAAGACGGCACAATTTGACTTTGCCGAATTTGGTGGCGATCGACACCGTCGATATCTGCCGAAAATTATTCAAAGGGATTCCGTCGTATTCGCTGCAATCTCTCATGACCCATTTCAATCTGGCGCAGCATCAGGATCACCGCGCCTTAAGCGATGCGCAATTAGTACGGCAGTTGTTTCAATTAGCCGCCGAAAAATTCCCACCGATCGATTCGGTTCAGGGATTCAGGAAAATTTCATCGATTTATCCCCTTCCCGAACCGACACCACTTACGGCAACAGTACCGGATAATTTACGGGATTTACAAGAAGCGCTCGCCGCTCAAAAAAGAGTACGAATCAAGTACACCAATAGCGTCGGAGAAGAAACGGAACGGGTTATTGCCCCGCGCTGGATACATGAGCTGAAAAGCTCGTTGTACGTAACGGCCTGGTGTGAACTGACCGCCGAAGAACGGACGTTCCGCTTAGACAGGATTACCGAGATAAAACTGATTCAGGAAGCTTCGATTGATACGGAACAATAATGGAGCCAGGGAGGATCGAACTCCCGACCTCTTGAATGCCATTCAAGCGCTCTCCCAGCTGAGCTATGACCCCATTCCGTAAGGCGTTACAATATATAGAGAATCGGCGGAAGTCAACCGGCAATTTAGTCAGAGCGCGGTGCGGTTTTGCCGCATCAAACAAAGCGGCAGCCCCACCAGCGCAACGATAATCGAGACATAAATAACTTTGTCGTACGCGACCATAAACGCCTGTGAACGCGGCATAATCTGCAAGTACTGCTGCTGCAGCCAGGCAAATAAGGCCGTCGAAATAGCAATACCGCTTGAAAGCCCGATATTGCGCGTCGATGACAAAATACTCGACGCAATCGGCCGCTGCTGGTCATTGACGGAACCCATAAATGCCGATGCATTCGGTGTTCCGAAAATTCCGGCGCCAGTACCGATAACCATCATGCAAAACGCGATATACCATCCCCCGGTTGCTTCGGTCAAACCCAACAGCATCGTCAATCCAACGATGTAAATAATGATTCCGGTACTGGTCAAAAAGCGGTAACCGATTTTGTCTGATAATCTGCCGGACAATGGCGCGAACAACAAGAGCATAGCCGGCGGGATGACTAAGAACAACCCCATTTTCTCAGTCGGAAATCCGCGCACCGTTTGTAAATAAAACGGAATGAGCACCTGTGTACCGGCCATGGCAATAAACTGCGTGGTCATGGCAACTAACGAAGTCGTAAACTGATTGTTTTTAAAAATCGAAAAGCCAATAAGAGCAGTCTGCTTGTTCGTTTCAAATTTGATGAAAAGAAGAATAAAAATAATGGAAACCGCCGCCAAAACCAGCACGCGCCAATCAAGAATACCGTAATCATTCATGAACGTCATTGCTGCCATTGCTGATGAAAGCCCCATGCCCAGCGAGACACCGCCGATGATATGCACTTTGGTATGCGTATCCGGTTTCGACAATACTTTGAAAATTCGCTGGGTGAGAATATAGCCGACCACGCAAATCGGCAGATTGATTAAAAACAACGCCGACCAATGCGTTATTGAGAGCAAAAACCCGCCGAGTGGTGGGCCGACCATGAAACCGATTGAAACCATCATCACCACCAGACCGATTCCCTTACCTCGTTCTTCTTTGGGAAAAACAGTGGTAATCAAACCAGGGCCAATCGCCTGAAACATCGCCCCGCCGACGGCCTGAATAATACGAGAACCGATGAGTTGGTAAATATCGGTACTGAGTCCGCTCAACAATGACCCGACAAAAAAGAGCGCAAACCCGAACTGGTAGGAAAACTGATAGCCTTTATTCCGTGTCCATGCCCCGAAAACGAGCATAAGTGAGATTAATGTTAGAGAATAGGAAAGTGATACCCAGGCGACGGTATCGACCGAAACCTGAAACTGCTCGGCCAAAGTCGGCAGGGCAACAAACAGGATTGATCCGTCTAACGTGGATAAGAATGTCCCCAAAGCCGCGACCGAAAAAAAGCGGTACCGGCTTGCGTAGATGTCCGTCTTGGTCATGCTAATTGCTTGTATTTCAAAAGAATCCGTTTTTTGCTTACTCTTGGCTGAACAGTATTCTATCTTATATACACGGTCAATTGAAAATTAGGGTAAAAAAGTTAAACAGCCAGCCATGAGATTCGTCCATTGAATAAAACCGGTACGCCGGGGGGTATGAACAAAGATGTCACTGAACTCGTAGAGAGTTTTATACATGGAGACCGCGACGCGTTCGCGGAACTGGTACAAAGATACCGAAAGAAGATTTACTCGGTCGCCTTCCAGATTCTGGGCAACCATCTGGATGCCGACGAAGTAGTACAGGAAACCTTCGTTCGGGTCTACAATCGACGGGAGGAGTTACAAGAGGTACAGTATTTTTCCTCGTTTATTTTGCGTATCGCCACGAACTATGCCATTGATCTGGTACGCAAACAACGGGGACATGATTCGGCCAGCGATGCCGAACTGTTGGCGCCGAATGTTCAACTTGATCTGGCACGAAAAGTCACCACGCCGCAGGACGAGTACCAAAACAAAGAATTACTAACGGAGATTCATCGGGCGCTTGCGCAACTGCCGCCGAAACAGCGGCTGACCGCGATTTTGCATGATGTGGAAGGATTCAGCAAGGCGGAAATAGCCGCGACGCTGAACTGCCCGGAAGCAACGGTTCGTTCGAATTTGCACATAGCCCGCGCGAAACTTCGGAAACTATTGAAACATTGGCTTTAGCTGATAGGAGCTCTATGACCCACCGCCACCCCACCAATCTCCTGGAAGCATATATCGACGGCGAACTCACACCCGTCGAAGCAGCACAGATTCAGGAGAACATAGCTGCATGTGCCGAGTGTCGTATCGAATACGATGAACTCAGGCGTTTGAAAGAAGTTTTGGGGCAAAGTAAATCCCCCATACCTAACGACGACTATTGGCAGGAAGTCGACTCACTTGTCCGCGCCAAAACAATCGATCGCATTACCGTAGAACCGGCGGGTAAAGCGACACCGGAAGACAAACGGATTTTTGTTCGTTCGCTTGTTTCATTCGCCTTTGCCCTCTTTTTATTCATTACGGCGATCAGTTTGAACACTGATGACCGGCAAAGTATCGCCCGAACGACCCAAAATAACAGCCCAGTTTTCGCTGTTGCCCCGCTACAGGATGTGTTACCATCCCTTCCGGAACCGGTCTTTACCGAGGATGACCAGCAGCATTGGGCAGAAGCGATTCTGCAGTTGAGTCTACCAGGAAGCCCGGGGCGAATGGCCGGGTTGCGGGATGTACCGCGCCGACCGATATAACAGGATATGACACCGCCAAAGATGACAAAATTTTTCCTCACCTCACTACTCACCGCCGGCATTCTGGCTGCTTTTTACGGCTGCACCGGAGGGGAGCAGGATTTTATGCTCCGCTACCGCTTTGCCCCCGGAAAAACGCAGACCTACGAGCATATCACTAACCGCAACTATCAGGTTCGCATGCAGGATTCGATTATCGATTCCGGCAGCGGTGAATACCGCATGATTGTCGAAACGACCTGCCGGAACATGGTCAACGACACCACCGCAGAGCTGATCGAACGACATACCTGGACAGTCACTAAACAAAATGCGGATGATTCATCCAAAGTCGATTCGACGGTAACCGAAGAACGACTCTCGGTCTGGATGATGACCAACGGGCGGATCAACAATCTCGAGTTTGCCGATGAACAAAATGTCACCCAAAGCGCCTACACGCAAAGCGTAGTCGACCAAGGCACACCGGTTTTTCCGCCGAACAGACTCTCCAAAGGGAGTAACTGGACACAAACATCGAAGATTACCGTCGGCGATAAGCAATACGATGCCTCCACCACATTTCAGGTAACCGGATTTATGCAGGAAGGCATCTACAACTGCGCGGTCATTACCTTTAACGGAAACATGATTATTCCGGTAATCGAAAGTCCGACCGACAGCGTTAAACGAAGCGGAGTCGACCATATTACTACTAACGGCACCCTCTACTTTGCTCCGAAGGAAGGAATATTAGTCAAACAACAGGAACACTGGACTATCGCCGGCGAACGGAAAAAATTAGTGAATGACAGCTATGTCTCATACACCGTTTCAGTCAATATGGATATCAATGTCCGCCTGCTCACTGATAATCTGCAAGCTGTACCTCCCACCGAATAATTCCCTATCATGCGCCGTGTTGTTCTCGTTGTAATCGATGCCTGCGGAATCGGTGAACTTCCCGATGCCGCCGCCTACAACGATCAAGGCGCCAGCACCATTCCGAATGTCGCCAAAGCAGTCGGTGGTTTGTGCATGCCCGCCTGTCAGAAATTAGGATTAGGGAATATCGCGCCGATTGCAGGTGTTCCCCCAGAATCAGCGCCAAGCGGAAGCTATGGGAAAATGATCGAACGTTCTCCCGGCAAAGATTCCACTACCGGCCACTGGGAAATTGCAGGCGTAGTATTAGAGCAGCCTTTCCCCGTTTTTCCGAATGGGTTCCCCCGCGATATCGTTGAGCAGTTCGAAAAAGCGGCCGGAATACAAACAATCGGCAACGTTGCTGCCAGCGGAACGGAGATTATCGAACGGCTCGGTGAAGAGCATATCAAGACCGGCAAAATCATTCTGTACACCTCAGCCGACTCGGTATTTCAGTTAGCGGCGCATGATGACATCATTCCACTCAAACAGCTTTATGAAATCTGTCAGATCGCGCGGGAGATGTTGATAGGCAAATACCATGTCGGCCGCGTGATTGCCCGTCCGTTCATCGGCACACCCGGCAATTTTACCCGCACATCGGGACGAAAAGACTTTTCCGTTCAGCCGCCATCTCCCACTATTCTCGACGCTTTGCAAAAGAGTGGGGCGGCGCCCCTGTCGATCGGGAAGATTTATGACCTCTTCGACGGCAAAGGGATAAGCAAAGCAATCAAGACAGCAAATAACATCGAAGGAATCGCTGCACTGATTGCACAGACGACAACGGATACTGCAGCATCGCTGATATTTACCAACCTCGTCGATTTCGATCAGAATTGGGGACACCGAAACGATGAAGTCAATTTCGCCAAAGCACTTGAAGAGTTTGATCACGGCGTCACTAAACTGCTGATAAAATTGCGGGATGAAGATATTCTGATTATCACTGCCGACCACGGCTGCGACCCGACCTTGAAATACTCAACCGATCACACGCGTGAGCATGTTCCGTTGTTAGTCTACGGCAAACAACTCAAACCGGGCGTCAATCTGGGAACGAGAAGCACATTTGCTGATGTCGCCGCAACCGTTGCCGAATATCTCGGCGTGTCATACCAATGTCCCGGCACCAGTTTTCTGAACGAAATTTCACGCTAATCATGTCTTCAATCATATCCACTCTTCATACTCGCTTAGAACATTCCGCGTTGAAGCCAACGACCACTCAGGCTGATATCAAAAAACTCTGTGAAGAGGCGATTGCATTCAATACCTACTCAGCAGTTGTTAATCCGATTTGGATTGGTATAGCCAAATCCTATCTGCGGGATTCATCCGTCAAACTCGTCACCACCTGCAATTTTCCGTTGGGAGCAAGCCGCGGCAATGTCGCGCTGAGTGAAGCGATGAAGGCAGTCGATGAAGGTGCTCAGGAAGTTGATTTGGTTGCATCCATCGGTCGGCTCTGCGCCGATGAATTTGCGATCGTCGAAGATGAACTAACTGCATTCCGTAGCCGTCTCCCCTCTCCGATTTTGCTGAAGGTCATTATTGAAGCCTCTGTTCTCACACCGACACAAATCTTCGAAGCAACCAAAGCAGTGATGAGCAGCGGCGCGGAGTTTGTTAAAACCGGCACCGGCTTTTTCGGCCCTGCTACCGTTGAACAGGTAAAAGCAGTTTCAGCGGTTACACAGGGAAATATCAAAATCAAAGCGGCGGGCGGGATTCGGACATTGGCTGACTGCCTAAGCATGATCGAAGCCGGCGCCGACCGTATCGGTACTTCCAACGCTCCCGCTATTCTGACGCAAACCTAACCCATGAAAACGGCATCGCCGTACTTGCCTTTTCCCATCAAAATTCTGTTTATTGCCCTGTGGTATGAGTGAGAGTTCCCGCCCCGCAGAACGCCCCTATTTGGGTGTCCATTTTGATTGTTGCTCGGTGTACTCCCGTATCTATTTGAACAAAAAAGAGACCGCCTTTGTCGGCTGGTGCCCGAAATGCGCCAGAAAAGTGGAAGTGAAAGTTTCCCCCACCGGCAGTAAGTCCCGTTTCTTTTCAGCCGGATAACCCACGGCAAAACCGTAACCTTTGAGCATGAGTTTGTTGAAGTCTAAGATAGTTGTCGTTCCGATGGGTGATGTTGATTTCGTGCTGGTCAACCGGCTGGCATCCGAAATCGGGCCTATTTTTGCCCGCTCGGTGGATATCCTGAAAGGGATGAAAATGCCGCCGGAGGCCTTCAATGTCGTCCGGAACCAGTACTACGCCGTTATCCTTTTGGCTAAACTGGAGCGAATAAAAGCGAATAGCCGTGAAAAAGTGATAGCCGTCTGCGAAGAGGACCTCTACCTTCCTGACGAAAACTACGTTCTTGGGTATTCTGACGCACTATCCGGTACGGCTGTGGTTTCGCTCTATCGGCTGCGTCAGGAGTTTTATGGCCTGCCTGAGGATGAAGCAAAGGTATTCCCGCGCATGCATAAAGAAGCGCTCCATCAGTTAGCCCATCTGTTCGACATCAATGAATGCCGCAATCCCCGGTGCGTAAATTATTTCAGCCAGATCATGCTGGATATTGACAGCAAAGGGATGAAATTCTGCGATATCTGTAAACGTACCCTTACCGGCGCGGCATAGCTGTGTAGCATGAATCTCGAACAGGTTATTGACCTCCTCCGCTCCGACGGCGACCACAAGGGAAATATCTCAAGCTGGAAATCATTTTCCGCCAAAGCCCCCCAATACGCTCCCTTCCCCGCCGTTCTTGATCGACGACTCATCGAAGCACTCGCAAAACGAGGGATCAAACAGCTTTACACGCATCAGGCCGCGGCGATTGAAACGATCAACGAAAACAAAAATGCCGTTATCGTAACCCCGACGGCATCCGGGAAAACACTCTGCTACAATCTTCCGGTACTGGATAAGATTTTAAAATCTCCCGATAGTCGCGCATTGTACCTCTTTCCCACCAAAGCGCTTTCGCAGGATCAGCTTAGCGAGTTGTATGAGTTAGTACAAACGCTCGGTGTTGATATTAAAACCTACACCTTCGATGGGGATACTCCACAAACCGCGCGCAGATTGATCCGCTCCGCCGGACATATCGTAATTACCAATCCGGATATGCTCCACGCCGGGATTTTGCCGCACCACACCAAATGGATTAAGCTGTTTGAAAATCTGAAGTACATCGTGATCGATGAAGTACATCACTACCGCGGTATCTTCGGGTCCCACTTGGCGAATGTCATCAAGCGGCTGCAGCGCATCTGCCAGTTTTACGGCTCGAATCCGCAGTTTATCTGCTGTTCGGCGACGATTGCGAATCCGGATGAACTCGCATCCCGTATCATCGGTCAGCCGGTTGCGGCAGTAACCGAAAATGGAGCGCCGTCGGGGGAAAAACATTTTCTGCTATACAATCCGCCGGTGGTTAATCGTGAGCTTGGTATTCGCAAATCGGCGATCAATGAAGCAAGCAAACTCGCGGCGCTCTTTTTGCGCAACAAAGTCCAGACGATTGTCTTCGCCCATTCCCGGCTAAACGTCGAAGTCCTGCTCACCTATTTGCAGCGGGAGCTCAAAGGGGATTTTGGCAACGGTATCGAAATCGCCGGGTATCGTGGCGGCTATTTGCCCGGTGAACGGCGACGTATTGAACAAGGATTGCGTAACGGTTCAATAACCGGCGTCGTTTCGACCAATGCGCTGGAATTAGGTATCGATATCGGGCGATTGGATGTCAGTATCATACTCGGCTACCCCGGTTCGATTGCATCACTCTGGCAGCAGGCCGGACGCGCCGGGCGGCGGAATACAACATCGTTGACCATCATGATTGCGAATTCCTCGCCGATTAATCAATTCCTGATGACCGAACCGAAATATATTTTCGAGCGCACCCCGGAATCAGGCATTATCGATCCGGACAACCTGATTATCCGCACCAACCATCTCAAGTGCGCCGCGTTTGAATTGCCGTTTGAATCAAATGAATATGACGGAGCGAACGGCACCGAGGAAATACTCGAATTTTTAGCCGAGTCTAAAATCGTTCGGAAAAGCGGTGAACGATTCCACTGGTCATCGGAGATATATCCTGCGCAGGGAGTATCATTACGTTCTGCCTCAGCGGAGAACTTCGTTATTCTAAATGAAACGGATGATTACAAAGTTATTGGCGAGGTCGACTATTTCTCCGCACCGATTTTCCTGCATCCGGAAGCTATCTATCTGCACGGCGCCGAACAGTACCAGGTAACAAACCTCGATTGGGACGGGAAAAAAGCATACGTAAAAGAAACGAATGTCGATTACTACACCGATGCCGAAACAAAAGCGGATTTGAAAGTACTGGCTGTTAATGACCAGCGGGAACTGGGGGATGCCATATTGGCTAACGGTGAGATATCGCTTACGAACACAACCGTACTATTTAAGAAAATCAAATTCCACACGCATGAAAATGTCGGTTCCGGGCAATTGACATTACCTGAAATAGAGATGCACACCGAAGCATTTTGGTATGCCTTCCCGCTTGATATCAAAGACCAGCTCAATTTATCCGGTGACCAGTTCGGCGGAGCCCTGAGAGGACTGGCCAATCTTTTGGGTACTATTGCTCCCCTCTGGGTGATGTGCGATCAGCGGGATTTACGTTCGATTTCGCAGGTTCGCGCCCCGTTTACCGAACGACCGACGGTCTACATTTATGAAAATATTCCGGGGGGAGTTGGCTTGTCGCGGAAACTGTTTACAGAATCAGAATCCCTTTTTGAAGCCTGCCTGCAACATGTCCGCACCTGTCCGTGTGTGATGGGCTGTCCCTCCTGTGTCGGTCCACCGATGGAAGTCGGCGAAAAAGGGAAACTCGGCACAACCAAGCTCCTTGAGTTTATGCTGGCGATGATGCCGGTGTAAGTGGCGTCGCCACCGCAATTCTTTTCTTCACGGTGTCCATGTCACCTTAATTGGTCGCTCACAGCTTGCTGTGGGATCTTCGTAAATTTCCTCGATCGCACCGCAGAATTTTGGGGTAGCGGATAGCCACGCGGATTGTGTATATTTTTCCATTGGATGTTTATTTCCTCACAAGAGCAGGAGTTCTCAATGCGCGTTGATGACAAAACATTTCTCTACAAATTGTTCGCAACGGCAGGCGTATTGGCGGTACTGGTTTCACTCTTTCTTGCCTGTGGCGGCGACAAGAGCACTGAACCGCAAGGTCCGGGTAACCCGGTAACACCCGGCGTACTGCTAACCGGTGCAGACACAGCCAATGCTGCATTCGTAACGACTGCTTATTTTTCTTATAATGCCCCATCGGTACTTCTTGACAATACAACCGGATTACTGGCCAACAAAATTTACGCCATACTGTCACCGAGTGCGACAGTCAGTCAGGTCAACGCGCTGTTGGATTCGCTGCAGGCTCGAATTATTAATATGCAGGATACCAGCCTGTTCATGACACTCCTGATTCCGGCAGTATCTGACTCTGCACAAATCGCAGCCATTTGTGAACAGCTGCGGTCAAGCGACCTCTTTCTTTTTGCCTTTCCCGGTCATACACCGATGATGATTTCGAAGGACGTCACCTCTGATCCAGCTCTCAGCATTGTTCCCGGAGGACCTGCGAGCAACAATATCTCGCATCTCAAGAAATGTCTGATGCCGGCCGCATGGAACCTAAAGGAGCATGCGGAAGCAACACCGCACAAAGTCCCCGTGATTGTTTCGGATGTTTACGGCAGCCTGACACCAAACCCGGAGATTCCGAGTCAGCGTTTTATCCAAATCCCCGGTGACGCTGCATATGTTCTGCTCAGTAGCAACGGCAGCGCTTCAGGAAACCATGGGTTCAACGTTGCCGGCGCACTTGGTGCAGTCTATGACTCGACCGGAACCACCGGAATCCATCCCGGAAATACCAGCCTACTGGAGCTCCGTTCACTCAACATAGGCGGTGAAGAGTGGGGTAGACTGCTGCAAATCACGGCCGATTCAATCCCCAAAAATACAAAATCAATTCTCAATACCAGCCTTGGGTACAACGACGCAAATTTCCAATTTTACTCTCCGCTCGAGCGTATGTTGTACGCCCTTCAGTGGCGGGCGCTGGTAAACAGCTTTCAACTGATGTTCCTTCATGCTACCGCAGCTGGAAATCAAGCCGACGAAACCAACAATGAAGGGAGTCTGTCGGTGTATGGCAGCCCATTCAATATGGCTGCGCAAATGGAATCGGAATGGGATTGGATTGCCGCAGCTGATCTAAACAGCGCGGATAGTATCAATTACAACAGCGTGCTGAAGTTTATCGACACTACCAGCGCGACAAATATTTTCACCCCGCTTTTGAATGTTCTCGTAGTCGGCAGTTCAAAACCGAACGGAACAAGATCCGAATTTTCGAATCTCGGCGCTGATGTACGGATGATCGGTGAGGGAATTTTAGGGCCGTGTGTGATTGCCGACGGAGATTGCAGCAGCAATTTCGTTACGATGAATGGAACATCCCAGGCGACTCCGCAAATCGCCGGATTGGCGGCATATTTGATGAATCTGGATGCGAATCTGGCTCCCTTCCAAGCGAAAGAAATTATCAAGAATAGTTACGATAACAGCGTTGGTGTGGTCAACGCGTACCAGGCAGTGCTTGCGCTTGATGACGGTCTCGGTAACGCTCCAATTCGCAAAGCGTTGTTGGATGTCGGAGGAGCAGATGGGTTGTTCGACGAAACCGACTTGGAAGTCTACCTTTCCGTATTCGGTCTCATGCCAGCGCGATCTTTATCCACCAACCCGCAGGCACTCGATTATTCTCGCTATGACTTAAACGGCGACGGTTACACCGGCGGCAGCACACGAGCGAAGTTCGACCTGACAGTCGATAATCCACCTGCTTATACAACCATCACCGCGACTTTTTGCGGTGAAGAAGTCAGCCTAAACGAAAACTCTTTGACCGATGAAGAGATTTTGAAATACTACGCCAACTCATCCTTATATGACGGCAACCCTGCCGAGCGTGACCAGATTTTGGAATGTGGCGGCGGAAGTTTTGAAGGAGTCGTGATTGTTACGAAACGCACCGATTATGTCGTTGCCAGCGTACTTGATCACGGCAATCCCTTCGACCCGAACGACAATGTTCGCGTTCGGGATGCAGATTCAACCCCGTACATTCCGCCGTATGATTTCGGCACGTTCTTCGGCAACACCGAAGCCAGCCTCACCTGCCAGCTTGATCCCAGCAACACAATGGACGCAAATGCAAGCCTGAACACATCACTGGTACGTTCCAATGGTGATACGCTGACGGCTATTACGTTTAGCGGTTCCGGAAGCGCGAACAATCAGGGCAACTTCTGTTCGATGAATGCCGACGCCGCTGCGGATTTCGAGGTTCAGTTCACGGTCGTCAATGCTGCAGTCTATTACACCCTTCAGTTCAATGGCACCTTTGTTAAAACTGACCCTTCGTTAACGGTAGAAACAGCATATGGCTATGTCGGTTTCGAGGGACCCTCCGGCGCAATTATTGATTCCTTTTTTACCTCCGGACAAACAGCGGGAGTCAATGAAGATGGTCAGTTAGTACCCGGAAATTACACCTTGTACATACAGGGTGGCGCCAATTGGAACGGCACATTTGACATTAGCGGCGGCTTGACCTTTGCGCCAGTTACTCCCACCCGAAAACCGGCGGTAGTAACTACTCAAAGCAAGAAGTAAACAAGACACGACGAAGCTGTTTGAGCTCATGCTGGCGATGAAGGCAGTGTAAGTGGCGTCGCCACGGCAATTCTTTTCTTGACGGTGTCCATGTCACCTTAACTGGTCGCTCACAGCTTGCTGTGGGATCTTCGTAAATTTCCTCGATCGCACCGCAGAATTTTGGGGTAGCGGATAGCCACGCGGATTGTGTATATTTTTCCATTGGATGTTTATTTCCTCACAAGAGCAGGAGTTCTCAATGCGCGTTGATGACAAAACATTTCTCTACAAATTGTTCGCAACGGCAGGCGTATTGGCGGTACTGGTTTCACTCTTTCTTGCCTGTGGCGGCGACAAGAGCACCGAGCCGGGCGGCCCGGGTAATCCGAGTGAGCCGGGCGTGTTATTGACCGGAGATGAAAACGCGAACGCCGCACACGCGACCAGTGAATTCTTTTCATACAATGCCCCATCGGTCATGCTCGTAGACTCGACAGGATTGTTAGCGAATAAAATTTCCGCTGTACTGGACCCGGCCGCGACTATCGGCAAGGTGAATGCGATACTCGATTCTCTACAGGCGCTCATTTGTTATATGGAAGATACCAGTCTGTTCGTGACTCTGCTCATCCCCGCCGCATCTGACTCAGCACAGATTGCCGGTATTTGCCAAAGGCTTCGTGACAACGGCGCGTTTCTTTTTGCGTTTCCGGGTCGTACTCCGGTACCCAGCCCGGAAGAATCGGCGAATGAAGCATCGCTCAACATTGTTCCCACCGGACCGGCCGCAACCAATATCGAACATTTAAAAAAATGCCTGATGCCGGCTGCATGGAATTTGAAAACCTTCGCTGAAGCAACGCCGCACAAAGTGTCGGTTATCGTTTCCGACTATTTTGGCAGCCTGACGCCAAGCCCCGAAATCCCAAGTCAGCGGTTTTTGCAAATTCCCGGCGACGTTGCCTACACTGCAATTCACAATGGCAATGCTTCAGGAAATCATGGCTTTCATGTTGCGGGTATCCTTGGGGCAACGTACGACAGCGTTGGAACCACCGGTATTCACCCGGGAAAAACGACGCTACTCGAAATAAAATCACTGAATTCCGGCGGGGAATCGTGGGGAGAAATTTTGAAATTGACCGCAGATTCGATTCCCCGTGCCACCCGATCGATAGTAAATACCAGCTTGGGATACAATGACCCCTATTTTAACCGATACAGTCCATTGGAGCGAATGCTCTATGCGCTGCAATGGCGCGCTTTGGTAAACGGATTCCAGCAGATGTTTCTGCATGCGACCTCGGCAGGAAATGACGGCGATGAAACAGGTGAAGGAAGTTTAGCTGTTTATAACAGCCCTTTCTGTATGGCTGCGTTAATGGAATCGGAATGGGATTGGATCAGCGCCGCAGATCTTTCCGATGCTGACAGCATCGATTTCAATAATGTCCTCCGGTTTATCGACACAACCAGCGCGACAAATATCTTCACCCCGCTTCAGAATGTCGTCGTAGTCGGCTGTTCCAGACTCGACGGCGTCCGGACTTCATTTTCAAACCTCGGCGCCAATGTTCGCATGGTGGTTGGCGACGGAATACTTGGACCCTGTGTGATTCCGGACGATGACTGCACGAACAACTTCCGGGTCAAAGGGGGAACATCGCAGTCAACCCCGCAAGTAGCAGGATTAGCCGCATACCTGATGAATTTAGACGCCAATCTTACTCCGTATCAGGCAAAGGAAATTATTGTGAACTGTTATGACAACACAATCGGTGCGGTCAATGCGTATCAGGCGGTGTTATCGCTTGATCACGGACTGGCAAACGCGCCTATCCGAAAAGCATTGCTTGAAGTCGGAGGTGAAACGAACAGATTCGACGAAGATGATTTGGAGGCTTATCTCTCGGCGTATGGCCTGATGCCTGCACGATTGGCATCGGCAAACCAACAAGCACTGGACTATTCCCGGTATGACTTAAACGGTGACGGCAACACCGGCGGCTCGACAACCGCAAAGTTTGACCTCACGGCCGACAATCCACCCGCCTATTCAACAGTCACTGTGGTTGTCTGCGGAGAAGAACTCGATTTGGATGAAAACGCACTGACTGACGAGCAGATTTTGAAATATTATGCCTATTCCAGTTTATACTCAGGCGCACAAAACACGCGAAGCGAGCTATTCGGATGCGGCGGCAGCGGCTCAGTTGTGCTAAATACCCGACGGGTAGATGCCACCGCAAGCGTGGTAAGTTATTCCATCGTAGATGATACGGTAAAAAACGACAATCATACCAATCTCGGCTATGGCAGTACCGGCGCGAGTGTGTCAGTTACTGACCTCTACATTTGCCCAACGGGTAATGGCAGCGGCGGTGCTTCCGCTAACTGCCTCGCTACCGTTACGCAGACAAATCCAGGGCGGATTGATGTGATATTCAATGCCAATGTAGATGCAACGGCAGACGGAGCTGCTACCTGTATTGCCGGTTCAGTCGGAGTTGCCTCAACGCAATTTACTTTTACTGTTGCTGATGCTACGCCGCTTTCCGGCACTTTATTCCTCAATTTTGTCGGAGAAGGGGGAGGTGGAATTTATTTCAATTTAGATGGTGGCGGCATGTATATCCTCAATCATGACGGCCAGCCGACGAGTTACCCGAATTTCCCGAATGAAGAAGGATCACCGCTCATGCTTGCCCCCGGCCAACACTCAATAGAGATCGTCTTTAGTGGCGGATGCGTTAGCCCGGCCGGCAGTGTACCGGACACGTATGGACCACCAGCTACATTCTCAATGGCTTTGACGCTGCAAATCGGAGAGTAGGCTAAACCGTGTGTGAATGTGGTGTGTCCCCCCGATGGAAGTCGGCGAAAAAGGGAAACTAGGTACGACAAAACTGCTTGAGTTCATGCTGGCCATGATGCCGGTTTAGGTGGCATTATTATTGAAGGAATAAGACTTAGGATTTAATTTTCTAACTCGTTTTCCCATTTTTGAAGAAATCGGATGAAACTGGGCAAGTCTTTTCGAACCCAATCGCGAGTCATGACCTTCCCAACGAGCCGATTTTCATGTTCAAGTCGCTTCAATGAAAATCTGTTGATATTTTCAAACGTCCGCGGATTAGTTTCGAACTCTTTGTAAATATCATAGCTAAGCAAATCAGCAACTTGAAGTGGTACTACCATTTTATTCCCAGAATTCATTCGTTCCACAAAGGGGAATTTACCTTTCGATGCTAATCTGCTACAAATGGTATAGAGAGTTGTAGTTAAAGCACATCCATCTTCAACAAAGATCGATACTTCATGTGGCTCACCCTTTATTAGTCTATGCCCATCAAATTTCCACCCGTTTGTATTTATACTACCACAAATTCCTGAGATATCACTTACTGTGCTACATAATAAATAATCATAGATACTAACATTGTGTATCTGTAGTTCCGATACTGTCGAATGAAATATTTCTGCTTCTAATATATATCCGTGAAATATTATACCTTTACCACTTATAACATCGAATAGCGACTTAACAAAATTATCTCTGTATGTTGGCGACCAACCGTCACATTGCCCTGTGCGTCTATTAACTTCTGTAGCATGGAAATAGTCTATTTTATACGTCCTCAAAACATCCTGCCACTGTGGAATTACCTTATTCCAAAGGTCAAGCTTAGCCATTGCGGCAGCAACAACAGTAAATCGCGCATTCGCATGCACTCCACTTTCATCAATATAGGCTTGCCAGCAAATCACAACAATCTCATGCTGAACTCAAAACACCGAAAACTTCAGATACTTGCGCGGGTTCTTTTGGATGTCATCGACCAGACTGTTCAAGCGGGCAAGCAGGTTGACCGTTTCTACATACACGGCGGAATCGTTCACTAACAAGCCGACATTACCGGTTGGGGCGTTGAGTTTAGCGAGCAGCGAATCGAGTTTTTGAGTCGAGGAATTAAGATTGTCGTATAACGCGGGATCGTTCATCAAGCGACCCGCCGTACCCATATTCTTGTCTAATTTGGTGCTGACATTCTCAAGCGATTTGGAAGTACGCTCAATAGAACTAAACAAACGCTCCTGATTTGCATTGAGCGATGCCGTCAGCTTCGTAAGGTTGGTGAGCATAGCGGTCAGTTCACGATACAAGGCATCATTTTTCGCCAACTGGCCGAATGTACCTTCTCCGCGGTTCATCCGCTCTAACAGCGAATCCAGATTATCAACTACTGACCCGGTCTGTTTTAGCGCGCCTTCTGCTGCGCTGAATACCGCGGAGGCATCCGGCGCTTGCTTGACTGCAACCTCTCCCCCTTCAGCAAGCGGAGCTGTGCCGCCGATACCGGGAATAATTTCGATATATTTATCCCCTAAAAATCCGATCGTTCCTATCTGCACCCGCGTGTTTTCATTCATGAGCGGCCAGACTTCATCTTTAACGCGGCAAACTAACTTCACCTGTTTAGCCGAATCTATATTCACGAAAGTAATCGACTGGACATTGCCAACCTCAACACCGGACAACCAAACCGGCGCCCCTTTGACCATCCCGCCGACATTGCTGAAATAGCAGACGAAGGTTTTTTTCTGCTCGAACAGTGATGTTCCACCGCCCGACAATGATGCCCAAAACATTACGCCGACACCGAATACGATCAGCAGTCCGACCTTGATATTTCCCCAGCCTATGTTGGTAGAACGTTTCATACTGTATCTCCGTTAGTATGCATCATGCCGATGCCGTAATAAAGCGCTTGTTGACGACATTCGCCATCGATTCTCGAAACGGCGCTAAAAATGCCACCACGACCTCATCGGTGCTGTCGCGGAGTTCATTCAAAGTACCGTCGAACACTATTTCCCCTTTATGCAAAAGAATAAACCGGTTTACGATAGCGAAAGCGTCCGCAATTTCATGCGTGACGATAATACTCGAAATCGATTTATCCTGCTGCAGCTTCGTTATCAGATTCAGCACTGTCTCGCTCGACTGTGGGTCGAGCCCGGTGGTCGGCTCATCGTACAGCATAATTTTCGGATCAGTCGAGAGCAATGCCCGCGCAATTGCAACGCGACGCTGCATACCGCCTGAGAGTTGATCCGGCAGACGGTCAATAATTTCATCCGCATCAAGCCCGATAAACCCGAGCATTGCCCGAACTTTTCCTTCGATTTGATCATACGTCATTTTCGTATTTTCAATCAGGTAGTAGCCGACATTTTCGCCGACTGTCAGCGAATCGAACAATGCGCCGTCCTGAAACACCATCCCGATTTTTTTTCGAATATTCTGCCGCTCTTTTTCCCTCACGACGCAGATATCCTGCTCATCGACCAGCACCTCCCCTTCTTGCGGACATTCCAGTCCGAGAATAAGGCGCAGAATCGTCGATTTCCCTGATCCGGAGGAGCCCATCACTACCACCGACTCCGACTCGTCAATACGAAACGATACATTCTTGAGTACCAGCCGTTGATCGTATCCGAATGAGACATTCTTAAACTCGATCATAAATATCCCTTCAGGTACGAGAAGACGACTTTGGTAATGATGAAATTAATCGCTAAAACCCAAATTGAAGCCAGCACAACTGATTCGGTCGTGGCCCGCCCGACTCCTTTGGTACCGCCTTGGGCGGTGAATCCTTTATAACAGGCAATGAAGGCGATGATGAACGAGAAAGTAAGCGGCTTTATAACTCCCATAAGAATATTACCGAAGTTGAGTTTCTCGATAACATTCGCCCAATAGATCGTCGTGGACATATGCGCGACAAACTCGGCGATAATATACCCGCCGACAATCCCGACAAAGTCGCATATGACCGTTAAACAGGGCAAGGCGATTAGAAGCGCCAATAAACGGGGGACAGCCACTTTACTGATAGGGTCGATACCGAATGCTGTCATTGCATCAAGCTGCGCAGATGACTTCATTGCCCCTATTTCGGCAGTGATACCGGAGGCAACCCGCGCTGCGACCATCAATCCCGTCAGAACAGGACCAAGTTCTCGCACGACCGACAGGACCATGATTCGGCCTAAATAGTTTTTCGCGCCAAAATCAGCGAGCTCGTTCGCATTGGCAAGCGCCAGCCCCTGCCCGGCGAACATGCCTGTCAGACCGACAAGAAATACCGAACCGACCCCTATCAGATTCAACTGCTCTTTTGTCTCGCTGAAATACCAGGGACCGGTAAATAGCCGTTTGACCATCTGCCAGGCAAAAAAGAATAAGTCTTGACTGACAAAGGCGAATCGTTTGAGCCAATTGGCGGCGGCAGTAATAATACGAATTCCTTTCGTGTGAACAGCTATAGTCTAACCGGGAAACGATAGGTCAGTCAAGCTAAAGGCGCATGAAGATTTTTGACGGTTACGATAAAAAAAGAAAACCCCGTTTCGGGTTACGAAACGGGGTTGGCGAATACTGTAATTTGTGAACGATCTTTTTGAAACGCTACTTTACCATCTACGGCAAAATGAGCAGACTACTTCACCAGCATCATCTTCTTGGTTTCACTGAAACCAGCAGTGCTGATCCGGTAGAAATAGACGCCTGAAGAATACTTGGTACCGTCGAAATCGACCGTATGTACACCGGCATCTCTGTAGTCATCAACGAGGGTTTCGACTTTCTGTCCCAGAACGTTCCACACGCTGACTTCAACGCGGGAAGCTTTCGGCACATCAAAAGAAATCTTCGTCTTGGGGTTGAACGGATTCGGATAATTCTGCTTCAGCGAGAACACCTTCGGTACATTCGCATCGACTGAACCACTGGTAAAATCCATGGTCGTGCGTTCGAACTTCGGTTCTTCGGCCCGCTGAGTCACTCCATTTTCGCCCGCTTCATTGTACACGAACGTCAGACTGTGGTCCGGTTCGGCCAACTTAACGGCTTCGAGCGTAACGCTCGTCACTGACGGATCGTTGATTTCAAACACGAGATTGGCAACAACGCCGGTTCCGGCTTCCAATCCTGGTTTGAACTCAGCAGACATCTGCGGCAACAGCCCGATGACTACCGTGCGTTCGTCAGCTTTGTTGTTGAAGATTTTCAGGTCGAAATACTCCACGCGGGTATTCTCGAACGTTACGTCTTTCAACGTCACGCCTTCAGAATACTGAAGCGGGATATCCATTGCGACCAGATTCGCCTCGTTCGTGATCTCAAGCGGAACAACAACCATGTTGTTCGGCTGGATCGTTGCCTTTGCCGCGCGGAAACCGTTGGATCCGGCTGCTAAAAGCATCGAGGGCACCAGTAAGATGGCTGCTGCCATCAGCGACAGGTGCAGGCGTTTCATCAAGATCCACCTCCTCATACAAGAACGTTTTCGTTTCGAGCTAACTTGGCGATATGTTTCCCTTGCCAGTCAGCCACTATTATAAGTCCGTAAGAGAGTTTCATATGTAAATAAACAATAGCTTAACACCTGCCGGAAACCATCCTGCTGGTAATTGTACGGTATGTTTTGCAATCAGAAAATAGTGAGGAGAACCGTCCCTTGGTGCCTTTATTCTACGTTGTTTAAAACCTCATGTCAAGCCAAAATCAATGGCCGACATCACCTTTTGGCATTTACTCACTTTTATTAGAGCAGAGAAAGTGCCAAGTAGAAAACTATCTTCTCCTCTCTGTAATACAATAACTTACCAGACAAGGTTCCCCTAAAAGAGGCACTGAATTGTCACATTAGTGTTAAATCCGTTTCACCCTCTGTAACCGGCTTCAAACTGCCCTCCATCGTCCTTGCCAACTAAATGGTTGACAATCAATGGACTCTGCGTTTCTTACCGGTACAAAAATGTGCTATGTAATCGCATTGGAGGAGACTCAGTGAGCGATAGCCAAAAGAAAGAGGAAAAGTACACCCCGGTCGTTCCGGCCAGCCAGAACATCCCGGAAGTCACTTGGAAGGTGATTATTTTCGGTACCGTCGTGGCTGTCTTGGCCGGTATGGCCAACGCCGTTTTGGGCTTGAAATACGGGATGACTGTTTCCGCCTCAATTCCCGCCGCAGTTATTGCGATGTCCTTGCTCCCGCTCTTCTTCAAAAAGGTCACGGTTCTTGAAAATAACATTGTTCAAACAATCGCTTCATCTGGTGAATCATTAGCAGCCGGTATCATTTTTACGATTCCGGCTTTCTTTATCTGGTCGGCATCAACGCAATTAGCAGCAGTCGGATACACATATCAGGTTTCTAAATTCGATATTTTCCTGTTCTCGATTTTTGGTGGTGTGCTGGGAATTCTTATGATGATCCCGCTGCGTAAATATCTCGTCGATATCGAGCACGGTAAACTCGCCTTTCCGGAAGGAACCGCCTGCGCGGAAGTAATTCTCGCCGGTGATGAAGGTGGCACTAAAGGAAAAACTGTTTTCGCCGGCATAGGGCTTGGTGCAGTCTACAAACTTTGTTCCGGTATGGGTAAGATATGGCCGGAAGAAGTAAACCATGAATTCACCCGAACACTCAAGGGAGGCACGATCGGCATTGCCGCGACTCCTGCGTTGATGGGCGTCGGCTATATTATCGGCCCGCGTATTTGCGGCGTAATGATGGCGGGTGCGACTCTCGGCTATTTAATCATCGGACCATTACTTTCCTACGTTGGCTCTTTCATGCCTGATGCTATCATCCCCCCCGGAACGACTCCGTTATCATTGATGGGTTCCGGAGAATTGCGCGGGACATACATCAAATACATCGGCGTCGGCGCTTTCGCGCTTGGCGGCGCTATTTCGCTCATTAAATCACTCCCTGCCATTGTTAGTTCATTCAAGCACGGATTCAAGCAACTGGTCGGACAGGAACGAAATGTAAAAGCTGTCCGTACCGACAAAGATATCCCAATGAAGTATGTGCTGGGCGGAACACTCGCGACCATTCTGGCGATCTGGCTCATGCCCGGTATCGACATCGGCCTTATCGGCGTTATCTGCGCGGTTGTGTTTGGATTCTTCTTTGTCGTGGTGGCTGCGAGAATTGTCGGTATTGTCGGGTCGTCATCATCACCGGTTTCCGGTATGACTATCGCCACGCTTTTGGTGACGTGCCAGCTTTTCCTGTTATTCGGCATCAAGGGAGTCGAAGGGATGGTGTCGGCAATGACAGTTGGCGCTATCGTCTGCATCGCTGTTTGTATGTCCGGCGATATTGCGCAGGACTTAAAAACCGGATATCTCCTTGGCGCTACACCCTGGAAACAGCAGTTAACCGAATTTATCGGACTTATCTTCCCCGCGTTAGCAATGGGTTTCTTTTTATTTCATTTGAACAACGTCTATGGATTCGTGCAGAGCCCGGAACATCCGCATCCGCTTTTGGCGCCGCAGGCCAACGTGATGGCGACATTGGTACAAGCGGTTATGAATGCCAGCCTGCCCTGGACACCGATTTTAATCGGTGTGATGGTGGCGGCTATGGTCGAATTGATGGGTCTGCCCGCGCTTCCCTTTGCGATCGGCTTGTATCTGCCGTTATCCCTTTCGACACCCCTCATGGTCGGCGGATTGATTTCTCTGGTAATAAGCAAAATGAGTAAATCGGAAACGCAGGAAAAATCACGCCTTGATCGCGGTATTCTGTTCGCCTCCGGCTTGGTTGCGGGAGATGCCCTGATCGGCGTCGCGGTTGCCCTGATGATGTTCTGGCCGAGCTTTGCAGATTACTCCACTGCCCACGAAGGGGAACATGCCGTGCTGGGTCCCATCGGCCCGATGGTCTCATTGATTGCCTTTGCAGTGGTTGGCATATTGCTGTACATGTGGAGCATGAAAAAAGACGCACACAGCAAATAAGCTGCTTTATCAGGTTGTATGTTACTGATTGATTTTCTAAAAGGCCGTCGCTGGGAAGTGGCGGCCTTTTTATTGCCCGTTCTTATCCGCTTTATTTATCTGCTCGAACTAAGCGCGCATCCCGGGTTCGACAGTCTGATGGTTGATGAAAAGTGGCATTGGCTCTGGGCGCAGGAGATTCTGAACAATTCTTTCTGGGGAACAGGTGCATACTTCCGCGGTCCGCTCTATCCCTATTTTCTTGCCGGATTAATCTGGATAACTGACAGTTCAGTCTTTTGGACAAAAGCATTGCAGCTGCTGGTGTGCGGCGGTATCGGCCTGCTGCTATTCAAACTCACCAGACGCGTGCTTACCGACACAACTGCTAAAGTCACAGTTATCATTTACGGCTGCTATGGAACGTTTTTATTCTATGACAGCATGCTGTTGGTTGAAATTCTGTTCTTGTTCTTTGCGTTGTGGGCAATCTATCGACTGGTATTAGTCGGCAAATCAGGAACCGTATCGCAGTATGTAGTAATCGGCATTTTACTCGGTCTTTCGGCTTTGGCACGACCGAATATTTTATTAGTGCTGCCGTTTATCGCACTTTGGCTATTCTGGAAGGGGAAAAAAGGTAATTTCAATTTTGCTTCCCCGGTCGCACTTGCTCTTGGAACTATTCTCGCGATCACACCGGTTACGGTTCGCAATTATGTAGTAACGGATGATTTTATTCTGATTTCATCGCAAGGCGGCGTGAACTTTTACATCGGCAACAATCCGGATGCCAACGGCCTCACCATGGTCATGCCGGAGATTTCACTCACCGAATCAGTTCCGTGGGACAAATTCGTACCGGTCACGCATGCGCAAGCCGAGAAAGAAGCTGGTCGCAAACTCACCGAATCGGAAGCTTCCGCGTACTGGAACGGCAAAGCGTGGAAATACATTGGAGAAAATCCCGGCGCATTCGTTTCGCTGACCTTCAAAAAGATTCGGTACTTGTTCAGCGGATTTGAAAACAGCGATAACGGAGATATTTATTACCAGCGCACACAATCATATCTGTATGCTGCCTTACTCTGGTCATTCGGTATCTTTTTCCCGTTCGGGTTATTGCTGCCGCTCGCACTTGTCGGTCTGTATCTGACACGGGAGAAAAAGCAGTTACTTACGCCGGTCTATATCACCCTGCTTGCTTATACCCCCTCTATCGTTCTCTTTTTGGTAACTGCTCGACACCGATTATTATTGGTTCTGTTACTTATTCCTTTTGCCGCCTTTGCACTTGTTTGGCTTTGGCACTGGGTGACAAAGAAGCAGAAAAAAAGGCCGTTAGCGATACCGCTTCTACTTTTTATCGTCGTTCTCTTTGTCTGTAATATCCCGTATCATGAGAAAAGTAATTTCGATGATTTCCAGATTCATTACAACGAAGCCCTCAAATACCAAAATGCCGGCGAACTTGTGTCTGCCGAGCAGGAATATCTGGAAGCAGCCCGGTTTTACACCGGCTCGGCGACATTGTACAATAATCTCGGCTACATTCAGTTCATGCAGGGAAAATCAACCGATGCCGAACGGCATTTGCTGCAATCTATTCGTATCAACCCAGACTTTTACCAACCATACAATAACCTTGGGTTAATACTTGAACAACGGAAGTCGTACGATTCATCACGCGTTATGTTCGCCCATTCCATTGCTCTTGCCGATCCTTCAATTGAATCGAGTGAACAGATTGCGCAGTTGAAAGTCAATCTCGCGCGTAGCTGGTACGCGTTAGACACACCCGATTCCGCCGTCTTCTATTATCGTGATGCTTTAGCAACCGCACCCAATGCACCAAAAGTGCTGACTGCTGTTGCGCTCGGTTTTATCGGGATGAAACAATTTTCAGCCGTCGATTCCCTTTTTACTTCCGCAGATCGAAACAATATGCTTTCAGCAACAGATGCCGCAAACTGGGGGTTTTCATATTTAGAACGTAAAAACTATACGAGCGCGGCAATCCGGCTTAAGCAATCGTTTGTTGCGGATTCAACGCAGTATCGGATTGCGTTCAATTTGGCTGTGGCGCTGCATGAAACGAAAGCTCCGCCTGATTCGGTGATGCGGTATGTTAATCGTGCGTTGCTGTTGAAATCGGATTATGAGGCTGCGTTGAAATTCAGGTCGTATCTACAAACGTTGCCGGCGCATCAATAAGGCTTACGGCGTTCAAGCAGATAGACACTCCCCGCTTGCATCTTGGCGGCTTTTTTCAAATCAGCGAGCATCTTGGACAACTGACCGACATGGGAGAACCGCTTCCCATCAGCGGTAATAACGGCAATTGAAATAGTGAGCATGCCGAAATTTTCCGGATTCCCTTTCCGGTTTTTCGAAGCGATATACCCCCGTTCACGATCTTCACGGGCGTACCGGTACGGAATCAGCGTATCGAAGGTCTCTATGATCTTTTCGCAGACCGGTCTGACCAATTCGGCGGGAACAGTGTAGACGAAATCATCTCCAGCAACATGGCCGACGAACCCTTCCGGGCAGAGATCATAGACGATATCCTTAATGACTTTTGCGGTCAGCTTGATGACTTTATCGCCGTGCATATAGCCGTAGTAATCGTTGTACGCTTTGAAATTATCCAAATCGGCATAGCAAACCGCGAAAGTTGTGCCCATCTGCAGCTGCCTATTTATTTCGGTTTCGATAATGCCGGGGCCGGGCAAGCGTGTAGACGGATTCACCGAAATATCCCGGCGGCTCCGTTCGACCAAGCGGCGGATGCGCACCTCGACTAATTTGTTGCGCCATTCTCCGTAGATGAATTCTTCGACGCCGTTTTCATACGCTGAAACAACGACGCTTTCCCAGGGATCGGGATGGTACAGGATAATCGGAATACCGGAGAGAAAGACATTTCCTTTGATTGATTGAACAAGATGGATTTCGTCAGTGAAATCAGAATGACCGGCGATCAAAATAGCGTCGATATCGTGACGCTGACAGGTAGCTACCAGTTCGGCAAAGGTTTCGAAATAATGAATCGCTAATTCTTCGTGGCGGAAAAACCCTTTAACATGAAAGTCGAGACTGACCCGGTGCTGACGGCAGGCAAATTGATACCGTCGCGGCTTGGATTGCTCACCGGCGTGGGCGGCGAGCCAGTTCTCGAGGATGAAATCGCTTGTGTTCTGCAATCAAATAATCCCGGTCAATCCGTGTATATACCTGTGTAGTAGATATATCGGCATGACCGAGCATTTCTTGCACTATCCGTAAATCGGCTCCCCCCTCAAGTATATGTGTGGCAAAGGAATGACGGAAGGTATGGGGGGTAACAATTTTGGTAATGCCTGCCTGCGCAACCCGTTTTTTCACCATTTTCCAAATACCGACCCGGGAAAACCGGTTCCCGTCATTGTTGACGAACAGAACCGGGGTTTTCTGTTTGGTCGGATTTGCTTTCGATTCGTTCAAATAACTTTCCACTGCTTGTTTGGCAAACTCACCGAGCGGAACTAAGCGCGTTTTGTTTCCTTTACCGGTTATCCGCAAAAAACCGGCTTCAAATTCGATATCAGACAACCTGAGGCTGATTAATTCTGATATGCGCAAACCGGAACCATAGAGCATTTCTAATATCGCACGATCCCGTTTACCGGCTGGTGTGGCAACATCGATCGTTTCCAGAATCGCCGCGACTTCCCGCTGTGTTAAATACGTTGGATGGTATCGCCCCAATTTTGGCGTTGCGATACTTTTCGCCGGATTCTGTTTGATAACACCGCTCTCAACGAGATATGTGAAAAAATGGCGAAGTGAGGAAAGTTTTCGCGCAATCGTCGTCGGCTTGCTGCCGCTTGCCGTTAGCTTTTTGACGAACTGATTGAAATCAGCAAGCGAGGCTTTATGAATCTCTTTCAATTCCGTTCGCTTACCGAAATCGGCGATGTCTGACTGATATGATTGTACAGTCTTCTGCGACAGTCCACGCTCAAGGGCGACATACTGTAAAAAACTGTCGATATGTTTCATAGGTGTATTGCGTGTGCGCTCAGCGCCATGCTGATGCATCCCGTTACTTCCACACCAGCTGCAGTGCAGGCTTTGACAGCTTCTTTCATCGTCATGCCGGAGGTGACAACATCATCTACCAAGATTATCCGTTTCGGCATATCGTCATATCGATCGACATGAAACGCCCCTTCGATATTCTTAGCACGCTTTGCAAGCGTCAGTTTCGCCTGCGGACGTTTTGCCTGTTCCCGTTCGATGAGATCAGTCACGACTGGAATTGAAAGGTGTCTGGCTAAATGCGTCGCAAACACGGTCGCCTGATTAAATCCGCGCCATTTTTCCCTTCGTATATGCAGCGGCACGGGAACGAGCGCCGATGCACCAAGTTTTATGATATTTGACTGCCAGTGCTCGGTGATCGCATCCGCAGCTAATGATGCGGGAAACGTAATACCGTGAAACTTGAATTGTTTGACGATTTCGTCATACGGCGCGCTGTAGGTCGCAAAGGCAAACAACGGCAGCGGTGAATCGCAGCAGCGTTTGCTGCTTCCTGAACGATAAAAACCAAAACAGCTCAGGCAAAAAGGGTCATGCAAGCGGTCGATTCGCTTGTCGCAGGAAACGCACAAGGCCGGATACTCCGCCACCACCACCCCGCACCCGGGACACAAAGGGGGAAAGAAAAAATCAATCAGCGGTGATAGCCACTGTGGATGGGTTGCAGGAGTATGAGACATGCCCCAAATAATGCAATACGGAGTATTCGGGCTATCTAAAAGTACGAGCGGGATTGGCGCTAATTGCTCATGCCCTGGAGGATATTACGGGCGTCTTCGATATGCGTGCCATTCGGAAACTTCTCGATATATTGATCGAGATAGATCTTCGCCGAATCAAGCTGCTTCGATTCCAGAAAAATAATTCCGGCATTAAAATACGCGAGCGCATGTTCCGGGTGCTCAGAATGAACCAGTCGTAATTCGTCAAGTGCCCGGGTTGTCATACCTACCGAGTGCAGGCAGATAGCGAAATCGACACGAACGTCGAAGGCTTCCGGATTAATCATCAGTGCGCGGCGGTAACACTCAGTGGCCATCGGATACCCGCCGGCATCCATAAGGCCATTCCCCATTTTCACCAAGCCGTCAAAGTCGGTCGGGAGATCGGTTATCTCATGCGGATTCTGGCCTGCGGTCTGCGCCGGCTGGTTTTGCTGCGGTGGCTGATTGGCGTCATCATGCTTGATTTCCTTGAACAGAAAAAAGAGCACGGCAACAACAGCTAAACCGCCGACTAAAATACCGACCTGCATAGGAAACGGTAATGTTGAGGGACCTGATTTGGCCGGCTGAGTTTCTACTCCCCCCAGCTGTGCGCCGCATTCACGACAATATTTGTCCCCTACGCCGCATTCGGTGCCGCATTCCGGGCATACTGATGAGTTCGGAGCGCTTTCTGGTTTCGTCATACTAAAAAATTATCTTTCAATCACAGAAAAACCACTGATTTCCCCGTTAGTTTCGTATAAATTCCTGAAAAATGCAACCGGAGAAAGAAAATAAAATGAAACGGATTTCGGGTATATCCTCACTTACCGTCTTAGTAATCATGCTTGTCGCAATAAACGCACAAGCCTATCAAATCAATGTCGACTCGCTGAAAAAGCATGTCGGGATTCTGGCGAGTGATTCACTTGAGGGCCGTCAGGTCGGCGAGGCCGGAGAGGAAAAAGCGGCCGCCTATATCATCAACCAATTTCAAACTATCGGCCTTACCCCAAAAGGAATTGACGGTTTTCGCCAGTCCTTTGAGTTCGTCAAAGAGATAACGACCGGCGGCAAGAACAGCCTGAGCATTAACGGCACTACACTGACGATTAATGAAGAATATATCCCGATGCGGCAATCAGCCAACGGGACATTCAATCTGACCGACCCGGTTTTTGTCAGTTACGGAATCAAAACGAAACCGGAAGATGGCTCATATGACGATTATTCTGGCAAAGAGGTAAAAGGCAAAGGAGTCATTATCCTGCGCCATGCGCCCGCAAAAGACAGCAACCCGCATGTGAATTTCGATAAATACGCATCGATAACGGATAAGATTAACACAGCCATAGAAGCCGGTGCATCGGCGATCCTACTCATAACGCCGTCCGATAAAGATGACACCCTCCCCCGTTTCGGTGCAACGAATATCTCGCCCAAAGAAATCCCAATTGTCTATATCCGCCAAGCAGGACTGAAAAAAATCGGACTGGATTTGGATAAACCGGCGATAACTAACGCAGTCGGCGAGGTTGAATTAGTCAAAACCCGCGATACCGGCTACAACGTTATCGGTATGCTTCCGGGCAAAAGCGATACCTGTATCGTTATTGGCGCGCATTATGACCATCTCGGCTGGGGATCGGAAGCATCACTCTATGCCGGAAGCGACCGGCAGATTCATAACGGCGCGGATGACAACGCTTCCGGTACGGCCGGCGTAATCGAATTAGCGCGGCTGTTCGCTTCCCAAAAAGAGAAACTGCACTATTCACTTTTGTTCATGGCATTTTCCGGTGAAGAATCCGGACTGCTTGGTTCGAATCATTTCGTGAAGCATATGACTGTTGATTCTTCAAAGATTCGGATGATGCTCAATATGGATATGATCGGCCGTTTAAGCGGCAACGACACCGGCCTTGCCGTTTTCGGCACCGGTACATCAAGCGAATTCAAATCATACTTTGAGACATATAAGCGGGATGATATCAAGCTCGCGTTTCGTGAACCGGGCACCGGACCATCGGATCATACCGCGTTTTACAATCGGAACATTCCGGTACTTCACTTCTTTACCGGCGCTCACAGCGACTACCACAAGCCATCCGATGACGCCGACAAAATCGACTACGATGGAATGGTTAAAGTGCTCAGTGTTATTTCTGATATAACTGACGCCTTCGAAAGCAAACTCGGCCCGTTAACATTCCAGAAAACGGTCGATCCGAATGCAGGCAAAATGTCGAGCGGGTTTTCAGTCACGCTCGGTATTATGCCTGATTATGTCGCCGAGGTAAAAGGCTTACAGGTGGACGGCGTTTCTGCTAATCGTCCTGCGGAGCGCGCAGGAATTAAGGCGGGAGATGTCATTATCCGCTTGGGGACAGTGAACATCGCGGATATTAATGATTACATGACGGCGCTTGGAAAATTCAGAAAGAATGATTCGACAATGGCCGTTGTCGTACGTGGAGCCGATACATTATCACTGCCTGTTGTGTTTAAATAAAGGTGACAACGTCACACTTCTTCGGTTTCGCGTCCTTGTGAACGGGCGACCGAAATGACCCCTTTGACCTTTTTGATTTTGTCCATGACGCGATTGAGATGGGAAAGACTGGTAACTTCGACCAGAAACTTTCCCATACCGGTAGAATCCTGAGTTCGCATTTCGGCGGCGCGGACATTGGTATCAGAATCGGCGACGGCTTGAGTAACATCACGCAGCATATTTTTGCGGTCCTCGACGATAATCAACAGCTCAACGACAAACGACTGCCCTTTCGCCGCATCCCAGGAAACTTCCATCACCCGCTCCGCGTGATCATGCTGCAACTGAATCGCCATCGGGCAATTGGAGCGGTGAATGGTCACACCGCGCCCACGGGTAATAAAGCCGACAATATCTTCCCCCGGCACCGGCTGGCAGCAGCCGGCGAACCGGAACATGAGGTTGTCAATACCCTGAACTTCGATACCTTTGCTGCCGCGGATTTTTTCCAATACTTTGTCTACGACCGTCGGCGGCGGTTCTTCCTCGACCGGCGGTAGTATCAAATCAACAAGCGGTCGGGCAGTGATTGAACCGTTACCGATGGATGCGAACAAATCTTCCGGAGATTTCCGGTCTAAGCGCTCGGCATATTCTTGAAACTGCTCTTCGGTCGGCATCTTGTGGTGATGCTCTTTGAGTTTCCGCTCTACTATCTGGCGGCCCAGCGCGACCGCCTGCTCAAATCCGGCCTGATTGAGCCAGCGGCGAATTTTCGCGCGGGCATGGCTGGTTTTGACGAGTTTGAGCCAGTCATGTGATGGTGTCCGGCTCGGATTGGTCATAATTTCAACCGTATCGCCGGACTCTAACTCAGTCGAAAGCGGCATCAGCCGGTTATTTATTTTTGCACCGGCGCAATGAATGCCTACTTCACTATGAATATTGAATGCGAAATCGAGCGGTGTTGAGCCTTTGGGCAAGTGGATAATTTTTCCATTCGGCGTAAAGACGAAAATGTCTTCAGAATACAGATCGACTTTGAGATATTCCAAAAACTCCGCCGGATTGCTTGTCTCCCGCTGCCAGTCGAGTACTTCCCGCAGCCAGACCATCTGACGGTCGGTTTTGCTCATCTGATGCCGCCCTTCTTTGTAGAGCCAGTGAGCAGCGATACCGTTTTCGGCGATATGATGCATCACATGCGTGCGAATCTGTATTTCCACCATCTTGTGGCGCGGACCGAAGACGGTGGTATGCAGCGAGCGATAGCCATTCGGTTTCGGGTTGGCGATGTAATCATGAAACCGCTCTCCCCCGACCGGTTTCCACATTGCATGCACTATTCCCAATGTGTGGTAACATTCCCGCTCGGTATTCACAATTACGCGAATGGCGAAGAGATCATAGATTTCACCGAACGGTACCTTGCGATATTTGATTTTCCAGTAGATAGATGCCAAATGTTTTGCACGGCCATAGACCGTCGCTTTGATATGATCTTTTTCCAGCGCCTCTTTAAGTGGCGTGACAACTTCTTCGATATATTCTTCCCGCTCTTCAAGTCGCTCGGTAACGAGACGGTTCAAATCGGCGTATACATCCGGCTCTAAATATTTTAAGCAGAGATCTTCGAGTTCGAGTTTGACGCGGTTGATACCGAATCGGTGCGCCATCGGGCAGTAGACATCTCGTGTTTCCTGAGCGATTTTTTTCTGCTTTTCCGGCGGCAGGTGCTCCAATGTCCGCATGTTATGCAGGCGGTCGGCGAGCTTGATAACGATAATCCGGATATCCTTCGCCATCGACAAAAGCATTTTCCGGAAATAATCGGCTTGCTGTTCCTCGCGGGAGGAGTACTGAATCGATCCGATTTTTGTGACCCCATCGACCAGCTCGGCGATTTCATCGTCAAACTCTTTGCGCAGCGTGTCGACAGTGGCATCGGTGTCTTCGATAACATCATGCAGCAATCCGGCGGCGATGGTAGATGAATCCATATGCTGTTCGGCCAGAATAAACGCGACCTCAAGGCAATGCTCGATGTACGGTTCACCCGATGACCGCTTCTGACCGGCGTGGGCATGATCGGAAAACTGATAGGCCCGGCGGATAAGCTCAACGTTGACGTTGGAGTTATACGATTCGATATGGATGATGAATTCTGCTAAATTCATAGAAGCACGTAAGCTTTACTAGCGATGCGCCAGGAGAGCTTTTACTTCCCCGGCAACCCGCTCAACCGTTATCCGTTCCATACAGGTACACTGTTTGGGCGGGCAAGTACAATCGGGTCCGATCGGCTGAATAACCCGGTCATAGCGACCGAGCGGCCCCCAGCGACGGGGTGACATAACTTTTTTACCCGGATACAAACCGACCACTTTCGTCCCGACCGAAACCGCTAAATGCAGCGGACCGGTGGAATTGGCCACCACGACATTGGCTAAGCGCAACACGGCAGCCAATGTTCGCAGATCGGTTTCCCCTGCAATATGGCGGGTGGTTATCCCCATTGATTGCGACATTTCATGCAGCAGTTCTTTTTCCCGCTCAGAACCTGACATAACTACCTGCAACCCTGCACCGGAAAGTTCATCATATAACCGTATAAATCGGTCGAACTGCCACCGTTCTGCAGAGCCTCCTGAACCGGGGTGAAGAACCACAAAATCCCCGACTACGCCTGCATCCCGCAATAGACGCTGGGCGTTGACGATTTCCTTCTCCCGCAGGTAGACCTTTGGCATCCGCTGGGTTTCCCCGTCCTTGAAAAAGGTCAGGAAATCGAGATTGTATTCGAACTCATGCTTGAGATTTTTCTTTCGGCTATGCAATAACCGATGATTGAAAAAGATGGAGTGAAAACGACCGGCCGTGCCGATACGGTCTGGAATATTCGCTTTATAAAACATCCGGCTGATTCGCCGGTCAGGGTACAACACAACGACAACATCATACTTCGCCCGTTTGATTTTGTTGAAGGCATCTTTTTCGTAAAACTTGTTTATCGCTAACTGGTCGTTTTGCACGCGCATGATACGGTCGATATGCGGATTGTTTTCCAAAATCGGGGAGGCGTACAGCGATGCCAACACTTCAATCTGACATTCCGGATACCGCATTTTCATCGTTTCTACAAACGGCAAAGCCAGTACCAGATCACCCAATCGGTCGGTCCGGCTGATAAGCACCCGTGAGCCGGGTTTGATATCTATTTTTTCAGTTGCTGCTTCTGTTTCGCGGTGTATCAGCATGGTTTTGTAATTCCCGTAATTTTGCGTATTTGGTCTGGACTGCAACCGCCGAAAGGGTTGAGATAAGGAATCCTTCCAGTCCGTCACGAAATCCTTGTTTTATAATATAATGCGAAAAAAAGGAAACTGCTGGTCGAATTGTCAGGTCGAACCAGTTAGCGCGAATACCGGCCTCGTATGCCTTTTGCGCCCCAAGCGTCGTGTATCGGTTTGAACGCTCAAGGTAAAGCGCCAACGATGGATAATTGTAATGTCTAAGCTCACCGTTCAAAAAGGCGGTTCTACCGTCGATAAGCAGTTCCTCATGCACAATCGCCAGATCGAATTTTCCATGATCCCGCTTGAACAAACGCAGAGTGTAATCCGGATACCAGCCGCAATGCGAAATCCAGCGGTTCAAAAACAGATTGCGACGTTTCATGTAGTATCCGACAATATCAGATGATGAACTCATCACCCTTTGCATCTCTTCAGCGAGCGGCTCGGTGACTTCTTCATCTGCATCAAGAGACAAAATCCAATCACCAGTGGTCAATTCAATTACGTGCTGTTTTGCTTTACCGAACCCTTCCCACTCGGCGTTGTGCACAATCGCGCCATGTTCTTTGGCTATCTGCACCGTTTTATCAGTCGAATTCGAATCCAAAACAATCCGCTCATCCGCCCAACTGACCGATTTCAGACAGCGCGCGATATTCGCTTCCTCGTTTTTAGTGATAATCGCAACCGAAAGCTTCATTGGCGAACCATCTCCTGCGATTTTACGGACAGCATTTTTTGCGTCATGTCGAACACTTCATCAACCGTGATATCATGAATATGGTCTCCTGTTTTGCAGACCACCATTCCCAATTCCTGCCCAAACGGCCGCCAGCGTCGTAGCGTTTTGTTTGGCATCAGCGCAACAACCGGCACTTTGAATCCACGTGCGATATGCACCAATGAAGTATCCGGTGAAATCAATAAATCGAGTTGACGGATAATAGCCGCAACATCCAAAATAGAAAGCTTTGGTGGAACAATCGTTACTCGGGAATCAAAACCTTCAACAATCGCTTCTCCGCGATGCCGTTCAGAGGGTGCCGTAAATACTATTACCTTGGCAAGTGAATACGCAGCGAGCAGACGGCGTATCAGTTCACGGGATCGTTCAATTTCCCATACCCGATTCGCCGAACCCGCAGAAATGTTGTGTCCAATCACGAGTCCTTTAGAGCCATCTTTCTGAAACTCTGTAAGGAAGCAGTTAGCCGTCGCATCAGCTTCTTTACCAGTGTACACTTCTGAGTAACCATTCATTTGCTCAAGCTTCACGCCGAACGGCATAAGTGTTTTGAGCGTGCTGAAGATTATTTGGTCTTCGTTTTCAAGCGGAACATCGAGATGGAAATCATAATACTTCGCATACGCATGCTTCCCTGCTCCGATTCGTATCGCCTGTTTACCGCAAAGCTGCGAAAGCACTAAAGCAGTTACTGAGTCATTGATTAATAAATCAATCACGCAGTCGAATTTTTCCGCGCGAACTTTTTGCATCATCTTAAAATCATGCCAGAGACTCTTAGTGTACCGGTAAATGGTCGTGAAGCGGGAATCGGAATCAATCAAAATTGCATTACGTGGTGAGCAGAGAATTGAAACGGAGATATGCGGATACAAGCGGCGCAGATTGTCTACTACCGGCAAAGAGATAACCATATCCCCAAGTTTTGATTCCGGGCGAAGCAACAGAACCCGCTTGACCTGTTTCGGATCGACCTGTTTGAATGACCGTCCCTTTTGCAGAAAAGCACATACTAAATAAAAGAAAGATACTTTTACTTTCTTTTCCGATCGCTTGCGAACTCGCTCCCAGTTGATACTCACTTGGCTTTCCCCTGCAATACCGATTCCACTTGATCGAGCATCCGGTCATAACTAAAGATAGTCTGCCAGCGGTTACGGGAGACTTTTCCCATCTGTTTCATACGCTCGGCATCACCTAACACAGCAATTACCGCTTTACTGAGCGCTTTCGGATCTTGCGATGGCACCAGCACCGCATTCTTGTTTTCTTCCACTACTTCAGGGATACCATCCACTCGCGATGCCACCACCGGCAGTCCGGCGCGCATCCCTTCGAGCACCGCAATACCGAACGGCTCGACGACCGACGGGTGAACCATGATATCCGATCCGGCTAACTCATATTCTGGCGTGTCAAGCATCCCTGCGAAAATGAAACGGCGGCGCAGGCCTAATACATCGATCTTCTTGCGAAGCTCACCCTCAAGCGGACCGTCACCAAGCAATAGAAACACGATATCGGGAAACGCTTCGACAATTTCAGGAGCAGCATCAACGAGATATTTATGCCCCTTTTGGGTAACAAAACGTCCGGATGTAACCGCGATAAGTGCATCCTGCGGCAAGCCGTAACGTTTACGCAGCGACTCCCGCTGATTTCCGTTTGTTTCATGCAACCGAACATCCGGCAGGCCGGTAGGAATGACGGTGATATCATCTGCTGAGACATACCCGGATGCCGTTATCTCCTGTTTCAATGAAGTCGAAGGAGTAATGACCGCATCGATTAACATCGGTGTCATTTTTTTATGAAGAAACGTTTGCCGGGTAAGATTGATTCCCAACCGCCAAATGATTCGGGTTTTCCCCCGAAGACGGGCGGCTATGCCGCCAAGACGGACATCTTTGTTGAAGACCACGACAATAGTATCGATTTCCCGACCTCGCAGTTCACGCCATAATCTGGAAATGGTCACCGGATCAAAATCCCCGCTTATGTGCAGCGGAAGTAATTGGATTTGTTCTGATTGTAATGCAGTTCGTCGTAAAAATTCTGAACCGTTTCGTCCGGCGACGGTAACGTTGTGCCCCCGCGAAACGAGCCCTTCGGAGACAAGTCCGATCCATGCTTCCACCCCGCCGAACGTCGAGCGCTCGATGGAATCGAGAAAGAGTACGTTCATACTCCTCCGGAAAACTGCATCGAATACAAACGGGCGTACAAACCATTATCATCCAGCAAATCGGTATGACGACCCGATTCGACAATCTTTCCTTTATCCAACACTAAAATACGGTCGGCGTTTTTGACGGTCGACAACCGATGAGCGATAACCAGCACTGTGCGATCTGCCATCAATCGGTCGATCGCTTCCTGCACTAAATGTTCCGATTCGGTATCAAGCGCGGAGGTTGCCTCATCGAAAATAAGTATCTGTGGATTTTTGAGTAGAGCACGAGCAATTGCTATACGCTGTTTTTGTCCGCCGGACAACATAACACCGCGGTTGCCGACCTGCGTATCATACCCATGCTGCAAATCTTTGATAAACTCATGCGCATTCGCCATCTGCGCCGCTTCGACAATCTTTTCCTGCGGCATATCGGCGACGCCATATGCGATATTGTTCCGCACGGTATCGTTGAATAAAAACGTATCCTGCGTCACGATTCCCATTAGCCCACGGAGCGAAGAGAGTGACATATCTTTGACGTTTATACCGTCAATCGTGATTGTCCCCTGCTGTGGGTCATAAAAGCGAGGCAACAGGTCAACGAGTGTCGATTTCCCGGCGCCTGACGGACCGACAATAGCGATCGTTTCTCCGATTTTGACATCGAAAGCAACATCGACGAGCACCGGAACATCGTGCAAGTATCGGAACGAGACATTCTGGTAGCGGATGGTATTCGTAAATTTTTCTATCCGCTTTGGATTCGGTGGGTCGACTACCTTCTCCGGTTGGTCGAGCACATCGAAAATTCGTTCCGATGCCGCCATTCCTTCCTGCAGTTTGACATGCACTTGACTGAGTGATTTTACCGGCTTGATCATTGAAAACATCGCCACGATGTAGGTAATAAAATCCCCGGCGCTTAACTCACCGTGCCCGGCAAGAATCTTTGAACCGGCGAAATAGAGAATGATTACACCCGCAATAGTCGTCAGCGTGTCATTGATCGGCGAAGCTAAATGCCGTACTCGCGCCATGCGCAAAAGAGATTTGAAATAATCACGGGTTGCGGCAAAGAACTTTTTCGTTTCGAAAGGCTCCATCGAAAACGCTTTGATAATGCGAATATTGTTGACCGATTCTTCAACGACCGAGCTGACATCCGCCATCTTTTCCTGCGCCCGTCCGGAGTACTTGCGGAGTTTTTTCCCGATGAACCAGATAAACCCGAAAATAATCGGCAAAAGAATCAGCGATAAGAGCGTCAGCTTTGGACTCAGAATCAACAGGAATGAAAAAAGCACGATGACTAAAATGCCATCCCCGATAAGCTGGTTGAAACCGACATCAAGTGAAGCATTCAGCACCGCGACATCGTTGGTAATTCGGGAAATAATCTGACCTGTACGCTGGCGGTGAAAATAATCAAGCGACAGCCGTTGATACTTTTCAAACAACAAATTACGCAGTCGCTGCATAGTCGCCTGCTGCACATAGGACATAAAAAACCACTGGATGTAGTAGAAAATATTACGTAGCAGCACGATCCCGATTATCATGAAACAGAAACGGATAAGTGTTGCCTCACTCGAATCGGTCAGCACGATTGTATCGACAATATCATGCAGCCAGTTCTTCGCACCTGATACTGTGGATGGCGCTCCGACCGCATCCGCACCAAACGGCAATGCCGTGCCCGCATCGCTTTTGAAAAGCGTCATCAACAGCGGCCCGACCATCCAGACCAAAAGCGCCGACAGAACAGCATGGATAGCCGATGATGTCGAAGCGACCACCAACTGCCGCCAAAACTCCCCGATTACCCGAAATGTTCGTTTATATAGATTCATTCAATTGTCTCATTTTGCGTAATGTACCATGAGCGTTGTCAGTTATCAACAACTCCGGTTACCGGCTGGTTCACGGGAAAATACGAACCGCCTGCCCAGGCGGTGAAAAACGAAAGCGGTTAACGGCGATTTTCGCCCGGATTTTTACCTCACGGCTTTTTGCCGTTAACCGGTTATCTCTGTTGTCTTCGTACTGAATCTGATCCGGATACCAACGCTGATTTCGCTTCTTGTAGCTGAAGTGCAACGACAGCGAACAGTTATCACCCTGTTTGTCAATTGTTCGTGTCTGCGTTTTCCTGGCTGCATCAGCGGCCATCACTTGCGTTAACGGCAGCAAAAAGGAATGCACATTGCTGTCGGAAAGTTCCGGCACGCAGTCGCCGGAGCGCAAAAGTGTCGTGACTGCCTCAGCCATATATTCTTTCTTTGTCGGGAAAACGATATAGATACTGTCACGTGTCAACAATCCGCTGAAAATCCCTTTCCCTAAATATCCTTTTCCGGAAAATGCCGCGATACTATCGGCAACGAACAATTCCAAACGAAACGAATTCGACTTCCCCTGCCGCTTCAGCTTGCAGTCAAACAAATACGCATCCGCGAACACTTTCCCCGGTTCAATAGCAGATACTGTTTCCTGAGCAGGCTCTGCTTTGCGACCGGATGAACAATGCGTTAACAGAAAAGCGAAAAGTAAAACGGTGCAAAGTAAACGGGGCATGTCACACAACATTAACGCCGATGAGCAGATTAATAAAGGTATTGGCGATCGGTCCTAATATCAGCGAAAGGCCGCCGAAAATGACCAGTGCGATAAGAATGAACGGTGAAATCTGATCGAGCATATCCAGTTTCGGACCATATGACGGCGGCAACAGTGATCGGAGAATATGCGAACCATCCAGCGGAAAGAGCGGAACCATGTTGAAGATAGCGAGCGAAACATTGATACCGACCGACAAGACCAAAAAGAGCAAAACACCCTGGTTATAAAAAGCATCAACGTTCAGCACAATCCGGGTAATCGCCGCAAAAATAATCGCGAGTCCGACATTGGAAAGCGGCCCGGCAAACGAGATCCAGAGATCCGCTTTGCGCGGGTCACGAACATTGTACAGATTCACCGGTACCGGTTTCGCCCAGCCGAAACGAAAATTGGTAAAGAACAGCAAAAGCGTTCCCATCCAGTCGAGATGCACAAGCGGATTGAGCGACAGGCGCCCTAAATCTTTTGCCGTGTTATCGCCGAATTTCATCGCCGTCCAGGCATGAAAGTATTCATGCACCGTCAGCGAAAACAAAATCGCCGGCGCCGCAATAATCGCCCGTTGTATGTAGTTTTCGTCAAACATCTGTTTTTGTTGTCCGATTATACACGCAACATCGGCTTTGGTACACAAGAAAAAGAAACGGCTCTGCACACGCAGAGCCGTTCATGGTTTCCACCCAAAAAAGACCCCTTAACTGTATATGCCGCGAAGGTTAATGACCTTCACAAGGCGATCCAGGGCTAAAATAAATGCGCTGATGCGAAGGCTGGTTTTGTACCGTTTGGACATTTCCAGAACCCCTTCAAAGGAATCCACCATCTTTTCTTCCAACCGGTTGTTAACTTCCGATTCAGACCAGAAATATCCCAAACGGTTTTGCACCCATTCGAAATAGGAAACAGTCACACCGCCGGCATTGCAAAGAATGTCCGGAATAACGACAATTCCCTTCTTTTCAAGAATCGGATCCGCTTCCGGTGTGGTCGGTCCGTTCGCGCCTTCGGAAATAATACGCGCCTGAATTTTTGCGGCATTATCTTTGGTTATCTGATTTTCCAAAGCAGCGGGAACTAACACGTCTACTTTGGCAAACAGAACTTCTTCCGGTTCGATTTTCTTTGAACCCGGAAATCCGGCAACTGTTTTCTTGGTCTCGACCCATTTCAACAATGCCGGAATGTCCAATCCATTCGGATTGGTAATTGCGCCGCCGACATCGGAAACATGTGTGATCTTTACACCCAGTTGATGAATCAGCTTAGCGGAGATTGAACCGACATTACCAAACCCCTGCACGGAAGCAGTCGCTTTGCGTAAATCCATTTTCAAATGCTTGGCAGCTTCACGAGTCGTAATCATAACGCCGCGGCCGGTTGCTTCGGTACGCCCCAGCGAACCACCGAGTTCGATCGGTTTGCCGGTCACAACAGATGGTGCAAGATGCCCGCCTCGCATGGAAAACGTATCCATAAACCAGGCCATTACCTGCGGGTTGGTACCCACGTCGGGAGCTGGAACGTCACTTTCCGGACCGAACACATTCATCAAATCGGAAACGTAACGACGGGTCAACCGCTCCAATTCACCTTTGGACAACTTGGTCGGGTCAACGATGATACCACCCTTACCGCCGCCGAACGGAATGTTTACGACAGCGCATTTGAACGTCATCCAGGCAGCAAGCGCCTGAACTTCATCGAGGGTAACATCCTGATGGTAGCGAATTCCACCTTTTGCCGGACCACGGGCGATGGAATGTTGCACACGATAGCCTTCAAACATCCGGTGGGTACCGTTATCCATCAGCACCGGAAGATTCACGATCGTGCTGCGACGTGCCTTTTTGATAAACTCGACAGTTGTTCTTTCGAGTTTCATGTGACCCGCTGCTTCATCCACCTGTTTCATCACATTTTCAAGAACCGATTTAGTCGGATTTTTGTCCATCTGATCAGCGGAGTTATGGTGGTGGTTCTGATGAAGCCCCCTGCCATTCTTGTCTATTTTTTTCTTGAGCGGCGCCGGTTTCGGCATACTATCAACTCCCTATGCTTATTTTTTGGTCACAAGCGAATCGAAACAGCCGGTGAGTCTGCATCAAAAAAGCGCCAACGGCGCTCGACACCAACAGAGATTCCGATTCGTTTTGACCGCTTCATTCTTCGTACCTGTTCAAAACGGTTTTGAAGATATATCTGCCCTTTGGTCAAATCAAGGCCATTCTGCTTTCGGGTCAAATCGAATGACCGACATAGCTTTCCGGGGCCGTTTAAGAGGGCTAATTCGGTCTTTTTTAGTGAAAATTGGCGCATGATTTCAATCCCTTCAACCGGCTCAGCCGCACGGATCAACACCGCGGCCGGATAATCTTTCGGCTCGGTCACGACATTCAGGCAATAATACATACCGTAAATGAAATAGATGTATGTCATCCCGGCTTTGCCGAACATGACTGCGTTTCTCGGCGTTTTTCCCGGCGCGGCGTGACAGGCGGGATCATCCATTCCGATATATGCTTCCACTTCCACGATCTTGGCAGACATAACGCCAAGCGGATGATGATAGATCAGATATTTACCGAGCAATTCCGGCGCGACTTCCAAAGTCGGACGGTTATAAAATTCTCTGGTGAGTTTCGGAAAAGAGACTTTGGCTTTAGGCCGGACTACCGGTGATTTTTCTGGGGTCATGCGTGAGTCCTTGCACTGCTTTGTCGAACTGGAAACCGACATGTTCAGGGCGGTGTGAATCAGAACCGAGGTATTTCACCGGCACTCCCGCCTGTGCGGCCATCGCAATCATCTCCGGAGTCGGGTAATAAAACGAATGCCCATGCCGCACTCCGCCGGTATTGATTTCCAAAACAGTGCCGGTACGCTTCATTGCCTTAAAGAAATCAGCCATGAACGGGCGATGCGCCGAAAGCATCGATTCACCGTAGTAGATTAACCCTTTGCGCAAATAATATCCCAAGTGCGCGATAGTCGTAAACAAACCGCAATTGGCGGCATCGGTTGCCTGTTTGAAGTAGTCTTCGACGATGTATTCTATCGATTTTCCTTCGAAACAACGTTCATACGAACTTTGCGAACAGAAACAAACGTCATCTATTTCATGCACCCCGCAAAGTTTGTACTCAAACGGATATCTCTCGAAAAGCTTTATCGCCGCTTCTTCCGCGCCATGATACCACCCATATTCGACACCGAGTTTGACGGTCAGATTCTGCTTCGCGTATCGCTCTTTGGCGCGAAGGACATCATCGACATACGGCGCCAATGCCTCCGGTGAAACGGGTGTATCAACCCCTTTAACCCGGATGTAATACGCCTTAATCAGCGATGTCGGATTCGGGTCATAATGCGTCGTAAAGCAAAGCGTTTTCAAATTTCGCGAGATCGCCGCCTGGCAGTAGTCATCGATAGTGTTAGCGGCATCGATGGAATAATCGCAGTGACAATGATGGTCTTCGAGTCCTTCTATTTCAAGCGGGCGAACAGTTTCAGCCATGATACCTTCCCAATAAAAACGGATTATGTTTACGTTCAGCGCCGACGGTTGTCGTCGGGCCGTGCCCGGGAAAGCAGATAGTCGTATCCGGCAATGACAAAATATGTTCTTCGATGCTTTTCAACAACACATCAAGGGAACAGCCGGGAAAATCGGTGCGGCCGATGGAACCGTTAAAAAGCGCATCGCCACAAAACAGATTGCCAGTGTTTTTGTCGTAATAACAGATCGACGCCGGTGAATGACCGGGCGTGGAAAGAATCTGGAAGGTGACGCCATCGAAGGTCAGCGTATCATTGTGTCTGAGCAGTTTGTCGGCCGGCGGCGATACCACCGGAACACCTGACCATGCCGATAGATTTGCCTGTGGGTCTACCAACAAGTGCTCTTCCCCTTTGCCTATATAAATCGGAATGTCATACTGATTTTTCATCTCACCGACAGCACCAATATGGTCGACATGCCCGTGCGTCAGCAAGATCGCTTTCGGCGTAAACCCGATACGTTCGATCTCTTTTTGGATTCGCGGGAACTCATCCCCCGGATCAATCACGACGCCGGTTTTGGTGGAGTCATCCCAATACAAATAACAATTCATCTCATACGGGCCGAGTACCAGCGCTTTAACGTTCATAGGACACACAATGTACTGATTTTCAGGTAGAACAGGTAGTCTATTCGTTTGACCCGCGTATTGAATATCAGTATACTTTTCAGCCTATGATTAGCGAACTCAAATCCCGGCTCCCTGAATTACGTGAGCGGCTGGATAAGTTAGCGAGGTATCTTTGACCTCGACTCCCGGCGCGCCAAAGTTGTCCAACTGGAAGAGCGCTCTACCGGCGCTGACTTTTGGAATAACAACCAGGCGGCGCAGGCTGTTTTAAAAGAACTCTCCGCGCAAAAGAAAATTCTCGATACCCATTCCCGTCTTGCCCGTGACATTCAGGATAATGAAGAGCTTATCGAACTGACTGATCCTGACAGCAATCCGGCCGACGCCAAAGAGCTGACCAAATCAATGGAGACATTGGAAGAGGCGATCAATAATTTTGAAATGACCGCCATGCTTTCAGGCCCGGATGATTTACGGGATGCGATTGTCACTATCCATCCCGGCGCAGGTGGCACAGAGTCGCAGGATTGGGCGGACATGCTTTTCCGCATGTATAACCGCTGGGTTGAACGGAAAGGGTTCGGCTCGGAATTAATCGACTATCAACCGGGTGAAGAAGCCGGCTTGAAATCGGCGACCATCGAAATTAAAGGGGACTACGCTTACGGTTTTTTGAAAGCGGAATCGGGTGTACATCGCTTGGTGCGTATCTCACCGTTTGATTCCAACGCCCGCAGACATACCTCGTTCGTGTCGGTGCATGTGTATCCGATGGTGGAAGACAATATCGACATTGAAATCAAAGAGGATGACATTCGTATCGACACCTTCCGCTCCTCCGGTGCAGGCGGCCAGCACATTAACAAAACATCTTCAGCCATCCGCATTACCCACTTCCCTACCGGAATCGTGGTGACCTGCCAATCAGAGCGCAGCCAGCACAAAAACAAGGATGCCGCCTTTACCGTGTTAAAAGCCCGGCTGTACCAACTCAGAAAAGAGGAGGAAGCGGCGAAGATGAACAAATTTGAGCAATCGAAAAAGAAAATCGAATGGGGCTCGCAGATTCGGTCGTATGTGTTTCATCCGTACAACATGGTCAAAGATCACCGCACCGATGTCGAAACCGGCAACGTGCAGGCGGTGATGGACGGGGATATCGACCGGTTTATCGAAGCATTTTTAGCAGACCCCGAACTTAACACCGACGGAAAACCGGCATAAGTGACACGGTATATGAACGTATCATCTTTTTTCAGAGATAAAGCCCGCGCAAAAAAACGGCGAGTCGTTCTGCCGGAAGGGACCGATCCGCGCACGATTCAGGCAGCCAAGAAACTAATCAGTGAGAGCATCGCATCGGTTACTATTTTAGGCGACCAGAATCACATCACTGCGTTAGCGAAAGAGCATGGGTTAAATCTGGCAAAGATAGAAGTTATCGAACCGTCAAAAGCAGCAAACTATGCGGCCTTTGTCGATGATTTTATGGCGCTGCGCAAACAAAAAGGAATCACCGAGCAACAGGCGCACACGGCGATGAGTAACCCGCTGTACTACGGCGCGATGATGGTACGAAAGGATATTGCCGACGCTTCCGTTTCCGGTGCGGTCAATACTACCGGCGATGTGCTGCGCGCCGCTATTCAGGTTATCGGGATGAAAGAAGGGATTAGCACGATTTCCAGTTCGTTCATTATGACCCTTCCCCGTTTTCGTGAAGAATTAAACAAGATTATTCTGTTTGCTGACTGCGCGGTCGTACCAAATCCGACCTCAGAGCAACTCGCCTCGATAGCGTCAGCAACCGTCGATACCATGATCAACCTTCTGGGCATGGAACCGAAAGTCGCCTTCCTTTCATTTTCGACCAAAGGTTCGGCAACACATCCGGACGTAGAAAAGGTACTCAAAGGGTTGGAGATATTCCAAAAAATGCGACCGGAAATAAAAGCTGACGGTGAATTGCAGTTAGATGCCGCATTACTGCCGGAAATCGGTAAGCGAAAAGCTCCCAATTCAGAGATTGCCGGACAAGCGAATATCCTGATATTCCCTGATTTGGATGCCGGCAACATCGGCTACAAACTGACAGAACGTCTTGCGGGAGCGACAGCTACCGGCCCGGTCAGCCAGGGATTGGCCAAACCGGCGAACGATCTGTCGCGCGGCTGTTCGGCGGAAGATATTGTCGACACCTCCGCTATTGCCGTCCTGATGAAAGGTTGAGCGAAGTTGACATGCGGAACAAACGGCGTTTGATTAGCAACTGATATGAATCTTTCCACAACCATGGCAAACGTTCGCGAGTCGGACACCCTCGCCTTTTTTGCGCGCGTGAAGGCGCTTAAGGCAAGCGGTGTCGATGTTATTTCCCTTGTAGCCGGAGAACTGGATGAACCAACGCCCGAAGTCGCCAAAGCGGCCGGACGCAAAGCGATCGATGATAACTTCACCCACTACACCCTCAACACCGGTACGATAGAACTACGCCGCGCGATTGCCGAAAAGCTTTTGCGGGATAACGGACAGTCATTCACCCCGGAACAGATTGTCGTTTCCGCCGGCGTGAAACAGGCAATGTTCAATACCGTGCTTGCGCTTTGCAATGCCGGTGATGAAGTTATTATCTTTGCTCCTTATTGGCCGACGTATCCGCAACAGGTAAAAATTGCCAATGCGACTCCGGTTATTGTCGAGACACGGGCATCGGAGAATTTTCAAATCGATGAAAATCGCCTGCGCGCCGCCATGTCCCGCCGAACGAAACTGATTATCATCTGTTCGCCGAACAATCCGACCGGCGCTGTATTTACGAAAGAATCGTTTGCAGTTGTCGCAAAGATAGCCACCGAGTTTGACTGCTGGATTTTATCTGATGAGATTTATGAAGAACTGGTCTTCCCGCCCGCGCAGCATCATACGCCTGCTCAGATTGTTCCGGAAATTGCCTCACGAACGATTATCGTAAACGGTTTTTCCAAAGCGTTTGCCATGACCGGCTGGCGAGTCGGCTACTCTGCCGGACCGAAAGAGGTCATGGATGCCGCTGCGACAATTCAATCGCACAGCACCTCCAACGCCTGTTCTCTTTCGCAGGCAGCAGCGCTTGCCGCAATGCAGCAAGACCCGGGATTCGCCAAACGACTTATTCCGAAACTGCTGAAAAACCGGGATGCCGCCATGGAGATTCTCGCTACTATTCCAGGTGTCGTTTGTCCGAAACCGGAAGGCGCGTTTTACCTTTTTCCCGACATTCGCCGCTTCTTTGGTCGCAGAGCAGCCGGACAGGAGATTAAAGGGTCCGACGATCTTTGTATGTATCTGCTAAACCGAAGCCATGCTGCCGTTGTCCCCGGTTCAGGTTTTGGTGCCGATACGAATCTGCGTATCTCCTATGCGACTTCCTACGATCAGGTCGTTGAAGGTTGTAAGCGGATTAAACAAGATTTAGAAGCATTACTGTAGAACACCGCCATGCCAACATATCAGTATCGCTGCACGAACTGCGGCAAGGAATTTGAAGAACTCCAAAAAATCAGCGACCCGCCAATAGACAAATGTCCTTTCTGCGGTGGAAAACCGGAACGGCTGATCAGCGGCGGCGCCGGGCTTATTTTCAAAGGCTCCGGATTTTATCTGACCGATTACAAAAACAAGCCGAAATCAGATTCGGGTGGATCATCCTCGGAAAGCAAAAAAGAGTCGAAACCGAGCGAGAGTAAACCCTCCTCCTCATCCGGTAATTCCTGACGTGGCCATTACACCAGCACAAATTGATACATTGAGGTCGCGCTTGTCGCGGCCTCAACTGCTTATGACGGATTTACAATCACTCGATCCATACTCCCATGACGCTACCACCGACATAGGCATCCCTGACGCCGTGATTATGGCCGAGACGGAACAGGATGTTATCGCAACACTTCAATTCTGCCATGAAAACAAACTATCAGTCGTTCCGCGTGGTGCCGGCACCGGGTTATCAGGTGGTTGTATCGCCGAACAGGGCGGGGTTGTGCTTTCAACCGAGCGAATGAAAGAACTCACGATCGACAGCAAACAGCAGGTTGCAGTGTGTGGGCCGGGATTGATAACGAAAGAACTGATTGATGCCGCCGCTGTGTATGGTCTCACCTACCCACCCGACCCGGCCAGTTTTGCTGAATCAACGCTCGGGGGCAATGTGGCCGAAGGGGCGGGCGGCTTGCGCTGTAAGCGATTCGGCGTAACGGAAGATTATGTAATCGGGCTTGAAGCAATCACCTGCAACAGCGAAAAAATTCAGACCGGTCTCTTTGCAAAACAGCAGGGGTTCGCGATTGAAGATATTCTTATCGCCTCCGAAGGGACACTCGCGGTCATTACGAAAATAGCATTCCGATTGATTCCGATTCCGAAACCGGGAGCGACACTGCTGGTCGCGTTCGCCAATCCGACCAACGCAGCCAAAACAATCGAAGCGATTAACCGATCCGGAATGATCCTGACCGTTATGGAATATCTCGACGGCGATGCCGCCGCCTGCTCCAACACCTATGAGAAAACGGATGGACTCGACAATGTCGCCGCCCTCCTGCTTTTAGAAACGACGGAGGAAACAGCGGAAATCGACACCAAATCACTCGAGAATATCTGCCGGCAGCATGCCGCTTCCTATTTCCGCGTCGAAACCGACCCGTTAAAAGCGCAGACACTCTGGAAGATTCGCCGCAACCTTTCAAAGGCGGTAAAAGCGATGGCAAAAATCCGGGTTTCAGAGGATGTCGCCGTCCCTAATTCTAAATTTGCTGAACTGGTAGCATTTGTTGATGAAAGAAATCGGCGTGGCCGATTGAAAATGAACGCTTTCGGGCACGCCGGAGATGGGAACCTGCATGTCAACTTCATGGGAATGACTAAAACGCCGGAAGAGCTTGCGATTATCGAAGAGGAAATCGAAGCGATGCTGAAAAAAACGATTCAGCTGGGCGGTACGCTGACCGGCGAGCATGGTGTCGGAATCGCCAAGCGAAAATACCTTTCGTGGGAGTTTGACCAGCCGACAATCGGCGCGATGAAAACCATCAAATCGATCTTCGACCCCTCCGGGCTTTTGAACCCGGGAAAAATCTTTCTTTCAGCATAACATCGCACACAAAACGACGGCTCTTGACAGCCCAAAAATCCCGTTGTATTCTCAAAAAAATGTGAATCCTTTCACATTAAGCAAAAAAGTCGAAGTGTCGATGATACCAGTGAGGTAACCACGCATAAGGAGCTTGCCCCGATATGGCCAAAACGATTAAAGAAAGATTCGCCGAGTTAGTCCCCCGTCTGAAAGCTGACGTCAACGAACTGGCCCAAAAACACGGCGAAAAAGAGATATCCAAAGTTACGATTGGCCAAACCCTGGGCGGAATACGTGGCGTCCGGTGTTTACTCTGCGATACCTCGGTAGTCGAGCAGGATACCGGCCTCGTTATCCGCGGCATTCCGATCCTGAAACTTACCGACCGTCTCCCCGAAGAAATTTTCTGGCTCTTGTTGATCGGTGAACTGCCGACGGCAGATGAATTGGCGCAGTTTCAAAAAGACCTCAAGGCAAACGGCGAAGTTCCGGCCTATGTCTGGAAAATTCTCAAGGCGATGCCTAAAACATCCCATCCGATGGCTATGCTCGACACCGCGATTCTGGCGATGGAAAATGAATCAATCTTCCGCAAACGCTACGACGAAGGAATGAACAAGAACGAGTACTGGGAAGCCACCCTTGCCGACTCGATGCGGATCATGGGAACGATTCACACCATTGCCGCCGGTATCTATCGAATCAAATACAAAAAGGGTGAACTGATTGAGCCTTCCAAAAAGCTCGACTGGGCGTCCGACTATGTCAAAATGCTTGGCCTTGCCCCCAAAAAAGGGGAAACCGCCAAGATGATGCAGCTTTACCTTACGGTTCACTCCGACCATGAAAGCGGCAACGTGTCGGCTCTTACCTGCCATACCGTCGGCTCTGCCCTCTCCGACCCGTATTACGCCGTCTCAGCCGGTCTGAACGGCCTGGCAGGCCCCTTGCATGGCTTGGCCAATCAGGAATGCCTGAAATGGGTGCTGGAAACGGTCGAGAAATTCGGCGGAACGCCCACTGAAAAGCAACTATACGATTATGCCTGGTCGACGCTCAAAGGTGGCCATGTTATTCCCGGGTACGGTCACGCAGTGCTGCGTATCACTGATCCGCGGTTTACAGCCTTTATCAACTTCGGACAGAAATATCTCGGCAAAGACCCGGTCTTCCAAACCGTTCAGCGCGTATTCGACGTTGTCCCGAAAGTGCTCACCGAACAGGGTAAAGCGAAAGACCCCTGGCCGAATGTCGATGCCGCCTCCGGGTCGGTGCTTCACTACTACGGCTTAAAAGAGTTCCAATATTACACGGTGCTCTTCTCGGTCTCCCGTGCGATGGGTATGCTGTCGCAGTTGATCTTGAGCCGCGCCATCGGCGAACCGATTACCCGCCCGAAATCAGTCAGCACCGAATGGCTGAAACAACAGGCCGCTAAGTAGATTGTCTTCTTTGTAGGTCAAAACCCCTGCGGGGTTTGACATCTTGAATTTAACGGCAGTGAACAATGTTCACTGCCGCTTTTTGTTTCCGAGTAATTTCAATTTTTCTGTGCGAGGCAGCTTCTTGATTCGTGCTTCTGCCTTGGGAGCATTCGAGCGCGTGCGAAACTTCTGCGAATAAACAAGCTCAACCGGTCTTCTCCCTCGCGTATACTTCGCTCCGAGATGCGAGGTATTATGCTCTTTCATCCTTCGCGTTACATCAACCGTAATCCCGGTATACAACGTCCCATCAGCGCATTTGAGAATGTAGAGGTGGTACATAATATCAGATATTTCGACTACTAAAAATACTACAGTCGCCACCAGTAAAGTTGGTTCCGTTCATGATTCCAATAACAATGAAAACTATCACACTCACTATCCAGAGTGGATACATTAATACCCGGGCATTTATCGGATACTTTCATCCCTTCCGGTAACCCTCCTATCTCTTCTATTTCTTCTTCCGTATAGTTAAAGCTCTCGAACTCTAAATGAATCTCTTTCCCACACAAACCACTCTGGCTCCCGGGTTCATAAGCAATGAGGCGTATAAATGAAGATTTTGAAGAATCAGAGAAGGGTCCTAAAACAACCCTCAAAATAAAGTCTGAACTATCAATATACCCATACACGAGATCGGATATATTGTCACAATTAATATCTGCATACAATGTATCTGAAATATCTGCATGCAAATCTGTGCTTGTTTTTTTGCTAAAATTCTTCTGTTCATGATTAATTATATTTTTTTTACAATTCATGCCAAGTAATATTACACCCGCCAATAAGATCAAAGCAACTCGCATAATTACCCTCTCGGAATCTCAATCACAAACTTCGCCCCACCCCATTGGTTGGTTTCGATGCTGATTGTCCCCTTAAACGATGTCACCGCCGCATGAACGGCGGCCAGTCCAAGTCCGGTGCCGCTCGGTTTAGTGGTGAAATATGGCGTAAACACTTTCGCGCGAATTTCCGGTGCAATACCGGGACCGTTATCGGAAAATGTCAGAAGGGCATTTTGCCCTTTTATTGACAAAGTTATTTCTATCTTCCCAGAACGTCCTTCCAACGCTTCTTTGGTGTTGGTGAACAGGTTCCCGATAATCGTTTTAATCTGCTCCGGCGTTACCGAGGAATGCACTCCCCCAATAATTGACGTAGTTAACTCAATACCGGCTTGTTCCGCTTCTAAACGAAAGAGCCGGAGGCTCTTTTCTATTTCCGCACCAAGATCGATACTCGTTGCATGCGTTTGTTCCGTGCGAGTTAAGGCTAAAAATTTGGCGATGATATCATTCAGCCGTTTTGTTTCACCTCGTATTTGCTGGGTTAACTGCCCATAGTCCGGATGGTCATGTTTGTATTCTGTTTCGAGTCGCTGCGCGGCGATAGAAATAGCATTGAGCGGATTACGGATTTCATGCGCCACTCCCGCCGCCAAATTACCGAGTTCGGATAACCGCTCTTTATGCGCCGATTGCTGCTCCATCTCTTTAATACGGGTGACATCGGAAATAACAAACACCCATCCGCTTCCTTCATCATCCGGCAACGGCGACGCTCCCACTAATAAAGAACGAGCTGCATTTCTTTCCTGAAGATCGAGTTCAAATTCCCGCTCAGCTTTTGCGCGATTGATTAATGCGCCAAGTGCAAGCTGACCGTTGAACAACGTATCCCATTGTTTGCCGACCGGATTTTTGACGTTGAGTAAATCATTGAAGGCGGAATTGGTAACCCTAATAATGCCGCTGGTATCCACCGCCGCGACACCGGTAACGAGCCGTTCGAAAATCGTGTCGGAAATCGATTTGTACTGCCCGAACTGACGGGACAACTCGAACCGTTTCTTGCGGGCATTCAAATATAACAGCGCGACCGACATCAGCACGATTAACGCCCCAGCCAGTACGGCCATCTGTATCTGGTACCCCTGCGTTATCGCATTAAACCGTCGCAGCGAAATCCCGACCCGTAATAATCCGAACGGATAACTCCGGGATGAAAACGGCCTGACAAACTCCATTACATTGAGTTCGTTCAGCGTGTAGAAACGATGCATCGTCGTATCGCTTTCAAGCGCCTGTGCAAGAAACGGATCGGAATCGATGGCAAGTAACTGGTTTACTTTGCGTGAGGAAAAGATAATCCCCTGAGGAGTCTGATAGATTACATACGTAACCCCTCTTTCCTGAGCGATACTCTGCGCCAGGTATCCGATCTGGGTATGGGATAACGCTTCGGTGTAATATCCTGCCGCTGCAACCAGTACGCCGATTGTTTGCAGATCATTTGAGATTTCTAAATAATAATGGAGTGAAGTTCCCAGTTCCTGCGAATCATCCAACAACAGTTGAAACTGCGGCTCCGGATTTTTGACTAACTCCGCCGCCTTTTGCGTGACCATCGCAGGAAGGGTACTGGTTTCACTGACACGGAGCATGATATGCAGGTCGTTGGCGTCTAAAAGAAAAATCCCTTCGATCTCTTTCCCCTGCACCGCCCACTCGGCCAATGCTGATTGCTTGGCGGGTGATGATGCTTCAAACATCGGTTCCAGCAATCCGCTGAAACGGCGCTGTAACAGATTTTCGTAGGTGACTTCGGCATTGATTGCCGTCTGCGCCGACTGCGCGATTGCTTCCGTAAAGGCGACCCCCTGATTGACCAGAATACTTTCGTTATCCGAACGGCTTTTAATGATACTGGTAAGTGCGAAACCGGCTATGGCAATAATCAGTCCGATGAGAATGAGTAAAGCGACCGGGCGATCGATAAAGTACGCGGCTTTGTTGTTCACGGTATTCATACCGCAAACTATCGCTTAGAGATTCGACTGGGCAAATAAAAGAAATGGGAGTGGTGGAGGGGGATGCCCGACTCTAACGTCAGGTGGCTGGTTTTAGCCAGCGCACACCACTCCCGTATTTTAGTGTTCCTGCTAATATCGACACGGGAGAAAAAGAATGAAGGCCGAGGAAAGGTCTTTCCCCGGTTGAATGATTAGACCAAGAATAACTTATAGTATACCAACAATGGTGACAAGAAGAAATTTGGGGTCAAAAAGGTCGCAGTCTCTGCGCCTCCCCTTTGTCTGTTTCTCTGTAGCTTGGCCAGCTACGCGATCGTTTTCGCCTTCTCGGCCCGGTTCAAATGCTTGTCTTCAAGCTGTTCGATATACTTTTCAGCCGCCACAGCCGCTGTGGTGCCGTCACCGACCGCATTGGTCACCTGCCGTACTAATTGCGCGCGGACATCGCCGCAGGCAAAGATACCGGGCAGTGAGGTTTCCATCCGCTCGTTGGTAATGATATACCCGCCGGCATCCTTATCCACCGGCTCACGGGTTACATTGGAGTTCGGCTTGAACCCGATGAAAATAAAAATCGCGCCAACCGGCAGCGTACTACGTTCGTTCGTTTTCAAATTCGCGAGAGAAAGATTCGTAACCTTGCGGTCATCACCGTTGATCGTTTCAACCGCGGTATCCCAGATAACTTCGATCTTCGGATTATCGAAGGCACGCTGCTGAATGATTTTTTGCGCGCGGAACTGATCGCGCCGATGAATGATGTAGACCTTGGAACCATACTTGGTCAAATAGGTCGCTTCTTCCACCGCGGCATCCCCGCCGCCGACCACGGCAATCACCTGGTTTTTGAAAAAGGCGCCGTCGCAGATCGCACAGTAGGAAACACCTTTTCCGGAGAATTCCACTTCACCCGGAATACCCAAATAGACCGGTGAGCCGCCGGTAGCAATGATGACTGCTTTCGCCTTGTAGATAACACCGGAAGCACAACGCACCATCCGGTAATCCCCATCAGTGTACACTTCGGCGACTTCTTCGGACTCTATTTCCGCGCCGAACTTTTTCGCATGTTCGGTGAATTTGATACCTAATTCAGAGCCTTCAATATGTTCAAAGCCGAGGTAATCCTCTACCTCGCCGGTGTTGGCAATTTGTCCGCCGGGGAGATATTTTTCCAACACGACCGTCTTCCGCTTGGCACGCGCACCGTACATGGCTGCGCATAAACCGCCCGGACCGCCACCGACAACAACGATATCATATTCTTTAATTTGGCTCATTCTGTATCCTTCATCTCTTCTGTTTCATCGCAGTTTTGCTGAGTAGTCGCATTGCGTACCCAATTCTAACACGGAATTGTAAAAAATGTTCATGCGGCAGTTACCAGTCAACTCCCTTTTGAGCGAGTATTCCCTTCTGGTACGGATGTTTGATTTCAGTCATTTCCGTCACCAAATCCGCTTTTTCAACAAGCCATTCAGGGGCGCCGCGACCGGTGATAACCAGGTGCTGTTTCGGCGAACGCGCAGCAAGAATTGCTTCGACATCCTGCTGATCGACCAGCCCTAAACTGAGCGCAACATTCAGTTCATCCAGAATAATCAGCTGATACTCCCCTGTGCGAATCTGATCGACGGAAAAGGCTATTCCTTCTTTGGCCGCTTTCTGATGTTCCGAAAATTCCTTTTTATCATCCACGATACCGACAAACCCTTCACCAACCGTATGCAGTACCACATTCGGCGCGAGACGTTTTACCCCTTTTAATTCGCCGTACTTCCAGCTCCCTTTGACGAATTGGATAATCAGCACTTTCCAGTCATAGCCGACGGCACGGACGACCATCCCGAGCGCGGCAGTTGTTTTCCCTTTACCGTTGCCGGTGTAAACGACCAAAAGACCCTGCTGGTTTGATTGTTGGTTAGTCATCAATTCCGTTCCTGAGATACCGCATCATAACCTAAGGTAACCGAGCGACGCGCGCGGCGCAAACCCTCTGGCAAACTGGCAGCTAAAATCATTACTGATTTCGTAATGCTTTGTGAAAAAAATCACAAACTATTCTTGACAAAAACTCCCCCTTCTGTCATGTTTCCCTTGGTCGCACGTGCTGCTCTTGTGAATAGCAAAACGTGTTAGACAAAAGAGCAGCGGACCAAAGGAGTTCGTTATGCAGTTTACCAAAGCTGAAGAATATGGGGTGCTGGGAACGCTTTACTTGGCGCACAAGCAGCGTACTACAATTACCCCGCTGTCAGAAATCGCTTCTGCTACCAAGATTCCTGACCGATTTCTCGCAAAGATCTTTCAATCCCTCGCCAGAGGGGGCGTCGTTAACTCTCATCGCGGTGCCCATGGCGGTTTTACACTGGCCAAGGAACCCGGACAGATTTCTATCCGTGAAGTTATCGAAACTATACAAGGACCGTATCACTTGAGCCGCTCGATCAGGCAAAGTGATGACCCGGTACAGACCAGTCCGGAATTCGATGCCCTGACCGAACTTTTGTCGATTGCTGAAAAGCAGCTTATGGCGGTCTTCGAAAAGCATACGCTTGCGGATTTGGCAACCTGGCAGCAGGAGCAGATGGTTCCAATGCAATAGCTGGCAATAGCGACGCTTTACAGTTGGCAGGTATTCGGGTATGTTTGCGTAAAGAGACCGCAAATACAGAAAGTGTCTGAATGCCTGCCAAACCTGATAGCTGGATAATTGAAATGTGCCGTCGGCACCAGATGATCGAACCGTTTTCTGAAACGCAAATTCGAACCGGCATCAGTTTTGGAGTTTCTTCATACGGCTACGATATCAGCCTTGCTGATGAATTTAAAATCTTAAATCCGAATGCAATTGCTGAACTCGACCCGAAAAAAAGTGACCCGCAGCAATTCACGGCGATTACCGCCGACACTGTGCTTATTCCCGCTAACTCCTTCGTGCTTGCCCGCACCAAAGAGTATTTTCGAATCCCCCGGAATATCATCACCATCTGCTTCGGCAAGTCGACCTACGCCCGCAGCGGCCTGGTCGTCAACGTTACGCCGTTTGAACCGGAGTGGGAAGGTTTCGCGACCATCTCCCTTTCCAATACCGCCCCTGTTCCTTTGCGCGTGTACGCCAATGAAGGGATTGCCCAACTGATTTTTCTTGAAGGGGACGGCGACTGCCTGCAGTCGTACGCCGATAAAAAGGGGAAATACCAGGCCCAAAAGGAAATTACCCTGGCCAAGGGACGAGACTAAAAAGTAATGGGCTGTCCCCCATAGTTTTACTGTAAAACCCCTCACCTGCTTTTCCCTTCGTATTAGTCAAGACAGCACAAGATTCCGCCGATAATTCCTTGTATCGAAACAGGTATGACACAAGGAGGAATCATGTCGTTCAAAACTACTCTGGCAATTGCGCTTTGCACGTGTTCTGTTGCGCTTGCCGAACCGGCTACTACTGATGAACCGATCAGAACTCCGAACAAAGCGGAACAAGATGCGGTCAACAGCTACTTGAAGAAGACTGAAAAGAAACATAAACACCGCATGGGCTGGGCTTCGTTCAATTTTGGTTTGAACCGAATCAATCGTAACAATGATTACAATAGCTTCGCCAACTCCATAAACGGTTCTTTGTCGAATGGTGAAATGAGCTGGCTCAATACCGCGCAGAGCTTTGGGCTTGAACTCGGTATGGTTGTTTCGAAAAAACTCGCCTGGCATGTCGGCGGTGAATACTGGATGAAGATGGGTCAGAACGAATCCGGTTCATTCGAGTATAGCTCCGGCAGCGGTACCGATACTATCAGTACGCTCCGTTCCGAAATCAGCGTCTATGGTTTCAGCACCGGCGTCAGCTATTATTTCATGAATCCCCCACAGGCAAATCAGCCGGTAAAGAACTTCTCCCTCTTTGCCAACGGTACCATCGGCTTTTATCATGCCAGCTGGGATCTGTTCAATGAATACCAGAACCTGAATTTATCGACCTCGACCACTGAAGGTGAAAACGCCACGTATACCGGTACTGCCCCCGGCTTCAGCTTTAACATGGGCGTGGAGTATCCGATCAGCATGGGTGGTCTGATGTTCGGTGCCAAAGCCGGATATTTTCACCTGAACTTTAGTAATGTTGCCTGGTATAACGGCCAGAACGAAGAAGTCATTGCTTCGTACGACGGCACCGAAGATGGCCGGGTTGACCTGAAGTTCTCGGGTGTTCGCGGTAATATCGAACTGCGTAAGTATTTCAGCTGGTAAGGCTGCCACAAAGCAATTGACAGCGCCGCAGTACCCGATCAAATTAGTGCATTCATTTGAACTGATAGCTTACAACAAGGAATAAACGATTTGAACATGATTGTATCTCGATTGATCGGGACTGCGCTTCTGGCAACCAGTCTCCTGTGCGCCTCGGTTTCGGCGCAGTACCTTCCCAAAGAACGGGCCGGAGTCGTCGGCAAACCGGCAGGCAAAATCGCCTTTCTGCGCGAAAAAAATGTCTGGATCATGGATGTCGACAATACCAATCAGCAAAAGGTCTGTGAAGCCACGAATGCTGACGGACGTTTAAGTTGGAGCGCTGACGGTGAACGTATCGCCTTCACCCGCGGCGGCACCGTTAATCTTAAAGGACCTGATCTGCTCGGCGGCTTTTACAAAGTGTATGACATCTTCCAAGTCATTCTCGATTCCGTCTACAATAACAACACCGAATACTGGATTCGCCCGACGCTTGATTTGGGCAGCCGTGACCCGGAGTGGAGCGCGGATGGCCAGAAAATTATTTTCTGGAAAGATATGAACGCGAACCGTCCCAATGCCGGCGAACCGAATTATCAGATTTGTATAATGGATCCGGACGGCAATGATGTCCAGATGATTCGCAAAGATTGGCAGAACCCGACTGCTATGCTCAAATCACCAACGATGAACGCTGCCGGCGATATTGCCTGCATCGTGTTTTCGATCGCCGATAAAAAAGAAGTCGGGCTTGCGGTTATTCCGGCAGGAAAATATATGATGTCGATGGATACTATCATCGCTCAAGCTCGGCGGAATCAAAGCTGGATCGGACCGGCATGGTCACCGGACGGCAAGTGGATCGCCGCAGTATCAGGGAAAATGAACGATGCTTCGGTCTATATTCTCTCAGCCGATCTCAAAGAGAAGTTTCTGGTTTTTAAACCGTCAGTCGGTTTGACGACGGCGACGTTTGCCCCATCATGGTCTCCGGATGGAAAATGGCTGACCTTTTCCACCCAAGACGGTTCAGTCTGGATTTGCGATATTACCGGTCAGGGAGCGAAACGACTTACCGGACCCGGTGCTGATTTTGGGCCTGCCTGGTCAAAGACTTCAACAGTCCGAATCGGACTCTAAATAAAAAAGGCCGCTTTTCAGCGGCCTTTTCCTATATCTTTTTCCAGTTTAGCAACACTTCAACTAAGAGCCGTAACCCAATGCCTGTCGGCCCTTTTGGTATATACGGCTGACCGCTTGGTTCAATGTCAACCCAGGCAATATCTATATGCGCCCACGGGTAATCTCCTACCGAGTTTTCCAAAAATGCAGCCGCTGCAATCGTTCCAGCCGGTCTTCCGGCGGAGTTCAAGAGATCCGCGATTGAGGATTTCATCCGGTCACGAATCTCATCCCAAATCGGCAATTGCCAGACCTTTTCTCCGCACTGTTTTGAGGCGCTGGCAACCCGGTCGAGCAAACGCTGATCGTTTCCCATGATCGGCGCACCGGCATAACCGAGAATAAACAGCGCCGCTCCGGTTAACGTGGCAATATCAAGCACGGCCTGCGGTTTGAATTCGTTCGCGTAATCCAACGCATCCGAAAGTATCAATCGCCCTTCGGCATCGGTATTGGTGATTTCAACGGTGATACCTTTGCGAAGCGTAATAATATCTCCCGGCTTGAAAGCGGTACCTGAGGGCATATTCTCGACCGACGGAATCAGCGCAACGATATGCAGCGGTAATTGTAAGCGAGCCGCAACGGTTATAGCACTTAACACACAGGCGCCGCCGGTCATGTCCCCTTTCATTTCCTGCATCCCCTCCGCAGGTTTGATAGAGATACCACCGCTGTCGAAGGTCACCCCTTTACCGACCAACACAATCGGTTTACCGGAACTCTTTTTGCCTTTGTATTCCAGAATAATAAAGCGGGGTGGTTCAATTGAGCCTTTGGCGACACTGAGCACACCGCCCATCTTTTGCGCGGCGATTGCCTTCTCATCAAGAATTTTACAGGAGTATTTATATGTCCGTGCCAGTTGCTGCGCCTTTTCAGCGAACATGCGTGGCGTGAGAAAATTCGACGGCGTCGCGGCTAAATCGCGAACGAGATTTTGCCCCTCGGCGATAATCATTCCCTTTTGCACGGCGGCAGCTGATTTCGCAAGAGAGCGGCGGTCATCGGCGAGAATCGTAATTGATTTCAGTTTCTCTTTGCTCTTTTGTGCTTCACCGGATTTGTACATGAGCAGCTTGTAACTGCCGAGCAGATACCCTTCCACTGCCGCTTGAACATTTTCCGGTGAATCAAGACCGGGCATCCAGAACGATGCACCGGCGACCATCGTCAGTGAACGATTGCGTGAAACAGTACCGGCCGCACGACGGATTGCATCACTGGTGAGACCTTTACGGCTGCCGACACCGGCTACCAACACACGGGATGCGCTGAATCCCTGCGGCCTGGTGACAACGGCAACTTCACCCGACTTTCCGGTAAACTCACCGCTGCTAAATAAACTTGAAAGCATACCGCCTGACGCGACATCAAGCTGTTTGAGCGCTTTATCCGACGGACGATCCGATTGCGTGACGAAAAGCACTAACGTTTCACCCGGTGTTTTTCCGGTGCGCAGCTGCACATCAAATTTCATTTGCTCTCTCCTTTTTGCATGCGGAGAAAGTAGAAAACTTCATGCGCAGGAGCAACGAATAAGAGAATGAGAAGAGTGGGATTTTTAGAATGGATTAATAGGCAGAATCAAGAAAGGCCTGATAATTCCGCTCGGTTTCGACCAGATTATCCGAACCGAACTTTTGCAGAAACGCTTCCACCAGCACGAGTGCAATCACCGCTTCACAGACAACACCCAGCGCCGGAACAACGCAGTTGTCGGTACGTTCGACCATCGCCTCAGCCGGTTTCTTTGTCTCGACGTTTACCGTTTGCAGCGGACGGTTCAAGGTTGAAATCGGCTTATTCGCCACCCGAACGATAATATCTTCACCGTTGGTAATACCGCCTTCGAGACCGCCGGCATTGTTCGTGGTGCGATAAAATCCTTTTTTCGCTTTATCCGTTTTCGAATCGTAGAAAATCTCATCCTGAAATTGCGAGCCGCGCAAGCCGGCACCGGCAAATCCCTGTCCGACTTCCACCCCTTTGACTGAATGAATCGACATAAGCGCCTGGGCAAGGCGGCCATCCAAACGATGATACCATTGGGAGAAACCACCCAAGCCGATCGGCAAACCGCGAACAATACATTCAACCACGCCGCCGACGGAGTCACGTTCATTTTTTGCGGCCTTTATCTCTTCAATCATTCTCTCACCTGTAGCGGCATCAAGACAGCGCACTTCGGAGGCTTCGGCAATTTCATTCAGCTTTGCTAAATCATCAGTCGAATATCCGGCCTCCAGTTTAACCGTTCCAATCTGAACAACGTGGGAAGCAAACTGTACGTCGAAATGCTCTAACAGCTGCCGGGCTAAACTGCCGAGCGATACCCGGGCGGCGGTTTCCCGCGCCGAGGCGCGTTCAAGCACGTTGCGCAGGTCATGGTGATTCCACTTTATCCCGCCGGGGAGATCGGCATGTCCCGGCCGTGGGGCGCGGGTTTCATGGGCAAGCCGTTCCTCGCGCAATCCGAGCTGTTCTGAGAGCGGATTAACCGGGTGCATGACTTCAGTCCAGTTCGCCCAATCTTTATTGCTGATAACGAAAGTAATAGGACCGCCCATTGTCCGGCTGTTACGGATACCGGAAACAATTTCCACCCGATCCTGCTCGATCTTCATTCGCCCCCCGCGGCCGTATCCCTTTTGCCGGCGGGCGAGGTGATAATTGATTTGGTCTACGGAAACCGTGAATCCTGCCGGGAATCCATCAATAACCGCAGTCAGCTGCGGCCCGTGGGATTCGCCTGAGGTCAAATAAGTGAGCATAGACTAAGTGTAGATAACTGCGTGCGTCAGGTCAACGAAAGTAAACGCTACAGCGATGCCTCTTCGGGCAGTACTAATCCGCTTTCTTCCGACATTTTTTGCATGCGGGTCTCAATACGGTCATCGATACTGAGCGCTTCCGACATGTTGTAGAATTCCATCTGATCAATCGGCGAGATATCTTTCATCTCTTCAAGTACCGCGACGATTTTTTTAAGTGATCTATCGATAACTTCCAGATGCCCGGGCAACTGGGTCAGCATTTTTTCAGTATTGCCGCGATTCATGTGCATTCGCAATAACTGGGTACGGCCGAATATCGCCATGACGGCGTTGTTGACATAGTGCGAGAGTGTCGCCATCGCGACATTCTTCGATTGCAGCGCCCCCCGCGCCCGTTCCTGATCAAGCAAGCTCTGGCTAAGCTCCTGCCGCTGCTTAAACAGATTTTCGATCAGTAAATAGGATTTCCAGATCTCTTCATTCGCACGTCCGAGCATTTCATCGAGATTACCGATATCAACACCGACATAATTCGCCATTTCAAGCGAGGCAATCGCCAGTGTTTTGGAAACCGTATCTACCTGCTCTTTCTGCAGCTTGAGCTGTTCGGACAATTCCTGAATACGAATGATCCGCTGTTCCAGGTGCTGAGCCGTATCGGCGCTTTGATCATTGCTTAACACCACCGCAAGCTGCACGATTTTTTCAAGCACGCCGGCGCTGTTAGAATCATCGGCGGCGTGGTGATGGGCGATACTGGCGCTGATATACGGAGGCAAATGCCACAGCTCGCACAATAGCGCGCCGACTTCGCAATGGTCGGTTCCGAAAACCTGATGTTCTGCTTTTAAAAGCGAGCAATTCGGTGACTGCAATGCAAGCACCTTACGGTATTCCTGCGGATAATGGTGCGACAAATACAGAACACCGATATCATGCAACAGTCCGGCTATGAGCGCTTCTTCTGCCGATTGGTAATTGACTAATCGCGCCAGTTTTTCAGAAGCGGCCGCCACCGACATGACATAGGAAAAATATTTTTTCGGCTCTAAACCGGAGTCTTTGCCAATTTTGTCGGGATTGAATACGGACGAGGAAAGCACTAAACATTTGACGGTCGTAACGCCAAGTATCGAAACCGCTTGATTGACGGTTTTGATTTGTCCGAAACGCTGATAGAACGGAGAATTGGCCAGCCGTAAAATTCGACCGGTAATGGCCGGGTCTTTGAGAATAATCTTAGAAAGACGATCGGGTGAAAAATCCTCTTTACCGGCCTCATTCAGCAATTGCGAAATGGCCTGCGGCATAGAAAGAATTTGTTCGTTATTGGCAATCTGTTCCGCGATTTGGAGCTTGTTCATCGCCTTACCTTCCGGGTGAGTACTATCTTAGAAAGTATCATCGGAAGCTTGCGGCTGAGAGTTAAGCGGGAATCGAAAGATGCTTACACAAATGACCGATTTTCGACAAAAGACTGAATCAATTCCGTCAGTTGTTCAATTCGAAACGGCTTGTAGAGGACACGGGCTATTCCCGCAGTTGCAAGGTCGGTACCGGAAACGGATGCTTCCCAGCCCGTGACCAGCACAATCGGCATACGCGGACTGATTTCATGTATCCGTTTGGCAGTTTCCAGACCGGAAAGGCCGGGCATAGCCAGATCGGTGAGAACCATATCGAATGATTCTTTTTCAACCAATCGTATTCCCTCTTCACCGGTTGGCGCAGTTCGAACGGTGTACCCCAGCGAAATACACATTGCACTGATTAAATCCAGAATAATCGGCTGGTCATCAATCGCCAAAATACGGACTGTTTTTGCGCTGGTCTGCTCTTCCCGATTTTTTAACGGGAACTTAAATGACAAGTAAGAAGGTATCGCCGAATAGCTGTCGAAAGCATACCAGGTTTCACCGTCTGCTACTTTTTTCAAAAACGTATCAGCCGGACGAAACCGGGCTGCTTCGGCGCTGAGCAGATATTTTCCAAATCCGGCAACCGGCTCAACGGGCGGAAAATTTTTGCGGTGACGTGAGATATCGAGAAAAGCGTAACCATCCTGAACGTACGTTGAGAGCGTAATGACATCATCATCCTCTGCCAAGGAAGCAAATCGCTGGACCGTTTCCGAGGCAAACTGGGCAATCTTGTCACTGGCTAACTGGATTGCGGATACGGCTCCTAATTTGGTAAATATCTCCCGCGGGCGGCCGGCGATCATGTGCAGCGTATCTGAAATTCGTGATCCGGAGAGCAGGCTGTTCAGGGCTTGGTTTAAGTCGCCGCCCAATGAAGCAACTTCCGGCACATGCGCTGCTTGCTCCGGTTTCCCTTCACCCAGCTTGCGCACTTTGGCAGCCGCATGCTCAGTTTCTTCGATAATACCGGTAAAATAAGCGCGGATATCACCGGTTGCGTCGTCACGTTTGGACGCTAGTTCCGCGTTGCCAATGACGATAGAAAAATGATTATTCAATTCATTCAACAACGCCGGTTCGATGGCTACTGAAGTTGTAATACTGCCGTGGTGGTGCGGCGCGTTTTGCATCTCACCGATACTCGCACGCAATGAAAATAATCCGGCAGCCAACGTAAGCAAGCGGCGCCACTCTCCCCGTTCCGCAGGTGAAACATCATAGAGCAAAAACAATGAGAATCCATGCACCGATCCGCTGGCAACAAGCGGACAAACCGCGAGCATATCAGGAATACCGTGATTTGCCGTTAGCTTATTGATAACTTCCCGATTCGGAATGGCGAGATGATCAAACGCGTTCCGAATTTCTGTTCTGTCTTCAGCAAATCGTAACTCAGCAGATGTCGCCGCCGTTCCGACGAGCGATTCTGCCGGTTCAAAATGGAAGCCCTCAATTTTCTCAAGCGGAATACCGACCGCTGCCGCAGGGGCAAGAAATCCTTCGGCGCTGCGCATACAGGTAATTATACTCGACGGCGCTCTCAGTACCGGTGCAAATTGGCGGGCGAAATAACCGGCATCCTGAATAATCGACGGCACCGTTTCGCTGCGCAGTAGACGTGCGACGGCATCAAATCCTTTCCGCCTGCCGGAATCGAGATTCTGTACCTGTTGATATTGCAACAGCGTATAGGCAAGCTGACCGAAGACAGCAAGATATTTGAGTTCTAATTCCGAAAGGGTGATAGCGGCATGTTCACGGCGCAATAACAGTGCGAACTTCTGATTGCCGGACGGCACCGGAAATACGACAGTCGAAGCGACTAAATAGGAACGACCATCAGCCGATGTCCCTTCCTGATTAATAACGAGCGGTTTGGAACCATCCAACGCATTCGACAATGCCGCTCGATAATTTTCCGACCATTCGGTTTGTCCCCGTTGACTGTGCCCCAACAGCGTTACGCTGCCACCAACTAAGCCGCAGAATTGTACATCAGTCGCCCCCGCAAAGCCGATCAAAGTTTCGGCAAACTCATGAAGCGGCTGCGGTGATACCGACGCAGCTAATCCACGCTGTAAACGGGACGACAGTTCCATCTGCGCCTGGGTCGTTTGCTCCTGCTGTTCTTTTGCCGTATTCAGTTCCCGCAGTAAGCGGGCGGCGCGGATTCGCTCAGCGAGCCATCCGGCTACCGGCTGCAATGCCTTCACATGACTGCGGGCGAATACTTTCGATTGCTGCGACAAGAGTACCAGAACCCCTACTTTTTCCTGCCCAGATACGAGCGGAAGAATCATCGACGCCGTAAACCGGCTTGGTGTTTGTGTTCCGGCCTGGTCGATAAACAAGAACGTATCGGTGATAAGCGGCTCTTCCAATTCTATCGACTGTCCGAGCGGGTTTCTGTCGAGCGGGTAATATTCAAGCTGTGCAGTTTCTTCCCGGGCAATTCCGGTTGATGCCGCAAGTACAAACTGGCGACGAGTACGGTTGACAAACAAAATCGCGGCGGCATCAACACCATCATGCAGACAGCTGCCAACCGCGCTGTTCAGAAACTCCAGCAGATGTTTCGGTTCTCGGGATTGTTCATAGAGTGAAACCAACACTGCGCTTGCCCATTCCCGCTGACGATATTCTTCGAGCCGGTTTTTCCACCAGCCGACATAACGAAACAATCCTGCTACCGCTAAGCCGACGGCAAGAACGATAAGCCCAAGATGCACCCATTCCAAAATCGGATAGACACCTGGCAGAAACCAGGTGCTGAACGCCGGAAGCGGTTTCACGCCCTGCCATAGCACCGTCGCGACAGCAAGCGCTGCCGCCGCAAACAACAGAACCCGGCCATTCGGTTTTTCATCGCTGAACAACCGCAGCCGGACAAACAGATAGATACTCACGGCCAGCGTAAACAGCGGGAAGAGTATCGCCAGCCAGAGGTTCATCAGTTTATTCCTACTACTTCCCCATGCAGGGTGAAGGCGTCTGCCGCAGTGATGCGAACCGGAATAATACTGCCGACCGGAGTTTCACTGTTGTGAAACAATACTGTTTTGTTCGCTTCAGTTTTGGCCCGCTGTTTTTCGGCATGTTTACGGGAGACTCCTTCGACCAAACTCATGCAGGTCGTACCGACATCCCGCTGATTCCGTTCATACCCGATCTGCTGCTGCAAAGAAATCAATCGATCCAAACGTTCGAGTTTGACCGGTTCGGGAACATCATCAGGAATCCGCGACGCAACCGTTCCCGGTCGGGAAGAGTATTTGAACATATAAGCGCTGTCATACTGAATCTCTTGGACCGCGTTGAGTGTTTCCTGAAACTCTGCTTCTGTTTCGGTCGGATAACCGACGATCAAATCAGTCGTCAACGAAACATAGTCGAGTTTCTTGTAGATATACGACACCATCTTCATGTAATGCTGAAACGTGTAAATACGTCCCATTACCTCAAGCACCCGATTCGATCCTGATTGCAACGGCAGATGGATCTGCGGCATGAGCTTCGGTTCATCGGCCATCAAATCGATCAGTTTTTTCGACATATCTTTCGGATGGGAAGTCATGTACCGAATCCGTTGAATACCGGTTTCTTTCGCAACGCGCGAAAGTAAATCGGGGAAATCGGTTTTTTCGTATTTATAGCTGTTCACGTTCTGGCCGAGGAGCATAACTTCAACCACTCCCTCATCAACCATCTTCTTGACCGCATCGACAATATAATCCGCCGAATGTTCACGCTCTTTGCCGCGCACATATGGCACAATACAATAGGTGCAGTAATTATCGCAACCGCGGGAAATCGTTACGAACCCTGAGTATGGCGTCTCTTTGATCGGGAGAATCGAATCCATGTTTTCATGACCGAAGGCGGTCATAACCGATTTGATTCCTTCCTGCCCTTCCAGTACATCCGGCAGTTCAAATAAACGATCGGTGCCGAGCACATAATCGACGTGCGGTACCTGCTGGATTAAAGCATCTCCTAACCGCTGTGCCATGCAGCCGACGACAGCGACTTTGAGATTCGGTTTACGTTTCTTGTACCGGTAGATATCCCCCAACCGCCCATACACCCGCTGTTCGGCCGTTTCACGGATTGAACAGGTATTAAGAATCAGCAGGTCAGCTTTGGATTCATCCTCCACCCGGCGGTATCCGCGCGTAGTCAGCGTAGCAGCCAAAGTCGACGAATCGGCGGCGTTCATCTGGCAGCCGAATGTAGTGATATGGAACGTGTTGACCTGTTTTTCTTGGCGCATATTTGACCCGCCTTCCGGGCATGGAACCATCGAGGTTCAAGCATACGAAAAAACCGAGACACAGCCAATAAAAAAGGCGCCTCACCTGTTACGGTGCGGCGCCTTTTCCACCCCAAGATTTTGCTACTTAAACGGATTCCCGCAAGGTATCGGCCCGTTATTATACATGTACTGTACCATGTAGACCAAGTCCTGAACAGTCGGGAAACGGTCGCAGTTTACGTCGCCGACACGCCGCTCAGGTTTTGGTACCGGTCCGCCGTTAAACAGATACTGCACCAGATAGACTAAGTCTGCCACCGTAATTTTCTTATCGTAATTGACATCACCGAAGAATTTCCAGACCACCATCTTAATCTTCACCACGGTGGTGTCATGTACTGCCCCAGGCGTAACAACCTTAAACGAATCCGGGTATTGCCCAAAAACGAATCCTGTTGCATCAATAATCATACTGGTTGCGCCGGCTACATCACCACTGGTTGAACCGAAAGACAACCATGGTATCGTTTCCACAATGTGCCAGGGCATACAGCCGCCATACTTATTTTCAATAACAAGCGCAGAACCCAAAAGCGGCCCTTCATTTTCCTGAGTCGGAACAGTAAAATCAAGGCCGCTGAGTAGCGCTTGCGGTTGAATAGTACCAGCGCTCATGGTGTACCGTACGATAACCAGTTTCGGACTGCCTAACGCAACCGGCGCCGTTACGATAATAGTATCGTAGTATACGCCGACCGGCAGCCCGGGATTTTTTGCTGCGACTTCAACAAGCGATGGTAATTCTCCATTGGTAATATCAGTTTGGAACAAGTCAGATTCATACGTGAGACTAAATGCCTGCGGATTGTCCAATCCGATATTTGTTACTGAGAACAGAACAGTCGGCAGACTATTCCCCTGTCCCTGCGAACATTCGTAGACCCGTAAATCAATCGTGTCTTCACTCACGGCCAGAATCGCCGGATTATTGATATAGTGCAGAAAAAACTCAACCGGGTAGGGCGAATTGGTCGCTTCTGGCGAGGTTATCCAGAGGGTATCGAAATAATCATTTTGGAAGCTGCCGCCAATGAGCTTAAAATCCACCGTTATCGACTGCGGTGCCGTACCACTGCTTGGAGTTACTGACAGAATACGGGGCGATGTTTCTGAAAGTGTAAAGGTCAGCGTACCGATACCGCCGTTGGTAATTTCAAACGTACGCGGACCGATGGTTGAGGAATCATTGTCGACGACAATGGTAATGTTGCTGGGAGCAACAATAGAAGGCAAATCACTGCCCAGATTAAGCGTCACCGGGCGTTTCACCGGATTGTTCGACGCCGCCGGATCGGTAATGACAATCGTGTCCGTGTAGGTTCCGGTAACAAGACCGGTATTGTCAATTGACACAACAACCCCACCGCTGTCAGTGCCGCTTGTCGGCGCCAAATCCAGCCAGGGCTGGCTGTTTGCCACCGTCCAATTCAATGTTGATCCGCCGGTATTTTTGATCGTCAGCGTCTGCGATGCGGGATTTGAGCCGTTGGCTATGCCGTTAAAAATGAATGTGCTCGGTGTCGCCGAGATTGTCGGTGGCGGTGGTACCAGACTGAGCGTAACAACTACGTATTGTGGAGAATTTGTCGAGGTTGGCGCAGAGACTAAAATTGAATCCTTGTAATTCCCGGCCGGAAGTGCGGTGATATTCGCCGACACGTTAATCGTTTTCGGAGTCGTTCCCACCAGCGGATTCACCACCATCCAACTGCTGGTTTCTGTCAGGGTAAAAGGAAAATTCGCATTATCAGACTGCACCTGGAAAGTTTGTCCCGGCGGGTTTGATCCGCCGGCTATGCCGGAAAAATGCAGTGAGTCCTGAGTTAAAACAATCGCTGAGGGTGGTGTATAAGCAGTATCGAAGGCACAGGAATGTCCGTCAAAATACGGTGCAACAACATCGTTGTTCGTTTCAATAAGAAATTCGTACGCGGTACCGCCACTGAAAACCATCGTGTCCAGACAGATTGAATCGGTCAATGACCAATTCGATAGCGTGAAGTAATAACTCGCCCAAAGCTGTCTATTCGCACCCGGCAAAAATCCGGGGCCGGTCTGCTGGAAACCGGCAAACTGAAAACGACGGTTCAGATTGGTAGTGTTTATGTTGTTCCCCTCATAAAAGAACCGGCCGCCATCGAATGCGGTCACCATCATCGGCGTTGCTTTCGCGCTGTCCATCTGCATGTTGATATTGTCCCACTTGAATCCAACACCGGCCCCGATGTATTTGTTCGCGTCATTAAAATAGTACAAGTCCATCCGGAACTTGAATTGACTGGTGGTAACGTCGGGAATCACCGAATACACCATAATGAGTGAATCGGCAGCCCCTGAATCAGCCGGACTTTGTGTGAACTGCGCAGTCGCAGAGCCTGCAACCCACATTACGATGCCAAACACCAATCCGAACAACTTCTTAGCCATACCTCAAGCCTCCATGCGGGTTTCTAAGTTCTGAACAGAATGTATCAAAAATGATGGTAAACGAAATAAACCCACGACACCTGCTTTCCCGATCATCGGTAAGCTCTGCCTGCTCGTTCGCGAGAATGTGATGGTAGTGCGCGTACCTTACTCCCGTTGCTGACATTTCCAAACTCCACTACTCCGGCAATCATGCGATGACAACCAAACCAGCGAATTCTGTAACTACTAATGACGGATGCGTGGGCGTGAATACTCCCTGTAACATAGCCGCACTCGCATGCGATTGTCAAGCGAAAATGAGGGGGAAGGGTATGAACGACGGTCAGTGACGACGCGCCAGGCGTGCCTTTTGCTGACGGCGACGACGTTTTGCTTTTTCGATTTCTTCGGTGAAGATTTTTTCAAGCGTATAGGCTGACGGCGTGAAATCCATCAAACAAATCGCGAACAATTCATCGACACGATCAATAAATGAGAAATTGATCTTACGCAGAATATCTTTAGGAAGATTTTTAACATCCTTTTGGTTTTCTTTCGGCAGAGCAACATGTGAAATTCCGGCGCGATACGCCGCCGAAACTTTCTCTTTGATACCGGCGACCGGCAATACGCGGCCGCGCAAGGTTACTTCACCGGTCATGGCGATATCATTCCGAATCGGACGTTCCGACATTACCGATGCGATAACCAAACAGACAGCGGCACCGGCAGAAGGGCCGTCTTTAGGGATAGCTCCCGACGGAAAGTGAATATGAATATCGAACTGATTGAAGTCGGCAAAATCAATCGCCAGCATATCGGATTTTGAGCGGACGTATGAGTGGGCGGCCTGAATTGATTCACGCATCACTTCACCGAGTGAACCGGTCGTGATAATCTGTCCCTCCCCTTTCATCTTTAAGCCCTCGATGAACATTAAATCACCGCCCGCCCCGGTCCATGCCAATCCGGCAGCGGTACCGATCTCCGGTTTCGCTTCTGCTTTTTCCAGGATGAAGGTTGGTGAACCGAGAAAGGATTCTAAATTCTTTTCTGTCACATTCCAAACATGCTTATGCCCCTGAGTTTTTTGCAGGGCAATTTTACGGCAAATACGTTCAATTTGCTGCGAACACCCGAGCAGTCCGGCTTCCTGCGTATAGGAATGAATAATTTTGGAAAGCACGCTGCCGGTAAAATGGACTTCCGATTTGGTGATGCCGTGCTGTTTGAGCAGTTTCGGAATAATATATTTCCGGGCAATGGCAATTTTTTCTTTTTCGATATATCCCGGCAACTCAAGCAATTCGAACCGGGGAATAAACGCTTCCGGAATCTCTTCGAATGAACGAACGGAACAGATAAACAGCACTTTGCTTAAATCAAACGGGACGCCTAAGTAATTGTCTAAAAAGCGTGAGTTTCTGCGCGTATCGATAGCATCCAAGAGCGCCATGTTGACTGAGGAATTATTATCGACGTTGAAATAATCGATATCCTCAAGCAGAATGACCGGATCGGACGAGCCGGCATCGCGCAGCGCCCGCATAATTTTTCCGGGCATTGCCCCTAAAAATGTTCGCGGCGCTCCCTTGAGCTCAGTGATGTCGGATACACCGCCGACGGAGATACGAATAAATTCTTTCTTCATCGACCGGGCTATTGCGCGCGCCAAGGCCGCTTTACCGGTTCCCGGTGCACCGACCATACAAAGGGTCGGGCCTTCCTGCGTTCCGCCTAACAGTTTGCGAACAGATATCCGCTGGAGAATTTGCTCTTTTAACGCCGAGGGACCGTAGTATTCAGTGCTCAGTATTTTTTCGACATCGGCAATGGCGTAATCTTCCGCCGAAAATTTCCCCCAGGGCAGACTCAATAACCAATCGAGATAATTTTTGGTAACGCCGTACTCGGCTGAGGCAGTCGACAACTGCGTGAGACGATCAAGTTCAATTGCGGCACGGCTGGCGGCTTCCGGCGACATTGTAGAAATACCGGCAAGAACCGAGCGTAAGCGGACAAGGTCGCGCTCCTCGGTGACATCCTCCCCTAACTGTCGGCGGATTTCGTTGACCTGCTGACGAAGGAAATATTTTTTTCTGTCCTCTTCGATATTCTGCTCTACCCGGTCACGGATCGAGTGCAAAACCGAAACCTGATTTAATTCTTCTTTGAGATTAACCAGTAACAGTTCAAGCCGCTTTTCGATATTCACCGTCTCCAAAAGTTCCTGTTTGTTGGTCAACGGCAAATGAAACAGCGCAGCAGCGCGGTCGGCAAAAATCGACGGAGTATCAATATGCTGTTCCAACAACCGAACCTGTTCAGATGAATAGGTCGGGTCGATCGCGATAATGTCCCGAACTGCGGCTAAAATCTGTTCGATGATGGCCGTGAACTGTTCATGCTTTCCGGCTTTTTCCGGAATTTCGGTAACGATTCCCTGCAAGTATGGAGTCGTATGAGCGATTTCATTAATCGAAACCCGTTTTGTTCCTTCAATGGTGACGACCATCGGACCATGTTTATCCGGACGGGTATCGACCAAACGGGCAAGCACACCGACCTGGTGAATCGGTGTTGCGGAACCATTTTCGGAATTTGCTAAGGTGAACGAAGCGACAAAAGATTCTTTATTCGCAGAGCAGGCATTAATCAGGCTGACATTATCCGGACGGCTGATATGCAAGGTCAACACCGTTCCGGGGAATAGGACACCGGAACGAAGCGGGAGAATCGGGCGAGTCGAGGCTTTGCCGGATTCAGGGGCAGGTATGGTCGTTTTGGCTCGTATTATCATGACTGTCTGTTCTGAATATCAGTATCGGAAGAAATTCCTATCTCTTTTCCGGAACAGCTTACCGCCGGGCACTGGCGAAGTCAATACATAACCTGTAACCTATTTACCACCAATCCTGTACCTGAAGCCGGTTTTTTTCAAAAAACTTATTCGACTGAATCAATTTACCGTCCGCAACAGTTCTGTTTCAGCCAGCTTACGCAGTTCGTAATCGTCGCTGGTACGCAAAGCTTCTACATTAACCCGAATCTGATCACGGGAAACAGCAAGCCGGTAATAGCCTAACCGGTTATTTTCGATAACCTGCCAGGGCAAGTTATTGCCGCCTGCAATCTCCTGTTTCATCCGATAGAGATAGCGCGCCTGATTAAAACCGACCTCTATCTCCTCTTTGAACAGCCAGCCGTTTTCACTGTTCACCCGGGCCCAGGCGAGTTTGGCAAAATACTTGAATGATTTCGCCGTCAACCGAACCGGCTGACCGTTGATTTTAATAACATAGCGTTCACCTTCCTGCGATCCGTCGACTTCAACCAGATTCGGCTGAGTGGAACTCAGCGGTGAAAGCTGCTGCGTGGTGGACAGAGAACCTGACGTTTGCATGACAACCTCCTCGTACATGTGTGTAAGTATTTCTTTAAATTGATGTAGTCGTGAAATTCCATGAATCAACGGGTGTAATTGCTCATCCGTGAGCGCGGCACACGCGGCGGCGGTCGTGATTCCTTCCGCGCGCAGTGCGAGCAGTTCCCGCCGTTGTAAAAATGTGCCGAAACAATTGTGCAGATGCTGCAGTTCCGGCGGCAATCCGGTACGCAATGAAAATGCGAGCGCGTAGAGTTCAGCGCAGGATGCCGTTTGTTCGGTTACCTCTCGAATCATCGCAATCGCTCTGACCAGATGTCCGATCGTTTCACCGAGTGAAATAATCTGTCCGTGATGAATGCCGTACCGCTCTTCCAGCTTGGGAATTGGTAAACCGGCGCGCCAATCATCTAAGAGCAACAGACATTTGAGCAATGAAAGGGTACGGCGATCCGGCCGGCCGGCGCGCAAGGCGGGAATCATCCGCTCGATACCGGGAAACATATCCTCATAGCGGCGATAAGCAGATTTCAGCGGAATCCGGTCCCGATATTCAAACTGCGTAAGCAGTGCCGTCGGCAAGCGCCAATCCGGAATACTTATGGCCAGCGCTAACCATTCAACGGTTGAAGCAGGTTGATATGACGAGAGTGAACGTATCAAATAGGTTGCCTGTGAAATCGTTAATCCGCTTCCCGCAACCGCGCAACCCAATGATGTCGCCGCGTAGGTGCTGCTTTGATGCACCGAAACGAGTTCGGTATCAACTAATGTCGAAAGCGCTTTCGGGATATCTTCAATGACGCCGCCTGAGGTCGTATACAAACTTTTCGCAAACAGCTGTTCAGCCGATACGGATGAATGCACCAATCCGGATACGATTCCATGCAAGAGCCAATCAGTGATCAAATAGAGAGAGAATGCCGAAACTAACGGCTCCTCTTTTTGCGGAGCGATATAGGCATCCCACAAAATCTCCTGCTCAAGCGGTGTCTGCGCCATGATGATTGCGCGACCGGTGCTGTTCGGCCGCTCGGAAGCGAACCGTCCGGCGCGTCCGGTCATATTATCAAACTCAGCGCGGCTGACCGGTACTAACGATGGCCGTCCTTCATATTCCGCTTCGGCGTATTTCACCGTTTCCAGAAATACCGTGTCGGCGGAAAGATTGACACCCATCGCCAATGTCGTCGTCGAAAACAGCACACGTACTTCTTTGCGCAAAAAGGCATCTTCGATAATCCGACGCTGCCGCGCGGTGAGATCGGCATTGTGAAACGCAATTCCCCGACTCAAGGCCTGGCGCAACGTGCGATTCAAGAAAGATGGTTCTTCATCCCCCAGTTCATCCACCGCTTGTTGCGCAGTCGGCCAATTGACCTGTGCAGCTAAGGCAACCGCCCGTTCTATTGTTTCCCTGCGGGATTTTAAAAACACTAATGTCGCACCGCTGTCTGATTTGACTAATTCGGCAAACATATCGAAATGATTTTCGGCCGATGTATCCTTAGTCAGTTGCTGTTGCCCACGATGACCCGCGTTAAATGAGCGATAGGTGTATTGATTATCCACCAACACCCCGCGTAACAATTCAACCGGGCGGGCATGCTCCTCGACAATAGACGCTCCCAACCACTGCGCTAACAGCTCAAGCGAGCGATCACCGATGACGGCCGAGAGCGCGATAATCTGCGGATTGTATACCGAAGTAAGCACCGTCGTAAGCAGTCGCTCCAGCACCGGACCTCTGCCCGGTTCGGCGATAGTTTGCATCTCATCGACAATCAACAACCCGACTGACTGTAACAGATCAAGCCGGTCGCATAACAAGAGATCGAGTTTTTCATAGATGACCACCGCGATATCGTATTCTCCGGCGGCAAACGGGGCATCATGATCCGGATGATCCCCGGTTACGATCAAACAGCGGACACCGAGCGGGCCGTAGGTTTCCAAAAAGGCACGATGACGTTGTTCCGCGAGTGATTTGAGCGGCACTAAATAGATGCTTTTCCGGCGTTCAGCTAATCCTTTGGCAATCGCCAGTTCGGCGCAGAAAGATTTCCCGGCGGAAGTCGGCGCGGAAATAATCATGTTCCGATGCACCGTTTTCCGCTCCCGTTCAAACTGGGCTAACAGCCCCTGCCGGACGGCCCGGCTTTGCACCGGAAGCAAAATATCCCCCTGCCGTTTCTGCCAGGCGCCGATTACTGTTTCCGGTATACCGAATGTTCTCAGTTCGCTTACTGTCATCATAGTTGCCTCCTTACGGACGACCTATATGGTCAGCCCCCTTCACATCCTCCGGAACCGCACGTTGCGCAGACAAAACAGGAACCAAGCCGCATCATTCCTCCCCCGCACTCAGTGCAGGTAGCGGCATTCTGAAAGCAGTAGTCGGACTCAGTCTCTGCCGGAATGGAAAGTGATAATGGAGATACCTCCTCTGTATCTGCCATACCGACTCCCCATCCGGCTCGCCAAGTTTTTAGTTGAGCCGTGGCCTTGATTGGTTGTTCCATTGGTCTGTTCCTTTCTCCCTGCCCTTTATCGGCTGGTCACGCAAGATACTGAACATTTGTTCAGTGTGTCAAGTAGAAAAGATTGTCTTTTGGGCGGACGCCCAATTTCTGACCGGTTTTATCCCCTTATTTGCTGGTATAAACCGTTTAATGATTGACAGATATGCAAAATCACTTACCTTTATAGCCGTACCCGGTATTACCTCACTGTAACCGACGATAATCTGCTTCTACACCATAAGAGTTCGAGGAGAACATGACGCGATTCAGAGGAATGTTAACTGTAGCCTTAGCGGTGCTCTGTATTTCCGCATCGCTGTACGCAGTGCCGCTTTCGGTACTCAACGATCCCAACTGGGATAATCGGAACAAGCCGAGCAAAGAAGCCGGTACGCAGTTGGCTTCAAGCCCGGAAGAAGCCGAGCAGATTGTGTATGAAACCGGTGACACGGCTCAATACATCTGCGACAAAGGAATTTTGTCGTTCGGTACCTTCGGCGGAACAGGTTGCTGGGGGTATCGCGCACCGGATGGTACTGACTACGCCATCATGGGTGTTGCCACCGGTATCGCTGTCGTCAATACCAGCACCATGACCACTGTCGGTATTATTCCCGGTCCGACCGGTGGATGCGGAACGGTACTCTGGCGTGAAATGCGTGTCTATAACCATTATGCATACGCCGTGTCTGAATGTACGGGAACGAACGCCGGATTAATGGTTATTAACCTCGGCAATCTGCCGGCTAGTGTCAATTTAGTCGGCGCGTTTCAGGCCTATCCTCCCGGTGGATTGGTAACGTCACACAGTCTTGATATCGATACCACCAACGGCTACGCCTACCTTGAGGGAACCTCGGCTGCGAACAATTCAATCCGCATTCACAATTTGGCAAATCCGGCAGCCCCGGTCTATGTCAACAGCTTCGGTATCGGCGGCGGTATCCATGATTGCACCGCGCTTGATGACACACTGTATGTAGCGGAAGGTTCTAATCTGTCCATCGGTATTTACAATATGGCAAACAAAATGGCGCCGGCGCTGATTACGCGCATCGCCGTTCCGGGTGCTCAGTATATCCATAACATCTGGCCGAGCGATGATCGTGATTATCTGGTTGCTACCGACGAACTCGGCGGCCCGAATATCACCATGTGGAATATCTCCGATCTCGGCGACGTGCAGTTTGTCAATCAGTACAACCCGCCGGATGGCCTGACTCACAATGCGTATTGGAAAGGAGACCGCATCTACTTCTCCCACTATGAAGCGGGGATGAAGATTTTCGATGCCAGCGATCCGGAAAACATTGTTGAAGTTCTTGGCTACGACACCTGGCCGACGGCAACGCACAACTTCAACGGTATGTGGGGCGGATTCCCGTACACCAACAGTGGCGCGTTTTTCGGTTCCAACTTAGACGGTAAGCTCTATGTACTCGAAGAGAAAAATGAAATCTTAAACGATACGATGTGGGCTGACACGACGGTAACCGGAGAAGGGACACAGGTCACGGTAACGATCTATGCCAGCAACTCGCATCCGATTCGTAAATTCCAGATTCCGCTCGACTGGAACGGCCCGTCCAATATGGATTTCGTAACGACCGATCGCACCGGCACCAGAACGGATTATTTCCAGTCGGAAAGCTATCCGGCTAACGACCTCCCCGGCCGTCGTTTGGTGGTGAACCTAACCTCTTCAACCAACAATACTGCGCCGGATCTCGCCCCGGGTTCCGGACCAATTCTCAAAGTGATCTATAGTGTGCCGAACGGCGTTTTGGGAACGACCAATCCGGTTACTTTCGCTCCGTTCGTGAGCGGTCCTAATACGTATGAACCCGGGTTCATCACCAAGTGCATTACGGTTCATCCGGACACCAGTTCCGGTGAAGTGCAAGTTGCCGGCTGCTGCGTGGGAACACGCGGCGACGTAAACGGCAACGGAACGATCACCGTTGCGGATCTTACATTCCTGGTGCAATATCTGTTCAACGACGGCACCTCACCCTCGTGTACCGATGAAGCGAATGTGAACGGGATCAGCGGAATTACTGTTGCGGATTTGACCTACTTGGTACAGTATCTCTTTAACAGCGGCGCAACCCCGCCCGCCTGTCCGTGATGAAGTCAGTCCTGATGGTCATCGCCACCTTCTGATAAACAGAGACGGGTAAGCATATTACCCGTCTTTTTCGTAGATAGGGTTTAAACGAACGGTAGTCAGATGAGTACTTGCACTCGATATCTTTTAGTAACTATTCTTTTTTTACTCACACTGCCTATTTCGATAACAGCTCAACCGATACTCAACCAATACAACTCCGGCGATACTGCGCATTATCTGTGCGATAAAGGGATTATCCAGATCGGTACCGGCGCCGGAACCGGATGCTGGGGATATCGTGCGCCAGACGGCACCGAGTACGCAATTTATGGCGTTTACGAAGGCATCGCGGTAGTGAATACGGCAAACATGACCGTGGTCGATATTATCCCCGGTCCGGTGACTGCCTGCGGTTCGGCTATCAATGGCCCTCGCTGGCGGGAAATGCGAGTCTACAATCATTTCGCCTATATTACTTCCGAATGTGCAGGCACCAATGCCGGACTCATGGTAATCGATTTAGAAAATTTACCTGACAGTGTCAGTATCGCCGGTATCTATCCGACAAACGGGGTGATACAAGTTGCATCGCATAGTTTAAGCATCGATACCACCAACGGCTTTGCATATCTCGAAGGAATTACAACCGCAAGCAAAGCAATTTATATCCATGACCTCGCTAATCCGGCTGTACCGGTCTATGTGAACAGTTTTGGCATTGCCGGCGGGATTCACGATATGACGGCGCTTGATGACACTCTCTATATTGCCGAAGGATGGAATGTCTCATTTTCCATTTACGACATGGCGGATAAAATGTCCCCTGCTCTCATCACCCGCGTTCCGATCCCAGGTGGCGGGTATATGCATAATCTCTGGCCGAGTGATGATCGCAGGTATTTGGTAACCACTGAAGAAACTGCCGACAAAACGCTCAAGATTTGGGATATGCAGGATATTCATTCGATATCCCTTATCGGTGAAATTCTCGGGCCGAGCCATGTCACGCACAACGCCTACTGGAAGGGAGATCGGGTTTACACCTCGCATTACGAAGCCGGCGCAGTGATTTTTGACGTTTCCGATCCGACTAATCCGACGGTTGAACTGCAATATGACACGTGGCCGACGAACTTTGCGAACTTTCGGGGCGCGTGGGGCGGCTACCCATACACAAACAACGGCACTATGTACATTTCAAACACCGACGGAAAACTGTTTGTCATCGAAGAACGCACTGATGTCATCCATGATACCATGTGGACAGATGCGATAATAGCAACCAACGGCACAGAAGCCGAAGTTACGATTTCCGCAAGCAATTCACACCCGGTTCGACAATTTCAAATTCCCGTGTCATGGCCCGGAACGTCAACACTGCATTTTGTCGATTTGGATCGCACCGAAACACGAACTGAGTATTTTCAATCGGAAACTACCCTGCTTGATTCAAGCAATAACCGCATGGTGATTATGCTTTCCGGTGGCAGTGATTCCATCCCTCCATTGCCCGCAGGCAGCGGTCCGGTTGTGAAAGTACGTTTCGCTATCCCGGGAAACGCTTCAGCCGGAACAAACATGATTTCCTTTACCGATTACCCGGATTCTATTCCCTATGAACCGAGCTTTGCATCACATTGCCTCGCGGCACATCCTGTTACCGCTTCCGGGGCCGTACAGGTGGTAAGCTGCTGTACGGGCATACGCGGCGACGCTAACAACAGCGGCGGCAATGCTACGATTGCCGATCTGACCTTTTTAGTCAGCTATCTGTTTAACTCCGGCCCCATGCCTGCCTGTTTCGAGGAAGGAAACGCGAACGGTATCGGTAAAATTACGATTGCCGATGTCACTTACCTGGTTCAGTATTTGTATGCCGGAGGGCCACCCCCTGCTACCTGCCCCTTTTAGGACTGATATTTCAGTGTATCGTGGTTTTTTTAACAAAAAAGCATTCTTTTGAACAGACAGTACGTATTATCTTGTTATAAGACATACCGGCTGCCGTGAAAACGGCGCACCGGAAGAACAGCTTCTACCGCCGGAACGAATCTTCTATCGATAAGGACATGCACATGAACATCCTTCGGCTAACGCTGAACACCTTCGCGCTCGTGATTCTGGCTCTTTCGGTTTCAGCCGAAACCGCCAAACTTGATCCGGTAGCGGAGCGTCTTACCTGGAATGAGATCCAGACAGAAACAAAACAGCAGGGGGCACTGGATGCCGCCTTCAGCCCGCAGGTAAGTCAGTTTCATTCGGGTGACACGGCCTATTACCTCTGCGCCGAAAAGTCATTCCAGTTCGGAACCGGCGCCGGAACCGACTGTTGGGGATATCGCGCTCCCAACGGAACCGAATATGCAATCTTCGGCATCTACAACGGCGTTGCCGTAGTCAATACCAGCACGATGGCTGTTGTCGGCACGGTAATCGGCCCGGAAAACGGCTGTGGCGGCGCAGTGGCTGGACCCCGCTGGCGGGATATGAAGTCATACCGCCGCTATGTCTATATTACCTCTGAATGCACCGGGACCAATCAAGGGGTTATGATTCTCAACATGACCAACCTTCCGACCAGCTTTTCGTATGTCGGCTCGGTTATCGTTACTCCTTCATGGGGAAATTATACAAGCCACAACCTTTCTATCGATACCATGAAAGGGTACATGTATCTTGAGGGAATCGAAGCTAACGGTGTTACGCTTTCTATTTACAACCTCTCCAATCAGGCAAACCCCACCTTCGTTACCAGTATGGGCATTAACTATGGTGACAACGGCATCCATGATATCTTCGTTCAGAACGATACGATGTTTTTGGCAGAAGGGTGGAACAGCACCTTTTCCATTTGGAATATGGCGAATAAAACCAGCCCGCAGCTTATCGCCCGCGTACCGATTCCGGCCGGTGGATATGTCCATAATATCTGGCCGCGTGAAGACCTGAAGTATGCGGCAACCACCGAAGAAACCGCCAACAAGACGATAAAAATTTGGGATTTGCATAACCTGGCGAATATCGAGTTGGTCGGTGAATATCTCGCTCCCAATCGTCTTGCGCATAACACCCACTGGAAAGGTGACAAACTGTATACATCGCACTACGAATCCGGAATCACCGTAGTCGATGTTTCCGACCCGACTAATCCACAGCAAATTTACCAGCATGATACCTGGCCGACGGAAGATCCGGACTTTAACGGCTGCTGGGGCGCCTATCCCTTTACCGGCAACGGATTCGTGTATGCATCGAATATGGACGGTAAAATGTATGTGTTCTCCGAGCACCTTGATGTGCTCTCGGATACTATGTGGGCCGAAACCACGTTTGTTGCCGCTGGTACTCAGGCGATTGTCGATATTTACGCCAAGAACTCACTCCCGTTGCGTCAGTTTACTATCCCGCTTAATTGGACCGGTCCCTACGGTATGTCGCTGGTCGGAACGAGCAGAACAGGCACCCGGACTGAGTATTTTCAATCGGAATCATTCTTGGGTATTGATATAGGCAACAATCGTGTCGCTATTGCGCTGAAAACCTCGACTAACGAAACTGCACCGGATCTGCCACCGGGAACAGGTAAGATATTATCGGTCACCTTCGATGTACCTGGCGCAGCGAGCGGACAGATTAACCCGGTATCGTTTACGCCGTATATATTCGGCGGCGGATCGCATAATCCGGCCTTTGTCACTGAGTGCATTGCTTATGAGCCGGATACGATTCCGGGTGCGGTCAAACTCAACTCCGGCAGTTGCTGTATAGGTTCGCGCGGCAATGTCAACGGCAGCGTGTCTGAAAGTCCCACGATTGCCGACCTGACGTATCTGGTACAATACTTATTCAACGGCGGCAACCCGTCTCCATGCGCGGATGAAGGTAATGTCAATGGTCTCGGCGGTATTACTGTTGCCGACCTGACTTTCCTCGTGCAGTTCCTGTTCAACTCCGGCGCCCCGCCACCGGCTTGTCCGTGACGTAGTAAAGATTATCCACGATGAAGGCCGGGGTGACCGGCCTTTTTTTCTATTCCAATTCAAAGATTACTTTGTATCCCATCCAATAGTCGATTGCGATTCCATTTTGTATCGCCGGGCTATACATGTTGTTATACGCGCATTGTTTGGCGGCTTCATCGAGCACCGTAACACCAGATGCTTTATTAATTCTTACCTCTTTGACGCCGCCGTTTGCCGCTACCAAAACAAACAGGTAAACCACTCCTTCCAATCCTGCCTGACGAGCAAAACGTGGGTAGTCCGGCTTGCACTCATATATTGCCACCGCTTCTTTTTCAACCGGCACAAAGCTGTCAGGAGGCGGTGCGATGTATTCTCCCGGTAAATCACCGCCAACTCCGCCGATGCCATCTTCGGTTCCAGTCCCGCCACCAAACAAAGAGTCGGAAGTACCGGATAATTCGGATTCAGGCAAGCTCTGCAGTTCTTCTGTCTGCATAGTTTCATCAGGCACCGGTGTCGGTATCCCTTCCTCCACCGGTGCGCTAACAGCCGCTTTCGGACGCGGTTGTTCAGATTTTATTTTTGGAGCTTTCGAGAACAGTTCACTGCTAATGATGATAGGCGGAGTGGGTGGGATAATAACTATTTGCTCTTCTGGAAGTCGATCATAGAGTGTAAGCGTCAACCCTAACAAACACCCGATTCCTGCCACCCAAAGACTTGCTTTCAGGCCATTGCGTTGATAGGCCGCCTTCATTTCGTAGGCTCCATAGGGAGAATACAACGGATTCATAGATCCCTCCTGTGCGAATGTTGCGGCGGCTATGAATAATGACGAACAGGCAAAGGAATCTGTTTAGCTTAACTCAAGCGTATTAATACACCCTCATTTCAAATCGAAATTTACTCTATAACTTACCCAGATTTTAATCGGCCTTCCTTGTTGTATTGCTGGATTATATCTATGCAAATACGCCTGTTTAACGGCAGCGCTATCTAAAATGGGATAGCCCGATGTCTTTCCTATTCGTGCGTCACTAACACGGCCATTCTCTGTTACCAGCGCCTGTACATAAGCGGTGACATTCACACGCAGGGTATCAGCTTCTTTGGGAAGCTCTAATGGAGCTTCATAAGTACGTTCCGGTTCCACTTCAACAGCGACAAACTCGTCGGTATTCGGTATGTAATCCTCTTCTCCGTTCGATGAACCGCCCCGATCGAGCTTGAAATCAACTGCGTAACTGACCCAGACCTTTACCGGTTCCCTATCTTTGATTGCCGGTTCATATTCACACTCACGCGCTTGCTGAATTGCAGCACTATCTAAGAGTGGGAATCCCGATGATCGTAGAATTTCGGCTTTACCCACAAACCCGCTTTCGCATACCAAAGACCGGATCATAACCTTGCCTTCCTGCTTTTTTGCTTTCGCTGATTCCGGATATTCAAGCCGGGGAGTAAAAATCATTTCCGGCTCCCATTGAACGGCTATAAATGAATCGACCGGTGGAATATCGGCGTCGGAAGAGCAATCCTCAGGATAATCCCGTGTCGGCACCGGGCGTTCAACTCTCGGAGTCGGCGCTGGTACTACCTGCCGTTTCTCTCCCAGTTCAGACTCAGATACAGGAACGCAGCTGACTAAACTGCTCATAACAATGAAAATCAGTATGCAGCCACATCGAATGACCACCTGAACACCCTCTGTAATAGTTTTCATAAACCTCCCCGCACAAAAGAACGATTCACTACATTTACGACCTAATCATCAAGCCGAAACTCAATAGGATACGTAACCCAGAGCTTTATCGGCCGGCCATCTTTCATTGCCGGTTTATATCTGCACTCACGCGCTTGTGCTAAAGCAGCAGCATCAAGCGAAGCTATACCTGATGATTCAGAAACCCAGAGCCGTCCGATTTGACCGCTTTCGCAAATCAATGCCATAACTCGCACCACTCCCTGTAACCCGGCAGTCTTGGCCATTTTGGGATACTGAAGCGGCGGTGAATAAATCATCTCCGGCATGGCATCGACCGGAATTACTTTAGTCGAATCAGGAATATCATCTGCCCATCCGCAATCTTGAAAAACACCGGATATGCTGCCCGCCGATGACTGTATTCCGCTTTCGGAGGTTACCACGCTATCCGATTGCGGAGGACAGCCGAGCAGGGAAAGCAGGCAAAACAAAAACGCCGCGCTGAGTACCAGCCGCGGCGTTGTACGTTGTCTTATCACTATCCCCTCCCTCTAAACAAATCAACCGTCGAGTGAGAAGTTAACCTTATAGCTCACCCACAGCTTGATCGGGCGGCCGTTCTGAATTGCCGGTTTGTATTTGCAGCCGCGCGCCTGGGTAAGGGCAGCTTCATCAAGCGAGGTCACGCCCGATGATTTCGCTACGCGAACATCCTGCACTTCCCCTTTTTCATTCACCAGGGCCTGCACAAACACGACACCTTCAAGACCGGCAGTTTTGGCCATCTTGGGGTATTCAAGCGGCGGAGAGAAAATCATTTCCGGCTCGACTTCCACGGCGACGAATTCGTCCGGAGCCGGGATATAATCCTCTTCGATATCGACAACGACATCCCCGTCGCCGGCCATAATGTCCGGAGCGCTGATATTCGCCATTTCATCGCGGGTTGCCAAAACGACATCCTCGTCCATTACTTCTTCATCCGCAACCGGTTTCGGAATACCGACCTTCGGCAGTTTCACATCCGGCTGCTGCACCTGTACCTGCGGCGGGCGTTTAGCCACCGACGGCGGCGGGCCAAGTTCGGCGATCGTTTTGATGGTCCGCACAGGGATATTTTCATCCCCCGAACCGGAAATTGCCTGCGCGACATACGCGATAATAATACCCAGCACGATCGCACCGGTTACGATCATCGTCGAGCGGAAGAAATTCTTCTGATAGCTTGCTTTGAGTTCATAAGCGCCGTATGGAGAATACAGCACGCTGCGTGTGCTCATCGTAACTCTCCTTTCAGACGAGCCGCATCAATGGCGGCTTCCATGATTTTGGCATCACGTTCTTCCCATTCACCCAGAGCATAACGATAGGAAAACTTATCTGCGCCTAAATCTTCAACCTTCACGTTCTTTTCCTTCGCCGTGTAGGCATTCCAGGAACGTTCGATAAGATCGATTTCATCCAAAATGTCGACCATGTCGGCATAGTTTCCTTCCGGACTAATCAAAATAAGCGTGTTCAGCTTGTTGTTTTCCCGATTTTTTTCAACCAACAGCTTTTGCAGCTCTTTATGATTGAGCTTGTAGGCAACCGAATCCGGTTTGTTCGGATCGCTCGGAAGCAACTTCGGCAGATTTTCCGGCGTGGCCGTCTTTAAATGCCACCAAAACCGGCTCTCACCATCCACGCGGATCGTGAGCAAATTCGATTCGGCTACTTCGATATCTTCCTTCTGGTCTTTCGGCGGCAGGTTGATTTCCATCGCCTGCGGTTTGGCAAACACGGTCGAGACCATGTAGAAGATTAGCAAAAGAAAAGCGATATCGACCATGGGGGTCATGTCGATACGAATAGACACACGCCGCTTGGGTCGTCGTAAACCTTTTTTGGGTCCTTTCGCAGCCCGTTCAGCTACTTCACCGGCCATCTATTCTCTCACTCTCCTTCCGTCAGTGTATCGCAATTCCTGAATATCATCAGGATGCTTGATCAGATTCTTTTTCGGTAATGATGAGGAAGCGCTCCAGAAAGTTTTCCTGCATCGTCTTCATCAACCCTTGCATGACCCCGAACGAGGCCTCTTTATCCGCTTTCACCACGACCAATGCGCGGCTGTTTTTGGCACGGACATCATTAATCACACTCGCTGCTGAGAACCGGTCGACCGAGCGAACGCGACGCACCGTAGTGGTCACTTCCTGACCTTCCATTTCGATTTTCGCCTTCTCGACGAAATCGACGTACATCGAATCGTACTGCGTCACGGTGATGAAAATAACATCTTTTTCCGGCAGTTCGATCTGCGAATGGGATTCCGGCAGTTCCACCGCGCGAGCTTCTGGTGGTTTAAACTGCGTAGTCGCCATGTAGAAAATCAAAAGCAAGAACGCGATATCGACCATGGGCGTCATGTCGATACGGATGCTTACGCGTCTTTTCTTTCCTTTAGACATCCTTAGATACCTTCTTTATCCTTCAAAATCTGCATGACTTCAAAGGATGCTTCATCCGTGGTATAGTTGAATGCATCTACCTTATTAACAAAGAAATTGTAGAAGAAGATTCCGAGAATACCGGAAATCAGTCCGCCCGCGGTGTTCACCAGCGCTTCGGAAATACCGGTCGCCAATGCGGTAGCGTCAATAACGCCGCCTTCGACGTTACCGGTAGCCGCGAAGGCGCGAATCATTCCGATCGTGGTTCCCAACAGCCCCACCATGGTGGCGATGGAGGCAATGGTCGACAGGGCGATCAGGTTGCGCTCAAGGAGCGGTCCTTCAAGGGCGTTCGCTTCTTCAATCGCGGCCTGGGTCAATTCAATACGCTTTTCTGAGGTCAAGTCTTTGCTGTCTTTCACTTCCCGATAGCGTTCAATACCAGCACGAAGGACGTTGGCGGTGGTACCGCGCTGTTTGTCGCACGCGGCCAGGGCGCCGTCGAAATCGTTCGCCTGAAGCAGCGTCACGACTTTCTTGAAGAACACCTGTACCGAGCTGGTACCTTTGGCTGCGCCGTACAATGAAAAATAACGCTCACCGATAAAGATGAACAACATGACCATGATCATGATGAGCAGAATAACGAGCGGGCCGCCTTTATAAATTGAGTGCAGGATTGGATCTTCGGCAGTTCTGAACACGCCGTAAAATAATCCGGCTCCGACGACAAATCCGATCAACGCATTGATCGTGATGAATACCGTTTGCTTGACCACAGATACGTTCCTCCGTAAAACCTATACGTTACAAGTTAAATTTCAATTCCCTTAACCGCGATCACGATTCCGCCGATCATCGAAATCAAAATTCCGATCGACAGTGTCGTGAAGAAGACACCGACAGAATAACTGGCGCCGAAACTGGTAAACTCGCTTGCTCCGCTTGAGCCGTAGCCTGAGCCTAAGAATGAGAATAACAGCACCACTACTAACGTGAGCAGCGGCAGCCAGCCGAACCGCAAAATCTCTTTCAGCTTGAGCGCCCGATCATCCGGATTTCCTTTGAGTCCGTACAATCCGTACAAGGTATAGGCCGGTACGATCAAACAGACCAGCGTATACAAAAGCAGCAGGATACCGGTTAGCATCAGAATCGGACCGGCAGAAAAAATACTACCGATATACGCGAATGAACCCAAGCCGGTGACCGAACTATATTCTTTGGTAATCTTCTTTTTGGGAACATAACCGGTGATAACCTCTTCGGTTCCGATTCCGGTTGTTGATGAGGTCGATGCCTGAACCTGACTTTCCTCTACCTTCTCTGTGTATGCAGAGTAGAAGGGGAACAACAGCGACACAACCATGGCAATGGCTGCAACCGTTAGAACCAGTCGGTCGAGTTTGGAGACTCGCTCCTCAATAAGTGAATTGTTCGCGCGAAGCGTATCGTGGGATTCGCGGCGACGGCGCACCTGGTCGACCAGTTTCCCTTTTTCCGCATCGGTCCCGAACAGGTCTTTCGGGTCGCCGGGGAAAACATCAAATCCGATGTAATTGAATCGCTGGCGCTCGGTAACCCGTCCGCCAGTCGGTTTTTCAGCCTGTTTTTCAGCCATGGATTAGTTGCGGCTCCTCATCATATAAACGGGGACTAAAATTCAAAACGAGTGTCATCAAACCCTTTTTTCGCGATGCTATTTGAGGGCTGTAACGCCAGTACTTTGGAATACCATTCATTCGCGTTCTTAAATTCCGGTTTCGGGTCCTGTTTAGCTGCCGATTTGTCGGCCGCCAGCAAATGATAGGCTTGGGCAATCCAAAGCGCAAGGTCTACGTCTTTGCGCATTTCCGCACTGCAACCGTAGGCTCCGGTAAGATAAGTGATTGCTTTGGAATAGTTTTTGGAGCAAAGGCCGCCGAAATAGGCGAAGCCAAGTCCTTTTTGGGCTTCACAGTTGTTCGGCATAATGGCAAGCAGGTCAGTGAAATACTTCACTCCTTTATCGCAATTTTTCAACTGGTAGAGAAATATGTTAGCTGCTGTTTTTATGGCTACCGTGTCATTCGGTACGCATGCAAGATATTTATCAAAATACTCTCCTGTCAGCGTTATGTAATCTCGCGGCTGAACAGAAGCAGCATCTCCCGTTTCTTCATCAAGCCCGCCAGCCTCTTCCCCACCCGATTGATCGGTAGCAAGGTTAAGTGCTGTGTAGGCTGCGTTCTTGTAGATGGTACAGGTTGACGAATCGACACCCATGGCGATCCGTTTTTCATAATAATCGAGCGCTTGATTATAGCTCTTTAAGCTCTGGTACGCGATAGCGATATTATAGAGTGCGCGTTTCTGCGTCGAATCTTTTTCCAGCGACTTCTTATAGGCATCAACCGCTCCGACAAAATCGGCAGGCTTACGGTAAAAAAGTCCATCCCCTAATAACTGGTATAACTCCGCTTCGGAGGCTCTGGTTTCCGGCGCATCCGGTTGCTTCATGATCTCGACATGCTTGTTAAGCATCTCTGCACTCTTTTCAAAATCTTTCAAGCCCCAGAGCGCTTTGCCGTAGTTGAAGTAAATATCCCGCGGTTCATACGGAATTGCCAAGACGCGTTCGAAGTGGGTACGGGCACTGTCGAATTCAAAAATTTGCACATACGCCAAACCGATTTCATAGAATGCCCGGACATTAGCTGAATCTGCTTTCCCCCCATTGAGCATGATTGCATGTTCATACGCATCAATAGTGCCTTTGAAACGGCCGAGCCGTTCTTCACGTGAACGGGATGACATGGCAGCTTTAAAATAAATGCTGCCGGCGCGAAGCCAAGCTGAGGCATGAGTAGAGTCTTTGGCTAACACGAGCCCAAGTTTTTCAAGGGCACAGTTGTAGTCTTTCATTTCGATACAGGCTTCAGCCCAGTGATAATAGACTTCCAGTGAGCCTTCATTATCTTTGAGCGCCTGTTCATACTCGGCAATAGCCAATGACGGAACCCCCTGATAGAAATTCGCGTCACCTAAATTAAGACGATATTCGATATTCTTCGGCTCGGTTAACAGCGCCTTACGAAACGCACGGTCGGCTTCGCCGTAATCTTTTTTCGCCATCATAACTAAGCCATAGCCGTTTTCAAAAATGTGGCTGTCCCCTTTGGCTTTTTTACGGCCTTCATCCATGACCGCCGCGGCGCTATCGAGCTGATTCAGTTTTAAATAAGACAAACCGAGGTAATACTGCGATGACCAGTCTTTTCCTTTATGCGCCACCGCCTGAGCGAACTGTTCTTTTGCTTTGGTGTATTCTTCACGCTGATAATAAATCCGGCCGAGGGTGTAATAATTGAGGTAATAGGACTTGTCGACTGAAATGTCATTATTAAGCATCTGGATTGCTCTGGCCGTATCACCGCCGGTGAGCAATGATTGAATTTCCGGTTTTAGTTCATCGGCTTGAGCAGATGAACTCCAGACAATGAAAAACGAAGTAAATATCAGTAAAAAGACACAAATCTGTGCCTTGATGTCACCGCTTTTGACAACTTCTTTCATGTACGATGTTCCAAAATTAGTAAAAACTAAAGTAAGTTCCGGCGTCCCGGTGAAGTCAAGCGATAAATTGCCCGAAGGGCTGTCGTTCTCTCTGTGTACATGCGTAGCCATAACTGAATGTTCACTCCTTTTCCGAAACAGGTTCCGGCAAAACAAAGACTGCAACCAATAAGTACCACGAGCCCGGTTGCATTGGTTATGAGTGAGTCAAACACAAACCACACATACCAACCGGTGCCGAGCAGCAACGACACGGCCAGCTTATCTAACACGCGGGCACTGCGCCGTAACCGATGCTCTACTTTGTTATACCGTTGGTACTGCATCTTTCTTCCCGTCCTTCGTCGGCCCTCTTGAGCCGATCATGGCTACTTCTGGGTTAATGTAGGGACATACCGCATGCCAAAACTCCCCTGCCTGGTGTTAATTCATTTGTTATTGAACCACAAGGAGATACGAGACTGCCCGAAAAGCAGCCTCATAGTACAGACAGAATCCTAACGCACTTTATGCGACACGAAAAAGAATGACTATGAAGACGTGATGTAATGTATTGATTTATAGATAGTTAAGCATGGCTGCTGACTCACAGCTTTACTGAAGCCAGGGGTAAACAATTCGTACCGCTGTACTGTCCGAAAAAATGAAATAGACAGTTTCGGCAAATGCCGACTGTTCACCTGAGTAGTTCAGCGCCGGATAGAATCTCATCCATGATGCAGTTTTCCTAATCCAGTCAGACATTTTCGGCGAAATTTCATCATGCCGAAGCGCTCCCCCCTTACCCGTAGCGCTAACAGCCAAGTATACCGCAACGGTATCGTTGTTCAGCCATTTCACTTCATCTCCCCCCGTAACTGATTCCGCCGGATTGAACTTTGGAATAGGTCCGGACAACAAACCAATAGTATCTGCAAGACAGAGCAGCTGTATGCGCTCACGAAGCGGCAATGCGGCGAAGGTTTGATCTGTAAATGGTAACGTCGGGTAGTTATTCCCGGGATAGAAGGTCAGGCAAAGAAAAAAATGAGCGGCGATCGGTTTTCCTTTCACTAAAGCCGGGGTTATTACTGCCCGGGTAGCTGCCGCAACCACTTGTGATTCGAATGCAGGATAATTGGATCGCACGACCTGTATGTTTTCTATCACTCCCGTTTTCCCTGCCGATACTTCCAACAGAATGAACTTTTGAATGTCGGTACTGTCAGACATGGTAAGGTTGCACCAATATGACGGGAATGACACCAGACGCGGGAGAGTAATGTCATTAAGTTCGATGCTCTGAAAATACAATGTTTGTCTTGTTATCGACAGGTCGGCATTAACCGGTGCATTCAGCACAACCCGGAAGTTATTCGGTATGATGCGCACATGTAAAATCAGATCGCACTCAACCGGTTTGCCATTCGCAAGCCCCGGTTCAAATTGAATTGAGGCAAGATGCTTTCGTATCGCTACGGCATATCCTGAATCCGCGGGATTGTCTGCACGTACCGATTTTGTCTTCCCTTTTTTATCGACGGTAATTTGTACACGAAAATTTTTCTCACATAAAACCGGAGGAAACCCTTCCTGATCCGTTATTTCAAGTAACTGCCGCGGGTAAGCAAGCGACAACCCATACTGCGACGGACGGTCCGCAAATGCTGAGCCGAATGAAACAAACAACAAAACAACGGAGCACAGTGTAAGTGTGCGCGACAACCGGTGGTGAATCATGCTAATCATTTTACACACTAGCGCAAAAAAATCACAGAAAAAAAACGCCGCTTTTAGGCGGCGTCTTTGCAGAATATCGGATAATGGCTTAGTAGTTGTTGTGCAGTTCTTCCACTGCGGCGACAATCTTGTCGACGGTCGGGATGCAGGCGGCGTCACCGTCCATACCGTACGCCACGCGGGCGTCAATAGCGGTAAGCAGGCTGACCGGCGCTTCAAGATCGAACAATCCTTTGCCGCGGGTGATAACGGATGCGATAGTCGCAGCCACACCGCCCGGGAAGCGATCTTCGGTAACAACAAGCACTTTACCGCATTCCTTGGCGCACTTGAGAATCGCTTCTTCATCCATCGGCTTCAAGGTACGCAGGTCAACGATACGAACGTTGATTCCTTTTTCCTTCAGGGCTTCGGACGCTTTGCGGGACATCTGCACGGTTGCGGCATAAGTAATAATAGCGACATCGGTATTCTGCTCGTCGTATACTTTTGCGACACCGAACGGAATCAATTCATCGATATCCGGAACTGCGGTTTCCATTGGAACGCCATCCCAGTCACGACGATTGTACAGAGCAACCGATTCACAGAAAAGCACCGGGTCATCGCAGGCCCAGGCAGTCTTCAAAAGACCGGCGGCATCCCACGCATTAGACGGGGTTACCACTAAAAGACCGGGGATGTTCAACCAAGTTCCCATATTGCTTTCCGAATGCCAGAACGCGCCTGCACCCTGTTTGTAACCGCCGAATGTCGTGCGAACGACCATCGGCATCGGATACTGACCGTTAGAGCGCTGGTAGGTGGTAGCAATACGATCCTTCAAGCCTTGGTAGGCGGGTGACATATAGTCAAGGAACTGAATTTCAGGTATCGGGCGACGACCCTGATAGCAGTGACCGATCGCGCGGCCAAGAATACCGGCTTCATCAAGCGCTGTGTTGTAACAGCGGGTCGGACCGAACTCACGCTGGAGGTTTTTTGAGACAAGGAACACGCCGCCTTTACCCTTAAGGTGCGCCTGTTTTTCCTTTTCATGAATCATATGGCCGGAGAAATCGGCGACGTCTTCACCGAACAACAGCACATCTTCACTTAACAAAAACAGATCCATCAAGGTGTAGTTGAGCGCGAAACGCATGGTCATCGGGCCGGCATTTTCCGGAAGATCGGCAGTGGTGAAGTAACCCTTCTCATGCCATTCTTTGTATTTGTTGGCGCGATTGACTTTGTTCAGACTGCGGTATGCTTTCCACTTTTCCTGAATTTTATCGAAGTCGTAGGTGTAGACTTTACCTTCGATAAAGGCACGATCCTTGGGCGTAAACGCTGCAACCGCTTTGGCCGACTGTTCGGACACTTCTTTGTCCAATTCATCCCACAAATCACCGATCTGCTTCGGCGTCATGATACCGTCGGCAATGAAGGTATTCGCTGTTTTCAGAATACAGTCGTTGTACGTATGCCAATCCTGTTCCACCGGATCCATGTAGAATGACTGATCATCTGAACCGGAGTGTGAACCTTCGCGGGTGGTTTTCATGTTCATTACGACCGGGCCTTTACCGGCACGGGTGTAATCGACTGCTTCTTTCACTTTGGCCAGACTGTCTTTGATATCGGTGCCGTCACCCTGAATAATTTTCAGACCAAACTTCTGAAATCCTTCAAACAAGGTCGTCGGATCACCGCACGGATACTGCTCTTCGACCGAGGTAGAAATAGCCCAGCCGCAGTTGTAAATCGCCCAGATACTTCTGGTCTGGCTCATCGCAGTATAAAACACCGCACGGCCAAATTCGGTGGATGAGGTTGAACCTTCGCCGATACAGCAGAGCGTAATGGCATCAGCCGGATGCGCACCACCCGGGAAATGAGACAGCTTGGAAACAGCCGTACGATTCTTAATCGCCTCTGCTAAACCGGCAGCTTCAAGAGCGTGGCTTCCTGTCGGCGAAGCTTGCGGAGTAATAGACAGTTCCGGATAAGACGGGTGCGCCGGAATCGACATACCGCCGGTGCGGGAATTTCTGTCGCCGATCGCTTCCTGCATCTTATCCCAAATCGGTGCGCCGCGATGCAGATCGAATGCTTTATTGCGATAGTAGCCGATAAACGGATCAGTAACTTTCAGATTGTCTGACAAGCAGACGTCTATCATTTCTTTACCGCCGCAGCCGATGAAGAATCGGTTGTATCCCTTACGAAGCAGCAGTTTTTCTTCCCGCTCGATACGACGTGCCAACAGCATGGTACGGAACATCTTCCGCAATTCAGCCGGGGTTTTGCCGGAATAAGCAGCAAGTTGCTCGTTATCTTTCGGCTTGGCTCCCACCTTCCCGTCGAAATTCCGAACCTTGTCAATCAATGCAAGTACTTCCACGCTTGTAACTCCTTTATGATTATTATAAAACTACATCACAATCAGTTAGCCGGAAAAACCAAATGGCATACCCCGGCAAAAAAAGCTCCAGAAAAGTATTGTTTTTCTTTAAAAAGGCAATGGAAATCTACAAGTTCCTATCGTATCACATTTCATCCCATGTTTTGATTCAGTTAGTCGGAAAATCTTCCCGCTTGCCTGAATGGGGGGCGGCTCCGTAACTTATTCTCCATTCATCACTTGAACTAATGGAGACGAGGTCGACATGAAGTCCCGATCGAAGCAAAGCAAAAGCCCGTATATCGTCGAAAATGACCTTTTCAAGTTTCGGTTACCGACTGCGTTAGCCCTCTCCCCCGACGAACGGCGGATTGCTTATACCTGTGAGCAGATGGATGAAACGGACAACTGCTACTACGCCCACCTGTGGATTATCGACCGCGCGACCAGTGAACAGAAGCAGTATACGTTCGGGAAAATACATGATGCCTCGCCGATCTGGTCACCCGACGGAAAGCGCATAGCATTTTGTTCTGCACGTGAAAAACGGTTCGCCATTTACATTATTTCTGCCTCCGGCGGCGCGGAAGAAAAAGTTACCGAACTGGAAGCATCGGTCAGCAATCTGCAATGGACCCCGGATGGGAAGCAGCTGGTGTTCTGCATGCGCTACAATGATTCGCACTACATCGAAGATGAAACGAAAAAGAAACAGCCGCCGGTGTATCGCCACGTTACCCGTTTATTCTACCGTTTAGATGGCGCCGGGTTTTTACCGAAAGATGTGTTTCAAGTGTATGCGCTTGATTTAACCACAGCCAAACTGCGCAAAATAACTTCCGGTAAACGGGATAATCTTGGCGCGACTCTTTCGCCGGATGGTAAATACATCGCATACCATTCCAACCGGGCGAAAGATCAGGATATCGATGCCTTGCTCGATGATCTGTTTATCATTCCGTTCAAGGGTGGTAAAGAGCGCCGTATACCGACTCCTCCCGGCCCGGTTTCTGCTCCAGCCTTTTCACCGAACGGGAAACTGATCGCGTATTTAGGGCACGCCAATCCAGACGATGCCTGGGGTGTAACCAATATCCATGTCTGGAAAGTTTCGGCTGATGGCAAGGGGAAAGCGAAAGACCTGATGCCGAAGTTTGACCGGATGGCATATGACGGTTCCATTACCGATACGGCATCGGTCGGTGATTCCGGTCTGGTCTATTGGTCAGGCGACAGCAAACGTATTTTCTTTATCTCGTCAGATACGGGCGCAACCAATCTGTACTATATCCCCGTCGGCGGCGGGAAACCGACTCGGGTGTTCAAAGCTGACTGCCACATCAAATTATTTTCCATAACCGGTAAAGGGAAAGTTGCAGCGGTGATGCATGCTGATTTAACCAATCCGGGTGAAATCATGTCATTCCCTGCTGAATTCGGTGGAGAGAAACGATATGTTCAGCATACACAGCTTAGTCGATTCTTAAAAACCGAAAAACGACTTGGACGAACCCGTGATATTCGTTTCAAAGGCTATGACGGCACAGAAATACAAGGCTGGCTGGTCACACCGCCGCATTTCAACAGAAACAAAAAGTATCCTGCGATTCTGCAGATTCATGGTGGCCCACGCGCTCAGTATGCACATAGTTTCTTCCATGAAATGCAATATCTTGCGGCAAACGGCTATGTTGTTTTCTACACCAACCCGCGCGGTGGACATGGACGTGGGGAAACATGGGCTGATGCTATCGCCGGTGGCTGGGGGGATATCGATTACGCCGACGTGATGGCGGCAGCCGACTGGCTTGAAAAGCAGCCATATGTGAATGCTAAAAAGATGGGTGTCGGCGGCGGCTCATACGGCGGTTACATGACCAACTGGATAATCGGTCATACGAACCGGTTTGCAGCTGCAATCACCATGCGCTCACTCTGCGATTTGAAATCATTCGTGGGATCATCGGATATCGGCTGGTCACTTGCCCGTGAGTTTGCCGGATATCCCTGGACGAATCCGGAAAACTACGAAAAGCGTTCCCCGATCACGTACTTTCATAAAGTGAAAACACCGGTGCTGATTCTGCACAACGAAGAGGATCTTCGCTGTCATATCGAGCAGGCCGAACAGATGTTCGTGAAATTGAAAGTGCTGAAGAAAACGGTTGAGATGGTGCGGTTCCCGCAGGAACCGCACGGGTTATCACGTCATGGCCGTCCCGATCGCCGCATTGTGCGTTTGCAATGGATTAAAAAGTGGTTTGACCGGTATTTGAAATAACTTTTCTACTGCACCCAGGGTGCGCCAAATTTTGGTTTCGGTCCACCGTTAAACAGGTATTGCACTATATACGTGAGATCGGCGATGGTTGTCGTGTAATCTCCGGTGACATTAGCGCGCCATTTCGGATAGACCGGGATCGGTCCTGCATTGAACAACCAACTTACCATGTACGTCAAATCGGCAATCGAAACGGCAAAATCCCCGTTCACATCGCCGGGCATATAATTAATATCAAGCCCAATCGGCCCATCACCGACGCCATACCCCTGAATCAAGGCACCGGAGGAATCGATCCGGTCGATAACATCGTTGAAACTCACCATGAACACAGTGCTGTCATGATACGGCATCAACGCAGTCGCGCCTATTGCAACCGCGAGCGGATTGGAATCGTCATGGTACACCGTTCCACTAATCGCATTATAGCTGTAAACATACCCGCTCGTAACCCATCCCCCACCGGCAATATAGGCGATACCATCGGTTGAAATCGCAATACTTCCCGGCGCACCGCCGACCGGAATCGAGTCGATAACGGTGTAGGTAAGCGCGTTGATACGATAGACCATCCCGGTAATCGCGCCGTAGTCTCCGGTACAGACAACATGTGCAACGTTGTACTTATCGATTGCGATAAACTGCGGATTGTGACCGACTGGAATAACAGTATAATTAGTATCGTTTAGCGGTGAGCAGACGGCAACAAATCCATCTTGGGTTGAGAACGTATTGAAATCATAATTGCTGAGTACTACCCAGACTTTATGATTGTGAATCGCCAGCCCAGACGGCGCTACGCCAACCGAGTCGACATCGGCTATCGTGTTGGTGGTTAAATCCAAGGTCGCAATGCTGTTGCCGACTAAATTAGTCACGAACGCATACTGACGGTTGTAGACGGTCATGTAGTAGGGGTTGCTCCCAAGCGGGAATGGAATAAAACCGACCGTCGTTTCCGTTTTCAAATTGATTACCTGCACTTCATTCGTACCGGAACAGACGACATACGCCATCGTATCGACAACCGCAATCTGATTGGCATACGACTGAATGTCCGAGCCGAGCGGCAGAATGTTATTGGTAACCGCATTCGTTTGCAGATTGATTTTCGAAAGCGTTTCTCCTGAAGAGTTTGCCACATAAGCATAGGGAACGGCTGCTACATGCTGTACTGACAATAGCAGCAACAGCATTGCTAAGCGAATGGTTACTGTTTTTTTCATAGGTTACTCCTGAGCGGTATGAATTACTTATTTGTTGATTGCTTTGTTGACCGTTGATTGATGAGATAGTCGATACCAACCATGATTTGCCATTCCCTGCCGGGCATCGGAAAATGCTGCACTAACACATAAGATTGGTCGCGCAGATTATCGATCCGCGCATCGACACGGATACCCCACTGCTTCGCTATCAACTTCTCTCCCCCCAAGCCTAAATCATCAATCCGATATGCCTCATACCAGCGGGTGTTGCTGGGGAGGGCATAGCTTTTATCTACCCAGCGGATCGCATACGAAGCATACAACCCAAACCAACTGATACGAGCCGATGCTTTGGTGATCGAACGGGGACGGTAAGTTAAATCTTTGTTATAGCTGTTCAGACCGGGGGTGCGGTTGAGCGGCAGAATGTCGGTGTTGGAAACAGATAATTGCAGCAGATTATCATACAGATGAATTTCCGCAGATTTTTCAGTCCCGGTAATTCGTGCCCCGGCGATATTCTCCGGCCGCCAGACATCGGCAAATCCCGCCACCCACAAAATCAGACCATCGATCGAAGAATGAAAATAGGAATAACTGACATTCGTCGTAAACAAGTGGTGTTCGAACCCGACACGAAGTGTCGCTTCGGAATGCTCCGCTTTTTCCGGCCGCAAGTACGGATTCCCCTGCGAGCGGACATCCCCTTTCCAAAACAGTGAATACAAATCCGGCAAACTGAATGAACGGCCATAACTGCCGTACAGCGTCATAGAAAGTTTTGAGCCGACACCGATTCCGGCGCCGACTTTCGGCGACCACTGCCTTGTCGTATGTGCGCTGTCGCCATCGTTGGATGAAAACAATTCACCGTTGCCGGTTTGCGCGTGGTCATAGCGGATGGCGGCATCGACAGTCAGCGGATGCAGCTGCGCGAACAGCCCTAACGGAAAAGCATGTCGCGCGGAGACAAACCAGGCAACGGCGGTTCGATGGGCTTTGCCGAAACCATAGGCGGGACGCATAATATCCTCTCCGTTGATTTCATCCCCCTGCGCTTCAATACCCGACTGCCATTGCGAATAGGAAAAAGGACGAAATTGCAGCGTCGAGGAAACGCGATAGAGGTCATTGATGTATTTTGTTTCAAATCCGCTTAACCCATTTTCACGATTTATAAAATGCTGTTTAAGTCGTGAGCCGCTCAATGAAGTATTCAACAATACGCGCTGATTGAAAGTGGTCGTGAATTGCACTCCGAAAATGCGCCGTTTGTCTATTCGGGTTGCCTGATCGTTTTGCGCTGAAGCTCGTCCCGGTAAACCGCTTTCGGCATCGTAGTACTGGCCGCTCAATAGCGCGGTTATCATTTTCGAAAGCGCCATTTCGGCATTGAGGAAATAGTTATCAGCCAACAATCCGTTGTTAATTCGTGAGCCGGAATAGACCGTCGGTCGCGGAGCAACCTGATAGTTGAACGGAAAATCCCCGACACTTCCCTGATGCGAATACGTGAAATGATAGGAGATATTCGAAAGGAGGACCGGGTTCTGCAGATTCGCTTCATACCATGCTTTCTCCCAACTTCCCCACCCCCGCTTGAAGGAAAGATTCCCGGTTGATGAAAGCACATCCGGGTGCGTAATAATATTAATCACCCCTGCAATCGCACCGGAACCGGATTCTGCGGAACTGCCGCCAGGTACAATTTCGATTCGTTCAATCTGCGAAAGGGGAATGTTTGATAGATTGGCGATGTTATCTCCCGATGTATTGAGCTTGTGCCCGTCAAGCAGCACGACAACATGCCGTTTTTCACCGCCTCGTATGCTTACCGTTACCTGCTGCGGGCCGGCCTCCTGTACATATATGCCGGGCACTGTCGTCAAAAGCTGCGTCAATGTCGTTGCGTTGGATTGACGAATATACTCCTTCGACAAAATCGTTCGGCCGTCAGGAGTCCGATACGGAACAGAATCGGTAATCGTGATAGCAGGGAGTTCATATGGTTCAGGAGCAAGAGAAATTGAGATCGTGACCGGTTGGTCGGCGGTGATAGTAACGGCAGAGATCGTATCCGGCCGGTATCCGAATGCGGCAATAATTATGTCATACGTACCAACCGGCAGATTCACAAACGTGAAGCGGCCGAATTGGTCAACATCTGTTTGATAGGAGGTATTCAGAATGCGAACGGAAGCAGTAACAATCGGGAGATGCGAGACGGCATCCTCGACCACTCCCTGCAATTGCTGCACTGTTTGGGCGGAGCTATGGCCTGCAAATCCGCAGCATAAAACGATGACAAACGAAAGAAGCGTGAACTTTCGCCGAACAACCCGCGCGTCCGACAGAAGTAACGCCTCGTGGCGCAATAAAAAACGCCACATGGCAAAACTCCTTAGGCCATCGGCGTAACTCTTTACACAATCAGCCCACGCTGACGGCACCTGAAAACGATTCGGTCACGGCTGGTTTCCTGGCTTCAGCATCCGACCCCGATACACGCCTTCCCCGTTCGGGTGGCCTTTGTGTATCGAGTAGCTGTTACAGTAGCGGGGCTGCGACGGACTTGCACCGTACTTCCCAATTCTCCGCTTACCACAAGCGGCACCGCAACAATGTTGAACTAAGATTGATGATTTTCAGAAAAATTGTCAACAGAAAAAGAAATCAGAAATGAATGTAAAGCCGTTCCCGTTTGTAATCGACGGTTATCTTATGACGAAACAGCATGTTGGCGCCGAGCATCCCGTCGATATCGATTTCTCCAACCCGCTTTTTGAGATTCGACAAATCACTGACTAACACACGGACATTCGAAGAGGTCAGTTTATCATCGACAGAAAATGTTTCGATAACATTACCATTTGGCGCTTTTGGATCAAGACCGAGTGCATCGGCGATTTCCTGCGTGATTGTCGTAAACGATGCGCAATAATCCAAAATAAAACGTGCTTCGACCGAATCATTCAGCAGCGCGTTGACTAAAATGAAATGGTAGCGAATGTCGAAAGGAATCGTCGCGAACGATTTTTCTTCCAAAAAGTCCGGCTCTTCCATCTGCAAATTAAGCAGCTTGTTATGGTAATCGACGGTCACATAGCAGCGTTGCAAAAGCTCGTAGCCGATAAGCCCATCCGGATGCCCGAATCGTTTGTCTTTGATTAGTGCGCCCATATCGATTACGGTGCCGGTGATATCATGCAGGGAATTATCCGCGAACTCGAACGAGCGTAAATCTATGGCCGAGGTTTCACTCTTACCGTCGATACCGACCACAACTCGTTCAGTCCGTTTTCGAATCGGTAAGTTATTCTTAGTGGCGAAGGTTTTATCGACGTACAGGCGGTCGGCGCCGGTGTCGATACCGAATTTCCCGGTTACCGCTCCGTTTATCGTTACCGGCACTTCTACAATTCCCCGTGACGGGTCAAACAAAACCGGTTCTGCAAACAGGCAATTGGGGAGAAAACAAAAAAGAAACAGGAAACAGGAACAACGAATGCTGAATACGTTCATACAGATGTAATCGGCAGAAAAGCGTCAAAACAGAACAGAACGAGAAAATCAGGCGCCTTCAGCCTCTTTGATAGCTTCGTTATGCTTTTCCATATCCTGGTATTCCCCATCCTTCCCCTGATATTTGGATGGACACTTTACCAGCATTTTATCGGCATGAAACGAAGCACCATCGAATTTTCCGCGTACAACAACCGACTTGGCCTGGTCGAAATTACCGGGCACCACGCCGTGATACACAATAGGAAGCACTTCCAGTGAAACTGGTTTTCCTTCTTCCGGCAGTTCACGGATAGTGAAGCGGAGGTTGTTTCCGGAGGTGTCATATACAACAGAAGAAAAATCAATCTCACCCATCACCTGCACCTGACTGGTTGTCCCTTTTGCCTCGGCAATCGGAACATAACGAACGGCGGTTTCCAAAAACGATGACGCCCCCCAGGCCATGAAAGCAATGACAATAGCACCGCCGATAATATATTTTGCGTTCATCGGTCTCTCCGTTCAAGGTCGCTGACTTTTTTGTCCAGTCGTTTCATATACCAAAATAACCCTATCCATATCGCCAATGCAACAGCCAGTGCGACATAATTTCCGTTCATACGCGCGCATACTCCTTCTGCAAACGGTCACGCCGGATCCGGTCGATGCGTGTCGTCAGTGAAAACAGCCATATAAATAATACGGTATAACAGAACAAAGAAGTGAAGAAAATCGTACGGACTATCGGTGACATCGTGAATTTTAAGTCCTTATCGATCACCGAGTCTGCCGGATGCAGGGATGGCAGCACCCGCGGCACCACAAACACCAGAAACGGTACGGTCAAAAAAGCGAAAATGCTGTATACCGCGGCCAACGCTGCCCGTTTCGGTTCATCTTCCACCGCTCCCCGCAGGGCTAAATAGGCGCCATAGATTAACAGGAGAATGAATATCGACGTTTCCCGCGGATCCCAGTTCCAGAATGATCCCCAGGCAACACGGGCGAAAATAGAACCGGTAACGGTTGCCAGTACGCAGAAAAGAAATCCGAGCTTGGCGGCGGCCAGCGCTTTGTCATCTTCACGAAGATCGCGGGAACGCAAATACCGAATAGAGAAGACCATCGACATAGTAAACGCGACGACACAGAGCCACGCCTGCGGAATATGATAATAGAAAATGCGGCTTGATTCACCGATGATTTGCTGCGGCGCGGGAGTAAGAAAACTGGCAACAATCATCCCAGACATTAATATAAACAGGAGTAATTTCCACCACATTCGCTTACGTAATCCTGCGAAATAAGATAGACCCTAACCGGTAAAACGCAAGTAATTTCGATTTCTTACACACCGGCTATTCCTCCCACACGAAACGGAACAACAATGTCGAACCGTATCCCATCACGACTGCGTACGAGAACAAAAACTGCACGGCATAAGAAACATCCGCCCAGCCGTCGCCGGCAAACAATTTCGTTGTCGCGACGACTAACACCAAAAGCGGCGGGATAAGTATGGGAAATGATAAAACAGCAAACAGGGCACCGCGCGAAGTCGCATGAGCGATGATAGCCGCAACCAGTGTTGTCCCTGTGCACAACGCCATATCACCGAGCAAAACCAGCAAACCGAATAAGACGACCGCTTCAACGGAAATATCAAGAAAGATAAAAAAGAGCGGCGTCAAAAGCAGGATGAGCAATGATAACAAAAGGAAATTAACGATCAGTTTTCCCAAATAGACCGGCGTTCCGGAAACGGCAACCTTCAATCCCAAAAGCGTTCCGCTCTCCTGCTCCTTTACCATAATATGCGATAAACTGGTGACCGCAGAAAAGAAGATGATGGTCCAGTACAATGCTGCGGCAATCTCAGGTGAAAGCTCCGCGCCGCCAATGGAAAAGGAGACAAGCGTGACGGTCGCTACGCCAAACAGGAAAAGCGTACTGACGGCAACACGGGAGCGAAACTCCAGCTTGACATCTTTTGCCGCAATGGCAAACAGTTTAGCGGATAATGTCGATTGTTCGTTCGGCAAGCGCCTGCTCTTCTGTTTCGTTGGTGGCAATTATGATGACCGAATTCGGTTTCCACTCGGTAATGAGTGATGCCGCAATTTGTTTTCCGGAGACATCCAAATTAACAAAGGGTTCATCGAGAAAAAGAAAGACCGGCTTTTTGAGAATGGCATGTGCCAGTCGTAATCGCTGAAGCATTCCGGAGGAATAGGTGCGTATCTGGTCATTTCCCCTGCCCGCCAGCCCAACCCGTTCAAACGCGACACTGATTTCTTTCCCTGTGGCAGCGCAGCCGCTGATAGAGAGAAAGAATTGCACGTTTTCTTCAGCAGTGAGTTCACGGTACATTTGAAAGTACGGCGCAACGAGCGCAGAATGCCGCCGAAACGTGTCTGAGTCGATAGCGGTCTCTTGCTGCCAGTACGAAACGGTACCGCTATCCGGGCGATACTGCTGCAAAAGCGTTAGTAATAGCGTACTCTTGCCCGATCCGTTCGGTCCGACTATAGCTGCCGATTCCCCCTGCATGAGTGTCAGTGAAACATCTTTCAAAACCGTGCGTGCGCCAAATCGCTTGGTGATATTACCGGCTGTTAGTCGATACATACGGTCGTATATGTAGCCTATTCCCCATCGCTTTGCAATCAAAAGAAAACCCGTCTCTTTTTTCCGCAAGAGACGGGTTTAAAAATCAGAATTTCGGTGATCGCTTAGTGGCCGTCACCGGTCTTTTCGGTGCCTGAGGCGGCATGGGCGGCATCCTCATTGGCACGGTACATACGACGGACCGGTACGCTATAACGCGCACGACCATCGGCGCTGACCACTTCAAAGGTAACGCACTTTTCGAATTCTTTCTTGATAGCCGAGTCGATAATTTCGACATCTACCTGCACCTTAGCGCCGGCGGCGAGTTTCTTGGGCAGGTTGACTTTGAACAGGTCTTTCGGATAAGCGACCATTTCGAGGTTCACTTCTTTGGCTTGTTTGTTTTCAAGCGTAAAGCTCGCTTTTTTGCGAACCGGGGCTTCACCGAATTGTGACACATCAAGACGAACCGGTGTTACCCCCAGAAGTGAATCCGGAAGATCTTCCGCGAACACTTCCGAGTAAATTTTCAAGTAGGTCATTTCATCACCAACGTTGGTCTTGATATACGGGGCTTTGGTGATATTGCCGCGCATAGAGCGGGATGAGAACACGATTTCCAGTTCGGTGCTGTCACCGGGAGCCAGTGTCGAATCCTTAAGCGGCATCTGCGTACAGCCGCAACCCGGCACAACCTGTACGATTTTCAGCGTGTCGCTGCCGGTTGACTTGATCCAGAAGGTGTGGGAGACTTTTGAATTCTGGTAGAACTTACCGAAATTGAATTCAGTTTCTGACAGCTTTATCTGCGGGATAGCCAGCACAGATTGCGCCGCCAGCACGACTGCCGCAAGTGCGACAACTGCCTTACTACGTGCCTGCATGTTCTCTTTTCTCCTTAGTGTATCGACTATACTCTTACTATCGAATTTGTCCTGAACCAGTTATACCCAAAACCGCACTTCAGGTTCAGGAAATCACCGATGCCAGCCGGTTCCAGCGCACTTTCTCAAAAAAGTGCACCATATTGAACACGAATAACTTAGGGACCGACATCGGGTCGTCGAGCGTCACCGGCGGCGAAGGAGCTGCTTCATCATCCCATGACCAATGTATCGCCATTGCCTCCCCTAATATTAAGTCCTTGCTGACTACTCCCCAATAACGGGAGTCATAGGAATTATCCCTGTTATCCCCCATCATGAAATAGCTGTTTTGCGGGACGACGTAGGGGCCAAAATTATCCCGACTGTCAAGCCCTCCGGGTAACCGGGGCTGGATGTTCTGCTTACCGGAATTGGTGGTGTCGATGAATTTGGCATCCGGTGGATTCACAAACGGTTTCCCGTTTACGAACAACTGCTTGTCGGCAATCAATACCGTATCTCCAGCTACTGCCACACAGCGCTTAATGTATTTGGTTACGCCGTCACGCGGGAAAATGAAAATAACGACATCCCCCTGCTTCGGGTCACGAATCGACGGAAGTCGCCAGTCTACCAAAGGAAGCCGGGCGCCATAAATGAATTTATTCGCCAACAGGAAATCACCGACCAAAAGGGTATCTTCCATCGACTGGGAAGGGATTTTGTATGCTTCGACGATTGAGGTCTTGATAAAAATAGCCAGAAGGACAGCGGCCATGATCTGTTTGAAATTGTCCCAAACCGAATCTTTGTATTTCGGTTTTTCGGAACGACTCGTTTCGGCGCTCGATTGCGAACTTGTTTGTGCCACGTGACTCTTACTGCTCCTGTAACTATCGGTTTAGTCTATTATACCGAAATCTGCTGGTTTATCACAAAATAAATCGAGTTCTTGTTATAAGCCCCGGAACGCCCGGAGAATATCGTTATACGTTACAAAAACGATCAACCCAAGCAAAGCGACAATACCGACCTGCTGTGCGATCCCACGAGCTTTGGCCGAAAGCGGTTTGCCTCGCATCGCCTCAATAGCCAAAAAGAGCAGATGACCGCCATCGAGCACCGGAATCGGCAGGACATTTAAGACGGCCAGATTTACCGATAATAGGGCCATGAAGAAAAAGAGATTTCCGGCCCCTTTTTCCGCCTCTCTGCCGGATTGCTGGGCGATAAACAACGGCCCGCCGACCATTTTAGCCGAAACCTTACCGGTAACAAGCTTAATGACGAAATTGACCGTTTCATACACAATCACATGCGTGGCGACAAATCCGCGTGAAATCGACTCCCACACGCCGTAGTGTTCATACCGCACCGCTTTTTGCGTGAAGCCAATAACACCCACGGTGTCGATACCGCCATCTTCGCGGGGCATTGGACTTGCGGTAGTGACCATCTGCTTCGTTATCGTATCAGTGCCGGAAATCCAGGTTACGTTTATCGTTTGACGCACCTGTTTGTTGATTGCCGTTCGCAATGAATCAAAGCTGGTATAGGAAACGCCGTTTAGCGCGATGATCTGATCACCATCTTTTAACCCAGCCGTTATCGCCGGGCCATCCTTGCTGACCTGGCCGACAAGAATCCGGGTATCATCGAAAATCGGGCGACCGCCAATCAGAAAGACACCGATGAGAATGAGAATGGCGAGAATGTAATTCATGAACGGTCCGGCGAAAATAACCGCTGCCCGCTGTCCGACAGTTTTGGACATAAACTCCCGTTCACTGCCAGTCGTTTCTTCATCCGGATTTTCCCCCATCATCTTCACGAATCCGCCGAGGGGAATCAGGCCGATACAGTAGGTCGTTTCACCGACTGTTTTGGAGAAAATATTGGGTGGAAACCCGAGTGAGAACTTTTCGACTTTGACGCCGACCTTTTTGGCGACCAGAAAGTGTCCCAGTTCATGGATAAACACGAGTATTCCAAGTACAAAAACAAAAGCTAAAATCGTCAGCATACCGGTTGCATTCCTGTCTTCTGTTGTGCTAAACCGCGCGCTCGGCGGTCGGCATCGATAATATCTGCAAATTCCGGATGCGTATTCACCGGAATCGATTCAACGGTTTCACGAATTATATCGGCAATTCTCGTAAACGAAATCGCCTTATTCAAAAAAGCGGCAACTGCGACTTCATTGGCGGCATTATACACGGCCGGCGCCGTACCCGATGCTTTCGCCACTTCAAACGCCAAAGCTAAACCGGGAAATCGTTCATAATCGGGTTGTTCAAAGGTCAATGAACGCAACGTCATCAGATCGAGTTTTCCATGCAGCGACGGTTTCCGCTCAGGCCAGAAAAGCGCATACTGAATAGGTAAACGCATATCGGGCGCTGAGAGTTGCGCCATAATCGATGAGTCGACGAATTCTACCATCGAATGGATGATCGACTGCGGATGCACCAGCACCGTAATTTTTTCAACCGGCAACGAGAAGAGCACTCCTGCTTCGATAACTTCGAGCCCCTTGTTCACCAGAGTAGCCGAATCAATCGTAATTTTCTTCCCCATTTGCCAGGTCGGATGCGCTAAGGCACGATCGACGGTAATATGTTCGAATTCTTCCTTCGGCAACGTGCGAAACGGACCGCCGGAGGCCGTAATGATCAGACGTTTTACTTCGTTCGGTTGACCGCAGGCCAGCGCCTGCCAGATAGCGGAATGTTCCGAATCGATCGGCAAAATCGCGGCGTTATGTTTTTTGAGTAACGCCGGAAAAAGGGGGCCGCCGGAAACGAGAGACTCTTTGTTCGCTACGGCAAGCTTCTTCCCCGCTTTTACTGCCGCCAAAGAGGCTTCCAAACCGGCCGCGCCGACGATGGCATTAACCACCATATCGACCTCGGAAAGCCGAGCAAGCGCGATCAGGTCGTTTGTACCGACAACAAGTATCGCGTTGATTTCCTTCGCGACACTTTGTAATTCAGTGGCTTTAGCCGGATCGGCAATCCCGATATAGGCAGGGCGAAATTCTCTTGCCTGTTTCGCCAAAAGCTCGGTACTGCCGTGCGCCGTCAATGCGACAACATGAAGCGCTTCCGGGTGCGCCCGTACAACATCAAGCACCGCCGTCCCGATTGAACCGGTAGCGCCAAATAATGCGATGCTTCGCTTGGCCATATTCGTGAAACAACAGGTAACCGGTTTCTGTTTCCAGAAACCCGTCACTTACTTTTTCAGCTTGTTCCCTTCGGCATCCGACAAATAGGCTTCGCGGAGATAGACTTCCTTCGCCGGTTTTGAAACCTCACCGTGCGGAGCCGGCACTACCGGAGTGCTACCGATAGCATTTAACACATCGAAACCTTTGAGCAGATGTCCGAATACGGTGTAGTTATTATCTAAACTCGCGACGCGACCAAGACAGATAAAGAACTGGCTGGATGCAGAGTTCGGGTCATTCGAACGGGCCATCGAAAGCGTACCGAATTCATGCGGCAGGGGGTTAAATTCCGCTTTCAGCATATAGCCGGCATTACCCATACCGGTGCCGAGCGGGTCGCCACCCTGAATCACGAAACCTTTGAGAACGCGATGAAAGATCGTACCGTCATAAAATTTCTTGTTCGTCAATGCAACAAACGAATCGGCGTGGGCAGGGGCAACGTCATGGTACAATTCAAGCGTCATATTTCCGAAATCGGTGACCAACGTCACGATTTTGTTTTCTTTGTTTCGAACCGGAAATCGTTTTGCAGCGAGTGAATCGGCTCCGGCAGTGGCTTTCTCAGTCATGTTTGCTCCTGTTTGTGCAGTTTTCGTTTGGGTTGTCTGCTTGGTTGAATCAGCCTGGCTGCAGGCGGTACAAACAAACAAAAGCGCGGTAAACAACATAATGTTTTTCATGGGGTTACTATCCTTATTCCATATGGTAGTTTTTCAGTGATACCAAGAATATAGAGTGCGGTTCCCAAGCGGTCAACAAAAGCCGAAAAGTGGTGATTTTCGGAAATTTCGCCCCGGGTCCGCTTTTTATTTGGAAAACGGCTTAAAACAGATATACTGGCGGTACACAAGAAAGGAGGTGGTCCTGAGTAAAATGACAGACTATTGTGAGGTGACTGAGTTCTAGTTTCCTCCTCCGAAAAAATTGGTTGGGGAGATTAGTTCAATCCCAACAGATTACCGACCCCGGGATGTTGTAACATCACCGGGGTTTTGTTTTACTTAATTTTTCGGGAAATAAAAACGGGCTTAACTTCGCAATTGTAGCAGCAAGAGAGAAGCTAAACCCAGTGGTGCAATTGTTATTGCAGGGTGCCAACATATTCCATCCCCCGAAACCTGTCAAGAGGGTCACCCTTCTTTGGGGGCAGATTCCTGATGATTCTCTTTATCTAAGCCAACTTTTCTAATGAGAAACTCTATCTCAACCGGGGTCAAATAGCGCCATTTACCGGGCGCCAAATCCCGCTGGGTAATCCCGGCAAACTCTATACGCTTGAGATGTTTGACCGGGGTACCAACCGCCTTACAGAGCTGCTTCACTTCCCGCTTTCTCCCTTCGGTCAAGGTCAAACGGACTTTTGTTTCCCCGTCGGTAGCGGACAAAATGGTCACCTGCTGGGCCTTGCCGATCGCCCCGTCCTCAAGCTGTATTCCCTGCTGGATTCTCTTTGCCTGTGCAGGTCCAAACTCTCCGCTCACCCGGACTTCATATACCTTGCGAACGCCGTACCGGGGGTGGGCCAGACGATAGGCCATTTCCCCGTCGTTGGTCAGTAACAAAATACCTTCTGAGTCGTAATCAAGCCGCCCAATCGGGTAAACACGCTCGGAAACTCCTTTGAGCAGATGCAGAATCGTTTTGCGGCGGAACGGATCGCTTAAGGTCGTCATAACCATGCGCGGTTTGTTCATGGCTACATAGACTTTTTTCTGAACCGGTTTTACGACCGCGCCGTCGACGGTAATGACATCTTTGGTTTCATCGATAATCGTTCCGACTTTGGTAACAATTTCCCCGTTTATGGTTACCCGCTCTTCGGCCATAAGTATTTCGGCACCGCGCCGGGAAGTAACGCCGCATAAGGAAAGAAATTTATTAAGTCTGATCATCGCTTGCTCTCTTGCGTCTGGGATCGTGTTGCGTGCAGGCGTCCTTTTTCGTTTGCCGGAATGTTTCATCCCGGTACCCCTCTCAGGAAACTGCGGTAATACAAAACTATCACGAATAACGTCACATAGTCGTTATGAAATTCCCATTAATTCTCTGAAAAATCTTCCCGGGTTTCTGATTCATTCACGGCAGTCATTGTTTCTTCGCTATGACCATAAATGCGTCGCGGATCAAAGGTGCCGTCCGCCACATTCAATTTTTCCCGAACTGAGGCCGGTATTCCGTCATCGAGATTCAGCTCCGTCTGCTTGTCGGAGCGGGATGCGGTAATCAGTTCTTCGATTTCCGACATCTTTGGCAGGTCGACAATCGTATTTAAGCCGAAGAATTTCAAAAACTCATCGGTAGTGCCGTATTGCAGCGGTTTGCCGACTGCTTTGGCACGGCCTTTAATGGCAATCAGATCTTTTTCCAAAAGGGTGTGCAAAACGCCGTCGGAGGCGACGCCGCGAATATGCTCGATTTCGGTTTTGGTTACCGGCTGGCGGTAGGCGACAATTGCCAAAGTCTCCAGCGCTGCCTGCGTCATGCGCATACGGCGACGGCGGGTAAACAGCTCTTCGACATAGCCGGTATATTCCGGTTTGATATGAAACTGGTAACCACCCGCTATCGGACGAATCCGGAATGAAGCGCCGACTGATTCATATTTCTTATTCAATTCTTCGACAATCGTTTCAATATCACCGGCCGAACCTTCCTGTAACACTTCGAGTATTTTTGAGGCAGGCAACGGTTCGGTTGAAGCAAGTATTAACGATTCCACGATGGGAATGTGTGATGCATGTTCCATATGATTACTCCTCTGTATTCGTCACTAAAGCGGTGATCTCATCCTCTGCGTCAGACTCTATCGGCGCCTCGAACCGCTCGCCGCGACAGACCCGAATCTGAGTGAAGGGAAATGATTGAAACAATGCGACACGTCGTGTGCGCACCATTTCCAAAAGGGCGATAAAGGTAACCACCGCAATAATTTTACGCGGCGTATCGGCAAATAGTTCTTCGAACGTCGCCATATCCCGGTCACGGAGATAGGTCACGATAATCGTCATCCGGTCATGGATCGACACTTCTTCGGCGACAACATCATGGAAGGTTTCGCTCTTGATTCGCGTGGTGACTTCCTTAAACGCCGATATCAAATCAAACAAAGTAGAAAATGATTTTACTTCCACCCGTGTTTCCGGGCGGGCAATCGGAGACGGCGGTACGTAATTGAGTTCTTCCGAAAGCGCTTTTTCCCGTAAAATCTGACCTGCTTCTTTGAATTTCCGGTATTCGATAAGGGCGAGCACCAACTCTTCGCGCGGATCTATTTCTTCCGGGTTTTCCTCATCCCGCGGCAATAACATTCTGGTTTTGATGCGAATGAGCGAAGCGGCCATAAGAATAAACTCTCCGGCGACTTCCAGATTCAAGGAGGTCATCATTTCGATATAGTTCAAATACTGCCGGGTGATTTTAGCTATTGGAATGTCGTAAATGTCAATCTCTTCCTTATCGATCAGATACAACAACAGATCCAACGGTCCCTGAAAAACGTCGACATCTATCCGGTAATCGGCTGTTTGCTCAGTAAAAATCGGGTGACTCACTTCTTTGACTCCCAATAGTCGATCTTCATAGCGGATCGAACTTTTTGCATTACGTTTTGCGCCCGCTGGCGCGCCCGTTGCGCGCCGGTCTGAAGCACATCCCACACGACATCCGGTCGTTTCACCAAATCCAGCCGCTTTCCCCGAATCGGCGCCAACGCGCTATTCAGGTTTTTGGCCAATCGCTTCTTGCAATCGACACAATCCAACACGCCGCTGCGGCAGCCCGGTGCAATCTCCGTATCATGCTCGGGGGAATATATACGATGCAACAAATAAACAGGACATATTTCCGGCCTTCCTTTGTCCCCGCGATGAACTTTTTGCGGATCGGTGTAGAAAGTAGCTATCCGTTTTTCGGTCTGACGTTCATCGTATTCAATCGGGATATGGTTGTCGTATGACTTGGACATCTTCCGGTTATCTGCGCCCAAAATCAGCGGGATTTCGGTGAACAACGCCTCAGGCTCGGTGAAGGTCTTTTTGTAGGCCGAATTGAAACGCTGCGCCAAGTCCTTCGCCAGCCAGATATGCTTCTCCTGATCCTTCCCCACCGGCACTTTGTTCGCGTTGTAGAGGCAGATATCGGCGGCCTGTAAGACCGGGTACCCCAAAAAGCCGTACGAATCGAGATGGTCTTTCTTCTCCTGATAGGTAGGCAAACGGGTCAACGTCGGAACAGTAATCAGCATCGAGAAGATCAGATGCAACTCGGCATGTTCTTTGACATCCGACTGAATGAATATAGCGCAGTTTTCCGGGTTGAGCCCGGCCGCCAAAAAGTCAACCGCCATCTGAAAGATATTCTCTTTGAGCTTCTTGGTATCGTCGTAGGCAGCAGTCAGAGCATGCCAGTCGACGATGCAGAGATACATCCAATACTGATCCTGCAATCGCACCCAATTGCGTAACGCCCCTTCTAAATTACCGACGTGCAAAGCGCCTGAAGGCTGCATGCCGGAGAGAATCGTTTCCTTCTTGGGTTGGGAGGGTGTGACGGGTGAGGTTTCAGTCATGGGTAATTATGGATAACGTCATACCAGATGGTACGTTGCGCGAACGGACAAATCAAACAAAATCTATCCGGTTCCGATTGTTGTGAAGTTCCGTGGAGTAGATACAAAAACGCCAGGAGTTACTCCCGGCTGATGTGCTCAATTCGGCGATATCGGGTCCATAAACAGGTATGGTCGCCATTGATTCGAGACGGTGACATGACGTTGGATAAAGCCGATGAATGACGGCCGTACCGGTCGCTTCATCAGCTTCATTCCTGCTTGTTCCGGGGTTCTGTCCCCTTTCATGTTATTGCAGCGGGGGCAAGCGCACACCAGGTTTTCCCAGGTATCAACCCCACCCATATTTTTCGGATGGATATGGTCGACGGTCATTGCACCACGGTTGGTACCGCAGTACTGGCAACGGTGCCCATCCCGAATCAGAATATTCTTTCTGGTCAGCATGATCTGTTTGTAGGGGACCTTGCGGTACTGTGCCAGACGCACCACCGAGGGCATGTCATACGCCGAGGTAACAGTACGAAGCGAAAAGCCATCCGCCCGTTCTATTAATTCAGCTTTGCCTTGAAACATGAGAACAATCGCCCGCCGGGCCGAACAGATGGTGATCGGCTCGTAATTCTGATTGAGCATCAGAACATTTCGATTCACTAAGGTTGTCGACTCGTTCTTAGTAGCTGCTGTATGTATCATCGTCAACTGCGACATAAGCTCTTTCTACTATCACCCTGTCTACGGCTTGCCAGACGGTAAATCAGGAATCTCCGTAAGGTAGGAATGAGCAGCCGCTTGTCAACTATATTCCTTCCGGCTGACCGACAAACCTCCCTCCGATATTGCCTTGCAAATTCCGGAACTTTAGGTATTCTAAGCAGGCGCTTAACGCCAACAAACCAGCCGTATCGATTCCGGCAATCACCGTTCGGAGAACAGACCATGTTTGCAACAGCTCGCTTGACTACACAGATAACACGCATCGGTGCGCTGTTGTTCTGCTTGCTCCCTTCACTGTTATTCGCCGCTCCTCCAACCTTAACCAAACAACCGATAGCATCAGGATTGGATTTTCCTATTTTCATCACGGCAGCCAAAGGAGATACCACCCGATTGTTCATTGTTGAATTACCGGGGAAAATTCGGTTGGTCAAAAATGGTGTATTGCAAACTGAGCCGTTTCTGGATATCACGGAATTAACCTGCGATATCGCTGAAAACGGTCTTTTAGGATTAGCCTTTGATCCAAATTACACTACCAACGGCTATTTCTATGTTTCGTACAATGAAAGTAACAACTGCAATTTACAAATATCCCGCTTTTCACGTTCTCTTGGTAATCCTGATATAGCCGATACCGCCAGTGAAGAAAGTGTCCTGTTTATCGATCAGCCGGATGCTCCGAATCATAACGGCGGCTCGCTTATGTTTGGCCCGAATAACGGCTATCTATACATTCCGACCGGTGACGGTACCTGTTGCGGCGATCCGTTTTTATCCGCGCAGGATTCCCTCAGCTTGCGCGGGAAAATACTCCGTATCGATGTTACCTCTCTCCCCTACACGATTCCACCCGGCAATCCGTATACAGGCGCATCCAGTGCGCTCGATGAAATCTGGGCGATGGGGCTACGCAACCCATACCGCTCAAGCATCGACCGGCAAACCGGTGACCTATATATTGCTGACGTGGGACAAGACACTTGGGAAGAAGTCAGCTTCGTACCGTCCTCTAATCCGGGGGGCGTCAATTTTGGATGGCCGATTATTGAAGGAAGACATTGCTACAACCCTTCCAGCAATTGCGATTCAAGCGGACTCAGATTTCCCATCGCCGAATACCAGCATCTCGGTGGATTCTGCTCGATTACGGGCGGCTATGTTTATCGCGGATGCGGAATGCCAAGCCTGCAGGGTTATTACATGTTCGGTGATTTTTGTGTAGGAGACATCTGGCTGATTAAGCATGACGGAGATTCCGTTTCCGAATTTTTCGATGTTTCTTCGCAAATCGGCGTCGGAGGCGCAGAACTTTCCGGATTCGGTGAGGATGCATCGGGTGAGATGTACGTCGCGGAATTGTTCGCAGGAGTCGTATACAAAATCGTGCCTGCTATCGACCCGATTCAAACCTGCCCACCCACCAGCTGTTGCACCGGTGTTCGCGGCAATGTAAACGGACTTGGCGGTATTACCGTCGCCGATTTGACTTTCTTAGTGCAGTATCTTTTCAACGGTGGGGCAGCGCCGGGGTGTTTTGATGAAGCGAACGTGAATGGTCTGGGTGGTATTACCGTCGCGGACTTGACTTACTTAGTGCAGTACTTGTTCAACGGCGGCAATCAGCCACCTGCGTGTCCGCAAAATTATGGCAATAAAAAACCGGATACTTTGGATATCCGGTTTTTTCTTTATCGCTCAACAATCGAGAGTTTGATATTTCGTTTCGCCAACTCCGGAATGAACACCGCCGGATCGACAACAACTTCCTGCGGTTTGCAGCCCCGCGCAGTTATTTTTCCTGCCGCCGCCATCCAGGCGACAATAACAGCCGGAAATGCGGTTGTGCGCATCATCGCCGTCAATTTTGTGGCAGGATCGAAGCGGTCGATAATTTCATAGACTATCGATTTCGATTTACCATCCTTTTTCCCATCCACATTCACCCGAACTAAGACCAAATCCGGTTCACCGAACGAAAGGTTTTTATCGAGCACTGCTTTGAAAACGGCACGCGGTTCAACCTGTTGGCCTTGCACCGACATCAATTCGCGCGAACCCAATCCAATTTCAAGCATAGGCCTGAACATTTCGCAATGGCCGGGATAGCGAATCGTTTTGTAATCAAGAAAATCAACTTTACCCAGATACGTTTCCGGCAATGTCGAGGTGCCACCCGAAGTATAAAACGCTTCCAGATCGCCGATACCGTCAAATTTTAATGATTCGATTGCGGTCATCGGAGCGACGGTCATCGGCTTACCATCCTTCAAAATCACGCACGGTTCCCAGTATTCGTTGATAAGACCCTCGGCGGAAAAGACCATCTGATAGTTCAGCGGCTTGTGCGGCGTTTGCGGCAGTCCGCCCACGCGAATTTTGACCGAAGAAACAGTGTCGCATTTGTTGATGCCATCTTCTACCAGTACCGCAACCATGCCGGGTGCAAGACCGCAATCCGGAACGATCATGACATTCGCGCCTTTCGCCTGAGCATCCATGCGTAACTGCTCGCGGACGACATCATTGTTACCGCCTAAATCAACCAGATGACATCCGGTCGCAATCGCAGCGCGAGTGACGCCCGGATTGTATTTGTAGGTCACGCAAGAAACGGCGGCGCTATAACCGGTGAGTGCCTGCTTGACGGCCGACTCATCTCCGGCATCCAGTTTACCGCTAACGGTAATCCCGTTGCCGTAGGTTTTTGCTACCTGATCGGCCAAGGCAGGATCAATATCATAGACTGCTACTTGGGTAGTTCCCGATATGCGGGATAAATCATAAACGGCGGCGCGTCCCATAAGCCCTGCGCCTAAGACTGCAAATTTCACGCGTATTTCTCCTTGTTCATAGGCAGGCAATATATGGCAAAAGGGGAGCAAGGTGAAGTCCAAGCCCGGTTTTGTGCGGGTAAATATTTAGAGGGGAAAACCGATAGACAATATATGTCATCCCCGATAGTCATCGACGGGCTTTCCAAAGAAGCAGAAGCAGCCCTGAAAGAATTCCTGAAACGGTGTATGGAGTTAAATCATACGCTGAATAATCCCCTAACCGGAATCATGGGTTATACCGAATGCCTGCTTATGTCCAGTAAGCATCTGACACCGGAAGACCGTCAGTATTTGCAGGAAATCATGAAAGCTTCTGAACGGATTAAGCAAACGGTCGAATGGATGGTTGAAGCAAAAATGCAGCTTGGCAAACACGTCGATTTACGCGGCTTTGTCGAGCCGACCAAGTAATCGATTTTACAAAAGCCCCTTCGCCTTTCGTAACCCCCACTCAATCGATAACAGCGCCACAAAGAAAATCAAGAGCCATCGGCTATTCCAGATCGGGATTTCGGCAGAGGTACGCTCGACAATCGGCCCTCCTTGTATCGAACCGACTGCCTTATCGAAATCACTCCAAAAGTAATATGACCCGCCGGTTTTCGAGGCGATGCCTTGCAGTGTCGCTACACCGTCTCCCATATCCTGCTCTTCAAGTGAAAACGCCTCGACTTCAATTGTCCCCTGCGCCTGTTTGAGCAGTTGACCATCTTTTTGAAATTTTGCGGAGTATTGGTATCGACCGGGAGGTAGATTCGCAAACTCGGAAGCATATAATCCTTCACCGGCTGGAAGTAAATCCTGCTCACGCGGCGAGGTTTCACCCACTTTTTGTACGCCGACTGTTCCGCTGACGCCGGATAACGGGCGGAAACCTAAATCAAAGGCTGTTCCGGCAAAGCGAACCGCTTCCCCTCGCTTATAGACATTTCGTTCCGGAGCAATTCGCACTGGCTCTAAATCTTCACGAGTCGTTAACCAACTGATTGTTCCATCGATAAAACGAGCATACGAGTCGGTCTGTTCACCGTAACCGGCCTGTAAAAAGCCCCAATTCCAAAACGGTTGAACCGATGTCGCAAACAGTTTTCCGGCACCCACGCGACGGAAACCCATCAGTGGTTGCGCGGTTGGTGAAGCGGTAAGCAATATCGTAGCATCGGAACGGGTACTGTCGCAATTGATGACCATTTTAAACGGCGGCAGTTCACTCCAACGCTGACGAATATTCGCCTGATCATCCCCTAACCGGACAGCCGGATGAAACAGATTTCCTTCCACCGGTTCACCATGAATTTCACCGTATACTGGCGTCGATGCCCGGGTTGGATAAAACGGCAGAAGCTGCCGCGCCCAGCTTTCGGTTATCGATGCACCGAATGATACGCCCATCATCCACCAGATACTGCCGCCCCGTTCACCGAGGTATGATTGCAGTGCGGACTCATATGAGGTCAGCGCGTTCGCCGGAATATCATGCAGAATAACTAAATCGAAGCGGTTCCATTCGGCGACAGTGCGCGGAAAGGCTCCGCTTAAATTCCCCGCTTTGCCGCCGGGGACCTGGACGGTGATATCATACTTATTTGATTTGCTCAGTTCATGTCGCAAAAATCCGAATTCGTAATCGGGATGCTGCGAGAGCATCAGCACCTGCAGCTTGCTTTTTAAAACATTAACCGAAAATGATGATTGGTTATTCGCGTTGTTTTCTTCACCCGATTGCTCCGGAACACGAACGCGCAAAATAGTCGCGCCCGGTTCACGCGGCGTGTAGGTCAGCGCGACTTCCGCACGGCCATCTTCCTGCGTCAACTGCACCTGTTTGGTGGCGAGCACCTCTTTGTTATCAACCAATTCAACGGTCAAGGAACGGGCCGCCATCCGCTGGGCGGATAGCACAACTTTTACTTCGGTCGGTTTTCCGGTATAGACAACCGGGTTGTAATGAATTTTATCGATACCGACATCGACCGATTCTCCCTTTACAGAGAGATTGACGCTGACAACCGGAGTTCGCAGCGATGAGGTTAGTGCAAGCGGGTCACGCCCGCTGTTGGAACGACCATCACTTAACAGCAACCAATAATCCGATGCCGCTCCTAACTCACGGGTGCGGAGCTCCTCGAGTGCATCACCGACCGAAGTCCGGTCAAATTCCAAATCGGTTTGTTCATCTGATAATTTTCCGGAAAAGTAGAAAGTCGAAACTGAGGCCTGTTTGCTGAGTTCGGAAAAGGCAGAGGAAGATAACAACGAATCGAGCCGCGCCTTGCGGGTCAAATCTCCTTCCTGTTTCTCCATACTTTGCGAGCGGTCGATAATCAGGGCAACCTGCGGCTTGCGCTCATATTCGCGGCCATACCCAACGACCGTTTCATACAACGCCAGCGCCAGAGTGCACAAAGCAAGCACACGTAAACCAAATAACAAATACCGGGGGAACGAAGAAATCGGCGGGTTAGTGTGCCGGTAGAGCAGATAGGCAACACCCAAAAGTGCAATAACCGCCAGTGAAACCAGCACGGTTTGCGAGGTAAGTGTTTCTATGGTTACGTTGGTTATGCCGAACATATTTCGTTATACCATGAAAGTGACAAACGGACAGGTAAATGATACGGAAAAGAGAGGGAAAAAGACAGAATTAGGCCACCCGCGCGGTCGTGTATTCTACCATACTGACCAGCGATTCCATGTAGACTGACGGCGCCAGTGCGCTGAGCTCATCCATCGCCTGCTGGCAAAGCATATCGGCACGGCGATGCGCGTAATCGATTCCACCCTGCTCGACCACAAAGGCGCGAACGCGTTCGAACTCATCCGCTCCCCGTTCAGTCTTTAACAATTCGACAATCTCCGCCTTACCTGCTTTACCCGCTTTGCTCAGTGAATAGATAAGCGGCAGGGTAACCTTACCGGTCATAACATCATTGCCGGGTACTTTGCCGGTGAGTTCTTCATCGCCGACAAAATCCAACAAATCATCGGCAATCTGAAAGGCGGTACCGATTTTTTCACCAAAGGTGGCAAAACGCTGACGCTCTTTCTTCGAACAGTTGTTCAGAATCGGGCCAGCTTCACATGATACCGTAAAGAGCGAAGCGGTCTTATCCGCGACAATGTTCAGATACTCCGCTTCTGACAAATCATAATTGCCGGTCTCTTCTACCTGGCGCAGTTCACCAATAGAAACCCGCTCGGTCGCATAGGAAATCGCCTGGATCAAATCGATAGAGTTCGATGCTACCATCACGCGGAACGCTTTGGCAAACAAATAATCTCCCATTAGAACCGAAATCAAATTCGTCCAGCGGGCGTTGACCGTAGTCATGCCGCGGCGGACTTTGGAATCATCGACCACATCATCATGTAAAAGCGTTGCGGTATGAATCAGTTCGATAGCGACTGAGGCATCGACCGTAAACTCGGTAAAATTGTCGGCCGCGCGGGAGGACAAAAAGACAAAGACCGGGCGCATCCGTTTTCCTTTGGATTTGAGCAGATGACGCGCGATTGAGGTGATAAGCGGAGAATCCCCTTTAAGAAAATCAGCCAGTTTCCGGTCGAACTCTTCCAAGTCCTTCTGAACCGGACTGGCGTATTCGAGCATTTTGGCTTTATCTAACAACATTGTTTTGGCTTCCCTGTCATCACGAAAACGAAGGTATTTACGCCGCCTGTGCTTGTCAAATGAATCATTTCACAAGCCGGAGGTTTTCCCTAACCGAATGTCCGGCAGTCCCCTATTCCCACTCAATCGTGGCTGGCGGTTTGGAGGAAATATCATAAGTAACCCGGTTAACCCCGCGGATTTCACGGATGATCCGATTGGAAACATGGGCTAAAAACTCATGGTCGAAGTGAAACCAGTCGGCGGTCATGCCGTCGACCGAAGTCACCGCCCGAAGGGCGACAACGTTTTCATACGTCCGCTCATCCCCCATCACCCCAACCGATTTGATCGGCAAGAGTACGGCGAATGCCTGCCAGACCGAACTGTACAAGCCTTGCTTGTGCAATTCACCTATAAAGAGGGCATCAACCTCGCGCAATAAATCACAGCGCTCTTTGGTAACTTCGCCGATAATACGAACTGCGAGGCCGGGACCGGGAAACGGATGGCGTTGTAAATACTGTTCCGGTAAACCGAGCAGTTTACCGAGTTCGCGGACTTCATCTTTGAACAATTCACGCAGCGGTTCAACGAGCTTGAGCTTCATCCGCTCTTTTAAGCCGCCGACATTGTGATGCGTTTTAATCGTAACCGATGGTCCTTTAAACGAGACCGACTCGATAACATCAGGATAGAGCGTCCCCTGCCCTAAAAATTCCGCGCCGCCTATACGGGCCGCTTCCTCTTCGAAAATATCGACGAACAGATTCCCGATAATTTTCCGTTTCTGCTCCGGTTCGGTAACACCTTTTAACTTGGCAAGAAAACGGTCGGCGGCATCGACCCCATGCACCCCGATACCAAGCCCTCCCAATAACTTCAACACATCCTGAAATTCATTTTTGCGTAACACGCCGTTATCGACAAAAATCGGATGCACCCGGTCTCCGAGCGCTTTCCACAATAGCACTGCCGTTACGGTTGAATCGACACCGCCTGAAATACCAAGAATAACTTTGCCATTGCCGACTGTCGCGCGGATTTTCTCAACAGACTCCTCAACGAATGTTTGCGGTGTCCAATCTGCTTTGACACCGCAAATATCGTAAAGGAAATTATGCAATATCGCTCGCCCTTCTTCGGTGTGATGCACTTCCGGATGAAACTGCACCCCGAAACGGCGTCGTTCAGTATCGACAATCGCCGCGACTGCCAGCGACTCGGTTTCCCCAACGACGGAAAAGCCTTTCGGCAAATCAACGATGGAATCCCCGTGCGACATCCAGACCTGGCTGCGACTCGGCAATCCTGAGAACAATTGTGAGTTATCATTGATAGTAAAATGTGCGCGGCCATATTCCCGGTGTTCCGAGCGAACCAACCGCCCGCCAAACTGGTCGGCCAACAACTGCATACCGTAGCAAATGCCCAGAATCGGCTTATCGGTTTCGTAAAATGAAGAAGATAAGCGGGGAGCATCATCATCATGAAGCGAGGATGGCCCGCCGGAAAGAATGTATCCTTTCACTTTGTCTTTCGGATAGACAGAAAGATCTGCATTGAACGGAACGATCTCGCAATAGACATGTGCTTCCCGAACGCGGCGGGCAATCAGTTGCGTAAACTGTGAGCCGAAATCGAGAATCAGCACCATGTCATGGTTGATATGCTTCATTGCATCACCGCCTGATTCATCGGCGGCTGCAAAATCGTGTCATGCACCTGCGCCGGATCGGTGCTCGGAAAATCTTCATTATAGTGCAGCCCGCGTGATTCCGTACGGGAGAGGGCGCATTCGATTATTAATTTCGCTACTAACGTCATATTTCTCACTTCTGCCGCTCCATAGGTCGGTTCAGATCGTTCACAGTATTCTTCTACTTCCTGTTTGATGTCTATAATCTTTTCAAGCGCAAGCTGCAATCGTTTTTGCTGGCGTACAATGCCGACAAAGTCGGACATCACTCGATTCAGTTCGTTCCGTTCATGGGTGAGCATTAACTTTTCCGGCGTGTTCCGTATCCCGCTCGGCTGCGGCGCATCGATATTGGCCGGAATCCATGCGGATGCTTTCGCGTAATACCCGGTCGAGGAACTGGCGGCCAAGGAAGCCATCACCACCGCCTCCAACAATGAATTGGATGCAAGTCTGTTGGCTCCGTGCATACCGGTCATGGCAACTTCTCCGGCGACATATAAACCGGGCAATGTCGTTTCCCCTTTGACAGTTGCCACCACACCGCCGCAGGAATAATGTGCTGCCGGTACAACCGGAATAGGACGTTTGGTGATATCAAATCCGCGTTCCAAGCAGGTGCGGTAAATGCCGGGGAAGCGCTCTTTGATAAACTCAGCCGGTTGATGCGAGATATCGAGCATGACATAATCTTCACCACTCGTTTTCATCTCCTTATCGATTGCACGGGCAACTATATCCCGCGGTGCGAGCTCTTTAAGCGGATGGGCCTGTTCCATAAAAAAGCGGTCGTCGACTGATTTCAATCGCGCCCCTTCACCCCGTACTGCCTCGGAAATCAAAAACGGCCAGCGTCCCGGATTGTACAAAACGGTCGGATGAAATTGGATAAACTCCAAATTCGCAACCGGTACACCGGCGCGATAGGCAATCGCCACCCCGTCGCCGGTGGCAATACGCGGATTGGTTGTATGCAGATAGATTTGTCCAAGTCCGCCAGTAGCTAATAATGTCACGGTCGCGGAAACGGATCGTACTTTCATTTCACCGGAGGAAAGAATTAATGCACCGGAACAGACATCGGCACCGTCCCGTTGGCTGACCAGCAAATCAAGGGCGATATGATCCCGTAAAATGGTTACCTGCTTGGTCTGACGGCAGGTTTCCAACAACGCCCGTTCTATTTCCTGACCGGTGAAATCGGCGGCATGCAGCACCCGTTTGGCGGAATGGCCACCTTCACGTCCTAAATCGTATCCGGAATCTCCTTGCGTAAACTGAACGCCGTAACGAATCAGTTCTTCGACAGCACTGGGACCGGCTTCGATAATTTTTTCGACCACACCGATATGGCATAATCCCGCACCGGAGGTTACCGTATCCTGTACATGGGCTTCAAAAGAATCCGTACCGGACAACACCGCCGCTATCCCGCCCTGCGCTTTGTTGGTATTGGTATCCCGCTCACCCTTTTTCGTTATCAACACAATCTGCGCGCCGGGATTTCTCTCTGCGACTTTCAAGGCATAAAACAACCCGGCGATTCCGCTTCCGATAATCAGAAAATCCGTGTGTTGTTTCATCGCTGTTTTGCCGCTTTCAAGCCAAGTTTGGTTTTGATCTGTCGTACCAGTTTTTCTTCGCCGGGGTCAAGATCGATCGATTGCGCAAGATAGTAGATATCCCGGCCGAAATCAAAATTCCCCAATTTAACCCAATCCTTACCGGTAGTAACAAGAATATCGGAATTATGTTTCTCGGCGGTCTGCTTGATTCGTTCTAATAACGGTTCAGTGTACTGTTGATGATCCGACAATTCAATCGTCGCGTCGATACTCGCCGACAATGAGGCAACCTGCTTGCGAAAAGAACGGAAATTCCCGATTCCCGCGAACAACGTGACCGATTTATCTTCCAGAAACTTAATCGGACGGCGTTCTTCCCGACCCACTAATTCAGTCAAAGAAAATCCGGCGCGATAGAGTTCAGATTTCGGGCTGTACTGCTGCAGCATCCGCTTGAGCACGGAAACATCATCTGAAAAATTCGCACGAGTGATAATGACGACATTGGCGCGGCGCAACGCCGTAAACGGTTCACGGAGACGCCCCAACGGAAAGAGCTGCCACTGCTTCCGTTTAACAGCGGCATCGAAGGTAACGATATCGAAATCCCGCGGCAGAGCCCAATGCTGGAACCCGTCATCGACGATTATCAAATCGACCTGACCGGAGACAGCCAGCCGCTCGGCAGCTTCCCATTTGACTGCCCCGACAGAAAAAATCGCGGAGGGGAGCAATTCGGCTAACAGCAAAACTTCATCCCCGGTTTCACTGACCGGCATTTCCTGCACCCGGTAGCCCGGTTCGACAAAACTGCTTTCGCTGTTTCTCCCCCATCCGGAAGAAACAACCCCCACCCGGATACCATCCGCTAAAAGAAACCGGGAAAGAAACTCCACCATCGGCGTTTTTCCGGTTCCGCCGACACCGATATTCCCAATAGATACAACCGGGACGGTGAGTTTGGGTCGAAGCGGTGTATGATTTCGTTTGTAGGCAAGTAATGAGCGGTAGACAAGGGAGGCCAGCCACATAACCGGCACTAAAAGAACCCACGGCGAAAGCCCCTTGCGCCGGAGAAAGCGTTTCCAGACCGGTTCAAGTAGCATTGAGCAATTTCAACAGATAATCGCCGCACCGGGACGTGGCATTGGTTACTGGCGAGTCGGGAGTGAAACGGGCAAACATTGTCCGATGCAAATAATATGATTCCAGTGCGTTCGTCAACTCTGTTACCCCACTAATTTTTTTGCCGTAATTTTGCGTTAGGATAAACTCCTCGGCGCCGGTGACATTCTCTGTATGCGGTCCGAACAATACCGGCGTACCGACCCAGACCGGCTCCAAAAGATTATGCCCACCAATCGGCGCCAATGTACCGCCGACAAAGGCGATATTGGCAAGCGCATAAAGTTCCTGTAGCAAGCCCATTCGGTCGATCAACAAAACTCGGTCTGTTGCCTTCGCTGCGCCATAGCGGGCGATCTGGATTCCCGCTTCTTCCGCTTCCCGTTGAATCGAATCAACGCGGTCGGTATGACGCGGGACAAGAACCAGCTTGAAATGCGGGTTGGTTTGGGAGATCGCAGAAAATACTGCAAACAGCAACTTCTCCTCCCCTTCCCGGGTTGAACCGGCGACAAAAACAAAATCATCTGTTGATAAACCGAGCGCATCTTTATGTCTTTGCAGCACGGCTTCATTAATAGGTTTCGCTGGAGCATCGAATTTCATATCTCCGGCAACCACTCCTTTGCTTTCAACGACACCCAATGCACGATACCGGATAGCATCTTCTTCTGATCGGAAAAAGAAATATCGATACTTATCAAACAGGAGTCGCATTGACGATGAAATACTTTTATACCAGCCGAAACTCTGCTGTGACATCCTTGCGTTGACCAAGAGAATCGGAATATCACGTCTTTCCCCATCTAAAATCATCTGCGGCCAGATTTCTGTTTCGGCGAGCACCAGTACACGAGGCTGTAAGACATCGTAAAATCGTGAAACAGGAACGTGGGAATCTATCGGCGCGAAGGAAACAGATGCAACCTTGCCAAACTCACGGTCTGCGGTAGCATAGCCCGCTTTTGTTACCACCGTAACATGAATCCGCGTACTTGGCCGCTTGGCGATGAGATAATGAATTAGATGGCTGAGAACTTTTGTTTCCCCGACCGATGCGGCATGCAGCCAGATTTCGACCGACTTGTCTACACTAACATCGCCCAACCGCTCTTTCCATAACCGACTGCCGAATGCAGCCTGAATACGGGCATACGGATAGACAACTACATAGATAATCCAAAATATCAATCGGTATAAAAGAAGGATAAACATAGTAAGCTGGAATCACCTTTTTTTGTCGAGCAACGCAACAATAGCATCAGCTGCCCGTAAGGATGCTCCTTTTTCTCCCAACAAATGCGGTAACGATTGCAGTTCACCCAGCATAGTCTGGCGAACCGCTGTCCCCGCTTTCATACGCAACAGCTCTGCCACTACTTTTTCTGTAGTCGCATCATGCTGCAACAGTTCAGACACGACTTTTTTGCCGAGTGTCAGATTGACTAATCCGACAGAAGTTACCATCACTAATCGTTTCGCGATTTCCCAGGTAATTCGTCCGGTTTTGTAAACAATTACCATCGGCCGCCCGATAATCCCACATTCCAAAGTCGCCGTACCGGAGGCAACAACGACCGAACTGCTCTTATAAATAACTTCTCGCGCATTATCATATTCGATACGAACACAATCACGATACGGTGCAATCGCTTCTTCGTACGGGAACTTCCCTTTAATGGCAGCTACAACTGATTGTTCACCGGTTTGTGCATGCCATGAACGAGCAACGTCGAGCATCAGCGGTAACAGTCGTTTTATTTCTATCACCCGCGAACCAGGTAACAACGCCAAGTGTCCTTTGGATGGAGTCGGCGAGGAAATCATATTTTCCGGAATCTCTTCAAGCAAATAGTGCCCGACAAACTTGGCTTCTACCTGATGTTTCGCAAAAAAAGGGGCTTCAAACGGAAGAATCACTAAAAACAAATCAATCAGTTCCCGCATTTCCGGAATCCTTTTTTTCCCCCATGCCCAGACCTGCGGCGAGATATAATAAATAACCGGAATACCTGTTTCTTTGATTCGCTTCGCTAACCGCAGATTAAAGCCGGGGTAATCGACTAAAATGACCGTTTCGGGACGGCGGGTTTCGATTTCTTTAACACATTTGTCGAGCAGCGACTGAAAATAAAAAAAACGTTTGGCAACTTCCCAAAATCCCATCACTGCCAGATCATTTCCACTCGCGAACTGTTCCTGATTTCGCGTGTGAAGTTTCTCCCCGCCCAATCCGAACAATTGTATATCAGGGATGCGGGAACGTAAGGCATCGACCAACAATGATGCCGCCACATCTCCGGAGTGGTCTCCTGCCGAAAGGAAAATGGTTGAAGATTTCATCTGATTAGGAAAGCAGACGTTCTACCGAGGCATGCCCTATACGCTCTACTTCAAGGGCAATGCGCAATGCCTCCGCCCCTTCTGAAATCGAAACCGCAACCGGAGTATCATGGATAATCGCATCTAAAAACTGCCCCAACTCAGCACCGAGCATATCGACACCGTCATCCGCCTTTTTTTGATATAACACATCCCGGCCGGATTTGCCGAGCGGCAGGCGCATCCCCTCCGCTTTATCAGTCGAAGCAATGAGTCGATACGTGTCTGCCTCTTTTTTGGCTAAATCGAGCGAAACATAACCTGCATGCTGGAACAGGCGAAGTTTGCGCATTGCGTTAAGTGAGATACGTGAGGCGGTCAAGTTTGCAACGGCTCCGTTTGCAAAGGTTAGCCGGGCATTGGCAATATCCGCCGAATCGGAAACCACCGCCACTGCCGAAGCCTGAATATCAACGACCGGGTGCTTAATAAAGAGTAAGGCCAAGTCAATGTCATGAATCATCAAATCCAAAATAACGGCGACATCAGCCCCGCGCGGATCGAAACTCGCCAGCCGATGTGCCTCGATAAACGAGGGTGCTATACCCGCGTTGATAGCTGCACGAACTGCCGGGTTACAACGCTCTATATGTCCGACAGCCGCTTTAACTTTTTTTGTGATTGCGAGTTGTTGTAATGTTGAAGCTTCTTCCAATGTCGCCGTCACTGGTTTTTCGATTAAACAATGAATACCGCGCTCAATAAAAAAACGGGCGACTTCAAAGTGCGCTTTGGTCGTTACTACGATTGAAACCGCCTCTGCCGCTTCTGCACATTCATCAAGGGAACCGAAAGCTGTACAATTGTATTGCTGTGCAAATGTCTTTGCTTTTTCCGTATCGAGATCATAACAACCGACCAACTCAGATTGCGGTAATTGCGAAAGCCATTTCAAATGGTGTTTCCCCAACGCCCCGACACCGATTGCCGCTGTCCGTACTTTACGTTCGCTCATACTGATTACCGGGCGTAGGGATTACCGCTCGATTGCGGCGGCAGACGAAATGAACTGAGAAAATAAGCAACGATCGCCAACATCAAGAGGACAAATCCGCCCATTACCAACATCGAATCAAACGGCGCTTTTCCCTGTACATTGAACGTATAGATGAGATAAAAAACCGACATAAGCAAAAGATTACAGGTCGTCGCGATCAGCTTCATTCCAATCGAAACTTTTTCCCGCGCGAACTTCCGATTTTCTTCTGTCGACAGCCAATATGTCCGGTTGGGCACATTAAATCGTGTCGGTGCGATACGCCAAACAACCGACGTAATAAAATGCATAATGCCATTTATAAAGAGAATCAGTGCAACCCATAGAATCAGAAACTGTTCTTTGCTGCTGTACCCGTCCGGATTGTTTTGTAAATCAAATGAGGTTGCGAGCTGATCAGGCAATTCGTTGTAATACATTGCCGGCTGCGCAAGTACGCAGACTAACGTAAAAAGCCAGATATAGAGGATTGTTTTTTTCATACCCGGATACCTCGCGGGCGCTTATTTCACAATGCCGCGATTTGAGTTTCCCAAGAAACTGAGCACTTCCTTGACTTCAGCAATCAACGGAATCTCAGCGTTAATTCGTTCCACCGCCTGTGAAGTATTCAATCCTGAGAAAAAGAGCAGCTTGAACGTATGTTCAAGCGTTTTGAGTACATCCGGTTTGAATCCTCTCCGGCGCAAACCGGTCATATTCATTCCGACCACCTTTAACGGATAACCGCCGCACAAAGCGAATGGAACAATATCCTGCACCGCGCGAAAACCGCCGCCGATCATGACATGGGCGCCGATTTTGACGAACTGATGCACCGGCACTAACCCGCCGATAATCGCGTAGTTGCCGATTTCGACATGACCACCGAGATTCACCGAATTCGCCATAATAACGTTGTCACCGAGAATACAGTCATGGGCAACATGCGTGTAGGCCATGAATAAGCAATTTTTACCAACGACTGTTTTTCCCGATGCTTTCGTCCCTCGGTTAATGGTTACGCATTCACGAATGACGGTGTTATCTCCTATTATCGCCTTGGTTGGCTCCCCGCCGAATTTCAAATCCTGCGGCTGCGTACCAAGCACTGCGCCGTGCGATACTTTTACGTTCTGTCCAAGTTCTGCACCGGCAGCAATCAGGACATTCGATGCAATAATTGAACCAGCGCCGATTTTAACGCCGTCCTCGATTATCGAGTACGGTCCAACTGAGACATTGCCGCCGAGTTCAGCTTTGGGAGATACGATTGCTGTGGAGTGTATCGTGTTGTTCATCGGTCAATTATCATCGCCATCAAATCGGCGTCCGCTACGACAGTATCATCGACATAGGCTTTGCCGGTAATTTTACAGGTATTTCGGCGGAGCGATTGCATTTCCATTTCAAAGCGCAATTGGTCCCCCGGTACAACCGGTTTACGGAACCGCGCGTTATCGACACCGAGAAAATAGACAACCTTCTTTTTCGGATCAGGAATGTTGTTCAAAAGCAAAAAGCCTCCTGCCTGCGCCATCGCTTCCAAAATCAGCACACCCGGCATAATCGGATGACCCGGGAAATGCCCCTGGAAAAACTCTTCGTTCATCGTGACATTTTTGATCGCCACCACCCGCTTCCCCGGTTCCATGTCGATCACGCGATCGATCATTAAAAACGGATACCGATGCGGCATGATTTCCAAAATCGCATTGATATCAAGCGCGTTTCCTTTTTTGTTCGAGAAACGGCTGACGAATTTTTTCTTTTTGTAGAGTTCCCGCATCTTGCGCGCTAAAGCGACGTTCGCTTTATGACCGGAACGCGCGGCCAGCACATGCCCTTTAAACGGCGCGCCGATTAAAAAGAGATCGCCGAGCAAATCGAGCGTTTTATGCCGCACCGGTTCATTCGGGAAACGCATCTTGACGCTGTTGATAATGCCGTCTTCACCGACAAAAACCTCATCTTTCATATTCAACGCCGCTTTGATACGGTTATGGTCGACTTTGCTGTGATCTATCTTTCCATTTTCAGAATCGTAAATCACGATCGCACTCGAGAGTGTCCCGCCTTTAATCAAACCGGATTTGCGAAGCTGTTCAACTTCAGAAAGGAAACAAAATGTCCGCGCCGGCGCATAATCGCTGACGAACTCTTTTTCCAGATTCATAAGCGTCGTGTACTGCGTACCGAGAGCGCGGTTCTGGTAATCGATCATAAAGGTAATACGGAGATCATCAGACGGCGTCACAACCAGATCGACCGCGCGATCAGGCTCGCTGTACGACATTGTCGTATCGATTTCGAGATAGAATTTATCGGCATCCTGCTCGACAATACCTGCTTCGAGAATTTTGTTTACGTACTCGATAGCTGAACCATCGCACACCGGCGGCTCATTGTTATCCAACTCGACCACCATGTTATCAAGCTGCAACCCGGCGAAAGCAGCGAGAACATGCTCGACCGTGTGAACTTTCGCTTCCCCTTTTTGCAGCGTTGTGCCGCGGGAAATATCGACAACATGGTCGACATCGGCCTGCACGAACGGCTTGTCGGGCAGATCGACGCGAACAAACCGAATCCCCTGATCAGGCGGCGCCGGTTTGAAGGTCATCGTGCAGGAGTTCCCTGTGTGGAGGCCGACTCCGGAGAGGGAAATATCCCGCTTAATTGTCCGCTGCTTTAGGTACATGATAGCCCTAAGTATACGCGCTGGTATAGCGGATGCTCAAGCTTTTTTTAGTCCCACTTTTTCGAGTAACAATAATGGAAATCATGACTTACGAAGCTTTAAATCTCCTTTAAACTCTTCACCTGACGCAGCTTTCGAAACAAGCTGATATATTCCTTCACCATGGTTTCTTCCGCTTCGGATAACCCTTCCATCATCGGAATGCCGATTCGCAACACTGCGCGGACCATGTCGGAAAGGGTGCGATCATATTTATCGCTCAATCCCTGCAGTCGGCTTTTGAGTTCATGCGAAACGAAGATATTTAAACAGTGCTCGCCCCGAGTTTTGGTTACCGAAGTCGGTTCGGTTTCAGTTTTGGTGATGGTCGATTCCATACATCGTCCTTTCTGTTGATTGCATTCCGTGATGATATTTCTGATGTCCGATTAATACCTGCGGTGAACGGATACTTATTCCATACTGCTCACGAAGCACGCGGATTATCGGCCGCCACGTTTCATGCGCAGGTTTTTGATTGATGAGCTGATTGATGTCGAGACAATACGGCGATTGGCAGAGAGGACATTGCGCCGCTCGCAATTCTGAATCGTTGATTGCAAGATTGTATCGCTTAACTGCAAACTCGGTGAGGGTCAGTTTCAGTTTGCGTAGCGCCCGGCGGTGAAGCGCTTCTAATTTATGCGGTATCCGTCCGGATTTCTCGGCTATCTCCTGATAGCTCTCCCCCATGAAGTGAAACCGGGCGATAAACTCCCGCTCATCTTCGGTGAGCGTTTGCATCCCCTTTGCAACCGCCTGCTCAATTTCATCGGAAACATGCGATGATGAGGCAAAAAATGAAATCCCCTCGGTTCCACTTTCTGCCTGAATGAGACGCTCCTCCGGAAACAGATCCGGATCATGCCCCAATTGGACAATCCAGTCCTGGTAGACAATCTTAGCCCTTTTCATAACACTCCTAGCCCTGTCGTTCGCGGGAATAATACACGGCCCCGATGACGGGTGACTATTACATAGCCGTCATATCACATGAAACTGATTACGTTCACGTGATATCACAAGTGTCACATCACCCCTGTATTCCCGTTGTTCAGTATTTGCACAGACACTAAGGGATGAAACCCGCAGTTTGTAGTGAATTTCCCCTGTTTTTGGCGAGTGAATTGCGTAGAATGAATAGAAATGCACCAAGATGACATCGAACGATACGAAGTCTACGCTTCCCGTCGGAGCGAAAGCCCGCAGCAGCAGGATTTCAAGGAACAAACAGGCAACAGTTCGTTTACCTCTACGCCCTGGACATGGGTTTCACTGGCAGTACTGTTAGTTCTCTATCCGATTCAGGCACTGATCTTCGGTGAAGACGCCCCCGCCCTTTTGCGCAGTTTGAACGAAGGGATGCGGCTTGTGCTATTGTATTCCACGGTCATTATGCTTTGGGGAATGTTCTTATTGGTCCTTTGGACGACCCAGAGCGAGAAAACACCTCTCAGAGCAATCGGCTTTACTTCGTTCAGACCAATCTATATCGCGTGGGCTATCGCGTTTGTATTGATGGCAAATCTCATTTTGTCAGGCTTAGCCTGGACACTGGCGCAGGTCGGCCTGCCGATGCCCGGTGAGATCGGGCTATTAATACCGGAAAGTTTACATGGGAAAATTCTGTGGGTGTTTGTGGCGATTACCGCCGGGGTTTGTGAAGAGACTGCGTTTCGCGGATATCTAATGACTCGTCTGCGAATGTTGCACGGATTGAACTCATGGGTAGTCCCAACTATTTTGTCGTCGCTGGCCTTCGGGATTTGCCATTCCTATCAGGGAATTCCCGGGCTTATCGTAATTACCACGTACGGACTGATGTTCTCACTTTTGTATATCCGTACCGGCTCGTTGTGGCCCTGTATTATCGCGCACTTCTTTCAGGATTTCAGCGCGCTGTTCATCCCACAATAAAACGGCGCTGCTATTTCAGCAGCACCATCTTTTTCACCTGATCGATACTTCCCGCTTGTAACCGGTAGAAATAGACACCCGTCGTAACGCTGTTGCCGCTGTTGTCACGCCCATCCCATACCGCTATATGCTCACCGGCCGGTAAGATTTCATTCATTACCGTGCGTACTTCCTGTCCGAGCACATTGTAGACAATCAACGTAACCTCTGTTTTGGTAGTCAGGCTGAACGGGATTTCCGTTTTCGGATTGAACGGATTCGGATAATTCTGTCCGAGCGTGAACTTCGACGGCAGACTCGGTTTTTCTTCTCCATCAGCATCAGTCGGTTGATAAATCGTAAACGCGCCCCAGACATTATCTCCATATTGACGCGGATCAACCCAGACAAACCAGGCGCGTCCGAAATTGTTATCAGTGGCGGGAGTGCGCATATACTCGACTGATGTAGAAGCTATCGCTTCGTTCGGTCCAACGGAAAGTCCGAAGCCATCGTACATTTGGAAATAGACCTGCTCTTTCCCATCCCGCATATCTACCCAGGTACAACTGATATATTGACTAACCGTACTGACAGATACCGACGGGTGGGTCGGGAAAACATCCACGACATCCGGCACTTCCCGCGGCGTGATAATCTCTGTTCCGGTATTGGAGATAACGGACATGTACAGGCTAACACCGGAAGGAACAATAGCACTCCATAAAAGCGCAATATTACCGTCAGGAAACAGATCGGCGGAAAGCTCAAGTAACGCGGTTCCCGGATCACTCGGCTGCCATTCGAATGTTCCACCCTCGCTGCCATCGGCGTTGAACCAATGCCCGCGCACCATCGGCGTATCGATGCCGTTATCCAACCAGACAGCATAAAAGCGTCCAGTGGTATCGACCATCAATGAGGGAAACGCGCAGACGGTATCGACTGACGTTGATGAAACGGTAAACTCAGCACCATCCAATGCGCCGCCGGAAGTAAGCCAGCGCCCCATGACCTGCGCGAATCCGAATCGGGAATCAAGCCAGACAACTAATCCTTTCCCGGCAGCATTCATCGCTGCTTTTGGCCGGGATTTGGAACCGAGCTGCGCGGAATCAGAAATCATGAATTCACTGCCGCTGAAAATTCCCTGGGCATCGGAATAGCGGCCAAAGATACGCTGCCCGGGAACGGCGAGCACATCCCGTCCATCCACCCAGACGGTCAAAACTGAACTCGGCGAAACGGCTATATCAGGTTGAAATTGTAGTGAGCCGGGTGCATCCTGATTTACCTGCGCGTTGCTTCGCTGAATGAATCCGGAGTTATTGATATTTCCGAGGATAATATCCCCCTCATCCCGCCGCTCACTAGAAAATGCTACTAAATTGGTCCAGGTAGTTGTCGCTTTGATAACCGGATCGGCAACCGGAGAACCGCGTAAATCATCATTCAATTTCAGTTCATCCGCTAACACCCGAGTCGTTGGCGGCGTGAATGTCATAAAATGTATATCCGGTTCATCACTACCGACTTCACGCCACGCCACTGAGAAATTTCCGGTAGCATCATGGGCAATTGCTGCTTCGAACCGTCCGCCGACTGAACTCTCATTGACGGTATTGAATCCACCATTCGGCGTATAGCCGGTAGAAAACGCAAGAAACGTAATCGTGCTGAGCGGTCTGGTTTCCCAAACCGCGCGTAAATCACCGGCGGCGTTAACTGAAAAATCAAGGTCCCAGCAATAGATACTGGTATCAACCTGCGAAATACGTTCGTTGACACCGACCAATCCGGTAGTTGCATCGTAACGCTGTATATACGCCCCTAAGCCCGCCCGCCGATCTATCCAACCGATAACATATTTATCACGCGGTGAAAACGCGACCCGGGGAGCGGACTGCATAAACGATGCAGAACCGGGCGGGATGATATTAAAATCCGCACCCAGCGCCGTTCCGGCGCCATTATACAGACGGGCATAAATATCACTGTTGCCGGTACGGTCATCTTCCCAAGTAATGAGAAATCCGCTATTCGGTTCAACCGCGACATTCGGCTCCCATTTAATACTCGACCCACCATCGACGCTGACATCAACCGGCCCCAGCACAGATGCTCCCGTAACGTCAAAAATTCGCATTTGAATGGCGATGCTGCTGATAGTGCTGTTCTCCCACACGGCAACGAACCGTCCATCCGGATAAACGGCTACATCATACAAACCGGCGTAGGATACGGCAGTTGTGTCATTGACTAAAAATTCAGGGACGGTCACGTTCAAATTTTCATCCAGCCGCGTTCCAAGAATCAACCCTTTGGTCGCATTACGATAAAAAAGAAACAGGTGTCCCGCAGTGTCTACCTCGATTTTCGGATCGACAAAATGAGATCCGTCAGTTGAGCCGGCCACCAGCTGGTTACTGCCGATCTTGACGCCGGTGGAAGTTAGCTTTTGCGCGAAAATTTTGTATGCGCCATTCCGGTTGTCGCACCAGACAGTCAGCCATTGACCGGATTTCAGCACAACAACATCGGCGTTTTGCTGTGTAAACCGGGAAGGAATGACCGGCTGCGAGATCATATAATCCGGCAACGACAAAGAAAGGGTCGGAACGCTCTTTTTCCCCTCTGTCATTGACCGTTTGACCGGGTCGTATGCGCCGACTTTGCGGGCATGCTCGGCCTTACGGTCAAAACCGGAGGCTGAAGCGGTTAACAAGCAACCGAGCGCTATAAGCATTATGGCGAGAAAACGGGTATGCCGCTGCATCTGCTATATTCCTTTATTGCTAAGAGATACTATCTTCATTTTGACTGTGCCCTTACAGTATCGGCACGAAAATACCGGATATGCATATGGCCGAATGGCTGCCGAGAATCTATTGGGACACAATAAGATGAGCCAGAGACCCCGGTTTGTCAAGTTAAGCCTTTTTTAACGCATTTTTTGCGAAAATTATACCTGTTCTTTCTGGCAGTTACTGCCTTTGCCACATATACTTGCGGCTCACAAAGAAGGAACAAGTCGGGAAAAAACTCGTAAGAAATAGGGAGAGCATTTTTTACCGAAACGGAAGAAACTGAAAACACGGATGTATAGCCTTAGCAACGACACCAAGCCCACGCCGAATACGTGGCCGGATTTAACATCAGGAAACGAGAATCAGGAGTATCTTGATTACGAACATCCCTGGGATGATACCATATGAAAACAGGCAGTAAAACACACTTCCGGTTTGCATCATTATCCAGACTGGTATTGCTCAGTATTGCCTTGTTTGCCGGTTCCATTACCGCTCAAACACCACTCCCCCCGGATATTGAGAATACCCCACGCCCAAAAGCGGAATCCCGTTTGACTGCCGATGAGCGTGAACTGGCACGCGATTATGTCGACCTGCTTGAATCACTCCATTTAACCGTCAGCGATTTCACCGGATATTTAAGTGAACTGCAGCTTGATGAGCTTTATTCCCTTACCGATCAACTGCGCATGATCGAAGAGATACTTGTTACCAGCAGAATCACCAACGACCCGAATGCTTTAAGCGACAAGTTGAAACTGATCAGCGACAAAGCGCTCGCCATCGAAAAAAAATTAGGGCATTCCGCACAGGAGCGGAAAGCGCATAAGCTCACCCGTCAACTTGCGCAGGAATTAGAGCTTATCTCCGATCAATTGACCAATGATCTGGCCATTCGCTTAAGCAAAGTACAAACCAAAGCCCGTATTACCGCCGCCGTTCAGGACAGCTTGAGCGTACGGCTTGAGGAATATCACCGTGACATGTCTGCGCTCGATGCAGAACTTGCCCACATTGAAGCGGCGCACAAAGAGTACGAAAAGGCGGCAAAGGCATACGAAGATGCAGTGGCGGCAGGTCATGCTGCCGTTGATCCTGTCGCTCCGGTAGCGCCGGTCACTCCTGTTCCGCCGGTTCCGACTGTACCCACCCCGCCGAGTGTTATTATTTTGGATAAGCCGGGAAATCTTTCTTCGACCAACAAACAGGTTATCGCCTTTTCAAAAGAAGGTGTCGGCTCGGTAACGAAAGAATTTTACGACAGCACCAAGGTGTCATCTGCTAAACTGCCAATTATTATCACCAACCCGATCGGTGATTTGATTGTCACCGGATGGAAACGAAATGTGGTGCAGGTGCAATCGACTATCCGTTTTTCTGTTCCAACTAAAAAAGTAGCGGAAGAAATAACGAATGACGCCAAGCTGACGATAGTGCCATCAACCGACGGCATTCACGTTACAATGAATGTCCCTCGCTTTACCGACTCACGCGTAACGCTCAGCCAGCACAAAATGATTGTCTATGTCCCTTCAACGAATCCGGTTGAACTTTCAGCGCAGTTTGCTACCGTTCAGGCGATCGATATAAATGGCGGATTAGAGATAACCGCTTCCAATTCCCGTGTCGACGTCAGCGGCGGCAGCGGGGGCGCAGAAATTCGCAACAGTTTCGGCCAAGTCAGCTTAGTCAACGTTACCGGCAAACTGGAAATCGTCAACAGCCATGCGCCGGTTTCGATTATGGGCGGTAACGGGCCGATGCATATCGCCACCTCATTCGCCAATGTCGAGCTGACCAAATCCCGCGGGGATGCGACTATCGAAGCGACCGGCCACGTGATGGTAACCGACCATATCGGCAACGTGAACGCCACGAATCAGAACGGCAGCATCATGATTTCCAATGTTCAGGGAAATGTCGAAACGAGTAATACGTTCGGCCAAACTGAATTGCGGATGATCAGCGGATCGGCAACGGTTGAAAATAACAATACCAGTTTGTCGCTTGAAAATATTCGTGGTTTGGTCGATGTCCAAAACCGGTTCGGTTCCGTCAGCGGCCAGACTTTACAAGGGCCATTTTCGATTCACAACGAAAGCGGCTCAGTTATGCTACTGCTTGGCCGTGATTTCAATGGGAACTCGAATATCAACTCCAACTTCGGCAGCGTACAGGTCATCATGCCGCAGGAAAGTAACGGCAATCTCTTGGTACGTTCGGTTGGCGGACAGATTCAGACAGCTATCCCGGCGGATGTCACCACCAAAGGAGAAGCAAAGCTGGCGACGATTGCAGTCGGAAGCGGCAACAAGAAATTGACCATCGACGGTAACGGCAGCACGATTATCGTTTCGGCGAAACGATAACTCTTTTTAAATTCACCAGTTAATTTTCAGCGTGGGCGATTGCTTCGAGATGCTCAAGATGTTTTTGGATACGCTGTTCGATATCGAGAATGTATGCGGTATCGTGATAGCTGATCGTTTCAAACTCAGTCAGTGATTTCAGTTCGTTCATCACGGCGCAAATCGTGTTGACGCTGTTGGAAATCACCTGCATCGACATGGCAGCCGTCCCTCGCGGATCGCCGATATTCCCCTGCTGAATACTGATCTCGACTAACTGCGCCCGACCCAGAATAGTCGCAGAGGCGTTATTGATATAATGGTTGAAGGTCGCAGTAATCGTCTGGAGCGCTTCTAAGGCTGCTTTTTTGACCTTTGCCTTGGCGATCTCCTCCTGCATCCGTCGGTTTTCCCGCAGCAACGCTTCCACGGTCAGATACTGCTCATAGAGCATCTTGTTCGCTTCCGTGAGAATTTCATCAATCGACCCGATTTCCATTTCCAGAAAACGAGCCTCTTCAACAACTTTGTTCAACAGTTGTCCTTCAATTTCATGCAGGTATTTGTCGGTTAACCCCAACTGCTCGCACAAGGCATGACGGTCATTCACCGTTTCCGGCGCTTGTGAAGTCGATGTAACCTTGAACCGTGAAATGATATTGGCAAGGGCAACAATCTTGGGAAGCAATGATGTCTGTTCATTCGACAATTGCGCAATACTATGATGCTTCCCTACGGCCGTGCAAATAGCGGTTGGCAAATTCCACTGCTCGAATAAAAACTGTCCGGCTTTGGCGTGGTCGGTTCCCCAAGTAGTATGCTCAAGCTCATAAAACGGCTGCGCGACCGGACGGTTCTGCCAGATTTTCGCGAACTGCTCGGGAAAAGACTTTTCAAGCACAAGCAAACCGACATCGTGCAGTAATCCGGCGACGAAGGCTTCATCCGGAAACGGATATTTCACCGTTTCAGAAATCAAACGGCTGGCAATGGCGACTTCGAGCGAGTGCCGCCAAAAGCGTTTCCGGTCGATCGTCGTTTTCCATTTGCCGGTTAAATCATACACCGAGGATGACAGCACCAAGGCCGTCACTGCCCGGTTGCCGACAGTCATCACGGCCTGTTTGACTGAGGATACTTCACGGCCGACGCCATAGAACGGAGAATTGACTACGCGCAGGAGTTTGGCGGTTAAGGCGGGATCGCGGGAAAGCGTATCCGACATTTCACGGGCAGAGGATTCTTCATCCGCCGCAATCCGCAGCACCGCCGCCATCGTCTGCGGCAAAGCGGTCAGCTCTTTGTGGTCGTTCAGAATACGCGTAAACAGTTCGGTAGTCATCTATCCCTGTTTATCGGCGGATTGACCGGAGAGTTTACTGATCGGAGTTAGTTCTGATTTTCAGGTGAAGCCGGGCTATCCGATTGTCTAAGGCTGTTTTATGCGTTTTGGTAAGCAGGGGTGATCGGCTGGCCTGTTTGGCGAATTGTAAGGCAGTTTCGAAGTTTCCTTCATACCGCTCATGGTATTTGGCCAGTTCGATTGCAGCCAATGCGCCCGGCTTTGATCCTATATCCGCTATCTGCATCCAGAGTTCAACAGCTTCAGTCAGCTTCCCCATCCGGCGTAAATTGGCGGCGTGATACAAGAGAACATCTTCGGAGAGTGAATCGGCACTCAGAGATTCCATGCGCTGAAACAAGCGGTAAGTAATGTCATGTGCTTTGCGAACGGCGTAGGTACGGGAAAGCGAATGGATATCATCTATTTCCTCAAGCGGCTCCCCTTCTTCGGCGAAAATATCCCGCAAAAATCCGGCGAGAAAAACCAGAGAAAGAATATCAAGACGGTTATGCTCGACGATCGGGTTAAGCAAATCAGTTTTTTCTTCGGAGAGCCAGTCAAAATAGCAACTCGGAATCAAAAATCCGGGGATATCATCAACGCGCTCGAACCCAAGAATCTGTTTTTCGATATTTTGCAGTTTGCAGTCTTTCAAACGGCGTTTGAACAAACGACGCATCGGAAACAGCAAATCATAATGCGGCAAGGTATCAAGATTAGTCGCTATTCGGTTCACGATACAGCGTGACAGTAAAGCTGGCTGGTCGAATGAAAGACCGTTATAGGAAACGAGTGAGCAATCATCGGGAAGCTCTTCACAGAATGCCTCAAGCATTCCCGCTTCATCATTGTAATCCGGCAAAAAGAATTGCCGCATCTGCACGCTGCCGTTTTCGATTTTGGCAACACCAATGAGAAATGGAACAGTGCCGCTCCCCCCTAATCCGGTCGTTTCCGTATCAATAAACCGAAGTTGTTCTAATGTTACTGTTCCTTCAGTGGCATCTTTGGTAAAACTCGAAACCGGAATTTCCGGAGAAGCCAGCAATTCCCGCAACGCGAAGGAACCATGCGCGTAGTTGTTCGGATAGACTGCATCGACCTGACAAAACGTACCAGCGGCTCTCTGGACAATGTGTCCGGAAAGGGTTTTCGCTAATTTCGCATAACGGGAAGGAAACTGCTTGTTAGCTGTTTCTTCTGCTTGGTTCGATTTTTTTGTTCCGAATAACTGGCTGCCCAGACCCGACAATCGGCTGTGCAGACTATTGTTTCGCATCGGCAAGCAGGGCAAGAGCGGATTTGATTTTCAAACGGGTAAGTTGGTCGGCGTAGTCTTCACCAGAAAACTGCTCGTGGAAACCGCAGTTGTTTACCGGATCGGCGGTAATGATTCCCAGCGCGGCATGAGCACGGCGTTCAAACCGGTCGGCGCGTAATTGCGAGGCTAACACGTGCAGGGAGTTCATATCGGCGATTTGCGCGTAGACATCGCAGGCTAAATCACCAAGTGCAGTTGTATCGGACTGAATAAGTCCTCCGAGTAATTGCCGCACACGGACAGTGTCGAGTTTGGTAAGCGCCTCTTTGGCCGACATACGGGCGCCATAAAAACTGTCGCCGAAAAGCTGAATAAGTGAAGGAATCGCATCAGTATGTTTAATCGAGCCGCAGGAAACGGCGCCGGATTTACGAACTTCATCGATCGTATCCCGCAATGCCGCAACTGCCGCAGGACCACCCCGCTTATCCCCTATTTTACCGAGCGCGCCGATAGCTTCGTTGCGCACCTGCCAACGGGTGTGAGTAGCGATATTCACAAGCGACAGAACCGCGCCGGTATCTTTTATTTCACCCAAAGCGAAACAAACACGTTCCACGACTAATCCATCCTGACGGTTCAATGACTGCACCAAATACGGCACCGCTTTGGCGCCGATTCGCTGCAAGGTCCAAATAACAGTCCAGCGCTCCCGGGCCGATTTAGTGGTGAATTTATCAACCAGGTACGGAACAGCGTCCGTGCCATACTTTGCAATCGAGTCCATCGCCGGTTCATTTTGATCACGATGGTCAACTTCTCCCGACGAGGCAATCACAAATAGTGAATCGAGCTTCTTTTTTAAGACCGCATCTTCGGCATGTCCGGTGGCAGTCACGAAAAGAGTAAGCAAAAATATGGTAATGAGCTTTTTCATTCGGTTTCTGCCCGTACGCTATCCTGTTTGACGGGGAATTCGATATCCATCCCGCCGCCCCATTTGGATTTGGTCATCCAATAGAAACTGTCACGGCCGTTGCCGTCGTAATAGTCCTTACCACCTAAGTCGATAAACAGACCGATTGAGCCATAATCCCGGCGTGGATTACCGTAGCCTTGCGTGTTGTCGCGGCTTTTTACTAAGTAGCGATCATCTCCGGAAATATCTAAAAGCATTCCGGCGCCGTTGGCTGAGCCTGCGCCTTGCGAGAGATCGTACGCGACATAGGTGTCATTTCCACCCCGGTCAAAGAGCAATCCGCAGGCGTAATCATGACCACAGCCCTGCATGACCCCTTTGCCGGTGTAAGCATCATCACCGGACTCATCCAGAAGCATGCCGAGCGTCATATGCGTCGCCGCGCCCTGAGCATATTGATACGACGTGTAAATATCGTTGCCGGTGGAATCATAGAGCACACCCAAAGACCACCAATAGCTTGTCCCTTGTCCGAAAATATCGGAAAGGTAGGTATCATTCCCGTGAAAATCGATCAATGCGCCGATTCCGCCGGAGAGAGTCGGACGAATTCCGTAACCGAATCCCTGCGACATCGACAGGTAATGGTCTTTGTAGCGTAAAAAGTCTTTGTATTTGCCGCCTGCGGAGTAAAGATCGACGCCATTGATATCATACAACGCACCGATACCACCGGTAGCGCCGAACCCCTGCGAGCAAAAGGCGGCGGTGTATTGATCCCGTCCGTTTTCATCGATGAGCAGACCTAACCCGAATGTGGCCGCTCCCTGAATATGCGTGTCACCGAAATACTGATCGTTGCCTGCGGCATCATAGAGAACGCCGAATCCAAAAAAGCCGGAGCCGAGCGAGAATGATTTCGCACGGTAGATATCATCCCCGCCAAAATCCAAAAGCATTCCGACTGATAAGCAGCCGGAAGCAATTCCGAAATCACTATTTGATTGGTAGACATCATTACCGCCGAGATCGATGATAATAACGCCGTGCGGTTTGGCGGGATCATACGTAAGATCGTAGACATCATCGCCGCCTAAATCGAGCACGAACGAAAGATCACCGGAAAACCGGTCGTTTCCGACACCTCCTACCGCCCAGCCCGGTTGTTTACCGAGATAGGACTTCAGGTCGGTGTTATCCGGCAGGAAGAGCGCATCTTTGATGATTTTCTCCGGGCTGATTTTTCCGGACTTAATTTGATCACGGAAAAGATTAATTTCCTGCATTAGCTCCCGCAATGCTTCGATGCCGACGCCGACAATCGGGTCACGGTCTATTTTGGGCGCGAGATCGGCGAGCAGTTCGGCAGTGTGCTCATCATATTTTTCGATTGAATCCAACTGCGCCGGGTTCATTTGCTCTTCGGCTTCATGTGTCATCAGCATCTCTTTGACATCGGTGTGCAAAAAGCGGCGTTCTTCGGCTGAGAGCGGTGCAAAAGTCATTTCAGCGGAACGCGGGAAGGAAACATCGAGATACGTCGCGGCACGCATGAGCAGTTGATTGATTTCGCTGTTGGTAAAGTAAAGCGTCCACTTGCTGCGCATATCCGCCATATCCGCCTGATATGGACGACTGCGTCCTTTGGTGTGTTCCCATTCCAAATCTGCAAAGAGTAATTGGGCAGCGACTTCCGGTTGCCCTTTGACATACGTACGGCGGAGTGACTCGGTGTATTCCGGCATACCGAGCGGGGTGCGCATCAGCCGGGCGACCTGCTTTAGCCGTAAGCTGTCCGGGTCGGTGTAGTCGGAGCGAAAGCCGAAATCGGTCGGTCTCAGGCCGAGATATTCGGTCAAATGAGCTATCCCAAACGCCTCTGTTTTAGCCGGGTCGGTCTGGGCAAAAAGGGTTCCCCATGTCCCCAAAAACAGCATGAAAAAAAGTCTAAAAATAGGCCGCATATGAGGTAAGTATCGGCAGGCCGAAGGGGGAATCAACAAGAAAGATTCTTGCGTAGGTCAGGAGCCCTGTGCTCCTGACTTCTTAAAACAACAAGATAGATTATTCGCCAAAATCTTCAGCAAACTCGATTCGCTTTTTATTGCCCCAATCTTTAGAATAGTAGCCATCAGCCACATATTCATGCAAAGAAGAATACAGCCAATCTAACGGTTTCCTGCAATACCCATGTCGCACGGGATTGTAATGAATGTAATCTATATGAGTACTGAAATCGCTCTGGTTACGGATATGATGATCCCAAAACCTATGCTGCCAAACTCGCCCGGAATCTAATCCCATTTGCTTTCTTAGGTGAGCAGAAAAAGATAACTTTATGCGCTGCAAGATATCAGATGGGTTGGCAGATGTTGCTTCTATTATTACATGAAAATGGTCTGGCAAAATAACCCATGCGGTAAGGGTAAAAGAAAGACGTTCACCAGCAGTAGTAATCGCCGTATGTAAAAGATCAACGTGATCAATAAGAATCGGTTGCCGTTTATGCGTAACAACAGTCAGAAAGACAAATTCATTCCCGGAAAAGTAGCGACGTAACTTCGACATGCGTATCAATATATGATACTATTTCGGATACATTATCACTTTAACGCGAAAGAAAGATGTCAGCTTTTGTAGGTCAGGAGCCCTGCGCTCCTGACTCCTAATTAAAGATGTCAGGACTACAGGAGTCCTGACCTACAAGAAAGACCAAACAAAAAAAAGGCGCTCCGAAGGAGCGCCTTTGTAAGTCAAGTGTGACGCAGATCAGGAAGTAGCGTCGTTGCTGGTGCAAACCAGGGCGCCTGTTTCGTCGATCGTCCAAACGTCATCGGTCGCATCGTCGTCGAGGTTAGCAGTAGCCGTTGCGGTAAACGTGTTCTGAGCGGCAACAATTTCGTATTCATAGCGGTTGTTGGTCTGAACTTCCACACCGATTTCGGTGAAGTTACCACCGGCATTGGCAGCAACAGTGATAGCATCGTCACCATATGTACCGTTAGCCTGACGATAGGTGTGCTGCATGGTGTAGATCTGCTTCAGAATCTGCTGACATTCAGCCTGCTTGGAGCGGGTTGAAGCGGTCATGAAACGCGGGATAGCCAACGCGGCCAAAATACCGATAATGACCACCACGATCATCAATTCAATAAGGGTGAAACCCTTATTATTGTTCTTGCGTGTAAACATGTTTAACCTCCTCGTAGGTTTATTTGGTGTCTTTGTTATTATCGAGTTTTTCATACGAAACTGTATATACAACCTGCGTGCCACAGCTTCGGCGCGGATTGAACTGTTTGGTAACCGTATAGCTGTCAATCAAGTCCCTTCGATTTTTAAAACTCTCTGCTAAGTTTGCACAGCGTTTGACTGCCTTTGACGGCCGGAAAGTCTTGCAAACTGCAAAATGCAACCGTGAACTGCGTGTGGGAACGCCCCCATATTTTTTACTTCTCTTTCGAGGTCAAAAACTCGGTAAGCTGGTACCGTTCGATCTTACGATATAATGTAGACGGGTCAATTCCCAAAACTTTGGCCGCTTCGCTCTTTTTCCCGCCAGCTTGGGTCATAACAAAATGGATATATGCTTTTTCAATCGATTCAAGCGTCGGCGTAGCAGGGATTGCTGTCGCAGATGCAGGCGTATCGGAAGGGGTCGTCAGCAGTTTTTCCGGAAAATCAGCTAATTCGAGTACTTCCCCCTTATTCAGCAAAACTGCCCGCTCGATAATGTTTTCCAGCTCACGAACATTCCCCGGCCAGTGATATTGCGATAATACGCGTAAAACATCAGAGGCGATTCTTTTTGCCGACATCTTCGATTTACGGCAGAAGCGCTCGACAAAAGCGGAAACAAGTAACGGAATATCTTCGATTCGCTCACGGAGAGCCGGAACATGAATCGGAATAACATTCAAACGATAAAACAGATCCGCACGGAAACGGCCGTTTTTAACGTCATCTTCTAAATCAGAATTAGTCGCGGCTATGAGACGGACATCGACATCGATCGGCTTTGTGTCTCCAACCGGGGTAATACGGCGATCTTCCAATACACGGAGCAGTTTGACTTGAATCGATAACGAGGTTGTCCCGACTTCATCAAGAAAGAACGTGCCACCATCGGCGACCTTAAACAAGCCATCCTTGTCTTTTATCGCACCGGTGAAAGCGCCCTTTTTGTAGCCGAACAATTCCGATTCCAAGAGCGTTTCCGGCAATGCACCGCAGTTGATAGTAATGAACGGGCCGTTGCTGCGGGGAGATTGATTATGAATGGCGCGGGCAATCAGATCTTTACCGGTACCGGATTCTCCGCGAATCAACACGGTCGAATCGGTTGCGGCAATTTTACGGGCAAATGCTTTCAGTTGTACGACCGCTTCGGAGTTACCTATAAAATTATCGAACGAACTACCCTGCTGAAGCTGGCGTTTGAGATTGCTGTTTTCTTCGATCAGTTTTTTTCGGTTGATGGTGTTACCCACCAAAAGCTTCAGTTCATCGACTTGGAACGGCTTGGTGATATAGTCGGCTGCGCCCTGTTTCATCGCTTCGATTGCGGTTTCAACCGTACCGTAGGCGGTCATCACAATAAAGTGTTGGTCCCGCTTGAATGATTTGACCTCTTTGAGAACTTCGATTCCGGTCATTTCCGGCATCTGCAAATCGGCGATAACGAGGTCATAATTCTTTTCCCGTAACAGTGAAATGCCGTTTTTGGGGGAATTGGTTGTTTCGACCTGATACCCTTCTTTGGCTAACATAATTTCCATCATGTTGCGCATGGAATCTTCGTCGTCGATTATCAGAATCTTGGATGACATGGTCGTGGGCAAGTTGTTGGTAATTCCGCCTTTCTAACAGAAAGTGTCGGCAGAAAAGGCCGGAAGGTTCAGTTTTCGGTTCCCCGGATAGTCATCACCAAATCTGAACCAAACCCTAAAGATTAACCATTTTCTAACAAATCCTTCATGTTCGGAAAATACTCCAAATCGATTCTTGACCCGCGACAGACAATAACGACCTAACGTAAAGGAGTACCATGCGAATTAAACCGGCAATATTGCTTGCCGCAATCTTCTTGACCCTGGGACAAGTCACTCAGGCACAAGAGGATTCCCTGTCGAAACGAGTTGAAGCGGTTGAAGATGAAGTGGACGGTATCAAAGAACCGCTGCAGACCCTGTTGACCGATGTCACCGGGCTGAAAAAGATCAAACTGACCGGGTATATGCAGGTTCGGTATGACTATTCCGACCGGTCACGAAGTGCTTTGGATAATGAATCGAAAAACACCGCTATTTCCTCATTCGGAAATAATTTTTATGTGCGCCGTGCCCGCTTAAAAATCGCCTATGAACCGGCGCCGTTAACCAGCAAATATGTATTCTATCTGAATTTCGGCCGTTCCGGATTTCCAACCGTGCTGGAAGCGTACGGACAGTTATACAAGAAACTGAAATCGGATGGTACAGCAGTTGCCGATTTGACCTTCGGACAATTCAATGTCCCGTTCGGGTACGAAATTGAATACTCCTCATCGAAACGTGATTTCGGTGAGCGCAGCCTTGCCGAGCAGGCGCTTTTCCCCGGCGAACGGGATCGTGGAGCAAATTTGAATTTCGACTTTTCAAGAAATGAATTCTCAGTAAAATTCAACGCAGCAATGCTACAGGGTCGCGGCATCAACGGCACCGGCTCAACCGATTGGCAGGATTTTACCAAACCGAAAGATGCTATCGGCCGCGTACGCGTGAATTGGAAGAACTATTACGTGGGTGCTTCCTATTACAGCGGTGAGGTATATGTCGATCCGGTTGCTTTCAGTTCAACCTGGTCCGACGGCAATAGAAACGGCGTTATCGATTCCGGTGAAGTGAGCTACGTCAGCGCTAAGAATTCAAACATCTTCGAGAAAGTGCGCCGAGGCGTCGATGCCCAAGCATACTTCGATCTGATTCCGGCCGGCGGAACAGCTATTCGCGCAGAATATTTTCAGGGATTCGGCGTCGGAACTGCTGACACCCGTTTTCTTGGATACTATGTTTGGCTGTCACAACAGCTGACCACCAAGTTCGGATTCGCGTATCGCTTCGACAGCTGGGACCCGAATACGGCTGAAGCTAAAAAAGGGGATAAAGTGAATCAACATTCGATCGTGTTCCATCACTATTGGGACAGCAACACCCGTCTTTCACTTGAATATATCATGCCGAAGGATGAAACCATCAACGGCTCGAAAGACAAAAAAGATAACACCATTCGACTGCAAAGCTTGTTTGTATTCTAAAAGTTTGCAATAAGGACTATAAAAATGAAACGGAAACTGATTACCACGCTGGGGCTTTTCGCGCTCGGCTTATTGGTTATGTACAACGGCGCAGCGCTGAGCAGAAAGTCGATTACCGTCAAAGGTTCAGATACGATGGTAATTCTCGGCCAGCGCTGGGCTGAAGAATTTATGAAAAAGAATCCGGAAATCGCCATTCAAATGAGCGGCGGCGGAACCGGAACCGGACTGGCCGCGCTGATTAACGGCACGACCGATATCGCGCAGGCATCACGCCCGATGAAACAGTCGGAAAAAGAAAAACTCCGTGATCGTTTCAATACGCTCGGTTATGAAATTCAGGTAGCGAAAGATGGTCTTGCAGTCTTCCTGCATGCCGACAATCCGGTAACCGAATTAACGATGCAGCAACTTGAAGCGATTTACACCGGAAAGATCATGAACTGGAAAGAAATTGGCGGACCGGATGCGCGGATTATTCTGTACGGTCGTGAGAATAGTTCCGGTACCTATGTTTTCTTCATGGATCATGTGCTCAAAGGAAAAGATTTCGCACCGGAAACCCAAACCTTACCGGGAACTGCTGCAGTCGTAAACGCCGTTGCGAATGATAAATTCGGTATCGGCTATGGGGGCGCGGCCTATGCAAAAGGTGTGAAGTTCGCAAAAATCAAACGGGATGCGAATGCCCCGGCAATTGAACCAAGCGCTGCAACGGTTGCCGACGGCAGCTATCCAATCTGGCGGTATCTGAACTGGTACACCAGAAACAAACCCTCCGGTGATGTCAAGACTTTCGTTGATTATGTCTTATCTCCGGAAGGACAGGCATTGATCACCAAAGTCGGTTATTTCCCGCTGGTCGGTGACGGCAGCCTGACAGCTTCTGAAGAAAAATAAGCGGCAATAAAGATTAGACGACACTCTGTTTCTCGGCTATATTCAGCGTACTGATATGGCCGAGAAACTTTCACATCGAGAACGAATAACGGCAATTTGTGCCGGTGAAACGCCGGATCGATTCGCAGCATCGATCTGGCGACATTTTTTTCATATGGAATCGACTATCGACGGCTTAGTCGAAGCGATGGTGCATTTCCAGAAGCGATGCGACTGGGATTTCATGAAAATCAACCCCCGCGCTGACTACCATGTCGAAGACTGGGGACTCAAACAAATCTACTCCAAAAGCGAATTCGAGCGGCACACTAAAACCGCTTTCCCTATAAATAGCATCAGCGATTGGGACAGCCTCAAACCGCTTAATGTCACGAGCGGTGTGCTGGGAGATCACCTGACCGCAGTTTCCCGCATACGAAAAGAAGTCGGGAAAGAACTCCCCGTATTAATGACCATCTTCACTCCACTCGGTGTAGCCGGAAGAATGGTGCCAAATGACCAGATACTGGTCGAACAGCTACAGAAGGAACCGGAACGGCTGCTGCGTGCGCTTCGAGTCATTACTGATACATACAAAAAATATGTGGAAGAACTCCGCAATGCCGGAGCAGATGGGATATTTTTAGCGACAACTTCGTGGGCTTCTCGAACAGTACTGACATGGGAAGCATATCAGCGCTTCGGCCTTCCTTTCGATTTGGAAGTGGCCCATGCAACCGGCAGTGATGCACTAAACCTTTTCCATGTTTGCGGCACTGATACGTTTTTAGCAAAGCTTTTAGAACAGCCGTATCCGTGCCAGTTGGTAAATTGGGATGCCAGCGAGCCGACGAATTTGCCGATCGACCGGGCGGAACCGATGCTCGGCAAAAAAGTGGCTGTCGGCGGGATGGATCACAGGGGATGGTTTCTGCATAGTGAGCCGGATGAAATTCAGTATCAGGTCGATCGATTAAAAGAGCGATTTTCGTCAAAACGACTTATATTTGGTCCGGGTTGTACGATTGACCCGAAAACCAAACTGGAGAACCTGCTTGCCCTACGAGAACGACTATGATTGATGACCGCCGCAAACAACTGATCGATAATATCCGCATCGCTATCGCCAATAACGGTAACGAAACTGCCGTTTTAAAAACAGTAGTGGAGCTGATTGACGGATTTTCCGAGCATTTCAACTGGACCGGCTTTTACTTGATGAAGGATGGCTACCTTGAAGTTGGCCCTTATGTGGGACCGGAAACGCCGCACACGCGTATCGAACTCTCCAAAGGTATATGCGGAGCGGCAGCGCGGGATCAACAGTCGATCATTGTCGATGATGTCAACGCCGACCCCCGCTTTTTAGCTTGCTCAATATCGACCCGTTCGGAGATTGTCGTACCGCTCATGGACGGCGCAACTGTCCTGGGGGAAATCGATATCGACTCCAACCAGCCGTCCCATTTCAAGCAGGCCGACAAAGAGATGCTGGAAGCAATCGCCGGTATCGTCGTCGACCGGCTTCGCATTATCCGGCGGCACTGAGTCGTTCATTTCTAACTTGTCCCCTCATCGTATCTTTTCTATAGTTCACAAGACAATATTGGAGGAGATGGATATATGTGGATTGGAATCGGGTTAATTCTGTTCGGCGTCCTGATGCTTTTACAGCATATGGGAATCATTCGCGGCGGTATCTGGGGCTATCTCTGGCCGATCATCATTATCGCTGTCGGCGCTTCCATGGTCATGAGCAATAAACGGAAAAATGGCTGAGTTAAAAGAGACGCGGAACGGGTTTTACTTCGATCCCTCCGCCAAAGGACTGGCGGTTTTTTTGGGACCGACTGAAAGCGAAGTAATGGAAATTCTCTGGAAAAAGGGACCACTCACCGCCAAACGACTTCAGCTATTTTTAGAAAACGGACCGCAACGGGCACATACGACCATCATCACGATACTCACTAATCTTGCTTCTAAGGGATTATTGGCGAAACAAAAGGAAAGCCGTCAATTTGTCTTCAGTCCTGTAAGTACAAAAGAGGCTTTTGTCAGTGAACGAATTGAAATTGTAACTGAATGTCTAAAGCGAAACTTCCCGTCAAAAAAGTAGCGAAGCTACTACCGTTCTTCTAACTCAATCAATACACCATTCGCATTGACCGGATGCACAAAGGCAATCCGCTTTCCCTCGGCGCCGATTCGCGGGGTTTCATCGATTAACTTGACGCCGTTCGCGCGCAGTTCCGCGATTTTTTTATCGATATCATCGACGTAGACGCAAATATGATGCAGCCCCTCTCCCTTACGAGCAATGTACTTGGCGATCGGGCTTTCAGGCGCTGTCGCCGCTACTAATTCAACCCTGCCGTGCGATTTCGAGCCGTCACCGTTTTTGCGTGAGAATATTGCGACTCGAACGTGCTGATCGGCGACTTCTTCAATGAATGGATTGGTATCTCCGGTGAGGAAAGACCATGCCGGTATTGCCGCCTCCAGATCTGCGACTGCTATACCGATATGCGACAGCAAAGAATCAGCCATCGTAAGACACTCTATTTGCCGGCATCCTTTTTCGCCTGCTCGATCAACTGATCATATTCGACCTGAAAACCGAACCGGGATACATAGGCGCGGCGCCATCTTCCGTTGTGGTAATACATCGGAATCGTATCCCGCAGTTCACGCGGTCCCTTTTTCCCGTTAAAATAGACCATGACATCTACGAACACAGAGTCTTTCGGAAACCGGATAAGACCGAGCACGTCGACGTGGTCCAAAGAATCGTTCTGAACCCGTTTGATTTCAGGAATGCGCAGGTATTCATCCAGCGTGTGCTCATCGGTGTAATACTGCAGTTCATTTTCGTAGAAAGCGGTTTTGTCACCGTATTTGAGGCGCTCCATCGCTTCATTAATCCAGAATGACAACGTATCTTCAAGAGTGCCGTTTTCCGGTATTTTTGCTAACCGGCTTTTATATGAAACCGGATTTGCATTTTCCGGTTTTGTATCCGGTTTTGCCGACTCTTTGTTGCCGGAACAGCTCACGAAGACAAGCAAAGCAAGTATGGCAAAGGCGTGTAATTTACGCGCGAGCATGATACTCTCCCCAAACAGTTCGAAAGACATCGGCAATTTCTCCTAACGTTGCGTATACTTCAACCGCCGCAATAACTGGCGGTACGACATTTTCATTGGTCCGACAGGCAGCCTCGATCCGCTGTAACGATTCGCTGACTCGTTTGGCGTCACGGGTACTGCGCAGCTGTTTCAGTTCGACAATTTGCTTCCGTTCCAGCTCGGCATCAACTTTTAATATCTCCGGTACCTGTTCTACTTCCTGGGCGGTATATCGGTTCACGCCGACTACGGTTAGTTCACCGCGTTCTACTCGCTGCTGGTATTCATAGGCGGATTTGGCAATCTGTTCACGAAACCAGCCGGTTTCCACGCAGGCAATCGAGCCACCAAGCTTTTCGATTTCCGCCATCAAATCCCGAATTTTCTTTTCGATCTCGTCGGTAAGGTATTCTACATAATATGACCCGGCAAGCGGATCGGCTGTCCGGCTGACACCGGATTCCTCAGCCAAAATCTGCTGGGTGCGGAGCGCTATCTGCGCCGATTCCGCCGTCGGTAAACCTAAGGCCTCGTCGAAGGAATTAGTATGCAGCGACTGTGTTCCGCCCAAAACCGCCGACAATGCTTGTACCGTCGTCCGGACAATATTGTTCTCCGGCTGCTGTGCCGTAAGGGTAGAGCCGCCAGTTTGGGTGTGAAAGCGTAACAGCATCGATTTTTCACTTTTGGCTTTGAACCGCGTTTTTACGATATCGGCCCAAATACGGCGCGCCGCCCGAAACTTGGCAACTTCTTCAAACAAGTCATTATAGGCGACGAAAAAGAACGATAACCGGGGGGCGAAATCATCGATATCAAGTCCCGCTTGCAATGCCGCTTCGACATAGGCGATAGCATTGGACAACGTAAAAGCGGCTTCCTGCGATGCAGTCGCACCGGCTTCACGGATATGGTACCCGGAAATCGAGATAGTATTGTATTTCGGTAAGTTGGTATTCGCGTATGCAAAAATATCAGTGATGATGCGCATCGACGGTTGTGGCGGCAAAATATAGGTTCCGCGCGCAATAAACTCTTTCAGCAGATCATTTTGCACCGTCCCCATTAGCTGTTCCGGTTTCACACCCTGTTTTTTTCCGACTGCGATATACATAGCCAGCAGAATTACCGCGGTGGAATTGATTGTCATGGAAGTCGAAACCTTATCCAAACTAATACCCGCAAAGAGGGTTTCCATATCTTTCAAAGAATCAATCGCGACACCGGTGCGGCCGACTTCCCCTTTGGCCATCGCATGATCCGAATCATATCCGATCTGCGTGGCTAAATCGAAGGCAACCGATAAACCGGTTTGCCCGGCTTGTAAGAGATACTTGAATCGTTTGTTTGTTTCGCTGGCGGTACCGAAACCGGCGTACTGGCGCATTGTCCAGGGTCGTCCGCGATACATATCGGGATAAATCCCGCGCGTATACGGAAATTGTCCCGGTAACAGGCCACGCCTGTTTTGATCAGTTGAGATATCTTTTTCAGTCAGAACGACCGGAACATCGATGCCCGAAGTTGTTTGTTCCTTCTTGGGCGGCATGGTTACTGAAACTCCACCAACTTATCATTCTTTTCAACAGCCTGTCCGTTTTTGATATGGACTGATTTGATAACACCGTCGGCCTGAGACTTGATAATGTTCTCCATTTTCATCGCTTCAACGACAAGTAACGGCTGACCTTTGGCGACTTTGTCGCCAGGTTGGACTTTTACACTGAGCACTAATCCCGGCATCGGGGCTTTGACTACTTTGGCAACAACCGCTCCGGATTTTACTCCCGCATGCTTGCGCAACTGTGCAAGTGCGTAATCTTCAACTTCAACCGGAATTTCCATACCGCGCATAAAGACTACGCGCTGCGTGTCGTAGCCGCTGCTTTGGATATCGACTTCCCAGGCATGATTATCGGCAACCATTAAGGAACGGCTTTCGCCCAAAATCGTTAAATCGATTTCAACAAGTTTACCTTTTATCGTGGCGAAATAGCGTTCCGAGCGATAGTCGATATCGATCGTAAACTCTTTTTCGTTTATCGTGACAAGATACCGGCGCATTATTTGGTATCCTCTTGCGGATTCATTGCGGTACGGCGATGAGTTTTCGCCCAGTTAGAAACTTCCCGCGTACCGCCGTCATGCGTGTCGAGCCGCAACCTACGCTCTTTGACATATTTATCGAGTGCTACCGCCAGCGCAGCAGCTTCTGTAGTTTCCTCATCGATATGATAATATCTATTGTTCGGGTATTCCTCTTCCAGAAATCGGGTCGATAAATCGCCGGCAATAAATTTGGCGTTATCCATAATCGTGCGATGAAAACTGATCGTTGTTTTCAAACCGGAAACGCGGAACTCTTCAAGGGCTCGTTTGGTGCGGGCGATTGCTTCGTTTCGGTCATGTCCCCAGACAATCAGCTTGGCGATCATCGGGTCATAATAAATCGGAATTTCATTATAGATAACGACACCGGCATCCACCCGCACCCCCGGCCCGGCGGGAATGCGATAATGCTTGAGCGTACCGGTAGATGGCATAAACCCTTGCTCTGGGTCTTCCGCGTAAATACGACATTCGATAGCATGCCCATTTAACTGAATATCAGATTGCGTGTACGGAAGCTTCTCCCCTTCGGCGATGGCAATCTGCTCTTTTACTAAATCGATTCCGGTGACCATTTCGGTAACGGGATGCTCTACCTGCAAGCGGGTATTGACTTCAAGAAAATAAAATGACAAATCCCGATCGACCATGAACTCGCAGGTTCCGGCGCCGTAATAACCGGATGCTTTCGCGATCGTAACGGCCGCATTCCCCATCCGCTCACGCAGTTCGGGAGTCATAATCGGAGAGGGGGATTCTTCGATAACTTTCTGGTGGCGGCGCTGAATTGAACATTCCCTTTCACCTAAATGCACACCGTTACCATGCATATCGAGCAAAATTTGAATTTCAACGTGACGGGGATGTTCAAGATACTTTTCGATAAAGACACGGGCATCACCAAACGATGACTTCGCTTCGTTGGCTGCGAGGGTAAGTGATTCCTCAAGCATATCCTCAGAACGAACGACGCGCATCCCTTTGCCTCCCCCGCCTGATGCCGCTTTGATTAATACCGGATATCCGATCTCACTCGCTTTCGCTTTCATCCCTTTGGCATCAAGCCCGCCTAACTCAGCACCGGGAACGACCGGGAGTTTATGTTTCACTGCCATTTCGCGGGCGTGAATTTTATCCCCAAGCGCAGAAATACTTTTACCGGTCGGGCCGATGAAAATAACCCCTTCTTTGGCGCAGCGATCAGAAAACCCGGCATTTTCAGACAGGAAGCCATAGCCGGGGTGAATAGCATCCGCTTTCGAGTGTTTAGCAACGTCGATAATTTTATCCTGAACCAAATAACTTTGCGACGATTGTGCAGGACCGATGAAATACGCTTCATCCGCCATACGTACATGGTAGGCAGCACGGTCGGCTTCAGAGAACACAACCACCGATTTTATGCCGAGATCGCGGCAGGCGCGAATAACGCGCACCGCAATTTCACCCCGGTTCGCTATCAGGATTTTTTTGATTTTCTTAGCCATAGTCCCTATAAGGGGATATTTCCGTGCTTCTTGCGCGGGTTGGTATCTTTCTTGTTTTCGAGCATTTCAAAGGCGCGAATCAACCGGCCGCGTGTCGTTTTCGGTTCGATAACATCATCCACAAATCCACGCGCTGCCGCGATAAACGGATTGGCGAATTTTTCCCGGTATTCTTCGGTCATCCGCGTTAATTCGGCTTCCGGGTCTTTCGCCACCTCAATATCCTTTTTGAAAATAATCTCAACTGCGCCTTTCGGCCCCATGACTGCGATTTCCGCAGTTGGCCAGGCATAGTTCATATCACCGCGCACATGTTTGGAGTTCATAACATCGTATGCGCCTCCGTATGCTTTCCGCGTGATAACCGTTACTTTTGGAACCGTCGCCTCGCAGTAGGCATAAAGCAGCTTGGCGCCATGCTTGATAATGCCATGATGTTCCTGATCGGTACCGGGCAAAAATCCGGGAACATCTTCAAAGGTCAGAATCGGGATATTGAAGGCATCGCAGAAGCGAATAAATCGCGCGCCTTTAACTGATGAATTTATATCCAACACACCCGCCAACACTGCGGGCTGATTGGCGACAACACCGATAGAACGGCCACCAAGATGCGCGAACCCTACGACAATATTCTGCGCATACTCCGCATGAACTTCAAAAAACGATCCGGCATCGACAACCCGGTCGATGACTTCTTTCATATCATAGGGCTGATTCGGATTTTCAGGGATGATATGATTGAGCGCGTCATCTTCCCGATCGAGCGGGTCAGTACATTCGGCAAAAGGGGCTTCTTCCATGTTATTCTGCGGCACATAGCGTAGAAGCCGCTTTATCGTCGCGATAACTTCCGCCTCATTTTCGCAGGCGAAATGGGAAACGCCTGACACCGATGAATGCACCATTGCGCCGCCCAGTTCATCGGATGTTACCTCTTCATGCGTCACTGTTTTCACTACGTTCGGACCGGTAACGAACATGTAGGATGTTCCTTTGGTCATAATTACGAAATCGGTAATCGCCGGGCTGTACACCGCACCACCGGCGCAGGGGCCGAGAATCGCGGAGATTTGCGGGACAACGCCGGAGGCAAGCGTGTTGCGCAAAAAGATATCGGCATAGCCGCCCAGTGAAAGTACGCCTTCCTGAATACGGGCGCCGCCGGAATCATTGAGACCAATAACCGGTGCACCGACTTTCATTGCCATTTCCATAATTTTGCAGATTTTTTCGGCATGCGTTTCTGAAAGCGATCCGCCAAAGACGGTGAAATCCTGTGAGAAAACAAACACCGAACGGCCATGAATTTTTCCGCAGCCGGTAATGACTCCATCACCAAGAATTTTCTGCTCGGCTAAACCGAAATCGGTCGAGCGATGCGTCACGAACATATCGAATTCTTCAAATGAATTCGGATCGATCAAAAGTTCGATTCGCTCACGGGCTGTCAATTTCCCTTTTTTGTGCTGGGCATCCAGCCGCGCCTGACCGCCGCCCAACCGGGCTTCGGCGCGCATCTTTTCAAGGTGATTCAGTTTTTCTTCTAATGACATCTTTGCGCCTGTTTTACGTTATGATATAAGGGAATAGATAGCAGGAATTACGGCAGAAATCAAATACTGTTCCCGGCTTAAACCGGAGAAACAATAATCTTTCTTTCCTGCTCGCTGACGGTGGCCAGTGTGGCGACCACGTCATGATCGAAGGCCAAAACGATATCTTCATTGAGCAGTTTCGGGAGAATTTTCCGTTTTGCTTCCATCGTCTGAAGCGGAAAGACATCGGTTGCCGGAACATAGGCGACTTTCATATGGTGGCGGGTCGGAAAAATATCGCCGTAGTAATAGACCCGTTTGTTTTGCGATTCCATTTCCAAAGCCAAATGCCCGACCGAATGCCCGCCGGTGAATACCGTGCGAATACCGGGGAATAGTTCTGTGTTGCCGTCAATCAGTTCAAGCTGACCGGCATCTTTGATCGTCAGCAAACGTGGTGGCGAATAAACCGGGGCGGTGCGTTCATCCGGATGCATCGCCGCTTCCCACTCTTCCCGGCCGATCAGATATTTCGCCTTTTCAAAACGGGGAAGATACTGACCGTCGACTTGCTTTACTATTGCAGCGGCATGATCCGAATGTAAATGGGATAAAAAGACATAATCGATATCAGATGTCTTCAATCCGAGTGCGGTCAATCCGGAATCCATGTAGGATGTGCCATCAGTGCAGTAGACTTTGCATTCCCGATCACTGAGCGTATCGCCGAGGCCGACATCGAAAATCATCCGCTTGCCGTTGAAGGTGACGACGTAGAGATTGGTGTTGAATGGAATAAGATTGTTTTCGTCCGAAGGAATCAGTTTGTTCCACATCGTTTTCGGTACGACGCCGAACATCATGCCGCCATCCAGAAGAAAGTGCTGCTCGACGAAAACCTGAATATCAAAATCACCAAACTTCATTTATTTCCCAGCAGATGCGCGGAGATAACCATGCGTTGAACTTCTGAGGTTCCTTCGTAAATTTCGATGACCCGCTGATCCCGGTAGAGTTTTTCGATAATAGAAAACTCACCGATATAGCCGTACCCGGCGTGAATTTGCATCGCCTTATCTACGCAAAAATGAGCGGTTTCGGAAGCGAATAACTTCGCCTGCGAAGCCGCCAATGAAACATTTTCATTTGAGTCAGCCATTTGCGCGGCTTTATAGGTAAGTAAACGGGCGGCTTCAAGACGCGTGCTCATATCGGCGATCATCCACTGAATCGCCTCGAACTTGCCAATCGTATTACCGAATGCTACCCGCTTATTCGCATAAGCAATCGATTCATCGAGCGCCCGCTGCGCTATACCGACGCCCTGCGCTCCCGTGCCGATACGAGCGACATCAAGCGCGCTTAGCGCGTAGCGAAATCCTTTATCGATTTCGCCGAGCAGATTTTCTTTGGGCACAAAAACATCAGTCAATTTTGCCGCTCCAGTCGTTGCCGCGCGCATTCCCATTTTGTATTTGAGCCCCCATGCCTTCCAGCCGGGTTGATTCGTTTCGACAATAAACGCGGAGACTTTCTGCTTCCCTTCCACGCGGCCAAACAAAATGGCTACGTCGGCAACGTCCCCGTGCATAATGAAGGTCTTTTCTCCATTAAGCACATACCCTTTGTCCGTTTCAACAGCGGTAGTTGTAATAGCGGAGGCATCGGAACCCGCTTGTGGTTCAGTTAACGAGAATACGAATACTTTTTTACCGTTTAAGCAATCAGGGAGATATTTTTTCTTCTGCGCTTCGGTACCAAACTGCAAAATACAATTCGCCGCCAGTTCTCCAACCGTACACATAAGGCCGACCGCCGGGTCATGGTAGCAGAGTTCTTCGATGAGGGTGATATAGTCAAGACGGCTTTTCCCCTGCCCGCCGAATTCTTTTGGAAACGGAAACCCGATAAATCCGGCTTCACCTAATTTTCGATAGAGATCGCGCGGGAAAACCGGCGGATCGCCGGAACGGTCGAGATCATTAACGCGATGAGTGATTTCTTTGTTTGCGAAGCTCTGCACCGTATCACGCACGGCTTGTTGCGATGGTGAGGCATTGTAGCGCATGTGAATGGAAAAAATAATTTACCTGTTTATGTACGATTACTAACCGGCGCGCTGGGCTTTTCGTTTGGCGGCCGCATCACGCAAAAACTTGATCGCTTCTTCGGTCGGAGCACCGGGGGTGAAGATTTTCGCGACACCCATTTTTTCAAGTTCAGCCTTATCGTCATCGGGAATAATCCCGCCGCCGAATAACAGAATATCCGAAGCGTTCCGTTTTTTCAGTTCATCTAAAATCGCCGGGAACAATGTCATATGCGCGCCGGATAAAATAGAAACGCCGACCGCGTCGACATCCTCCTGAATTGCGGCATCGACAATCATTTCCGGCGTCTGCCGCAAACCGGTGTAAATAACTTCCATACCGGCATCCCGGAAAGCAGCCGCGATAACTTTGATTCCCCGGTCATGACCATCAAGGCCGGGTTTTGCTAAGAGAACGCGAATTTTAGCTGACATAATCCCTTATCAGTTTCCTGCGGTTTACGATGCCGCCATCGCTGCCTGGGTTTCGACATATTCTCCCCATTCGGCGCGGAGAACGTCGCACATTTCACCCAGTGTGGCATAGACACGCACACAATCCATAATCGCTTCGAAGGTGTTGCCATCCGGCGTTGCGGCAGTTTTACGAAGTTTATCAAGCGCAACCTGAACCGCACCGTTGTTGCGAGTCGCTTTCAGTTTTTGCAAGGCAGCAACCTGATCGCGCTCGGCGGCATAATCGATTTTGAGTACTGGTATATCGAGTTTTTCATCTTCGATAACGAATTCATTCACGCCGACCACAATCCGCTCCTTCGTTTCCAGTTCCTGCTGGTAACGATAGGCGGCACGGGCGAGTTCACGCTGGAAGAAGCCTTCTTCGATACAAGCCAGCACTCCGCCGCGACGGTCGATTTCTTCAAAATATTTTTCCGCCTCCGCTTCCATCAAGTCGGTCATCGCTTCAACAAAATATGAACCACCGAGCGGGTCGACCGTATTGGCAACACCGGTTTCATAGGCAATCACCTGCTGGGTGCGTAAGGCGATAAGGGCGGCTTTTTCAGAAGGGAGCGCGAGGGTTTCATCCATCGAGTTCGTATGCAGCGACTGTGTTCCGCCGAGTACGCCGCTTAAGGCCTGAATGGCCGTGCGGACAATATTGTTTTCCGGCTGCTGGGCAGTGAGCGAACAGCCCGCTGTCTGCGTGTGGAACCGCATAAGCCAGCTCTTTGGATTTTTCGCGCCATATTTATCCCGCATCCGTTTCGCCCAGATACGACGGGCCGCGCGGTATTTACCGATTTCTTCAAAAAAGTCAGAGTGCGCGTTGAAGAAGAATGACAAACGCGGAGCGAATGAATCGACATCCATCCCCGCGGCTACTGCTGATTCGACATAGCAGAATCCATCAGCAAGCGTAAAGGCTAACTCCTGCGCCGCCGTCGAACCGGCTTCACGGATATGGTATCCGGAAATCGAAATCGCATTGTATTGCGGAACATGGTCGTTGCAGTATTTCATCATATCGGTGATTAACCGGAGTGATTGCTTGGGTGGATAGATAAACTCTTTCTGCGCAATGTACTCTTTGAGTATGTCGTTTTGTAACGTTCCTCTAATTTGGTCGAACGGCACTCCCTGCTTTTCGGCGACGACTAAATACATCGCTAAAAGCATCGAAGCGGGAGAATTGATAGTCATTGAAGTAGAAACTTTAGAAAGGTCGATATCGCCGAAGATAATTTCCATATCGGCGAGGGTGTCGACCGCGACGCCGCATTTACCGACTTCACCGAGTGAACGGGGATGGTCGGAATCGTAGCCCATCAAGGTCGGGAGATCAAAGGCAGTGGAAAGGCCACTTCCCCCTTGTTCGAGAATATATTTAAAGCGTTCGTTGGTCTGTTTCGGTGTCCCCATGCCGGCGAACTGGCGCATGGTCCAGAGTTTAGTGCGATACATCGTGTGATGAACCCCGCGCGTGTAGGGAAATTCACCGGGAAGCCCGATCTCTTTCCAGTACTGGTCGCTGCTGTTTCCGTTTTTGACTGAGTCCGGGGTATAGAGTTCGTTGATATCCTGGCCGGAAACAGTGAAAAAACGGGGGAGCGATTTGGTTGCGCGGGTTTTGGCCGCGACTTTTTCCCAAGCCGCCAAGCGGGTCTTCATATCATCACTAAACTTCTTGTCGTACATGCAGATTACTCCACTTTTACAATAGCCCTATAATACCGATTATCGGCCGCAAAGGCAAGTCAACAAAACCAGCTAAAAACTCACCAAACAAGTCAATCAGTTGACATAACCGCCAAAAACATAATTAGTTGCACCGCCATGCTGCAAAGACTGCTTCAACGAGCCAAAGCTCATCCGCTTATTCTGCTTTTCTCCGTTGCAGTAATTCTGCGCGTACTCTTTTTGAGTATTACTGCCAGCCAAATGACGACCGACCAAATTGAGACTTTGAGCCCGGACACAACCGACTACACCGAAGCTGCCCGACAGTTACTCGATTCGGGAACGGTAAATCAGAAGACAGTCGCCATCTTCGGACCGGGGTACTCCTTTTTCCTGTATCTGGTCTCTCTTCCATTCGGATGGAGCCCGGTGTATCTGCTCTGTGTTCAGGTTCTTCTGAGTTCTCTTTGCGCAGTCGGTATATATTGGCTTGCCCGACTTCTTTTAGACAATGAGCGAATTGCACTGGCAGCCGGATACGTGTATGCCTGCAACGTTCTCTCGATTTCACTGGCAAGCGCGTTTTTATCCGAAACTCTGTTTACCGCCTGCCTGCTGGGAGGACTGTTGCTTTTATTTCAGCCAGCACAAAAGCGATTCCTGTTCTCTGTTATCTGCTCCGCCTTTTTGTTTACGATAGCAATACTGACCCGTTCGCAAGGATTGTTTTTCCCGGCATTTCTACTCTGTACAACTGCTCTTTTGCTCCTGGTAAAAAACGGTCAGACGCCGTATGGCAACAAACAGCTGTTCAAAAAAGTCGGCGCTTGCGCATTAACTTGTTATACAATTTTTGCCCTATGGACTACATACAATACCTTAGCGCAAGAACAACCACAGGTCAGCCGCGCGCTGCCGATTGCCTGTATGCGAATTGGCATGCATATCAACACGAAGCAGAACCAAACGACATGGGGAGAAGAGCAGCTTCGGTTCGACAGCCTGCTTGCCGAACAGATACAGCTTACCGGAAAAACAAAAGAGAACCTTTTCGGTGGCTTCGCAACGGCGTATTTTACTGATGTAATAAGAGCGAAACCGATTCAGTCGATACGAATACTCTTTTCACTGTTCAATGAGAATATCCACATGGAAACCGGGCACTTGCAACTGCAACTTCCGGATTGGGCGGAAACAGTCAGACGATGGGAAATTTTCAGCAACCGGAAGGGACTGAATTATCGCGCGACATTGTTCTCGCTGGTCGGTTTTTTCATTCTCTGGGGGTGGCGCAAGAAACAGCAGGCGATTATGCTTGCATCCATCTACCTGTATTTTGCCATTCTTTCGACATTCACGTTATGGCAGGGAAATCGGATCATGTATCCGGCGGTTATCGCCTGGTCAATGCTGATTGCGGTGGTTTTGGTATGGGGATTCGACTTACTACGAAGTCGGTTCAAGAATGAACGGAGAAACGCTGATACAACTCTTCCCCGACATGATACGGGTCTTCCCGATGCTGCAAGATAGCGTCGACGTGAGACCCGAAATCAGCATCGTGCATCACCTGCGCGACAAAATCCTGCTGGAAGCGATGTTTGAGAATTGATTCGATCTTCTTGGTTATCTGCTGGCGACGGCGGCGTTCGAACGTACCGGTCGATTTACTCCAACTCAGATACTCATGTATTTTGGCATGCAGAACATCAGTGTTTTTACGACTGACGGCATCAGTCAACACCACCTGCGGTTCCGGTTCATCGGAGATTTTTGTCCTGAGATGAAGCGTATGCTGCAGTTCGCTCGCTAACTTTTCGGCGCCGGGGCGATCCGATTTATTGACGGCGAATACATTCGCAATTTCCATTAATCCGGCCTTCATCGTCTGAACCGCATCCCCGGATTCCGGTACTACGACGACGATAACGACATCGCAGGTATCCATGACATCCAGTTCCACCTGGCCGACACCGACCGTTTCGATAATGACCAAATCAAACCCGAAGGCATCAAGCGCGACAGTTGCATCCTGCGTGGACGCAGCCAATCCGCCGGTTGCGCCGCGGGTTGCCATCGAGCGAAAATAAATACGGCCGTCAGTGGGGAATTCATTCATACGAACGCGATCACCAAGCAGTGCCCCACCGGTAAACGGAGACGTCGGATCAACCGCGACAATGCCCACCTTCTTTTGTTCGGCGAGATAGATATTAGCGAGACAATTGACGAGCGTCGATTTTCCAGCCCCGGGCGGACCGGTAATACCGATACGTGCCGCGCGTCCTGCGCGCTTGTACAACTCTCCCATCAATTCGGCAAGCTGCGCGTCAGCATCTTCAATCTTGGAAATGACCCGAGACAGCGACCGAATATCACCGGAGAAAAAGCTCTTGAGCACGTTCATTTAGTTATAGCCGGGGGACATACTCCCGACAGTCAGCTTGATATCTTTCAGACGAATCTGTTTTCGGGTGACGTCGTTGTACGTGTTGTATTCCAGCACATACGTGATATCTACCAGGCAACCACGGTTGGAAATTTCCCGCGCTAAATCGCCGAAACCGAACCCGATAACATCGAATACCGCATCCCCTTTGCGCACGCGCATCCGGAGATGGTTGTTGCCAACCACCGAAGGGCGACCGAGCACTTCGCAGTTACGGGTCAAAAAGACCGGCCGCATATTTTGCGGACCGAACGGCGCAAATTCTTCAATGGTATCCATCAGGCGATCATCGATATCCTGTAGTTCGATTTCCAGATCGATATGCAGTTTCGGAACGACATCTTCACTCGTCAGACCACGGGTGGAAACTTCTTTGAATTTGTCACGGAAGGCCGGGATATTTTCCGGCTTTATGGAAAGTCCGGCCGCATACTTGTGACCGCCGTATTTGATGAGCATCGATTCACATTCTTTGAGCGCTTCGCATAAATGGAAACCCGGAATAGATCGGGCTGAGCCTTTACCTTCTCCGTTGGTGATGGAAATCATCACGGTCGGCAGATGGTACTTTTCAACCAGGCGGCTCGCCACAATACCGATTACGCCCTGATGCCATCCTTCAGCGGCCAACACGATAGCGCGATCTTTTTCCATGTCCACTTCCATATGCATCTGGTCAAGCGCCTGCTGAAGCGTACCTTCATCGATTTCTTTACGGCGACGATTTTCCTCATCCAGTTTACGCGCGATTTCGGATGCCATTCGTTCATCACGCGTAGAAAGCAACCGAATAGCCTGACGGGCATCTCCTAACCGGCCGAGCGCGTTGATACGCGGGGCGAGAATAAAGACAACCTGACCGGTGCTGATATCTTTACCGATCAGTCCCGATACAAAGGCGAGTGATTTAAGACCCGGTTTGGTAGTACGGGAAACCTGACGAATACCAAACTTGGTAAGAATCCGATTTTCACCGGTAAGTGGCACGATATCGGCGGCGGTACCGAGCGCAACAAGGTCAAGATGCTCTTCCAATTCCCGTTGATCCTGTTCCAGAGAACGATAGAGCGCCTGTGCAAATTTGAACGCTACGCCGACTCCGGCCAATTCCTGTCCGTATTCTTTGGTGTTGAGTTTCGGGTTGACGATTGCGGCCGCTTTCGGAATCGTATCGGCCGGTTCATGGTGATCGGTGATGATAGTATCGATACCGACACTCAGGGCGTATTCAACTTCTTCAATAGCGGTGATTCCGGTATCGACGGTAATAATCAATGAAACGCCGCTCGCTTTTGCTTCGTCGATTCCTTCTTTGGAAAGTCCATATCCCTCAACTAATCGATTCGGCAGAAAGAAATCGACATTGGCGCCCAATTTGTTCAGCACCATGTACAAAAGGGTGGTGGCAGTGATGCCGTCGACGTCGTAGTCACCGTATACAACGATCTTTTCATTGTTGTAGAAGGCTGCGGTAACACGGTCGATCGCCTGCTGCATGCCGGACAGCTCGAACGGATCTTTCAGATCGAGCATTTTGGGATGAAGGAATTGTTCGATTTCCTGTGCGGTTTTGATATCGCGGTTGACCAGAATGGCCACCACTTTTTCGGGCAGGTTGGTTTGTTCGGCAACACGCCGTACTAACGCCAACTCCGGTGGTTCGGCCAGAACCCACTTTTGGCGGGAAGGCCGATGATCCCAATTCATGTTTCCTCCATACGTCGTATGAAGGCCTGGGAAAGCAGGACGTAAGCCGAGTTCTGTTCCCTTGCGGGAGCGGTCATTTCTCTTGATTGCCGGTTGCCCGACAATTCATGCAGCCTACCCGGGAATCAAACGGAGCGAATCAACTCCTTTTCCCTTATTTGGCTTTGCTCAAGACGGGGTTTACCACGCACAATATCTCTACCGTACGTCGTGGTCTTTTACACCGCGGTTTCACCCTTACCCTGTTTGCACAAGGCGGTATAGTTTCTGTGGCACTTTCCGTCGGATCGCTCCGCCCCGATGTTATCGGGCGTCTCAATTCTGTTGAGCTCGGACTTTCCTCACGTCAATGTTGTTTAACGCGCGACCGCTTCTCCTACTTTCACAAGCATTCGTTTATAAAAAAACACGTTTAAAAGACGCAGTAATTGCGAAGCACCCTACCGATTAGTATCGGCGATAGTTGGGCGCTTCTTTCGTTATCGACACCGAATGGGGGTGTGATTCCGACACACCGGCATTAGTGATACGGATAACTTTGGTGTTTGTCCGGAAAAACTCAAGGTTTTTCGCACCGCACAGTCCCATACCGGCCCGAAGTCCGCCAATAAGCTGGTAGACCGATTCAGCCAGCGGTCCTTTGGCAGGGACACGTCCTTCGATCCCTTCCGGAACGAATTTGGACATTTCCTCTTCATGTTCCTGAAAATAGCGGTCTTTGCTTCCCTCTTTCATCGCCGAAAGAGAGCCCATGCCGCGATAAACTTTGAACCAGCGACCTTCGTACAGAATACTTTCACCGGGGGCTTCTTCCACGCCGGCGAAGATAGAACCGAGCATGACCGCATGAGCGCCAACCGCCAGCACTTTGGCAATATCTCCGGAATAGCGGATACCGCCATCGGATATAACCGGGATATTTCGTTTTTGCGCTTCGGTTATAGCATTCACTACTGCGGTAATCTGCGGGACGCCGACACCGGTCACCACGCGGGTGGTGCAAATAGATCCGGGGCCTATGCCTACTTTTACGCTGTCAGCGCCGGCATCGATAAGTGCTTTAGCGCCGTCACCGGTAGCAACGTTGCCGCCCATGACCGGTATATTCGGATATTTTTGTTTCACCCATTTCACCGCTTCAAGTACGCCTTCGCTGTGACCATGGGAACTATCGACTACTAACAAATCGACACCAGCCTGAATTAACGCAGCGCTTCGGTCTGCCAAATCTTTTCCGACACCGACCGCGGCTCCAACCCGTAAACGTCCCCGCGAATCTTTGCAGGCATCCGGAAACTGAATCTTTTTCATAATGTCTTTGACCGTGATCATCCCTTTGAGATTGTTCTCGGCATCGACAATCGGCAATTTTTCTATGCGATGTCTATGCAGGATACCTTTGGCGGTATCGAGGTCGGTTCCTTCTTTGACTGTCACTAAATTCTCAGAGGTCATTACTTCATGTACCGGCCGTGAAAAATCGCTTTCAAAACGGAGGTCACGGTTGGTCAGAATACCGACTAACTTTCCGTCACGCGTGATCGGAATACCGGAGATCGAAAACCGTTTCATGATTTCGCGGGCTTCCCCGATCGTTCTATCGGGCGGGAAGGTAATCGGGTCGACTATCATTCCGGATTCGGAGCGTTTCACTTTGTCGACCTCGGCTGCCTGTCGGTCAAACGGCATATTCTTGTGAATTACCCCTATTCCACCAAGGCGGGCTAAGGCGATTGCCAGGCGGGCATCAGTGACCGTATCCATCGCCGCCGACATGAGCGGGATATTCAGTTGTATGCCACCGCCGATCGCGGTGGAAACATCCACATCTTTGGGCAGAACTTTTGAATGTCCGGGGAGTAAGAGTACGTCGTCGAACGTCAGGGCTATATCGGATATAAATTGCGCCATATGAGTAGGTAACACTGAAACGGGCGAAAAGATTCCTTAAATTTTCAGGTTAACTGGAGATGTCGTTATCCCAGTACAGAATTCTTCCGCAGCTATCGCAGGTAAGCACACGGTCGGATTTTTTGACTTCCTGCACTTTTTTGGGCGTCAGTGCCGCGTGGCAGCCGCTGCAGGCCCGTTTTTTAACGACCACAACCACTGCACCGCCTCCTTTACCGCGGCGAACGCGGTCATAGACGGAGATCGACGGTTTGGAAATCTGATTTACCAACACAGCCCGTTCAGCCTCTTTTTCAGAGACTTTGGAGCCGATTGAATCTACTTTTTCCTGAAGCACATCAAGCTGCTTTTTGTTGTTCTCTTCAATCTGCTCGAATTTGCTTTTGAGTTCGGGGATTTCGGTTTCCAGTTTGGCGATTCGTTCCATCGCTGCTAACAGCGCCGTTTCCTGTCCGGAGATACCGGCTTTGATGGTGTCGATTTCAGCGACGATAGCATCATACTCACGGTTGGTCTTAATAGTCATCATTTGCTGTTGAAGCCGCTGCAGATCAGCTTCTTTCGCTTTGACATCAAGTTCCAGCGTTTTCTGTCCGAGCTTTTCCTGCTCCAGTGTTTGTTCTGCTGTATCCCAACGTCCCTTGGCTTCCTGAATTTCCCGATTGAGGTTCCCCATCATGTCGGGGAGATACTCCTTGGATCGTTCAAGCTCACCGAGATCATAGTCAATTACCTGCAGCTTTAACATTAACTCAAGATCCGGCAGCATCGATACCTCCTTCGAACCCACGCTGTTCATAGATCACCATACAAATAAAAAACGCATCCCGTTTCTGTGTGAATGAGATGCGTTGAACTGCGCCGTACGCCGGGACAGGAGTTTTTGTACAGACCACTCCGTACCGGTCGTATCTGATTACTTTTGTTTGTTGTCGTATACGTTTGTTTCATCACCATCTAATTACTATGGGCAATACTGGACTCGAACCAGTGACCTTTCGGATGTGAACCGAACGCTCTAACCAGCTGAGCTAATTGCCCGAGCTTTCGCAACACTATGGGCCCTGCAGGGCTCGAACCTGCGACCCGCTGATTATGAGTCAGCTGCTCTAACCGGCTGAGCTAAGGGCCCGGTAAAAGCCAAGTTTCAGAAGGTAAGTAACACTATACTGACAGTCAAGGGGAAAGCCGTCAACTTTCATGCCGGATAAATTTCACAACAGCCGTATCTGCCCGTCAGCAAAAGAATTCCATAGTCCCGGCAACAGGTTACAAACCAAAAATTCCGTTACTTTCTCGAAAAACTTCCCCTATACTTTTGCCCGATTACGAGTTTTTGACATATAAGGCGATATGATACGATTGAAAACTTATCTGGCCGGATTTCTCTTCTTGTTCATTCTTACCGGCTCTGCGTTTGCGCAAAGCAATAAACGGCAGTTACTGGTCGGCTATTTCGAAGGAGGCCCTCACCCCATTCATCAGCATTTCAGACAGGAACTGGAACGGCAACTTCCGGCAGTGCTCGGTGACAGCATTCAGGCAGTCTTTATTCCGCAGGGGTTTCGTTCCGCTTCATGGTACCGGGATAGCTCAAAAATCTACGCGAAGCAGTTAGTCGGCGTTGACCGGGTAGATATAATGATAACGATTGGCCCCTGGGCGACTGAGGATCTGCTTGAAGCCGGTTACAAAAAGCCGATTGTCAGCATGTACCGGTATGACCCGCCGAGCGAGGGCTTGCTCAATGAAGTCGGGCAGCCGAAGACAACCAATCTCACTATCACCGGGCAGGGTGGCATTATCGAGCGGGATTTGGTAACGCTTATCCGGCTGACCCAGCCGAAACGAGTTGGCGTCATTTTCTTTCATGATTCCGGTTCCGGTGAAGGGACCATCGACCAGATGGTACGCGTATCCCAAAAATTCAATGTTGAATTGGAAGTTGAAGAAGCATACAACAATTTCGGCACCTTTGCTTTCTTTGCCGCGTATCGAAAGCTGAGCAAACAAGTTGATGCACTCTACCTTCCGCCGCTTTGGGGGATGGATGCTGTCAAAATCGATGAGTTTTTACGCACCGTCAAAACTGACCGCGTTCCGGTGCTCTCATCGGAAGGCGGTTACATGGTGGAGCATGGCGCGCTGGTTTCGAATGCCGGATATGATTATTTAACCGAAGCACGGGTTGCGGCGCTAAAAATCGCGCGTATTCGCAACGGAGAACGACCGACCGATCTACCGGTGCTTATCGAGCCGCAGACAGGACTCGCTATCAATATGCAGACTGCTTTGGAAATCGACGCGAAGCTTCCGCTGGAAGCAATTAATGAAGCAATTTTGTATGGCTCGGACGTTCCTGTCGCCGCTGATGTTTATACACTCAATCAGGCGGTTCACAGAACACTAGCTGCCCACCCCTCTGCGCTGGCCGCCGATTTACGATTGAATGCGGCTATCGATAACGGTAAAGCGGGACTCGGTATACTTGATCCGCGATTAACTTTCCAGGGTGACGTTACCCGTCGTTCAAACGAAGCAGTGAATAATTCACGCAATTGGCTGAAAAAATCCGGTACGCGCGGTGAGCTAACCTTTGAAACGACGCTCTTATCGTTAGAAAACCTCCGGATGCGGAGACTTGCCCAACGGGAAAAGCTGTACGAAGAAGCAAACCGTCAGGCTGCCCTTGGTAATTTGGAAACAGCGACGGCGTTGGCATACGCAGCCATTTCCGAAGCTGATGAAGTTATTCGGGTACTGCGGGAGGGACGTCTTGCTATTGAGCGAAACCTTGAATTTATCAAAGTTATCCGTAACTACGAGCAACGCGGCAATGAAGCCGAGCAGATGCAGTGGGAATCCCGCCGCATCGGTATTATGACACGATTAACCTCTGCATATTTTGATCGAAAACGGGCGCGCACGCTGCTCAACACTTTGTTGAATCTTCCCGCGACAACGCCAATCGCCCTCGATACTGCGCAGTTCTCCGAACGGGAATTGTATGACAATTATATCCAAATGCGCCAGCATGCCCCAACCGGTGCGGATGAAACTAAGCTGCGGGCATTTCTTTTGAAAGAGGCGCAAGCCGGCAATCCGGAGTATCAGGCAACGACCGCTTCGGTGAATGTCACCAACAGTCTCATCGCGCAAAAAAACGGAAAGCGGTGGCCGACCTTCGGCGTTTTTGCAAGCGGCTTCTATACTGATGTACAGGCGGATGTACCTGATGAATTTACTGAAGAGGATTTTTCATGGACCATAGGCGGACGATTGCGCTGGTCATTCCCCGGTTCGCTTACAGATCGTCGTGAAAAACGGCTGCTCGCCGCCGAGCAGCAAGTGCGGGAGTATTCGCGCGACAGCCTCTCCCTCGCGCTTTTAGGAAAGGTAGAAGCGGGTGTCAGCAATCTGATGGAGCAGATGAACAATATCCCCATGAGTATCCAATGGCGCAAAGCTGCATTGACCGAATATCAAACGCTTACACAGAGCTATGAAGCCGGTAAAACTGAACTGCAAGGTGTGCTCAGCGCACATGAACAGGCGCAGGAAGCATCGCTGCAAGCTATCAGTGAACGATTCGATTATTACCGAAGACTTGCCGAGTTAACCAATCAACTCGGGTGGAGATCGGGAGAATCATCTGGGACGTATATTTCTGAATTTTTTCGCCGCGTCAATGCCGGATTACCTGCTCCCGCACAAACGACGCCGTAAGCTATATACCTAAACTGCCTGTCTTGTAAAACTTCCACAGTTCATACACAAGCCGAAGTATTACACCTGTTAAGCAGCTAACGCGTAGCAGGTGTTTTAGCATCGAGTCGGTAAATTGCGGCGCTTCTTTTCCGTTTCGGATACGCCAAGCAACCCGCGCATAATTGACAAGCGAAACAACTATCAAGAGGATTGATAGTATAGTCATCAGCGCAATGCCGAACGGAAAGCGGATAATGGAGCAGCCGATTAACGTCGCGATTGCGCCAAATGCATATTTACCGGTCAAATTCGATGGGAGCGTGATTTTTTTACCGCGCAAAAGCAGCGCACCGACGACAACGATAAGCAAATCCCGTCCGACAATAACAAACGCGAGCCAAAGCGGAAACTCACGATAGAGCACCAGCAATATGACAGTTATTCCGGCGAAAATTTTATCGGCAACCGGATCAAGGGCGATACCGAGCGGGGTAATTTCGCCGCTTCGGCGCGCGAAATAGCCATCTAACCAGTCAGTAATACCGGCGGCAATCAATACCCCGGCTGCCCACAGCGATGCATGCGGGTGAGTACTCGCCAGTAACCAGGCCAATAGCGGCGTCAAAAAGATACGGGAAAGACTAAAAAGATTCGGTAATAGAAAAAAATCGGCGATTCGCATAGACAATACAAACTACCACAGCGCGTTCATGCAATCAAGTTGACATTATTCCCAGAGCTTCGTTGGTTGTCCGGTCATGAGCCGTTTCGATATTAAAAAACTCACTCCATCGCAAATCAACAGCTTCCGCAAGAAGGTCCTCGGATTCTATAAAACTGGCGGACGGCATGACCTCCCCTTTCGTCTGACTACCGACCCGTACAAAATCGCGGTGTCGGAAATTATGCTTCAGCAAACGCAGGTTAGCAGAGTACTTCCCAAGTATGAAGCATGGCTCAAACGCTGGCCAACATGGCAAGCTTTGGCCAAAGCGAAACAGTCGACGGTATTGACCGCCTGGTCGGGGTTGGGATATAATCGCCGCGCGCTGTACTTGCACAAAATGGCAATAGCGATTGTGGAACAACATAACGGCAAACTTCCGGTTGAACCGGATACGTTACGAAAACTTCCCGGTATAGGACCATACACCGCCAATGCGATTCTGATTTTTGCATTTAATGTGGATATGGTGACTATCGACACCAATATCCGCCGCGTGTTGATTCATGAACTGAAACTCCCCGCTGACATTTCAAAATCAGATTTGGAAGTGACGGCGCTTCGCGTCCTGCCGAAAGGGAAATCCCGCGACTGGCATAATGCGCTAATGGATTACAGCGCGGTAAAACTGCCCAGGCGTATTCCGCATATTCCCCCGCTTTCAAAGCAAGGGAAGTTCAACGGCTCAGACCGCCAAATACGAGGCGCGATTGTACGCACACTGACGACAGTACCAACGATCACTCGTTCACAATTGATCAAACGAGTTGGCGGTAATAGTGACAGGGTGTCACGATTACTCAACGCGCTTCTGAAAGAGGGATTAATACAAATAGTGGGGAATCAAGTGCGGTTAGCCTGAGAGATCTGCTTCTGTAAAACCGGCGCCGCCTGTTTTTTTGCTTTTAGTTTACGAAGCAAGCGACCGATTACCACTGAATCGAACAGCATAATCAGACTGAGCGTAACAACTCCACCGGTCAATAGCGCCGCCGAAGAGGTCAGCCACCATTCGGCCGATACTAACTTCTGAAACACCGGCAGCCATTCCATTATGGGGAAAATTCCCATTGCGGTTGCCCGTACCTCTGAAGGGAGATATTGCCAGAGCATCGGGGCCAAGACAACCAACAAAACAACGGTGAACAATAATCCAACGCCAATCAAAATACGGAACATACCCGATGCCTGCTTGCGTTGCGCCAACTCAGACAAAACACGATCGGCCAGCGGCTCAACCGAACCGGAGGTTTTTGCGCTTGAAGGCCAATGAAACACGGACGAGAGTTCAGCCAGTTCCTGTTTGCACTGCGAGCAGCGTTCCGCATGGGCACGAACAGATGATGAAAGCTGATCCGCTTTTCCATCGACCAGCAGTTCGAATTCAGTATTGGTTAAATGGCGGCTTACCATAAATCACGCTCGTTGTACTTGGCCAAAAGATTATTTTTGAGCGCCTGACGCGCGCGGAACAGGTGGCTTTTCACAGTTCCTTCAGGAAGCTGCATTAGCCGTGAGATTTCATCATACTGCATCTCACAAAAATGGTAGAGGGTTAGCACAGTACCCATCAATACCGGAAGATTGTCGATTTCCGAATGCAAACGATGCGAGCGATCACGGTCATCCAGCACTTCCGATGGCGCCGTTGTTTCACCGACGACATCATCGATCGTGCTTTCCACAGTCATATCCTCGTACAACGGAATCCGCTTCTTTTCCAAAAAGTTCAAGCAGTGATTGTAAGCGATACGGGCAAGCCAGGTCGAGAGTTTACAGTCCTGACGGAAGCTGGGCAGATATTCCCAAGCTTTGATGAATATCTCCTGACAGACATCATCCCGGTCAGCCTCGTTCGGAATCATCCGGAAAACGAGCTGGGAAACCAGCCGTTCATAGGCAGTAATAAACTGCCGGAAAGCGGCTTTGTTGCCGGACCGAAGTTCTGTTAAAAGTTGCTGTTCATCCATATTTCTGTCTCTCTGCCTCATTAGACTGGTCAAGCGTCGGAAATGTTTCACTCAGGCGGCTGAAACATTTCCAAGTGGCTGTCGGTCAATTGGGTTGAACGAACTGAACTGTTAACCTTGGAGGAAACAATGCCTGATATCGGAGAAGTCTTAATATTCGCGATCATCTTCGGAACGGTAGCCTGGATAATTCGCCTGTTCTTGGAACACCGCATTCGCGCCCGGTTAATCGACCGTGGATTAGTCGACGAAAATGTGAAGTATCTCTATATGATGCAACGAGATAGCAATACCGGAACGACGCTGAAAATTGGTATCGTTTTGGTCGCTATCGGCTCGGCCTTCTTTATCGGTGAGCTGTTCCCATATTATATCAGCCGGGAAATGACCGTTTCGTTCATTTTCCTGTTCTCCGGAATCGGCCTGTTAGCGTATTACTGGTTCGGACCGAAAAAACCGCAGAATGGAATTCTGCCTCCCCCCTCTCACTAAGTCATACCAAGAACTGTGCCTTACCAAGGCCGGGTTACCCCGGCCTTTTTGTTGCCGGGAAGAAATTGGGGTTCAAGAATCTATGAAACATGGCCACGGGGAAATCCGTATAGAACGGTAGGAAAAACGTACGCAACACCGGAGCAAGAAAAGATGAAATTCAGCGTAGTACGATGGACAGGGATTGCGGGATTGCTCTGTCTTGCCCAAGCGGCCTCGGCAGGCACATTTCTCAAAATCGACAGTCTCCATCCCGATGACCTCAAGGCAGTAGGATTTGAAGTTAAGCAGTCCATGGAAGTGGATGTCGAGGCGGTCGGAATTCTCAACCGGTATTCCGATGATGACCTAAGCGCTTATGCCTGGATAATCGACAGCAAAACCCGCGACGTAGTCTGGGATATGCGGGAATCATTCGCCTCAAAGATCAAAAGCTCGAAACATTTGTTGCAAGCGGAAGAATCACTCCGCCTCTCCCCCGGAAAATATGAACTCTACTATTTCGCCGGCTCCCCCTTCTTTAGCGGCGTGGTCAATATCACCGAAAATGACGTCGAGTGGGAAGATGAAGAAAATAAGGATAAAGACGGCAGTTGGGCCGATGCCCTTGCGAATATCTTCGGCGGAGGCAGTAAAGATTATTCCCGTAGTTTAAAAGAATGTTATGTGACATTGTCTTCCAATTCGGGTGCAGATGTCACTCGTTTTACCGCTACCGGTGAATTGCCCGGTGCGATTTTGAAACACACAAAGCTTGGTGATGAAGAATCGATCCGTGACGGGTTTGCGCTGACTAAGCCGATGTCGCTTCGTATTTACGCGGTCGTCGAATATCCTGATGGATACAACAGCGCCGTCGACCAGATGTGGATAGTAAACGAAGCGACCAACGAACGGGTCTGGGAGCTCGATAAGTTCAATACGCGGTGGGCAGGCGGCTGCGACAAAAATAGGATGTACGATGATGAAGTCTCATTCCCGGCCGGTAAATATATCCTGCAAGTCTACACCGATGACTCCCACTCATACGAACATTTCAACGCCGCCCCACCCTACGACCCACTTAACTGGGGTATAACGATTCTGCCGGGTAAAGGATATGAAGCCTCCGCGTTCAGCGTCTTCTCCCCCGGTGACCGCGGCAAATCGATTTTAGAAATGACTCGAGTCCGTGACGATGAGTACCGTGAAAAATTGTTCAAAGTCGTTCGTCCGACCAAAGTGCGAATCTATGCGCTCGGTGAATTCGACAAATCCGACCGCGTTTTCGCCGATCATGGCTGGATCGAAGATGCCGCCACACGGAAAGTTATTTGGGAAATGGATCGCACCAATACTGAATTTGCCGGCGGCGGTCATAAAAACAGGATGTTCGACGGAACCATTACCCTGCAGCCCGGAGATTACCGTGCGGCATACATAACCGATGGCTCCCATGCGTATCGCTCATGGAATGCCTCTGCTCCCTACGAACCGAATGCTTGGGGAATGACGTTCTATCCGGGTGAAGGCTACAAAGATGGGGACATCACTACGCTGAACGAATCCGACTTAGCAAAATCGAATGCCGACGTGCTCGTAAGCATTGTCCGTATCCGCGATAATCAGGAACGTTCGCAGTCATTTCATCTGAACAAATCCGGTACAGTTCATATTTACGCAATCGGTGAAGGAGTCAGCGGCGATATGGCTGACTACGGCTATATCATCGACAAAGAATCGGGGCGCGCCGTTTGGGAAATGACCTGGAGAAATACCCGACACGCCGGCGGCGCCGACAAGAATCGATTATTTGATGGAGATATCATGCTCGATGCCGGTGACTATGAAGTTTACTTCGTCACCGACGGATCTCATGCATTCAACGACTGGAATGATACCCGTCCGCGCGATGCTAACAACTGGGGGATTACCGTTTCCCTGGCATCCCGATAATACGAATTCCCGATCTTTTAAGACGCGAACGGCGTGATGTTCACCATCACGCCGTTTTCATTTCTTTCACTGATTTTTTGGCGGCCGCTATTATCGCTTCGACTGTTATGCCGTACGCATTCATAAGCGCCTTAGCCGGAGCAGAAGCACCGAATTCATTAATACCGATAGCAATCCCCTGCGGAGCCATACCGACATATTTTTCCCAACCGGTGGTTGCGCCTGCTTCGATAGAAACGCGGCAAGTAACATCCGGCGGCAGCACTTTTTCCCGATAGCTCTTTTCCTGACGGTCGAACAGTTCCCAACAAGGTAAACTGACCACCCGCGCGGCAATCCCCTGCTGCTTTAATTGGGTGCTTGCTTCAAGGCAAAGCTGCAACTCAGAACCGGTACTGATCAAAATGACATCAGGTGTTCCCTGTGTGTCAGCGACAATATAGCCGCCACGCAAAGCACCTTCAGCAGAGGCGTACGTTGTCCGGTCGATAGTCGGCACCGCCTGACGAGTCAATACGAACAGCGCTGGACGGTTAGTTAATGACAGGGCATGTTTCCAGAGTACGGCAACTTCGTTGGCGTCAGCCGGACGAAGAACATCAAGATGCGGCATTGCCCGTAGCGATGCCAAATGTTCGATCGGTTGGTGCGTGGGGCCATCCTCACCGAGACCGATACTGTCATGAGTAAAAATCCAGATAGCGGGCTGTTCCATCAATGCGCTTAGACGAATCGAGGGGCGCATATAATCGGAGAAAATTAGAAAAGTTGAGCCATAACCGCGCAAACCGGAAAGGGTGAGACCGTTGACAACAGCACCCATCACATGTTCACGAATACCGAAATGCAGATTTCTTCCGGCAAAATCCCCTTTGCGAATACTGGTCGAGCTTTTAATAAACGTTTTGGTCGACGGTTCCAAATCTGCCGAGCCCCCAATTAACCAGGGCATTTGATCGGCAACGGCGTTTAACACTTTGCCGCTGGCTTCGCGGGTCGCCGTACCTTTGGCATCTGCTGGGAAACTCGGCAATTGCATTGCAGGCGTTAACGTCCATGTTCCCCTCTGCCATTGCTTGAATCGCGCTGCGAGTTCCGGAAATGCTTTTTCGTACGCTGCGAATTTTTCGTTCCAATCCGCTTCCCGTTTGCGACCATGTTTGATCTGCTGTTCCCGGTAGGCTAATGCTTCACCGGGAACATTGAATAATTTTTCAGGGTCCCAGCCGTATGTTTTCTTGGTTAATTTTACTTCTTCCTCGCCGAGCGCTTCACCGTGCGCTTTGGCTGAGTCCTGACGGTTCGGGCTTCCCCACCCGATATGGCTGTCGACGATAATCAACTGCGGCTTTTCATTTTGCCCCAATGCCGCGAACAATGCCGCGCCGATCTGCTCGGTGTTGTTCGCATCTTTGACATGCTGAACTTCCCAGCCGTAAGAGGCAAACCGCATAGCGACGTTTTCACTGAACGCTAAATTGGTACTGCCTTCAATGGTGATTTCGTTGTTGTCGTAGAGCCAAACAAGATTACCAAGCCCAAGATGCCCGGCGAGCGAGGCCGCTTCGCTTGATATTCCTTCCATCATACAGCCGTCGGAAGCTAAGGCGATGATCTGATAATCAATAATCTCGTGACCGGGACGATTGAAATAGGTCCCGAGCCATTTCTGCGCGATCGCCATCCCGACGGAATTGCCGACGCCTTGCCCTAACGGGCCGGTAGTTGCTTCCACGCCGGGACATAAGCCGTATTCCGGATGTCCGGCGGTTTTTGCATGAAGCTGGCGGAACTTTTTAAGATCATCAAGTGAAACATCATAGCCATTCAGATATAGCGAACTATATAACAACATGGAAGCATGTCCTACTGAGAGCACGAAACGATCACGGTTCACCCATTTCGGATTTTCAGGATTAAAGCGAAGAAATTGATCGTAAATCGTGTATGCGACCGGCGCTAACGCCATCGGTGTTCCGGGGTGCCCGGAGTTCGCCGCTTGCACGGCATCCATTGAGAGAGTACGGATAGTATCAATGAGCAGACGTTCGGTAGTTACGCGAGAATCCATGCGAGGTAATAGCCTTTCAAACTCCTGTTTTATTCAATTGATTGAATATAGGGAGCGGCATTGTCACCCAAAAGCGGATTTTAAAGCTCTTGATTATCTTAGAGTTAGAGCGAAAATCGGAAACGGCTATTTATACACTGCGTACGCGCACTGCTCGACAAAACCGAGCTTGGCGTAGACTGCGCGCCCTTCTGCCGATGCCTGTAAAATACCGGTTTCTACATTCGCATTTCGCGCAGTGTTGAGCGCATCCCATGTCATCACTGCGCCGATTCCCTGCCGGCGAAATGTCTGTTTGGTCGACACGCTATATAGCCCAGCGACACCACCGCCAAAAAACAGTTCACTGGTTGCAACCGGTTCATCATCAATGTATCCGACAAACAACTGCATCGGACAATTATCAGGCTGGAGTAAATCTTCCACCGATAGATATACCGGTAACACATCCGGATCGGGCGGCTCCCAATTGCCAGCGATAACATCAGCGAAATCAGTAAGCTCCTGCCATGAACGAGCACGACGAATAGTTAGCCCTTTTGGGCCTTCCGGTTTATCTGGAAGCAGTGAAAGCTGCATTGTCATACCGTATTCATGCTCCTCTTTTTGCAAACCGCACGCGACTAATTCTGCTTCCAAATTAGGCGGGCGCGATGTCGGCCCAATCCACCAAGAGAAGTTATAATCTTTGGAACGAAAATGAGAAATGGCGTTGTGAATATGAGAGTGAATCGTATCAACGGGTAAATTTGCACGGGTGATGATATTGAACGTATCAGAGCGATATCCGGAATCGATTAAAAGCAGTTCCGGTGAATCGATCATATAGGCATTAGGCAATTGACTGCGGTCGAAACGAAAATGCCCGACCAGATTTGCCTCCATCGCCCGAATCACAGGCGTTACCTCATTATCAGGAATAAGAACAGGCATGCGAAGGCTCAGTGATTATTTCAGCGAACCGACCGATACGCTCGCACGGCACTTTCCACATCAGCGGTTCGTGCAGTCTTTTTCGCAGATGCAGTAGGCATAGCATTCGGCGGAAACAGATGTATTTCAAAAATAGTCGTATCAGCATCAGCCGGAGCTCCGAACAAGGTCATACCAATCGGCGTGTATTCAATAACAACTGCAGGCGGCGGGGTGCCATCAAAGGTAATCGAAGTCGGCGCCCCGAAAGCGGTACGCACTTCGGCCATCGATGAACCGATGCCTATGCCAAAAGCAGTCGGTGTCTTACCGTCATAAACAGAATTTACGATTACTCCCAACACCGCTTCACCGCTGTCAGCATCGGCACCGTGATCGGGATCATCAAGGACGAAGACAATGCCGAGCGAGCTTTCGTAATTCGCATACATAATCCAGAAATTCGGATCTTCATCGACCGATACCGGAACACCGTTGAAATGAACAACATTACGATAGGCGTCGCCGTTCATAATATACTGTCCTTGAAAATTATTGCCCGGAATGAGCACATCGGCTCGAATGTTCACAACTGCCGAATCGACACTTCCAGAATTTGCCTGAATAACTGCGTGGCCGAACAAACCATCAAATGTATAGCCAAGCATCGCCGTGCAGCTGTTATCTACACTTATCGATGAATCGGCAATTGTTCCGTCACCGTCGATCCGTTCAAAAGTGATAGTTTCTCCCGGTATCGGATTGTTCGCGATATCCTGAACGGCAAAAAGCGGTGACGGTGTAATCGTACTGCTGCCCATTGCTCCTTTGTACCATTGTCCTGACAAGGCGACAACTTTACTCGGCGCACCCGATGTACCGGAGCCGGTTGTTGCACTGTCAGTATTGGTATAGGCGGAATTACCGTCACCGGTATATGCACGAACACGATACAGATATTCGGTAGAAGCGGCTACACTCGTGTCGGTAAAGGAAACAAGGTCAGCGGCTATTGCTGCAATCTGTGCAAAGGCGCCGCCGGTTGAGCGTTCGATTCTGAAACCGGATTCATTGTTGGCATTGTCTGTCCAGTTCAGCAGAATTTCCGGACCGCAGGTAGCAACAACTGATAACGCGGTCGGTGCGGCAGGAAGGACTTTCGGTTGCGTGCTCTTTTTCTTACAACCGAAAATTACTGCAAACAAGCAGCAGAGTAAGGCCAAGATGAATACAAGAAACTTCATATAGCGGAGTAACCCTTCCCGTTTGTTAACCTATACGCCAACGATAGCTGATTATTGGTTTACGGCAAGAAATAATATCGTAATGCGCCGCCGATATTCAGATATCGCGGGCGATCGCCGGTAGCAACTAACTGATAATCGTTGACCGAGGCAATCGTCATTACGCCACCCCTGTTGCTTTCCCAAATTTTCAGTTCCGCACCGAAATTAGCCGTTACGCCGACCGTGCCGGTATACTCAGTCTCTATTCCGGTACCATGTGCGCGAACCAATCCGGCAAGCAGACCGGCGCCGATATATGGTGAAAACGGTGATGACGTTAAATTGAAAAAGCGGAAGTTCAGATCAAAATCTAAATCGTATGTTTCAAAATCTGTTTCCGGAACGACCGACCATTCCGGGTCATCAAGTACCCGCAAATTAGAATACTGCAAACCGAACGAGACCTGTGTATGTCCACCGACAATCTGTCCGAAACGGAGCCCAAAACTGCTGATGGTGTTGTAAATATCTTCGGCGTCGGCATCGACCACTTCATCACCGATTAGAAACTCACCGTACTGAACCGGGTAACCGTCGACCGTTCCGACCGGTTTTGCGTAACCGGCATAAAACTCGACAAAACCGAGTCGTTTACTGACCCGGGTAATCGCCGCCTCGGCCGCCCCAGCAAAAAGCAAAGCCAAACAACCAATTAGGAGCGTTTTTCTGAATGTCATGTTTTCTCCAACTTCGAAGTACCAGGATCTCTTTCCTGCTTATACACGAAATAACCGATAAAAAACGCTCACGGTTCCGAATAACCGCTATTTCAAATTCGCAATAATCCGGTTGGCAAATTCCGAGGTGCTGACTTTAGTCGCGCCCTGCATTTGCCGTTCCAAATCATAGGTGACGTTTTTTTGGCGAATCGTCTCTTCCACCGCTTTTTCGATCATTACTCCGGCTTCAGTCCAACCGAGGTAGTCGAGCATCATCACCGCGGATAACAACACCGAACCGGGGTTGACCATATCTTTACCGGCATATTTCGGCGCAGTACCGTGGGTCGCTTCGAACATTGCGATATGTTCCGCGATATTTCCGCCCGGAGCCATACCGAGCCCACCAACCTGTGCAGCACAGGCATCGGAGAGATAATCCCCGTTCAAATTCGGCGTCGCGATAACATCATATTCATCCGGACGAAGCAGTATCTGCTGGAACATCGAGTCCGCAATACGGTCTTTGATAATAACCTTACCCGCAGGAGCAACGCCGTTGTGTTTTGCCGTTACATCCGCTTCGGTAATCACCTGGTCTTTGAACTGTTTGGCGACTTCATATCCCCAGTCCTTGAATCCGCCTTCGGTGAACTTCATGATGTTCCCCTTATGCACGAGCGTCACTGATTTCCGCTTCTTGTCGATCGCGAACTGAATCGCTTTTTTGACCAGTCGTTTTGAACCGAACGGAGACATCGGCTTGATACCAATAGCTGAATCGGCGCGAATACCGGTCTTCATGTTTTTGTTCAACCAGGAAATAACTTTTTTCACTTCGGCTGAATTGGAACGCCATTCGATACCGGCATAGACATCTTCCGTGTTTTCACGAAAGATAACTACGTTGGTTTTTTGCGGATGCGTTACCGGTGCACCGACTCCCTGAAAATAGCGAACCGGACGAACGCAGGCATACAGATCAAGAATCTGCCGCAACGCAACATTGAGTGAACGGATTCCCCCGCCGACCGGCGTACCGAGCGGACCCTTTAATGAAACGATGTATTTCTTGATGGCATCAATAGTTTCCGTCGGAAGCGGTTCGCCGTACAGTTCCATCGCTTTATCGCCGGCGTAAATATCCATCCATTGGATTTTCCGCTTACCACCATATGCTTTAGCAACGGCTGCATCGACAACTTTGCGGGTAGCGGGCATGATATCGACACCGGTGCCATCTCCTTCGATAACCGGAATAATTGGATTATCAGGGACTACCAGTTTTTTGTTTTTGATCGTGATCCGGGCGCCATCTTTCGGAACAACAGTTAACCGCTTCGGTGCTGCTTTGGCTGCGGTTTTCTTTGCGGCTTTTTTCTTGGTTGCCATATTGCTCCTTAGTATCCGATAACTTTCAGGTGTTCGGCATAGGTTTTCGCCGAGTTCTGAAGCGGAATCAGTTCAGCGGAAGTCAGTTTCAATTCGATAATTTTTTCTACGCCGTTAGCACCGAGCACAACCGGTACACCGATGTAGATTTTATCGATTCCATACTGACCGGTCAGATAAGCTGAAGCGGCTAACACCCGCTTTTCATCAAGCAGTATGGCTCGGCACATATCGACCGATGCCGCCGCCGGAGCATAGAAGGCCGATCCGGTTTTGAGCAAACGGACGATTTCACCGCCGCCGTCGGCTGTACGGTCACAAATCGCTTTGATTTTGTCGGCCGGAATCAGTTCTGAAATCGGCACACCGGAAACCGTGGTGTAACGTGGAAGCGGGACCATAGTATCGCCGTGACCGCCGAGCACCATCGCCTGTGTATCGGAAACAGCGACGCCGAGTTCCATGGCGATAAAAGTGCGGAACCGGATTGAATCGAGCACACCCGCCTGACCGAGTACGCGTGTGTACGGAAAGCCGGTGATTTTCTGCATGTGATAGGTCATTAAGTCGAGCGGATTGGAAACGACAATCACATAGCTGTTCGGCGCATAGTTTTTGATATTTTCCGCCGCCGACGCAACAATCTGCGCGTTGGCGGTAATTAAATCTTCACGGGACATTCCCGGTTTGCGCGGAAGTCCGGCGGTCATAACAACAATATCCGCACCGGCTATATCCTTGTAGTCATTAGAGCCGGTAACGCGAGAGTTGTAACCGCGAACCGGACCGGCCTGAGTTAAGTCGAGCGCTTTCCCCTGTGGAACGCCTTCGACGATATCAATCATGACGATATCGGCCAAATTAGATTCGGCCAAATACATTGCGCAACTGGCGCCGACATTTCCCGCGCCAATGACTGCGATCTTCCTGTTCATATATCAGTATCCTTTCACTCTCTTTTGTTAGGCTCAGGAAAAGAAAAACGCGACTTCTTTGTTCGCGTTTTCATTTGAATCGGATGCATGCACCGAGTTCTTTTCTATATCGACGCCGATTTCATACCGAATTGTTCCGCAGGCCGCTTTTTCCGGATTGGTCGCGCCGATCAATGCGCGCAAATCTTCAACTGCGTTATCTTTTTCAAGCTGCATCGGAACGACCGGGCCAGAGGTCATAAATTTGACCAGATCATTCAAGAACGGCTTCCCTTCATGCACGGCATAAAACTGACGTGCCTGCGCTTCGCTGAGCGTTACCATCCGCATGTTCTTGATGGTAAAGCGGGCTTTTTCCAGACGGCTAATCACATGACCAATCAGATTTCGCTTGGTCGCATCCGGCTTTATAATCAACAATGTCTTGTTCACAGAAACTCCTATAGATAGTAATTATTTTTTCTTCTTCGTCGGTGACTTTGTCACTTTTTTCTTTACTGCAGACTTCTTCGATGCTGCTTTTTTCGCCGGTGCTTTTTTGGCTGAAGGCTTTGATGATTTCTTCTTCATCAATTCAATCAACAAATCCGGGATTTCAATCGGAGAGTTTGCCACCGGAATACCGACTTTCGTCAGCGCGGCAATTTTATCGGCAGCAGTTCCTGAGCCGCCGGAGATAATCGCACCGGCATGCCCCATCCGTTTACCGGGAGGGGCAGTCTGACCGGCGATAAATGAAACCACCGGCTTGGTGACATATTTCTTGATAAACGCGGCAGCGTCTTCTTCATCGGAGCCACCGATTTCACCGATCATAACGATCGCGTTGGTTTGCGGGTCATCCTGAAAGGCGCGGAGACAATCGATAAAGTTCGTTCCTATAACCTGATCACCGCCGATTCCCACACAAGTCGACTGTCCGATTCCCGCCTGTGTAAGCGCCCAGAGCGCTTCGTAGGTGAGTGTTCCGGAACGGGAAACCAAACCGACATTTCCTTTTTTCACGATTGAACCGGGAAGAATACCGACTTTCGATTCACCGGGGGAAATCAGACCGGGGCAATTCGGGCCGATTAAACGGGCTCCTTTTGCTTTGACGTACGGATAAACTTTCATCATGTCATTGGCTGGAACACCTTCGGTGATACAGACAACGAGTTTGATACCGGCATCGACCGCTTCGTAAATCGCATCCGCCGCGAATGGTGGCGGCACATAAATAACGGATGTATCTGCTCCGGTTTTTTTGACTGCTTCTGAAACGGTGTTGAACACCGGGATTGTGCCAACTTTGCTGCCACCTTTACCCGGGCTGGTGCCGCCGACGACATTTGTGCCGTACTCTTTCATCTGCTGGGCGTGAAATGATCCGTCACGACCGGTGATTCCCTGCACGATGAGCTTTGTCTTTTTATTGATAAATGCTGACATGACTACTTCACCCCCGCCGGTTCGGCTACGCCGCTGAGTTCAATCGCTTTTTGCACGACGGCATCGAGTGTTTTTTCCGAAGGAAGATTCGCGTTTTTCAGAATCTTACGCGCCTCCTCTTCGTTGGTGCCGGTTAAGCGAATGACTATCGGCACCTGCGGCTTCAGTTCATCGATGGCCTGAATCAAACCGCGCGCGACATCATCGCAGCGGGTAATACCACCAAATATATTTATCAGAATCGCTTTTACTTTTTTGTCACGGAGAATGATGCTCATCGCGGTGACGACTTTGCGCGGATTCGATGATCCACCGATATCCAAAAAGTTTGCCGGCTCTGCACCATAACGCTTCACCAAATCCATCGTCGCCATCGCCAGACCTGCGCCGTTGACGATACAGCCGATGGTTCCGTCTAATTTAACAAATGAAAGCCCGCCTTCGCGCGCTTCAATCTCGCCTTGATCTTCGGCATCCAGATCACGCATCTGCGCAATTTCACTCTGACGATACAAAGCGTTGTCATCAATGTTTACTTTCGCGTCAAGGGCGATGACTTTGCCGTCCGGATTGGTGATGAGTGGATTGATTTCGACAAGTGAAGCATCGATTTGCCAAAACAATGAATAGAGCTTGAGAATAATATCAGCCGCCTGACGAACCTGATTGATGTCCTTGTATAACTTCATCGCCAGATCGCGCGCCTGATAGTCACGCAGACCAAGCACTGGATCGACTTCGAATTTATGAATCAGTTCCGGATTCTTGACAGCGGTCTCTTCGATATCGACACCACCGGCTGATGACAGAATAATCACAGGCTTTTTGCTGGCACGATCTAAAATGATACTGACGTACGCTTCCGAAAGAATTTCTTCGGCGGCGGTAATCAGCACTTTTTTGACCGGCAGCCCTTTGATATGCATATCGAGAATCGATTGCGACAATACTTTGGCCGCTTCGGCATTTTCGGCGTATTTGATTCCGCCCGCTTTGCCGCGTCCCCCCACATGCACCTGTGCTTTGACCATCACCGGGCGATTGATCCCCTGCGCGAGCACCATCGCCTGATGCGGCGAAATAGCAACATCGCCTGCCGGAACCGGTATTCCCGCCTTCGCGAACAACTGCTTCGCCTGGTATTCATGAATTTTCATTCCATTGACCTCAAATTGCTATACAAACTAATTTTTTTTCTCATGTCGCTCAAAGAATTCTCTGGCCAGCGCGGTCATCTGTTCAGGAGTATTTAACTCCGGATTATCGAGCGCCTGCTCTAAGAGATAATTCAGTATTTCTCCGACCATCCGGCCGGGAGAAAGGGAAAACAAACGCATAATATCGTTGCCGTCAATGGCCAGATCGCTGACTGAAAACGGCGGTTTTTTCTCCAGTTCGGCCCTGATTTCGGCCTCAAAGCGGTCGACATCGTCGGTTTTACCGCCCATCCCCTGCGCGATCACATCAGCACGGCGCAAATCCAAAAGATCAAAAATCAGCGGCACACCGACCCGGCGAACCAGACGGCGCAAACCTTTATCGGTGACATCGGTGGTGAACATATGTCGCTCAACCAATGTGGCGACATCTTCGACCATGTCATTCGAATAACGCAAACGCTTCAAAACTTTCTGTGCGCTCTTTGCGCCGGTCGTTTCATGGCCGTAGAATGTCGCGCCATCATCGACAATTCGCTTCGCCTGCGGTTTAGTGATATCATGGAATAGTGCCGCCAAGCGCAACCTAAGCTCCGGTTTGCAGGCATCGATGGTATAAAGAATATGTTCAAAAACCGGATAGCGATGGTATCCGCCCGGCTGATCGACATTGATACAGGCTTCCAGTTCGGGCAGCACAAAATGCAAGAGACCGGTTTGACGCATGATATTAAAACCGATTGCAGGTTTCTCAGCCAATGTCAGCAGCTTATTGAACTCTTCTGCGATACGTTCGACAGAAACAGAAGTAATCAACTGCGCATGTTTGGTCATTGCTTTGAGCGTGGACGGTTCAATATCAAATTGAAACCGAGCGGCGAATTGAACGGCTCGCAGCATGCGAAGCGGATCGTCGGCGAATGATTCCGGATAGACCATCCGAATCTGATGCTCGTTGAGGTCAGCCTGGCCGTTAAGCGGATCGATAATTTGATTGCTGTCGAGTGCAATCGCCATCGCGTTTATCGTAAAATCACGGCGGACCAAATCCTGCTCGACCGGAAGATTCGGATCGAAATGCACGGCGAAATCCCGATGTCCTACGCCGGTTGAATGTTCCGTGCGCGGAAGGGTGATATCGAACGTATCACCATGTTGCGTGAATTTAATAACACCGAAACTCTGGCCGACTAAATCAACGCGGCCATGACGGCGCAAAATTGCAGTGAGTTCATCGTACGGAATGCCGGTGACTAAATAATCCCGGTCATTGACCGGTTTGCCGGGAAACAAAATGCGATCCCGAACGGCACCGCCGACTTCGTAGATTTTTCCTCGTGAGAGAATTTCTGTAACCACTTCCTGTGACACCATGGACTAATCGGGAATAATTCGCGTACCCGCTCCACCATGGGCGGCTTTTGCTGCTAATCCGAATGAAGTAATCGTAACCAGTTTACCGCCGTTTTCAAGGAAATGAATCGCTGCATCTATTTTCGGTCCCATCGAACCCGCTGCGAAATGCCCTTCATTGTAGTATTGCTTGATCTGCGACAGCGTCACTGTTTCTAATAGCTGCTGATTCGGTTTGCCAAAATTAATCGCAACTTGATCGACTGAAGTCAAAATCGAAAGCATATCGGCGCCGACTTCATTGGCCAACAAAGCCGATGCCAAATCTTTGTCGATGACCGCGTCGAACCCCTCGTAATTGCCGTTCTTATCGATATAAATCGGAATCCCGCCGCCGCCGCAGGCGATAACGATAGCACCATGCTCGACCAAAATTTTGATGATATCGGCATGAATCGTTTGCTGCGGAACCGGTGAAGGAACCACCCGCCGCCAACCGCGATTGGCATCGAGTCTCATCTGCCAGCCACGCGACTCCATAAATTCTTTAGCCTGTTCTTCTGAATAAAACTGCCCGATAAATTTAGTCGCTTTCTGACTGGAAGGATCGGTTTCATCGATGAGTACCTGCGAAATAATCGTGAGCACAGATTTGTTCACCCCCTCGGCGCGAAGACGATTTTGCAGCGACTGCTCAATCATGTATCCCATACCGCCTTCGGTATCGGCTACCAACACACCCAACGGCAAAATAGGGGCTTTGCCACGTGCCAGTTCGGTACGCAAAAGCGCATTCCCGACCTGCGGGCCGTTACCATGCGTAATAACCAATTCATACCCGTCACGAATCAATTCGATTACGCCGTCGAGAGAACGACGGGTATTGGCGAACTGATTGGCGATAGTATCCTCAATACCGGGAACGGTGATGGCATTACCACCAAGCGCAATAACTGCTTTTTTCATCTTCGTATAAGCGCAAACGAGGCAAATGGGTCAGTGAATCACTGACCCACTCACTGTTTGCTTACTTCTTCGTTTTCTTTTTGTCTGAACCACCGAGGAAATTGCTCAGCACCGTTGTAAGATTCGGTTCGCCGATTTCCTGCAGATTGTAATCAACGCGGACAGTCGGTTTCTTGATTTTCAAAATCCGGTTCAAGTCAATCGGCGTGGCGATAATGACCACATCACACTTGGTGTTGTTGATGGTCGTTTCCAGATCTTTGACCTGTTTGCCGCCGTAGCCCATTGCCGGAAGCAACGTGCCGATATCCGGATACTTCTTGAAGGTATCGGTTATCGAATTCACCGTATACGGACGCGGATCAACCAGCTCCGAAGCGCCATATTTGATAGCCGCAACCACACCGGCGCCATATTTCATTTCACCGTGAGTAAGGGTAGGGCCGTCCTCGATAACGAGCACTTTTTTGCCGCGAATGATTTCCGAATTCGGAACACCAATCGGGGAAGCGCCGTCGATAACGATCGCTTTCGGATTGTACTTGGCGATGCTTTCCCGTACCTGCTTTACCTTCGCCGGTTCAGCGGAATCGATCTTGTTGATGATAATGACATCAGCTAACAAGAGATTGTTCTGACCAGGATAGTATGAGTGTTCATGACCCGGACGGTGCGGATCGACAACGGTAATCATCAAATCCGGTTTGTAGAACGGCATATCATTGTTGCCGCCATCCCAGAGGATAACATCGGCTTCTTTTTCTGCCTGACGAATGATGACTTCGTAATCGACGCCGCAGTAAACGGTCACGCCTTTGCTAATATGCGGTTCAAATTCTTCCCGTTCTTCGATCGTGCAGTTGTATTTGTCGAGATCTTTGAAATCGGCAAAACGCATACTGACTTGTTTGCGCAGATCGCCATATGGCATGGGGTGACGAATCGCCACGACCTTCTTGCCCATACTCATCAGCACTTCGGCCACTTTGCGGGTCGTCTGCGATTTTCCGGAACCGGTACGAATCGCGCCAACCGCAACGACCGGCTTGGATGATTTAATCATCGTCGGCGCGCCACCTTCCATCGCGAACCGGGCACCGGCCGCCATGACATGGGCACCTTTTTCCATCACGTACTGATAGGAAACGTCGGAATACGAAAAGATAACTTCATCGACGCCGAATTTCTTAATTAATGAAAGCAATTCGGACTCATCGAAGATCGGAATCCCTTTGGGGTACAGCTTCCCGGCCAGCTCTGCCGGATAGGTGCGTCCCTGAATGTCAGGAATCTGTGTCGCAGTGAATGCGACGACTTCAACCGAGCTGTCATCACGATAGCGGGTGTTGAAGTTGTGGAAATCGCGTCCTGCGGCTCCCATGATGAGAATTTTCTTTTTGGTCGTAGCCATGTATGCTCCTTATAAATCAAAAATAAATATTATCTGTGTAATGAAAATACGGCGATGCCGCACCTGCCCCCGTTCGGTTAGATGGAGGATGCCATCCAGATATAGAAAATCAGCCAGGTCGTCGAACGACCCAAGAGAGATTTTTGATAGATAGTCAAAGTCGAGGACGTAATCATATTACGAATCTATCTGCGCCCGCTGTAAATGGCCGGAGAAGTCGACATAGACCGATTTCCACTCGCTGTAAAAATCAAGCGCGGCGGTGGATGCTTCCCGGTGGCCGTTGCCCGTTTCTTTGGTGCCGCCGAACGGTAAATGCGTTTCGGCGCCGATAGTCGGAGCGTTTACGTAGAAAATACCGGTGTAGACATCCCGCATTGCCCGGTATGCTTTGTTAACATCGGTAGTATACAGTGCGGCGGATAAACCGTACGGCGTATCGTTGGCCATATCGATCGCCTGATCGAATGAATCGCAGGTAATAACCGAAAGCACCGGGCCGAAGATTTCTTCTTTCCATAAGCGCATATTTTGATTGATCTCACCGAAAATAGTCGGCTGCACGAAGTATCCTTTGGCATGTTCTCCGGAAGTAAGACGTTCGCCGCCGTAGAGGAGCTTTGCGCCCTCTTTCTTGCCGATATCGATGTATTCCAAAACAGTGTTCAACTGTGATTGATTAACGCACGGGCCCATCTGGGTAGATTCGTTAAGCCCGTCGCCGACTTTAAGCGTTTTCACGCGAGCGACTAACTGTTCAATAAACTGCTTGGCAGCACCTTTCTGCACAATCACGCGGCTGGTTGCCGTACAGCGTTGGCCGGTAGTGCCAAAGGCACCCCAGAGTGCGCCGTCGACAGCGAGTTCGAGATTGGCGTCGTCGAGGACGAGCATCGGGTTTTTGCCACCCATCTCCAAACAGGAATGTTTGAATTTGCTGGCGCAGAGTTCGGAAACTCGTTTACCGACTAAGGTTGAACCGGTGAAAGAAACAACTTTGACTTCCTGATGATTAATCAACGGTTCACCGACTGCGCGACCACCACCAGTCACCATGTTAAGCACACCGGGCGGAAGGCCTTCTTCATTGCATATCTGCACGAAATGCGCTGTGGAAAGGGGAGTGTCGGTCGCCGGTTTGATAACGACGGTGTTGCCGCAGATAAGCGCCGGCATCGTTTTCCATGACGGAATCGCCATCGGGAAGTTCCACGGAGTAATAAAGCCGCATACTCCTATCGGCTGGCGAACAGTCATATTGAATTTATTGGGCAATTCAGACGGTGTGGTGACGCCATACAAACGACGCCCTTCCCCGGCCATGTAGAACGTCATATCAATCGCTTCCTGCACATCACCGCGGGTTTCGCTAATGCTCTTCCCCATTTCGCGGGTCATGTCGCGGGAGAGTCGTTCTTTTTCTTTGGTCAGCCGCTCGGCAATGCGATAAAGAATCTCTCCCCGTTTCGGAGCCGGGACCAAGCGCCAAGTTTTGTAGGCTTTGGCGGCTGCTTCAACAGCAAGGGCGACATCATCGGCGTTGGAATCCTGAAACCGCCCAACGATGTCATCTGTGTTGGCAGGGTTAACATTGTCGAAGGTTTTGCCGGATTTTGAGGCAACCCACTGACCGTTGATATAATTAAGCCAGGTTTTCACTTCACTCACACTACACTCCGTTCTATCTGACGCTTGGACAACGCTTTGTGAATTTGTTCACAGTTGTCGGGAGAACCGCAAATATAGCTTGGGAAACGGCAAAGTCAAGGACTCTGGCAAAGGTCGGAACTTATTGGCGGATAACCAATAAAGAGCCTATCTCTTTGCTTCTTTTTTCAGGATTTTATGTTACTTTAATTATAAGGAGATTGTGACCGAAATGTTTTCCTTAGCGGCTGCCGTACTCAGTTTACTTCCTATCTACCCGCTTAATCCTACTCAGCAGGATACGCTCAATTCCGTGAGCATGCATTTCGCCGGAACCCTCACCGGCCCTAACGCATTAGTAAGCGCATCGCCGGGTGCATCACTCAAATGCGAACTGCTGGTGATTCATCCGTTGGTAATTCGACCGGCAATTGAATACAGTTATGGTTCTATTCTTGCGCGGCGCTACCCGCGTGGAAATTTGCACTCGATCAGTTCGGTTTTGGAAGTCTTGTATTATCGCGGAACGGATAAACTAAGCGGTTATATCGGCGGGGGTGGATTTATAACGGCGAATCTTTTCAATTTGGGGAAATATTCGGCGGATTCGCTTTTGCTGTATGAAAAAGTCGAAGATGTCGATATCAGCCATGCGATCGGCTATCGGCTATTGTTCGGATTGCGGTTCGATAAAGCGTACTCTGTCGAATTATCATTCAGCGATACCCGCCCCGACTATATTTACACGCAACGTATCAGCCCCACCCAGTTTTCGCAGTATCGGGAACAGCTTCAGTTCACCGATATACGTCTTTCATTCGGCTATATAATTCCTGTCAGCCGATTCTGAGTTTTTTGTCCCCTGCGAATATCGTTCGATAAATTGCTTTCTGAATTCGACAAAACGATGCTCCGCTATTGCTTGTCGTATATCCCGCATCAACTGCTGGAAAAAGTATGTCGAGTGATACGTCGCCAGTACAATCCCGGTTATTTCCGACGCATTACACAAATGCCGCAGATATGCCCGGCTGTATCGCTTGCACACATGGCAATTACAGTTCGGATCAAGCGGACGGTCATCCCGCGAATACTCCGCATTCCGATATACCAACTGCCCCTCCGAGGTAAACACCGCACCGGTACGCGCATTGCGTGTAGGTAACACACAGTCGAACATATCAATGCCATAGCTGACGGCCATGAGAATATCTTCAGGGTATCCAACACCCATCAGATAGCGCGGCCTGTCAGTCGGTAAAAACTGAATCGTATGCGCGAGCATCTCTTCCATCTCCGCTTTCGATTCTCCGACCGATAATCCCCCAATCGCATTACCGGGAAAATCCAAATCGACAATCTGTTTTGCCGACTGTTCCCGCAATTCCTTATACACCGACCCCTGCACAATCCCAAACAACCGACGGTTGTTTTTTTCCTGACGTTGTAACGAGAGATGTGTATCTCGGCAGATTTTTGCCCACTGATGGGTGCGTTCGACTGCCTTTTTCGCCTGATCCGGTTCGCATGGATATGGTGCGCATTCATCGAATGCCATAATAATATCGGCGCCGATCTGGTGCTGGATTTCCATCACCTTCGACGGTGAAAACAGATGTTTGGAGCCATCGAGATGCGATTTGAACTCGACCCCTTCATCGGTCACTTTCGAAATATCCCGCAATGAAAAGACCTGAAACCCGCCGCTATCTGTGAGCGTCGGTTTGTTCCAACCGTTGAATTTGGCGAGGCCACCCCGTTCGGCGATTAATTTTGAACCGGGACGTAAATACAAATGATAGGTATTGCTCAACATGATTTCCGCGCCGGCGGATTCGAGGTCTTCGGCAGTCAACGCTTTGACAGCCGAGGTTGTCCCGACTGGCATAAAGGCTGGCGTCTGAAACCGGCCATGGTCGGTGTCGACATAACCGCGACGGGCGGTACCGTCAGTGGTAATAAGCGTAAATATCTTTTCGTCTGTCATGCGGGAGGAATAGAACGGTCAATTGATAACAAGGTCAATAGCGGATTGAATTCCGGAAACGCCGACAATCTGCTTCGATTTTTCATGGAGCTGTTCTTTGTTGCTGTTCGGAATGAGCATCGTTTTGAAGCCGAGACGTAACGCTTCAGTTACGCGACGGTCGATCATCGTAATACCGCGCACTTCGCCGGATAATCCGACTTCCCCGACCACCATCAAGTGTGAATCGAGCGGCTTGTTTAAGAGCGATGACATAATCGCCACGATAATCGGTAAATCAAGTGCCGGTTCATTGACCCGTAGCCCACCGGCGATAGACACGAAGACATCGTTTTGCCCCATCGGATACCCACACCGCTTCTCGATAATGGCAAGCAAAAGAGCGAGCCGTTTGGAATCAAAACCTCCGGCAACACGCTGGGGGCTGCCGTAATTTGCCTGCGTGACCAATGCCTGCACTTCAACTAAAAGCGGTCTATTTCCTTCGCATAAGGCAGCAACCACTGCCCCGCTGCGTGGTTCTTCGGTATGGCCGGATAAAAAGAGTGAGGAGGGATTCGCGACTTCGATAAGTCCTTTCGCACCCATTTCAAAAATCCCGATTTCGGAAACGGAACCGAACCGGTTTTTTACCGCGCGTAACAAGCGATATAACTGCGAGGAGTCCCCTTCGAAATACAGCACCGTGTCGACCATATGCTCAAGCACTTTCGGCCCGGCGACCATCCCATCTTTGGTGACATGTCCTACCAAAAACAAAGCGATGTCGTTGCTTTTGGCGTGCGTTATTAACTGATGCGCGCTCTCCCGTACTTGTCCGACTGTGCCGGGCGGAGAATCAAGCTGGTCGCTTGCGACGGTCTGAATTGAGTCGATAAATACAGCCTGATAACTGTTACCGCCAACGGCGGTCATGATTTCATCAAGTGAGGTCGTATTCAAAACTGAAATCGTTTCGATGTGAGAAAGCCCAAGCCGAGTTGCGCGCAATCGAATCTGCGCGAGCGATTCTTCGCCGGACACATACAGAACGTTCAATCCGGAAGCGGCATACGCACCCGCTGCTTGCAATAACAACGTCGATTTCCCTATTCCCGGTTCTCCACCGACTAACACCGTCATCCCCGGCAGCAATTGCCCACCCAACACCCGGTCAAACTCGACAATGCCGCTCGCGTGACCGGAAAGGGGCTGGATATCGACAGAAGTTAATGACTGAGGGGCGTTGCTTTCGGAGCGTTTGGCCGCGACTCGTTTATCCGGAATTCGTTCTTCAATGAGCGTGTTCCATTCGCCGCATTCACGGCATTGCCCCTGCCAGCGGGAATGTTCCGCACCGCATCGGGAGCAGAAAAAAGCAGTCCGTAATTTCTTTTTCGGCACTGTACTCATTTGGTCACCAATCCGCTGGCGCGAAGGAAACTGGAAACGATAGGAATAGGGGATGCTTCGAATTGCTCGATCGTACCGTCGAAAACGATTTTTCCTTCATCCAGCATTACTACCCGGTCTGCAATACGAAAGGCCGAGTGCATGTCGTGTGTGACAGCAATCGACGTAATATGCAATGTCTGGTTCAACGTAACGATAAGGTCGTTGATAACATCCGCAGTCACCGGGTCCAATCCGGTCGTCGGTTCATCATAGAGAACAACTTCCGGACTGGTTGCTATAGCGCGGGCTAATCCTACCCGTTTGCGCATACCGCCGGATAATTGGGAAGGGTCTTTCTTGGCGGCATCGGACAAATCGACTAAACGAAGTTTTTCATGCACGATATCTCTGATTTCGCTTTTGCTTAATTCACGGGCTTCCACTAATCCCAAAGCTACGTTATCTTCCACTGACATCGAATCGAATAACGCAGCCGATTGAAAGAGCATCCCTATTTTCCGCCGTACCGGTATTAATTCCGCATCCGAAAGTTCAGCTAAATTCTGTCCTTCGAATTTCACCGTTCCCTTGTCCGGTTCGATCAGCCGAATGAGATGTTTCAAGAGCACGGACTTACCGGTTCCGGATTGTCCGACAATTACCAAAGATTCCCCTTTGGTAATGGTCAGGCTCACGCCGTTCAGCACGACCTGACGGCGAAAACGCTTATGCAAGTCATCAATCTCGAAAATCGGTTCACTCATCGTTATATCCGGAACAGCAATAGGGCAAAAATGAAATTAAATATCAAAATCAGTACCATCGATATCACAACTGAAGAGGTAGTCGAACGCCCGACCCCTTCGGCTCCCCCTTGGGCGGTGAAGCCTTCGTAACAGCTTACCACGCCGACGGTCAGTCCGAACACGGTCGCTTTAATCAGTCCATTAATGAAATCGCTAATTTCAAAAGAGGTACGGAAGCCGTTTAAAAACATTTCGGATGATACCCCGACACCGAGCATCGCGACTACTAAACCGCCTAAGATCGAGACAAAGACCGAAAAAATTACCAGAAACGGAACCATGAAGGTCGTAGTTACCACTCGTGGCAACACCAGATACCGAATCGGGTTGATCCCAAGCGAGGTGAGCGCATCGATCTGCTCGGTTACTTTCATCGTACCGAGCTGCGCGGTCATACCGGCTCCGGCTCGTCCGGCGAATACAAGTGCAGACAATACCGGCGCTAACTCAATCACCACTGCTTTGCCGACAGCCTGTCCTAAAAAGCGCAACGGCGCGCCGATAAATTTGAATTGATACGCTGCCTGCCAGCTTGATACCGCACCGACAAAAATCGAAATAATAACAATAAGCGGAAGGGATTTGACTCCGACTTCATACATCTGCTCGAATACCAAACGCCAAGAACGGGGAAGGTCTTTCAGCGACAAAAACGTGTGAAGTAAAAGTAAACTGATTCCCCCCAGCTTGGAAAAGAAGTCAAGAATAGGACGACCGAGAACATCAATGATATAGCGCGCCAGCCGTTCCTTCATGGCTAAAACGGCATATCGACAGGCTGCGCATCGGGAGGCAGTTCAAGATTGCGGGTCGTCCGGTTTTCAAACCGGGCGAGATGTTTAATAAAGGTAAGATTCGCCGTGCCGGTCGGACCGTTACGCTGCTTGGCCACGATAATTTCGGCCAGTCCGGCCTGACGCAAATGTACCGGTTTCAGTTCATCATCATCGTAATCTTTTTTCTTCCAGTAATAGTCAGGGCGATGCACGAAAATGACGACGTCGGCATCCTGTTCGATCGCGCCTGACTCCCGCAAGTCGGACAGTTGTGGAATCTTGTCACCACCGCGCTGTTCCACCATACGGGACAACTGCGAACAGGCGATAACCGGAACTTCCAAATCTTTTGCTAACGCTTTCAGACCGCGGGAGATGATCGCGATTTCCTGCTGACGGTTCTCCGTTTTACCGTGGAGGTGCATCAACTGCAAATAGTCGACGACAATAAGGGAAAGATTCTTATACTGCGCTTTCAAACGGCGCGACTTGGCCCGCATTTCCAAAATAGAAAGAGCGGGGGAATCATCGATATAAATCGGCGCATCGCGCAAACTATCGCTTTTTTGAATCAGGTGCCGCATCTGTTTGTCATTGAAATAGGATGACCGTACCTGCTGCTGGGTGAACCCGGCGCGACCACACATGAGACGCATCACCAGCTGTTCCCGCGACATTTCGATAGAGAACATTGCTACACCTTTGCGCTGATCGATAGCAACCTGCTCGGCGATATTGAGCGCGAAAGCGGTTTTACCCATCGAGGGGCGTCCGGCTATAACGATAAAGTCGTTGTTGTGGAATCCTTCGGTCAGTTTATCGAGATCTTCGAAACCGGTGTGCACACCATCGAATGAACCGCCTGAAGCATGAAACGATTCGATATTGGCGGTAACCGTATCGACTAAACCTTTAATTGGATAGAAGCCCTGCCGTACTCGGCTGCCGGAGATATCGAAGATATTTTTTTCAGCGGAGTCGAGCAGTTCATCCGCCTGCTGATCTTGATCATAGCAGCTGCGGACAATTTCTGTTGAAGTTTCAATCAAGCGGCGAAGAACAGATTTTTCTAAAACAAGATTGGCATAGGAAGCAACGTGCGCCGATGACGGCACCGCTTCGACTAACTCCACCAAATATGTCCGTCCGCCCGCCTGCTCAAGCAATCCTTCTTTCAACAGCCAATTGGCGACGGTGGTAATATCGCACGGCTGGTTTTGGTTAATCAGCGCAAGAATAGCGGTAAAAATCTGACGGTGGCGCGGATGATAAAAATGATCGGGTGTATCAAGAATTTCAATCGCCCGGTACATCGCATCCGGGTCTTTTAGCACTGCGCCTAATACGCCCTGCTCGGCATCGATCGATTGCGGCGGCTGGAGCCGGTCAACTTCCTGAGTTGTTTGTGGACGGTATGCCATACTACTGTCTGAATTCCTTATAAGCTGTCATAACGGGCGCGAAGGACTTGCATATCCTCCCACGTTCCCTTTTTATAGGCCGGATCACGAAGGAGGGCTGCCGGGTGGTAGGTCACAATCACCGGAATACCCTCAAAATCATGCCATCTTCCCCGCACTTTTCCCAGAGCAGGAACTTCCCCAATCAATGCCTGCGCGGCGGTTTTGCCAAGCGCGCAAAGCAATTTCGGTTTAATAATCCGTATCTGCTCTTTCAAATAGGGAAAGCAGGTTTCCATCTCTGTTGGCGCAGGCACCCGGTTTTCCGGCGGACGGCATTTGACGATGTTGGCGATATAGATTTGCGTGCGATCCAACTGAATCGCCGCCAGAATTTTATCAAGCAACTGCCCGGCCCGGCCAACAAATGGCTCCCCTTTGGCGTCTTCATCCGCGCCCGGCCCTTCACCGATAAACATGAGTTTAGCATTCGGATTTCCAACACCGTAAACAAACTTGTTTCTCGTTTTTCCTAACGGACACAACTGGCACTCACAGATCGCTTTGAAGTGCTCTTCTAAAGAACCAAACGATGGTGCTTCATTAATTAACGATGTCGCCGCACCGGCGAACAGTGTTGGCTCGGAAGTAATTGCTACGGGAGATTCATATGTGCGTGGAGAAGTTACAACAGCAGGCTCTGGTGTGATCGCAGTCACCGGTGTAAGCACAGCCTCGGTCATCCCGAGTTCCATCTGGGCTAAAACGGCGCGGCGAAACAAATCCTGTAGATTGCGTGAGTCGGTCATTCTCGTGCTGGTTGTAGGTTAAACTAATGCTAAAACAGTTTAGCAACTCGTTCAAGTAACCTACGCGCAATTTCAGCCTTGGTCAAGAGAGGCAATTCTTCGGCGTTTCCATTGGCATTCAGGAGAACGACTTGATTGGTATCATGTTCAAAACCGGTTTTATCGCCGGGGGAGTTAAGCACAATCATATCAAGCGATTTGTCGGACAGCTTTTTTTTCGCATTTTCAAGACCGTTGTCTGTCTCCAATGCAAAGCCGACCAGCCGCTGGCCGTTTTTTTTCTTTTGGGCGACTGATTTGAGGATATCCACAGAGGGACGCAGAGCGATGTTGATATTCGACCCGTTCTTTTTGATTTTGGTTTCGGAAATATCCGCCGGGGTAAAGTCGGCTGGGGCTGCCGCCATGATTAAACAATCTGATTGAGGAAACTCAGTAAGTACCGCCTGGTGAAGCTGTTCGGTCGATTCTATCGCAATCAACTTTACCCCGTTTGGCGCAGGTAACGCGGTCGGCCCGGAAATAAGCACGGTCTCCGCACCGGCTGCGGCAGCCTGCTGTGCGATAGCGTACCCCATTTTTCCGGAAGAATAATTGGTCAGATAACGAACCGGATCAAGCGGCTCACGGGTCGGCCCGGCGGTTACTACAATTCGTTTTCCGGTTAAGGGCTTTGTTTGGGAATTAGCGAAAAAAAAAGAGCGGATCGATTCGAAGATAACTTCCGGCTCCGCCATTCGGCCGACACCGACATCATCGCAGGCCATCTTCCCCGCTTCCGGATCGACTACGTTCCAGCCAAGTTCGGAACGAAGATAGGCAAGGTTTCGCTGTGTAACTTTGTTCGCCCACATCTGCGGGTTCATCGCCGGAGCTAACATGACCGGCTTGGCGGTCGCGCACATAATAGTCGTGAGTAAATCATCTGAAATTCCGGCAGCGATTTTCCCAAAAAAATTCGCGGTTGCCGGAGCGATAACAATCAGGTCCGGCCATTGGGCAAAATCGATATGCCGCGTGGCGACATACTCAACCGTCGCCGGAAACATTTCGGTTGCGACCGGACGATTGGAAACTGATTCGAGTGTGAGCGGTGTAATGAACTTAGTCGCTGAATCGGTCATGACTACCTGCACCTCGACTCCTTCAGCGCGCAACAGCCGCACCAAGTTCGGAACTTTATAACAGGCAATTCCGCCGGTCATTCCGACCAGCACTTTCTTATTTTGAAATGACATAGGAATTAATTGATATCGTGACGTTCGTACGGCTGATCGGCATCGAGATCATCGAGCATATCCAAATCCGCGAACATGAGTGCGGCGGCAATCCGTTTTACCCGCTCGACATTGACTTCACGCGGTGTATATACCAACGCCTGTTCGATAATCATTTCCGCCTGCTCGTTGGTAATCAATCCATAATTGAAAAGCTTGAGCAAAAAGCCGTAGGCCTCCGGTGTCCAGCGAAGCCGTTCATGCTGCGAAAGTACGCGATTGGTGGATTGGACACGGGAGAAATTGACAAAGAACCGGTCGCCGGCATGATGGAATCGTTCCGCCAGCCAGCCGAACGCGCTGGAAATTTCCTGGTCGGTGTACCCCATACTCCGAAGCGTGGAAGACATATCATCAATATCCGAAATCCAGGTATCATTTTCCTGGACGGAGTCCATAAGCATCACGACAATTTCAAGCACCCGGTTACGCATTACGTCCTTCCTCAGGTTGAGACGGTGTTCCTGAATAAGATAGCCGAGTTTTGATACCAATGCAAGCCTTCGTGAAACCTGAAGGCCTTATTTTAGCTCCTTCCAATCCGTTGGGAGAGTTACGGTTTCGGCGGCGGCTCCGCTCGTGCCGACAAAGCTGGCTGACACCTCAATAACTTCCGCCAGTTTCATGAAGAGTGCTTTCGGACGTGGGATTTCAAATTCATCCAGTTCCACGGCGAAAGTTGCAGTGACTGAATACCCGGAAGCTGTCTGTTTGAAACTAATTTTGCTCGGCATTGCCCGCTTAACCCCATGAATATAAAAAAATCCGGAACCGGAAACTGTGTATGTAGAATCAGAAGCGATGCTACCGGGTAATCCGGTTACTGAAGTCAGCTCATAATAACAGAACGGAAACTTATCGGTGTGCAGATGCCTTTCCCGCATATGTTCATTCCGCAGTTCAATACCGGTGTTGAGCGTGCGCAAATCAAAACGTAGTATTCCGGTCGCTCCTGCGGATGGATTAGTCGGATCGAATTGAAAACTGCCGACAATATCTCTGCCGGTGCCGTCAAAAAACTCAAGTTTCGCTTTCGATTTGATATACACCGAATCGGTCGTACTGTCCGCTTTCACACTGTACGTCTCCGCCCGCGTAGACAAAGCCATGACACAGAGAAACAAGAGAATGAAAGTAAATCTATGATGATTAATTATCCTGTGCACCTTGATTTATCCAATCCTTAATTTTTTGTTGTTGTCCGGTTGTCAGGTATGGTCCGCCGGAAGGCATCCGGTCGATATCCGGCATTGAATTAGAAGTCGTGACCAAATACAACGGGCTGGTATCGGCATTGCCGGGAACAACCACCGCACCGACATCAGTACCCGATGCATTCCGTATTTCTTGATAGGTTGCATTCCCCATCGCCAATCCACCCTCCATACTGCCATCGCCGTGGCAATCGGTGAAGGCGCAGTTGTTGAGTAAGATCGGTTGTATGTCGCCTAAAAAGCGGACACCGTCATCATCCCAGATCGTACCAATACCAATGCTGTCCCCGATAACTGCGTTCTGCGAATTCGACAGCAAAACCTTAAAACTTTCTCCTGATTCAATCACGGTATCATTAACGGAAGTCACTTGAACAGTTACAGTCAGTTGACCGGCTGGAATGACTACTACGCCATTTGCGGGAATGTAATCAGCATTTGATTGCGCGCTGCTGTCAACTAACGACCAGGTAACAGAAACATCGCTGGTATCGATTTCGCTCAGACTAATCGTAAACATGGCATTCTGTCCTTCGAGCATCGTCTGATTATTGACTGATAGCCCGGTGACCGGTGGAACAATAACCGGCATTGAACCGTAATCTTTACAGCCGGCAATGACAAAAATTAGTCCTACTATCAGCAGTGCTCTGTATTTCGCGCAGGTCATTCTACCTTTCACGTGAGGCTACTTCGGATATAACAAAAAGAACGGGCTGGAAGTTGCAGATTAATAACCGATATGGAACTGGATATACCAGTCATTACTGCCTACAAACGGACCGTGAGTATAGAAAGTGTACGAAGGACTAATCATTACAAACGAAATTGGATAACAATTGACCGAGGCGCGCACAAATTCATCGATACCGGTTTCATATCGCCGATCCGGATCCATGAAATTGTATTCACCTACTACATACACACCCCACACCGGACGAACGGTGAGATTACCGTACATGATCAAAGTATCGCTGTGACGGCCGACAAAATTAAGTTCCCCCATTGCAGTAATCCGGTCAAATGATAACCCGCCAAACACCGACTGTGCCCACGGGAATGAGCCGTATTCACCATCAACTTTTTCCGTAAATCGCGCCGATCCGCCGAGCAAATAACCGAATGGTGCGATGTAGCCGGAACGCATTATATGAACGCCATAGACCCCGCGACCGAATTGATCAAACCCTTCCACCATAAAATCGGTTCCAAAAAACTCCGCGCTACCAGCGACACCATCTAAGAATGTATTCGAGCCGTTACCGGTACGTTCTCTATTAAATGACGTATGATCTTCATTGCGTAAACCGAACGAAGGAGAAATCCTCCCTGTGCGCAGGGAAAACTTTTGGTCACCGAACACTATCATGGCATAGTTTTCTCTAATCCCGTTTTCGGTAAAGCGTACGCTGTAAAACAGATTTTTCATCGGTTCAACGGTGGCGTAAAAATCGGTTTGCATGCGAAAGAAGGAATAATTCCGACCCAAAAACAGGTGCCGGGAGTCAAATCCAACGGTTAGTCCCGGGGCGATACGCGGGGATTTGTATTGTTTTACCGCAATTTCACGGGTCGGTGGAATGCAGAGTTCATTTAAAGCAGTCGTGAAATTTCCGTATTCATTGCGCATTCCCCCGCCGCTAGGCGAGAAATGACAGCGCTTGCAACTTTCTCCATGTTCAACAGAGAGATTCGGCAGTGAAACAACCGAAACAGCACCTAACAGCAATAGAATGATTGCAGGAACTAGCAGATGAATTCGTGATAGGCGAGATTTCAAGCGAGTCTTCATGATGCTTATTCCTTAACAAATGCAATGAATAACCGGTTCCAATGACTTTGCATTCCGATAATTATTTCGCTTCAGCCGCTTAAAATTGCTGAACTCAGGTCAATGTTTGAAATGACGGATACCGGTAAAGACCATCGCCGCGTTGACGGCATCAACGGCCGCAATCGCCTGTTCATCCCCTTGCGATCCGCCCGGCTGAATAAATGCCGTCACACCGACGGAGGTACAAGTTTCAATCCCGTCAGGCATCGGGAAAAATGCATCCGATGCGCACACTGCCCCTTTCGCCCGGTCACCGGCGCGCTTGACCGCCATGAAGGCGGAATCGACGCGCGAGGTTTGTCCCATGCCGATACCGACTGTCGCGCCATTTTTAGCGAGTACTATCGCATTCGACTTGGTGTGCTTCACGATTTTCCAGGCGAACAGCATATCGGCGATTTCTATTTTTGTCGGCTGCCGTTTGGAAATCGGTTTCAATGATGATTCGAGCGTGGTGATATCATCCGCTGTTTGGGCAAGCAAACCGCCGCGTAGATAACGGTAATGCATCGGCGCATCTGTTTTCTTATTCAAAATCGACGGCAGGCTTAACAGACGACGATTTTTCTTTTTTTGCAGCAGCGCTAAGGCATCGGCTGTGTACGATGGCGCAATGATACACTCGACAAACGGCGTTTCATGCAGCTCTTTCGCTGTTTCCATGTCGACTTCACGATTCAACCCGATAATCGAACCGTACGCGGAAAGTGGATCACTTTCGTAAGCACGCTTGTATGCCTCAGTCAAAGTTTTCCCGATTGCCGCGCCGCAGGGATTGGTATGCTTAATCAGACAGGCGAACGGTTCGGAGAATTCCAGAATCATATCAAGACAGGCATCAAGGTCATTGTAGTTGTTATATGACAACTCTTTTCCGGCATGCATTTCGGCATCGAGTGTCGTCGGTCCTTCGTAATCATCCAATCGGTACGCTGAGGCCTGCTGGTGCGGGTTTTCGCCGTACCGAAGCTGTCCTTTGGTGGTAAAGGATAAAGCAAGCTGGTGTGGAAACATTTCACCGCTTTCATCTTTCCCGAACTGAAAATATCCCGCAATTGCCGACTCATAGCGCGCCGAAAGTGCGAACGCTTTCGCCGCACACTGCCTGCGGAACTCTAACGTCGTTTTTCCTTTGCCGGATTTGAGCTGATCGACCAGTGCGCCATAATCGGCCGGATCGGTAATAACAGTCACGCTTTCGAAATTTTTGGCAGCAGCGCGGATCATTGAGGGGCCGCCGACGTCGATGTTTTCGATAATTTCTTCTTCCGGTACTTCCGGCTTGCGGACAGTTTCTTCAAAGGGATAGAGATTCGCTATAACCAAATCGATACCGCGATATTCCTGCTCCTGCATTTCGCTGATATGCTCTTCATTCTCGCGGCGGTATAAGATACCTGCATGGATTTTCGGGTGCAGCGTTTTGACGCGCCCATCTAAAATTTCCGGACTGCCGGTAAAGGTCGAAACGGAAATCACCGGCACATTCGCTTCCTTGATTTTTTTCTGCGTTCCGCCGGTAGACAGAATTTCGATTTTCAGCTTATTGAGTTCTTTCACGAGCGTTTCCAAACCGGTTTTGTCCGATACGGAAATGAGCGCGCGTTTTATTCTTGAGGCGTCGGTCATATACTTTTCCCTGTCAAAAGTCGCTGGGCATCACGATACCGCTGGATACTTGCCTCGATAACTTCATCAGGAAGTTTCGGACCGGGCGGTGTTTTGTCCCAGTTCAGTGTTTCCAAATAATCACGAATTGGTTGTTTGTCATACGATGGCTGGCTTCTTCCCTGTTGATATTCCAAAAGGGGCCAGAAACGGCTGGAATCGGGCGTGAGCGCTTCATCGATAAGCGTGAATTGCCCGTTTATCATCCCAAACTCAAATTTGGTATCAGCAATAATAATACCGCGCCGCAACGCATAATCGAATGCTTTGCGATAAATAGAGAGCGAGGTTTCCTTGCACTTTGCCGCCAACTCGGCGCCAACCTGTTTTTCCATTTCAGCGTAGCTGATATTGATGTCATGGCCGGTGTCGTTTTTGGAAGATGGGGTGAACATCGGGTATTGCAGTTTTCCCGATTCGCTCAGACCGGGCGAAAAACTAAAGCCATGTATTTCATTTTTTCCCTCTTTGCGGGCGCAAACGAGTTCTTTCCACATCGAGCCGGAAATAAACCCGCGGACGATGCACTCGCAGTCGACTCGTTCCGCTTTTTTGACGATCATAGAGCGGCCTTCTAACAACGAACGATATGACTGCAGCGCTTTCGGGTATTCATCAACATTGGCAGTTACCAAGTGATTCGGTACGACATCTTTGAGAAACGAAAACCAGAATAGAGACATTGAAGCAAGAATCTTCCCTTTACCGGGAATACCGCCGGGGAGCACGACATCGAAGGCGGAGATACGATCCGACGCGACAAATAAAAGCGTCTCACCCAGATCATACACATCCCGCACCTTGCCGCGCCAGATGAGCGGGTATTCTTTGATATCGGTAGTTACTACCATGTTCGAATAATCAAGACTCATAACCACCTGAAATCAGTTTTTGCAATACGCGCGGATACAACAGATGCTCCTGTACTAACACTCGCTCAGCAAGTGTCTCGGCGGTGTCATCAGGTAGAACCGGAACGGTCGTAGTATCGAGCACCCGGCCATGGTCGTAGATTTCATCGACGAGATGAACAGTCACCGCCGTTTCTTTTTCTTTGGCTGCGATGACTGCTTCGTGAACGTGATGGCCGTACATTCCCTTGCCGCCGTACTTGGGCAGTTTACCGGGATGAATATTCACAATCTTACCTTTATATTTTTGCACGACACTAGTCGGCAACAATTTCAGGTATCCGGCGAGGGCAATGTATTCAACATTGCGAACATTCAATTCATCTAAGAGAAAATCAGATGCCTGTTCAGCGGATAAAAACGCTTTTGCCTGAAACAGTGTCGTCGGCACCCGTGCTTCTTGTGCTCGTATCATACCGTATGCTTTCGGATTGCTTGAAACAATCCAGACAATGTCGGCTTCAAGTTGGTTGGATTTTGTGGCATCAAGCAAAGCCTGCAGGTTGGAGCCGCCGCCTGAGAGAAACACAGCAATTCGGGCACGCCGGTTAGCCATCCAGTTTTTCTTTGAGCAGTTGATTGGTCAGTTCCGGATTCGCCTGTCCGTTGGTCGCTTTCATAACCTGACCGACAAAAAAGCCGAACAGATTGGTTTTGCCACTCTTATACTTCGCGACATTATCCGGATTATCAGCGATAATTTTTTCGATCACCGGTTTCAACGCAGATGGATCAGAAATTTGTACTAATCCTTTTTCTTTTACGATTGTCGCCGGGTCTTTGCCGGTTTCAATCATTTCCGCCCAGACGATTTTGGCAATCTTCCCTGAAATCTCGCCAGATTTGGTGCGCTTCAATAAATCGGTTATCATCTTAGGACGAATTTTGTACGTCTCAATATCTTCACCGGTCGCGTTGATCGTGCCGAGCAATTCCGTGCCGATCCAATTGGCGGCCATCTGGCCGTCATCGAAACCGTTCATGACTTCTTCAAAGTACGAAGCGAGCGGAATACTCGCGCTCAACACTTCGGCATCATACTCACGAATACCGTATTGCGATTGAAACCGTTTGATTTTCGGATCAGGAAGTTCCGGCAATGATGCCCGCACGCCATCCACCCATGCCTGCGTAACAGTTAACGGAAGCAAATCCGGTTCGGGGAAATAACGATAATCGTGCGATTCCTCTTTAGAGCGCATCGCTTCGGCGACATTCTTTTTCTCATTCCACAAAAGCGTCATCTGTTGAATCAGTTTGCCGGATTTGATATCCCGCACCTGACGCTCGATTTCAAACTGTATCGCTTTTTCGACCGCTTTGAATGAGTTCATGTTTTTCAGTTCAGTGCGGGTGCCGAATTTCGATTCTCCGACCGGGCGCACCGAAACGTTCGCATCGCAGCGCAAATGCCCTTTTTCCATATCGCCAGTGCAGACATCCGTGTATTGCAGTAACTGTTTCAGTTTGACCAAATACCCGTATGCTTCCTGTGGGCTGCGGATATCCGGTTCTGAAACGATTTCAATCAACGGCGAGCCGCAGCGGTTGAGATCAATACGGGTGAATGGTTCCCCTGCTTCGGGATGGATTGATTTGCCGGCATCCTCTTCCAAGTGGATTCGTTTCAGCCTGACCGATTTATATTCACCATCGTCGAGGCGATAATTGACTGAACCCTCTTCACCGATCGGTAAATCGAACTGTGAAATCTGGTATCCTTTGGGAAGGTCAGGGTAAAAGTAGTTTTTGCGGGAGAATACCGAGTGCAACCGCACACTGCCGCCAGAGGCGAGAATCATTTTAGCGGCATATTCTACCGCTTTTTTATTCAGCACCGGCAAGGCGCCCGGCAGACCGAGACAGACAGGGCATGTGGACGTGTTCGGCTCTTCGCCGAAACTCATCCGGCAGCCGCAGAATATCTTGCTGTCGGTCGACAGTTGGGCGTGAACTTCCAGCCCGATTACCGGTTCAAATCCGTCGTGTATCATAATAAGGGGGTGAATATAGAGCGGCAAATCGCCCACGTCAAACGGACTATCTCTGCTCTATTTCAGTAAAAAAATCTCCTAAATCCCGGTTACATTGCTCTGGTTTCTCCATAGGGAGCATATGTCCGCAGTTTTCATATATCGTAAGCCGACTTCCTTTGATTTTTTCATGCATTTGCTCGGCTAAAGGGATAAATTTTTTGTCGTATTCCCCTATGAGAATGAACGTTGGAACAGTTATCCCGTGCACTAATTCCAAATCCGGAGTAACGGGCGGATACTTCCCCCGCATTTTATCCCGCCAGAACGCGCCGGAATGTTCAGTCATCATCGTTTCCATCGCCGTTCGCACCGCTTCACCATCCGGGGAGGAAAAATACTTCAGCGAGTTGGTTATCCAATTCTGTTTTGCGGCGTCGGTATCCGTTTTGGCCATATCGAACACATGATCGACCCATTTGCCGGGGCTATACCCTGCCGCTCCGGAACAGATAAGTGTCATCGATAGTAATCGCTCCGGATGTTTCAATGCAAACCCAATCGCTGTCGCGCCACCCATCGAATGTCCAACCAAATGAAACCGCTCGATACCAAGCGCGTCAGCGAATTGGCGGACATCCTCAATACGATGCGCCCGGCTATAGCCTGTTTCCGGCGCATCGGAACGACCATGCCCCAGAGCATCAAGAGCAATGATATTGCGTTTATTTCCAAACTCGGTTGCGAGCGGAATCTGCGATTGCCACATCCGATGATCGAGCGTGAAGCCGTGAAGAAAAATTACAGTCGGAAGTGAATGATCTACTTGGTCAGAAGGAGATATCGTGTAATGTAGACGATGTCCTTCCAGATTTGCATACGGCATACTAAACCGTCGGCTTTAAGGCGTGCGCTATCTGGAAAAGACTCGATTCGTGCAAATACGGGGCAATAAACTGCACTCCTACCGGACGGCCATCCGCAACTTTGCCGAACGGAACGGAAATCGCCGGAATACCAGCTAAATTGGCGGGAGCGGTGTAGATATCGGACAGATACATAGCAAGCGGGTCAGTTACTTTATCACCCAGCTTAAATGCCGGTGTCGGCGAAGTTGGTGAAATCAACAGATCGACTTGTTTGAACACACTTTCAAATTCCAAACGCATCAGTTCACGTACCTGAGATGCTTTCCGGTAATACGCATCATAATAACCAGAGGAAAGCACATACGTTCCGAGCATGATACGCCGTTTTACTTCGGCGCCGAATCCCTTAGTGCGGGTCTGGCCGTACATACCGAGCAGGTCTTTGTCAGCGCCCTCCCGCAATCCGTATTTGACGCCATCGTAACGAGCAAGGTTGGATGATGCTTCCGCAGAGGCGACGATGTAATAGACAGCGATAGCTTTGTCGCTCATTGGTAGCGAAACGTCAACGAAAGTATGCCCTTCTTTTTCAAGTTTCGCTTTTGCTTCCTGAACGATTTTGTTCACTTCCGGATCTAAACCGGCGGCGAAATATTCTTTCGGAATACCAATTTTGAATTTCTTGGTCGATGCTACCTGTTTTGAATACTCCGGATGATCGAACGTTACGGATGTTGAATCAAACGAATCGACCCCGCAGGGAATTTCAAAGGCGAGCGCACAATCTTCGGCTGTGCGAGCAAACGGGGATATCTGATCGAGCGATGAGCCAAATGCGACTAAGCCATACCGAGAAATCGCTCCGTATGACGGCTTGAGTCCATAAATACCGCAGAGCGATGCCGGTTGGCGCACCGAACCGCCCGTTTCAGAACCGTACGCTATCGGCACAATCCCCTGCGCGACTGCTGCCGCCGATCCGCCGGATGAGCCGCCCGGAACATAGGCATGATTAACCGGATTTTTTACCGGCCCGAACGCGGAGTTTTCATTCGATGAACCCATCGCGAATTCATCGAGATTCGTTTTACCAATAATCACCGCTCCGGCGCTCATCAATCGAATCGCTGCCGTGGCATCGTACGGAGAAACATAATTCGGGAGAATTTTCGATGCGCAGGTGGTTGGATAATCCTGATAACAGATATTGTCTTTGATTGCAACCGGAACGCCGGCCATCGGACCAAGCTGTTCACCTCGCGCGACGCGTTCATCAACGAGTTTCGCCTGCTTTATCGCCTTCTCTTCGCAGAGGGTGATAAACGCATTAAGCTCTTTCCCCTCACTTTTCGCAAGGCGGAGCGCTTCAGCAGCCAGATCAGCCGCTTTGAGTTCTTTGGTGCGAACTTTTTTCGCGATTTCAACGGCGGTTAGTTTCTTGTAGTCGGACATAAACCTCAATATACGTTACAGCCACGGGTAAGGGCAAACACCGAATATCGTTTAAAAAACAAAAAGCCGGGCATCGTAAGATACCCGGCTTGAAACTACAATCGACTCATTACAACATCGGGAGATAGTTTTCGATTTCGTATTTCGAAACGTGAATACGGAACCGATCCCATTCCATCTTCTTGTTCTCAAGCAGTTTGTTAAATACGTGGTCACCCAGTGTTTCTTTGGCCAGCTTGGAACCTTCCATCAATTCGATCGCTTCCAGCAATGAACCCGGAAGTGCGTCGATGCCTTCTTTTTTCTTTTCTTCGGCAGACATATGGAAAATGTTCTTTTCCATCGCCGGCATCAGTTCATATTTTCCTTCAACACCCTTCATACCGGCCGCAAGCATGAGCGCAAACACCAGGTACGGGTTGCTGGCCGGATCCGGTGAACGAAGTTCAATACGGGTCGCCTTTTCTTTACCGACACGATAGCGCGGTACGCGAACAAGGCTGGAGCGGTTACGCTGTCCCCATGCGATGTACACCGGAGCTTCGTAGCCGGGGACAAGACGTTTGTACGAATTGACCCATTGATTCAAGACAAGATTGATTTCCTTAACATGTTTCAAAATACCGGCCGTAAAATGACGGGCGGTTGCCGAAAGGTTGTATTCCCCTTTCGGATCGAAGAACAGGTTCTTGTCCCCTTCGAAGAGTGACATATGACAATGCATACCGGAACCGTTTTCTCCGAAAATCGGCTTCGGCATGAAGGTGGCATACAGATCGTTGGCAAGCGCGACTTCTTTGACGATTGAGCGATAAATCTGCACGAAGTCCGCCATGACCAATGCTTCCTGATACTTCAGATCGATTTCATGCTGCGACGGAGCTACTTCATGGTGCGAGCATTCAACCGGGATATTCATCCGTTCCAGCGCGTTAACGGTTTTGGTACGCACCTGCGTGCCCAAATCTTCGGACATATAGTCGAAGTAACCGTCCTGATCGATAATTTCCGGACCACCGGAGTTTTTGAAATAAAAATACTCAAGTTCAGGTCCGACATAGAAGGTCTGATTTTTCAGTTTCTTCAGCGTCTTCTGCAGAATCCAGCGGGGGTCGCCGTCGTACGGCTTACCATCCGGAGTTTGAATGTCGCAGAACATTAAGGCGACGCGCATACCATCGATTTCCCACGGCATCACGCGAAACGTTTTCGGATCCGGAATCGCCATCAAATCGGATTCATCGATTCGGGCAAACCCCTGTACTGAAGAACCATCGAATCCCTGTCCTTGATCGAGCACTGCTTCGATTTCAGAACGGGTGATATCCATCCCTTTGACCCGGCCTAAAATGTCGGTAAGGCACATGCGAACATACTGCACCTCATTTTCATCGATAAGCCTGAGTACATCTTCCCTTGTTTTGGTCATATATCGCTCTCCTGTTGCGTTGTTAGCATCTATTGCAAAAAAGTAAGCGGCCAATTAAGGGGTGAAGCCGTGAAAAGAAAAGGAATTTTTGTAAAACGCAGACGGCAATTCGTGGGTATGGTAAAATCTATCAAATCGCGGTTTCCGGCTGAATTTCCCTCTATAAAATTAGATTTGACAACTAATTACCAAAGAACTATACTGCAATCGTTCAACTTTTTCACGGCGTTGTAAAAAACGCAGGGGTCCGTATGCGCCTGCGACGCCTTTCCATCCAGTTTTTTTTCGCACAAAACATACAGCAGGAGTACGAACATGAAGTCTCAGAGGTTCATTTCCTATCTTTCAGTGCTAGTTTCGTTTTGGTTTTGTTCGGTCATTTCACAGGCAACGGTTATCGACAGTACCCTATTTTCTTTTCATCAGGAACATGAGTTTGATGTATTCTCACTTAAAGCGTGTCACTTAAACGATGATGCGTATGTTGATCTGGTTTTTGCCACAGGATTTCAAGGATCGGAAAGCGGCGTATATGTCGCGTTTGGTAATTCTTTTGCTACCTTCGATACTCCTACCAGAATTTTAGACAGCATCATGCCAGCAGCAACTATTGCTGTAGATTATGTGGATGCCGATACCTTGCTCGATATTATCGTAGTAACTTCAAACGATACCGCCCTTTCAGATGTCAATTGGCGAGTAATGCTCAACAATGGGGATGAAACATTCACCACTAATACATTTCCTATGCCATTTCCCCTCTTTAATATACCCGTTATTCTTACCGGCTACTTCAATGGTGATGCGTATTTGGATATCATTTATCATGCTTTTGGCAGCCTGAACCGATCAGTACTTAACTTTGGGGACGGTACTGGTAACTTTCCTGATTCATCTATTCTTACTTTCGGCATTGAAGGATCAGCTGTTGGAGATTTCGACGAAGACGGCATAGACGACATCGCCTGCAAACCCGGAGGAATCATTAAGGATAGTGCCGCGATTTATTTGAATAACGGCAGCGGAGGATTTACACGTTCTGAGGTTGCTTTCGCACCCGGCGGCTCACCGCGCATGTCGACGGCTAACGGGCTTGCTGATTTCAATGAAGATGGCAACGTCGATTTTGTTCTGGTCGGTTTCATTGATCCGCCCAAGAGCTTTATCTCAATCGGCTTTGGAGACGGAAACGGTAATATCACATCGGTTGATACCGTTCGTGTAACCGGATACCACTGGTTTGTTGAAGCAGTCGATGTCAATCGTGACAACCACATGGATATCGTGTCTGCAGGCGGGGCAAATGCCGGTGGCCTCGGCCCACATTTGGCAATTCTGTACGGCGACGGCACAGGCAGTTTTTCTGAATTAACCGTTGCACCTCACCCGTGTCATATCGCTGCCTTGCCAATGAGCCCTGCTGACATAGATCTTGACGGTAATATCGATTTTGTTGTCGGTCCGTATAATTTCGGGGCAAATCCAATCACGATTTTATACAACAACCAAGAAGACCTTTTAGTGACCGGAAACGAAATTCTGTTCTCAGGATTGTCGGGCTCTTCATTTCGTTCTGCTGCAGCGGCCAATGTACAAGCCGTTCGGCTGGAAATTCAAAATCCAACGGGTAACATGTTCAGCCGCATGAAACGATCAATTGCCAACGCCACCTATATGCGCCGCGATATCGATTACAATACTACGCTTGATGAAGGATTGATCGACCGCGCCGCACAAGCAGGTACGTATACAGTAATAGCACGTCCAAGCCCGATTGCCTTGGATGGAACACCATTTTCAGTGCGAGTTAACGTGCCAAACCGTCCGGAAGCGATATTAGCGCTCAATTATACCGGTTTCTCCGGCGGCTCACCGAATGACAGCATGGTGCTTCAGTATACCAATAGTTACAATTCTTCGATCCAACCGCGTAATGGCATTGCTACCGGCACGGCGCAGCCGACATTCAAATGGCCGACTGTTTCCGGTGCGGTTGCATACCAGATTCAAATAGACCCCTACCATGATTTCCGTGCCCCACTGTATGACAATAACACACTCACCCAGCCGACATTTATTCCTGCATCCACCCTTAATAATGAATCAGTGTACTATTGGCGGTACCGGAGTTTCGATGGTATGCAATGGTCTGAATATTCTCCGACCAAGGCGGCATATATCAGCGCATGCTGTATCGGCACGCGTGGCAACGCGAACGGCAGCACCGATGAAACGCCGACCATTGCTGACCTTGTCTATATGGTAAGTTTCATGTTCAACAACGGCCCATTACCGAATTGTGAAATGGAAGCGGATGTGAACGGCAGCGGCAGTATTACTATTGCCGACCTGACGAGATTAGTCAGTTATCTCTTTGCCTCCGGCCCCGCCCCGACTGCCTGTCCTGCTAACTGATAGATTATAGTAGATACTTACAAAGAGCTTTCTATTCCATCCGAATAGAAAGCTCTTTGTTTTTCGGCTCTAACTTCCGGTGTTTGACCCGCGCCAATTCAAAAATCCGGCGGGCGGCGACAAAGATATTTTCATCATGATATTTATCATTCAAATACACCACTTCTTTGATTCCTACTTGCACGATAAGCTTGGCGCATTCGTTACATGGGAAAAGGGATACATACATCGTCGCGCCGTCTAATTCCGGCTTATTCGATGAATTAGTAATCGCATTCATCTCGGCGTGACAGACATAGGGGTATTTCGTATCCAGATATTCCCCCTCCCGTCCCCACGGTAGCTGGTCATCATCACAGCCGGTCGGAAATCCGTTATAGCCGATACCGATAATCCGTTTTTTCGCATTGACGATACATGCTCCTACCTGCGTGTTCGGGTCTTTGGAGCGTTTGGCCGAAAGCTGGGCAATGGCCATGAAATAGTCTTCCCAACTGATGTAATCTTCACGTTTATGCTGCACGAATTGCCTCGCCTTTCCTTGTCTATAAAAAACCCTGCCACATCGTCGTGACAGGGTCTAAGCATACCATCTTTTCAATTACTTGTCAAAAGCTCAGCTTCTCGGACGATCCTGCATAAAGTACTTGATAACATCGATCGGCACCGGGAAAAGAATCGTCGAGTTTTTCTCTGCGGCAATTTCAGTGAGAGTCTGCAGAAAACGAAGCTGCAACGCTTCCGGATTTTTGGCAATCACCATCGCCGCTTCGCTTAACTTACCGGCAGCCTGATACTCACCGTCAGCATGAATGACTTTGGCGCGGCGTTCACGTTCCGCTTCCGCCTGTTTGGCCATCGCGCGAATCATATCGGGCGGCAAGTCGACGTTTTTCACTTCGACCACCGACACCTTCACACCCCATGGTTCAGTCTGTTGATCAATAATCTGCTGCAGTTCGGCATTGATCTTGTCACGGTTTGCCAGCAAATCATCCATCTCTTGTTGGCCAAGCACAGAACGGAGTGTGGTTTGGGCAATCTGCGAAGTCGCTTCAAAGAAATTCGACACTGACACAATTGCTTTATTCGGATCAATGACTTGAAAATACAGCACAGCATTCACTTTGACCGAAACGTTATCGCGGGTGATGATATCCTGCGGCGGGACATCGTAGGTAATCACGCGCAAATCGACACGTACCATCTTATCGATAATCGGTACCAGCAGGATCAGCCCCGGTCCTTTGGTGTCGATCAGGCGGCCAAGCCGGAAAATAACGCCGCGTTCATACTCTTTGAGCACTTTGATCGAATTGACCAAAATCAAAAAGACAAAGAACACAACGACAATAATGACCGGAAAATCAAACATATCTATCTCCTTGTTTCTTACGAAACTATACGCTTCACTTTTAATTTAAGACCGTTCACGCCTGTCACTTCTACTTTTGCACCTACTTCCAGCGTTTCAGCTGCTTCCGCTTTCCAGAGCGCACCACTGACATAAATAAATCCGTTTGCGCGTACCTCCGCTGTTTTGCCAATCAGCCCTTCTTGCCCGCTGAACGGCTTGCTGCGCTGCGCTTTGAGCACTAACCATCCGGCCAGGCCGACACTGACGCCGATAAGCAAAACGACGGTAATCAGTACATCCATACCGACCCGAATTGACGGGTCAACGGAATCATAGAGCATCAACCCGCCAAAAAAGAGCGCAATAAGGCCGCCAATAGTTAACAGACCGTGCGAAATGACTTTTATCTCCGCAATAAACAGTATTCCGGCTAATACCATTAAAGCTAAACCGGCATAGTTGATCGGCAAGGTTTGGAAGGCGTAGAACGCTAAAATCAATGAAATCGCACCGACCACACCGGGTAGAATCGAACCCGGATTGTACAGTTCGAGCACCAACCCAAGTCCGCCTATTGAGAACAGAATAAAGGCGATATCCGGCTGAGTGATAATTTCCAGAAATTTTTCGACAAAAGAGACGGCAATAGGGCGAACATCGGCATCGACCAAGTTAAGCGTGTCGGCTCCTCGCGGCGTTTCCGCGACTTGGCCATTCAATTTATTTAAGAGACTATCTAAATTCTTTGCGCGGAAGTTGATCACGTTCAGCGCTAAGGCTTCGCTGTCGGTAATCGATTTCGATTCCCGCACTGCCTGTTCCGCCCACTCGGCGTTGCGCCCCCGTTTTTGGGCAGAGGCTTTAATACTGGCGACGGCATCATTGGTCAATTTTTCATTCAAGATCGAATCGATTTTTTGTCCGTCGCCTGAAACGACGTGCGCGGCGCCGATATTGGTCGAGGAAGCCATCGCGGCAAAATTAGCGGCATAGGTAATAAACACCCCGGCCGATCCGGCGCGGGCTCCGGAAGGAGCGATATAAACACAAATAGGAACGTGTGAATTGAGCATGTCCATCGTGATTGACCAGGTGGATTTGGTCAATCCGCCGGGAGTATTCAACAGAATAACCAAAAGCTCGGCCTTATCTTTTTCCGCGCGGTCGATAGCGTCGGCGATGCGATCAACGGTTACCGTACCGATCGCACCGTCGATTTCCATCGTGTAGACAATCGGTCTTGCATACGTTTGTTTGAGTGCTTCAACTGCGGAATCGGGAGTCAGTGAATCCTGTGCATAGAGAATTGCCCGCAAACCAAAGGATAAAACCGGTGCGAAAAGACAGAAGAGCAACAGCCCCAATAAGAGTCGACGACCCCGTTTCATACGAAAAACATAGATAACCGAAATTCGGCTGTCAATCCCTATCGGAACCGTTTGATTTTAGAGGGAAAAACGGGAATGCGTGTAAACAACGCCGCCGTTGAATACCGTAGCAAGCGGATGAACGTCGTAGAGCGCGTTGGCCGCGACTTTGGTGAGATCAGCCGAGAGAATGACAAAATCTGCCGGATAACCGGGTAACAGATAGCCGCGACGGTCGGCTTCGCCGGAGGCAATCGCTGCTCCGGCGGTGAATCCGAACACCGCTTCGGCAACAGAAATGCGCTGTTTCGGATAAAAGACGTCTTTATTCTTCGGTAATGCGCGACGAACCGCGGCTGCGATGCCATGAATCGGGTGCAATGGCTCAATTGGCGCATCTGAACCAAACGCTAAATCGACTCCGGAATCGAATAAGTCACGGAACACATACGCATTCGCTGCCCGTTTCCCCCAATGTTTGCGCGCCATGGTGATGTCGGACGGACAATGCGATGGCTGCATCGACCCCACGGCTGTCAGCCGTTTCATTCTCTTGATATCACTTGGGCGAATGCACTGAACATGCTCGATACGGTGCCGCGCGCCGTTTTTGAGTTTCGGTAACTGCGCGAAGGCATCGAGCACGTTGGAAACTGCCTTGTCTCCGATTGCATGTACCGCTAAGGGAAATCCGAGCTTTGCAGCCTGTTTACCGATACGGACGATTTCAGCGACCGAGGTTACTTCGATTCCCCGATTCGACTTGCTATGCTCATATGGCTTGAACATCAGCGCTGTTTGACTGCCTAATGCGCCGTCTGCGAAAATTTTGATCCCCGCGAAGCGGAAAAATTCATCCCCGGAACCGTAACCGGTTTTAGCTTTCAAAAGATCAGGAAGCATCGGATAAGTCGGATAAAAATTGATCCGCAATCCGAGCGTTCTCTTTTCCGTGCGTTGAGAATAAAACGGGAACGCATCCGGCTTATCAAATGAATGTACCCCGGTCACACCGCGGGAGTAGGCGATAGTAAGCGCCTTATCGTATGCTGTATCGAGTTCTTTACCGACAGGCCCGGGTACCTTTTCAAATACCGGTCCGTATCCTCCCCATTCACGCAGAATACCGGTTGGCGTGTTGCCGCTGGAGCGAACAATTTCACCACGCGCCGGATTGACTGATTTAGCAGTAATCCCGGCTATCGCCAGTGCTTTGCTGTTCACCCACGCAGAGTGATGGTCTTTGTAATAAATAAAGGCAGGGCGGCTGCCCGTTGCTGAATCGAGTTGGAAGCGATCCGGTTCAATACGGCCGGGCATTTTATCCGGAGAGAACCCATCCCCGTATATCCATTCTGATTTCGGATTCTCTTTAGCGAATTTTCGAATCGCAGCCAGAACTTCCGTAATCGAACGGCAATCATCCAATGCGACGCGATGCAATGTTTTTGCGAAGTACAAAAAATGCGCGTGGGCATCGACTAACCCGGGAATGACCGCTCTTCCCTTGAGATCGACTTTGTCGTATCCGATAAACTCAGGATCATACCGCAGATTTTTACCGACTGCGACAATCATTGCGCCGTTAATAGCAAAACTGTCAGCGGGGCGCGGGTCGGCTTGAGTATAGACACGGCCGTTATAGAAAACGGTTTTACGCTTCAAACCTCTCTCCTTTAACACGCACGTCACCGTCACGCCGAGTCAATTTTAGCCGGTCGGTTTCTTCGAGAATCGGTATCGCATGCTTGCGGGTGATGCCGAATTTTTCTTTCATATCATTCACGGTCAATGATGCCTGTTTCTTCAAGCACTCATGCACGAAATCGGTTATTGTCTGCCAGGCGGAAGATACAAAAATAAAATCAGTTCCACACTTATGTACCTGTTTAGTTTCAAGCAGTACACCGATTGCTTCACGATAGATTTTTCCTTTCTCCGCAAAACCGGCAAGTGCAGGTGGAGTAAACGGAGCGGCTTGCAGCCGGGAAAGAATATCATCGTACGCCGTTTTCAATGCCCCTGATAACTGCGCATTCGCTCCTTTGACACTAAAAAGGTCATCACGTTCGCTGAGAATATCTTTTTGCACCAATATTCGTAACAGAGCGAGCGTTGCAGACAGATCGAAACCGAAATCAGACGCAACCTGTTCCGCCCGGATTCCTTTCAGCGATATCGATTGCTTGATTCGATCTTCAATTTTAGTTTTCAATCCTGCTATGTTCGTTTGCAGGTGGTTTGGATCATATAAATACCCATCACGTTCTTGCAGAAGTCCCTTAGCTTTGCAAGCAGCGACGGCTGACTCAATTGTGTTAGGAGAATAATCGGCCCAGCTCAAAAGCGATGAAGCAGGAACCAGCAGATACTTGTGCAGTTCGCTTCGTACCAAGCTTTCCGGGTCATCGACATTTCGATTTCTTAGATATTGGAACGAAGGTAGTTCTCGTAATCTCGGCGGGCGCGCTAACCGATCAAGCACCCGTGCACCGCCGATCGTGACCATCGGCGTCGGTAATCTGAGAATGACTGAATCACCTATTAGCGTGTAAAGCGCGGAATCCGGAATGAAAAAGCAGCAGCCGCTTTTGCCTGGCAAAATATCTTCGTTGTTCCAGGTTCGTATCTCCCCTTCAACCTCTGCCGTTCCGGCTAACACCAAAACACGCCGCCCGGTTTTGAGGGGAACCGACGAGTCGGACAGGAGTTCAATTGTGAGTGCCAAAATAGGATTTTCGACCAGATACGTTAAATCAAACCGATCCGATATGACCCCACCACGTTCTAAGAGTGATTTATCAATACCGGACAAGGAAAGTGCGGTGCGCTGCCCCAGCTGGGCGGTTTCGACAGATTGATTGTTCGATTGCAGCGTGCGAATTTTCGATCCCGTTTTGGACGGCCAGATTGTTACTTCCTGTCCCACGCGCAAACTCCCACCGCGCAGTGTGCCGGTTGCCACCCCGCCGATACCGGGGCGAATGAATGAACGGTCGATGCACAAACGAGGCTTGCCGGTATCCTGACGGCTCGCCACCTTCTGCGGTAATTGATTCAGGTAAGCGCGCAAATCACCAAACCCGAGTCCTGTTACTGCAGAAAGAGTAAACAATGGAGCATGCGTCAAAAATGAATTCTGCACATGGTATTTGATATCAGCAATAACAGAATCGACTCGTTCCTGTGTTACCAAATCGCACTTATTGATAATGATTATTCCATGCCGAATGCCGAGCAGGCGAAGAATATGAAAATGTTCGGTGCTTTGCGGCATCCAGCCGTCATCGGCCGCAATTACCAGCATAGCGACATCGATTCCCCCCGCTCCTGCAATCATGTTTTTGACAAACCGCTCATGCCCCGGAACATCGACAATCGCTATCGTTTCATTGCCTGGCGTGAGATAAAAAGCGAAACCCAAATCGATCGTCATCCCCCGTTCTTTCTCTTCAGGCAATCTATCCGGATTAGTGCCGGTGAGCCGTTCGACTATTGATGATTTTCCGTGATCGATATGCCCGGCGGTTCCAATGACAATCATGGCCGAATAGATTACGCAACAGCAGCGCGGATAGCTTCGATAAGGACCGCATCATCGGAAAGAGCGACTGCTTTGATATCGAGCATAAAGCGGCCCGCTTCGATTCGTCCGATAATCGGTATCGCATGATTCCGGAATTTTTTTTGCAGGGCAGTTGCCGAAAACGTACTGGCAAAAATTATCGCGACGGACGGAATCGCTTCCTCCGGCATCGCGCCGCCGCCTAAGTATGCTTTGGTTGCCTCGACCGAAACCCCTTTCGGCTCTCCGGCCGATTTCACCATCGCTTTGGCCCGTTTGTAGAGTTCCGCTTCCGGAATCGAAAGCATCGACCATACGGCAATATCGGTAGTGTGTGAACCGTTCAGATAGGAAGCAAGCAGCCGTTCTAACACGGCAAACGTAATTTTGTCTACCCGCATTGCCCGGAAGAGCGGGTTCTTTTTGATTTTGGAAACGAGTTCCTGTTTGCCGACAATCAATCCTGCCTGCACACCGCCGAGCATTTTGTCGCCCGAAAAACAGGTCAGATCGGCGCCGTCCGACACTGAGCGCTGCACTGTCGGCTCTTCGTAACCGAGCAATTGTTTCGTCGAAAAAAACAGACCGCTTCCCAGATCATTCACCAGAAGGCACTGATGCTTTCGCGCTAACGGTACAAGTTCGGGGATAGCAACATCTTTGGTAAATCCGGTTTGCGTGAAGTTGCTTTTATGCACTTTCAGTATCATGGCGGTTTTTGCGGTAATTCCGTTTTCGTAATCAGCAAGAGTAGTGATATTGGTCGTACCGACTTCGACCAACTTTGCACCGGCACGACTGAGAATATCTGGAATGCGGAACCCGCCCCCTATTTGCACTAACTCCCCACGGGAGATTACAACTTCTTTCCGCGCAGCAAACGTGTTCAGAATCATAAACAGCGCGGCGGCATTATTATTAACCACTGTTCCTGCTTCGGCGGTTGAAAGCTGCGCCAAATAACTTTCCACCATCTCTCCGCGTTTACCGCGCGCACCGGTTTCCAAATCGAACTCGACATTGCTGTATCCTGTCAAGAGCGGCTCTATATCGACAAGCAAGTGCGAAGCAAGCGGTGAACGGCCAAGATTGGTATGTACAACGATTCCGGTCGCGTTAATCACCCGTCGTAATTGCGAGGCATGCGAGCTTCGCACGGCATCAACCACTCTTTTTTGTATCTGCTTCATGGTAAACGAGATTGATTTTTTCTGAAGCTGACTGCGAAGCGTTTCGACTACCGCTTGTACGGCCGCAACCAGCACCGTACGAGGAATATTTGCAAGCGATTCCACTTTTTCGCACTGTGCGGTTACCGTTTCGACTGAAGGGATGTCGCGGGGGGAGCGTATTTCGGTCATCGTACCGTACTATACGCTTAGAAACCCATCTCCGCAAAGATATTCAAGCTGCGGGTATGCGTATCCCGTTCGCGGACGCCATCGCTGGAATCCTGCCAGTATCCTTCAAGGCCGCCGCTGACCTGACGGCTAAAGTTGTACGCGATGGTCAGCCGGTAAACCCAGTCTTTCTTGTCGGTGGTCGCTCCCTGATTTGAACCGCTGGTTAGGGAACGGTTGTAATTCAAATCAAAGGTCAAATTTACCGTCGAACGGAACTTGATTTTACCAAACAGTGGAATCGAGAGACCTGACGGGGCGCTGAATGAATATTTCGCGGAGGCATCAACACCGGTTGTCTTGGTATTGGTACTCGACTGCGGTTTTCCGGTAGTCGGGTTAAAACGCTCAATATCCTCTTTTTTCAAGGAATACGAACCGGATAACGACAGGTCACGGCGGACATTGAAATTTACTCCCAGCAACGGACGGAATTCCTCCGTGGTGGTCACCCCGATTTTGCGCTTCACTCCGGTGATGTCTTCATTGAGTATTTCGCTCTTGCTGTATCCGGTCTGCGGCGAGAAAATACGAATGAAGTAGTTGATCTGCTTTTTGAAAACAGGGAAAGATTTCATTTCACTGATCGTAACGGTAACCCGCGGGAAATAGGTCGAGGTATTTTTCTGTTTCGCACCCTGTTTCACCAAGTCTTTTTGAATCGATCGGGAAAAACCGACACCGGTTTGAATACCGCCGAAAAGTTTGAATTTTGTATTCAGATCATACGATTCCGATTCACCGGATGATTGCGGTTGTCGCGCAATTCCCTGTAACGTCGTATCGATCTTTCTGGTAAGACCGAGCTGGTACTTTAGCTCCGGGCGTGCGTTCAGACCATACCGGGCATCATTGTATTGCTTGCTGTATTTATAGCCGATCGGATCAAGCCAACTGGTTAAAAAGCGCAGACCGCTAAGAACAGGCGTGTAAAACGGCTGGCTCGGTCCTTCATTTTTTTTCTCATCCTTTTTCTCGTCCTTCTTTTCATCTTTTTCCTTCTCACCGGGAGGCGGATTGGTTCGTCTGCCGCCGCTTTGTCGCGGCTGTGGACGACGATCCTGAGTGGTTCCCTTGCGACCGAGCAGTCGTTGATGGTCGAACGTACCGTCTACGCCGCCGCTGGTCGAAAGCGTAACTCGCCGGGTATTATCACCCAGATCAAGGAAATCGCTGTACGAAGCTTTATACGAAAATCGGGTCGTAAAAAACTGAAGCAGGTTCGGATCGTAGGTGGCATTCGCTCCTTGCGAGAAATTCGTTTCTCTTCCTAACCGCATTTTTTTCGGATTGAACGAGAACTGCACCCAGTCAGGATCGGTCAGATCGCGCGCCGAAGCCCAATCCCACGTAGTTGTAAGACGGTCGAAGACTTTGTAGTTAATATTCATGCGACCGTTGAGGGTACGGGACAGCGATGAGGTCAGATTCGAGTCGGCGTCACGGCTGATATTAATACTGCGGCTGTAGTCGGCGCTAACAGTCCATGATGTGGGATACAAATACAACTTTGCTTTTTGTGTTTTCCGGGCGACCGGAATATACTTTGTCCAGAAAAAGAGCGGTACATGCGGCACTTTCTTAATGCCGAAATCATACTGTCCGCTGAGGCTGACATTTTCACCAAACCGCTCCGGATTGGTGACTGAGCGATCCCGTGAACGCCGATACGAAAAATTCGTATTGAGCCGATTCAAGAGTAATGAGAAAAGCGGGTTTTTGCCTTTCCGGTCGAACTGTTCGGAAATACTGAATGATTCTGACTTACTCGTCGTTTGCTCGCTTTTACGGATATCTTCGGCAAGTACAACGTCACTATTCGTTCGTAAAAGCGGCAGCAGTGTCGATGTGTTGTAGGAATAGCTGACCGGCAACGACGCCCCCCAACTCTTGGGCAAAAACTTGCTTAAGGTCATTCCCAAATTCAGCCCGAAGATTTTCCGGGTACTGCCGCTGCCTAAGTTATCGGTCGAACCGCCGCGGGTCGCGGTGGAAAGCCGGCGGAAATAGGCATCTTCATATTCGTAGGTCGTTCCATACGTGATCAAATCCGCAATTGATCCCGACACGGCGATACGACCGGCAGTACCGACATCCCGCCGCACATCGGTCACCCGCAGTTCATCCAGCCATACTTCACCGCTCGGCCTGAGCGTTGTATCGGTGTTGACTACCCCGGAAGCGAAATAGCGAATCTGATTGATATTCGGCCTGCCGACCACGCGATATCCGCGAAGCGTGTCGGATATGAGAATCGTGTCTGTCGGGTCGGCATTTTTCAGTACCGAGTCTTTGAGTGCGCTTAGTTCATTGAAATCGATAGTAACAAAATTTTGCGGATCCCACCGGGGACCGACGGCTAACAGGCGATTGAACTCATAGTAATTCTTCTTATCCTGTCCTAAGCGGAAAAAGAAGCGAATTTTGCCGTCATAGGCATTATCCAGCACAGCATTGACATACATTTCCATTTTCCGGTAGCCGCCATACCGTTCGATTTGCAGAAGGTCTTTTGAGGCTAGGCAGGTATCACCGGTTTCGAGATTCTCGAACTTCAACTGCAAACCGCGCTGCGGTTCTTTGACATTGGTGGTCGGGTCTTCATACGCCGTTACTCCGGGCGGAGGAGTAAAGGAACCATCTTCTTCTGAAATTGTCGCTACCGTGAAATTAGAGGTACGCGCAACCGGAACGGCATAGATAATCGTATCCTGCCAGTTCGATTGCACGAATTGCCAATCGGCGACCTCAATCGTATCCGGAGTTGTTTGTCCGGTGGCTGATTCAAACCAGACCCGAACATGCGTTACTTTATTCCAATCGGGAGTAAGGTTGGCGTCTGATACATATGAGGTATCCAGGTACCGCGGGTCACGGATTGGAATGCGATAAGTAAACCAGCCGTTTCGTTCAGAATTCGGCACTTTCAATGAATCGAAGTAATACGGGCTGGTTTGATCATTGAAGTCAATAGTGTAAGAGAAAAAGGCATCATTCGATTCGAGCGTAGAGCCAAGCGCTTCTTTGTCCGGATCGGCATTATTGTCGCGTAAGTTGCCTTCTGTCCCGTTCAGCCACTCATAGCGCAGCGAATCGATATCGCACAATGCGCCACCTCCAATCGGGCAATCCCCTTCCCCGGCATAATACCAGTTATCACGGCTCGGGTCTTTAATCCCACCGCGGGAAAGTTTCACATCTTCAACTGTGTTTGCCAAACCGTCAAGACCTACATCTTCTGCCGTACTTACCTTGCCGTTATTATCAGTGTCTTCGGAGAAGGTTTTTTGCAGCGTCGCGGGATACACATCCAATTCTTCATTGATGATACCGAAGTCAAAGTGCATCCGGAGCCGGCTCGCCGGACTGATTTTCGCCCGCATTTCGAACAACTGAGCGCGTTTGGCGTCGACACCGTAGAACAAGCGGGTAATTCCGGCCCATGACGGTCCGCGGTTGGCGCTGACAATCGAGTTGATGCTTATCGTGGTATCATTACTCGGAGCAACCGTGGTGTCGTAGAGCGTATCTTGAGTGTTCGGGCGGAAAATCATGCGGAAGGTGCGAATGATGCTGGCATTCGGCTGCGCTTCGGTGTTGTAGATATCTTCATGGCTCGGCAGTTGTTCAAACGAGGGATCAGGGCTATGCCATAAAAGCTTACCGCGCAGGTACCCCGAATTTAAAAACGGAGGACGTGAAGCGAGATGCCAGCGCTGGCGGGAATTACCGAGCGACAATTCTTCCGTTGCTGTTTCGAAATCGTCGACATACCCGATATTGTCGACGTTCGGGTTCGGTCGTGACTGCGCTACTTCACCGATAATAGTCATTCTGGAGGGTGTTTCAGTCGTAACAAATGGAATCGCGTCGGCCGCTTTGGTCAGAAAATTCGGCGTGAGTTCCAGTTTTCCGTCGACATCGAAGTTAAGCATCTTCGCCGTTTCTTGGCCGACACGCGGTTTTCTATCCTGCGCTTTGTCGGTTTTGTACAGCAGCATGGAACCAAGTTCCAGGTTGTTACCGAGTTGGTACTCAAGCCGCGCGCCATACAACGATTTCTTCTGCAGCGTAAAGAACGGTGCATACTCAAATTCAACCTGAACATCCGCATTCGGGTCAAGCGCTTCCTGAGAAATAAGCGTGACCTGGCCGATGTCATAGTTGATCGTGTAGTCGGCATCACGAACCAGCGTACGTCCATTGAGCGTAACCCGTTCCGAACCTTCGATAACATTCGGGCGGCTCAAGCTTATTGTTGCTCCGCGTGCCCTGGAGGTTAATTGCAGATAATATTGACTTGAGGACTGCCGGGTGGTCTTGGAATCGTAAATTTCAGGTACTTGCGCAGCCAATGCCGGTGCAGGGATGCCCGCATTATTCCGAAACTGCACGGTGTCATCGGGAAATCTTGCATCCTTGTTGATTTCAGGCGCGGATGAATCCGGCGCAAAAGGTCGGCGTTGCGGGAAAACAATAAGCCCCCATTCCGGCCGGAAAATATCAGGGTCGTTATCGAGCAACCCGTCTGGTGAAGCGACATTGGCCGTGTTTACCTGATCAAGACCGGTGATCATGATGTATCGATTGTTCGATACTGTCGCTTCCTGATAGTCAAGGTCTTCCCCGGTTCCTTCGTTTCCGGGCAATCCCTTGAATATTTTCAGCTTCACATCCGCAATGGCCGTTCCGCGCGGAATGCGATACGTATTTCGCCACATAAGCGACCAGGTGGTATCCTGCGGTGAAGCGCGTTCGGTTTTCGGACGAATCAGTTTCAGGCTAAGAGCAACAGTGTCACCTGAAATATTACCAATCGTGTCGATAGTACCGGATTGCTGGCGCCAGACTACCATCCAGACACCGAACATCTGCTGGATACCGCTTGAAGTAAACACGATGTAGGGCGTTCGCTTAGTTTTGTCATTCTGCCAGATATATCTGTCTTTTTCGATGCGAACAACCGGAACGGAATCTACCGAGAAATTTTCGGCAGCACGGAAAGTCGGCTCTTCCGGTTTAACATACAAACGGGCGTAGTTTTCGATAATCGCTTCCCCGACCGGCCGCTCCTGATACACTTCCAGATTGAGAACAGAATCTCCCGACGCAAATTCACCGAGCAGACCGAGATCGAAAATTCTCCCTTCTTCGTACATCCAATCACGAATAATGTCCGCATTTTCTTCACCGCCCGGTGTGACAACCGAGCGCTCCGCCGAGCCTTTTTCCTGTGAAACGATACCGGTCATGCGGAACGGTCCCAACTGCGCTTCCGCTTTCAAACCGAACAACCCCTGAACACTCTGAGAATACCCGGAGAAACGGGTGCTTTTCAAGTTGAGCGTGGTGTTGCCGGCTTCGATAGTTTTGAGTATGTCGTCGTCATCCCCTTTGTACCGAATCTGAATACGGTTTGCGAGCGGAATGTCGGTCTGGTTGTCTTCTGAAACTTTGACGGAAATCTTGCTGCCGATCGTTCCGGTAATGTCGAAACGATAGCGTTGCTTCATCTCAAGCGAGGGAAAACGACTCGGGCGGTTAAATTCGGTCGTGGCGGCGTCATTCCAGTTGGAGCGCCCCCCCATATCGATACGATAGGAGCCGACTACTTTTAATCCGGCTCCCCCTTCACCGACAATTCTGTCGATCGTTCCCGGCAATGCGATACTGACCCCAAGACCGCGATCACCGGATTTTTGCTGCTGCGCCGTCAGCAGCCTACTTACTTCGCTCCGAAGCTGGGCGCGATCGTACTGCGCGTTTCGGTATGTATTGTACGCGTAGACATCAGCAGCGACCGGTGCCAGTGCCCATTCTTTCTTGTCCGTGGAATAATAAATCTGCTCAAAGCGGACGACACCTTCGCGGGAATTTGCATCGAGCGATTTGAATGAACCGCGCCGTTTTGCGGCAAAAGAATATTGTGTTGTGGGACTGAGCGATACCGAAAGTTCATTGACAGGCGGTTCGTACGGGGAAACAACCGTCGATTGACGTTCAAAGGATGCCACAAACCCGCCGGCAGCGAAAGCCGAGTCGAGTGCAGCGATGACCATTGTGATAACAACGATCAGATAAAATACGGTAGCGTGTCGTTTCGTCACTTAGTAATACTAACTAACTGCTCTTTCTTACTTTTTAGCTACCGCTCGATACTACTCCTCCGTTTTAAACTGTCCTATTTGTTGGACTTCTTCTTCCAGCATTATGCCGAATCGTTCAAATACTTTCTGTTTTAGTATATCGGCTAAATCCCGAATATCTTGCGAGGTCGCATTGCCGCCGTTAATGATGATATTCGCATGCTTTTCATACACTTTCGCGCCGCCAACAGACATCGTTTTCGACCCGATTTCTTCAAGCAGTTTCCCCGCCGGAAGTTTTCCGTACGGTTGCGTCGGATCAGGTATGTTTTTGAAAAAACTGCCGGCCGAGCAGGAGTCGGGATGTTTCGTTTTGCGGATCGCGATTATCTCGTTAATGCGATTTCGTATCTCCTGTTTGTCGCCCGTTTGCAGGCGAAGGGTACAATCGACCACCACTTCCTTTGTTACTTTCAAATATGAATCACGATAGGCAAAACGGCAATACTCCCGGTTAACTTGCTTCACATTTCCTTGCCTGTCGACAAGGGTGATCCCTGTCAAAACATCCTTAATTTCCCCACCATAGGCACCCGCATTCCCGTAAATCGCGCCGCCGACTGTCCCCCAGATTCCACTGGCGAATTCAAGACCGGTGAGGTTGTTGTCGACCGAGTAATTGACCAATGCCATCAGGTCTTCCCCGGCACCGCAGTGGATAGTGACCGGATCGAGCAGTTTGAGACCACAAATCGACAGCTTGATAATTAGGCCGTCGTAGCCGTTGTCCGAAATGAGCAGATTGGAACCGCCTCCTATCAGAACGTACGGAATACCAAGTGCTTGCGCCTGTTTGATGCTATTGGTCAGTTCGTCGGTCGTAGTGACGGAAATGAAATATTTGGCCGGACCACCGGTTTTGAAGCTGGTATACAACGACAATGGCGTGTCGAATTCCAACTTTGCCCCAAAGGCCGAACGGAGCTTTGCGCGGGTAGTTTCGATATCGGAACCGGATTGTGTCAGTTGTACGGCCATTTCGTAACTATAAGGTAGTTAGTATTTTACTGTAAAACAAGCCGAAAGAACTTGGAAGTAATGCGGCAGAGGGTTCGTCCCGAACCTCTACCTGAATATGAGGCAATCCCCTATTGTACACGCAATCGTTCTCCTGTTTCCAATTGTCGGAAAAAGAGCCTCAAAGATGAGAACCCGAGTATGCGACAACCTACCCCCCGGCGGTCTGCAGTTCCTGCGATGCGAGCCGGTTTTCAAGCTCCAGATAGAGCGGTTTGTAGCTGGTATCGATCTTGGGATAGTTCGTCAAAAGCTCTTGGAGCAGTTTTCGGGCAGCCTCAAGCAAGTCACGGTCAGTCGTGAAGCGAACCATCTTTAGAAATGGCACACCAGACTGCTGGGAGCCGTGCAGCTCGCCGGGACCGCGAAGTTCTAGGTCTGCTTCGGCGATTTTGAAGCCGTCGGTTGTACCGGTGAAAAATTCGAGTCGTTTGCGGGTCATATCGGAAATCGGTTCTTCGGCCAGCGCGATCAGTGTCGCCTCTTTGGTCCCCCGTCCGATTCGACCGCGCAACTGATGCAGCTGCGCCAAGCCGAACCGCTCGGCATGCTCGATTACCATCAGGGTCGCATTCGGGTTATCTATCCCTACTTCAACGACGGTTGTTGCGACGAGTATATCCAGTTCACCATGCTTGAATTTCTCGAGCAGTTCATCCCGCTCTTTGGCCGGAACTTTTCCATGCACCATCCCGACGCGCAATCCGGCAAATACGGTCTTGGTGAGTTGCTCATAGGCTTCCGTTACGCCGCGTAAATCTGTTTGTTCTGATTTTTCAATCACCGGAAAAATGACATAGGCTAACCCGCCCTTTTTCACTTCATCACGAACATATTGATAGACTTTATCCCGCACTGAACTCGGCCGCCAGACCGATTTTATCGGTTTTCTTCCCGTGGGCATGGAGTCAATCGTTGAAATATCAAGATCGCCATAGAGAGTGAGCGCAAGCGTCCGCGGAATCGGCGTTGCGGTCATGACGAGTAAATCCGGGTTTTCCCCTTTTGCATGCAGCTTTCCGCGCTGGCGAACCCCGAAACGATGCTGCTCATCGATTATCACTAATCCCAATCGTGAAAACTGCACGTAATCGTAAACAAGTGCGTGCGTTCCCAACAGAATATCAATCTCGCCCGCGGCGCATTGCTCGGCGATTTTTCGTTTCTGACTCGGCTTTAATCGTGAAGTTAACAACTCAACTTTCGCCCCTAAGGCTTCAAGCGGCGCTTTCCAGCTTCGATAATGCTGTTCCGCTAAAATTTCTGTCGGGGCCATAAAGGCGACTTGCAATCCGTTCTGCGCGGCGTAGAGTGATGCGGTAATCGCCACCACTGTTTTCCCGCAGCCGACATCCCCTTGCAGCAATCGCGCCATCGGATGGGGTGTTTGTAAATCACCGAGAATTTCCTGCATCGCTTTTTTCTGCCCATCGGTCAAACTGAACGGCAAAGATGACAAAAATTGTTTGAGTGCTTCAGATGGTGCTTTATAGCGATGCGATTTTTCGACCACTTGCCTGTTTTTTCTTCGCTTGAGAACAGCGTATTGAAATTGCAGAAACTCATCGAAGGCTAAACGGCGACGGCTGGTTTCAATATCTTCAACATGCTCAGGATAATGGATTTTCTTGACCGCTTCATTGAGCGGTATCAATCCGAGCGATTCCCGTTTTTCATCAGGTAACACATCCGGCAGTTTTTCCTCAAGCGATTCAAACAGCATGGTTGTAAGCCTGCGTACCCCTTTGCTGTTGAGACCGACTTTGTTGAGTTCGGCAGTCTGCGGATAGACCGGAATAATGCGGCCGGCATGAATCATCCGGTCGGTTTCATCCTCCAGACGCTCTAAATCCGGATGAGCGATCTGATAGCCATGATAAAAATTGACCGTCCCGGTCGCCGCCCAAACCTGCCCTTTTTTGAAGGTCTTCTCCCAAAAGCGAACCGCCGGGCCGAACCAAACGAGGGTTATCGCGCCGGAGTTGTCCTCAAGAATGACTTCATACCGTTTCGTTTTGCCGAACAGTTTCCCGTGCGCGCGGACGACACCGACGATCGTTGCCTCATGGCCGACTTTGAGTTTGTTGATCGGGGTGATGCTGGTACGGTCTAAGTAATGACGGGGGAAATAGAACAACAAGTCACGGATAGTCGAAAAGCCGAGTTCAGCCATAACCGCCGCGCGGCTGGGACCGACTCCCTTAAGGAATTGCAGTGAAGTATCTATTCGCAGTGCAGCCACGATGAAAATTGGCCGTTTTTTAGTCTCCAGTCAAGCGGCGTCGCCGCGTTTATAAGCGAAGCTCATCACATTCTATATTCGGAAGTCGCCCACAGCTTGCTGTGGGGTCAGTCGACTACTTGCTTCGCTCTCTTGTTCAACAGTATCTTCCTTTCGGAAGCGGATGCTGTCTGGTGGCGGTCCCGGCCTTCAAAGCCGTGCGGGGGGCTGTAAGTCCCTGGTGGGTTCGATTCCCACCCCTTTCGCGGGTAGCGTTAATAGCGACGCCCACGAAAGGCACAGGCGACGCCTGTTTTATTTTGAACTACACCGTAATTTGGGTGGCACACCCTTTAGGGTGTGAAACGGAGAAGCAAATGCCAGTCAAGAAAGCCAAAACCGCAAAGCCGAAAAAAGCGGCTTTAGAAAAAATCCTCTGTAAACATCCTGAAGGGAAAAAGGGTGTGAATATGGACAAGGGGAAATACGATCAAATCAAAACCGCTATCTTCGACATTCTGAAAAAAGAAAAGGAGGTCAATTTCACTCAGCTCGGCAAGAAAGTGGAATCAAAAATAGGCAAAACGTTTTCAGGCAGTGTGATGTGGTATTACGTCAGCGTGAAACTCGACCTCGAAGCCCGCGGTGTCCTCGCTCGTTCCGAAGTTAAGGGCAGGCAGATGGTGAGGATGAAGAAAAGTGTGTGATTGGTTTTACGGAATGAATGAATGGTTGAAAAGCATTGAGCCGACTATTGAAATACTAACTTTAATAGCTCTTGCGGGAACTTTGATCGCTGCATGGCGCACAATGAATGCCAGCCTCAGCCAAACGGAATATTTAACAAGACCTGTCATTCAAGTCAAAGCTCTCAAACATTTCCCATCGAATGAATTAAGCACTCTTTTAGCGGGGCATCTATCTTTCGAAATCGAGAATTTGTCCAAGACAGATGCAATTGGGCTCATTTATGTCAGATTTAAATGCGAAAATCAATTTGATTATTTTCCACCTAATGAAGGAAGCAGAAGATTTTTCCCTGCTCAATCCAGTATAGATCACACCATTAATTTAGGTGAGGTTGGAAATAAAATCGGCAAAGTAAGACCAGACAATTTTACAATTTACGTTTCAATATTTTACAAAAAATGGACAGAAAATGTCAGTGATAGGAAAAAATCAAAAAGGTACGCTATACCAACACGAGAATTCCAATACAGGAACAGAGATGTATTTGTAGAAGTTTCTCCTGAATTAGCGTTTGTAGATGATTTGCAACCTAATTGGAAAAAACTCGAAGAGAATGAAGCTTAAATCGATTTCACGGGCATTAAGAGCGGATCGTCGATGAGAATGTCTTCTTTCAGAAAATAGGCTTCCGCGAAATTGACCGCCACCCGATACCCCAAATCCGCACAACGGGTGCGCATTAGCGTGTAAATATCCTGTCCGCTATAATGAAAAACCTGCTTGGATGCTTCAAAATCACCAAACTGCGAATGATAACAGGCAATCGCCTTGCATTTGTCTTCGATATGCTCGGAAACATCGACTAAGAATGAATAATTCTCCCCTTCATAATACGAAGCATAAATAACCTTCCGTGGGCGGGATGGCTCCCCTTCTATCGGCAGTTTTTTAAGTCCCGCAAAAAAGCAGGCATCATAGCCAAGTTTTGAAACGGCTAAATGATCAGGATGGCGCTGTTCCCAATGCGGAAGAATCACCATCTCCGGTTTTAATTGCCGAATCATAACGGCAAGTTTCCGGCTGTTTTCAATAGTATGTTCAACTGCGGAATCAGGTAATCCCATATTGCCGCGATAGACTAACCCCATCACTTTGGCAGCCGCTTCCGCCTCTTTCAAACGGTCATGATGCGTGCCAAGTGTTCCCATTTCTCCTCGGGTGACATCAATAACACCGACAGCGCGCCCTTTACGAGCAAGTTTGATAAGTAATCCGCCGCAGGTGATTTCGACATCATCCGGGTGCGCTGCGATCGCCAGAACATCAAGTTTAACCGGTTTATCCATTCAACACCTGCTTATAATAACTCTCGTATTCCGTAATCAGTTTTTGCGAGTTGAAGCGTTCATGCGAAATCGTATGCGCCGCCCGCTTGAATTCAGCGAGTATCGATGCATTTTTCAACAGTAGCATTCCGGCAGAGGCCATCGCGGCGGTATCTCCAATCGGGCGCAAGAAACCGTTCTTGCCATCGCTGATGACTTCCACTAATCCGGTGTTGAGCGTACCGATCACCGGCACACCACAGGCAAGCGACTCCAGCGCTGCCAATCCGAAAGATTCATCTTCAGAGGGCATGAGCATCAGATCAAGACAGGGCAGAATCGCTTCGATTCTGCTTTGGCTTCCCTGAAAAATCACTTTATCCGTCAGTCCTTTGCGTGTGACTGCGCGGCGTACTAATGTCGTATCCGGCCCTTCCCCGACCAACAGTAGCTTCGCAGGAAGTTCAGCGGCGATACGATCAAAAATATCGATAACATCGAGCGTTCGTTTCACCGGCCGGAAATTGGAAACATGGCCGATTAAGAATTCCTCCGGCTTGGCGAATTCTTTACGCGAGCAATCGACTGAGGAAGGTTTGAAGCGATTGGTATCGATAAAATTGTAAATGACGCGAATCTCTTTTTCGATATGGAATACTTCACGGGTTTCTTCAGCTAAATAATTTGATACCGCCGTGATACCGTCCGACTGACGAATCGAAAAACGGGTCATATCAAAGAATGTCGGATCTACGCCAACCAGCGTGATATCTGTGCCGTGTAACGTTGTAATGATTTTCGGCTGTTTCGAACCGCTGTCGACAAGAAGCTGCTTGGCTAAATAGGCGCAAGTTGCGTGTGGTATAGCATAGTGAACATGCAGGATATCAAGTTTATGATTACGGGCTACATCTGCCATTTTTACTGATAAAGGAAGCGAGTACGGATAAAACTTAAACAGCGGATATGCAGTCGATTCGACGGCATGATATTGCAGGTTCGGTTGGAAGCGATCCAAGCGAAACGGCATGTCATAGGCGATAAAATGCACGTTGTGTCCGCGCATCGCTAACTGCTGCCCCAATTCGGTGGCGACAATTCCGGAGCCGCCGGCGGTCGGATAGCAGGTGATACCGATATTCATTTGTTCTCCCCCGTCGTGAGCGGAATAACCTGATGCGCCGGCTGATCAAGCTCTATCTGCTGATAAATAAAATCAATAAACGAAATTCCGTAACGGGCGAGGAAATAGGTGATATTCAAAGACCGCTCCTGCGGCGCGTGATTCATAAAGAGCGCGTGATTAAGCCGATAAATGCGTTCACGAACATCTTTGGATTTTTTCTTATGCGAGGAAAAGAGTTTCTCTTCAAAGGTTTTCATTGAGAATTCCACTTTCCCTTTGACCTGTTTGGCGAATTCTTTTAGCGACGGATCAAACTGCAGCGACGTTTCCGAAAACTGATCGAACTGCGCATTGACATTTTCAACTACTTGCTTCCAGTTGCTTTCCAATTCTTTTGGGAATGATTCTGCAAGGACACGATTGATAATGGTTTCGATATCCCCCGTTAAATCGGCAAACTTGATTTTGTATTCCTGCATCAGTTTGACAAAACGGGCTTCCACAAACGTTCCGGACGGGCGCGGTGTGTAATACGGTGGTACGAGATTAAAGAGAGTAAATAATGGATTCACCTGCGCAAGATAGGCAATTTCCGATGGTCCGCCGATCTGACTGACGACCGGAAACAAATATGACTGTAAAATCGGACGGGTGATAACATCGGCAGAAAACTTTTGCGGCTCGGAAGTAATGCGGACAAGTAACTCATCAACCGTCCAATGTTCGTTGACCGTCGTAAAGCCGTTGTCATTATTATGAATCGGTACGCGGCCGTTGGAGGAATAAAACAGATGCGCGGCGTCTTCGCTTTTTTCCGCCTGCACATGATAGCCGGAACGAATAATTTCCCGGTTGGTGTCGAGTTCCATCTGGTGCAGTTCGGTTTGGCGATTGATAATCGAATTGAAAAACGGTACGGCATGTTGTTTCACGCGGTCATCGGTCGGGCAGAAATAGATAACACCGAGCGATTGTGTGAGTGATGCCATAAGCACCGCGAAAGCATCGGTCATCAACCGGCCCGGCGCGTACGCTTTCTCGATTATCTCTTGAATCGCCGGGGTAAACTCGGATTGGCCAAGCGCTTCAAAGACTGACTGCTTCGCTTTCTCTAAAGCAGCTCGATCGGTAAATGTCACTTCGCCGATAGAAACCGGTTGTGCGGGCGGGGTGTCGTACGAAATCTTGACCGGTTCACCGGAACGGTTCAACAACCAGGTATGATTGACCTCAGCGAAGTCATGATCATCCCCAGCCACCCAAAACACCGGCACAACCGGACGGCTGAGTTGTTTGGAAAGTTTTTCGGCGAGTTTTGCCAGCGCGATTGCTTTGAGCACGATCAATAATGGTCCGCCAAACAGAACAGCTTGCTGACCGGAAAACACGCATAGCGTACGGGGATCTTCCAGTTTTTCGATATTCGCAAAAGTCGGCGGCGCGGCCTGAAAACGGCGGTTTTGTTCGGTGAGTATATTCACCATAAAAGCGCGATCATACGAAATCGAATCAAGACGTTCGGCCACGCTTTCCGGAGAAGTTCCGAAATACAGATGCCGCGCAGATTCTGCCCCGCTTAAATAATCGATAAAAATTGGCGGGAAACCCAATGTTCGGGCTGGTGAAATCAACTCTTTCATACGCTAGTTCTTTTGGCTTTTGAAAACATATCTACGGATAACGTTCCATATAGGTAAAAGTGCCCGAAATTTTCAAATTAGAGCCATTTTCTGCGCCGGAAATAGACGACCATCAAGAGCACGACCCCCAAAATCACTCCCCACGCGAACAAATAGCCGTACTTCCACTTCAGTTCCGGCATGAAGGAGAAATTCATCCCCCATAACCCGACCAAAAACAGCGGCGGAATAGAAAGCACGGTAAAGATCGTGAGTACTTTAATAATTTCGTTTGTCTTGGTGGTTACCGATGAAAAATAAACTTCCAGCGAGGTATGCAGTAAATCGCGGTGGGAGTCGGCGATATCATTTACCCGCAGCAGATGGTCGTGAACGTCGGAGAAATACATTGCCGCGCGCTGCGAAATCAGCTTGAACTCACCCCGCGCAAGACGGTTGACGATTTCCATTTGCGGTAACACGATTCGGCGAAGCTGTACAATATCCCGGCGAAGCGCGAAAATCAGCTTTACCGTTTCTCCCTGCGGCTGCCCCAGAACATCTTCTTCTACCTGATCGACTTCATATTCTAAAATATCGAGCGTGGCGTTGTAGTTATCGACAATCGTGTCGACTAAGGCATGAAACAGGAAATCAACGCCGCGAGACATAAGCCGCTCATCCCGCTCGGCGCGATGATACAGATATTCAAAAATCCGGTGTTCATCCCAGTGAATCGTAACGAGCGTGTTCTTGCTTAAGAACATGCTTACTTCACCGATTTTCAGTCCTTCTTCCCGCCCGACATAATCGACAATCTGAAACACGAAGAAGACATACGACTCGTAATCATCGATTTTTGTGCGGGATTTTTCGGAGATTACGTCTTCGATCGCCAACGGGTGGAACCTGAAATCATGAGTGAGGATGAATGATTCCTCATCAGACGGCTTGCATAAATCAACCCAGAGCACGGTATCCGGTTCGGCGGCCAGACGGTCGAAGTTTTTTACTCCCTCTTCGACTTTGACCTTTTCACCGGGGCGGTAGATAAAGGTGCGAATCATTTACTCCCCCGATGTCCAACCACTTTCGGACGCTGCGCGATTTTCGATTTTGCTTCGGTCGGCAACGGTTCAGCGTTCAAATCGATTTCCCCCTTTGACTTTGCGCCAAAGAACGGAATTCCCAGGACGAATACCGGGATTATATCCACGATATGCAGCGTCAATGCGAACATGACCGCCATTGCTTTTGGAACGGCTAAAGCAATGAGCGATGTGCTCACCGCCACTTCAAAGGTACCGGCATTGCCGGGGGTTATCGGAATCATCAAAGCAAGGGTACTGATAATCATGACTGCGGCTGCCGCAGCGAACGGCAGATGAAAAGCAAAAGCTTTAAACAGAAAATAAATACTCGCCGCATGCGCCGCCCAAGCAAAAAGTGAAATACCGAGTGAGAAGGCGACATCCTGACTCGACTTCAGCAGGTTGAGACCTTTCGAAAATGAGCGGAAGAAACGGGTGGTAGAAACATACACACGCGGCCAGCGCGGACGAATCGATCGTTTGAGAAATCCTTCTACCTGACGTTTGGAAAAAATCACCGCATACAAAATAGCCAGAATCAGCAGTGTTCCGCCAAAAACCAAAATGCTGATAAAACGGTATTCATCCGGAAATACGAACACCATCGAGGTCAAAAGCAGGAAGAAGACCATGCTGAGAGCATCGAAAACGACTTCAAGAACGACAGTCGATACAATATGGCTCTTGCGAAGCCCCGCCTGCTTCGAGAACAAAATTACTCGTCCGACTTGGCCGGTGAGAGCAGGCAAGGTCATGTTGAGCATTTGTCCGGCGGAAAACACGCCGCAGGCTTTTACCATCGGGATCGGCGCATAGCGATGGACCATACTCCGCCAGCGAACTGCCCGTGAAATGACAAAGATGAATGAGAAAATAATGGAAAGAAACAAATGCCAGTAATTAACCCGTGAGCTAAGCTCCACCAGGTCATGCGTGCGGATATCTTTGGCGCAGTATGCCAATAGGAGAATGGCAACAACTATCCCCCAAAAGCGTTTTTTCTTGAGCAGCATACCTGTCCACCATACGTTTCATTCAACCCGACTACATAAGTATTCAGGCAAAATAGGGGGTAAACGGGAAATGTGTCAACCGATAAACTGCTCAATCGGCAATGAGTTACGGGCTACATCAGGATAACGGCATCAGCCTTGAGCCAGCCGCGCCGTTTGTTCTCGAAAAGAACATCCAAATACCCCGATGATTCACCGACTACTTCGATAACCAGACCGGGTGAGCCCTGAAATTCCTCGCTGGCGGTCGCTGAAGGGCCCGAATAGACAGTGGCTTCCTGCGCAACTATGACCCCGCGTTTCACGACATATTCATTACGGTACTTATAGGTCGTCAATCCTGCGGCGGTGAGACAAAGGACAAGCATTACCCATGTCCCCGCTTTCATCGACAAAATATTATACCCAAGTCCGAAACGAACAATCAGCGTACCGATTAACAGGATGAAAAAGAGCGCTGACCACCACGCCAGCGTGTTTAGTCGATACTTTCCAACAAGCGAGTCCAAGAATGCATCGACAGGGCTTAATTCAACACCTTCCATTTGGACACGGGAAAACTGTCGGGCAAATTCCAAATTACTGGTGATATCTTCAGCTGCCGGATCGAGTCGTTTTGCGCGCAGATAATTCAAGACCGCCCGGCCTAAATCCCCTTGTTTGAAATAGGCATTACCAAGATTGAAATATACTGATCCAGACTCAACGCCGGTTGCCAGCACTGCTTCATATTGTGTAATGGCGCTGTCAAAAGCACCCTTTTCGTAATAGGCGTTTCCGGCCGCAAAACGGGAATCATCGGCTTGGGCAATACCACCGATGGAAAAAAGAATCAGGGTGAATATGACATTACGCTTACCCAAGCCGCACCTCTTCGATACGACTCATTACCTCTTCGGTCTGTCCCAACAACGACACAATACTTTCCTGTGAAACCGAGGAAGGCGCAAAACGGGCGAAATCACACTTTTTCCAGATATCGGCGACGCCGGATATGAGCGAATCATCTGCCCCTTTTTGACGGAGCATCAATTCGATACCGTCAATCGTCAGTCCATGCGGTGAAACGTTTAGTTTGTCTGCTATGTATGTTGTCAGTGCCCGATGAATTTCCGTATGGAACTGCTGCGAACTCGACAGATTTGCCAATGAACGTGCCTTGGCCAAGCGTTTGCGCGCTTCTCTTCCGGCCGACTGTGAACGGGCGTAGCCGACATTCGCCGCCAGATGTTCTCTCCGCCGTCTGGCGATAACTAACCCTGCCAACACGACCACAGGGATACCGTTAATGAGTATATATGTGGGGGTTGTCAAAAGCATTTCGCCGATGGGCTGCGTTTCACCCAGTTCCGTGCGGATATAGCGAATATCCTGTGCCTGCCTTCCGACTGTTACTGAAGGCGAAGAGAACGGTACTTGCGGATCTCCGGTGTACCCTTCCGCTTTTTGCACGGTCAGTTTAATCGGTTTGGTGGCGACAGTTTTGTACTGACCGGCATCCGGATCGAAAAAGGTAAAATTAATGCTCGGAATTTCGATATCTCCGGGCCGTTTCGGTATAAAGACTTTTTCATACAGTTTTGCGCCGCCGATACGGTCATCATTTTCGGATACGCTTTCATTGGTAGATGAACCGTAGATACGGAAATCCGGTAGATCCGGCATTTCCGGTTCAGAGACCGATTTGATATTACCGTTACCGCTTATCTGAAAGGTAACGGTCACCGGTTGATTGACTTCGACTTCTGTTTTGTCGGCCCGTGCAACAACCGTAAATTTTCCGACTGTTCCGGTGAATCCTTTCGGCTTTCCGGCATCCGGCAATGCTTTAACATTGATACGAATCGGCTGGCTGGACACGGTTACTTCCACCCCGCGGCCAAACACACTGCCGAACATATCGAACGGGTCGACCTGTTTGGCGCCGCGACCGGCTATCGTTGCTTTAATGATCGCACGGCCGATAGTCAAATCTCCTGTTTGGGTCGGGAATAGTGCGTATTTCCGTTCGATCACCCGATAATTGCGACCGTTCACTTTTTGATAATACGGCGCAGAGTTGCCGAGCACTTCCGTCCAAAAACCGGTGGTTGCCGGTTCAGTCAATTGGGGGCTGCCGTAAATTTGTACTGCGTAATAAAACTTGAGCGTTAATGTGACTTGTTCGCTGACGTACGGATTCTTTTTACTCACGACAGCATCCAAGAAGTAATCCCTGCCCGCTCCGCTCATTTCCGACTCCGGAACCTCATCGACACGCTGCACTCTTTTTTGTGGCTGTTGTTTCGGAGAAGTTTTTAAAACCGTCAGCGTTACCGGAGTCGCTTCGTACCGTTTGCCATCCTTCTCGACACGAATCCCGCCAATATGGTAGCTTCCCGGTGCGGCAGGTAACAGCAGGAAGCGATACGTCACTGATGCGGACACCTGCCCGTTGATAATACTGACATTGCTTGAGCGTCCTTGCGAATAAAACTCTACACCGGCAATTTCCGGCAATTCGGGAGCGGGAAGATTTTGATCGACACCGTTAATTGTAATTGTAAGTGCGGCCTGATTGTCGACACCGATAGAATCCGGATCAAGAGAAACGTTGATAGAAACCGGTGCGTTATTCGCCTGCGGAGCGGCAGAAACTATCTGCGGCATCACAAAGAGCAGACAGACAACAAACAACAGATGCAGAAACCGCATGCTTACCAATCCTTACCGGTATAGACAGCTTCTCCGCGCGCCCGTTTGAGCGCCTGCTGAATTTTCTGTTCATCATCCTTGAGCGCATTCAAAATTCGCTCGGCATCTTCTTTGGACATCTTTTGTCCCTGCTGACCCTGCTTCATCTTTTGCTGCTGCTGTTTCTGGTCAGTAGAATCTTTCTGATCCCCTTCACTCTGCTGATTGTCCTGAGAGTTTTGCTGATCTTTTTGCTGTTCATCCTGCTTTTGCTGCTGTTGTTGGTCCTGCTGGTTTTGCTGATCCTGTTTCTGCTGCTGGTCCTGTTGCTGTTGTTGCTGCTTTTTATCCTCTTCCCCACCCTGCTGCGGCTTGATCTGCTCTTTGAGCATTTTGCGGGAGACTTCAAGATTGTATTTCGCATCCAGATCGGTCGGATCAAGTTTTAAGGCCTGTTCAAATTCACCAATCGCTTTTTGATAATCACCCATGCGAAAATGGGTGTTGCCGAGATTGTAATGTGATTTTTGTGCAATTTTGAAATCGGTGGAGTTTAAGGCCTTGGTGTACTGCTCCAACGCAGCTTCATACTCCCCTTGTCCGTACAGTCCATTGCCAAGGTTGTAGGCAAGTTCCGGAGATAGCGGAAGCTCCGGCTCCGCCTGTCGGTAGAACTCTAACGCTTTGGCATAGTCCTGATTGTTGAAGGCTTCATTCCCCTTCTTAACCAAATCGATATAATCCGCCCGGCTGATAACCGGCGAAATGATGACCGCCGCAAGAAGGGCATATAAGAAGGGTTTACGCATTTTCCGTTGCACCTTTTATTTTACGTCGCTCCGAGACAAAAAATTCAAGCACGATGAAAAAAATCGCTATGCTTAACGGCCACTGAAATCGGTCATCGTAGCGGGTCACCAGGGTTCCTTCCAGTTCCTTTTTCTCTAAACCGGATATTTCGTCAAAAATCCGGTCCAACTCCATTTCTCCGGGCGAGGCATGATAATACTTCCCTCCGGTGGTAAGTGATATTTTCTGAAGGGTTTGTTCATCCAGCCGGGAAATAATAATCTGGCCGTTTTCATCCTTGCGGAATCCCATCTGATTTCCGGCCCGGTCTAATATCGGAATCGGCTCCCCGGTCGGGTTTCCGATACCGATGGTGTAAATTTTTATCCCTTGTTTGCGTGCCTCTTCGGCGGCATCCTCGATCCCGCCTCCGTGATCTTCCCCGTCGGTCAAAAGAACCATCACTTTGAACTGACTTTCTTTCTGATCGAACATTTTCCGGGTGGTGTTGATAGCGGCCGTCAAGGATGTCCCCTGAATTGAGACCGAGCTGTTATCCATGGCGTCCAAGAGGAGTTGGGCGGCAGAATAATCCAGCGTTAACGGACATTGCACGAACCCTTCTCCGGCGAAGGCAACCAAACCGATTCTATCCCCTTTCAACCGGTCGATAATGCCGTGTATTTCCTGTTTCGCTTTGAACAGTCGATTGGGCGCATAATCAGCGGCGAGCATCGAATTTGAGACGTCCAATGCGACAGCAATATCCAAACCTTCACGCTTTAACATCTCCATATGCGTTCCGAATTGTAACCGCGCCAGAGCAACAACCAGAAAGGCGAGGCCAACCAGCAAAATCGCCGCTTTTCCAGCCTGTCGCGCGAACGAGATATACGGCGCATTACGCATGATCAGCGGCAGGTCACCAAATCGTTTGAGCAGCACCCGTTTTCGGTAAATCGCTACCCAAACAAATCCGGCTAACAGCAGCACGAACAACAAGAGCAAAAGAACCATCGGCTCGGCAAAGCGCATACTATTTCCTTACGGCAGCTTTCTGAAAAAGGTGTTAGCCAATACTATTTCCAAAACCAGGCACAATAATCCGGCATAGGCAAAAATGGTGAAAAGCTCTTTGTATTGGACGTGCGACGAAGTCTTCACTTCTGTTCTTTCCAATCCATCAATTTCTGCATAAATCTGTTCGAGTTCCTCGCCGGAACGGGCACGGTAGTATTTTCCGCCGGTTTGTTCGGCAATTTTGGTCAGCGTTTCTTCGTCGATTTTCGTCGGCTGGTACACGTAGCGTTTACCGAAAATCGGATCCATGTACGGAAACATGGCATTCCCCGGCTTACCGACACCGATCGTATAGACTTTGATATTCATCGCCATAGCCAAATTTGCGGCGGTCAGCGGATCGATTTCACCGGCGTTGTTGTCACCATCAGTTAAAAGTACCAGGATTTTCGATTTTGAATCAGAATCCCGCAGACGGTTCACCGCCGTTGCGATACCCATCCCGATAGCGGTGCCGTCATCAACCGTGCCGAAATCGACCTGATCGACAAACCCCAGCAATACGCCGTAATCCGTCGTGAGCGGGCATTGCGTATAGGCGTAGCGGGCGAAAACGATGAGTCCAATACGGTCGTTGGTGCGGCGTCCAATAAATTTTTTGATTTCTTCTTTGGCTACATACAAACGGTTGTGGGGTTTGAAATCTTCCGCCTGCATCGACGAGGAAACGTCTAAGGAAATCATAATATCGATACCTTCGGAGGTGACTTCTTTGTACTCCGTTCCCGCGCGGGGCCGTGCGAAAGCGACAAAAATTAGGGCGACGGCAAGAATACGAAAGAACAAAAGCAGAATCCGGAACCGTTGACGGCTTGAACGGGCGGCTCGTTTTACCAAGCGGACATCGGAGTATTTAATCGCCGATGACTGCGTCCGTTTGCGTCGGAAATGGAACAAAAGCATCGCCAGAATAACTACCCCGCCGAGGATGAAAATGTAGAGCGCGGGCAGTTTGGTGGTGGAGCCGTCGGCAAAATTAAACGTAAAACCGGCGAATTCAAGCATCAGCTTTTCTTCTCCTCTGCTGCCTGTTTCGCCGCCAGCTCAGCAAGTTTCCGCAAATGCTCAGCGCGAACCGCTTCTACCATCCCATGCACAAAACTGAAATCCCCATCCATCCGCTCATTTTCCGGTTCGAAGGTTGCGAATTTTACCAGATCCGCCCCTTTGGTAAATCGGGAAAGATTTTGGTACAATTCGCCCGGCAACTGAATACCGCTCATAAAATCGAGCAGTTCTTCGGTCGTCATATCGAGCGCGGAGAATCCGTAGATTCTTCCCAAATAGGCGCGCGCTATGTCAGTGAGCGCAAAGTAGAATTCCCGATATTTCTTCTGAGGCGGCAAATGTTTCTGCTGCAGCGCTGCTAAGTCGGCGAAGGCGATTTCCCACGGCGTGCGCGTATCGATAGGACCGTCCGGATGCACCCGATGCTTCCACCAGCGCCAGAAAAACAATGCCCCGACCGTAAGCAATACCAAACTGACAATTACCCAGCGTAACGATGTTGACCAGTCGCGCAAAAACTCATACGGGGTTTTGAGCGGCTTGATATCAGCCGAATCGCCGGCGTTTAATAACAGAGAATTCACTTTTATCGGCAGTGATTCAGTCAACACAACTTTCTTTGAGCCATCAGCCAATGAAAACAAAACCGGCAGCGCAGGAATGATATATTCACCGGTCGTGAACGTACTCAGCACAAAGGTACTGGTACTCTGCACCCGGCCACCATCAAGTTTAGTGATAACATCCGCCTGATAATCTTTGACATCAAAGGCGCCAAGATTCGCACCCAAGGGTGGCGGAACCAAATCGACACCAGAGTCATGAACAATTTCGATTTTATAGGTGATAAGGTCGCCGATATAGACATCCGCTTTATCAACCGAGGTGCGCACTTCAATTCCTGATAGTGAACCAACCGTATCAATAGGCGTATCAGTTGACGTTTGTGACCATGCAGAAGCAGTTACAAGCAGTAATGCGAATATGTATAGTCTGACAAACCGCATCGTTACGCTCTATGCTCCCGCTTTTTAAAGAATTTGATAAGCGGCGTGATATAAGACTCATCCGTCTGCACTGGAATGAAATCCAAATCGATCATTCGGAAACTACGCTGGATATTGGTCAAATCTTCAGTTGATTTGGCGGCGAATTCTTTACGGAACGCAGATGAGCCGGTATCGATAACGAATACCTCTCCGGTTTCGACATCTTCAAGCTCCAACAATCCGACGTTTTCAAACTTTGTTTCCCGAGGATCGGTAATTTTGACGGCGATAATATCATGCTTCTTGCTCGCTATCTGCAGCGGCTTCAGATAGCCTTCGGACAAGAAGTCAGAAATCAGAAAGACAACCGACTTCCGCTTTATCACTCGGTTGAAATACTCAAGTGCGCCGGTGATATTCGTCCCCGTTCCTTTCGGCTGGAAATACAGAATATCCCGAATCAAACGAAGTACATGGCCCCGTCCTTTTTTTGGCGGGACAAACCGTTCGATCGTATCGGTGAAAATAATCATCCCTACTTTATCATTATTCTTAATCGCTGAAAAAGCCAACAGCGCGCAGAGTTCAGCGGCGGTTTCACTTTTGAAGCGCTCTTTAGTGCCGAAGCGGCCGGATGAGGAAGCATCCACCAGCAGCACCACCGAAAGCTCACGTTCCTCTTTGAATTTTTTGATAAAGGGATGACCGGCTCGGGCGGTGACATTCCAGTCGATAAGACGGATATCATCCCCGGGCACGTACTCACGCACCTCTTCGAATTCGATCCCCTGTCCTTTAAATGTGGAGTGGTATTCTCCGGAAAAGAGATCATTCACCAATTTCTTGGTGCGAATTTCGATACGTCTGACTTTTTTTAATACTTCGGCCGGTATCATAGTTGTCGATTATGGCACTTCCACGGCATCGAATACATGCTGTACTACTTTATCAGCAGAGACTTCTTCCGCTTCCGCTTCATAGGTGAGAATAACACGGTGACGGAGTACATCGGCGCCGATCGCTTTTACGTCCTCAGGCGTCACATAACCACGGCCTTTTAAGAATGCATGCGCTTTGGCTGCAAGCGTCAGAAAAATGGTTGCGCGCGGTGAAGCGCCATAGCCTATCAGGCTCTTAATTTTCGCGAGTCCGTACTTTTCCGGTTCACGGGTGGCAAAGACGATATTTATGATATACTCTTTTACTTTTTCATCGATATAGAGCGTCCGCACCAGTTTTTGCGCACTGATAATTTCGGCCGGCGTCACCACTTTTTCGACCCGAACGGTTTCGTTGGTCGTGTTCCGGTTCAAAATCTCCCGTTCTTCGGCCGGAGTCGGATAGGAAATCTTGAGCATCATAATGAATCGGTCCACCTGCGCTTCCGGAAGCGGGTAGGTGCCTTCCTGCTCGATCGGATTCTGCGTCGCGAGCACCAAAAACGGATCTTCTAATTTGTACGTCGTATCACCGATCGTGACCTGCCGTTCCTGCATCGCTTCCAAAAGCGCCGACTGCACTTTGGCGGGAGCGCGGTTAATTTCATCCGCCAAAATTATATTGGCAAAAACGGGACCTTTTTTCACCGTGAACTGCGCCGTTTGCGGATTGTACACCAGCGTTCCGATCAAATCGGCCGGCAGCAAATCGGGCGTGAATTGCAGGCGCTGGAATTTTGCCTGAATTGCATCCGACAGCGTTTTTACCGAAAGCGTTTTCGCCAGCCCCGGGACACCTTCAATAAGCAAGTGTCCATTCGCCAGCATGCCGATCATCAGGCGGTCGATCAAATACTTCTGCCCCACAATCACCGAACTGACCTGCTGGGTCAGCCGGGTGATAAGCGCAGATTCTTTTTCGACCGAAGCCTGAATCTGTTCAATGTTCGCGTACATGAGTTTCTCCAGATATCATTATTTCGTTAACTGCTCAAAAAACTGCCGGATCTCGGATTCTAAACGAATCGTCTCCCCTGGCTGTGCATCCACCGGCCGAAATCGGTCGGCCCTCGCCCGTTCAAACCAACTTCCCATCCGCTGACGCTGCGATTCGGACAAATCAGTCTGCGCAAGCAGCGTAGGGATATCCTCATTCATCAACCGGTCAGTGGTGAGATAGTACCGGTCGGTCAAATAATCACTGAGTAATTTATACAATCCGGTCTGAAATTTTTTCAAATCACTTCTTGCGTCATTTTTCAAAACGGTCAAATCGGCCAGGAATTTTTCTTTCGGGGTAATTTTCACTATCTGATTTTTTTGCCGTTTGCGACGCAGATAAAACGCAACAATGAGCACAAGCGGCGCCGCTATCGCGGCGATAATTTTTACCCAATCCACCAACCGCATCGGTTCATTTTCCGCTGCAGGTTTCGGATCGGCAATAGAAACGCTCATTGCTTCGGTGACCACTTCGCCGGACAAACTGTCCGGCCATTTCAGATAGGCGATGGTAATCGGCGAAATCTCCGCTTTCCCTGCTGAAGTCGGCGAAAGTGTCAGGCGAAACCGTTTGGTCGTCATTTCCGTTTCACCGCTCCCCGATGAACTGACGGTCGATGAATATTCTTTGATTTTCAGGCGATCAAGCTGCGGATTCAGCGGACGGTCGAACCGGTAACTGAATTGCGAACCCTGCCAGGTAAGGGTAATGTCGACTGTGACTGTTTCTTCAAACGGGATCGTTGTCCGGTCAATGGATTGGCTGACCGTTATCCCCTGCCCACCTGTCTGTGCAAACAGGGTTACCGCACACAAAACAGTAAGACAAACGACTATGTAAAAGGGCTGTTTTTTCATTTCTCCATCAGTGTATGGACAACGGTTTTTTATACTGCTATCTGTCCGGATTGTTTCCGTTTCGCTCAGGCAGTTAATAGCGCAATCATCCCGGCAACCATCGCCATTTTTAGGCCGGAAGAAAGCCGCCGGACACGCTGTGGCGATGGCTCTTTTCGGCACGAAACTACAAGCAGGACAAGCGGAAGGTCAACGAGCAAGAGCACCAAAACCAAATACCAAACAGTCGTATACCATCCAAACAGCACGGGAAGTAAGGTACTGAGAATAAGCAGAAAGAGAATAGCATTAACAATATTTAACGACTGTTTTACCCCAAGGACAATCGGCAATGTACGCGCCTTGACCAGCGCGTCCCCTTCCCTGTCCGCAATATCTTTGACAATCTCCCGCAAAAGGTGAATCAACAACGCAAGCCAGGCAGGCAAGAGCGGATTCGGCAATGAAAACTCAACCGCCGGATCGACCGCTGCCGCCCCGGTAACCAGCGTTAGTCCCGCCAAAAGCGCCACAACAAGATTCCCGATAAACGGCTGATTTTTCAAAAAGAGATTATACAGTGCCAAAAGAACTGCGGCCGTAACCGCCAATGCCACCACCGCCCGGTTGACGGTTAGCGCAAGACAAATGGCGACAACTGCGAACAAAGCCGCGTACACTCTGGCCGTTTTCATGGAAACAGTTCCGCACACTAAAGCCCGATTTGGATGGCTAATCCGGTCGACCGGAATATCGATCAGGTCGTTCATCACGTTTCCGGCGGCGCAGATACAGAATGTGGCTATCGCCGTTACAACGATTTCATAATACTGAATCGTAAATCCGGTCAGCCAGGAGCCGACTACCACACCAGCGGCGGCAATCAGGCAATTGATGACACGAATCAATTGGAAAAAGGAGGTAAAGTTCCCCATCAGGAAAGAATAGAGCAGAATAGCATACGGGTCAATTTATAAGTCCGTGCTGAGTGACAATCCGACAAGCGGGTCATTACATCGCAGCGTTTTGTTCCAGCCTAAACTAAGCGAAAGTCCTTTTTGACCGTTCAGCAAAAACAGTCCAAAACCAAAACCGTCATGATAGGTTTCACGCATCGCCGTTTTTCCATTTCGCATTTCCCGGTTTTGCAGCCAGCCGCCATCATAGAACAGATGCAGATACCCGCCGGAGAAATGCAAACGTGGTTCGAATGAAAATGTCGCGGAGCGAATTGCTGAAAACTGATCCTGATTCCAGCCGCGCAACGTACCCGGACCACCGATTAAAAAGAGTTCAGAAATTGGCGGTAGGTTTTCAGATGATTCCAACCCGAAATAGCGAATCGCTGATGCTACACCAAGCGATGCAATAACAGGTTGATAATATTCAAATGAGGTATGCAAACGTACATCGGTGAATGAACGGCCATTCATCGCTGAACTATCTGCACCCTGCTGATACGTACGCCATACTCCGGCAACTGATGTATTGAGGCGATATCCCCGCGTTGGCAATAAACGGGAATTAGTGTGTGACCAGACTGCACCGAAGTCGATACCAAGGGTTTGATACGGATTTGTAGCTGCCGGTTTTACGGTGCGATAAGTAAGCGAAGTTGACCCTGTCATTCTCCGCTTGAACCGAGTCGAATACTGTCCGCTCAACAGAAATTCTGCAAAGCTCTCCGGAAAATCACGCGTTGCCGCCCGAATTTGCAAATCATCGACGTGCAAAAGGAAAAGCGGCTGACGGTAGCTGATTTCTAAAATTTCCCGTTTCTGTTCACGTCGTTCCGATTTGACCGATGCTGATTTTCCATCCCCGAACAGATTATCAACCGTGGCTCCCAACGACCAGATCAGTTCATCCTGTGAATTGCCGCCGTATCCCAAACCGCCATTCAGCAACACACTTCGTTTTTCAATAAACGACAACGCTAAATCCACCTGTTCGTATCCGTCACGCGGTTTGATTTGCGCCGGGGGCACGAAAGTAACGAACGGAATCTGCGAGGCTTCCTGTTCAACAGAGATAATGACATCTTCCGAAATCGTACTATCCGTTGAAATCGACAGGTATCGTTCGATTAGTTCCGGATCAGTGCGCTTGAGTCCTTCCAATCGGGTATCTGCCCAGCGAACGGAAGGTCCTTTGATAATACCGGCTTCAATCGTAACGATCGAATCATGCAGTCGCATCTCCTGAACCGTAAAACTCGCATACAAGCAACCGAGATTATTAAGGGAATCGACATGGACAGAAGCAAGGCTATCGAGCAACCGGACGGAGAAACATCGGTTTATTGTTTCGACGGCAATGATATCCTGATTCAATATGAGCGTATCGAGAACAAATTGCTTTCCCGGCTCTATGCGTAATCCACCGGCATCAGCAACTATCGACGGCTGTAAATATCCCTGCTGACTCAAATATTCGATGATATTTGCCTGCTGTTCATCAGACGATACTGTTTTGTCGACAATCCGCTGCAATTCAGAGCGCATCGACTTGAACTCATCGGCAACTTGCACCGATGCTGTCATTGCCGTGCTTATCGAACAGAGAAGTATGAATGAAAGGCATACCATGCCCTTAGAACGTAACAAGCACTTCTCCTTTGAACAGTAATCGCGCCGAGCGGTCATCGGCATGACGCCCGGAAATACCGGCATCTATTCGCACTTCATTCCGAACGCGGTACTTGAATCCCGACGACCAGATCGAACCCCGCTTGCCGGGGCGGTCATCCGTAAGTAGATAAGAAACAGTGACTATATCAGTTGAATACTTGTTGAGATACACTTCGAGACTGTTGCTCCATTCACATTGATCGAACAGCCGGACTCGCACAGTCGATTCGCTCGCAAAGGTAACCGCCTTGATATCATCTGTTGTCCGTGCCGAACGTACCCGCACACCGCTGGTATATTCATTCCGGTCGATCATCCCCCGTAATCGCGTCGATACCATGAATCCGTCGAATGACCCACCGCCGCTGTAATAGGCATCCCGATCAATCGCAAACCATTCGAATTGCTCTTCGCAGAAAAATGCTTTCACCGGTTGAGTGAGTGTTACCCGCGCGGTGCGGTCGGTGCGAAGTTTCTGCTCATTGCCGAGTAATCGTGACTGACGGGAATCGGCATATTGCAGCAGGATAGCATCGACACCGGAAAGCGGAATAAACCCGGTGCGGGCTTCGTAGCGGCGATCATAAAACAGATACGGTTCGTTTTCATCCGACAAAAACGGCACCGCCCACAAAGCAGTCCGTTCTCCTTTTGAAAGCAGTTCCTCTTCGATATGCGAAACAAAACGGATATTGACCATCGACCATGCTTTTTGCAGTTGGAATGACTTACGACCGCGACTGACCGCCGAATGATCCGAAAGAATCTCTTCCACCTGTATATAATTGCCATCCGGATCGGGAATGTATTGTCCGTTTTCTAATCTATGTGTCCCCTGTCCGGTCGGAACTTCCAAGTATGTAATCCCGCGCGCGTTGCGGGTTTCATGCGAAAGGGAATACGCAGTTGTAACCGAAAGACGATGCGCGGCGCTCGCATACGACATATCCAAATCTGAAAGCAGATTCCGCTCGGTTACATCATTTTCCGTTCGCATCTGTCCGGTAATAGTTGACGTGTAAGTCAAGTTGCCGATACGGCGACGCGACGTGAGCATCAGTCGGTTTCTGATTCGAGTCGGTAAAGCGGCTGTTTCAAGCGTGTCTTCACGAAGCTGTTCAAGTCGGAGCGTTTCATGTTTGCCTTGAATCTCGAAAGCGAGTTGCGAACTGGTTAAGGCATCGGTAGTATCATTGTATCGAATTCTACGGTCATCATAATTCCATGATGGCGTAACGCTGATGTTGTCCGTCATGCGGTACCGAATTGCCGCCTGCGCGGTTTTGCCGGAACCGTGCGGATGAACCGGGTTATCGGTCGTTAGCTCCATCGCCACCAACCCACCCTGCACATCAAGTTTTGTGTGTGGTGTAACTAAGAGAGTGCCGCCGGTGCGGGTCGCTTTGGTTTGTTGGCTGTAGGTCAAATACGCAAATTCGGGTGACACCTGTAAAAAATTAGCTGCGTGAAACGCCCCGGTGGCTGAGTAATACCGTTCATCAGCTAATGACATAAATGAAAGCGGCAAAAGAAACTGACGATGGAAATCTGCGGCATCGACACGTGAACGCTCGACAAATTCCGATTCCTTCGTACGCGCTAACAGATGAATCCGGTTTTGTTTAGATTCTTTCCCCCATTTGCCGTCAAATCCGAATTGATACAATAAGCCGCTATTATCAGCGTCATCATGCGATGAAAATAGATTTTGGTCATACACACTCTGGCGAACTTCTGCACTGAACTTTCCAACTCCCGGATACTGAGTTCCGACTTTTGCCCGATAATACGATTGCTGCTCCGGCGCGCTCAATTGTATCTGCGGCAAATATTCACCACGACCTACGCCGACATACCTATAGCGGTCTCCTCCTTCAAACCGGTAACTACCATTCTGCGAACCGGCATAGCGAAAAGTAAGTGAATAATCACCGTTCCCTTTTCCTACATAGGTGAATATCGAATCAGGTAACGCGGTCGAATCAAGCACATAGGCGCCTAAGCTGTCGGCCCGAACACCGGAACGAACGGCTAATACAGTATTATCACCGGCATCGCTAAGAATCTGTTTGTCAGACTGCGAAAGTTCGCCCGACAAACTGGTTTCCCCGTCCTTTTCCTGCAGCCATTCAACCTGCGCAAAAACAATCGAATCATTCCCGGCGACTTTCGCACCGCCTGAGAATAACGACGGGCGATACGCCGTCTCGGCGATTTCATAATCGACTTCGATGCGGGATCTCCGATCAATCGGATAACGACTTGAAAAAGTTATCCTTCCGGTCGGGTATTCAATCGTATAGCCCTGATCGGCGCTTCGCTCTAATTTTGCGCCGTTGAGCCAGACCGTTTCGGAACCGGGAACAATCGCGATCGCATTACTTTCGGTAATCTGGTACGGCCCCTGCACATTGTCGATACCAAGCAGACTTTTCGAGGTAAACCGTCCTCTGGCGCGCGCGGCCGTTCCGGTTACGTTCCAATTAGCTTGCCCTGCCGTTGCGGAAAATCCGTACAGCCGTGATTCCTGACGTTTCCCCGAATCGAACCCGGAAAGAAAATCGATATCCCCAACCTGCGCGGTCAACACTGGCGCAGTCAGTTTCAAACGGACATTTTCAAGCTCACGCAGACGACTGGTGCTGGTGCCATAGGCCGGGTCATACCCGCGATCACTGATTGCACCATCGAGTCGAATCGACGGCGTCAAGAATCCATTCACCTGCAAATCAATCGACTGCCCGAACTGCCGGTTTCCCTCCGTGCGTGAGGCAACACGAAATGATTTGCTCCCTGAAATGTTTAACTGCGAATGTGCAGACGGAGATGGAACAGCGACTCGGGAAAACGATGCCGCCGGCTGCACCGCGACATCATAGCGGGGTTCAACCGATGGTATTACCGAATTATATGAAGCAACTACCCAGGCCGGAAAGGGGGTATATCGAACCGAAAACGTGTCATTCTGATTTGGGGTAATCTGTAAAACGAACTGACGGTTGGCATCGTCGACAAGATATTCTTTCCCCCGTTCAAGCAATCTGCCATTTATAAAAAGCGAATCGGAAAAACCGAAAATCGGACGAGCGCCATACGATATCCGTTTTGGAATCTGCTCGCCGATAAATTCTGTTTTGGTTACAGATGCAAACACAGACGGAGAAACACTGATGAGGATTAAACTAAAAAAGAATACGAGTTGAAGCCATCGGCGATTAGTGCGGAACAGCATTGCTGGACTCATCCTGTGACCAGAAAATCCGGCAGAGCAAAACGCGGTCGTTCCCGTTATCGACAATCAGCAGTTGATCGCGGGACAAAAGCGCAATATCGGACGGATTTTTTAACCCGATCCCACTTCCGCCAAATGAGGGGCCATATGATGCGATATACGTCCCTTCCATCGAAAACAGATAGACCATCGCTTTGCGTTCATCAAGCACCCAGATAACATTGTCACCTGCCGTCGCTGCGACCGGACGTTCGAATCCGCTATACCGAATCTGTTTTCGGTTAACGCCGAATTCATCGAGAAACACGACCCGCCGATTGCCGGCATCGCACGTAATCATTCTCCCCCCGGGAACGGTAACTAATTTCGCAGGAGAAATTACCCCTTCCATCCCGGCACTGTAATCCGCCATAAAGCGGTCGAATATCCCGGCTGCTGAAAATACATCAAGACGGTTATTATACGGCTCCGACACCCACACTTCTCCACCGCGCCTTACAGCAACCCCTTTGGGTGCGCCGAAACGTAGCGGTTCATCCTGATCTTTCATCGCGATTTCGGAAACATAGTCGAGTCGCGAATTAAAAAATGAAACGCGGCGATTTCCCTGCTCGGCTACCAGAAGATTCAAATCATTATCAAGCGTAATATACTGCGGATGATTCATCTGCCCTGCACCGCCGCCGTATCCGCCCCGCTGCTGGAGTGGATTCAAGAGTGAATCGAACAGCAGAATGCGGTTGTTTCGGGCGTCGGAAAGATAGATGTGTTTATCCCGCGAAACGGCAACGCCAAACGGCTCCGATAAAACTGCACCCAGCACATTCCCTTTGAGCTCTTTTTCCATGACAACAGTCAGCGGCGGCGCGAGGGTTGTACTCGACTGCTCCGACGCGATTTCCTGTTCCCCCGGGTTACAGGCGCACAAAAAACCGCTCATAACAACGAATGCGAGAATATGGCGAGTCATGTTCATGATGATGATTAAAACGGTGTCAATAAGGTCAGCCGTACCTGTGTGTCAGATTCCGGGTGAATAGAAAATTGCAGTTTGTAAGTATCAGTTTTTGAAAATTCCGAGTTATCCTCACCGATCCGTGAATTATGCCGGCGGACATCACGAATAGCGTCGACAATCGAAATCACTCTATTCACTACCGCCAGACCGAGCATAAACTGGCTGCGCCGTTTTGCTTCACGATAGTCGTTTTTGATGTACTTGAATGCTTCAATTGAACCGTCTGAGTCCCAACGCCAGTGATTCTCCGGCGTATCAGCTAAATACGGCCGCTCCGGATCAGTCGCGCGACCGAGTGTATTGTATTCGTCGATACTGTCATAAAAACCGACTAAATCAAGGAACTCATCATCGCGCCCTTCGAGCTGGGCATTCGCGTGTTCGTTGCCGTACAAAACCAGTTCATCCCGCTTCCAGTTTTTTTGAATAAGAAAAGCAGAAAACCCGATCCAGATACCGGCCTCGGCCGCCATGAACAGCTTCGCTTTGGTCTTATGGCCGACATACCATTCCCCGCCCCCCGGAACCAAAGCAGAATACAAAATCGCTTTACCGAGTGATTTACGCTGGTCATCCGATTGTTTCGTTGCGGCGGTATCTTTTGCTTCGCGCGGTTTGTTCATCGATTCAAATTCATCGTCAGCAATTGCGTAACCCAACGAATACGATGATGCCGCCACTGCCGTTTGAATCGGTGTTTGGGATGAATAAAACGACGCGCCGAAGCTCTGTGCGGCGATAACCAAAAACGCGATAAGAGTGCGGACAAACAGCTGTTGTTTCATCAGAACTTATACGTGAAGGTTACATACGGTGTATCACGTCGGGAATAATACGACTTTAGAGTCGCTTTCACTTTTATCTGCCCAAGTGTCGGACCTTTGGCAAGTTTGTTATTCCGCAGCTTGGTCGAAATCAACGCCTCAACAGCGCTGACGAGATGGTTGACACTCGCCACGATAATCATTTTGGTCGCATTGTCGAATTTCTTGTTGGCGTCGTGACGCATCGTTTCATAGGTAAGACGATTCGCGGAACTCGGTACCCGATTTCCTTTGGCAGTATCAGGTGGATCAACCGGTGTATACGGATTACCGGAGGTTGTGTCTACTCCTTCCAATCCGCGGCCATCTAAACGGGCATCATCCCACCCCCATGAAAATTGGTCATATTTGCCGGTCATCTCATAATACTGCTGTGTTCTGGTGCTCGGCAAATTATGGCTTATTTCCACGGCATCGATTGAGTCATCGTCACGGTGCCCGTACACCCATTCAAGATAGTCACTATAAGCATCTTCGCTCCAGTGAGCCTGTTGAAATGCTTCGAACTCATCGGTCAGCTCTTCCCCGTCACTGTGAAACTTCGCATAGAAAAACCAGGAAGCTGCTTCCGCGCCCAAAAACGCAGCGGCTTTGATTTTGCTGCCGTAATACAATTGACCGGCTCCAGGGATAATCAATGAATACACAAATGCTTTTCCGGGAGATTTATAGCCGGGAGGATTCGAGGAAGACTCCATCTCATCCCCACCACCCGTCTGATCGTCCAGATCAGCTAAAACCTTCGCTGTCGTCAGGCTATATTGAGACGCCAGTATATCCCGTTCAAATACGGAAGGGGCTACTGTATTCGCAAATGAGGCGGCAGCACCGAAGAGGCACGCACACACGACTAAAACCGAACTCATCATGCGTCGCATAAAAATTCTCCTATCTGTCAAAGTCATCGTATCACCGCGATATCAGTAAAGGCGTGTTCGCTGCTGCCGCTAAAATCAGCATAAATCATGCAGCGGTACACACCGGGTGTTACTCCGGAACAATTCCACACTGTTTCATTATCTCCGGCCATGGTCGTGCCGGACAGCGTGGCAATTTCGATTCCGGATAAATCATATAATTTCAATTCTACTTTTGTCGCCGTCTGACCCAACAAATACCGGATCGTGGTAACGCCGCTCGTTACCGGATTCGGGTAATTGTAAACCCGGTCTTCAGGCAAGAGACCGGAATAACTCGCTTCCGGGCTGAGCTGCGAAGATAAAAATGCAAAACTACCTGAGGCATCATGCCCCGCCATCGGCCAGAAATTGGTCGTGCTGTCTGTTCCGGTTTCCCACAAATAGAACCAGCCGTCTAAACCGCTATAGCCAAGTTTACCGCCGGTTGACGTGTTGAAGACAACAGCAGAACTAATTGAACGCTCTCCCGCTGATAACGGAAAACCGGTCGACAGTTTCGGACCGAATGAATAGAAATTGCCGATCGCATTCGGTGCAATTACTTCCGGCTGCTTATCGCCGGAGATATTGGCGGCAATCGGCGCCGCATCGACTTCCTCATCGAGGAAACGGTCATCAACTTCTATCGGATACTCGGTTTTCAAAATCAGGTTGTCATTAAAGGCATAGATCGCATTGACGCCGCCGATAACGATATCAGGGCGTCCATCGAGATCGACATCCGCAATAATCGGTGACGTGGTAAAGTCAGTGTTCAAGTCATCGGTTAGCTGCACTTGCAACGATTGTATACCGGAATTGACATTCACGATCGCTGCGTTTCCATTTGGTGAAAAGAGAATAATTTCAGTTACACCGTCACCATCGATATCCGCCGCCACCGGACCGAGTGAGTAGAAACCGGTCAAGTGCAGCGTATCGGTTGCATTCGTTGAATTGAGTAAATACAGGTTCGTTCCGGCAGCATTACCCGCCGCAACGATAAGAAACGAATCAGCCAGGCAGGCACCGGTTGTTACCGAATCACTAATCGATACAATTCGCGTTGCCGCTCCAGCCAACGATGATTTGACGTACACACTATCCGCAACAACCCAGAGTTTGTTACCAAACACCAAATGCGTCGGTGCACCGGCCGTAGCAACCGGCGGAGCGGCGACATCGGCCTGACCGTCATCACCCACATCCTGCGGTGCAACCAAAACAACACGGCCGAATCCGCCTGAAAAATAAGAAAAAGCAACATAACGGGTGGCGCCAGTACCAAAATTTCCGGTAACCGGACCGGCGGAAATATCAGCCGGAGCCTGATAGAGTATCGGAACCGGATACAATGTCGAAGAAAATGAAGTTATCGCGGTATCGACAAACACCGGACAGGCCGGACAGGAATCAACCGACTGCAGAAAACTCCCCCCATTCGGTGTAAACGCAAGCACACGACGACTTGCAGCTACAATAATTTCCGGCGTGTTATCTCCATTAAGGTCGTCAATTATCGGCGCGAGTCTTCCTTCATTCAAAAATTTCGGGTAGCCGATACGAACCGGAAACCCGGAAACAAGGCCATCCGTTTCAACGGAGAATTTCATTACTGCACCGAAAACCGTATCTGGAGTAATGCTGCTGTCACGATGGATATTCGTAATACGTATATGCGTATTGTTACCGGTGCCATCGACTGACGGTGGATTGCTGTTCGGTGTCAGCGAAGTGTTGTTTCCTTCCGGGTACATATCTCCCAGCCAGCCATACGACTGCCCGACCAGGCCGCACCCTGCCGTGCAGCGACCGGTAAGATTTTCGTAACCATCCGCTTCCATAAGCGTCATGAATTTCCGCTGATAGTCCCACTGTAGATCATTATCAAGAAAGTTGTTTAAGCCGTCCTGATCGTAATCCATTCCCGCAACTGTTTCATCGATGCGATAGATCAACATTCCTGAACCGGGTAATAAGGCATCATACTCACCCGTAAATTCGCGGGTCGCTGCAAATACAGGCCCCTGAATAACCGAAGTTGCCGAATCGGCCAGCACCGCGGTCGCTTTACCGTCGGTATCTTCGATACGATTTTCAATTAAGTAATATTCATTCTCGGTAATCGGAACGCGGGCGATTTTGATGCCGTCTTTGACCATGTTGGCGGCTACGATGCGAATATCCGTCCCCTGCCTGAAATCATAGACCGAATCAAACCCTAAAAATGCGCGCGACCAGGCATCATGATAAACCGGGAAACAACCAAAGGCCGAACCGACCGACCAGCCGAAATCAATGCCGGTTTTGAATCCGTTATGATCCATCGTCGCAAAATCGCCGATGGTCGTCGCAAAATTAATCGTGCTATACAAATCAACCAACCCAAGCTGATGCCCGAACTCATGGGCGATAACGGCATTCAGCGCGGTAGCGCGGTTATCCTGACTCGCTGTCTCTGGCATGAGCAGAGCATCCCGCACCGAGGTCGAATCATTATCAACCAATACCGAATCACCGAAGCGGATAAACCCGGTAAACAAATCTTCACAGGTCGGCGGAAAGCCGATATCGTTCTGACGATCTGCTCCGGCATGGAAAATGAAAATCGATTCGTATCGTGAAAAATTAATCTCCGGTGAAAGAGCATCCGCCGTACTGATACAATCGACAAAAAACTGCTCAAGTCCGGCGACAACCGAGTCAAACTCACACGCACCGTAATACCCCATCTGCTGCGGAAGCGTATACACCGAATCCCGTTTCGGCGGGAAAATATCCCAGGTCAAGGTCAAACGGTTATGCGAGGAATACTCGTAGAAACGGCGCAGCGCCTGCATATGCGCGTCGAAATAAAGTGAATCATGCGCCGGCGGATCGATAAAATGTCCGACAGCATTGTAATAGTTCGCGGAATCAGTCGGCGAAGCGAACGGATTGGATAAATCCATCCGGCCGCGCCCGGTCGTATTCGGATTGTCGATCGCTTCGTACTGGAAATTGTAGCGAAGCACCAAAATATGAATAGTATCCTGAACGCCCCCACCTGCCAAAGCATGATCCGGCAGTGACCACGGGTTTTTCCGTGTAAGGTGCTTAAGCGGACCCTTGCCAACCGACGTTGCCGGGTGAAATCCCAGGTGATCGTGATGTACGCTGGTATCGCGCATCATCTTTCCGGAAAGCACCTTCCCCTCTGCATACGCCGTCAGATATCCGATGCTGACAGAGATCAGTACCGTTGCCAGCAATCGTCCTATGATGCGGCCTTTTGTCATTCCCTGTTGTACTCCCTGTTTAGAACATCAAGCCCACGGATGAACGCAGCGTATTTTTCTGCGCTTCGCTCGTGAATCCGGGGGTATAGGCAAAGTCAAACTTCAAGCTGTTCAACAACCTCAAACCAGCACCGAAGGTCGCGACGCTGTTATCCGGATCTTCGCCATCATACTTGTATCCGCCACGGAACGCGATGAGATTCATTAACATTACTTCAGCTCCGAATCCCGGCGACGTTTGCGAGAGCTCTTTCGAATACCCGTCATCCAATGCCACCAGTTCTTTATCGATCTGCGCGCTAATCAACACTCGCAGGTCTTCTTCATTACGCAGCTTGTAAGCAAGACCAAGCGAAATGGTCCGGGGTAGCGGGTCAGATTGCGCCGCGTCAACGTAGGCAATATCCGGTCCGAGATTACGCAAGGCTGCGCCAAAGGTCAACTGACGGGAGATATATTGCAGCACGCCGATATCGACGGCGAAACCGGTAGAGGTACCGTCACCCTGTTCTTTACCGGCGCCGATCGGAGAAAGGCGGGAGTAAATAACTTTGGCGGCAATACCACCTTTTAAGCTCGGAGTAATCGACGTTCCGTAAGCAACGGCAATGGCGGTTTCAAACGAATAAAAATCGCTGATAACATCGCCGCCTTCACCCGTCTGGACGCTCTTGCCAAGCGATAGGAATGAAACATCGACACCCAAACCACCCCATCCTTCAATCGGGGTTACGAAAGAAAGAAATTCATAGTACACATCATCGACGCCCAAACCGGGGAGCAATTGCACGTGCATAACCGCTAATTCTTTGCGGGCATTCGACCGGGCAACTACTTTTTCTTTTGAACCGAGCCAGATATCATTATCCGCTTTTGCAATACCCAGCGCATCGGCAGTGCCAAGTCCCTGAATACCGCTGCGATTCCAGACATCGTCTTCAAGCTGGAGCATGCCTTCCGCCGTTGCGAAGTAGATAGTTCCCTCATAGTTGTTAATCGAACGAACCGGCGCTGCGGCGGCGGTTTTGTAGGTAAGAATGGTATCGCCGACCGTCAGTTCATCACCGGGGATATCATTGATCGTTTTAATAGCTTCTTTGTACTGGGCGGAAGTTTCCGAATTTTTCGCTTTGACCTTGTCTACTAAAGTCTGCACTGTTTCGCCCGCGGCTACTGCAGTTTTTGCATAACCCGGTATTTCCCAGCTTTTACCGGTAAAATGATACAATCCGAAGTTGCTTCCTAACCAGACGCTATTGCCGCTGCCGTACAGCGTGGTCACATTTCCCTTCAAAGCGGCGACATACGGCACCTTGATTACCTGACCGGCAGTGATGGTAAACGGCTGTTCGACCGGTGTGACCGGCTCGACTGGTACGCCTAAAGAATCAACAGCCGGAGCGGCCGCAGAGTCAGTAGCCGAAGTGACTGCAACGGTCTTATTCACTTGCACCAATTTTTCTTTGAAAAGTGCAGCTTCTGCTTCGGTTCCGTACAGCGCAAACTTCTTTGCCAGCTGATCCGGCGAATCATCCAACACCGCCGTGTAATTCTGCCAGTTCGCCCAGATGGAACCGTTCCAATGATACAGGTCGTTATCAATAACCGCCCAGATATCAGAAATACTGCTACCACCTAACGCAGTAACCGATTTACGCGGCAAAGCATCGGCGTTATCAACATCACGAAGCATCCCGCTGCCGTATTTCATTAAGCCGTCAGAGAAGCCGACCAGAGTAAAGGCACCCATCGGAAGAATCGACTGCACCGATCCGGTCAAGGTTGAATCGCTTTTTGCTTTGGTCCAGCGTTTTTCACGGAACTGATAAAACCCTTCGGTCGTACCGAGGAACAAAAACTCACTGCTGCTGGCGATAACTGTGGCATCACCGTCGTATCCGGCACTGAACGGAATTTCCAGCCGCTCCGGCAAAAAGCGGTTACGTCCCCGTTCCAGTGAAAACAAAACGCGGTCGGTCTCGACTTCCGACAACGTTCCATCGGACATTCCGGACTCGAACTGTTTTTCCGCTTCTTCCATCTTCGACCAGTTAATCAGGCACTGATCATATGCTACGTTTAACGTATCGATATACCCGGTCAGCGTCGCTCTCTGCTTGGCTGTTTCCGGAACAGCGGTAAGCAGCTTGTCAAAAAAAGTGTTCAGCTCTGCATAGCTCTGCTTGCTATTCAATTCGGCAATTTTGCGAGAACGTGATGCGATATCTTCTTCGTTGGAAATATTGAACGATGCCGCAACTAACTTGCTTAAGGTTTGATCGGTACGGGTTGTGATATGCTCACTAAACACCCAGTCATTTCCGTCGTTACGGGCTAAACCTTTTGCCGTAATCGCCCAGATATCATAGGACGTATAGCTGCCGCCGCTTCTGGCTTTTACCGAAGTAAATTGCTTAATCGGACGGAGTTCTTCAGGAATCTGTTTTGACACCCAGGCAGATGAAAACGCAGATGATCCCAAACCCGCCGGATTCCAGTGGGTAGCGGTAGCGTCATCCGCTATCGCCGTAAAGGATTCACCCATCGCGGCAGCGCGGGCGCCGGGAGGTAATTTCAAGAACAACACGCCAGCGGCTGAAACATCCGCATGGACGTTTGCAGCAGACATACCCAGTATCCCTGCGACAAATACCAGAATTCCGACACGTTTCAGGTTCATCTGTTTCTCCTTCGTATTAATTGACCAAAACTATTTTGCCAAATGATTCGACCGCATCCCCGCCGTTGGCCGGATACGCCGTCGCTTTATATATATAGACCCCGGTAGCAACCCGGTCTCCCGCTAATGCATCACGTCCATCCCAGGTGAGAACATTGGTATAGCGGCGCGCTTCAAGCGGTCCGGGGAAAAGCATCCGGTTGATTCGACGGCCGGATAGCGTGAAAATTTCAAGCGCTACTTCCCGGGCCGGCTGAGTCAAAAAGAATGAAAATTCGGTTCGTTCCCGCATCGGGTTCGGATAGTTGAGTAAATCTTTAATCGCAAAATTACCCGGAGCGATTACTTCCGCGCTGACTTCGGCAACGGCGGAATTGTTGGCGTTATCCCACGCCTTAATTTTAATGCGATGTTCCCCTGCACTCAGCTGGCTTAATGCATACACCAGCGTTCCTTCCGTATAGGAACCGGCGGTATAGCTGAATGACGAACTGAGCGGAATCGGGTTTTGCGTATCACCGTCGACTTCAAGCATAATTTCATGCCCCTGTCCGGTGGTTAAATTAATACCGGACGGATCAGTGATTTGTAGTTGCAAGGTCGCTGTCGGCGGAATGACGCCCCCATCGGTGAACGAGGGCGCTTCGACAAAACCAATCGTAATCGCCGGACCGGTTGAATCGGTGCTGGCGGCGATACTGCCGGAAACGGGCAGGGAGTCAATACTGGCTCCGGCATCATGTCCGTTCACAATTGCATACAAAGAAATTTTTGCTCCTGTGCCGCCGAAGGTGACATCCAACGGAAGAATAAACTGCACGTTGAAGGCGCCATTCGTTATGTCCGTGCTGCCGTGATAGAGTTTTGAGCCGGCAACTTGGTAGGTCACATCCTGCTGTGACTGCTGCACTGTGTGCACCCGCTGTTTTTTGGAATCATAGACAGTGATATAGAGTGTTCCGTTACCGGTTACGAGCGCGCTGTCATCATCAATCAGATGTCCGCTCACGGTCGTCAACTGCAGCGCCTGTAAACTATCCGGGCGTTGATCGATAACGATAGGATACTCCGGCATGCCAAGCTGCAAAAGTGGGTCGCCCAGGAAAATATAGGCGCGGTCATTAATCACCGGATCGGGCGGGGTCGATGAGGCATACTGCCGCTGCAGTTTTGCAACGTAGACTGCTTCACCGATCGAGAGTGAATCGTTATACAGAAGAATATCGAAGACTTTCTGATTGAACTGCGCATTCGGTGACGAATAGACCAAACGAGTGGCCGATACGACCGCAACTGCGCCGTTATCCTGCATCGTCAACAAATCCTCCGCCATACCGACACGGCGCGGGTCATCATAAAACCCGATCGCACAGGAGGCGGCAAACACTAACGGAAGTTTGGCGGCATTGTTCAGACGGGGTAAATCGGAACTGCGGGTGAAAACATGTTCATCCGACCAGAGCTCTGGATTGCCATGTCCGACATAGTTGATAAGCAGGGTGCCGTTATTAATCGATTGAACGATCCGGTCATTCACTGAAGGTTTTTCAGTGCCGACAAAGGGGAAATCCCACAAATAAATTTTGTCCTGATTGAAGAGTGCCGGAGTGTGCGCATTCGCCAACTCTTCCGTTTGAATCGTATGGAATGATTCGCTGGCGAAGGTGCCGAATTCATCGTCGGCCACCAGCGTAATCGTATTCCGCCATTCACCGAAATTAGTGCTCGATTCATAGGTGCGAATTTTATTGATAACGTTGCGAACCTGTGCGGAGGAATTTACCGGCCAGCGGGAGGTCATCATATCATACCCGCGACCGCTTACGACATAGCTGGTGTCACTGTCGAGAATGCCGTAGGCACCGAAATAAACATAGTTGTCATCGGATACGGAGGCATCAAGCGGATGAATATACGGCGGTACGTAATTCGGAACGCCGGTTCCGAGATAGTTACGGTAATCGTAGCTGCCGTCACCGACCATCAGTACCGCCGACGGTGCCGGAGCCGGATAATTTTCATACGAATATTTCAGGAAATCACGAATCGCAGTCGGGTCATACAGCCCCCAACCGAAATTATCCATGATATTTTCAATCGTCGCGACAGTGACTGAAGCCCCCTCCTGTTCTTTCAGCGTGACATATTCATTGACCGCATTCTGCAAATTAAGGGGCGTTACAATCAGTAAATCTGTTTGCGAACTGTTTGCGCGAAGATCTGTCGGCTGCACCTGCTGAAGTGACAACGGCGCTAACAATGCGGCACTGGTCGCGGTGTACATTCGGGTCATCGCAGTCGAAGCAAGCGCGTAATTGTATGAAAGCGTACCGGCAGAGCGGGTGAAATTCGTAACGTTAACCGGTGCGTGGCCATCGGTCACATCCCAGACTCGGGCGGTACCGGTCATGTTATCGGTTATCTGAACGTTGGCGATGCCAGTGAACGGCGCAAACTGCATATCGAGCTGGTTATTGGCCGGGGTCAAGCGGCTGCGGTAGCGGATATCGACAAAATCGAAATAGCCGGGCGCGTAGGCAATCGGGAACAGAGTTAAATCGATCGTGCTTAACCCATCGCGCAGTTGATTGCTGCGAAAATAGCAGGAATCGATCGAGCAATTCTTGTTCAATCCGGAAACACCGTTCACGCGCATATTCATAAAACCGGTTTGCGGTCCGGTACCGGAAGTGTCAAATGTTTGTCCGTAGAAAAACAACTGCGCCGTGTCGCCAGTGATATAACCGGGCGTTGCGATAAAGAAACTGAAGTTCCGGTCACTCGACCAATACCAAGTGTAATACTCCGGTATTTCTCCATCGTAGTAACGGCGAAGCAGTGTATTTTGTCCGGCGTGAGCGTAGCGGGTGAATGTAGTAATCGTCGTATCAACGATACCACTGGGTGTTCCGTCGACTGAACTCATGCGTCGTGGCGCTGTTACATACGTTCCGCCAATCGCTATCCAATACACATTCTGATCGATATACGGATTACTCACGAAATGTGCTGCGCCGGTTTGGGAATAGGTATACCGGTCGACTGATTCACCGAAAAACAACAGGGTATCATTCGCACCGAAAAATCCATCACCGCCATCCTGAATCTGAATTGCTAATTCTTCAAGTGCGGGACGGGCGGAATCATTATGTACCGGTAGCGGCAACCCGGAACCGGAAAAGACACGAACCGAGTCAGACCGTAAATTGGTCACGTTAATACCGATTCCGTTCAACTGCGCCCCGGTAATCCGGTAAATACCGGTCGTACCGATTTTCGCTTTACACCAGATCGTAGAGTTGGAAAACTCACCGACTGCGTTCGCATCGGCAGTCGGCTGTGCAACAGGGGCAAGCCATGCTTTCGCTTCAGCATGATTGGCAACAGCGGCATCGTACATCCGATCGAAGCGGCCATCCGGCTGCAGTTCGCTATACGTCTTTTCACCACCGACAAAGCGGAGTGAAAACTCAACTGACTGATAACAGGTTTTGTTCTGCACCGGATAGATTCGCACCCCAACAGTCGTGCGACCGCGGGTAACGATTGGACGGCCGACTTTCACCAGTTCCATCGGCGCGAGTTTTTGATTCGGAAATACGTTTGGTATCTGATTGAAAGTAGCTTCAGCCACACCACGTGCGGAAAGTAATTGTACCGTCGCGCCATATGGGATGCCGACTTGAATTGTGTAAAATCCGGCGAGCAATGAGTCAGTAGCCTGCGCCCATTCTAATTTCGAAAAGTCGATAGCAACGCGAGCACTGAAGCCGTCTGCAGTTGACGACAAAACGGTAACCGGCTCTTTTACGGCAGCGTGGGCATCCGCAAAACAGAGAAAACTCATCCCGGCCGCCAATGCAAATGGCAGCAGTAATGAATACGAAGCTGATTGGAAAAACGCAGTCTCAACAACTGCGCGAGATAAACTCACAGGGTACGAGTCAGCCTTTCAGCGTTATGGCTTGTTGCCTTACATCAATCACTCGTGAACTGTGGGTCTATAGAGATCCTCCAAAAGGGGTGACAACTGTTTAACTCGTTTGAATCTATAAAGTTCCGGCTAAATAGTCAAGTGCAGCCGGACTCATTCCCGCTTTTACCCGGCAAAAACTCAGCCAAGCAGGCGGTCAGGATGAGACGAATATGTAATTTATTGTTTTGTAACAGCTTAGTAGGACCTTAGGGAAAAGACGTTTGAGACTCTCAAATGTAAAATCTCAATTTCACAGCCAATAGGTGAAACCAGATTCACATATTCGTAGTTACTGGGTTTTAAGCCAGGTTTGTAAATCGGTCATTTTACCGTCAAAATCCTGTGCTTCGATCCGGATCTTCTGGTCGTAATCGACGAATTCACCGCTCGGATATCTGACCACGCTGCTGAATTTGTAAAACTGATCGACCAAAGCATCAATCTGCGTGAGCACATCGGGCGCGAAGTATTTCAATTCACTGATTCTCCGCACGCCGTACTCGATCATCTCATCCCATGCGTTTAACATCGGCTTATGCGGCGCGAGTGAGTTTTCGACAATCTGACTCATCTCACTTGCACTAATCGGTTCTCCCCGTCCGATGTTCCCCTGTTGCCAGCGATGCGTGAGCGTATCACCAAGCTGTTGATACCAGTTTTCCATCCGCTGAACATGGGCTATGAGCAATTCAACTTTTCTCAGTTCCGATGCACGTTCAAAATCGGAGGACCACCGAACGCGAAACTGCCGCGCCTGTTCCTGCGTCGATTCGTTTTTCTCTTCCGGTGTTTCTCCGGTTTCAATTTTGATTGAACTGCATCCGCCAAACGCGACGAGGCCAAGCAAAAGCAAACCGAAAAGAAGCCTCTTACGCATGCGATGATACTGCATTCGCTGCCAATGGTGCTAAATCACAGGTAAAATGCCTCAGCAATTCCGCCTGACGGGTGATTTTGTAGCCATTGATATTTTTCTTCCGCGCGGTAATCGCCTCAGCAACACGGCCGATGTATTCGAAATGTGTATTCGTATAGACACGACGGGGTACCGCTAAACGTACTAATTCTTTCGGCGCCGGTTTGAACGTGCCGGTTTTTGCATCGGTCTCCCCCATCATAAGCGATCCGATTTCGACCGACCGCACTGCACCTTCAATGTACAATTCAACTGAAAGCGCCTGCCCTGGAAATGCTGAGGACGGCAGATGCGACAGAAATTTTCCGGCATCGATGAACACCGCATGCCCACCAGTCGGTTCGACAATCGGCATCCCTGCTTGTTTCAGACATTCACCTAAATATGCTATCTGATCGACGCGAAAAGTCAGCCAATCCTCCTGCAACACTTCATGCAGACCGATAGCGATAGCATCCAGATCACGCCCTGCCAATCCGCCGTAGGTCGGAAAACCTTCGAGCACGACGAGCAGTTCGGTCATTTTCCGATACCAATCAGGATTCGATACCGCGATAAAGCCACCGATATTGGCGAACGCATCTTTTTTAGCCGACATCATCATCCCGTCGCATAGTGAAAACATCTGACGGGCGATACTGCTGACTGATTCCTGCGAGTAGCCGGTTTCATCACGCCGGATGAAATGACAGTTTTCCGCGAAACGGGCCGAATCGATAAAGAACGGCACATTGAATCGTTTACATAACGCCGATACAGCGCGAAGATTTTCCATCGACACCGGCTGGCCGCCGACTGAATTATTCGTCACGGTCATAATCACCATGCCGACGCTGCCATGCTTTTCCCGGTGTAGAAACTCTTCCAGTCGCTCGACATCCATGTTCCCTTTAAATGGAATCGCTTCATCAAGCGCAGATTCACGACAAGGTAAATCGACCGGAATCGCGCCGCGATAGAGCGTATTGGCACGCGTGGTATCGAAATGTGTGTTGTTAATGATATATTGTCCCGGCTGTACTAAGGTGCGAAATACGATATGTTCTGCTGCTCTCCCTTGATGGCATGGTACGATATGCGTCAGACCGGTAATGCTCTTGATTGTTTCTTCAAAACGGCGGAATGAGGATGCCCCGGCGTAGGATTCATCCCCTTTCATCAACCCACCCCATTGCGCGGCGGACATGGCGCTAAAACCGGAGTCAGTCATTAAATCTATGTAGACATCGGCTGAATCAAGCTTGAATAAGTTGTAGTTCGCCTTTTCGATGCGGTGGATGCGATCGTTGCGGCTTAATAAACGAATCGGCTCTATTGATTTTATCCGGTATGGTTCCACCGGCGGAATCGGGTATGACACAATTTCTCCTTTCACTTGTTAGGTGCACCCAAAAACGAAAAAGGAGAAGAATCAGGTTACATCTTTAACCCGTCTGCGATGATACGAAAGCCCTAAATGTTGTGTCGCATTATGTGTCATATATCTTATTCGCACTTATGCAGCGTAAACTGCGTATTTACCGAGCCGGTCACAATACCGCGATAGTTCTTTATCTGCGGATTGTGATATTTGCGTAAGTGCGGGACATCATCGATCGAGGCAAAAATCCCCAACTGACGCATCGCTTCCACGCATACCGGTTCCAGCGCCCGTTTGGCGCCATCTAATATTTTAACGGCAATACCGACAGCCGGTTCCGAAAATCCGAAACCTTGAATCGATTCTGCTCCGACTTTGCAGACTACGCGATTCGGGAATGACTGCATAACCGCCAAATCAAATCGTTTGTCTCCCGACACCATTTCAGGATACTGCTGCATTGCCTCGCGTATACGTTTCAGTGCATTGCGCGTGGCTTCATCCTTCCCTTGCAAGGTCGCGAGCTTCATAAACCCGACCGCTAAACTGGAAAGGGGCATCGCATAATTCGGAGCGCTGCATCCGTCGACGCCGCGCGGCATGCTATTCGGGTCAACTTCGCACATTTCGGCGATAGCCTCACGAATAAGTGTCTGCGTTTTGCTGTTTGGGTCTAAATATGTTCCGGTATCTTCTTTCAAAAACTTCGCCAGAGCTAAAAAGCCGGAATGTTTTCCGGAGCAGTTATGGCGTAACGGGTCGTTGTCTTCCCCGTTCTGAGGATAGATTTTTTCGATATCCATGAACAGCGGTTTGTGCGTTCCGCATTGCAGATCAGATGCCTGCACACCGGCCAATTGTAAATTGGATTTGGTAACGGCAACATGCTCATCGGAACCGTTGTGTGAACCGGCCATAATCGCCAGCTGTTTCGGCGTAAATCCGAAATGATCGGCCGCGCCGGTACGTAACAGCGGAATCAGCTGAAACGGTTTAATAGATGAACGGGTCATAAACGGCATCGACGGGTTTCCCACGTAATGGGTTAACTTTCCGAACACATCGACAACGGCCACTGCCCCGAAGTGCATCGACTCCGCATTACTGCTGCGCAGAATTTTGGCGACGATTTCAAATGAAGTTCTATTGTCAGTCATGATAACGTCGGAATCTGCATTGCCTGATAATGAATACGCCATAGCGATACCCAAGATACCATGTTTATGACAAAGGGAACAGAAAGATTTCAGGCATATTTATTTGGGTGTAGAATCAGCAGGCGTACTGTCCGGTTTCGCCGTAACCGGCACTATTTCCAACCCGCCGTTAAGAAACTCAATCAACCGGCGCGGCCGGTTCGGTTTGCCGGGGGTAATACATTGCCGCGGGGTTCCCATACGAGTCGGGAAAACATCGGCCTGATCGGGCAGTTGTACGGGATAAAAATCGACAATCCGGGAGGACAACGCGAGAGTATCCCCTGACTGGTTAGATATCGTGTTGTCGGTGCAGTCTTCCCAATAAAAAAACAGCGGAATCGGCGCTGTTTGCGCGGCATTCGTCTTTTGAATCGAGACAACGATTTTGACTAACTCGACTTCCCCTTCAATCAGATAACAAGCAGGCGCAGTATCGTCCGGAATCGTTTCGGAAATAGCGACAACTTGCCACAGCGAAGTCGGCGTTCCTTCTTCCCGTTCTACCGAAACCGATCGCGCATTAAAAAACTCCCAACGACAGGAATCATGAAAAAATCCCGGCAAGATTTGCATAATCTCCACATTCGATTTATCCGTCCCGATTTTCAAATCGAAAGCTGCAAGCGGATATGGAAATGATTTGAGCGTGACGCTGACCGTGTCGACTCGAGTCGTATCACTGATCGTTTCCCGACCGATACTGATGCGATAAAAGCTATTTGAGCTATCCGCAGTACCGGCTGCAGAGGAAACCGCAGAGCACGACAGAATGAAAAGAAAAACAATTGCACATTGTTTCATACGCTGAACAGTATACAAAGAAAATCGGCCTGGCGCATTTCGCCAAGCCGATTTGCATATCATCATCGTAAACTATTACTTCACGACGGTAAACTTATACGGCCCACCCCAAGCTGGCTTGGTAATTGGCGGAGTAAAAATCCACTCACCACCCGGCGGGAAAAAGGCGGAATCAACAACCAACTGTCCGGTTTCCGGAACAATCAGATCAATAGACAATACTTTTACCGGTTCAGCAGTAACCTGCATTCCCTGCTTGACCGCAATACCGCCAAAGCCGACCACGTCAGGCAAATTGCCGTCCCAATCTGTCGGGACTGCATAGACACCGCCAAAATCCCAGACTGCTTTATCCTGCCAGCCGTTGAATCCTTTAACATCGCCGCGCTTGCTGGTCGGCAAAGCGATCGCCTTGCCGCTGTCTGTATTCGGATGGACAATTTTTTTGATCGTTGCGGACTTGAACGAGAAACCGAAGCTGAATCCTTCACGTACGGTATCGTTCGTGATATAGATATCGACTGAAACCGGCTGTCCTGCTTTAATTGTGCTGTCATTGACTGCACCGGTTCCGGAAAGTTTCAATCGCACTGATCCGCCATCTTTTGCAAAGCCGGAAACGACCGCTAAACAAACGACGGCAAGACTCCATACAATCCGTTTCATTCTTTTCTCCTTATGTTGAAACACCTGGTTTTCGATATCTGATTCGCGGCGTAACTGGCGCCGGACCCGCTCTGGCTAATCATACCACTCGGCTTAAAACCTGTCAATTCCCATTTCCCTGCAGCATAATGCATTGTACACAGAAAACCGGATTTGGATGAACCCCGGTTTCACGAAATTGCTCGCTTTTTGAGTTGACCAAACCGGTAAAGTCGGCTATGTTTTTCTCCTGAATTACGTACGCAGACAAAACAGATGAAAACTGACGCAAAAGTTATCCTCGCTGATCCTTCTAAAATCTCTCTCACACAACTCTCTATCGGCAAAAAAGTAGTCATGGCGGTGACCGGCGTAATCATTTTAGGCTGGATTATCGGCCATATGTTGGGCAACCTGCAAATTTTTCTCGGTCAGGACAAAATCAATGCTTACGCCAAAATGTTAGCCGACACCCCGCTTCTGACCTGGTCGGTACGGGTGATTCTTGGCGTATCACTTATTGCTCACATTGTTACTGGCGTTCGACTCTTTTTGGAAAACCGGGCGGCCCGGCCAATCGGGTATGCCCACGCAAAAACGGTGCAGGCATCGGTAGCATCTCGTTCGATGATTTACAGCGGCGCATTAATTTTCTTTTTTGTCTTCTACCATTTAGCTCACTTTACCTTTTTCGGCATTCATCCGGAATATAAGAACTTGGTCGATTTATCCGGACGGCATGATGTCTACTCAATGGTCATTCTCGGATTTCAGAATAAAGTAGTTTCGTTTCTGTATATGCTGACCATGCTGCTTTTGGCGATTCATATCAGCCACGGGTTCGCGAGTATCTTCCAGTCACTCGGCGTCGCGACACCAACATCGACACCGAAACTGAAGGCGCTTTCGTATGTTATCGCCGTTTTTCTCTTTTTAGGATTTAGCTCTGTCCCCATCGGCGTGTTGCTCGGCTATATTACCCTTCCAACGGTGACTTTAGGATGAGCAAACTCGACGCGAAAATCCCCTCAGGTCCGCTCACCGACAAATGGACCAGGCATAAATTCGAAATGAAGCTGGTCAATCCGGCAAACAAACGAAAATACACCGTTATCGTGGTCGGAAGCGGATTGGCCGGTGGTTCGGCCGCAGCAACATTGGGTGAACTCGGTTACAACGTTCTTTGCTTCTGCTTTCAGGATTCCCCGCGCCGTGCGCACTCAATTGCCGCACAGGGTGGAATTAACGCTGCTAAGAATTATCAGAATGACGGTGACTCGGTTCATCGCCTTTTTTATGATACGGTAAAAGGTGGCGATTTTCGCGCCCGTGAAGCGAATGTGCATCGTTTGGCCGAAGTCAGCACCAACATTATCGACCAGTGTGTCGCGCAGGGGGTTCCTTTCGCGCGTGAATACGGCGGTCAGTTGTCTAACCGCTCATTCGGAGGTGCGCAGGTATCACGTACATTTTATGCGCGCGGTCAAACAGGTCAGCAGCTTCTGTTAGGCTGTTACTCGGCGCTTTCCCGACAAATAGCAGCCGGTACGGTGCAAATGTTCTCCCGCACCGAAATGCTGGAGCTGGTCGTCGCTAACAATCGTGCGGTGGGTATAGTCGTTCGCGATTTAGTGAACGGAAAAATTACGTCGTATGCGGCCGATGCCGTCGTGCTTGCGACCGGCGGATACGGTAATGTCTTTTACCTTTCGACCAATGCGAAAGGCTCAAACGTAACAGCCACGTATCGTGCATACAAAAAAGGGGCGTTCTTCGGTAACCCCTGTTTCACGCAGATTCACCCGACCTGTATTCCGGTCAGCGGTGACTATCAATCGAAATTGACACTTATGTCCGAATCGTTACGCAACGACGGCCGTATCTGGGTACCGAAGAAAAAAGGGGATACCCGTACGCCGGATCAGATCCCTGAATCCGAACGGGATTATTATCTCGAGCGAAAATATCCGAGTTTCGGTAATCTTGCTCCACGCGATATCGCCTCACGCAGCGCCAAAGAAGCCTGCGATGCCGGTTTCGGCGTTGGCCCCGGTGGATTAGGCGTCTTTCTTGATTTCGCCGATGCGATCAAGCGTCTCGGTGAAAAAGTCGTGCATGATCGATACAGTAATCTGTTCGACATGTATGAACGGATCACCGGTGAAAACCCGTACAAAGTTCCGATGCGTATTTATCCCGCCGTTCACTACACGATGGGCGGACTTTGGGTCGATTACAATTTAGAAAGCACTATTCCCGGTCTGTTCGTTATCGGTGAAGCGAATTTTTCCGATCACGGCGCCAACCGTTTGGGGGCAAGTGCGCTGATGCAGGGATTAGCCGATGGCTATTTCATTCTCCCCTACACTATCAGCGATTATTTCGCCCGTGCTGGAAAAGCAAACTATGCCATCGATCAGCAGGAATTCAAGAACGCGGAATCGGAAACGACCGAACGCACCAAACGAATGCTCGGCATTAACGGCAAACGAAGCGTCGATTCATTCCACCGTGAACTCGGAAAAATCATGTGGGATTATTGCGGCATGGCGCGTAACGATGCCGGACTCAAAAAAGCATTACAGCTGATTCCGGAAATTCGGGATGAATTCTGGAAAAATGTCAACGTGCCGGGTGAAAATGAAGAGTTCAATCAATCACTCGAACGCGCCGGACGGGTTGCCGACTTTTTGGAGTTCGGTGAATTGATGTGTATGGATGCTCTCACCCGCTCTGAATCCTGTGGAGGACATTTCCGTGAGGAAAGCCAGACCCCGGATGGTGAGGCGCTTCGTGACGACAACAATTTCTGCCATGTTTCGGCCTGGGAATTTACCGGAGTCGGCAAACAGCCGACAATGCATAAAGAACCGCTTGTATTCGAGAACGTGAAACTGTCGCAACGGAGTTACAAATGAACCTCACGCTGCATGTCTGGCGTCAGAGAAAAGGGGATACTTCCGGCAAAATGGAAGTCTATCCGGTCAACAATATCAGCGAACACATGTCCTTTTTGGAAATGCTCGACGTTACCAACGAACAGCTGCTTGCCAAAGGACAAGACCCTATCGCCTTCGACCATGACTGCCGCGAAGGTATCTGTGGTATGTGCTCTCTGATGATTAACGGTATCGCCCACGGTCCGGAACGCGCCACAACAACCTGCCAGTTACACATGCGCCATTTCAAAGATGGTGACCATATTTATATCGAACCCTGGCGCGCCAAAGCATTTCCGATTATTAAAGATCTCGTTGTCGACCGGACATCATTAGACCGGATTATTCAGGCCGGTGGATATGTTTCCGTCAATACCGGCGGCGCGCAGGATGGAAACGCGCTCCCTATTTCCAAAGATGCCGCTGAAGAAGCGATGGATGCCGCCGCCTGTATCGGCTGTGGCGCCTGTGTTGCCTCATGTAAAAATGCCTCCGCAATGCTGTTCGTTGCCGCGAAGGTCGGCCATCTGGCTGCTTTGCCACAAGGACAGGTAGAAGCGGCTACCCGTGTCAAACGGATGGTAGCACAGATGGATAAAGAAAAATTCGGCGACTGCACCAATCAGTTCGAATGCGAAGCAGTCTGCCCGAAAGAGATTTCCGTGAAATTTATCGCAAAGATGAACCGCGAACTATTGAAGTCCGCGCTAAAGTAATTTCACTTTTCCTCATCCAACCACTTAATCAAGTCAACGGTGGCATCGACATTGAGCGTATAGTCAATGTTATCGCTGAAATCTTTGCTAAGCGGAAGGACAAATCGAAATCCGGGGCGAAGATGCTTGCCCAAATTAAACCGAAGCGAAAGACAGGCAAACCCGATAAACGATTCCGAAAATTGTGAATCATCCCCTATCGGAACGCGCCCCTGAAGACCGGCGCCGGCTTCCCATTTCCCCATACTTTGCAGCCATGCTTCCGCTGTCATATCGAACAACAACAGATTGTCCCGTCCGGCCGGTAGCAACGCGGTCGGGCTGCCGGTAAGTTTAAACACGTGATTCGTCGTGGGGCTTTTCGGCAGGATCCATTGATACCCGATTACCGGTTGTAATGTCCAAGTAAGGGGCATAAACGCTTCCGATTGATCGGTGGATATCATACTGCCGGTATACGCGACATTGGAAATTTCAAAATCATCTTTAGCAAAGGGGAAACGCACACCCAATTGTATGATTCGGGATGATTTCTTTTTATCGACAATTTCAACACCTAAGTACGGATTACCGGTTATTCCATCGATCCATTCTTTTGCCACCGGAAGCTGCGCCGCTATATACACGTTTCCTGCGGTATGAAAATACCCGGCGAAATTGAGGTTGAACGGATTTTTAAAAAGGCCGCTCTCTTTAAACGTGGCCATCTGATATTCAACAGTAATTTCCCGCTCCCGATGCATTTTCATCCAGTACACATGCGCTGAAATCGATTGAGTGAAAAACAATCCGAAAAGTATTGTGAGAATCACGAAGCGTTTCACGAAGATTCCCTTTCCCTGCGTTTAATGCGCCAAAGTATACTAATCTCCATTTGGTTTTGCAATAGATCCGCAAACCGGCAAAAAGACACAAAAAAAGACCTGGTTAAAAACCGGGTCTTTCGAAACTAAAGCTCGCGTAATGCGAGCAGTGTTTGCTTTACCAGGAGCGTTTGTTTCCGCCGCCGCTCGGACGACGACCGCCGCCACCGGACGGCTTGTTGTCCATGCGCGGGCGCGCTTCGTTTACATTCAGCGTACGACCATCAAGGTCCTGTCCATTAAGACCTGAGATCGCGGCCATAGCCTGATCTTTCGACGGCATCTCAACGAACCCGAATCCTTTCGGATCTGAGGTGAACTTGTCCTTGATGATGTTAACCTGGCTTACTTCCCCGAACTGCTCGAAAGATTTGCGAAGGCCGGCTTCGTCAGTACGGTGCGAAAGGTTTCCTACGTAGATATTCATTCTACTCTCCACTTCTGTTTACTGCCCTGATCGTCGTTTCCGATGAACCGAAAAACAGAGCAAATAAACTCATTCATGCGCGGAATTGCGCTACTGTGACCAGATTACATTCTGACAAAGATTGAGGTGCTAAGACAAGCTTAATAAAAAATAATACGGGACACGATGTTATGTGACTTAACATGCCTGACACAATTCCCAAAGTCAACCGATTACTGTGCGACGCAAAAAAATAAATATCGTCATCAAAGGGATATTTGTTGCCTCTGAGCAGTATAAAGGCTATTTAGTCGCTATTAGTAGAGAACATGTGTGGTCTCCACTCGCCGATAACAAACCTCATTGATCGGCGCGGTTGTCGCCGCGCGAACAGCCAGAGAGGTAAACATGTCGACAACGATGCACGCCGAATCTTCCAAGATTGACGGCGACAAAATCCAGCGCGAACTCTCCAAATACCAGCATCCGAGCAATGCCCGAAGCATCTGGCAGTTGTCCAGCACTCTGACACTGTACATTCTTGCGTGGGTTGTTTCCTATTTTGCATTGCAGTATTCATTCTGGCTCGCACTTCCGGTAATGCTCATCAACGGCGGTCTCTTGATTCGGCTTTTTATTATCTTTCATGATTGCGGGCATGGATCATTCTTCAAATCAAGCAAAGCGAACAATACCTGGGGAAACATCACCGGCATACTCACCTTTACCCCCTATTACTATTGGCGCGCCAGCCATGCCAAGCATCATGCCACCTCCGGCAATCTGGACGAACGCGGTCACGGGGATGTCTGGATGATGACCGTCGCCGAATACGCAAAAGCACCGCTGAAAGAACGTATCGAGTATCGGCTCTATCGCAATCCGTTTATCATGTTCCTTTTGGGGCCGTTGTTTCTTGCGCTGATTACCAATCGTTTCGTTCGCCGCAAATCAAAACCACGTGAACGGTACAGCGTCTACTGGACTAATGCCGGTATTGTAGTCATCGCATTTGTCATGAGTATGATTATGGGGTGGCAGAATTATCTGCTGATTCAGATTCCTACCCTTTTTGTCGCATTGATGTGCGGAGTCTGGCTGTTTTATGTGCAGCATCAATTCGAAGATGTCTATTGGTCGCGTGAACAGGGCTGGGATTTTGTGACGGCGTCGCTTGAAGGGGGCTCATTTTATGATCTCCCTATCGTCCTGCGCTGGTTTACCGGAAGTATCGGCTACCATCATGTGCACCACCTCAATTCACGCATACCGAACTATTACCTGGCTAAATGCCATGAGAATGTCCCCGGCGTCAGCACCATCAAACCGGTCACTCTACTTTCGAGCCTGAAATCACTCACCTTCCGGCTTTGGGATGAAGAAAGCGGCCGTTTGGTCGGTTTCCGTGCCGTGAAAGCATGGCGCTTGAAACATGGCCTCAGCAAAGCCGCCTAAGCACGTTCGTACTTTTGTTCTCAAAATTATCTCTTTCTACCACCATTCTAAAGCTTGACGAAGTTTAGGCTCTTTCATTAGTATTTCCCAAGAGGACGTGCACCGGGACTCACAAGAGCCGGTGAACAATTGCAAAAAAGGGAGTACTCGCACCATGGGCGACCAAAGGTATTCGGTTGAATCCGAAAAAGTGGACAAATGGCTCGTTGAGTCGATGATCGAGGGAATCTTAGACTATGATTCCGATCCGATCAAAGTAACTGTCACCGACAACCAAACCGGGGAATCCGAATCGGCAGTGGGCGCTGATTATGAGACTGCTCTGGAAAAAGCCTGTGACAAACTCGGCATCTCCGTCGAGGATTTAGGCGAGGAGGTGGAGTAAAATTCCAGTCGTTCACTAAGTATGTATGTTTGATTTAGCGAGAGTGGTCAGTATTCGTATTCCATCTCGCGTAAAACTTGCTGTTTTTCTTTGGTGCTGTAGAAACCTCTAAATGACACACCTAAACGGAACGTAATAGCGGCTCCGGACAAATCAGTGCCACCCTCGGTGTTTATTGTCGAAAACTCAAGCATCGGCTGAAAATAAATAAACGTCGAATTGTACTTTACCGGATACAGGCGATACCGAACACCAACTGTTCCTAACGCTGACCAGTACTGCTTTCCATCCTTATACTTTTCATCATCAACATAAATAGCGTTGACCACCTGCGCCCCGGCACCGACCATTGCGTCAAACTCATGATGTTGGGTTCTCAACAATTCTCGGCCAAGTTCGAATCCAAACATTCCACAGTTAAAATCTTCCGTTTCAATCAAGCTATCCCCTGCTTTCACGACATACGGTGATTTCGATTGTAGAAAAGCGATCCCCATATAAAGCTCAATAAGATACCGATTCCATCTATGACCGGTGAAGAAACTCAACAATGGCTTCACGCCGAGCAGTTCACGCTTGCCGACTGGCACCCAAGCTCCGGAAGACAATCCAAAATATTCCTCGGGGGCATACCGCACTGAATCAGCAAATCGGCGGTATTCCTGACCTAATGGCGTGTTTGCACCGGGCTCAACCTGCAAAAAGTGATACAGTGAATCCGGCTCTCCACAATAAATCCGGGCAATATGATGCTCAAGCGAATGTGGTTCAGCTTTTTTGAGCGCGTTTGTCGCCAAACTGTCAACCAACTTATCAAACCGTTCCTGGTGAGAATCACGATATTCACGCCGCTCTCTGTCACCGTAGGCATAGTACCATTTGTAATATCGGAGTGATCTGAGCAGAATATTCGGAGCCATAACAAGAGGAGCAGTTTCAGACTGCATCCAAAACAATGTTTGAAACCGGACTAACGATGCCGCGCCATAACATGTAGATTGCCAATAGTTGACAACTACCCGAACGGAATCCAAATCTCCTTTCGCGTAATAATCAGCGATCAAACGCGTACAATTTTTGTAAATGTCGTTACAATCATACGCGCGCTCGGTAAAAAGCTTTTCAAGCTCCTTTTTCTGTTCCTGCTCATATTGACTTTGCGAAAAACTCAAAACCGGTAAAGCGAATAGTATACAGATAACAAGCAAGATAATCGCGCGCGCCTGCTTCCATGCGCAATTTACTCTTTGAAAATTACCGGTAAAAATGTTCATGATAGATTCCCTTTGCTCAACCCGCATTCTTGGCTGGGAGACAGGGATTCGAACCCCGATTCTACGGTCCAGAGCCGCATGTCCTAC
>CAYXJN010000003.1:0-327305 GCA_964464605.1 uncultured Ignavibacteriales bacterium | reverse complement strand
GATTGAAAAAATCGAAGAGTTCGCTATGCCGTTTCCTAACCGTGCGCCGGGACAGATTTACCGGGTGACGATCAAAGAAGAAGAACGTCGTCAATTGATGTTCTACTGGTTTGAAACCCGAAGCGGCGAACAGACCAATGAATACGCGCTGAAATGGGATCTGGTGAAAAACGCACTAATGATGCGTCCGACCGACGCGGCTTTCGTGCGATTGACTATTCCGATTGAAAACAACGATATCGAAGGGACGACCAGAACCGTTATCGACTATTTCAGCTATTATTACCCCTCTATTCGTGAGTCGTTGCCCTTTCGCAATTAACTTGAAGTCGACCGCTTCCGGCTCTATCTTTGCCACCAATGTTAAAATCGCTGATTAAAGTTGCCCGCCCCGGACACTGGCCGAAAAACGGCGTTGTGCTCGCGGCGCTGGTGTTTGCCGGTAGCGCGGCGGAAGTGCCGATGGTGGAGCTTGCCTTTGCGGCAATGGCTGTATTCTGCTTGCTTTCTTCAATGGCGTACACGGTGAACGACATTATCGACCGGGAAAAAGACAAACAACATCCGCTAAAAAAAGAACGGCCGGTTGCTTCGGGGAAACTTCCGGTCAGCACGGCCTGGTTGTTTGCGTTTGGGCTCGCGGCAGTCGGATTGGGAACGGCATGGTGGATTAGCTGTAATTTTCTGTATATCTCGCTGGGGTTTGTCGCACTGAATTTCCTGTATAGCTTTTGGCTTAAGAATGTGGTGGTGCTGGATGTCATGATGATCGCGCTGAATTTTGTAGTGCGTGCCTACGCCGGCGCTATTGCGATCAATGTTCCGGCATCGCACTGGCTTATTATCAATACCTTTCTGTTAGCGCTCTTTTTAGGCTTCGGAAAACGGCGGCATGAACTGATGCTGTTGGAGCAGGGAGCATCGGCCCACCGGAAAATTCTCGATAAATATTCCCCCTACCTATTGGATCAACTGATTGGGGTCGTGACTGCTTCGGTGGTGGTCGTGTATATGCTGTATACCTTTTCGGATGAAACTGCGGTCAAACTTGGCACGACCAATCTGTTTATTACCATTCCGTTTGTCGTGTACGGGGTTTTCCGGTATCTGTATCTGATTCATAAAGAACAGGAGGGCGGATCACCGGCGCGTGTGTTGTTTAGTGATCGCCCGACGCTTATCAACGTAATTTTGTGGCTTATAACCGTAATAGTGGTGTTGTACGTACTATGAAAACAAAATTGATAGTTTCTTTGCTCGTCGTGAGTATCGCGATTGTTTCCTGCGGAAAAAAAGAGGAAACAAAACAAGCAGAACCGCAAACACAAGAGCAGCCTGAGCCGATTCAAGCTGTGCCGATCAATGAACCATCCGAATTGTTGTTCGCTGTCGATACCGTATATGAAATCACTCGCAGCACTGAACCGGTTGCCAAGCGGCTTCCGGAACTTACCGGTGCTGAAACGAACAAACTTTATACCGATTACGGCTTAGTCGATATTACCACTACTAGCTACAACGTCCAAGGCACTCCGCTTACTGTTCGTGTGCTCCGGTTTCCGGATGATATGAGCGCGTATGGCTATGTTGCGGCGAACCGCCCGAAACTTGGTTCGACTTTGCAGCTTGGGTCGGAATCTTTCGCGATGGATAGTGTACTGATGTTTTCCAACGGGCCGTATGCGATTCGGGTGACTTCTGCAACGGCAAATGCAAAGTCTATGACCGCGCAGAGTATGTTAGCTGAGAAAATTTTCCAACGCTTTGGTGAAGCCACCTCCGCGCCGCCGATGTTTTTGCTGTTTCCCTTTTCCGGCCGTGTCGGCGGAACGAATCGGTATTATCCGAAATCATACTTGGGTATTGATGGTTTGAATCAAATTTATGCGACTGATTATGATGTCTCCGGGCATGATGCAACTTTCTTTTTAACGATGGACACCACCGGCGTTTACTTTGCTGCGCTCAATGCCCATGCCGATAAAACTCCAGCTACTCAACCGGTCGCGGCCGATTTAGGATTCAAAGAAGGGTATGCTGTTCGCTTTGTGCACCCCAAAGCCGGGGTAGTAGTGGCAGGCCTTGCGAACGGCAAACTAATTGGTATTACGAATTTCAACCCTGACCACTATCAGCGGTTGTTGTCGACGTGGGTTGATGGATTGAGTTATTAAGAGTTGTCTGATACGAAATTGATTGAGTAGCTATTCTGAATTCTTGCCTTGGTGCCCTAGTTCTTGGATGGGAATGAAAAAAATGTCTATTCCCCCTCTTCTTTTGAGCTTATCGAATCGGAATTATTTTCCTTTTGTGCAACGCCGATCTGAACTTTCTCTACGAATTTTTTGAAATTATCAAAATTTGCTTTTTTGAATTTTTTGTCAGTATAGTATTGATGGCCTTCTGCTCTAACTTCTATTTCTTGTGCGTTAGCAATTCTATCCAAGAAATCCAATTCAGTGTCAAAGAAGATAATTTCTTGAATCTTTCCTCCACCTTGGACTTGTCTATTAGGAGTGCCAGAATGATTGAGCCTAATAATCTCTCCATCAATTTTAATAATCATTTTCTCGATAAAGAGCCAATCTACATTGGTATATTTTAATATTAGAAAGTGAAGTGGTTGTTTCGTTGTATCGTCGAATAGAACCGATCGAGCTTGAAGAGACAATTTGGAGCTCAGTAATCCAGAGCCAGATAGGTTATTATTTGTCATGTCATAGATAGTGGTTTGGTAGAAGTCGTCATGTTTAACAGTTACATCTGCTGCAAAAACAGGAGTCAATGTTAATGTAAGAATAAGAACTAGGAATCCAGCTTTGATCATAAGCACCCCGACGTAAAACAATTGTTCGTTAATTCAATAACAACTGAAAAGATATAACTTCATAATGTTTAGTCAATAGTTTTTGTCTCCTACTTTATTCTCAATCCTCAAACAAATCATCAAACCGTTTTTTGCGGGAGTCTTTGGTGTCTTTCGTGTCGATTTGTACGCCCCCGGCGGTTTTCATCACGTTACGCATCTGGAAAAAGTCACAGAAATTTGATTTGTCTTTGATTGGGATATTTGCCTCAATCGGTTCTTTGCATTGAAAACGGCGGGTGGGATCAAAATGACGGCACCCTCGGCAGCAGCGAAGATCCGCCATACAATTGACGCAGCTATCAGCGCGGTTCACCCGGTCTTTGATACCGGTCGGTTTCCCGCAGTTCCAGCAGAGTAATCCCTCAGCAGCCATGGGAGGAAATTACGAAGAAATATGAATAAAGTCAAAGCGAGGGTAACGTATAGGATCACACCCTAAAGGGTGTGCCACCCGAGTTTTTTGAGAGACTCTAAGATTAATATCGCAATCAGCACACTCGCACTCAAAAAGAGTGCGAGGTAGAAATAAAGGTAGCGTCGCTACCCGTTTACTTGTTTGTCGAGGAAGTCGGTGATTTCGGTTACGTTCATCCGCTTTTGTTCCATGGTATCCCGATCACGCAGCGTCATCGTATCATCCTGCAGTGACTGACCATCGACAGTAATACAATACGGGCAACCGGCCTCATCCATACGGGCATACCGACGGCCGACGGCACCGGACTCATCGTAGAAGACTTTGAATTTCTTCTTCAAATCCTGATAGACTTTATCTGCGTATTCCGCCATTCCATCTTTTTTAACCAATGGGAAAATAGCTGCTTTGATTGGCGAAATCTTCGGAGAGAGCCGCAAGAATACGCGCTGCTCACCGTTAATTTCCACTTCATCGTATGCGTCGACTAAGATGGTCAACAACGAACGGTCGCATCCGGCGGAGGTTTCAATGATGTACGGAATAAATTTTTCGGTGAAGCGTTCATCGAAATAGCTCATATCCTTGCCGCTCGCTTTGCTGTGACGGCCAAGATCAAAATCGGTACGGTTGTGAATACCTTCAAGTTCCTGCCAGCCGAATGGGAATTCATATTCGATATCATATGCAGCTTTCGCGTAGTGGGCTAATTCACCTTCGCCGTGTTGGTGCCAACGGAGGCGGTGCATGTTGAGGCCAAGCTCCTGATACCATTTCCAGCGTTCCTGCCGCCAGTATTCAAACCACTGGTCATCCTCAGTCGGATGAATAAAGAATTGCATTTCCATCTGTTCGAATTCGCGGGTACGGAAAATGAAGTTACCCGGCGTGATTTCGTTACGGAACGCTTTACCGATCTGCGCGATACCGAACGGGATTTTCTGCCGTGAAGAGTTTTTGACATTCAAAAAGTTGACATAAATACCCTGCGCAGTTTCGGGGCGCATATACACGATATTGGCTGCTTCTTCCACCGGACCCATAAAGGTTTTGAACATAAGATTGAAATTACGGGCTTCGGTAAACTCACCGCCACATTCCAGCGGAGTTTTCGATGGTTTCCGCCCACATTGGCTGTCGGCCATTTTGTCGGCGCGGAAACGGGCCTTACAGGTTTTGCAGTCAACGAGCGGATCGGTAAACTCAGCGACGTGACCGGAAGTTACCCAGACCTGCGGATGCATGAGAATAGCGGCATCGAGTCCTTCGACATCATCCCGTCGGTTGGTCATCGAATTCCACCAATAGGTTTTGATATTTCGTTTCAGTTCAGCGCCGAGCGGGCCGTAATCCCAGCAGGAGCCGAGGCCACCGTAAATTTCAGACGACGGAAACACATAGCCGCGCCGTTTACAGAGCGACATAAGCTTGTTCATAAGATCAGCAGCATGCGGTTTGTTCTGTGTCACGTTTTGCTATCCTGTAATGAGGTACGTAATTTTTCTAAGAATTGCAGCGATTTAAGCTCGGAACGAACGCCGGTCTGATAACTGAGGAATTTAGTCAACCCTTCAAGCAAACTGAGCGCGTCGGCGTGTCCCGTCGGCATCGCCACCGCTTCCCCCAAAGAAGCGGTTTGTAAGGCCGCCATAATCATGTATGGGTCACGGTGAAATCGAATATAATAGTCTGTCGGTCGGGCGCAAGAGGGGCAGATCAACCCGCCGCGCTCCGGTGAGAACAGCGCGTATCCATCGGTATCAAGCGACTGCTCAATCGTTTTTCCACAGGAAACACAATAGGCAAGTGAGGGGTGATACCCCAACGTCGAGAGCATCCTGAGAAAAAAGGTGATAAACAGCGATGACAGCGCCGTTTTGGGAGCGGTGTTAATATGCTGTAAGAATGTTATGAAATAGGTAAACAGCGTCGGCTGCGGTTCATGCTCGGCCAAAAGTTCATTTAGTGTTTCGCAGGCGGCAGAGGCATAGGCGAGCCGTCCGAGTACGCCATCGTTGGTGAGTGAAAACTCTTCGAGCAATTCGACATCGGAAACATATCCGTTCGATTCTTTTTGCGAGGAGTAGAAAGATATCTCCAATTTGGCAAATGACAGCGCGCGTCCCCGTTTGGAGCTGATTGCCCGGCCCCCCTTGTCGACTAAGGCCAGTTTACCGAATTGTTTGGTAAAAAAAACAAGAGTGCGTGAGGATTCCGACCAGTTGTGGGCTTTTAACAGAATCCCCTCTGATTTCTCAAGGGGCATCGGCTATTTATTGAACTTGTAGAGAGTCTCGTTCGGATAGACCATATGATATTTGGTCCGGGCGATCATCTCGATATATCGCTTATCAGTTTGCAAGAGCAGTTTGATTCGTTCGGCATCGACCAACTCAGCATACAACTGCCGGTTCGCTTCAACTAAAGCCTTTTTCTGCATTTCAAGGCGGACAATACGGGGGATGCCGAACTCGCCGCTCATAATCGACCAGCCGGAAAGTCCGACAATCAACGCGACCGCGACCCACATCAGCCGTTTGCGGAACCGGCCGTCGGCGTTGCTGATCCGCTGCATGAAGTTTTCGGCAAGCGGAGAAAAAAGCGACTTACTTTGTTTTACCTTCCGTGGCATAAACGGAGTATGACCACTCTATGCAAAAACGGCAATAAAAAACAGATGTAAGACAACAATTTGTGGTGGGCGATTATGCGATGCGCCTGTTTTGCGACCAACGCTGCCAGAAGGCTTGATAGAGAAGATAGATCAGCCACCCCAAAAGCATGCCGACCAGAGCGCCGACTATCACATCGAATGGGTAATGAACCCCGACAAATACCCGGCTGAATGCGATAATCGCGGCAATTGAGAACAGATACCATCGTTTACGGGGAAACATAAGCGCAAACAGCATAGCCTGTCCGAAACTGTTGGCGGAATGAGAGGAAGGCATCGACTTTCCCGCCCCGCAGTTGACGAGCAGGTGGACGTCACTCAGCGTATGACATGGCCTGGTACGGTCAAAAAAGGTTTTTAAGACAGCGCTGTTAATCTGATCCGTTGCCGCGACAGTTAAAAGCGCAAAGAGCACCAACCAGCGCAGGCGGGTTGAGCCTTTGATCAGGATAATCAGCATAATTAAGCCGAAAGCAATGTGCAGATTCCAGTCGGAAGTAACAATCGGCATCAGAAAATCAGTCACCGGATTGGCGATCGTCGAATTGATAAAGCGAAACAGCGCGGTATCTATTTGTGCTAATTGCTCAAGCATCGGCTTTCTCTTTTACCACGCCTTTACCGGCAGTCAATTGGACAAATTGTTTTATCAATTCAGCTTTTTTTGACAAGCGAACATTGATAGTGACACGCACGATCTCCGAAAAATAGCTGTTATACTTTTTGATATCGAATTTTTGTAACAGCCTTACAAAGTTATCATATGCCCAAAACGGCAGTTCAACCGTGACCGATTCAGTGATAAAACACTCTTTGGTTCCGGCGCTTTCTAATGTTGCTATTGCCGTATCACTGTATGCCCGTACCAATCCGCCGGTGCCCAGCTCCGTTCCACCGAAATAGCGGGTAACGACGACTATGGTGTTGGTAATGTTTCGACCAGTCAGACAGTCATAAATCGGTTTGCCGGCGGTGCCGTTCGGCTCGCCGTCATCGGAGTATTTAAATGTTGTCGGGACAGGAACGCCGAAGCGATAAGCAAAACAGTGATGCGTCGCATCATGGAATTGTTTTTGGATTCGTGTAAGTATAGCAGTAGCCGCGTCCAAAGAACCGGCATAGCCGGCTTCGCCGATAAATCGTGATCCTTTGACTTTGATTTCCGCCGTTGCAGCGTGGTCGATAGTCAGATAGGAATCATCCATACCGATCAGACCAATGACTGAACAATCTGATCGAGTTTTTCCAGTCCTAAAATCGGAATCGCGCCATGGACGGTGGCGGAATGGAATCCCTTTTCATCAACGAGTGACTTATTCTGGGGGTCAATTAAGAGGAAACAAAGTTTCCCGATCTGGCTGCAGCATAACAGCAGATCTTCGATATCGGATGCCCCATCCCGTACACCGGTAACGACCACCGCTTGCGGCATTGCGGCTAAGAGACGATTGGTTTCGGTATAGCGAAGTTCAGCGTATTTCGTATCCGGTGGATATTCGCTGATTACCCCGCCGCTTGTGGCGACATCGATAGCGAGGGAGATATATTCCGGCGGATGGATATGCATAATCCCGGATTCTAAAACGGCGAACGATTTCCCATTTCCGGCTTTCGCGCCCAAGTGTGCCGCAGCTCCTGCTGAAAACGGTGCTATTATCTGTACGCCTGAAGATGCAAACTGACGGGCGGCATTGCTGGTGAAGGCTATCGCTTCTTCCGGCGCATTGCTTGGCGTGACCAGTGAAACTGATTTTTGTGATGGGTCAGGTAGTGAGCCACGGTAATACAAAGCGAGCGGAGGATCATGCAGTTCGTTTAACGATTCGGTATAGGATTCATCGAAACGGGTGGCAACCTTGATTTCCAACCGTTCGAGTTCTTTTTGAAATTCGACGGTTTCCTGCAGTTTTGCCGAGGCATTGCTGACTTGATTGGCGATATGCGGCGTCATCCCCTGAATCGCCATTATCGCGCCGGAATCGGCGCGGTAGAGCCGTTCGAGTGTGCCAAAACGCTGCATGAGCGCATCAAAGAGACGAGGAGTCATCTCCTGCATCCGGGCAAGGGTCAATACTTGTGTGGTCGGTGAAACTGAGGCGGTATTTTGCATGGCGTAATGTATATGACACAAAGAAAACGGTCAACAAAAGCGGATTAGCGTGCAGTCTCTGTTTCCCGCTTAGTAAGCAATTCCTGAGCAAGGTAATAGCCGATTTCTGCGGCTTGTTTGAGGTAACGGTTACTTTCACTGATATCCGATGTCGCCAGTCCGCGATAATACCAGAGAACAGCCATGGCGGAATCAATCGCTAAGGCTGAATCGAAACGTTCAACCGCCTTAGTCGAATCATTTTGCGAGAGCAAACGAAGTCCCAGCGCAGCAATTATAAAAGAATCATAATCGACAGCTGATTGCACAGTGGGCGGAAAGACCGAATTTTCCGGTAAATAATGAGTGAAAAATCCTGGGTAATCGGCTAAGCGATATCCTGCTTTTGTAAGCAGACGGGAAACCGTTTGTAAATACATACTGTGATCGCTGAATCCAAAATTGCCATGTAATGCCTGTTGAATAATCTGTGCATTAAGCGTATCGAATGAAACGGCGCCGATCGGGCTGGGGGAGTGGTTCATTACTGAATGGATATCGGACACATGAATAGCGCCGAACGAGTGCCCGAGTTCATGTAAGAGCGTACGGGCTTGTATGATTGCCCAACCTTTTGTATCCGATGAATCAGCATAGCTGATTTCCCGAAGCGCAATTTGTTTCCGGCCGATTTCCGTTTCGCCGATGGCTGCATCCGCGTTGATGATACTGTCCGTATACAACAGAACAGAAATCGTATCCCCACCCGGATACCGGTTTCCGACAAGGGCATTGAAAGCGGCATCGACGGTGATGGCCGTGTCCCGCTTCATTTTTACGGTGATGACTTTTGTAAGATTACAATCTACTGCGAATTGCTGTTCGAATTGAGATGAAGTTTTCTGATTTAGCTCTTTAAGTCGGGTTTGCCAGGTGGATGGAAAACGGGTAATCACGGATGAATCGATAAAAAAGACAAAGGGTAACGAGGTAATTTTTTGTTCTGCTTCTTTGGGTTGTGGCGCGGAAAGAGCTGATACGCCCGTCAACACAAGAACAACAGAGACCCAGGTCGTTATTTTCATGCGAATAATTTACTTTTTGTCATGCTTGAAACATACAGCTAAATGCTGTATGTTTCCCGGCACTATGGGTATTCGTGCAGTAATCATTGGTCTTTTTATACTGGCAGTTATGGCCTCCTGTTCCAAAGAGCCGACGAGCTTCGACGAGCTTTTGCAGGCCGGTGAAACCGCCTATGTCAAAGAGCAGTTTCCACAGGCGCGGACCTATTTGAACAAAGCGGTGAAACTGCAGGCATCTCATAAACGGGCGCTGTATCTGCTCGGGATGAGTTACGCTAAAGATTATCTGCTTGATTCCGCTTTCTTTTTTCTTAAACGGGCGGATTTGCTGAACCCCAATGATCGGGAGATCAACCGGGAGATTTACCGTATTGCACCGGATATTAAAGAATGGCAGGCAGCAATAACTGCAATAGCAGTGCTGGTCAAAACCGGCGATGCGCCGGAAAAATATTATCAAGAGCTTGCCACGCTTAGCTCGCTCGATTCGAATTTTGCTTCCACATACTATTATCGCCAAAAACTGATCGAATCAGACCCGGAGAACCCAACCAGATATCTCGAATTGTCATCGATGGCGCATCAGCTTGAAATGACCGATACGGCCATTGTTATTATGGATAAAGCGATCGAGAAATTCGGACCGAAGGAAGAATTCCTTTCCAACAAAGGGGTATTCATGACCTTTAAGGGGGATTTCGCCGGAGCAGAATCTATTTTTCGGAGTTTGGCTAATTCATCAGTCAACAACAAGCTCTTTTATCAACTGAATCTGGCGAACGCGCTTGCATCGCAGCCGCAGCGAAGTAAAAAGGAGGAAGCGCTCAAGCTCTACCTGATGCTGCAGGATAAATCGGCGCAATCTCTGCGTGTGGATAGCTTGATTACGCAGTTGAAAAGCGAACTCGGGACTAAATAGCTGCCCGTTGTCCATTTAGCTTCTCTTATAATTTCATTTGATAGGTAAAAAGCAGGCAAAAAAAGAGGGCAGGATTATTGCTAATCCTGCCCAACGCAGGGTTGTCTCTAGATGAGACAGAGGGGGGTTATTTGTTTGCGTCCATCTATCTTGTTAAACTCACATAATCATAAAAAGGTTCACTTTAACAAGAATTTTTTTAAAAAACTTTTATGCCGGGGAACTGTCATTTTGTCGTACGCATAAATATCGAAAGAGGCCGTCTCGCATGGCCTCTTTCGCTTATATGACATAGAGTTACCAGAGTGTTTTAGAAGCCGTCATCAGATTCCTCGACTTCTCCACAGTCAAGCTTCCAGCGTCCGGCAAAGAAACCCCTGCCTGCATGCACCGGACGAGAGAGATAATGACCGTGCAATTGGCCGATTGCTACCGTGTCGGCATTGTATATTTGTCCGCGGAACCAGCCATTATTTTCAGCGTGCGAGTTTGTATTCGGCACATCTTTGTATGTCCCGCGCAAAAAACCTTCGAATTCACCGCTCATTGATATCCATTTGCCGAAGAATACATGCTCACCGGCGCTATCGACTCCGTAGTGCCCCTGTAAATAGCCGTCGATAAGCCCAAATTTACTTACCCAATAACCACGGAATGCACCCATGCCGGTAGAGTCAGGACCCCAGAATCCGGCAAGGAACCCTTTCGGGCAGCCGACTCGCTCACGTCGGTGTGAAGCAAACGCGACCGACACATCATTCGTGAGATCTATAATCGTATCGAGTTTGGAAAGTTCATTCAGCGTGAAGGTACGTGAGTACGGACCCGTGGCAAACGTCAGCGTTACGGGCGTATTGTCGATACTCGTGTCGATTACCAGACTGTCATACGGCTGGCCGAGCGAGTCGACAAGCGGAATGACCGTGGTGTCAAATACTGGCTTTGGCCGTGGTACGACGACATCTACAGCGACGCCGTCATTGTGGACTGTTGTTTGCGACACCCACTCTACCACTTTTCGATCAGAACGCGGTAAAAGCGTATCTGTTGCCGGTTCAAAGCGGATAATCCTGCGGACCAAAAGCGCACCGCGGGAGATTGTTAACGAACCGGTCCAATCAGTCGGGTTTGTAGAGGTGGAATCGTATTGGAGATGTCCCCAGATTGCGCGGAAATGGAACCAACCGGACAAAGAATCATTGCAAATCGATTCAACTTCATCCTCGTTTTCCATTGGGTCGCTGTATGCAACTTCCCCTTCTGCTTCTGCTGCCAATGCAGGGTCGTTGAAAGCAGGTGCTTCATTGGTAGCGGTGTAACCGCCGAATTCATCTTCCAGATTGATGTTTTCTTCCTGCGGAGTTGTTGAACTGGTTTCATTCGGTTTTTCAGAACAGCCTAAGGCCATGAGAAAAACCAGCAGAGCGCTAAACAGTAAAAATCGATTTCTCATACGTGGTATCCTCCTAAGAATGAACGAGAGATGCTTCTTTGCAACACTAAACATGTATCAATAGCTGTGCCGAAGGCGGGTGGACGGACAGCATCTGCTTGCCGGTCTATATGTTATACCGATGAAAAGCCAGGAGGAAGATTTATTTGCTTGTACCATCTGGTACAGAGGTAGGGATTAAATCAGAGGGTGCGTACGATATCGAACTAAAGGCTATCCCTTTTTTATTGAGGAGGATTCGGTTTTCTTCATCAGCTCTGTGCGTATCTGCTGATATTTTCCCAAATATTCTTTGATTTTCAATTCGCGTCCCCGGTCGGTCGGGTGGTAGTAGCGGGTTCCTTTAAGTTCGGACGGGAAATACTCTTGATCGGTTATCGCATCGGTGAAGTCATGGGCATACTTATATTCTTTACCGTATCCGACTGCTTTCATCAGCGAAGTTGGAGCATTGCGGATATCTATCGGTACCGGCAGCGACCCTTTTTGCGTTGCATCTTTTTTGGCTTCTTCATGAGCGATATAGGCAGCATTCGATTTCGGAGCGCAGGCCATGTAAATAACCAGCATAGTAATTGCCAGCTCACCCTCGGGAGTGCCTAAGAAATCGTAGGTCTCTTTCGCATTCAACGCCAGGGTGAGCGCGTACGGGTCGGCCAGGCCGATATCTTCAACCGCAAATCGAATCAACCGACGCAGAACATACATCGGGTCTTCACCCGCCGTGAGCATCCGTGCCAGCCAATAGATGGCCGCGTCCGGGTCGCCCCCCCGAATCGTTTTGTGCAAGGCGGAAATGATATTGTAATGTTCTTCCCGATCTTTGTCGTACAGGGCCATCCCGCGCTGATGTACTTCGGTAAGGGCAGCCACGGTTACTTCCTTTTCTGCCCCCAGGAAAGCGGCTGTCGCTTCCAAGAGCGTCAGGCCTCGGCGAGCGTCCCCATCGGCAGCAGTGGCAATAAAATCTAAGGCTTGATCACCAAGCGTAAGATTCAGTTTGGCGATACCGCGCTCAGGGTCAGAAAGAGCGCGAAGAATAATCTGCTTGATATCATCCGGAGTGAGTCGCTCAAGTACATACACCCGCATTCGGGAAAGAAGCGCGGAATTAACCTCAAAGGACGGATTCTCAGTGGTAGCCCCGATCAGAATGATATCTCCTTTTTCGACATACGGTAAAAAGGCATCCTGCTGGGCGCGGTTGAAACGGTGGATTTCATCGACGAAGATATAAGTTCGTTTGCCGCTGAGTTGGTAGAAGCTGCCTGCTTTGGAAATGACCTCTTTGATTTCTTTTATCCCCGATGTTACCGCCGAAAAGGGGATAAACTGCCCTTTGGTAGCTTTGGCAATCAGCTCGGCTAATGTCGTTTTGCCGCTGCCGGGGGGACCCCAGAAGATGCAGGAACTGACCCGGTCAGCATCAATAGCCTTGCGTAGGGGGGAGTTAGGGCCGACTATTTTTTGCTGTCCGACAAACTCATCAAAACTCTGCGGACGCATTTTATCGGCTAAGGGGGAAAGCGGATTGATTGCTTTTTTTGTCAGCCCCTCGGATTTGTCGAAGAGGTCCATACTGTAAGTATATGGATTCGGTATCCTTTTGACAATCACATGTTTACGGCAAAAAAAGACCGCCTGATTGCTCAAGCGGTCTTATAAAGAATATGGAAAGTCCTAGTATGTCGGACAAGGCCCTGGAGCCGGTCCGTTATTGAATAGGTAACCAACAAGCACATTTATGTCTGCAATGGTTATTGTTGCATCACCATTCACATTTGCTTCATCGAAGCAAGGAGGTGTTTGGCCATTATGGAAAATATAATTAACAAGGAAAGTAATATCTGCAACTGAGGTGCTTCCTTGGTTGTCACTGTTGACATTACCTCTATTACCAAAACAACACCAGCTGTCTACGCCATGCTCGTCACGTAAGTCCTCTAGTGCTTTGTGGTGACCTTTTGATAAGTAAACATACCATGCCCGTATAAATTCATTAAAATTATCAGGCGGATCGATGCTGTCATTTGCCCCTTTATATAGTCCTATCGGCAAAGACGGATAAAATTGTGTCGATGGGTACAGTTATAGAATCACCGTATCCATCTGGATAATGATAGACTGAATCGATTACATTTTCGTTAATCTTAATACTAATATCATCCGGTACTTGATCTACCCCAGTAATCCCGTCCACTGTCTGCATCATAATCATACCTAGTCGGCCAATTCAGGTACCATTGTGCATCGGGTGCTTCAAAACCTTCACTAAAAAGAACAGATTGAGAAGAATTAGCGAATGAAGTTACTTTTTTTTTACGTTGTCTTTGGATATTGATGAATCGCCGACGCTGCTATTATTCGTAATTTGACTATCAAATTTGCTTTTAAATGAAATCTTTCGTTCTTTAACCAATAAATTAAAGCCTTGATTGTCCATAGCAACCCAGTAGTATCCGGTTGAATCTGTGGGTCTGATAGTCAACGCTATTTCTTTTGCAATCTTGAAGTTTTCTTGTGTCCTTAAATCCAAAACTCCTTCCCAGATTGTGAAGGTCGGGTGCTTGAAGGACGAATCAATCGACGTATTATTAAAAGAAGGTTTCCTATCGGCAATTCTAAATTTTGATTCGCCAAATGTTCTCACCCAAAGGACACTGTCCACCCAATGGTACTCAATCTCTCTTTTGTCCAATGGCTTTCTTTCCTTCCATTGCTTTTTGGCTTCCTCTTTATTTATGCCGGGCGTTTCTAAAAGCTTATGTAAGGAGTCTTTCTCAGCCTTTTGAGGTGCAATGTAGGTATCATAATGAACGCGAAGGCTATCCATCTTGGCTTGCTGTTTGGCGTCCGCAATTGCATTCTCTTTTTCTTGCTGAATACGCCGGTAATAGAGTTTGTGGTAAATCATTTCTTTACCGGTTGCACTATCAACCACAATCACGACATTGGGATCTTCTTTCGGATCATAAATCTCGGTCGGATCGTTCAAACGTTCCTGTAGCCAATATTGGTTATAATCCGCTTCATCAAAAATAGGTTGCCCTTTCTTATCCGTCCATTGCCATATTCGTTCATCAGGTGGCTCATAGTCAGGTGGCCAACCATATTGAATGCGTCTTAAGCGTTTCCATTCCTCTTTGGAAATCTTCTTTCCATTGTCATCAACAAAACCGGTGATAGATTGTGCTGGTATCTTAGCATACTGAGCTTGTATAGAATCATAGTCAAATCTATGTTCAACCGGTGCTTGTTTGAATCTTACTCTTGCCCATTCTCTCGGATTTGAAGTATACCGTTGGGCTGAATCAGCACGGGAAATCCAATAAAGCTCCATGTGATCCAAGTAGTATTTCCCGTTACCTATATCAAGGTGATACTTGATACCTGCAGTATCCAAATTGACCATTTCAAATGGCAATTCAAAAACAGCGGGGTTAGCGGGTGAAGCAGATAAAACAATATCCAAGGGACCTGAATAGGTAAGATGGTCAACAGCCTTAATGTGTAAAGCGACTTGGTTTATTTTACTGCCTGAATCTGGTCTGATAGTGATTCGACACACAAACGATCCTGACTGAAAATCTGGCGGGATTTCATCGATGATAATATCAGACCCAAAGCGGACAGGCATTTCTCCTGAAGCCCTTCCGGCACCTCTGCATACCCCTAAGAGCAGCAGAAGGATAAAGATTTGTGTAAGGTTTTGTTTTCTTAGCATAATGCCTCCTCCGTTATACAACCCTGCATTCCGCAGGATTAGCCCCCGGCTCCCACCCCGGTTGGTGCCGTATTTTCATAGTACAGTATATGAAATAGACAAAATACCAGGTGATTTGTCAAACTGTAATGATGTTGGGAAGTGCTAATGGAGTTAAGATTTGCTGACACAGCTCGGAGGTGCGTCAGGAAGAATCTCCTTGACAGTTTCGGATAGTTGCGCATCTTTAGGGTATCAAAGTGTACTACTAAGCCGCAATGACCGGTTTGCCTCACGCCCGCGTCTTTGATTTTGCGCCGGTTGTTTGAACAGATGGAGACAATCATGAGCCTCGTAACTAATAGACTCCGTAATTTCGTAGTGGCAATCGGCATTCTCGTTATGTCATGTACTACTCTGCTTGCGACTGAACATGTTACCGGCCGTGCAGAAATTGCTCCGACGCTTCTGTATGCATACTACACCGGATCTATTGAGCCGCTGGGTGAAGGAACGATCATCGTCGGCGATCTTCAAAGTGGAAACATCAACGCCATTCTGCCGAATACATTCCGCATCAACGGAAACATCATTCCGACTTCTGTAACAAAACTCCCCGGCTACGAAGGGTTCACCGGAGAGGTCTACCAACTGACCTATCCGATTTTTGATTTTATTGAATGGTACCTTCCATTCTACGACAGTACGCTGCATGACTACACCGTAACTGCTGAGTGTGACCAAAATCTGGATTTTACCTTTCCGGGTGAAATTATGTTGCGCGGGCATGTTTCTGGTGACGTCAATTCCGACAACCGGGTGAACATTGCCGATCTCACGCAGCTGACGAGCTACCTTTTCCGCGGTGGGTCACAACTTGCCGACCCGGGTGCTGCCGACATGAACCATAACGGGAAAATCACGATTGCTGATGTGAGCATGCTGGTTCGCAGGCTTTTTGCAGGCTGAACAACCTCAGTTTCGCTCTACTAACTGACTGTATACTAATCAATTAGGGGTATTTCGAAAAATCATTGGCGGCGTGGTTTGTTTCCTCGTATTTTTATCTCCTGCTGATATGGCAAATACAAGCGCGGTAGCAGGTTGCGTTATAACCGGTCGGGCCGTCAAGAAGGCGGGCTATGACCGGATTTTTTATATACACCTGTACGTGGTGAAACAAGAGCAAATGATGCTCAAACAGAGGAACAAAGGTCTTTAAACAATCAGATGAATGATCAATTACAGATTCGATCAATTTTAGGGGTAGCGGCTGGTGTGCTGTTCGGCTGGGTGGCCGGGCTTTTCTTTCCGCAAATAATGATTCATACCTCATTCCCCGCAGCGCTGTTTGAACATGCGCTTCAGTTGTTGGTAGCGCCGTTACTGTTTACGGCAATAGTAGTCGGTGTATCCTCCTTTGGCGACATGGCCAAGGCTGGTCGCTCGTTTTTACGGCTGATTTGGTATTTCTTCGGTACCGGTGCAGTTGCCGTCGTGGTAGCGCTGTTACTCGCCGCTATCTTACAGCCGGGAACAGGTGTCGCCTGGTTCAGCGGGGCAGGGATGTTGCATTTCGATGAAGCGCTCACCCATTCCCTCGGTGATATTTTGCAGGGAATCATTCCACTCAATTTGCCGGGCTCTATCGGTAGCGGTTATTATGCCGGTTTGCTCCTTTTCGGCTTTGCCATCGGCCTTGTGCTGATCCATGCCGGTTTCAAAGGGCGTCCGTTTGTGGATATGCTGTCGATTTTTTTGGGCCTGCAGAAGCGGATTGTTCATTTTATCAATCTGATTCTACCGATCGGTCTTTTCTGTATCATTGGCTCGGCCGTAGCCAAAAATGCCGCATCTTTTTCGAGTATGCTAGATTCTGTGTCAGCTGTTTTACCGACGCTGTTGATTGCGTTAGGGGTGTTCGGATTAATTTTGCTTCCCGCAATCCAATGGCTGTTGACCGGAGAATCACCGCTGAAATATCTGATCAATATCAAACCGGCGCTCGCAACCGCGTTTGCTTCCGGTTCATCGACTGCCGCATTTCCGATTCTGTTTCATACTGTTTCTGAACAGCGTGATGACAGCCGTGCAAGCGGCCTTTCTCTTCCGTTCGGTTTGCTTTTAGGAACACACGGCTCAACGATTCTCACTGTTGTTTTAACGTTGTTTGTTGTACAAGCAATAGGCATCTCACTCGATATTTGGCAGTATGTGATTATCGCGCTTACCGCCATTTTTATTCCGGTTGGTGTGGTTGGATTCCCGATGGCACAGGTAGTGTTGTTGGGTGGATTATTTCATGCGCTGAATTTTCCGGCAGAAGCATTCGCCCTTTTGGGTGTAATCTGGAGCGGTGATTGGCTGATGAGCCGTTTGGCTGCGCCGATCAATACAATGAGTTCAGCCGTAGCCGCAGCCGTCGTTGCCGGATCATTTGATTTAAAGACAGCGCGTCATACGCCGCAGCATCGTCCGTCCGGATTCAGACCGGATGACCGTCGTCGCGGCCAGCATCAGGGTTCGGAGCAAAGAGAACGCCGTCATCGTGATGAACGCTCAACCGAACAGCGCAGCAGCGCACCCGGCGGACAAGAACGTCGTCATGGCAGAGATCGTGATAAAGAAAGAGGAGATCGTCCTGACCGTTTCCGTTCACGCGAGGGACGGGAAAATAGAGAACCGCGTGAAGGACGCGAGAATCGTGAAGAGCGTGGTGAACGTAACGAACGGGGTGAACGTCATCAAGGACGCGGCCGTTTTCAAGGTGGAGAACGCCCAAATCGATTCCAAAACCGTGATGACCGCCGTCGTTTCCCGCGTGAACGGCAGGAACGTGAAACTACCGAAACAGGCGCAGAGGTTGCTGAAAAAGAACCGGTAGCTCAGCATACGCCGGAAATAGTAACGGAAAGTCGGTACACGCCACCACAGGAAAATAAACCGGAAGCACAGGAACCATCCCAGGTCGCGTATGGCCGTTCTGCACGCCCGAGACATGTTGAACGGGAAGGTGGTTCAGAATCAAGCGCTTCCGAAACAAATCGGCCGAATGTTCCGGAACAAGAAACTACCGATGGTGGAGAAGTCTCGTACGGTCGCGGCAGACGGCGCCAGGATTTTGTAAAGAGTGAATCAACCTCGGAATCGACATCGAGTGGAAATACAGAAGAGGAATCGGTAGTTACCGGAGAGCTTTCTTTCGGACGCGGCAAACGCCGCCCTCAGGGTAAGTAGCGAACCTGTGCGGGAACTTTACCCGCGAAAAAACGATTGTATGAGTGCGGCAACGCACAGCCGGTTTTTTCGTATAATCGGTAAACAGAAAGGAAATAAAGAGTAGCGTATGAATTCGGTAAAAACATTCGTTCTTATGGTCGGCCTGATGCTGTTGTTTATGGCAGTCGGGTATTTGATTGGCCGCGAGACCGGAATGATTATTGCCTTTGTCATAGCGGCGGTCATGAATTTGGTGTCGTACTGGTTCTCGGACAAGATTGTCCTGAGCATGTACAAAGGGAAAGAGATCAAGGAAGCGGATCATCCCCGTTTGTACCGGATAACTAAAAGCGTCGCGCAAAAGGCGATGATTCCGATGCCGAAAGTGTACATCATTCCGTCCAAGGCGCCGAACGCATTTGCCACCGGCCGAAATCCGGAACATGCTGCGGTTGCGGCCACGGAAGGAATTTTAGAGCTTCTGAACGATGATGAACTCGAAGGGGTCATCGGACATGAAGTCGGTCATATTATCAATCGTGATATGCTTATCGCCACGATGGCAGCGACGATAGCCGGTGCTATCGGCATGCTTGCTCATATGGCACAGTTTGCTGCAATTTTCGGCGGCGGTAATCGGGATGAGCGGGGTGGGAGTCCGATTGGGCTTATCGTAATGGCGATCTTAGCGCCGATTATTGCGATGGTTATTCAAATGGCTATTTCCCGTCAACGTGAATACAAAGCGGATGAAGCAGCAGGCCGTATCACCGGTAAATATCTGCCGCTGGCCACCGCGCTTGAAAAGCTGCATCGCGCACCGGTGCGGATGAATCTGGATGAAAATCCGGCGACGGCGCATCTCATGATCGCCAATCCGCTTTCGGGTCGCGGCCTGACCAATTTGTTCAGCACCCACCCGCCGATGGAAAAGCGAGTGGCCCGTCTTCGTGAACTGGCTACCAGTGCCGTCTACATGCAGGGTTATGCCCGATAATTCATCGGCATACCTGATAGCTGACATCCAACCGAACAGCGCGAGGTAAAAGAGGTGGAGGGTCGATTATCCTACGAAATCATCGCCATTGTCGTTTTGATACTGGCGAATGGTTTTTTTGCGCTCTCTGAATTCTCTGTTATCGCCAGCCGAAAAACCAAACTCAGGCAAAAGGCGCGGGAAGGAAAAGCCGGCGCCTCTATCGCCGAGCAGCTTAGTCAAAATCCGGAAAAGTTTCTTGCGACTGTCCAGGTCGGTATTACGCTTTTGGGTACCCTTGCCGGTGTATTCGGCGGCGCAGGGATAGTCAGTAAATTAGAAGCGACCTTATCGACGGTATCTATTGAGTTTATCGCCCATGGCGCGCGGTTGATTGCAATGATTTCCGTGGCGCTGGCGATCAGTGTCGCATCGGTGGTGCTCGGTGAATTGATTCCCAAATATCTGGCCCTTTCACATCCGGAAAGCTGGGCGATTTTTGTCGCGCGGCCGATTCATATTTTTATCAAATGCACCTCGTTTATTTCGCAGGCGCTCTCCGGCGTTGCCGTGTTTATTCTCAGGCTCTTCGGCGTTAAAAGCAATAAAAGCGGCAATATGGTGACGGAAGAGGAAATCAACCTGATGATTTTAGAAGGGAAACATCACGGACATTTCGATGAAGTCGAAGAAAAATTAGTGCGTTCCGTGTTCGAATTCGGCGATTCCACTGTTCGCCGCGCGATGACACCAAGAACCGATGTCATCGGTATAGATGCCACCACACCGCCGCAAAAAATTATTCATCTTATCACCGAGCACGGGTATAGCCGGTATCCGGTGTATGAAAAAAGTATCGATAATATCGTCGGGATTTTGTACACCAAAGACCTGATTTACCAGAAGATGGATCCGTATCTCATCGTGTTAAAAGACCTGCTTCGCAAGCCGATGTTTGTCCCTGAATCAATGCGGCTTTCCCGGTTGCTCAATGAATTTCAGAAAAAGAAAGCGCACTTTGCCGTTGCTCTCGATGAATTCGGCGGAACAGCCGGTGTTATTACCTTCGAAGATATTCTGGAAGAGTTGGTCGGGGAAATTCAGGATGAATACGACACCGAGTCGACGCCACTGGTGAAACATTCTGATACCGTCGCTTTTGCCGATGGTTCTGTCTGGCCCGGGGCGATAAATGAAATGCTGGGAACCCAGCTTCGTTTTGAAGAGGTCGACACGCTGGCCGGATTGGTGATCGATCATCTCGGGCGTGTGCCGGAAACAAACGAGCAGATTGAAGTGGAAGAAGTCCGGATAACTGTGCTGAAAAAAGAAAAGAATCGTCTTACCCGTTTGAAGCTCGAAAAACTGCCGTCGACTGAATCAAAAACAGACTAATTTTTCTCGTTCCAAGCGCGTATATTATAGCATGACACGCATGTTGAAAGCTTTCCGTTAATGCATATTCATTCCCGTACCGTTGACCGAAGCAGGCTGTTTTGGGTCATGCTGTTCAATCTGATGATTACCATCGCGGAAATCATCGGTGGGTTGATGACCGGTTATCTTGCGCTTTTAGCGGATGCAGTTCATAACCTTTCCGATGTCGGTGCTCTCGTATTAGCCTGGTTGGGGGCAAAAGGGGCGGACTTGCCGGCTACTAAGCGCACAACATACGGTTTCAAACGGCTTGAGGTATTAACCGCGCTTATTTCGGCTGTTTCCTTGGTCGTTATCTCCGTTTTGATCTTTATTGAAGCCTACGACCGGTTCAAGCATCCGCAGGAGATTAATGATCCCTGGATTTTACTGACCGTTGCTACTATCGGATTGTTGGGGAATCTACTTTCTATCTGGATGCTGCATTCGGAAAAGGGGAAATCATTGAACATGAAAGCGGCATGGCTGCATATGCTCTATGACGCGCTTTCATCGGTCGGCGTTATTATAGGCGGTATTCTTATCTTTACAACCGATTTGACGATCATTGACCCGATTCTTTCCTGTCTGATAGGTTTCATGATTCTCTGGTCATCCTACAAAGTCATCCATGAAGCGACCATGATATTTTTGGAAGCAGTTCCCAAGGGAATCAATTTCGATGAAGTCTGGACGCGAATCGAAGCGATGCCGAAAGTCAAAGGGGTGCATGATCTGCATATCTGGTCGTTGTCGTCGACTGAAATCGCGCTGTCATGCCATATTCTTTTAGATGAAGCTGATTACGGCGACGGGCCAGATGTTATTATCGCCATCAACAAAATGCTCCGTGAACAGTTCGATATCGGTCATGGCACGATTCAGGTTGAAAAAAGCAACCAATACGAGTGCGAGCAGCTGCATCACACGAAAAAGCATCTATGGGAGTAGAAGCAGGTTCAGGAGCAGAAACATCGCTCGGCCAGTTGATAAATGTCGATGTCGTTGATTTGGCTTTCGACGGCAAAGCGGTGGGGCATTTAGACGGCAAAGTCGTTTTCCTAAACGGCGGGCTGCCGGGGGAAACGGTTCAGGCGGAAGTTGTCCGGATCAAAGCGCGGTATCTGCATGGCCGCGTCAAAAAAATAATCACTCCCTCATCATTGAGAAGACCTGCGCCGTGCGAGCATTTCGGTATTTGCGGCGGCTGCACCTGGCAGGATTTGTCGTATGAATCGCAACTGCAATACAAGCAAAAACAAGTCGTCGATTGCCTTGAACGAATCGGGAAATTCGAGTCACCGGTTGTAACGGAACCGATAGGAACAGATGAGCAATTCTATTACCGCAACAAAATGGAGTTCTCGTTCCACACCGATGAAGAAAAAGGATTCGTTGTCGGACTGCACAAACGGGGTGCGTTCGACGAGATATTCGATCTGGAAGCCTGTCATCTGGAATCACCGGAATCGAATACAATCGTCAAAACGATTCGAGAGTTCATAAAATCGCATAATATTCCCGTCTATGATTTAGTCAACCATGTCGGGTATGTCCGTTTTGTAATTATTCGTCAGGCAAAACGTACCGGACAAATAATGGTCAATATTGTCACCCATCGGGGTGACTTTCCGGATGCGAAAGCATTTGTCGTTTCACTTCGTAAGGCAGTCCCGGCGATTACTACCATTCTCCACAATGAAAACAGCACCAAGTCAAATGCTGCTATTAGCGAACGGGAAGTGGTGTTGTGGGGAGAAGGCTTTATTGAAGAGGAGCTGCTCGGAAAACGGTTTCGTATTCGCGCTAACTCATTTTTTCAGACAAACTCATTACAGGCGGAAAAACTTTTTTCCTTCGCTGCTCAGTTGCTTGATGCAAAAAAGACCGATCGGATTCTTGACTTGTATTGCGGAACCGGCACAATCGGGTTATTGCTGAGTGACAATGTGCAGGAGGTAGTCGGGGTTGAGTTAGTTGCCGACGCTATCACTGCCGCCAATGAAAATGCCCGTTTGAACAATATCACGAACGCGACCTTTTTTCACGGTGATGTAAAAGCATTTCTGTTGGCCAATCCGGACGAACACAGAATGTTCGACGCAATTATCATCGATCCGCCACGCGCCGGGCTTCATCCGAAAGCGGTCAAACAGCTCTGTGCTATCAAGCCGTCGAAACTGCTCTATATTTCCTGTAATCCGGCCACGTTCGCCCGCGATGCCCGTACGTTTGTCGATACCGATTATACGATGTCCCCGGTGACCCCGGTCGACATGTTCCCGCATACGATGCATATTGAAGTCGTCGGCCTCTTTACCCGTTAGCAAATTTTCTTTGCCATCGGAAAGCCTCTAAGCGTACCTTAGCGCAAAACAGAGCTATAAGGAAATCACGCATGAAGAAAGCTCTCTGCTTCTGTCTAATCTGTGCCTTGCTACCGCTCACTGTTCTTCCCGCCCCCAAATCCAAAATTACACTGGAAGAAGAAGTCATTCAGACTATCGCTTCGTTTTATCCGGTGACGGCGACTTCGCAGGGGATTCATACCTACGACAAACAACTGGCCGATTATTCCTCCGGCTCAATAAGCAAAATGATCGGTAAACTGAACGGGCTCAAGACCCGGATTCAAAAAGGGCAGGCGGCAGCCAAAGGAGTCGAGGAATCGGTTCGATACAAGCTGATGCTTTCTAACGTCGAATCGACTTTACTTGATTTGGAAACCCTGCGCTGGTATCGGACTTCACCGTCACTATATCTCGATGAAGTTTTGTACGGATTAGTCTATTTGGTCGGCGAGCCGGATTCATCCCATGTCAATATCGATGCCGTAATAGGCCGGATGCGCTCTGTGCCCGGTCTGCTTGCCACCGCGCAAAAGAATATCAAACTGCCGCCGCCGGTGTATGTCGATATTGCGATCGAATCGGTCGAACCGATTATCGATTTTTATAAGCAGACGACCACTACTTTGATTGAAGTGTTCCCGCTTCAGGCGACGATGCTTGCCAAACTTTCGCAGGATGCACAGGAAGCGCTCAATGATTTCGGCGCATTTTTGGATAAAGTCCCAACCGGTGCACCGACCTCGTTTGCTATCGGTAAAGCAAATTTCGATTACAAACTCAAGCATGAATACTTTTTACCGTACGGTTCAGATTCTCTTTTGAAAATCGGAGAGAGTCTGCTTGCCGATGCCCGGAAAGCCTATTCCGATTTTCAGGCCACTGCCGACATGACGCACCCATCGGGGTTAGATTCTGTCTATGTACCGATGCAGTTCACGCGGGAAGACCTGATTGATTATTACGATTGGGAAGTAAATCAAGTTAAGTATTTTATCAGCTCGCATGATTTAATCAGTATTCCGGAGGATATTGCCTCGGTAATTGTGCAGGAAACGCCGATGTATATGCGGCCGATTCGCGCCGGAATTGCCTATCAGCCGTGCGGACCGTTCGATTCAAACGGGGTCGGGATTTTTTATATCCGCCCGATTCCTGATAGTCTCGACCGAGTGCAGCTTGAAGCTCGCTACCGGTTTGTCCATCGCCGTGGATTCCGTGGATCGGTGGTGCATGAGGCGTATCCAGGGCATCATCTGCAGACGCAGTTAGCCTCAGGAAACCCGGATGTTATCCGCAAATGGCAATCGAATACCATGCTGATGGAAGGCTGGGCGTTGTACTGCGAAGAAATGATGTACCATGCCGGTTTGTTCGGCAAAGAGGACCCGGCGCAATGGCTGGGGATTTTAGGGGGCATCCGGTTTCGGGCAGCGCGGATTGTCGCGGATGTTAAACTGCATACCGGACAATTTACGTATGACCAGTGCGTCGATTGGCTGATAGATGTGCTGGAGGCGAAATCGGAATCTGATCAGGAGTATTTTAGAAAAGAAGTTCGCCGCTATTCGCTCAATCCGACTATTCAGATGTCGTATTTGGTCGGCAAACGGGAGTTGATGGCGTTACGCGAGGCGATGAAAAAACGGGATGGGGATTCGTTTACGCTCAAAAAATTTCATGATGCTGTGTTGGCGCAGGGAAGTGTTCCCCCGGCGTTGTTGTGGGAGTTATTGGGATTGAAACGGGACTAAAGCAAGAACCTTACTTTGAATATAGTACGCTGGAAGAGTTGTGAGTAACAAATCCGTTAAGTGCCCGATTCACAATTTGAGATAAATTACTTTGGAGAAAAGCGCTGATGTCCTGCAAAGAATAATCATAGTTATTGAATTCAGGGACGCCGAAGCAGAAAAATAATCGTGACGGATATCCAGAGAAAACGCTCTGCGGTGCATACTCAGAGCGCTTTTCAAAAAATTGCTTTATAGTCACCTTTGAGTATGGACGATTGAAAACAATGAACTGTGCGTTTTCTGAAGAAGTCATGATGTTGTAATAAGCATCAAGAAACGCTTTTTTTGTGTCATTAGCTCGTTGGGCACGCTCTTTTGCTTTTTCTGCTGTCTCTTTGAAAGACACAATAAACCAGCCGCTTCCTATAAGTTTTAAGTGTGTTATCGTGTAGCCATGTGTCTTACGTAATTGATTTTGTATCACTACCGCTCTGTCATTATCTATAGTGAGTTCAGGGTATTCACTGATGGTCATGTCCCCACTTTGATTTGAGTAGCATTTTATCGGTATTTTAGGAAGTGAATTGTTTTTATCTGCGTTTTCATACAGAACGTCAAACAATTCATCAGAAGCATCACTATATAGTGGTACGGCTCGTGTTGTAGGTTTCCAAACAGTCTTTACATTCTCCAGAAATGAAACAATAGTAGTAACAAATTGTGCTTCTTTAGGAGAAATATCCTCCTGTCTGATCATTGGTATACTAAAAGCATGGACGGTTTGTTTTTGATCAACAAACAGTGTATCGATGAGGGAATTTTCAGTATATGCACTCCTTTCTTCTAAGGATTCCCATGTAGTTATTATTCGTTGGTAAATCTGGTCATACGACATTTGGACCGGTTCAATTGCTTTTCCTCTGACGGTAGCTTGCGCCGATATTGAGCAAATAAGGAACAATAAGAAGCTTATAAGGACAAAAGCCTTTCCCTTTTTACAACCGCTATAATTTGTACAAATCATATTTAGATTGCCCGTTCGTTAATATATATGACGAATGGCGCCTTCGAAATGCCTAAAAACAAAAACCCGCTTTTTTCAAAGCGGGTTTTTTATGCGACGGAGTCGCGAATTGATGCTCTCTGTTTAGCGAGAGTAACGGCCAGTAGAACGACCGGTGGTACGACGACCACCACGGCCGTAGGCGCGATAGCTGCGGGAGGTACCACGACGGGAAGAAGAACGACGTGAGGTGGTACCGTTGAAGTTGCGGTTAAAGCCGGTATTGAATGAAGAACCCTTGCCGTTGCTCTTCCAGACCGACGGATTCGCCTTCTTGATGTTCAGATCGACAGCTTTGTAACGGACGGAATAGACCGTACGACCAAGCTGACGGGCGCACCAGGTGGTCGGATAGCTGCGATAGAATTTCCGCATAAAGGAAATTTCCTGACGTGACCACTGACGGTTGTTTTTGCTGCGTGAATTGCCACGGCGGCTGCTGGTTGAGCGGAATGAGTTACGGCGCATAGCCATGATAGACTCCTTTGTTTAGTACAAACGTTACGTGAACTGGATCAATGGCTGTGTCCGTTCACTGGGTTATTCTGCTCATTACATCGTCTCATTCCTTAAAACCCTTTAGCCCAAGAGCTTACTTCGGTCCAGATTTTTTAAGTTTTCATGATTTCTCGATTCGTCGATTTTCTCATTTCGCATGATGACTGACTCGCAGTTCATGCAAATTGCAAGAACGACAATCGCAAGGCGCAGCAATATAAGGCATTGAAATTCAACGGTTTACGAGCTGGTGTAGAGGGCGTTCACCATAGATCGCTTGAATGCGAAGGAAACGAGTTGAAATAAACGGCGCGTGTAAATACTTTGGAAACGATGACAAAAATTTTTTTGCAAAAGATGAGTGATTCAGGGTGAATTCCTCATCGGCTACACTTTTTCTGGAAAAAAATCAGGTTTCGCTCACACGGTATCTGATTCTGTTGATCGGTTTGTATGCAGCTTTGTTCGGTTATGCACTGATTAACGAGCGATTCACCTTAGCGGCATCCTGTCTGGCGGCTCCGGCCCTGTTCGTCGTCATTGCTTTCCCGCGCGTAACGCTCGCGCTGTTTATGTTCACGCTTTTTTTTCGGCTACAGGTGTTTGTCAGCACGTCGCTCAACCTCGCCGATGTCGGCAGCGCTTTGGTAATAGCAGCCGCCCTTGTCGATTTCTTGTTAGGGCGAACGCTTCCAAAATCATTCGTGCGTCTCACCGGGTGTTTCGTCGCGCTTTTGGTAGTGGTGTTTATCGCCTCGCTGGCATCGACGCGACCGGAACTCGGGCTTTCCTCGTTTGCCCGTCTGCTGATGATAATTGCTGTATTTCTTTCGGTGTACCAACTCACCCGGCGAACAGGATTTGCCTTTGCGGCAAAACTCTTTTTTGCTTTTTGTGCTCTTTTTGCGCTTCCCGGGATATTCAAATTTCTTGCTACCGGGGGTGAAACCCGCTCGTTCGGATGGACGCATCTGACGTTTGATGATTTCTCTATGCTCTCACTTCCTTTGGGTCTGGCTTTGTATCTGTATGCCGAGCGGGGAAAAACGTTTTGGTACGTTGTCGGACTTGTACTCGTCACCTTGGGATTGATTGCCACCCAATCCCGCCTATCTATCGGTCTTGCGGTAGTGCATAGCGCGGCGTTACTGCTCTATGTCTGGTGGCAGTCGAGAAAAAACAGGATTCAGACTATCGATGGTTTAGTTACCAAGCGGCTGCGTGTATTGCTTTTGGGTGGTTTGGCTGCTGCACTTCTGTTTCTTGCAATCAAACCGGAACTGTTTTTGGGGATTACCCAACGTTTCGACGTCGCCTTAGGCGGCGGAAGATTAGGAGACAGCTATGTTCCCCGCTCCGCACTTTGGTCGGCGGCATTTCATGCGTTTTCGGACCATCCCTTTTTAGGTATCGGGCCGGGGAATTTCCGTTCTATTATCGATCTCTATCCGGAACTCGCGCTCAACTATTACTATTTCTGGGTGCGCGGGTTTTCCTCGCATAACCTCTTTTTGCATTACCTCGCTGAAACCGGAATTGTCGGTGGGATAACGGTAATAGCCCTCTTTGTAGCCGCATTCCGTTACAGTTGGCAAAGTTGGCAGTGGAGCCGCTTTGGCAGGTCTGCCGGAGCTTCGTTAGCAATACTGTTTGTCGCCATTATTTTTCTGGTAACTGCATTTGTGGAAGCTGGCTGGATGTGGGGGCAAACCGGACTGACAATGGCCTTTTTTATGGGTGTAATCGCCCGGCAGCGGGAAAACTGCGACATTAACGAGTCTTAACAGTTATCGTGAAACTCCTACCGGTTCCGGTGGTATCATACTCACAGATAGTGTAATTGGGTCAAAGACCCGTAACTGGAAAAAGGAGTCCAGACGTGTTGTACAAAAGATTGTTTTATTTCTTTGTCCCTGCATTGACGTTGACGGCAGGCATTTTAGCTTTCACCGGTTTGTCTCCAATGCAGCTGCAAGGACAGACTACTCAGAAGAGCGCGCAAACAGCGGCAGACCGTCCCTTAAATTCTCTTCGTGATTTAAACGCGGCGTTTATAGACATTGCAGAAATAGCAACTCCGAGCGTCGTGACGGTTTTCACCGAAAAAATATCACAACCGCGTTCACGGGGAAGACAGAATGATCCGTTCAACGGGATGTTCGATCAATTTTTCGGCGGGCAGACGCCCGGTCGTGATTTTCGGGAACGCGGGCTAGGTTCCGGAATTATTATGACTTCGGACGGCTATATCCTGACGAACAATCATGTCGTCGATGAAGCCGATTCTATTATGGTCCGCACCGGTGACGGAAAAAACTATTCGGCGAAAGTCATCGGTACCGATCCTAAAACTGACATCGCGGTAATCAAAGTAGAGGCTACCGGGTTAACGCCGGTTCCAAAAGGGAACTCGGATGAGCTCCGGGTCGGCGAAATGGTCATGGCTATCGGTTCCCCTTTGAGCGGCAACCTTGCTCATACCGTTACCTCCGGCATTGTCAGCGCCATCGGCCGCAGCAATGTCGGCTTGGCTGACTATGAAGATTTTATCCAGACTGATGCCGCTATTAATCCGGGTAATTCCGGCGGTGCACTTATCAATTTGGACGGTGAGTTAGTCGGTATTAATGCCGCCATTGCTACGCGAAGCGGCGGGTTTGAAGGGATCGGGTTTGCCGTACCGATCAATATGGCTTCCCATGTCATGCAATCGTTGATTGACAACGGTAAAGTTGTACGCGGCTGGATGGGTGTGTCGATTCAAAGTATTTCCGATGATGTCGCACGGGCGATGAAACTTTCCTCAACTCAGGGCGCGCTGGTCAGTGATATTTTGAAAGATAGTCCTGCCGAACGGGCCGGTTTGGAAGCGGAAGATATTATCGTCAAAGTGAATAATCAGAGTATCCGCAACTCGACGCAACTTCGTAACATGATTGCCGAAACCGCTCCGGGTACTTCGGTAAAGTTGACCGTTAACCGGGATAGTAAAGAAATTCCGTTGACGATTACGCTGGGTGAATTGCCAAGCGATGACGCTCTGGCTTCCGCCGAAGGACGTACTCCGCAGTTAGGATTCCGCGTCGCGCCTTTAGACCCGGAACTTGCCGCCCGGTATGATGTCGATGAAAACGAGGGTGGCGTGGTAGTTACCGATGTCGATCCGGACAGTAAAGCATATGAGAACGGTTTGCGGGAAGGGGATGTTATCCGCGCGGTGAACCGTGAGCCGATTCAATCGTTATCTGAATTCAATGCCAAGACACGCGAAGTACGCAGAGGGGAAACGGTACTTTTGCGGGTTCTTCGCGGTGATTCCGGTTACTTTATCGCCTTCACGCTGTAAAGCAGTTTAAGCATGTAACACGAGGCCGGTGCGATTGCATCGGCCTTTTTTATTTTAGAAATCGACGAGCGGGGTGGTTAAGGCAAAACCGAATTTGCTGGTTTGATGATGTGATAATCGGAAGGCAAAAAACATTCCTAAGCTAAACGGAGGAATCCGACCGATGCCAAAGCCGACTTCAGAATACGGATCATCGCCGGTAGTGAAAGCAAAGGTATCACTCGGAACATGCACTTCATCTTTAAACCAAAATGCGCCACCGAATACTTGGAAGGTAGTCGGTAAATCACGCAAGACCGGCACGTGCAGCTTTTTGAAAAACGTTCGTCCGAAGTCGTGGGCGATGTACACGGAGTACATATGGTCGCCGGAGAAATTCACTTTTCGGTTCACGGTTTTGAAATCAGTGATATCCTCCAAGAATGAATTAGCGGCCGTGAAGCGCTGCTGGCGGGTCGGCTCGCCGGTAACGATACCGAACGAGGGCGCAACGGTCAGTATCCCCCAGTCGGCTACGCGGAATTTTTCATAAACCGAAAGCCGGTACTGGTTGTATTTGAATTCGCTGTGCGTGAGATCCGGCGAAGCGATTTTCGCGCTGATATCGACCATCGTATATGTCGGAGGCGTGATAACGGTTTCCGATTTCTTGTTTTTTATCATCGGTCGATTATCGAAGCGAAGGGTAAATCCGATCGAGCGGTCAGTTCCCTCAGTAATTTCCGGGTTTTCGCGGAACGTGGTGTCATCAGCAAAGAATGAATAATCAGAAGTCATTTTTTTTGAAAATTGATCAACATTGGCGTAGCTGATTGATGTGCGAACATGTTTTTGGATATTCATCTCAGCACTGATGGAAAACCCGCGTTCATGGAAATAGTTCAGCGGGTCCTCGCCAAAGAAAAGCGCCGGAAAGGTCATATTCACATTTTCATTCGGGCGAATAATCAACAATCGCCGTATGTCATCATGGTACTCGGCTTTAAATCGCAGCCGGCCCTGATCGCGAATTTGGTATGTTACCCCGTATCCCTGCTCCCAGCGCTTCAGTCCGAATGAATAGCCGAGTTTGAATGCAAAACTGGTGCGGGGGAAAACGTTCGGCAGGTCGAATCCATCACCCAAATATGCACCTTCCACACGGTTGTAATGAAACAACTGCGGTTGGGTAAAGGCAGCTATCATTCCAAACAGGGTATATTTGAGAATTTGTTGCCCAATCGGTTTTGGTACCTGTTCAAGGGAGTCGATACGCTTATAGCCGAGTTGTTCTTCTGTTGTGAGCGGAATATGGGTTTGCGCCTGCCAGGCGGAAGAGTCGATATCATCAGCTTTGTTATCAACTTCCAGATCAAATTCGTTTATCACCCCTTTGGGCAACCCTTTATTGAACTGGTATTCATGCAAAACGGCGATGTAGTTGAAATGATAGAGGGGGATACCGGGGATCGGAATTTTGATATCGCTTTCGAAATGTATTTCCGTCGGCATCCAGATAGTGTCTTCAAGGGGAGAGAGTTTTTGTGAGTAACGGGCATTCCGGAAGTAGCCGCCTTTGAACACATCATTGAATCCGACGTTTACACCAGCGACAGTGAACAAAGAATCGGCGATATCAATAGTGCCGACAAACAAGGGAGTTGTTTGGCTTTTCGGTTCGATCTCTAAATGAAACAACCGGCGGCCATCGACATAAAGCGTATCGAGCAGATAGTAGTCATAATAATCGAGCGCATCTTCAGCAGTCGGTGACACGACCTGGTACCGTCCGATTTCCAAACGGTTTTGATTGAAATTCAAAATATCACCGACCGTTACCAGATTATCCTCGGCGTTTAAATTAGCTGATTGCCTGCGAGCGGTAATAATTTCTTTGTAGTCATTCGGTTTTTTCCAGTAGCCGGTCAGCTGTATTTCGGTGATGTAATCTATCGGACCGAGTTGGTCGACAGAATCGGGAGTATATACCAACAGTTTTGTGTACGCAGTGAACTGGTAGTCGTGCAGCATCGCCAGAATAGTTTTTTTTCGTTTTATCGCTTCGCGAATAATTAGCTGCGCCGGGTCATACTGTCGTTCGTAGACTTTTAATTCCGGAAGTTCAACGGCAATAGCGGTTAAAAACACGTCTGCCGTTTGCAGCGAATCGGAAACAGCAATTTCAAGCGTGTCGGTGGCATGTCCAACCCGGCTAAAAATAACCTGGTAGCTGCCATAGGGGAGAGAGATGCTGAAAGCGCCCTTCGCATTCGCCAGTGTCGACTGGCCGGTGCTGGCAACGCGAATGGTAACTTCGGAAAGGGTATTTTTCTCGGCGGCGTCATACACGACACCGGTAATCATTCCCCGTTTTGGCGATGAGTCCGATTGCGCGAATATCGAAGTCGCCCAAAAGATAAAAACAAGAAGTCCTGTATATTTCATCTGTTATTGCGGATAACACTATGCCCTGCGGTTGATTATCCGCCCGTTTGCGACAGCATCAAATCCGACATTGGGATAATACACTTCCGCGGTCTCTGCCGCAAGTAACCGTGCAATCATCCCGGCAATCCGTTCCGGGTCGACCTGGCCCATATCGCCTTCATCGTTTGGTATTTAGGGAAAGAATTTTTATTTCGGTCATGTCGTCAATTGCGTATTTCACTCCTTCACGTCCGATTCCGGAGCCTTTCATGCCGCCGTACGGCTGATGATCTGCACGCCACGTAGCAACGTCGTTGACCACCACGCCGCCGCAGTCGATATGTTTGAACGCATACATGATATCCGACATGCGATTGGTAAACAGACCGGCTTGCAAACCAAATTCGGAGTCGTTTATCATCGCAACTGCATCGCTGAAATTTGTATACGTATCCACGACTACCAACGGTGCGAATGCTTCTTTTCTGCAGATCGCTAAAGTTCGTTTTACGTTGGTTACCACAGTAGGTTGCAGTGTTCGCCCGGAAACCTTTCCGCCGATTACTACGTTTGCCCCGGCTTGCTGTGCTTCGGTTACCAGTGCCATCGCATTGTGTACGGCCTGTTGATCAACCATTGTTCCGATATCGGTGTTCGGATCAAGCGGGTCACCGATTTTCAGCGCTTTGATTCGTTCGGTGAACTTGCTGAGAAAAGAATCCAGCACTGCAGCATGAACAAAAATCCGCTGTACGGAAATACAGGATTGTCCGGCCACGCCAAATGAACCGGCAACTAAACGCATGGCAGCGAAATTAAGATCGGCATCGTCAGCGACAATAACTCCGGCATTGCCGCCGAGTTCAAGGATCACCGGCTTTTTGCCGGCACGCTCTTTAATCCACCAGCCGACTTCAGAAGAGCCGGTAAAGGTGATAAGCTTAATTCGTTCATCGGTGATAAGCGGGGATGCATCCTGCGACGAACTCGGCAGCACGGAGACAGCGCCTCTCGGATACTCCGTTTGATCAACGAGCTCTGCCAACAATAAAGCCGAAAGCGGTGTCTTGGATGCCGGTTTCAAAACGATGCAATTTCCCGATGCAATCGCCGGCGCGATTTTGTGAGCGACCAGATTGAGAGGGAAATTAAACGGAGAAATACCGGCAATAACCCCTCGGGGAAAGCGGCGGACCAGACCCAACCGTTCTTCCGCACCGGCAGCCCAGTCGAGGTCGATTATATCGCCGCCGATCCGTTTTGCCTCCTCTGCGGCGGTCCGAAACACTCCTATCGCCCGGTTTACTTCGATTGTGCAATCTTTGATTCCCTTCCCCAATTCACGGGACATCGTAGTTGCGAACGTATCCCGCTGTTTCGTAAGACCGTCGGCAATAGCCAAACATACGGTTTCCCGTTTGTAGGAAGGTAGCTCACTGGTTTCCCCAAACGCCTGATCTGCCAAGCGGATAGCCTCGGTAAAATCTTCCGGTGCCGCAGTCGAAACCGTGGCGACAACTGAGTCATCGTACGGGTTGGTTACCGTCAGTTTTTTGGGCCGGTCAACCCACTTTCCGCCGAGATATAATTTTTGGTCAGCACTCATGTAATTCACAGCCTCTAAACCGTTAACGTGATTGAGAATATATGCCGAAATAAATCATACCGACCAGCAGAAAACGTGATGGTTTTCAGCCGGAGAGAAAAAAGTATTGGAAAATTCCAATAGCTATTCGGTAGCTCCCGTGAAACCGGAGCAAAAAATAAAGATGAGTGGGCAATGCTCAGAAAACAAACAGCGGAAACGCACTTTTTTGAATTACGTAACTTATGACTATAAAGCCGGTTAGCAGCGTGAAATGCGGGAAGTGCCCTATAACTTTCAAATTGGCACACCGTTTACATTAGGGTTGAAAGAATTGAGATAAACAGGACGGATACAGAGATGAAAAAAGCTCGGCTCAAAAAGAATGAACGGGGAGTTACCCTGATGGAAGTCATGATCGCCATGATTATTCTGAGCGTCGCGTTGTTGATGCTTTTGAATATGGCGGTGGTGGCGATCGACGGTAACGACTGGTCAAACCGCACCACAGCGGCTTCGCAGATGATGCAGGAACGGTTGGAACAAATCCGCAACGATGGGGATGCCGCAGTATCCGGTGAGGAGACTGTCGACGGTGTTACCTGTGAATGGGATATCACTGATGCCGGTGATTTTCTCCGGCAGGTTGATATATCCGTTGAGTGGGTTGATGTGCGCAATCGCACCCATCGGGATAGTTTAACGTCATTCGTCAGCGTGGAAGAATAACAAAAGGAGATGCCATGAAATCGTTTCGTACACGGCTTGCCAACGAGCGCGGCTTTTCCTTTCTGGAAGTCATGATCGCGCTGGTACTGACCGGAATAGTGACTGCTGCCGTTTTTCAAACGTATGTCGTGCAGCATGAAAATTATATGGCTCAGGATGATGTCGTCAATGTTCAGCAGAACACCCGGGCGGCGATTGCCGAAATGACCCGTCATTTGCGCATGGCCGGATATGATTTACCGGCCGGTGTTGACGGCCTTGAACCGCATAACGGTAATCCTGACTCAGTAACGATTACCTACCGGACCGATGATTGCCAGGTATCGCTGCGGGCGAATATGGCGTCGGCCAGTGCGGACATTGTCGGCGATTCGACGGATGAAATCGGCTGCTTCCAAGAGGGAGAATGGGCGTATATCTATCACCCGGACTCCGGCGGCGGTGAATGGTTTCAGGTGCTTTCACTTGATACCGTCAACAACGAAATCACGCCGGTTGACGATCTTTCCCGCGCGTATTGGGATGGATCGATCGTCGTGACCATGAATCAGATCACGTTCTACGTGGATAATACGACCGATGCGGATAATCCCAGCTTGATGATGCAGCTTCGGGGCGGACAACCGCAGATTTACGCGGAAAATATCAGTGATTTGCAATTGCGCTATCGCCTTGGTACGGGCGTGACTCTGGATGAGCCGGTATTGGTTGATCAGGTAACAGAAGTGTTGATCAGTGTTACCGGCCAATCATCGGAAATGGTGGAAGATGTTTTCGGTCATCGACGTGAGCGCACGTTTGAAACATCAGTGTATTTACGAAACAATACTAACTAAGAATAAGGAAGGTGGACAATGAAACGGACGCTCCAATCCGAGCGCGGCATAGCGACGATCATAGCGTTAATCTTGGTCGGTATGCTGACCCTTTTGGGTATTGCCGCATTGACAACCTCCGACGATGAAGTAAGTATCGCCGGGAATGACTTGCAGGAAATGCGCGCATTCTACGCCGCTGAAGGCGGTTTGGAACGCGGCGCGGCATCGCTGCAGGCAGAATATGATTCAACAAACGCACCGCCGCTGATTATGCCTTCCGGCGGGGATACGGTAAATTTATGTACCGTTGAGTGGGAAACGACCGACCTTGGTCCGGCTACTATGCGTGATTTGACGACCGGAACACTTGCCGGTCTGCATGCACTGATTAAATCCTTTGCGATTACGTCTACGGCGACAAACACCATTGAACGTGCGCGTATTACGTTGAATGAAAATTTCGAAACCGCACTGGTGCCGCTTTTCCAGTTTGCCGTATTCTATGGCAACGACCTGGAAATCGCGCCGGGTGCTGACATGACCCTGTTCGGTCGTGTACATTCAAACGGCGGCCTTTGGCTGCAGACATCCGCGACGCTGAAAATGGACAGTTACGTGACAGCCTCCGGTCATATCAAACATGGCCGAAAAGGACCGGGTAGTGTTGACGGCGGCGATGTGCAGATCAAAGATGCTACCGGTGCCTATGTTTCCATGAAAGAGGGAGGGAGCGGCTGGCTTGAATCAACTGATAATCACTGGTATGATTCTTCAGTTTCCCGTTGGGATGGCCGTGTGCGTGACTCAGCGCATGGACAGGGTGAATTGAACCTGCCGTTGTCATCGAACGCCAGCGGCGACGCGCATGCCTTAATTGCCCGCGATAGCGGTGGCACCAACCCGGATTCATACTCAAATCAGGCCTCGTTGAAGATTGTTGATGGTAAAATTTATAAAAAAGTCGGCAGCACCTGGTCAGATGTGACTACTGACTTCACATCCAAAGGAATTATTACCGTTACCAACAACAAATTCAAAGATCAGCGTGAAGGGAAATGGGTTGACGTAACTGATTTGGATGTTTCCAAGCTGTATAGCCAGGGCTATGGCCCGTCCAACGGTATTCTGTACTTCTCTGATAAACAGTCAGGAAAGGATTTTCCGGCAATTCGTTTGAAGAACGCCACTACTTTAGGCGCCGGTTTGACCATAGCCAGTGAAAATCCGATGTATACGCTGGGTGATTATAATACCGTCAATAAAAAGCCGGCGGCATTGATGGCCGATGCTGTCACCTTTTTGTCGTCCTCGTTCAATGATGCCAAGAGTGATTCTGCGAAATCAAAACGAGTACCGGTAGCAACGACGGTTAATGCCTCTTATCTTTCGGGTAATGTTGCGACAACGTCAACTAACTACAGCGGTGGTTTTGAAAATCTTCCCCGTTTCCTTGAAGATTGGGCAGGTAAGGCGTTCACCTGGAACGGCTCAGCGGTCTGTTTGTGGAATTCCCGTCAAGCGATCGGTAAATGGGCGAACGTTGACTATTATTCTGCGCCGAAACGTGTCTGGTCGTACGATACTGATTTGAATAACCCGAACAAACTGCCTCCGGGTACGCCGATGATTCGAGTTTTCCAGCGCACTGGCTGGCAGCAGGAAGATGTCGGTTACACGATGACTGAATAGTTGAAATAGATTCAACAAAAAAGCCCGGTGTTTGCCGGGCTTTTTTATTCATATCGGATCAGTTATTCAATAGATAAATCATACGGCATACGGGTAAACATCACACCGTTTTCCAAGGACAGCAAAGAAGCAGCATCTGTCTGATTGGATTTACCGAAAATCTTTTCGGAGATAGAAGAGAACAAAAAGGGCATCGGTAATTGCAGCCACGGGCGATTTTTGGGGTAGATTTCGATACTATATTCTTCTTTACCACCGAGTCTTGTTTTCAGCAAATCAATCGCTTCTTTCATACCGCCTAAACCATCGACAAGTCCGTTGCTCATTGCTTCTGAGCCTGTCCATACACGGCCGCGCCCAAGATTATCGATTGAATCAGTCGACAGTTGACGATTTTCGGCGACCAGCGATATGAAGTGCTGATACATATCCTGCAAACTGGAAAAATACTTGGCTCGTTCTTCTTCGGTAAACGGACGCATAGACGTGAGCATTGCAGAAAAATGGCCGCGTTGATACAACTCTTTATGCAGATCGATTTTTTCGTAGAGTTTACTCAAATCCGCTTTGCCGCCAAAGATGCCGATTGAGCCGGTGATTGTGCCGGGATTGGCAATAACCGTCGGGGCGGCCATCGCAATATAATATCCGCCAGAAGCGGCGACATTTCCCATGGAAACGACGATCGGTTTTTTCCTGGTCGCATATTTGGCGTTATGCCAGATATCTTCTCCCGCCAAAGCCAGACCGCCGGGAGAATTGATGCGAAAGAGAATTCCTTTGACCTGGCGATTCGAAACGGCGTCATGAAACGCATATCGCATGGTTCCCGGTGTGACGGAAACATCCGGCTGGAAGGGGACTGCATCCCGCTGGGTACCGCCGATATCTCCTTCAGCGACAACAATCGCAATAACCGGCTTTGCGCTCCAGCCATCTGTTATCAATGTATCTTTGATATATGCGCGCAAATTTGTCAGCTTGGTGCTCTTGCCGATACTGTCTAACATATCAGTACGGTAGAGGAGACGATCAACCAATCCAATCTGTATCGCCTGCTGGCTGTTGAACGGGCCGTTTTCGATTAATGCCTTTACCGAATCAGTGCTCAGGCCGCGCCCTTCCGCAATTGCCGATACCATTTGCGCGAACAGATTATCAAGGAGTCTATTGATCTGCTCTTTACCGGCGTCGGATGACTGTTCATTGGTAAATGCTTCCGTTGCCGTTTTGTAATCACCGATTCGGAGCAAATCCGCTTTGATGCCGAGTTTTTCAAGTGTTCCGGCGTAAAAAGTCAATTCTGCGCGAAGACCGACCAGATTCAACTGCGAAACAGGAGGGAGGTAAATGCTGTCGGCGGCAGAAGCAACGTAATAGGTGATATTGTTCGGATACCCGGCATGAACGATGACTTTCTTACCCATTGAGCGGGCATATTGTATCGCGTTTCGGATTTCCTGTGCCTGTGCAAAACCGATACGGAGTTCATCGAGATTAATGACCAATCCGCTGATGTTGACATCCGAGGCTGCCCGATACAGGGATAAAAGCATGGTCGGGTAGGGAATTTCCCGTCTTCCGAAAATCGGTTGCGGTGGATTTTCCTTAACACCACCCGAAACCGACATAACAACTCGCTTTTTCTCATAGGGAATGAGTGATTTTTGTTTCGCAGCAGTAACTCCGGCGTAGGTAGTGGTGCCTCGACCGTCATTGCTTTTCGTGAACCGGCTTTGCGAACCGACAAAGTAGTTTCGCAGATTAACGCGAAATCCGATCTGGTAGTTTTTGTCTGAATCGATAAAGCCGGAGAGATACAAACCATCCACCGGGCGAATCTCTGCGTGATAGATGTATGTCGCATCGGACATATTCTGCTTACTGCCGAGGAACATATTCGCGGATATGGTGACCATCTCCTCGAATGGGCGATAGGCAAGCGAATACTGCTGCTCCATTTGCGTTCGCTCACCGGCGATTTTTCCTTTGTTGATATTCGAAAGGGTAGCGCCAACGGTTAAGCTTTGGCTGGCCTGATAAATAAGTCCGGTATTCCAAAGATGCCGATTATCAAGTGACGGTGGACCTGAGGAGAAATGCCGGAACGAGCCGCCAATACTCAGATTGCTTCCCATACCTATTCCGGCAGCCCAGAGGTATTCTTTGATATCTTCTCCCTCCGGATTATCGATTTTCCGAAATGCGGTGCCGATTCCTTCTTTGCTCCCTGCAGTTCCCCAGCTTTTTAAATAATGGCCGTCGAAATAATCGGACATAACCTGTAAGGCGGCGGGCTTGTACCGGGCAAGCGCGGCCGGATTGTTCCAGGCTGCTTCCGGACCGAAGACCGACCCGGCGGGAGCATAATAAAAAAGATTATCCGGAACAAAAAGTCGCGGGTCTGCTTTGGCGGTGAGAGAAAGAAAAAGTAATGAAAGAACAAAGGGGTAATAGCGATGCATCCTTTTCATCTGCTAATCTTCACTTTCGACTCCTCGTACAAAGATGTTACCGCTGCCGCGAGCGGTGCTGTTAAGCTGCACACTGCCTTCTTTCATCCGTAAGCCAAGGCGGTTCGGCAAAACAAGTTCAGGAATTATCTGCAAATTGGATACTTCAATACGGCTTGATTGATCGACCGCGAGCGATAGCATGGCTGATAATTCAGTCGGTACGCGCAGCTCGATATCATCATCACGGTTCGTTATCGCTATATCGCCGGCGTTGATTTTTTTGAGTTCGAGTAAAATTGGGCCTTGAGAATTGGAAATATAACTGCGCTCAGTCGTGGAGGGTTCGAATCCGCTTATCTCCACTTTTCCGGAAACACTTTTGAGCGATATCGATCCGGTAATGTTTTCAAGAAACATATCCCCTCCTTCATTTCGAAATTGTCCGCTGCCGGAGCGGCAGACAATGTCACGAGCTTCCAGTTTTCCTGCTTCATTTGCAACAGAGATTTCCCCGTTTATCTGTTCTATCGATACAAACCCACCCGTGCTGCGGACATCGACTTTGCCGTCGACACTGAATATCTCCATCTCACGCCGGGAGGTAGTATTGATAACGGAAGTAAGCGGGCCTTCGGCGGAAAGGGTAAAACGGGGTGCATCCACAACCAGGTTGCACTGCTTTGGTATGGTAAGTTCAACGGAAATGCTGACCACCGTCGTGTCATTGTTCCATGGGGTTGGTTTTGTTGCCGTTAACCGCAGCTCTACCGTGTCCTGTTTCGGCGTGAAGGTAGTGAGAATATTGTCGGCGTATTTTCCGGCTGTAGTACGGTTGGTGACATGAATTTCTTTGGTCAGTTGCAGCGAGTACTTTTGCTCGTTGACCGCGATGACGCTGATTTCTCCGGAAAGGATTTCGTCGGCATTGATCCGAATAACGCGAATTTTATTGGCAGGGATAACATAATCCTGTGGTTCGGTGACGAATCCGTTTGAATCCTGCTGTAACGCCTGTGAATAGGCGGAGTCGAAGAGACAGCAGAGTACCAAGAAGGCAATGCCAAAAATCTGTTTACCGTGTTGTTTCATAAATATCATGCAGCAAAATCGTACCGGCCATGGCGGCGTTAAGCGATTCTACAGTCGGTTCATGGACGATTTTCACCAAATAATCCGCTTTCTGTTTTAGGGCATCGGAAAGGCCGTCAGCTTCCGAACCGACACAGACTATCAACGGACGTTTCCCGGCTTTTTCAAGCAGGTTTTTGTTCATTGCTCTCCCGTTGATATCGCCAGCCAATATGAAGGCATTATACCTGTCACGCCACAAGAAAAGCTCATCGGAAGTAACTGGCGCTATTTTCAGTCCGAATACCGCTCCGGCAGATGATCTGACGACTTTTGGGGAATACGGCTCGCAGGTGCTGCCGAGGGTTATCACGGTGTCGCATCCGAAAGCCAGTGCCGAACGGCAGAGAGTGCCTACATTGCCGGGATCGGAAACGTTCTCGCATACAAGCATGGTACGGGATTGAGAACGGAAAAATTCCTCAGCCGAATGCTGTGGAGGGATAAAGACTGCCGCCAACCCTTGCGGTGTTACCGTATCGGCCAATTGGTTTAACTCACGGGCGCTGATCTGTTCGGTTTTGATTTTTTTTGACTGAAACGACTGAACCAGCGCTTCACTGCGATCGGGGAGTTCATCGGCAGAATAGAGCACCAATTCGGGGCGAAAACGGTGTCGGACTGCCTCTTCCAAAAGGCGGGTTCCGCTAACTAAAAAGCGACCCTGTTCCTTTCGTCCTTTTTTTGTCAAAAGTTGTTGTATATGTTTGAATTCAGCTTTGGTAAGTGGCATATAACGTTAACCTTCTGTCGTATCGTGAAACCAATGAATTTGTCACAGTAGTAATGATGCAAGTGAAAACTCTCTTTTTTGCCTCGTTCTTTTGTTTTCTGATACTGATATCGGGGATTTTTGCCGCTGATGAGACCCAATCCGCCGCTGACAGCATCGCGACGACAGGTAATGCCGTTCAGCCCCGTATCGCATTGGCCTTATCCGGCGGGGGGGCACGAGGACTTTCGGCAATCGGGCTTTTGAAAGCATTCGAAGAAAATAATATTCGGATTACAGCACTAAGCGGCACATCGATCGGCAGCGTTATTGCCGGGTTGTATGCCGCCGGATACAAAGCGGATTCGATTAACCAGATAGTCAAAAACTTCGATTTCAATTCTCTATTGGGCAACGCTCCTCCGCGACAGACGATGTTTTTGACGCAGCGTCAGGATCGGGACAAGCATCTGTTGTCGATCCGTTTTCGTGGCCTGACCCCGGTTATTCCGCAGGCAGTTACCGCCGGGCAGCAGTTGTCGGAAGAATTGACCGAACTGACCGCCGCTGCCGATTATCGCTGCCGCAATGATTTTTCTCGTTTAGTGATTCCGTACAAAACGGTCGCCACCGATGTCGTGTCCGGAGAACTGGTAATTTTGGATCACGGAACATTGGCCGATGCGATGCGCGCGGCCGTAGCCTTTCCGTTAGCGTTTACCGGCGTTGAGCATGATTCGCAGTTACTGATGGATGGGGGGATGCTGATCCCGGTTCCGGTCGAAATTGTCAAGCAGATGGCCAACGATAGCTGTGCGGTTGTCGTTGCTGTGAATACCGTATCCCCGATGCTTGATAAAGAGCAATTATCCAGCCCCATAGACATCGCCAATCAAGTTACCAGTATCATGACCGCCGATCAGCTCCAGCGGCAATTGTCGATGGCCGATTTGGTGATAACACCATCACTGACTGAATCCAAATTTATCGATTTCAGCCAAATCGAGGAGATGGTTCAAGCCGGTTATGAAGCGGGTAAAAATGCGATTCCGCTGATAACTAAGCTGGCTCAGAGCAAACGAAACGCAGATTCACCTGATACCGACATCCTTCCGGTGAATCTGTTTTCCCCCGGATTCAAATGCGAAGATGCAAGCTTGGTTATCGAAGGAAACACCCTTTTTTCCGACAGCGCGTTGTTTGCCGGAAGCGCCTGGTGTAACGGCACTGTCACTCACGAGGCTTGCAAGCTGACCGGAGAATCAATTATCGCGCATTACCTGCGCAGTGGATACGATTTTGCGCATATAGATTCTATTGCTCTTGATACCCTTTCAAAAAAAGTAACGTTTTATGTGAATGAAGGGATTATTGTCAATATCGGTGTCGCCGGAAATCGGCGCACACGCGCCTGGTTTGTTCGTTCCCGGTTTCCGCTGACTAAAGGTGCGTGGCTGTCATCGGCAGATGTCGTTAAGGGGATCTCCGATATTTACAGTACTGATTTGTACAGCCGGGTAGGATTGGATGTTACCTCAAAAGAATCGGGTGCGGAAGTCACGCTTCGTGTGGAGGAAAAAACATACACGCAGATGCGCATCGGATGGCATTGGGATGATGATTTTGAGTCGGAGCAGTTTATTGAACTGCTTGATGACAATATCAACGGGATCGGCTTGCAATGGATAAATCATGCGCAATATGCACCCGACCATCAGGTCTATTTCAGCAGCCTGAAATTAGATCGAATCTGGTTTACGTATTTAACGGCGAAACTGCGTGTTTACCATGACCGATTGTATCGTTCGCTATACGGTACCGAGGCGGCAATTGATGATTTTCGGTTCGAACGGCGCACCGGTGCCGATTTCACGCTCGGCCAGCAGGTAACGCGATTGGGAATCGTAACCGGCGGTATATCGGTTCAGGATATCAAATATGAACAAGGCGGAAGTACATCCACGTTTGGACTGCGCGCGTTGACACTGGAATCATCATTTGAAAATTTCGATCGGGTGCCGTTTCCGAAATCCGGAAGCAGATATCAGGCGCAATTGGTTTCGGCGGGAAAATTGTTCGGCGGTAAGGTTGAGTATTTACGGTTTTATTCCTCGTACGATGGGTACATAACACTGTTGAATTCATTTATGACCTTTCATCCGCGGGCTGCGATCGGGCTTTCCCGTTCAGGACTACCACCCTCTGAACGGTTCTTTTTGGGTGGCGCGCGTTCATTTGTCGGATTTCGGGGGTTCGAGCTTTCCGGCGAAAAACTGTTGCAATTCGGCGGGGAGCTGCGATTCAATTTGCCGTACAAGTTTTTCGCCAGTATCCGGGGGGATGTGGGGAACACCTATTCCGGTATCGATGAAATAAAGGTGAATAAGTTTCGGGCGGGAATCGGCGGGTTTATCGCGTGGGATTCTCCGCTTGGGCCGTTTGAATTCGGCTATGGCTTTGCGGATAAAGAGGAAGAGGAATTATACCTGAATTTGGGGCTGGAATTTTAGCGTCGAAATTAGGTTTTCCGCCACTTGCGGCGGCGGCTGGGGTGTGTATATTAGGCGCCTTAGTTTTACACTATCTGCGCCATTAGCTCAGTTGGTAGAGCAGCTGACTCTTAATCAGTAGGTCCGGGGTTCGAGTCCCTGATGGCGCATTTATTTCAGTTCTCCCGATATCATCTTTTCATATGATGAATAATTTTCAACTGTTTCACCTTTCGGCATCCATTTGTTAAACAACGTCGGAATCATTGTTGTAGCGATGGTATAGAGAATCAGACTACCATGCAATGCAGGGGAGAGAGAGAATTTATCTTTTAGAATTTCTGCCAGGACCAAACCAAATACTAACGTGGGTAAAAGCCGGAACGCAATCGGCAGGCTGATCGAATATGTTTCTTTGTGCAAAAGATACCGGTGAGCCAGCGTGAACCCGATGCGAACGGGTGTGCCCATAGCAATTAAACTTGCAGCAATCAAGAGCGCATCGACCGATATGCTGTCAGCGGATATCAACGTTCCTGCTTTAAAAAAGTAAAACGGGATGAAGAATCCGGAAAAGAATTTGAGCGTGTCGATCATTTGATGTGATTTCAAGTCCGGCAGCAGAGTTTCATATCGCTGTGCAACCATTCCGACAACGAACGCGCCGATCAAATAGTATGCGCCGAGTTTGCTGGTTAGTAATCCGGAAAGAATTGCGACCATCAGCAAAAAAGCGAATTCCGATCGGGGTGCGTACGGGGCAATCCGCTTGGCAAACATCCGGAACAGAACCGGCAGGAACAAAATCATTCCGGTCATTCCCGCCAGTGACAAAAGCAGCTGGGTAGGACTGATTGATTGCAGACAGAAGAACATAACCGCCAGAGCGGCAAGCTCGAATGCGATGACTTTTGATCGGATCCAGGATCGCTGGTGATCGTTCAATGATCCGGATTGCAGTGAGTCGAGAATAAAGCCTGCAGAAGGAGTCAAAAGGGCGAGTGCAAACAAAAGCGCCGGGCGAAACGAAAGCGCAAGCGTGGTTTTAATGATAAACGCCGATACCGCTAAGAGCCCCAATAGCACGAAAACATACACAAGCAGCGAAGAACGCTGCTGTTTTATTTCAGCCAAATCAACTTCCATTCCGGCAAAGAGGAACAGCGAAATAATACCGAGCGTCGCTAAGAATGAGATCGTTGGGTCACCATGGAACCAGTCAGTACCCAAACTGCAGGCCGCTCCCATGAGAAATGCGGTAATGCCCGAAGGAATCTTGATCCGTTCGAGCAATTTCGGAAGAACGAACAACAAAAAGATGAGCAGCGGGTATTGTACTTCCGGTAAGGCAACCGCTTCGCTGATTTGTCGTGTGATTGTTTCCCACATACAATTGTGATAGTACAGCCATCAGCGACAAAAGCCAACACAATAAAATAGCCTGCTGTGTTTAAGCAGCAGGCTGTTCTACAAGAAGACAGTATGTTTCGATTATGGGCACAAGGGTGGTTGCTGGCCACCATTGAAGAGGAACTGTACCAAATACGTCAGATCCGCAACCGTAATACCGGCGAGGCCGTTCACATTTGCTTCTTCCGTACATACCGGAGTCGGACCACCGTTGAACAGATACTGAACCAAGAAGGTCAGATCAGCGACGGTCACGCCATCACCCACGCTGTTGTTCACATTACCGCGACGATTGATACAGCAACCGGTTGATCCGGAATACCAGAACCCCTGACTTACTTTATATGAAGGGCTTGAAGTAATGCCAACCGCTGTTTGTCCAAGCGTTGCATTCAGTTTGTAGCTTGCGGAAGAGCTACTCACGCCGCCGCCTGATATCACCTGCCATTTGATCTGCTCACCGGTCATGGAAGCAGTTGCATCCGTTACCGGTTGTTCTTTAGCAGGGATATTGGTCGGCGTTTGTGTCGTGGTGTCAGGAATAGCTTGTGGCTGTTCCTGCGGAGGAGTAGTGGACGGTGTTTGCGCAGGAGGCTCTGTTCTCGGTTTGGTCGGCGCTACTTTGGTGGTCGGCTTCTTTGTCTCCGCCCTTTTTTCACGTTCAGGTTTGGCAACGCTGATTCCCACCGCAAACACGGCAAAAATGCAAACCAGCACGAGCAGTTGTTTTCTTATAGAGTGCGTTTGTTTTATCATGCTCTATCTCCAGCCCGAAATATATCGATTTTCAGGCAGTTTGAAAGCTCAAATTTAGCGGCCCTTTTCAGTCTGTTTCAACAGTTTATCAACCGCTTTTTGCAGGTCCGCAAGCTGCTTTTGCAGCTGTTCGTTCTGCTTTTCAAGCTGTTTGTTTCGTTTGGACAATTCCTTGATCGCTACCAGTGCAACACCGGAGGGATCGATAGTAGAAATTGCCTTATCACTCTCACCGGTTTTGAAAGCATCGTGGAATGCTTCCGCCGTTGGGCCGATATGGGTGATATTGTCATCATCCGCTTTGTAGTTCCAGCGAGTGACGGAAAGATCTTCGATTTTTTCCAGCACTTCCGCGCCGTTCACTGCTTCGAAGTTTTCTTTCAATTTTTCGCTCGATGCGTTCACCCAATCACCGGCGTCAGTTAATTTGGCGCCGCTGGAATGATCTATCGGATGGGACGGATTAGCAACACCAATTCCAAAACGTTTCGCATGTGCGTCGATAACAATCGTCGTTTCCGGGGTAGAGCCGACACCGCCTCCGCCATCATCCATCATCGTCATCATACATTGTCCGGTCACGGAAGAAACATAGAGTCCAATGTTTTTGCTTTCCGGATTACCCATGGAAAGCGACGAACTGCTTGACGAGGTCGTCATTGTGAGCGTTCCGATAACCGGTTCACCGGGCGGCAGGCCATTGAGGCGAGTCTGCATTTCCGTGTGTGCGCTGTCAGCATCGGCAGTATGAGTAACGAAGCTTTGCTCTTCGGTAGGAATATCACCGTTTTCATAATAAGTTTTTAAGGTCGCGCGTGTTTCAATCGATTTACATTGTATGCCGCCATCACCATCTCCGTCATCATCCACATCAGTCTTGCATTCCATGCTGGAGCTTTCAAAGGAGCCATCCATTGAAGTAGTCTGACGCGGGCCGGAGCCAAAACGGCTGGAAGCTGAAACTCTTGATGTATCTCCATTCGTGCTGATAACTAATGTTCCAATGACTGGCTCACCGGGTGGCAGGCCGTTCAACCGAATCTCAGCACCATTGTGATCGGTGCCGTTTTCTACCGACATATCATATGTGCCATCACCATCTATATCGGTTTCAACTGTATGCACACTTCGCTGGGCGCTGGTGCCTTTGGTCTTAATCGCCAATTTGGTTACGGTAGGGGTGCAGGATTGCGTGATACTTGCGTCTGATACACCGTCGTCGTCGTCGTCAATATCAAGATACGAAATTGCACCTAAATCATCGACCGTCATACCGGCGGTCCGACCTTTATCCGCACCGGTTCCTTTGGTGTTGATAGCTACACTTGAGGAAAGGGGATCGACTCTGAGTCTCATATTATCTATAACTGGTTCACCGGGTGGCAAACCACTGGTGATACGGCCGGTCATCTGTAACGTGCCATCGGCTTGTAACAAATTCCAGCCGTCGCGGTGATTTCCTTCATCCACTCCTTGCTGCACTGAGAAGCTAGCACTATCGCCGGTCGCTTGCATTCTGATAGTACCGGTCGTGCTGCCGGTTAATGATGGGCACTTAACGGACCATGTACATTGTTCTCGATCTATATATTGTGTAGATGAAGATCCCGGTGTGATACCATCACTGACTGAGGAAGATTCAACAATCGAATCTCCTGTTGTCACTGTTCTGATGGTGCCCGTTGTACTGCCGCTTATTGAGGGGCACTCAATATTCCAAACACAATGTTCATTATTATAATATTGTTTTGAAGAAGCGCCGTTTTCCATACCTGATGTTTCTACTACTGAATCTCCCGAAGCCATCATTCTGATAGTACCGGTTGTGCTGCCCATGTGACCAGAGAGCACATGACCGGTGCCGCTGCTCGATGTGGTCAAGGAAGAAAACCCGGTAGGACACTCTATTGTCCATTCGCAATTTTCGTTATTCTTATATGATCTGGAAGATGTGCCGGAAATGCCATTGTCAACGCTCGATGTTTCAACCACGGAATCCGGCGTTGCTACCATTCTGATCGTACCGGTTGTACTGCCGCTTGAACGTACGACATTAATACTTTTTGCCGACATGGCAGAGGGTACGTCACTCAGACGCGTTCGCGGTGACATGACTACCGGGGCGCCGCTGATCACTATCTGGATCTGCAGATATCGTATACCGTCATCCGTCTGATGAACATATGAGTCAAGTAAATCGACAAATGCGCCTAATTCGCAGGTGAACAGTCCGCCGGTTGTTGTCACCGGCTGGGTTTCAGTCCATATCGGCACACCGCCGGTTGGTGTATCGTACAGGCTGAATGTGGCGTCGTAGCTCGCATCCGGTACCGGTGCGCCGGCGGCAGTGCGAAGTACGCCTTGAAAACTGACTGTGTGAGGAGCTGCGAAAGCCAAGCTGCTGAACACGACAAGAATCGCCCCAATCAGACTGACGACTGAGAATCTCATGCGCTTCATCTTTTTCTCCTGAGGAGTTTATTTTGTTACGGAATACGGTGGGGTTTGCTGCTTCAAACCCTGCGATTATGTCCCTAACATAATCCAAATATTTGCTTTTTTGCAAGAGGATTGTTCCTGACTACCGGTCAACCGGACAGGATACGATGGAAGGATGTAAAGCGGAGGAACTCTACGGCCCGCACCCGACTTTGGGAGCAGGGCCGGAATTGAACAAGTATTGTACCAGATACACGAGGTCCGCAATCGTGACCGTGCAGCTGCTGTTAAGATCCCCGACAAACAGCGGTGTCGGTACAGGGCCGTTATTAAACAAATAGCTAACCAGCATGACAAGATCCTGGACCGTGACGGACTGTGAATGATTAACGTCGCCCAACATCCAAGTATAGAAACTTTTCCCATCAGATGCTCCCAACGAAAGCCCATTCGGATTATACGAAGTTACACGCCACCAGTATTGCTTGTTGAAACCAAGCGAGTCGGGAAATTCAAACTCCTCACTCTCCAAAGAATCAAACACCCGAACAAAAACAAAATGTGAATCGGCGGCAACTTCCAAGGTGTACCATATCGTGTCCATCGGATCCGGATCAATCGCAAACCATTTCATTGTCGGCGTCAGATCAAATACAGGCATTCCGGGCTGATCAGATGGTGATATGAGCGTGGGTATGGAGGGTTGCTCTGGTTCCGTGTTTATCACCAATTTCCCGGTGTTTGACCACATTGAGTATTCGTAACCATCAAAAACCCTGGTTCGCCACCAAACTATACTGTTATCGTTGAGCGGAAGATGAATCGCCAGATCCGCCATTTGCCCGATCGCGAACGGTTCACTGGTATCGTATCCCGCCGGTACAGAAAGTGAACTATCATAGTATCCGTCAAAGAAATAGGTAAGCGAATCTTTTTCTCCGTCGTTACCACTGGGAATTTGCAATACCGGTGTTCTTGTTGTATACACAGGCATTGAAGCCGGGAGTACCGGCGGTATCGGTTTGGCGTTCATGTGAAAATTCGTGTATGACCAGGGTGTCCAAATATTGCCGTAGGCAACACGGATACGACATTGATAAGTAATGCCATCCTGTAACGGATTCCCCGCATACGTTACAAAAGAATCAGATGTGTGCAGAACAGGAGGATTCCACAATTCAGCGATAGTCCATTCCTTGTTGATGCCGATTTCTATTTCCACGCTGTCCTGAATAAGCGTATCGCTTGTGCGCAGCCAAGTGATTTTTGGAAAATCAGAAATAACGTGTGTATTGCGGGGCTTACCATCGAACATGATTACGGGAATTCGAGCGGTTAAATCCCGTTCAATAACAAACCAAAGGGAGTTGGTGCCGTTGACGTCATTCCATTGCCCATCTCCGTGAACTTCAATAAAATCTTCTGAGCCACCGGCATTGTTCGGCTCATTTGGCGCCCAATGCGTATATTGAAAGGGTTCATCGGTTATCCATGACCATGCCTCTTCAACGACTTCATCCGTTCCCCCGGCATAGAAGTCAAACGGATTTGGAAGCAGATTGCGAATCACGAATTCTTCAAGAGGATTTGTTATGGTTACCAAATATCCATTCGCAGCTTGCGCGGCATCGTATGCGCCTAGCCAGTTCTTGTTAGTCTGAACAAGTTCATAGGTATGCTTGGTGAGATCGAAGACAAAAAATGAAATCTGTGACCAGGGTCCCGTTTCAAGGCTGTCGCTTACGCGAACGCGGAGAAAATATGGTATGTCTTCACTCAGTGGCATTCCTGTATAGGCTGCTTGTGTGTCAGAAGACATCACGGTGCCGGAACTCCAAACTACTCCGGTAGTCCAACTGCTATCAGTACCGATTTCGATTTCATACTGAGTTTGTTCAGTATCATAAAAATTATTGTATTGCCAGGCGATTGTCGGCGTTGTCGAGCCGACATAGGGAGCGACATACGAATTAGTAAAACCGAGGCCAATGGCATACGGTTTTCGAATAGGTATTTCAAGGATAAAGCCCGTCAATTGAGCATTATTAATCGTGTTCAACCATTGACCAGCTCCCGCATAGGTGAGATACACATAATGTTCATTGCCAACCAAATCTTCACCGGGAAACCAATTCGTATATGACCATGATTCACCGGTTACCCAACGCCATTGTCCTGAGATAATTTCATCGGTTGCGCCAATCCACCAGAACCCAAAGGTAAGGATACTGGATACTTTCTGTTGTTCTTGCGCGTTCGTAATTGTTGTCAGATAGCCGCTAAGCGCGTTTGCCGAGTCCCGCGCCTGTGACCAGGTGATCCCTTTTGTTTGAATCGGTATATATGCTGGCTCTTGAGAAAGATCATGATAACGGAACGAAAAATTCGTCCAAAATCCCCAATTCAGGCTATCACGCAGACGAATGCGACCGTAATACACCTGATTCGGTACAAAGGGAAGTCCGTCGTACACCGTGAAGGTATCAGTAGATGCTGCAGGTCCTGGGTTCCATATTTCAGCCGTAAGCCAGTCTTTATCGGCACCAATTGCAATTTCATATTCGGTTTGCTCAGAAGGGTATGGATTTTTCCATTGAAACACAGGAATTGAATCGAAAATAAATTTATTATTGATCGAATTGACAATGTTCAGGTTTCCCGGAAAGGGGGCATAATAGCCATCACCGTCGATTTCAAGAATAAATCCGGCTACTCCGGTACGATTTTCATAATAATCAACCCATTGATCATCAGCTGAGGGTTGTAGGGTTGCAGCGTTTTCAGCAATCCCATTATTTGGTTCACCAGCAGACCAATTTGTGTATGACCATGGTTCATTCGTGACCCAGCTCCAATCTCCTGCTGAATCCGCTTCGGTGGCGCCAATCCACCATATACCGGAATTCGCCAAACCGCCAACATAGAATTGTTCATCAGCGCTGGTTATGGTAACGAGATGTCCACCCATAGCCATCGCCATGGTGTTTGCTTCTTCCCATGTTTTCCCCAGTGCCGATACAACCTGATAGGTGGCTGATGGGATATCGACATATGTAAAGAAGCGCAAATTCCAAGTGCCCCATCCGGCGCCATTATTTAGGCGTACTCTCATGTAGTATAGTGTTTGTGATACAAGCGGCAAACCCGCGTATACAAATGACGTGTCCGACGAACTGACTTCTCCTGTCGCCCACATTTCTGCGACAGACCAGTCCGTATCGGTGCCAACTTCTATTTCATACGCGGTCTGAGGGTCTCCGGAACCGCTGTACTCCCAGACAATCGTTGGAGTTGCGGAGTTAATAAATTGTTCATCGACCGAATCAAGCAGCTTTAGGTTTTGCGGAAACGCTCCTACATTGGGCAGCTCTAAAATAAAACCAGCAAGATCATTTTTTGAGATCGCACCATCGACCCATGCGTCATTGAGGTCGGCATTCAAATAGGCGGCATCTTCGTTGCCCGAGTTGTTAGGCTCGCCGGTGTACCAGTTTGTATATCCCCACTGTTCACCGGTAACCCATTCCCATTGTCCTTCCGTATTTTGGTCAGTTGCTCCAATCCACCAACCGTTGGTGGAGATTAATCCCCCCACCATAATCTGCTCTTGCGAGGAGGTTATCGTGACTAACTGTCCGCCTAAAGCCACAGCTGAGTCGCGAGCCTGGGTCCAAGTAATCCCGGGAGCATGAATTATCTGATAATGATCTTGAGCCAAAAGAGATGAAAACGAAAAGCAAGCTGAGATGCAGAAAAAGATTTGAAACAATACTAGCCGAACTAAACGTCTGGTCATTGTACCCTGTACGGTTAGTGTTTTTGCGATTTCTGAGAAAGAGTATGAGGGCGTTTTAGAGAAGGGTCAAGTTTGAGTTTTCGGCACGATAATCAACATGAACGTAGTTTGGTAGGTCAGGACTCCTGTAGTCCTGACATCTTTCTATTTATTGGTGTCAGGGCGCAGGGCTCCTGACCTACTCAAGAAAGGCCATTGTCGGGTTTGCTTCAAACCCGACCTATTGATAAAACATCGGATCACACCCTAAAGGATGTGCCACCCAGAGTTCACGGCAGGTTAGAAAAGGGATTTGATTTTGCCGACTAACTCATCCGACATCGGTTCGACTTTGGAGTCAAAACGAGCGACAAGTTGTCCTTTGCGGTCAATCAGGAACTTGCAGAAATTCCATCTGATTTCGCCGGGGATATTCGATTTTTCGGTCAACTGCACAAACAACGGATGTTTGTCTTCACCCAGCACACTGACTTTGGCCATCATCGGAAACTTTATGCCGAACTTCGTTTTGCAGAAGGTATGAATTTCTTCATTCGTACCCGGTTCCTGTTCGCCGAAATTGTTGGCAGGAAAACCGAGTACTACCAAACCGCTGTCTTTATATTTTTCGTAGAGGTCTTCCAATCCTTCATATTGCGGAGTGTAGCCGCATTCGCTGGCGACGTTAACAATCAGTACTACTTTACCGGCATAAGCGGATAAATCGGTGGAGTCACCGGTAATCGTTTTGAACGGAATATGCTCGATAGACATGGCGGGTTTGTTCTCGGCTTTCGTTTGTTTCCCAACATCGTTGGTTTTGTATGTGCTCTGATCTGTCCCCTGTGAATTCATCCCTGACATCAAGAGTAGCGCTGTAAACGTGAAAGGAATAATTTTGTACACGTTATTTCTCCTTGGTGGATGATAGCTTGAGTGGCTGCTTTTGTCAATCTGAGGCTGACTGGATGCTGCTTTGCTCACGGTGTTTTCTGCTTGCTTTCACACTTTCTTGCCGCTTATTACGGATACTCTTACAAAACGGTTATTGAATGATAAAAGTTCCTTCGCTCGAATACAGAACCAAACTATTTCTTATTTTTCTCGTTTGGTGGATCATCTGGGCGATCAATCCAAAATACCCATCCGATTGGCGGCTTGAGAACCTGTTAACGGTTGCTTTTCTTATTCTGTTGTTCGTAACGCGGACATGGTTTCGACTCAGTAATGTTTCCTACACGGTTCTCTTCATCTTTCTCCTGCTTCATACCGTTGGTGCACATTACACGTATGCAGAGGTGCCTTACGACAATTGGTTTGCCGCAATCGGAATCAGTGTAAATGAATTATTCGGATTTGAACGGAATCAATTTGACCGGCTGGTTCATTTTTCATTTGGGTTGCTGTTTTTCTATCCGATGCGGGAGCTCTTTATGCGGATTGCACAAACTCGCGGAACATGGAACTATTACTTGCCCGTTGAGTTGGTAATGTCACTCTCGATGCTTTATGAGTTGATAGAATGGGCAGTTGCTCTATTGTTCGGCGGAGAATTGGGGATGGCATATCTCGGTACGCAGGGGGATGTGTGGGATGCTCACAAGGATATGGCATTAGCCAGTCTTGGCGCTGTTATTGCAATGGTTATTGTTGCCTGTATTAACTGGCGAATGCAAAAAGATGTCATGTCTGAAATAATCGAAAGTATTACCGTTAAACCGGCGAAACCGCTGGGTGAAGTTAAACTTCGGGAATACCGGCAGCATCGTAGAAAAAACAGGTAGTTCAGCATGCCGATTCTTTCCCGGTTGTTCCAGCTCCAAGCCAGCCAGACGTTTCACTTTTCGATCGATGAGTGCTGGCGCTTTTTTTCTGACCCGCGAAATCTAAGTACAATAACACCGCCGAGTCTGCGACTTGATCCGATCAGTGAGGTACCGGACAGTATGTATGCGGGGATGATTGTTTCATATCGGGTTCGTCCGGTGATGCGTATTCCTCTTCTCTGGGTAACCGAGATTACGCGTGTGGAAAAGCCGTTTTTGTTTGTCGACGAACAGCGGTTCGGACCCTACCGGTTTTGGCATCACCAGCATCGCTTTCATGCGTTAGCGCCCAATACGGTCAGGATTGAGGATGTTATTCATTACGCCCTTCCGTTGAGCTTTTTGTCGGGAATAGTAAACGAACGGTTGGTAGCAAAACAATTGCGCGGGATTTTTGCCTATCGCGCTGATGCATTGAAAAAGAGATTCCGCGCGGAAGAAGATTTGCAGATCGAGTTTCGTTAACGAATCGAAGATTGGTTGCGGCGCTGTGAGCCGTTACCGTAAAACGGTTCATTCCGATGGCGGGCGATTACACCTTCCACCATGTAGATGACATCCTCTGAGATATTGGTCGCATGATCGCCGATCCGTTCCAAGTGGCGTGATACTGCCAGCAATTGAATGTATTCATCCTGACGGTCCGGATGTTTGCGCAGGCTTTCACCGATTTTGGTGTAGGTCTGGCGGTTTAAGGCATCGAGTTCATCGTCAGCATCAATCGTTTCACGGGCGATTTGTACGTCCAAATTGACGAGCGCGTCGATGCTTCGCTTCAAAAGCGTTTGCGCGAGCGTTGCCATACGGGGGAAATCGAAGGGGATTTCGATCGGTTCACGGGTCGCTAAAAATGAGGCGCGCTCGGCCATGTTGACAGACAAGTCACCTATCCGTTCCAGATCGTTGTTAATTTTCAAAGTCGCGATGATATAGCGAAGGTCGATAGCGACCGGCTGGTAGAGGGCAAGAATTTTTAGACAATCCTCTTCCACTTCCACTTCCGACTGGTCTATCAGGGAGTCGTTTTCGATAGTTTTCATGGCAAGACTTAAATCCCGTTCGGAAATGGCTCGGGCGGAGGCACGGACACTTTCTTCAACCAAGGCAGACAGAGCAAGGATGCGTTTTTTGAGGCGCTCGATTTCGCGCTGTAGATGCATGTGTGACATAGATTATTCTCTGATATCCTTATCCGAATCGTCCGGTTATGTAATCTTCAGTCTGTTTCTTATCCGGCTTCGTAAAAATCTTGTTCGTGTTACCGAATTCGACCAACTCACCGTTATAAAAGAATCCGGTATAGTCGGAAATTCGGGCAGCTTGCTGCATATTATGAGTTACAATGACAATCGTATAGTTTTTTTTCAGTTCTCCGATTAAATCTTCGATTTTTGAGGTCGAAATCGGGTCAAGGGCTGAGGCCGGCTCATCCATCAGCAAAACTTCCGGCTTAATAGCCAGGGCTCGGGCAATACAGAGCCGCTGCTGCTGGCCGCCGGAGAGCATATAGGCGCTCACTTTCATTTTGTCTTTGACTTCATCCCATAAGAACGCCCGTTTGAGGGTGTCTTCGACCGTTGCTTCGATCAGCGCTTTGTCTTTCACTCCGTTTACGCGGAGGCCATAGGCAACGTTGTCGAAAATCGATTTCGGGAACGGGTTGGAGCGCTGGAATACCATCCCGACTTTCACGCGAACTTCCGAAACATCCTTGAAATCTTTGTGGATGTTGCGGCCATCCAAAAGCACTTCCCCTTCATGCCGGGTGCCGGGAATAGTTTCATTCATCCGGTTCAGGGAACGGAGGAACGTAGATTTGCCGCATCCGGAGGGGCCGATAAGCGCCGTGACCCGTTTTTCTTCGATACCGGTTGAGACTTTGATAAGCGCCTGGTGTTTGCCGTAGAAGAAATCGAGGTTTTTGACACTCATTTTCATCCTGGGCGCGCTCGATTTTTCCGGCGCGGGCTGGGTATTCGATACTTCCGGCATACGGGTGCGAATCAACGGTTCAGTGGTTGTTTCATTATACTCAGACATTAGCTTTTCCTGATCGCAATTTAGAACGAAGTATGATAGCTGTAAAGTTCAATAGAAAGGTCAACAGAAGCAGTACCAGCACCGTTCCATAAAGAATCGGCTTGGTAGCTTCGACATTCGGCGACTGAGTCGCCATCACATAAATATGATATCCTAACTCCATGAATTGGTCATTCATCCGCTCCGGCAATTGCGGCAGGTAATAGGCCGCGCCGGTGAACATGACAGGAGCAACTTCACCCGCGCCGCGGCTGACGGCCAGAATCGCGCCGGTGAAAATACCGGGTAAGGCCTGCGGAATAAGGACACGGATAATCGTTTGCAGTTTGGTTGCCCCCAAAGCATAACTCGCTTCTTTCAGTTCACGCGGAATGGCGCGGAGGGCTTCTTCGGTGGAAACAATCACTACCGGTACCGTCAAAAGGGCAAGGGTAAGCGCTGCCCACAAAATAGCGGGTCGTCCCCAAACGGGTCCTTCACCCGGAAAGAAAGCGCTGTCGATACCGCCGCCAATGAATCCAATAAAAAATCCGAGACCGAACAAACCGAACACGATCGATGGCACCCCGGCCAGATTGTTAACCGCCATACGGATGATTCGCGTCATTATTGAGTTCTGATTCGTGTATTCCTGCAAATAAATCGCCGTGAGTACACCGAGCGGAATCACGCCGATAGTCATAAGAATCACCAGTGCAACTGTTCCGAATATGGCAGGGAATACACCGCCCCCTTCCATACCGTTTTCCGGCGGGCTGGTTAAAAAGTCGAAGGTGATTGTGCCGATACCATGAATAACGATGTTGCCTAAAATCACTGCGAGGATGAGTACGATAATGATTACCGCTGCAAATGTCATCGCACGGGGAACGACGCCGTAGGATTTGGCTAAACGGCCGTAGGTATCTCCCTGCATCGGGACAACAATATCATCCTGAGTTTGTGCTTCAGTGCTCACGATGTTTTCCCCTGAAGCCGTTCTTTCACTTTGCCGAGTACGACATCACCAAGCAGGTTGATGATGAACGTAAAAATGAAAAGTATTGAACCGATGAAAAAGAGCACATTCCAATGTTCCGATCCGAACACCACTTCACCGAGTTCGGCGGCGATAGTAGCGGATAGGGTGCGAATCGAATCGGTAAAGCTGCCGGAGAAAATCGCGGCGTTACCGGATGCCATCAGTACGATCATCGTTTCGCCGACGGCGCGGCCGAACCCAAGCACCACACCGGCGGCAATACCGGGAAGTGCGGCAGGAAGGACCATGGTTAGTGAAACTTGCCAGGGGTTTGCGCCTAAGGCAACGGAAGCATCCCGCAGTGAATTGGGGACAGAGGTCATCGCATCTTCGGCGACCGTAAAAATTACCGGGGTAATAGCGATACCGAGAACTATGCCTGCTGTTATCGAATTAAGTCGATAGGTAAATCCGAATACTGCCTGTAGAAAACTGGCGAGTACGATAAGCGCGAAAAATCCGAGCACGACTGACGGAATTCCGGCGAGCAGTTCGATAATCGGTTTTAAAAATTCCCGCATCCGGCGCGAGGCAAACTCGGCCGAATAAATTGCCGCACCCACACCTAACGGTATTGCGACAAGCATGGCAATGAGTGCCGCTTTCAGTGAACCGACGATAAGCGGCATAAGAGAATATTTCGGATTATTTGAATTCGGCTGCCAGGTGTATTTCGGTTCCGATTCCGGATCGAACGACTGCTTGAGCATCAATTTGTCCAGGCTGGCAGTTTCCTGAACTTCTTTGTCGGTGAAAATTGGAATCGTTTCTTTGAAGATGAACAGAAAAATCAGAATAATAGCCGCTGCGGTTAACAAAGCGGTAGAGCGGATAAACCATCCGCCTACTTTGTCAATCACGCGTGCTTTTTTTCTGAAGGAAAGGTCGCTCATGTATCCGTACCGTTATTGAATCATCGCCTTTTGTGCCGTTTCAGCCGGGAGGCGGACATAACCGACTTCATCGGCAATCAGCTGTCCTTCTTCGGAGAGCACCCAGTTGACTAACAGTTTGATACGCCCATCCGGTTTGCCGTTGGTAAACCAGTAGAGTTCACGGGAAATCGGATAGCTGCCATTCGTGACCGTTTCGATGGTCGGGGGAACACCGGCAGCCGAATCATTCGGCTTTACTAACAGGTCGCGCACATCCGCTGCCCAGGCGATGCCACCATACCCTATTCCATACGGGTCTTTTGATATCGCGTTCACAACTGCCGCAGTGCCGGGGAGAGATTGCACACGGTCAGCGAAGTCTTCATTTTTTAAGACATGTTCTTTGAAATATGCATAGGTGCCGGAGTTGTTTTCACGGCTATAGAGAATGATTTCCTTATCCGGCCCGCCGACATCTTTCCAGTTCGTGATTTTGATTTGATAAATGTCTTTGATTTGATCGAGCGTTAGTTCAGTAACTGGGTTGTCTTTGTGCACATAGAGCGCGATGCCGTCCAGAGCGACCGGAATACGGTAGGGGTGAATCCCTTTCTGTTCGGCTAAATCGTATTCATCTTTTTTCATGTCGCGGGATGCTTCGCAGATATCGACTGCACCATTCAACAATGCCGCGATGCCCGTACCGGTGCCACCGCCTGAGACTTGAATGACTTCACCCGGATTTTTCCCCATATAGACTTCAGCCCAGCGCTGTCCCAAACGAACTAACGTGTCCGATCCTTTGACCGTTATATTTTTGGTGGCGGCCTGTTTTTCGCCAGAGCTGCAGGAAAGCAATGCGAAGGCGATACAAAGAGTCAGTAAGCTTTTGAGTTGCAACATCCCATCTCCTGAAATTCTAAATCCTATTATCCAACCCAAGTGAACGCCTGAATTGTTAGAATTGTGTTAGCTCGCTGTGATTATTTAAAGAGTCTGTAACTCTAAGCTATGGAAAAATTTACCCGTTCTTAACCGGCAGATTTAGTTCACTTTGTGGATTAATAGGTAAGTGAATGGTAAAGGTTGTCCCGACCCCGACCGTGCTGGTCACATCGACCGTTCCCCCGTGTGCTAACACGATGTGTTTCACGATAGAAAGCCCCAGCCCGGTACCGCCTAATTTTCGGCTGCGGGCCTTGTCGACCCGGTAGAACCGCTCGAACAGACGGGGAAGATGCTCCGCCGGGATTCCGCTCCCTTCATCTTTGACGGCAATCGTCGTTTCGGTCTCGCCTTGCTTGGCAGTTATCGTTACGGTTTTGCCGTTGTCACTGTACTTGATCGCATTATCGATCAGGTTGATAATCGCCTGTTCTAAGAGCGGTGCATTTATTGTCACTCGCAAATGTTCCGGGCAATTCAGCGCAATTTTTATCTCTTTCAGTTTCCGATTAATTTCGCAGGCATCTATACAGATTTGCAGCACTTCCGGAAGTGAATGCGATTCCATGTCCATTGTTCCCTTGCCGGCTTCATCCTCAATCCAGGAAAGGCTCAATAAGTCATCGATAATGCCGCTTAAGCGGTCAACCTGCTTGGCGATGATACTTAAAAAGCGCTGCGATTCTTCCGGTCTGGCAATTGCGCCGTCGACCAGTGTTTCCACAAATCCTTTAATAGTCGTAATCGGCGTTTTCAGTTCATGAGAAACGTTTGCCACAAAATCACGGCGGAGATTTTCCAGTTTGCGAATACGGGTCAAATCATTCAGCACCACTAACGCGCCGAACATTTCTCCTTCGGAATCATGCAGAATGGCGGTATACCCCTGAAAATGCTTTTCTCCGGCATTTTCTAAAACAATCATTCCTTCGGTCGGTTCTCTTTCTGAAAGGGTGCGCTGTACGAGCGATTGTAAATCGCTGTTGCGGATAACTTCCTGAATACTCCGCCCTTTGGCATCATTTTCTTTTACTCCCAAAAGTTTTTCCGCACCTTCATTCAGGCTGATAATCTGTTCCTGCGTGTTAACGGCCAACACTCCTTCAACCAAACTGGAAAGAATCGCCTGCTGCTCGTTACGCTGGCGGATTACGGTGCGAAGACGATCATCAAGCTGGGATGCCATTTCATTCATCGCCCGTGACAATGTCTTCATTTCATCGGTACCATGAACAGGAAGGGTGTATTGCAGGTCACCGCGGGCATAGCGCTCGGCGCCGACACGGATTTCTTCAAGCGGTTTGCTGATAAAGCGGGATATCGCGAAGGAAATAATCGCCGCCAAAAGCGCCACCACCGCACCGGCGGCGAAAACGTTGCGGCGTAAATCGGTCATGAAAAATCCGCTTTTCGGTAAAACGCGGGAAACCCGCACGACATACATCGTCTCACCGTTTTCGATAATCGGCAAGGCGATATGAAGGATGCGTGAGTCTAATGTCCGGCTGTACCCGATATGTTTCCCCGGCTGACCGCGCATGGCGTTTTCGATTTCCGGATGGTCGGAAAAATCGGCGAGTGCGGTTATGTCGGTACCGGCGACACTTTTTCCGGATCGATCGAGAATGACGATGTCATCAGCAATTGTGGTGGTGAGGGAATTAAGCAGCGTGTCGAGTTGCTCGATACGGGAAGTTCTAAACTGATGCGCCGCTAACGAACGCACTAACTCTGCGGTTTCAGTTGCCGCTTTTGCTGCCTGTTCTTGATTGTAGTTTTCGACAGTGCTCGATGTGTACCAGAGAACAGCCGCTAAGGAAAGAAAGGTAATGATGAGATAGGAAGGATACAGACGCCAGATGAGCCTGTTTTTCACGTCTTATTCCTTCAACCGGTATCCAACGCCGCGAACGGTTTCAATCTGTTTCCCCCAGCTTCCCAGTTTTCGCCTGAGACCGACAATCTGCACATCAACCGAACGGTCGGTGACAATAATATCTTCCCCGCGGATTTCATTCACTATCTGATATCGGGTATACACCCATCCCGGGCGTCGCGCCAATAGATGCAGTATCTGAAATTCGGTCAAAGTCAGTTCGACATGCTTCCCTTCGATGCGAACATCATGCCGGTTCGGATCGATGGTCAAACCGGGCAACCGTAGTGATGCTGAACTGTCAACGGCTGGCTGCAAACGGCGGCGCATGACCGAGCGAATGCGGGCGATAAGTACTTTCGGGCTGAACGGTTTGGTCAAGTAATCATCGGCACCGACTTCTAACCCGGTGACGATATCGCTTTCTTCCCCTTTGGCAGTTACGATAACAACCGGAATCTCTTTGGTTTTGCTGTCTGCTTTGAGCACTTTGCAGACATCGAGTCCGTCCAATCCGGGGAGCATCAAATCGAGAATAATCAGGTCCGGCATATCGGCTCGGGCGGTTTTGACGCCGACTTCGCCGCTTGCCGCCAGGCTGATCTGGTACCCTTCCCGTTCCAGATTGTACCGTATCAGTTCGGCAATATCCTCTTCATCCTCGATTATCAGGACTCGTTCACGCGACATATTGGCTAAGCTCCTTGACCTTATGCCGGTGAGAATAGAGGATTTCGGCGGGTAAGTAAAGTGAGCAAACGATTAGTCTGCGTGTGAATATCGGTCGGTCTGTGGGCTCAGGCAATTTCTTGACAAGGTCGACTGCGGATGTCTATTTTGCCACGTTGTAACAGGATAGCAATAATTGACTCGATAGATGAAAGGCGCTTGCATGAAACATGCGGTTTACTCCCTGCTTTTTGTAGCTGTTGCGGCTCTTTTGGGCTGCGGCACGCAAAAAGCTGACAATGAAATCCGAATCGGTCACTATTCCTCGATGACCGGAACGACGGCCACATTCGGGCAATCTTCCGACCGCGGGGTTCGCATGGCGATAGAAGAAACCAACGCCGCAGGCGGCGTATTAGGCAAAACGATTACGCTGATTACCGAAGATACCCAATCGAAGCCGGAAGAAGCGCCCACTGCCGTTACCAAGTTGATTTCCCGCGATAAAGTCTCCGTATTGATCGGTGAAATTGCTTCTTCACGTTCATTGGCGGCCGCGCCGATTGCGCAGACGAATAAAATCCCGATGGTCAGTCCCGGTTCAACCAATCCGGCCGTGACTGAAAAGGGAGATTATATTTTCCGCGTTTGCTATATCGATCCGTTCCAAGGGGAAGTAATCGCCAAGTTTGCCTTTAATTCACTTAATGTCCGCAAAGTTGCGATTTTGAAAGATGTCAAAAATGATTACAGCGTCGGGCTCGCGCAGTTTTTTACCCAGACCTTTACCGGCTTAGGCGGGGAAGTGCTGGCAGAAGAAGCATACAGCGAAGGGGATGCTGATTTCCGCGCGCAGTTGACGACGATTAAGTCAACCAATCCGGAAGCGGTTATTGTGCCGGGGTATTATCAGGAAGCGGCGCTGATTGTCAAACAGGCGCGTGAACTGAATATGACCTGCTATTTCCTCGGCGGTGACGGATGGGATTCCGCCAAATTATTGGAAGTCGGCGGCGATGCTATGAACGGTACCTTCTTTACCAACCACTACGCAGCGGATGACACCACTGCCCGGGTGCAGGAATTCGTGAACAAATACAAAGCAAAATACAATGAAACGCCGGATGCAATGGCGGTGCTCGGGTACGATGCGGCAAAAATCGTTATCGATGCTATCGGTCGCGCTGGTGTGGCCGACCCATTAAAAATCCGCGATGCTTTAGCCACTACCCAAAATTATCAGGGTGTGAGCGGTTTAATTACGATTGATGAACAGCGCAATGCCCGCAAATCAGTCGTTATCGTCGCCGTGCAGGATGGCGGTATGCATTATTATGCCACGGTTAACCCATAAGTGATCACGAATAGTTCCGTATATATCAAGCAGCGATGCATTACCCCGTCGCTGCTTGCTTTTATCTTCTTTAGCCACTTGGTTGGCTGATACTCCCAAACTCAAAGGACTCGGTGCGTGAGCGAATTATTGCAGCAGATAATTAATGGTGTGTCGCTGGGCAGCATTTATGCGCTCATCGCTCTCGGCTACACCATGATCTACGGCATTCTTCGCTTTATCAATTTCGCGCACGGGGATGTATTCATGATCGGCGCCTTTGTCGGCTTTTACACTGCACCGCCGATTCTTTCCATGTGTGGTGGCTCATTGCTCATAGGTGGACCTTTGGTTCTGATTGTCACTATGCTCACCTGCGCCCTGCTTGGGGTAGTGATTGAAAAACTGGCGTACCGCCCGCTCCGCTCTCGTCCGAAACTGACCGTGCTGATTACCGCTATCGGTGTTTCTTTGTTTTTGGAATTCGGCGGGCAGTTAGTGTTCGGGCCGGATCCGAAACTGTTTCCGACTGTGATGCCTTCCACGACGTTGGTGAATACCGATTATCTTGTCATTAACTCCAACACTGTTATCGTTATCGGGACGACGATTTTTCTGTTGTTAGCGCTTCGCTATATCGTGCTGAATACCAAAATCGGTATGGCAATGCGGGCAGTGGCGCATGACCACCGCGCAGCAGCGTTAATGGGCGTCAATATCGACCGTGTTATTTCGTTCACATTCGTGCTGGGTTCCGGGTTGGCGGGTGCAGCGGCAATTTTGTATGCATCGGTCTATCCGAGTATCAATCCGCTAATGGGTATATTTCCGGGACTCAAAGCATTCGTCGCAGCCGTTCTTGGGGGAATCGGTAATCTGCCGGGTGCGGCTATTGGTGGTTTTATCCTCGGTGTGACGGAAACATTTGTGTCGGGATATATTTCTTCGACCTTTCGCGATGCTATCGCGTTCGGAATTCTGATTTTCATTCTGTTAGTTCGTCCTTCCGGCCTGTTCGGTAAAAATCAGACGGAGAAGGTATAGGATGCAAGCCGGACACCGCGCGAAATTCATTTTACTTATCGCGATTCTCGCCTCGGTTGCGGTGTCGTTCGTGCAAGGGATGATTGATCCGTATTATTTTCAGATTATTATTTATATAGGTATCAATATCATTCTTGCGTCCAGTTTAAATCTCATTAACGGGTTCACCGGCCAGTTTTCATTAGGTCATGCCGGGTTTATGTCGACGGGGGCGTATGCATCAGCGGTATTTTCAACCAGCCTCGGTCTAACACCGGATTCCGCTTTGGCTATTCCCGGATTTATCGGCGCACTCTGTTTCGGCGGACTGTTTGCCGCGCTTTTAGGTTTGCTTGTTGGCATTCCGAGTTTGCGCTTGAAAGGGGATTACCTGGCAATCGTAACGCTCGGGTTCGGGGAGATTATCCGTGTCATTATTCAAAATCTCGATTTTCTCGGCGCCGCCCGAGGGTTTACCAACATTCCGCAGCTAACCAATTTCGGCTGGACCTTTGCCTGTGTTGCGCTGGTTATATTTGTCGTGCACAGTCTGGTAACTTCTACCTACGGCACCGGGTTTGTCGCGGTGCGGGATAATGAAATCGCGGCGGAAGCGATGGGTATTAACACCACCCGCTACAAAGTAGTCGCTTTCGTGACCGGTGCATTTTTCGCCGGAATCGCCGGTGGGTTATATGGACATTTCATTACCTATATTAATCCTTCGCAGTTTTCATTCATCCGCTCTATCGAAATTGTCGTGATGGTAATTATCGGCGGGATGGGAAGTATCCCCGGTGTGGTATTAGCGGCGATATTGCTCACGATTCTTCCGGAAGCATTGCGTGGAATCGCCGAATATCGGATGGTTATCTATTCACTCTTGCTTGTCATTATCATGATCAGCCGTCCGCAAGGGTTGTTCGGCGGCGTGGCCGAGTGGTTCCATCGCAAACGGAAACCGGCACTGAAAGAAAAAAGTTAGACGATATGTCGGTTTTGAATATCAACAATTGCACGATGTGTTTCGGCGGCCTCACCGCGGTTTCTGATTTGCAGTTCACCGTGAACGAGCAGGAATTGGTCGGGCTAATTGGTCCGAACGGCGCCGGGAAAACGACAGTGTTCAACATCGTTACGGGTGTATACAAACCTACTAAAGGAAGCATTTATCTCGGTGGCAGTGAAATCACCGGTTTGAAACCGTTTGAAGTGTGTCAGCAGGGAATAGCCCGTACCTTTCAGAATATCCGGTTATTTAGATCGATGACGGTGTATCAAACCGTGCAGGTGTCACTGGTTAAAAGTCTCGAGCATGGATTCAGCCATGCCCTTACTCGGTTGACTGCCTATCGCTCCGAAGAAAAAAAGGTCGATGCGACTATCATGGAGATTCTTGAGATATTCGACCTGACTTCAGTAAAAGATGAGCAGGCGGCATCGCTGCCGTATGGTGACCAGCGCCGCGTTGAAATCGTTCGGGCCTTAGCAACCAAACCGAAGCTTTTGCTTTTGGATGAACCGGCCGCCGGGATGAACCCGACGGAGAAAAATGATCTGATGCATCTTATTAGGAAAATCCGTGATCGCTACAAAATCGCCATTTTGTTGATCGAGCATGACATGAAGGTTGTCATGGGTATTTGTGAGCGGGTGGCTGTGCTTGATTACGGCATCAAAATCGCGGAAGGGGACCCGGAAGCAGTGTGCAATAATGCGAAAGTAATCGAAGCATATCTCGGGGAGCAGGTGTAATCGTGGCGCAGTTGGAAATCGAAAATCTGCATATTCGCTACGGCGCGATTACGGCGATCAACGGTATCTCACTGAAAGTAGAAAGCGGTAAAATTGTCACGCTTTTGGGCGCGAATGGCGCAGGCAAAACGACGACCCTTCGCGCTATTTCCGGACTTGTGAAAACCGCGCAGGGAAGTATTCGCTTCAATAATGAAGATATTACCAATTGGTCGTCGCATAGGATTGTCGGCGTCGGCATTTCGCAATCGCCGGAGGGGCGGATGATTTTCCCGGAGTTAACCGTCAAAGAGAATCTCGAACTCGGCGCCTATTTGCGACATGATAAACCGGAAGTAGCCAAAGATTATGACTATGTGATGACTTTGTTTCCGCGCTTGAAAGAGCGGTTGAAACAAACCGGCGGTACGTTATCCGGCGGTGAGCAGCAGATGCTGGCGATCGGACGCGCATTGATGGCAAAACCGAAAATGCTGTTGCTCGATGAGCCATCACTTGGCATTGCGCCGATTTTGGTAAAGGCGATTTTTGAAACGATTGTCGAAATCAATCGTGATCTCGGTCGCACTATCCTTTTAGTAGAGCAAAATGCTCATTTGGCACTCAAAATCGCCCATTATGGTTACGTGCTTGAGACCGGCCAGATAACAGTTCAGGGTCCAGCGGCTGATTTAGAGAAGAACGAGGCGGTCCGGAAGGCATATCTCGGTGAGCACTAACCTATTGTCAGGCCTACGGTTCCGACTTTAAAATAGTATGGCCGGTACTGACTTGCACCGGCCACACTTGGGTTCGTGCTTTAGCGGTACGGGGGATCGAACCCCGGTTTGATGGCTGAGAACCATCCGTCCTAACCACTAGACGATACCGCCAGCTAGAAAACGCAACGCTAAAAAAGCAACAGGCTACGAATATACCAGCCCCTCCCCCCCTGTCAAGAATTGGAAGTCTACTGCAATTCAGTGAGTTATAAAAACAGCTTCGGTAATTCAAAGCCGCTGCGTGGGTTACAAATTCAACATATTTTCCAAAAAATAAAAATTTATCCACATTTTTTGTGAATTTGGCTCAAATGTGATATTCGCGCCATTATGGCAGATGTGACAAGGTACCAATGCGATGGAACTAAACATCCTCGACTTTCATATATCTTATTGTAGAACAATGTGATGCGATGATCTCAGATACTCTTTGTCTTGTGTAGCTAATTTCTAACGGGAAAGTTGTTGGGAAGCGGTCGGGGCAAAAGATATATTGAAGAAAGATCGCATAGTTCGGCCATCGAAACAGATAGGACAATCAGTGAAGAAACAATCTTCAAAAAAGCATCCACGGGAATTATCAGCGCAGGAAATAGATTACACCATTTCATACGCACCAAAAGGGGTAACCAAAAGCAGCGACCTTTCACCCTGTCATGATATTATCGGGCAGGATCGCGCGATAGATGCCATCCGTGCCGGTCTCAATGTTTCCGGAATCGGCTACAATATTTTCGTAACCGGTATGACCGGTACCGGCCGTACAACTACGATCAAGCATCTCTTGGAAGTGCTCGAAAAGCGTGATCCGGAACTGCTCGATATCTGCTATGTGAACAATTTCAAAAACACCGACTATCCGCGTGTACTAATGTTCAAAGCGGGCGAGGGGAGACGGTTCAAAAAAGATATGGATTATCTTATTTCATCGCTTCGCAAGATAGTCCCCAAAGTATTTCTCTCGGAAGATTACAAAGACCGCTATACCCGAATCATGCGGGAATTTGAAGGGCGGCAGAAAGAACTTATCGGTGGCTATGAAGAAGATTTGACCAAAGCCGGATTCGTGATGGTGCAAATCCAGTCGAGTTTGGGAACACGGAGTGAGATTCAGCCGCTTATCGACGGTGAACCGCAATCACTTGAAAAACTCGAACGCTTGACCAAGGAAGGAAAATTTTCGGCATCGCAATTGGATGAACTCCGTCGCCGCTGGGATTCACTGCGCCGTGATTTCGATACCACGACTGTCGAATCGAAAAAACTGACGGCGAAACTCGAAGATGCTATCGAGAAACTCAACAATGCGATGATTACTCCGCTGGTGACCGATAAAATTAATCTTATCAAAAAACGATATCCCGGCGAAAAAACGACCGCGTATCTGACGGAAGTGGAAGATGAGCTCGTTTCCGATATTGACCGGTTTCGCGAAGCGCAGCCTCGCCGCGGAGAAGAAGAGCCGCCGGCGCATCGGAAACGTGAGCCGTTTGAAGATTTTTCGGTAAATCTGATTTTAGATAATGCCGAGGCGAAAAAAATGCCGGTGATTATCGAAAAATCACCATCGTATAAAAACCTGTTCGGTTCGCTGGAACGTGTCGTCGATCGGTTCGGGTATTGGCGCACGGATTTCACCCGCATTTTTGCCGGGTCACTCTTGAAAGCAACCGGAGGCTATCTGGTTATTAATGCCGTCGACTTGCTGGTTGAACCGGGAGCATGGCATTATTTGAAACGAGCCCTCAAACATTCCGAATTGGAAATCGCCGGGTACGATCCGTTTTATATGATGGCGGGCTCCGGTATTAAGCCGGAACCGATTCCACTGGATGTGAAAGTGGTGCTTATCGGTGAACCGCGTATCTATCACTTGCTGTTCGCGATCGATGACGAATTCAAAGAGATTTTCAAAATCAAAGCAGAGTTCGACAGCACGATGGCTCTTTCGGATGAAAGTCTTGCGCTGTATTACCGTTTTGTCTGTCGTACGCTGGATGAGGAGCAGCTGCCGGAATTTGATATCAGCGCCATGCAGGCGGTCGCTGAATTTGGCATGCGTTTAGCCGGTCGGCGGGATAAGCTGACGACCCGGTTTGCCGCTATTCAGGATTTGATTCGCGAAAGTGTCTTCTATTGCCGTGAGCGGGGTGCCCCGATTGTTACGCGCGAGGATGTCGCCAAAGCAATCGTGAAAAAACGGACACGGGTAAACTTAATCGAGATGAAGATTCAGGAGATGTTCGATTCTGATGTTATCATGGTCTCTACCGATGGGGCTGTGGCCGGTCAGATTAACGGACTTTCGGTGTATCAGATCGGCGATTTTTCTTTCGGTCGTCCGGCCAGAATTACGGTGAGCACCTCGCTTGGTCGGGCCGGTATTATTAACATTGAACGGGAGTCAGATCTTTCCGGACCGATTCACAATAAAGGGGTATTGGTGCTAAGCGGGTATCTTCGCAAACTTTTTTCGCAGGACAAACCACTCTCGATGTCGGCATCGATATCCTTTGAACAGTCATATAGCGGCGTTGATGGTGACTCGGCGTCATCGACCGAATTATACGCCATTCTTTCCTCATTGTGTGATTTGGGAATCAACCAGGGGATAGCCGTTACCGGTTCCGTAAATCAGAACGGTGACATTCAACCGATTGGCGGCGTGAATGATAAGATCGAAGGGTTCTACGACGTCTGTAATGCGAAAGGATTAACAGGCAGACAAGGAGTAATTATTCCGTCGCAGAATGTTCCTGAATTATTGTTACGCCCGGATGTTCGCAGGGCGATAGCGGATAAGCAGTTTCACTTATATCCGGTTTCTACCATCGCCGAAGGGATTACAATTTTGACCGATACACCGGCGGGTGAACGGGAAAAGAACGGAAAGTTCACTGCCGGCAGCGTGTTTGCTTTGGTTGATGCGAAACTGCATCAGATGGCGCTCGATTTACAGTACTTTGGGCAAAACAATCACCCGAACCGATCAGCGAAATCATCAACAGTTGCAAAAAAATCAAAATCGGGTTCATCACGTAAGCCGCAACCGTCACCATCGAAACGAAAACGATGATGTTCGGTTGTTTAGTACCGGTTCACATTGCATTTTCTTCTTGACACATTTGTTCGTGTTGTGTTTCGTTGTGCGTGCGAGATCGGTGAGGTAAACGCAACGCAGGCGCGACGCTACAAAAGCAACAGCGGCATTAACGGGAATGGAAGCCGATAGTTAATGCAGAACGCGCACTGAAGAGAGATATAAGGCGCTCAACTTGCCCGTTTTGACTACAGCGTCGCTCTCACTGAGACACTGGTTTCGCAAATAATAAACGCGGTCGATACACCGGCCGCGTTTTCTTTTTGGCAGAATTGTCAGACTGAATTAGAAATCAGCGCCGAAAGAGAAGTAATAATGCGGGCGATCGGAGACGCTGTACAGATCGGTCGCCCAAGCCATGTCATAGCGTAATAGCAGGAAGCCAAGATTGGCGCGCATACCGAATCCGAACCCACTCTTGATATCCTGCAGCCGGGTTTTGCCTCCGGCGTTAGACACGCCTTTGAAATCATTGCCGCGCCACGCCGCGCCGACATCGGCAAAGAGCGCACCGTTCACCTGTGCTAAGACTAGCGGAAGCGGGAAGCGCATGGCGAAGTATTCAATCAAGGGGAAGCGGAATTCCCAGTTCATGACACTAAAACGGGTTCCGGAAAGTTCATAGTAATCATATCCGCGTAGCGGAGTAACGACCTGCGAAAAGTATAAGTTTTCCACTTCGTACACACGGGCATCGACCGTCCGGTCGCCGATATAGTTGGTCGTACCGCCTAAGAAATAGAGTTTCGGGGTAGAACCGAATGATGCACCACCGGCCACGCGAAAGGCCATTGAGAAGGTCTTGGCAAAGTGCCAGTATTTCCGGTAATCGAGTTCGGCGGCGGAGAATTCTACATCCCGTTTTTCAAACAGGTTCACACCTCCGGAAAGGGATAAGCGGGCACGGGTACCGTTCACCGGACCGGTGTTCCCCCAGATGATGTTGTCCGTTACATAAGCGAGTTCAGCAGTAGAAACTTTAGAGCTTCTATTCGCACGGTCATCGTCGCTGTCTAAATATTCACGGTCGATGAACATTTGTGAACCGGTCAACTCGACACGACTGAACATAGAGAACGGATAGCTCAAAAATCCCTGTAACCCGTAAAAGCGATCGGAGAAGAGATTGTCGTCATCATCCAGATAGAAATTCTTGGTATGGAAGAGTCCGGCGCCGAAGTCGGTACGGCGGGTAGAGTTGAAATAAAATGCCTGGATAAATGATTGATCGAGCGAGTTCACCAGGTCAGTGGTGATATAGAACTGATGATTCCCCAAATAGTCGGAAATCAAAAAGTAGGTCTGTCCGCGCAGGCCGTAGAAGGTGTCATAGCCGACACCGCCGCCGACGATATCTGGGGTGAATTTGGTCTTATACGGTTTGATTTCATACTCACCGTTGGCTAACCGGGGAGGGACGGAATCAAAGACCGTCGGTGTGGGTGGTTTTACCGTGCTATCAGAAGCAGCATTCCCTTTGGTGATATCGGTCATGAGTGAATCGAGCGGGTCTTTGGCATGCTCTTTCTCTTTTCCGACAAATACAAAGTCTCCGTCGTAAATACCGGTTTCGGTAATCACTGAATCTTTGGCGGCAAGAGCTGTTGAGTCAGTCTTTGTGCTGTCAGCAACGGCCAATGCGGCGCTATCCGTTGGTTGGGCTGCGCTGTCTGCCGGTTTGGTCGAATCAGGTTTTGCCTGATGTTTGCTCGCTGCGGCTAACTGCTCATGCGTGTTCCCTTTGTTCAAGAGATCATACTTACCGAGGATAAAATCAGTCGGTTTGAGTACGCCCTTGTCACCGACCGGAGCGATATCTTTCATAACGAAAATATCGAAGGCACCTTTTTGGAAGGCACTGAAGGCAATTTTGTTTCCTTCCGGCGACCAGGAATAGGAACGAATACCGGTGAGAATATCGGTGACTGCATAGCAGGCGGCGCTGTCGGTGTATTTGATATACAAATTATCGATACCGTTCCGGTTGGAAATAAAGGCGATCTTTTTCCCGTCCGGAGAAACGCGCGGGGATTTGTTTTCACCGGGACCGACTTCAAGCGGGGAGATCATGTTCTGATCGAGCTTGATAGTAAACAGATTCAAGTACCCGTATTTGAAGTCGCCGGGTAGTTCCGCGCCTGAGGAGACATACATGGTACCGTGACCACGCTCCGGATTACCGGGATGCTGGCGGTCGGAGGCAAAAACGATGTTCTTGGAATCCGGTGTCCAGGCTGGGTCTAAGTCATCATATTTGTCGCTTGTAAGCTGTACTAATTGCTCCGTTGCAATGGTGTAGACATACAAGTCTCTATCCGGTCCTTTGAGTCCGGAAAAGACAATACGGGTACCATCCGGCGACCAGGCTGGAGAAAGTATGTTGTAGAGTCCAAGCGGTTTAGTCAGGTATGTCTTTTTCTTACGAACATCAAAAAAGATTAGCGCATCTTTCCCGTCTGATTTAGCCGCAAATACCAACGAGCGGCCGTCCGGCGAGAATGACATGCCTGATACAAATGAATGCAGTGATTCCAAATCGCCGGAACGTTCCGATTTGACTAACCGTTCCGATTTTCTTCCGTCGGTTGCGGATATCAACATGATTTCCGTGTAATCCGACCGGTCGGTAAAAATAGCAACACGGGTACCGTCCGGAGTAAAAGTCGGCTGTTCGTTGAAGTAGGAACCATCCTCACGGGCGCGGGTGATTTGATGGCCGATTTCATCCGCTTTTTTCCGTTCGGAAATCTCCGGCCAGTAGCGGCGTTTCATTTCGAGGGAGAAATCTTCCCAGAATTTTTTGAGATCGACGCCGATCGCCTCTTTGAAGGCGCGGTTCATGGTCAGATAGACTCGCCCTTTTTGCAGTATGGTACCGAGTTTATCTTCGCCGTATTTGTCGGCGATATATTTGACCATTGCCTGTCCCTGTTTGTAGGCAAGGAATCCACCTAAATAATCCGGCGGTGCGAGGTAGTTGTTGATGGTCGCGTCGCGAACGAACATATCGGCGAAATAATCCCAGCCATGCCGGGATGAATACTCGGCGTATCCTTCCGCGTACCAGAGCGGCAAATCAAACAATCGCTGACGGGAGAGCAGAGCGGAGAACATGTTCCCGAACAGCAGATCGTAAATAACGGCGTGGGTCAATTCATGATGCAAGACATGCCGGAAATCTTCGTATGAGCCGGAGAAGGGAACGACGATCCGGTTTTTGAATGCTTCAGTAAATCCGCCGATACCTTCGGACAAAATTTCCGGCGTGATATTGGTCTGCTGGAAATCCATGTGGGAGTTGTAAATGAAAACCGGAACGCGACGCTGGAGATTATAGTCGAGTTCTTTGGCAACTTCTACATAGGTTGATTCGAGGACATTGGCAGCAAACTTGGCAGTTTCATAACCATCCTTGTAGAAATAGACATCGAAATGACGGGATTGAATATACTGCCAGTCGAATTTTTCGTAGGTGACTTTGTTTTTGCCGAAATAGGTTTCCTGGGCGACAAGCGGAGTAACAGAAAGCGCTACGAGTGCGACTATCAGAAGTGTCAATTTACGCGGCATATACAATCTCCATTGGTAACGAAAGTTCGGATACACTCCGGTAGCTTTCTTCGGCCGGGGTCTTTTTTACGTCCTGATAGCTATGATTTCATAGTGGCAGTCGGGGCGGCCGGTTCCTTTACTCTCTTTATATCGGCTCCTAACGAGGCAAGCTTTTCCTCTAACCGATAATATCCTCTATCAATATGATACACGCGAAGCACTTCTGATTTCCCTTCGGCGGCCAGGGCGGCCAGGGCAATTCCGGCTCCGGCCCGTATATCTGAGGCCATAATCTCGGCGCCATGGAGTTTTTCTACCCCATGGATAACCGCTTCATCACTGGTAACGACGATATTTGCGCCTAAACGTGCAAGCTCCATCGCATGTGAGAACCTATCATTAAAAACCGTTTCCCGTATATGGGAAGTTCCCGCGGCGACTGCCGCCGCGGCCACAATGCAGGCCTGTAAATCGGTCGGGAAACCGGGGTAAGGGAACGTGGTTGCCACGACCGGTTTGAGCCGTTTTGGGGCTTTCAGGCTTATCTGTTTCCCTTTGGTAGTTACCTCACAGCCCATATCCTTGAGTTTATGCAGGACTAAGGTCAAATCAAGGGGGTTAATTTTAGTGACGGTTACATTTCCCCCAGTTAAGGCCGCCCCAAGCAGATAGGTGCCGGCTACCAGTCGGTCGCCGGAGACAGAATATTCTACCGCTTTCAACCGTTTGACCGGTTCAACGGTAATAGTCGGTGTACCGGCGCCGCTGATTTTAGCCCCGGCGGCATTCAGGAAGTTGGCAACATCGATTACTTCCGGGTCGCAGGCGGCATTGGAGATAATCGTTTTTTCCTTCGCCATGACAGCGGCATAGAGGATGTTTTCTGTGCCGGTATGAGAAGGACGGTCGAAATAGATCGACCCGCCGACGATCGGCTTTGCCTTGGCGGTTACATACCCACCTTTTTCCGAAATTTTAGCTCCCATATCTCCTAAAGCTTTAATGTGAAAATCGACCGGGCGGGAACCCAATACGCAGCCGCCGGGTAAGGAGACTCTGGCTTCTCCTAAGCGGGCAAGAATTGGCCCCAGTACCAGAAAGGAGGCGCGCATTTGATTCATCAATTCGTAAGGGGCTGTATTTTGAGTCAGCTTAGGAGCGCTAACCGTCATCGTTTCCGCTTTTTCATCGTAGCTGACTTTTGCACCGAGATATTCGAGTACTTTTTTGGTAGTGTAAATATCCCGAAGCGGGGGGACATTATGAATGACCGTTTCCCCTTTTTCGATAAGCAGCGCGCCGAATATGATAGGCAATCCGGCGTTCTTAGAGCCGTCGGTGGGGATTGTTCCTTTGAGCGGACGGCCGCCGTGTACGATGAATTTATCCATCAGTGCTTGTACTTCCTTTCCGTGGGGCAGTTCAGCGGAAACAGCTCATGTTTTCCTTCTGTATATTCACGCAAAAAGGTGTCGGAAGTAAAGATTAAATCGGGTTTTTGCTGGGAAAAAGAGAGAAAAAGTGCGTTATGAACGGCTGATTGTTTCTTTTATCCGTTCTTTTGCTTCTTGCGGCAGATGATGGTGGTCTAATGCGGATTCTTCGACTCCCAGCCGGTGCAGAGCCTGATGAATCAGTTCGATTTGCCGACCATACCGGGTGCAAAAACCGCAGGTTAACAAATGCAATCGCATGCGGAGCCACTGCCTGAAACCAAGCGGTTTATCCAGATTCTGCGATAACAGGCGGGTTTCCTCTTTGCAGTTGGGCAACAGCCAACGAACCGGCAAAAGAACGATGCGCCAGAGAATATGTTTCATCCCGTTTTTCCTTTATCGGTCCATTTCAGTTCGATACAGCGGCGCATCTGTCCGCGTGCCCGATGCAAAATAACAAACAGGTTCGATTCGCTGATATTGAGCAGTTTGGTGAGTTCGTCCGTTTCAGTTTCTTCCAGCTCTCGCAAGGTAAACACCTTGGCCATTTGGGTCGGCAAGGTTTGCAGGCAGCTTTTCAAAATCTCCCAAAATTCTTTTTTTTCAAGCAATTCCGCCGGGTTTCCCCAATCAGCCGGGGCAAAACCACTTGCAGCATCCCAGTGTCCTTTGCTAAAGCCGGTTTCTACGAATGAACCTTCCTGTTCAAAGGGAAGCGGCTGTTCGCTGAAATCGGTCGGGATTTCTTTTTCCTGTTTGCGGAAATGATCGATGATTTTGTTTTTCAGAATACCGACAAACCAGGTTTTCTCCGAACTTGCTCCGGCGAAACTCGCTTTTGCTTTTAATGCCGCTAAAAACGTTTCCTGAACGGCATCCTCTGCAGCGATCGGATCACGCAGACGGGAGATTGCAAAATTGTAGAGATAATCCCCATGCGTATCTACCCATGTTGCGGGGTCGGAGAGAACATGTGCGGTTGGGTCGGTCATTGCTTGTGTCGATCCCGCTGAGAATGCATAGCTTACCGGGCACATCAACGAGGATGAAAAAAAAGAGTACAATACCCAGACCTGCCTGTCAAGTATGTGGTATTGTGAAGTTACCGAATGTTCAAACACCTCCTGCCTTTCTGTTCAGCACCGTTCATATGATCGGTCGTATCTGAGTAGTCGATTCACCTTAGCATTTCTTACAAAAATAGGGGAAGAACACTTTTTTTTTGCCCGAAGACTTCGTACTCTTTAGTTCAGTTACATGAAAGGAGTTGTTTTATGGTCACCATGTCTGATCGGAAGGGAATGATTCAAAAAATCGAGGGGATGCCGTCCCGGCTGGAGGCTACTATCCAGGGTCTTAACGACGAGCAACTCGACACGCCGTACGGTCCCGGTAAATGGACGATTCGTCAGGTGGTGCATCACCTGGCCGACTCCCACATGAACGCCTTTATCCGGTTCAAACTCGCGATGACGGAAGATAACCCGCGGGTGAAAGCATATGATCAGGATATCTGGGCAGCGCAGTCGGATGCCAACAGCGGCCCGGTTTCCACTTCGCTTGCCATTATCAAAGGGCTCCATGCCCGCTGGTCGGCGGTGTTTAATACCCTTCCGGAATCAGCCTTTGCCCGGAAACTTGATCATCCGGAAAACGGATCGATGACAGTTGATGATTTGCTTCGTATTTATTCAAATCACGGTGAAAAACATATTGGCCATATTCAAGGACTCAAAACCGCCAAAGGCTGGCAGTAACCTCCATTTATTTCTTAATGGGTATAATAGTATATGCATGGTGATCCAGTCGCGCCGGTACTGATAGTTTTAGCGGTTTTGCTCTTGGCAGCAAAACTGGGTGGAGAGTTGTTTGAACGGTTCAAGCAACCCTCCGTGTTAGGGGAACTGTTGGCCGGTGTTCTTTTAGGTAATCTTATCCTGCTTGTTCCGAGCTTTGATTTCTTTGAACCGTTACGCGTTGCCCATATAGAGCAGGAGTGGGCGATTATTGTCGATCGGCTCGCCCGCTTGGGTGTGTTACTTTTGCTTTTTGAAGTCGGTCTGGAATCGACTGTCAGCGAAATGCGACGCGTGGGCGTATCGTCGTTGCTGGTTGCGGTTATCGGGGTTGTCGTTCCGTTCGTTCTGGGTTACGGTGTGAGTTGGCTGTTTATCAAAGAGATTCCGACTGCGCTTGTGTCAGTTTTACCATCCGGATTTTCCGTCAGCAATATCCATCTGTTTGTCGGTGCTACCTTATGCGCCACCAGTGTCGGTATAACGGCGCGCGTGTTCAAGGATTTAGGGAAAATGCACCTGACCGAGACCAAAATCATTTTAGGGGCGGCGGTGATCGATGACGTGTTAGGTATTGTGATTCTCTCAATCGTTGCGGCAATAGTGACTGCTGCTGAAACCGGAACAGGAATCAGCGTATTTGCAATTTCCCAAACGGCATTTTTGGCGCTCGGCTTTTTGGTGGTTGCCATCGGACTCGGTATGTTCGTCGTGCGGCGGATTATGCCCTTAGCGGCCAATTTTCAATCGCAGGGAATGATGGTCGTATCGGCAGTGGTGCTTTGCTTTCTGTTCGCGTGGCTGGCGGATTTAGCCGGGCTGGCAGCGATAATCGGCGCCTTTGCTGCGGGATTGATTTTAGAGGAAGTTCATTTTAAGGGATTTAAAGAATATATCAGCTTGCATGATTTAGTCCGGCCGGTGAACAGTTTGTTAGTGCCGCTTTTTTTTATTCTGATGGGAATACAGGTGCGGTTAGAAAGTTTTGGCAATACGGCAGTACTCGGGTTTGCGCTGGTTTTGACTTTCGTGGCTATCTTAGGAAAACAGGTCTGCAGTTGGGGAGCGGTAGAGAAGGGATTACATCGGGTTGTTATCGGATTAGGAATGATACCACGCGGGGAGGTTGGGTTGATTTTTGCAGGAATCGGACGGCAGCTTCATGTAATCGATGATGGCATCTTTTCCGCCATTGTTATCATGGTAATTATCACGACACTCGTAACGCCGTTCGCGCTCAAAGTAGCATTAGCGAAAAAGTAATCATATTTGCGCTCGACATTCGGCTATTCGCCGTTCTAAGTATTTTCGCTCGACATCATTACTCACTAATCCTATCGCACGCGCATAAGCGCTAATTGCTTTGCTCCATTCATTATCGCGGCGCAATAAATCGGCACGGACGGCATGGTAGAGATAATACCTGTTGATTTGCGGATGAGCAGTCAGCCCATCTACTTGTTTTAGCGCTTCCTGAGGGGAAACATACATCGCATAGGCAACCGCTCTGTTCAATGTTACAATCGGCGAATTGTTGATTTCACCAAGCATATCGTAATACTCGATAATCTGCTTCCAGTTGGTTTGCGTGAATGATTTTGCTTTCGCATGTTCTGCCGCGATTCCGGCTTGCAGATGATACTCGGTTAATTTTATTCCGGTGGCCGCCTTGTCAAGATACGCGATACCTGTTGCAATGGCAGTTTGGTCCCATCTGTCACGATCCTGTTCTTCAAGTGTCAATAACTCCCCGTTTTGATGTAACCGGGCAGGCAGGCGGGAGATATGGAAATGAATCAACGCCAAGAGTGCGAATAGTTCCGGTTTGGCTGTTGCATCATGGTTTGCCAGAGTCATCGCTAAATAGCGGGCTTCTTCAGCAAGATCGGGACGGGTGAGTTCATTTCCTTCCGGTGCGGTGTGGCCGGCATTCAACAGAAAATAGATAACGTCCAAAACCGGATAGAGCCGTTCAGTTACCGAAGCGATTTCAAAAAGCGATCCGGTTTCCGTTGTTTTGCGGAATGTTTCTTTCGCTCGAGTGATTCGACGGGTAACGGTTTCTTCATTTAACAGAAGCATCCGCGCTGTTTCCGCCGCGCTGAACCCGCAGACCAATCGCAAAGTCAGGGTCGCTTGCGCTTCCCGCGGCAGAGAAGGGTAGCAGCAGGCAAAGATACAACGATGTAAATCATCTTGTAAAAGCGGCGGCAGCGTCTCTGCATCTGTTATGTTTGCTGAGCGTCCAAACAATAGAGATTGTTCAATCTCTTCCAATGAAACAGTCGACGACCGTTGGCGAAACATATCAATTAACCGATTTCGTGCGGTAGTGAATAACCATGCTTCCGGTTTTTCCGGAATTCCTTTAAGCGGCCAAGTTTTTAAGGCAGACACAATCGCATCCTGAATTGCTTCCTCAACCAGATCGATTTTGTCATGCCCGACTGCGCGGGTCAGTGTCGCGGTCAGTTGACCGACCGAGCGGCGGAAGACCCCTTCCACCAACTCCGGCACTGAACGGTCAAAGGATTCAGTCATTCCGCCCTGTTGTCATTTGTAATCGCTTATCTGGCGAATTTCCACTGTTCCGTTGTTCAATAGACTTGGGCATCCCTTGCTGATTTCAACGGCGTGGTTGTAATTGTCTGCCTCAATCAGAAAATAACCGCCGACCGATTCTTTGGACTCGATAAACGGCCCATCGACAATCGCGCCGTTTTGTACCGAAAGTATCCGGCCATTGGATTGCAGTTCATCCCCACCTTTCATCCGGTTATCGGCGCGAAGCTGTCTTGCCCAGGCGATATATTTTTCGACTACTTTCTGGCTTTCCTCGGCGGACATCCCCTCGTAGTCCCCACCTTTAATGAGCAGCATAAATTCCGGCATCTGAATCTCCTTTTGGAATAAACCTATCAATTGTCGAATGAAATTGTCAAGAAGACCTTTTCAATCGTTTGTCTTGTAGTATACAGACGGTCGAAATCATTGATACCGGACGACGGAGGCAAAAATTTTAATCAAGAAATTGAATAACAACTGTCAGTAAGCGGGTACAATAGATGTCAGTACGGAAAAAGCTTGACAGGCACGTGTATCGTTCGTTCTGTCGTATAGTAGTGTGAGGTTTGTGTGTATGAATGTTCAGCAATCAAAAGAAGTATCCCCCTTTGTTGTCTGCGACTGTGCGCTTATTGCTTCAATGGGAAATGTGCAACCGGCTATGAATTTGCGGGAACTTTTGCACCGCGTACAAATCTGTCAGCAGGAGTGCTTGTTTCACCATTTTTTTGAAACTGTGCTGCGTCCTTCATTCGACGATCCGGAATTCAGGAATGACTTTGCCGCGTGGGTAGGCCGTGTACTCAGGGATCGTGCGCTCGCGGAACGTCTTGGTGCAATTAATCCGTACGAGTTCACAGATCTCGAAGAACTTCGAACCTATACCTGCGATATTATCGAAACTCGTCTGAGCGAATTGAACATGATCCCATGGGCACCACGAGGTCAGGAATTGCAGTTTATGAAGGCGTACACGGTCGTGTTTGACAGCGGCATCAGGATTGCATCACCGGATCAGTTACAGGATGCTTTGCCAAAACTGACGTTGAGCGCGATTTACTATCATTTTGTGGAGGCATATCGACGAAAACCGGTTGGTACCGATGATTTTTCTTTCTGGTTATCCCGATTCGGTGACAACTACGCCAGGGCTGTGCAGGAATTACAATTGATCGATTTTTATTTTCTTACCCTTCCCGAACTGAAACAGGAAATCATCACCCGCATACGCCGGAGTGTCGCGTGAATCATCATGACCTGACCGAGTATGCGCAGATTGTCGGAGAAGAAGCGATTGCGCAGTTACGCCAGTTGGCAGCTCCGCTTAAAGGAAAGCGGATAGTTCATGTCAATTCTACGCGGAAAGGGGGAGGTGTTGCGGAAATTCTTGCCTGGATGGTGCCGTTACTACGGGCTTTAGATATTGATGCATCATGGGAGGTGATTGAAGGAGATGATCCGTTTTTCGCTGTTACCAAATCATTTCACAATGGGCTGCAGGGTATGTCGGTTTCATTGACAACCCGTCAATATACACATTACGACGACATTCAGATGCAGAATGCGGAGAAATTGCGCCCAAATCTTGAAGATGCCGATTTTGTGTTTATACATGATCCGCAGCCTGCCGGGTTGCTGCGCCTATGCTCAGGACGAAAGGGGAAATGGGTTTGGCGCTGCCATATCGATGTCAGTCATCCGGAGCGGTCTATCTGGAATTTCGTTCGTGATAGAGTAGTTGGATTCGATGCCAGTGTGTTTTCCATGCCGCAATTCGCACAGCCGCTTCCGCATCCGCAATTTATCATCGCCCCGAGTATCGATCCATTGAGTTCGAAGAATGTTAATCTGCCAGAAAGTGATGTCCAGAAAATCGTTACCGAGCTTGGTGTTGATATGTCGATTCCGATAATCACACAGGTTTCCCGATTCGATCGGTTTAAGGATCCTGTGGGAGTTATCAAGGCGTTTAAGTTACTGGGACAGCGTACCAACGCCCAACTAATGCTTGTCGGCGGTGATGCCTCAGATGACCCTGAGGGAGCTGCGATGTACCGTGAAGTGAAAGATGCAAGCGCCGATGTACCGAGGATTTTTATCCTGCTGCTTCCTAATGATGCCCATCGCACCATCAATGCGTTGCAACGGGCATCGACCGTTATCGTGCAAAAATCGCTTCAGGAGGGATTCGGCCTGACTGTCACCGAAGCGCTTTGGAAATTCAAACCGGTTATCGGGGGAAACACCGGCGGTATTCGGCTTCAGGTACACAATCACTACACCGGCTTTCTGGTCGATTCACCGGAAGGTGCGGCCCTGCGACTGCGTGAATTGCTCCGGCTGCCGGAAAAGCGTCGGGCAATGGGAAAAACAGCTCACCAATTTGTGAAAGAAAATTTTCTGCTCACCCGGCATTTACGAGAGTATCTGACATTATTGTTCGGTCTCAAGAGCGGTTTACAGCATCGTCTGGTCGCCGGATAAACGGTATGACCGTACACATTGCTTATGCCAGGGGTTTGCTTTCCGCTGCGTTTTTGACCGGTGAATTGACATGCAGGGTCTGTGTCGGAAACGCAAATTCGATACTTTCGGCTTCAAACTTCCGGAAGGTTGCATAATTGATACTTTGCTGGATGTCCATGTAGGCATTGTAGTCGCTTGTCAGCACATAATACACACATTCGAAATTAAGACTGAAATCACCGAATCGGGCAAAGTGAACCCGGTCAAGTCTTGTGTGTGGCGCGGTCTGAATAATCTGTTTAATCATATCCGGAATCCGGGCAAGTTTATCGGCTGCCGTATCGTATACGACACCGATTGTAAACGAAACCCGCCGTTCTTCCATCCGTTTGTAGTTTTTTATCCGGCTGCTGACCATGTCATTGTTAGACACGATAATCTGTTCACCATGCAGCGATTTGATTCGGGTGGTTTTGATGCCGACATGTTCAACGGTACCCATGTAGTCCCCTACAATCACGAAATCTCCAATCGTGAACGGTTTGTCCAGCAAGATCGATACGAAGCAAAACAAATCGCTCAGCGTATTTTGCAGCGCAAGAGCAATAGCGATACCGCCAATACCGAGTCCAGCGATCATGGTACCGACATTGACACCGAGATTATCGAGTGCGAACAGGAGCAACAATGACCAGACGATTAATCGTGATATGAAAGAAACAGCGCGAAGCCCGGGTATTTGGGTTGGGTCCCGTTGAGCATCGTCTTGATGAAGCAGGCGGACTATCGCCGTATTCAAAAGCAGGTGCACCCAGATAGCGATTTGCGCGAACAGTGCGAGTTTCAGGCCAATTGCCGCAATTTGGTGGGCCAGAGGGGGTAATTCCAGCCACCGCAGCCCGATCGCGACAGCGATCAACAGGACAAGTCCCATGTGAGTTTTGTTGAGGGTACGAATCAGCAGGTCGTCAAGTTCAGTTTCGGTTCTTGTTGCCAGCGCCGCCAGATATCGACTACCGACTGTACGCAAAACCCAAATAACGACTGTAATGATCGATACAGTAGAGAGAAACAGGAACCAATTGCCAGGTGCAGTCGTGAATTCAGTCATCATCGATTCTCCTTCATTGGTAATGGCGCGGCCGTACCGGTCATGGCCGATAGCAGTGAAATGATGTCGCTCTGCAAGGGGACATTGAATTTTGCCCGTGTTCGGGACATACCGACGCGGATACTGAATGCGTCAGCTGGTAGCACGTCAAACATATCTTCATCGGTCCAGTCATCACCGACGGCCATGATGAAATCAAACGGTTCTCTGCGAATCCATTGGGTAGCAGCCATTCCCTTGTTGACCCCTGAAATACGTACTTCAACAACTTTATTTCCAGGGACTACCTGCAGGTTTATGTTTGCAGTCAATTGTACAAGGCTGTCGGCCAGCTCGGCTGCCCGTAGTGCGGCGAGATCCGGGTCACACGGGCGATAATGCCAAACGAGTGAATACTCCTTTTCTTCGATGTATGAGCCGGTGAGTCGGTTGACGAACCGATCGAGTATGGGCAGGATCTTCACTTTCCAGTCGCTGCGTATCTGCTGGGCAAGCTGCCAGTCCTCATTTTTGAACATACTCCATGCACCATGTTCGGCAACCAGACCGACTGGAAGGTCGCCAAGCCAGCGCTGAAGCGTCTGTCGGTCTCGACCGCTGATAATACAGATCTCACAGTGCGTGTCGGAGCTGAGTTTCCTCAGAAGACTTACAACAAAATCAGACGGAGCAGCTAAATGGGCTGCATCGGTGAACGGCGCGAGTGTACCGTCATAATCGAGCAGCAACAATGCCCGTTGCGCTTCGTGAAACGCGCGAACGATACGCGAACGTTTGTCCACAGTCAATATTTGCAGTTCGAAATCGTTCTGCTCATTTCTGGTTTCCGCAAGTTCGGTTAAAAATTCACCTGCCCACCTGCTGACCGTATACTGATGCAATCGTGTTCGCATGGCCGTATTGCGTTGAATTTGCTCCTCTATCGGCATATCAAGCGCAGCGGCAATCGCATCGGCAATTTCCTGAATACTGTTCGGGTTGATGAGTATCGCTTCTCCCAATTCACGGGATACGCCGGCCATTTCGCTGAGAATCAAAACTCCGGTGTTATCAGTGCGCGATGCCAGATATTCTTTCGCAACCAGATTCATCCCGTCCCGAAGCGGCGTAACCAGCGCGATATCGCTCATGCTGTACAGCGCTACTAAGTTGGAGAATGGAAGGGAACGATACTGGTATTTTACCGGTGACCAGTCCAATGTACCGTATTTTCCATTTATTTCTCCGACCAATTCATCGATCTGTCGTTTCATATTCTGGTACTTGTCGACCGCTTCGCGCGAAGGCACAACAATCATGATGAGCGATATACGTCCGTGCCATTGCTTATGCGTGGCTAGAAAACGGTCGAATCCGAGCAGCCGGTTAGCTATTCCTTTGGAGTAATCGAGACGATCGACCGAGAGAATGCTTTTGGTATTTCCAACGCTTCGGGAAAACCGGGTTCTTGCTTTTACAACTTCGGGAATATCCGTTGATGCGGCGAAACGATCGAAATCTATTCCCATCGGAAAGGTGTCGACACGCGTGACTTTTCTTTGGGTTACCACTCTACCCAAGTTATGCTCATGCCCCAGAATACGGGTGACGCATCGCAGGAAATACTGCGTGTAATCGTACGTGTGGAATCCGACAAGATCGGCGCCAAGTATGCCGTTCAACAATTCAGTTCTCCATGCTTTCGGTAACTGTCGAAACAATTCAAAAGACGGAAAGGGAATGTGTAGAAAGAAGCCGATAGCCAGCTTTGGGTATCGCTTATGCAGCAACGCGGGTAATAGCATCATTTGATAATCGTGAACCCAAATTGTGTCATCCGGCTGTATGACTTGCAGTGCCGCTTCGAAAAAAAGCAGGTTCACCTGTTTATACTGTTCCCATAATTCGGGATCATAAACGGTGAGAGAGGGAAAATAGTGAAACAAAGGCCAGATGGTCTTGTTGCAGAACCCGTGATAAAATTTGTCCATGGTATGTTTCGGAATGAAAACAGGGAAGGCAGAATGGTCGCGAAGCGCGAGCGCTGAAATTTCTGATTGTTGGGCGGCCGATCCGGTAATTCCGGGCCATCCAATCCAGAGTGGTGGTGTTCCCGGTGGTGCCTTGTCTCCGTAGCCATCAAGATACGTGCGAATGCCGGTAGCGAGACCGCCGACGCTCGGCGAAAACGTGATCCTTTCTTTTTCCTGCGAAACCGTAAACGGGAGACGGTTTGAAATAATTACTAATCGCATAGTAATCTCCTCCGTTGTACGTGCTACCCTGATTAAATCCCCGGCACGAGTGAACGATAACTGACAGCGAGAATATATATAATTTGTTTCTCGCAGGAAAGCACTTCGTGATCTTTTTTGTCAACGAAATGATGTATCTGCAGAATCAGGAATCGTTTTGATTTTGAACAAAGTGTTGTTATCGATCATCCGTTTAAGCAGTTTTTTGGAAACAGTGATAGTGCTGTCTTTGACAACAGTAACAGAGGGCATATCAAAAACAGCATAATCCGGAGTACCGACTATAAGGCGATATGTGCCGATGGGTACATTCGGAATAACATACAATCCTAAAGAGTCGGTTTTGCCGCCTAAGGCGGCATCTAACACGCAGACATGCGCGCCAACAATCGGTGTTCCATTCGCAGAATCGGTTATTGTCCCGGTAATTGTACCTGTTGGACCAAGATTGGCTGGGGTTGCTTCTAAGGATTTACCTGCATCCACTTGTTCTCCAAATCCGCCAAGGGGATAAGGAAAACCAGCATAGGGGCTGTCGATAATAATGTAGGCAACTTCACCTGCTTTGTTACCACGAACAAATACTTGTCCCGGTGCATTCGGAACGGCGCCAGTTATCTGCGTTAACAGTTCGTCAACCGTTGTTACATGTTTCGGCTGTATCGGTAATGAAAGTGGCTTCTTAAACTCGTAGTCTGGACCGTATATGAATTCGCGTCCTGCTTTCCCGCGTAAAATGATCAGTTTGCCGCTATCACTTTGGCTTTTGAGCAGTGCTATGTTGATCGATACAATCGAATCGGAAGCAACAGTTACTGTATCTATTGTCGCTGATTGGTACCCAATGTAGGTGGCTTTTAGCGAATAGGTACCTAAAGGAACTCTTTTGATATGATACATACCGGTTATATCCGTTTTCGCCCCCATCGGCTTACCGAGGACGATAACTGATGCACCGAAAATCGGTTTTCCCGTGGCCGAATCGGTTACAAATCCGGTGATAGTTCCGGTATCTCCGGGCACTTGTTCACCTAACCCAGCAACAGGATTGTAGGGAAAGGGGAAATAAAGAATGTACGCAACTTCACTGGTGTCGCCGCCGCGGAGCAGTATTTTTCTTTTCGATTCATCGACTGTCTTTTTGACTTCTTCCCATAATTCATTTACGGTTTTAATTGGCTTCGGTGGAATCGATACATCAAATGCCGTATCATTTGTACCGGAATCGATTCGGTCGATTGGGTAGTTTCTACATGAAATCACAATGGTTGTCTCTGGATAAATTGAAGGGCTTTTTCTCAGCATCGTGCTCGGTATTATTGTATTGCTTGTATCCACAGTTACTGAATCTATTGTCGCCGAAATGTACCCGATATAGGTGGCTTTTAGCGAATAAGTACCTAACGGAACTTTTTTGATATAGTACATGCCGGTTATGTCCGTTTTGGCGCCTATCGGTTTACCGAGTACAATAACTGAAGCTCCGTAAATCGGTTGACCTGTCGCCGAGTCCGTTATGAATCCGGTGATTGTTCCGGTTTTAGGGGAGGCATACGTCGCTGCGCCTATTGCTACAGAGCAGATAGCTGCTGCCAGAAATAAGTTAGTAGGTAAATGTTTCAAGACGTGGTATGCCTCTTTTCCCGCGATATGTTTATTGCCGTATATCTCAGACGACCCGCTTGCTGCTAATGTGCATGATTATTTGAAAAAACTCAAGGTGGGTGCAAGCTCGTATATGTATACGACAAAAATTGAAAATGCGGCCGAAGCCGCATTTTCGAGAGAGTTGAAAGGAGAACTATATGTCCGGCTATCGTTCAGCCAGAGCGGAGTTAACTCGGTCAGCCATTTCGATCATGGTCGCAAGTTCTTCTATTTGCGGATCTTCCGTTCGGCTTGCTAGTGCAAGAACGTCGGCATGGAGATTATCCAATGATGACCCACGTGCCCAGTATGAACCGCGAAGAATTTCACTGAACTCGGCAGCATAGGCGGCCAGTTTGAACATGTCGCTGCTTTGTTTGAATCGGCTGTGGATAATCGATTCATCGATCGGTTCGCTGATTTCAACAACCTGTTTTGTTTCCGGGTGTTTGTACCGAATCGCCAACTGGCCGAGTTCGGCATCTTTTGCGCGACGGCTGTACAGTTTGATCTCGTAGAGTGCAGTAACGGTATGTCCGCTGCCTATCTCGCCGCCATCGACTTTGTTATTGCGGAAATCTTCATCGGCCACATCCCGGTTTTCATATCCTAACAAGCGATAGCTGCTTACCACTGCTGGATTGAACTCAAGCTGGATTTTGACATCACGGGCGATGACTTGAAGCGTACCGGTCAAATTTTCGACAAAGATTTTACGGGCATCGTCGAGCGTATTGATATAGGCATAATGACCGTTCGCCTTGTCACCCAGTTGTTCTAAAAGAACGTCATTGTAGTTACCCATACCGATGCCGACGGAAGTCATGGTAATACCCTTTTTGATGTACGGTTTTACCGAAGCAAGAATACCATCAGCATCCGTTACGCCGACATTGGCAACACCATCAGAGCAAAGAATAACGCGGTTGGTGTACCCTGATTGAAACTGTTCATCCGCCATCTGATAACCCATACGGATACCGGCCGCGGCGTTGGTTGAACCGCCCGGTCTCAGTTGATCGATAGCCTGCAGGATACGTCTGCGGTTGGCAACCGAAGTCGGTTCCAAACGAGTTCTTGCGACGTCATTATAGGTGACAATACCGACGACATCTTCCGTAGTCAGTTCATTTACTAAATAACGGAGCGCGTCCTTAACCATTTCAAGGCGACCACCCCATTCCATAGAGCCGGAAACGTCGATAACAAACACTAAGTTCGCCGGTTTTCGTTTCTGCTCCGGAATGGTTTGTCCGGCAATGCCTACGCGAAGCAAAAAGCCATTACCGAAACGGGATGGAGCTGCTTCCAAATGCACGCCGAACGGTTTTGCACCGTTGTTTTTGTAACGATAATCGAAATGGTTGATGAATTCTTCCACGCGCACTGCGGCATCGGGAGGCATTTCGCCATTTTCCAAATAGCCTTTGGTGATCGAGAAAGAGGCATCATCGACATCGGCCGCAAAGGTCGATTGATTATCTTCATCCGTATTGATAAAAGCGTTTTCACCATAGTGTTTGAAGTACATGGCATCCGGTGGATAGTGATAGTAAGACGGCGGTTCATAAACATACGATTGCGCTGCTCTTTTATCGCGTTCGTTCCGCTGTAAGGCATCGGCCGGTTGTGGATTTGTCTCAGGAGCGCGACTAGGACTAACGTTCACTACCTTGCCATTTTTCACTCCGGCAACTTGTTCGAGAAGTTGATCGACAGTTGTGGTGGATTGTTTTTTGATTGTTTCAGCCGCAACCGCTTTTTCATTGTTAGTCGCGAATTTGTCGATAATATCTTTCGTTCCTTTTACCGTAACTGACTTACCAGTGTCGATAGCATCACCCTTTTTCATCGAGCTTCTGAGTTCGGTGGTTTCATCTGCGCCAACATGCACAGAGGCAGCTTCGATGGATTGATAGCCGATATAGGTAATTTTTACCGTGTACGTCCCTATCGGAACGTTCTTGATAGTGTATTCTCCGTTATGGTCCGTTTTTGCGCCAAGTGCTGTACCGACAACCATTACCGAGGCTCCCAAAATCGGTTCTCCGGTGGCATGATCGGTGACTCGACCGGTGAGTGTTCCTGTTGAGGGAGAGGTGAGAGTGGTTGTCCCGATGGTGAGTAGGGTTAAGAGCACCACCAACGACGTTAACATACTGGTTACCTTGGAAAGCATAGATGCCTCCTCCGTTTCTGGTTCATCCGTATAGAGCTTCTGCAGTCAGTACAATAGAACGACGCCAATCTTCCCGGCCCTGTGCAGGTTGTGTAAAAAAAGTTTCAAACGGGGCTTAGCTCGTATGTTTCGACGATTTCAACCGGTTGCCTGCCCGGAGAAATTATTGTACCATTGGGTACATGCGTCTTTTGTGGTTGAGCGATATTCATCTGAATTTTCTGGGGGGAGAGCAGTTAACTGCGTTTTATAACGAGTTGGTTGCCGCCCAACCGGATTTACTTGTTATCAGCGGGGATATCGGCGAGGCTCCTACAGTTGCCGGGTATTTACAAACCTTATCACAAGCAGTTGAACGTCCGATCTTTTTCGTGCTGGGAAATCATGATTATTATCACGGTTCCGTGGCCGGACTACGCACACAATTGGCATCATTCACCGATAACAGCAAATTGGTTTATTTGAGTTCGGTTAATGAAATCCCACTGACTAAAACTACGGCAATCATCGGCCATGACGGGTGGGCGGATGGGCGGTTTGGTAATTATGCGGTATCACCAGTGTTGATGAACGATCATTTATTGATTGAAGAGTTTTATCCGTCAGCTATCGACGGTGATCGGTTATCGGTCAAATCGAAAGAATACCGTCTGTCAGTTATGCAGCGATTAGCCGGAGAAGCGGCGGCGCATTTTGAGCGGGTGCTTCCCTCTGCGCTCGAAAAGTTTGAGCACGTAATTGTCGTGACTCATGTTCCTCCATTTAAAGAAGCCTGCTGGTTTAAGGGGATGATGACCAATGATGATTTCCTGCCCCATTTTGCCAGTCAGGTTGTTGGGGATATGTTAAAGCGGATTATGGAAAACTACCCTAACCGACAACTGACCGTATTGTACGGACATACCCATAGCTCCGGAGAGAAGGCAATCACGCCCAATATAAAAGCGTATGGCGCCCGGGCGGAATATGGCGCACCACAAATTCAGCAGATATTTGATATTGAGTAAAGGAATACGGTATGAGTAACGATTTGTTCAGTAAAACAGTAGTAATAACCGGTGGTACCGGCGCGCTTGGTACAGCAGTAACTGCAGCATTCGTCAAATCCGGCGCCAAGGTAATAGTAACGTACATTATAGAAGAAGAACGAAAAAAAGTCGAGCAGGTCGTCAACAGCACTGCCTGCACGTTTGAAAAAGTCGATCTGTTCTCGTCTAAAGAAGTTGCTGGGTTGTTCGAACGGGTAAAAAAGAATCATGGGCGTCTGGATAGCCTTGTCTGTTTAGCCGGTGGATTTGCCGGCGGTCATGCGGTAGAGGAAACTCCGGAAACGGAATGGGACAAAATGTTCACCCTTAATTGCAAGTCTGCCTACTATTGTATTCAACAAGCGATGCCGTTGTTAAAACAAAACGGCGGCAGTATTGTCACTATCGGTTCGACGCTGGGCCTTAAAGGAGGCGGGAATTTTACGGCATATGGTGCCTCAAAAGCGGCATTGATTAATCTCACGCATGCAGCCGCGGAGGAGGGGAAAAAGCATCACGTTCGCGCCAATGTCATTGTTCCAAGTACAATCGATACCGAAGCAAACCGAGCTGCTATGCCCAAAGCCGATTTTTCCAAATGGGTGAAACCGGAATCATTAGCGCAGACGATTCTCTTTCTTTCGTCAGATGCCTCCAAAGATATTTCCGGCGCGACGGTGCCGGTGTACGGTGGTGTGTAATACACAGACTATGAGTCTTTTTTCAAGCATTGCTGAAACGTATCGCAAATATCGCCCGGACTATCCGGATGAGTTGTTTGCCTACGTTGCCGGATTAGTACATGAGCATGACCACGCTCTTGATGTCGGCACTGGCAACGGGCAGGCAGCGGTTAAACTCGCCGGGTATTTCAAGCAGGTAACGGCAACAGATGTCAGCCCGCAGCAGATAGAACACGCGATTACCAGGCCAAACATCACCTACTATGCCGCTCCTGCAGAATCATCCGGCTTGCCGGATAAGGCAATCAATTTAGTAACAGTTGCAACAGCCGCACATTGGTTTGCTACGGAGAAATTTTATACCGAGGTTCGCAGAGTTATACGGCCGGGTGGAGCGATTGCGATTTGGGCGTACTATGTGCCGACTATCAATCCGACGATCGATGAACTGGTAAAACGGTATTATTTTGATATTCTTGACAAGTATTGGTCGCCGGAAACGTATCATGGCCGTTGTAACTATCGAACATTGCTGTTTCCGTTTACGGAAATCCAGACTCCGGTTTTCGCGTGTCGGATGGAATGGCAGCTTGAAAACTTGATCGGTTTTTTCCGCAGTTTTTCTCCAGCCACTGTGTATGAAAAACAGCATGGGAGCCACCCGGTCGCTATTATTGCCGCAGATTTAGCGAAAGCGTGGGGGAAGCCGGAGACAACACGACTCGTTGAGTTTCCGATTTTCACTAAATTTGCACGTTTGTAATCCTGCTCGATTACTCAAACTTTACAACTCACCGTTTATCATAGCATCATTGTCCCATGAATTGGGAATTAGTCGGTATTTTCGGTTATATCGTCTTTCAGTTTGTCATCGGCGCGGTACTCGTTAGAAAAATCCGAAACGAGGAGGATTATTTTCTCGCTGGTCGCAGTTTCGGCATGACGATGGCTACCTTTTCAGTCTTCGCTACTTGGTTCGGTGCCGAAACCTGTTTGGGTTCGTCCGGCGCAATATATAGTGAAGGGCTTGCCGGCAGCCGTTCCGATCCGTTTGGGTATACGATTTGTTTGATTCTTGCCGGATTGATTTTGGCGGCACCATTGTGGAAAGGGGGCTATGTCACCCTCGCTGATTTATTCCGCCAGCGTTTCGGAAACAACGTTGAGCGGGCAGCGGCAATCCTGATGATTCCCACCTCGCTTATTTGGGCGGCCGCGCAGATCCGCGCATTCGGACAGGTGATTGCAGCTTCATCGGACATGACCGCTGCTACGGCGATGGGAATCGCAGCTTTTATCGTTATTGCCTACACGGTTGTTGGCGGGTTACGTGCCGATGTTATCACTGATTTTGTTCAGGGGATTGCAATCATTATTGGATTGGGATTATTACTTGTCATAACCGTAGTCAGTTTAGGCGGCGTTTCGGCAACGATCGACATGATTTCCCCGGAACGGCTCAGCTTTGCTTCATCGGAAGACAGAAGTATCTGGACGCAGCTGAATGCCTGGATGATACCGATTATGGGGTCGCTTGTTTCGCAGGAGCTGGCATCGCGGGTAATGTCTTCACGTTCTCCTGCCGTTGCCCGTAATGCTTCGCTTGTAGCTGCCTTGATGTATCTGCTCGTCGGCACACTGCCGCTTTTGCTCGGTCTTATCGGTCCGCAGTTAGTCCCGGGACTTGAAGATCCGGAGCAATTGCTTCCGGCTATCGCACGCCAGCACTTGCATACCTTCTTATATGTTCTCTTTGCGGGTGCATTGGTGTCGGCAATGCTTTCTACAGTCGACAGCGCATTGCTTGCGGTTGGGTCATTGGCCTCGCACAATGTTATCAGTCCAATGATACGGATAACTTCAGAAATGGGAAAAGTTCGGTTAGCGCGATTGTGCGTCGCTATCGCGGGTGGCATAGCCTTTTTCGTCGCGATTTCATCCGACAGTATTCTTTCTCTCGTCGAATTTGCATCAAGCCTTGGTGGATCGGGTGTGTTAGTGATTACGATGTTCGGTCTGTTCACCCGATTCGGCGGTCAGTGGGCAGCGCTTGCTGCTTTGATAGGTGGTGTGGTCATGCTTATTGCAGGTGAACAATTCATGGAGCTTGATGCGCCGTTTTTAAGCTCGGTTGCGGCGGCGTTTGTCGCTTTTGTTGCGGTCGGATTCTTTACAAAAAAAGTAAGCAACTAAGTTGCTTACTTTTTCTATCTCAGAGCGGTAAAGGTAATATCAAATACGTGTTATCACGGGCAGGCTGGCGGGGTAGGGCCGCTATTGAATAAATGGCTGACCAGGTAGACAAGGTCCTGCACCGTTATACCGCCAATGCCGTTTATGTTTGCTTCTTCCAAACATGGTGGAGTGGGGCCGCCATTGAATAAGAATTGAACTAAGAAAGTCAAATCTGCGACGGTAATATTGCCGATTCCATTCGCATTGCCGCGGGTGCCGACGCAGCAGGATTCGCAGGCGTCACCAATGTTATCAAAATCTGAATCTTCCTGCCCCGGGTTCGGGTCATCCGGACAGTTGTCGCAGAGATCGCCGACACCGTCAAGATCGGTATCCGCCTGGTTCGGGTTGGCTACGGACGGGCAGTTGTCGATACAGATTTTGCCGTCCCCATCCGGATCAACGTTTGGACATTCGTCGATAGTAAAGAAGGAATCAACGCTCATATTAGCCTGAGTCGTCACGTACCCGCTCGGCCAGGTGATAATCATTGAATCTACGCTTGTCGCAAGACCCAGGCCGAAATGTGCATCGATACTATTCTGTCCGGCATATCCTGATTGGCTGGTAATCTGCCGCATCTGCCAGATTGGAGTAACACCATCAATTGCCGCTTTGACTTTCACGACAGCACCGATACCGGAGCGGTTGCTTTGCACGCCGCGGCAGGTAATGCTAATCCAGTGGTTGCTGTTGCCGTTATTAATGAAAAGTGAGTTTTTTTCATTCGCATTGAAGCATTTAGCGACGGCAAGATCTAAATCACCATCCTTGTCGATATCACCGAAGGCGCATCCGTATGACCAGCCCGGATCGGTCGTGACTGTATCGGTCACGTCGCGCGTAAAGTTTCCGGCGCCATCATTATAATAAAGAAAATCAAAATCAAATTGGTCATTGAATGCGTTAGTGATGAACAGGTCGAGATCGCCGTCATTGTCGATATCGGCGAATGAACTGCTGACGGAAAATCCGGCATCATCAATCGGGTCGCCGCTGCTGCGCGGAGTGAAAGTGCCGTCACCATTGTTGATGTAGAGCTGTTCATCCTGTCCCCAGTTAGCGACTAACAAATCAAGATCGAGATCATTATCAATATCCCCCCAACTGGCGCTGAAAGAACTCCGACCGCCATTCGCCGGCGGCATCCCGGTTATTTTAAAAAAGGTGCCGTCCCCTTCGTTTCGGTAAAAGTTGTCGTTTTGATTGTCTTCGTTGGCAACGAACAGGTCGATATCATTGTCGCCGTCATAATCTCCCCAGATTCCGACACGGGACTTACCGCCGTCGGTTGACTGTGGCCCGGTAGTAATCTTAGTGAAAGTGCCATCCCCGTTGTTGCGATAAAACGGGTTTTGTAAAACGGCAGCACTGTTGCAAATGTAAATATCTAAAAACCCATCCTGATCGTAATCCCCCCATGAGGCAGCTTCTGAATAGGTATTTTCCGTAGCTATCGTTCCGGTGCCTACACGGCTGAAGGTGCCGTCGCCGTTGTTGGTAAAAAATGGGTTCTTCTGATTCCACCAGGTAGCAACGAAACAATCCATATCACCATCGTTATCGTAATCAGCCCAGGTTGCGCCGTCGGCGGCAGCAACCGTATTGACTAAGGTGTCATTGGTGATTTTAGTAAACGTTCCATCTCCGTTACCGCGGTACAAAAATGCCTTTGCACCAAGCTGCGGACCGTTGGTGATGTGTAGATCGAGGTTCCCGTCATTGTCGTAGTCTATGAAGTTGACACTTCGGGAATCACCGCTGTCGGTGGCCACCGGGCCGGTACTGACTTTGGTGAAGGTAATCGCAGAAGCGGTCGGTGCCGCTACCACAAAAAGAAGCAGTGTCACGAGTGAAATCAGAGCAACTGCTGTTGGTTGTTTGAGGCAATTAACATTGGGCATAATCGACTCCTTTATGTACAGGAAAATGTTTACAAAATCAGCGGGACGTGAGGTTACCCGTGAGAAAACGTAATCGAAAAGCGGGGATTTAAAATGAAAATGCCGCCAAACTGGTCAGTTTTGCAGTGAACCGGCAATTTGGTGCAGGGAAGCGCTGCTTATTGGCGGTTTAGAATATCGGAAAGAGCGTCTTTGTACGAAGGGCCAAGTTTAAGAGCGGTGCCGTCTTTGAGGATTACCTGATGTTCCTGTTGAAAATGTGGACGCAGTTCCTGTATTTGGGCGAGGCTGACAATGGTCGAGCGATGAATCCGCCGGAACTTGCGGGGGTCAAGTCGGGCGGTAAGAGAACTTAAGCTTTCCCGCAACAGATGAGTTTTTTTGCCGGTGTGTAAAATAACATAATAATCGGCTGCTTCGATCCAGTCGATTTCATCGACTCCGACAAAATAGATTCGTTCGCCGGTGCGGATGGGAATACGGTCAGGGTAGGTCGACATCGCTGCCGCTGGCTGTTGATGCACAATATTCAGTAACTTGGCAGGGAGGTCGCTAAGTTGTTTTTCCTGAATCCGTCGTTTAATCCATTCACAGGTGCGAGCGAAACGCTTTTGATCGACTGGTTTTAATACATAATCGAGCGCGTGGGCCTCGAATGCAGCGAGCGCGAAGGCATCATAGGCGGTAACGAATACGAACAGCGGCATATCTTCAGGGTCGAATGAACGGACAACATCGAACCCGCTCATTTCCGGCATCTGAATATCGAGAAACAAAACCTGCGGCTGCAAAAGCGCAATCTGCTCAAGCGCTGTTTGCCCATTTTCACACTCGGCGACAACCTGAAATTCCGGGTCTTCAGCCAACAGCAAACGAATGCCTTCACGGGCTAACGGTTCATCATCGACTATAATCGTTGTAATCATGCCTGCTCGGTTTCCTGCGCTGAAGATTGTGTCTCGATTGATTCTATCGGAATCCGCAGTTCGGCGACTGCACCCTTGTCACGGCCGTTTTGTAGTGTAAAGGAATGATTGTCCCCATACAAAAGGGTGAGTCGTTTTTTTGCGTTGCTTACGCCGATACCTTCCGGTTTACCGTTTTCCGGCGCCTGCAAACCGATACCGTCATCTTCGATTCGTATCGCTAAATATCCGTTTTCCCGTCTGGCGCGCACCGATACATTCGCCTCACCTATTTTTTGCGTCACGCCATGTTTAATCGCGTTCTCGACACAAAGCTGGACGACAAAATTCGGCACCGGAATCATTAGCAAATCGGTCGGGATATCCATATGCACATGCAGACGGTCGCCGAACCGGGTTTGTTCGATACCGACATACCGACGCACTAATTCCATCTCCTCGTGCAATGTTACTTTTTGGGTGCGCTGTTGCTGGAGCACATAGCGCAGCAGATCGCTTAAATCATTGAGCGTTTGGTTCGCCCGCTGGATATCCCCCTTTTGCATGAGTACAGAAACAGAATTGAGTGTATTGAACAGAAAATGCGGTTCGAGCTGCCGTTGTAAAGTATCTAACTGCGCGCGGGTGAACTGGGTTTCGAGTTGGCTTGCTTTGAGTTGATTGTCCCTGAGCTGCATCTGCGCCATAAATGCAGTCGCGCCGGCGATAATGCCCGCGTAGAGCAAGAGCGAAATCGGGCTGTTCCAGGAATAGTATGAGCCCATACCGCGAAGCATTGTGTCGACGGTAATTGGATCATTGAAAAGCCGGTATGAAGCCGTGATCTTTATGAGGCCGTGTACCGAAACGATTACTATTCCATACACGAGCAGTAGCATGACTTTTTTAAGTCGGGGTGGTTGGTTAATTGGGTATCTTAGCGCGAGTGAAAATATGTAGGGGGTAAAGGCGGCCCAGACATACCACTCGACCAGTGAATCCAAAAGCCAGACCATGAACGTAGAGGGTTCATTCAGGTGGGTCATCCGGGCATGGGCTAAAATAGCTTCAAGCACGGCCGGAATCGACCACAGCCCGATTAGGATTGCCCATCCTTTGCGGGTTTTGAAAAAGCGGGAAAACATATCAGCGTTCATACCGGTAGTATAATAGTCGGCATGAATCGGCCAATACAATTGTTATCTGAACTGTCGGGGATAACGAAACAGGAAAATCAAAGCCAGCCGGATTTTTTATAGCACTTGTAGCCGAGTTCGAGCGCCTGCTTGATCTGTTTCATCATGTTCGGGTCGTCGGTTTTAATATGAAAACAGCTTTTTCCTTTGAGCGCTTTCAAAAGGTCGGAGCCGATCTCTTTTTTCAGCGCGGTGTTGATATAGACAGGCATGTAGTAAAAACCGACATACGAACTTTGCACGATCATTCCGGCAAAATAGATTTCATCATGTTTTCTTCCGGCGATTACTACCGGCTTGTTGGTCCAGAGTTCATACCGGGTTTCAAACTCATTTTTAGCGACAAACTGCGGTTCATACATCTTGAGTAATTTTTTAATACTGGCACAAATCTCTTTAAGCGGGGGAGTGGTTTTCGGCATGAGGGAAATATATAGAAATTAGTAAAAAGCCGCAATGCTTACACATGACCCGCTTCGACCGGTTTGGGTGCGGCAGCAGGTGTGTGCGGCTTTTCGGTCGTCAGGTAAGTGTAGAGCGCAGGGATGACATAGAGAGTCAGTACGAGGGAGAACATCAAGCCGCCGATAATCACGATACCCATCGACACACGGCTCTGCGCGGCAGCGCCCAATGCTAATGCAATCGGCAATACACCGAATACCGTGGCAAGGCTGGTCATCAGAATCGGGCGGAACCGCTGCGCGGCGGCATCAATAACCGCTTCTTTGATTGTCAGTCCCTGTTCTTTGCGCTGATTGGCGAACTCAACAATCAAAATACCGTTCTTGGTCACGATACCGACCAACGCGATAATACCGATCTGACTAAAAATGTTGAATGTCTGCCCAAACGCCCAGAGCGATAACACTGCACCAGCCAAAGCTAACGGCACGGTGAACATAATAGTAAGCGGGTCGCGGAAACTTTCGAATTGGGCGGAGAGAATCAAGTAGACCAATATCAATGCTAATAAGAACGCGAACAGAAGTGTATTGGAGCTTTCAGCGTATTCCTGCGATGCACCCGACAAGCTGGTCGAAAAAGTTTCATCGAGTACTTCATCGGCGATTCTATCCATCGCGCTTATACCGTCGCCGAGCGTGTACCCCGGCGCGGAGGATGCGCTTACAGTTGCCGATACATACCGGTTGAACCGGAATAACTGCGGCGGGCTGCTGCGATAGGAGAGTTTGACCACATTATCAAGCTGCAAGAGTTCATCTTTGTCGTTGCGGATATAGACTGAACTGAGATCGATCGGTTCATCACGGTTACCGCGATCCGCCTGCGCGATAACTGAGTATTGCTTTCCATTCAGAATAAAAAAACCATATCGCTGGCCGCTGAAATAGAGTTGCAGTGTTTCGGCGATATCACGGACAGTAATACCAAGTGAACGAGCGCGGTCGCGGTCGATTTCGATCGTCATTTCCGGTTTGGTAAACTTCAGATCGAGATCGACAACCTGAAAGGCCGGATCGGACTGCGCTTTATCTAAAAAGGTCGGCAGCACTTCTTTCAGTTTTTCAAGAGTCGGCGCCTGAATAACAAATTGAATCGGCAGGCTGCGACTACCGCCACCTCCGCCCGTGTTGATAGTTTGCTCCTGTACAACGAATGATCGGGCAAAGGAGAAGTGTCGAATTTTCGCGTTGAGCATATCGGCAAGCTGCTGCTGGCTGCGTTCACGCTCATCCGGTGGTTTGAGTGTGATACGAACGAATCCGGCATTGACTGCAGAGCTTGAGCCGAATCCGGGAGCAGTAACCGATACAATAACATTTTTTTCCGGTAAGGTATCGACAAGTTTGATAATCTCACCGATGTAATTCTCCATTGCTTCGTACGATGTACCTTCGGGTGCGGTGGAGTTTATGGTGAAACGGCTTTTGTCTTCCATCGGCGCCATTTCTGAGGGGATAAGCGCGCCGATACCAAGAATGATCGCGACTGCGGCCGCCATGATAATCGGCGCCAGCCAGCGACGTTCAACGAAAGCGCGTAAGGAGCGATGGTATACTTCGGTCATCCGATTGAATACCCGCTCACTCCATTCGAATGCCTTGTTTTCATGGTCACGCTTGCGAAGGGTGCGAGCGCTCATCATGGGAGTAAGGGTCAATGAAACAAATGCGGATATTAACACCGATCCGGCGACCACGATACCGAATTCGCGGAACAAACGGCCGGTGAGACCCTGCAAGAAAATAATCGGCAGGAAAACAGCCGCAAGAGTGATAGTGGTCGAAATAATGGCGAAATAGATTTCTTTTGCGCCGCTGTGCCCCGCTTCCATTGGCTCGACACCCTGCTCGATTTTGCTATAAATGTTTTCAAGGACAACAATAGCGTCGTCAACCACGATTCCGGTTGCGAGCACGATGCCTAATAGCGTCAGAATGTTGATCGAAAACCCGGCGAAGTACATGATAAAGAATGCACCGATGAGGGAAATCGGAATGGCAAGCATCGGAATAAGTGTTGTACGCCAGTGCCGAAGGAAAGCAAATATTACTAAGAGCACCAATAAGAATGCGATGATAATCGTTTCGATAACTTCAGTGATCGCTTTACGGATATTCTGTGTTGTATCCATCGCGATACTGAATCTCAGATCTTCCGGCATTTCCCTTTTGATCTGTTCACTTCGCTTATAGAATTCATCCGCGATCGCGATATGGTTGGCACCCGGTTGAGGAGTAATGGCTACCCCGACCATCGGAATGCCGCCGTTGCCGCGTAATATCGTGCGTTCGTTCTCCGGAGCTAAGACAGCCTGACCGATATCTTTGAGTTTTACCACTGAACCTGCGGTTTCCTTGATAATCAGGTCGTTGAATTCATCGACACTGGTCAAACGACCGAAGGTGCGGATAGAAAGTTCGGTGCTGTACCCTTCGATACGGCCGGAGGGAAGTTCGATGTTTTCCCTGTTGAGTGCGTTGCGTACATCTAACGGTGTCAAGTTATGTGCCGCCAATCGAGCCGGGTCGATGAGCAAACGCATGGCGTATTTCTTTTCACCCCAAATTCGTATTTCGCTGACGCCGGGAATAGTTTGTAAGCGTTCTTTGAAAATATCATTGGCTATTGCAGAGAGTTCCAATAGTGAGCGCTTGTCGCTCTGGATTGTCAGAGAAAGAATCGGGCTGGAGTCGGCATCTGATTTTGCGATTACCGGGGGGTCGATGTCGGGTGGGAGATTGCGGATAGCGCGGGAAACGCGGTCACGGACATCATTAGCGGCATCATCCATATCGATACCGAGTTCAAATTCAACACGGATAGTGCTGCGGCCATCACTGCTGGTGGAAGTAAGCGATTTAATGCCGGCGATACCGTTAATCGATTCTTCCAGCGGTTCGGTGATTTGCGATTCAATAACATCAGCATTCGCACCGGTGTAATTGGTTGTTACGGTGACAATGGGGGGATCGACGCTGGGGTATTCACGAATGCCTAAGAAGATGAAACTGATGATACCAAAGAGAACAATGAGAATGGAGAGTACGATCGTAAAAACGGGGCGGGTGATGCTGACGGAAGAAATATTCATAGCAAATTGCTCATTCAGTCTTATAACCCGTTATGGTTACTCCTTTGCCTTCACCCAACTGAAGCATGCCGGTAACAATGAGAGTATCATTGATATTCAGCCCTTCGGTTATCTGTACATCCCTGTCGGTGCGAATACCGGTTTTCACCGGAACAGCTTTCGCTTTACCGTCGACATTTACGTATACCTTCACGCCGCTCATTTCCGGAATAATGGCTCCGGCCGGAACGACGATAGCATTCGATATCTGCTCTAACGTCAGTTCAATTTTGGCAAATGAGCCGGGAATAATAGTTCCGTTTGGGTTCGGGACACGGGCGCGAGCTTTAATAGTACGGGTTCCCGGATCAATCTTTGCCTCAACCGCATAGACGATGCCGATATGCTCATCCTGTGATTCACCGATACGAACCAGAACTTTGACCCCTTCTTTCAATTGATGTGCATATTTTTCCGGTACGGAAAACTCGGCTTTTATCGGGTCGATATCCTGAATCGTGGCAACTAATAATGAGGGGGAGGCGTAGTCCCCTTCGCTGACATAACGCAGTCCTACGACACCGTCGAACGGTGCGCGAATTTCGGTTTCACGCAGTTGGGATTCAATAGCCTGTCGTTCCGCCTCGAGCATTTTAGAATTACTGAGGGATTTATCATATTCTTCCTGGCTGATCGCCTTGACTTCGAAAAGACCCCGTTTGCGTCGCTCTTCTTCAGCGGCTTGCCTTGCTTCTGGTTCTTTCGCTTTTAAGTCGGCTTGCAGTTCGGCGTCGTTGATTTTGATCATCAACTCCCCTTTTTTGATGCGCTTTCCTTCTTCGAAATGCACCCCAATAATCCGACCGCTGATCTCCGGGTGGAGTTCCACTTCCTCATTCGCTAACACTGTTCCGGTGGTATAAATCTTGTTTTCTAAAAGTCGGGGTTGGATAACCATCGCTTCGACCGGGATAGCCGCCGGGCCGGTTCGTGCAGCGGGTTTGATTTCACCATTGCCGCAGCCAGTAACAAATAAAAAGGAAAGGGTTAAGGGAGTCAGAAAATAACCAGTTAACGAGAATGAGCAAGCTTTCATAGACTGTTTGTAACAATTGAAGGGATAAGAAGTTCCAGTCATATCGACCGGAGTATAGGATATTTTAGAAAGAAGTCAATCTAAGGTCGAATCTTACGATTTGACCATGTTTTCCGTCGGATGAGGCGTTGCCGGCCGCTTACGTAATACCGGGAAATTACCGCTAATCGGGTCGAGTCGATGCATCATGCGGATATGTGAAATATGTTGCGGACTGAGCATCGTTCCGGCCATGAGCACGAGTGCCCCGCTTGAGGCATAAACATCTCGAACCAGAATCATGTTCGGTATCAATTCCGACATTCCGAGGTCAAGGATTTCGGCGGCGTTGGCGAGTTCATGCATCTGTTCGAAATGATACAATGCAGACTGAACAAGTTTGGCTGGAAATTGGCTGTCGGATAATCCGGAAACAGTCTTATGGGCGGTTTCATGTTTCTCTTCCGCGCTGCCTTCAGTTTCCATAATCAGATGGTCATACAGATCGGCAACCCCGATGATATAGCACTCGATCGGCAGTTCAGATTTGGATTTCCCGTTCGGGAATCCGGTGCCGTCATACCGCTCATGATGTCCGGCTATCAATTCACCGACTCGGGCAAAGTGCGGAACTGTACCAAGCAGTTCTTTGGCGGTAATGGGGTGACGGTGATAGATTTCGATTTCTTCGGCTGAATATGCTGTCGGATTCTTCCTGGCCATCTCAGACGGGAGGTACAGCATACCGATATCATGTAACAGCGCCGCGATTTCAAGTTCCCGTAATTCCTCCATCGTACAATTCATTCTCCGGCCTATGTTAACCGCATGTTCAGCCACCCTCTGCGAGTGACTGCCTAATTCAGGATTCAAGAATTTAATGAACCCGAACAACATCTTGGTAGTGTGGTAAAGCGTCTCATCCATTTTCTGGGTGAGTGAACGGGCAGTGTGGAGTGCGTCAGCAAGCTGGCGGGTGCGTGATGTTACTTGTTCTTCCAGCTTGGCATTGATTTGCCCGAGCGTGACATTCTGTCGGCGGGTTGCCTCGCTGCGGTGTTCGGCGTCTGATTTACGGTGATAATATTCTGCGGCCTGGTTTACTGCCTGCACTAATTCTTCGTCATCCCAGGGCTTTAGAATAAAGCGGAAAATTCCCCCTTCATTAATCGCTTTTTGCACAGCCGCCAGATCGGCCTGGCCGGTAATCATCATTCGGACCGCTTTAGGACGCTTATCTTTTATTTTTGCAAGCAAGTCGGTGCCGGTCATTTGCGGCATACGGTAATCTGATACGATAACGTCGATTTGGATGCGCGATAGTATTTCCAGCGCTTCAAGCGGTGACGGTGCGAAATGGCAGGTAAGATTCGGGTTGCCATGAAACAGCCGTTTGAGCGCATTTAATATCGGAACTTCGTCATCAATGAAGAGAATTTGCGTATGCAGCTGGTGATCAGCTGCTTTTGCATCGTATGTGGAATCGTTCGGTTGGTTCATTGCTGTAACACCTCCGGTAATTCCGTGGACATTTCGGTACTATCTTCTTTGCTTTGTTTTAAACTGTTTTTAATCGGCAACGTGATAACAAACTCGGTTCCCTTGTTGACTTCGCTCCAGAACGTAATCGTGCCGTTATGTCGCTGAATAATGGCATAACAGATACTTAATCCCATCCCCATGCCGACCCCCATCGGTTTGGTTGTGAAGAAAGGCTCGAATATCCGCTGCATATGCTGCGGTTCAATGCCATGGCCGGTATCCTTGATACGGACTTCGACCGCGTCTCGATAGACTGACGTACGGATAATCAATTTGCCGTTTTGTTCAGTCGCCTGCGCGGCGTTGATAAACAGATTGGTAAACACCTGCACTAAACGGGAAGGGAAGCAGAGAATCTTGGGCAACTCCCCTAATGATTTTTCCACTTCGAGCTTATATTTGATTTCATTGCGAACCAGGTTGAGTCCCTTTTCGATCAGTTCATTCACCTGAGCCGAATCGGGGACTTCGCTGTCCTCATGCGCGAATGATTTAAGGTCTTTAACGATACGCGCCATCCGTTTGAGACCGTCATCGGTTTCTGTAAGCAGCGTTCCGGTTTCACTGAGCACATATTCCAAATCAAGCGCTTTCGCCTGCTGCTTCAGTTCATCCTGACATGCTTTGGGAATGCGCGGGTCATCGGCGTAGGTTGAAACTGTCCGCGCAAAATCGGAAAGTGAAGCGGCAAATTTTGACATCGTGTTAATGTTACTGATAACAAATCCGAGCGGGTTATTGATTTCGTGCGCCACGCCGGCAGCGAGCGAGCCGATCGAGGCTAACTTCGCCGATTGCAGCAGACTTTTTTGCAGTAATTCTTTTTCGGTATTGTCATGAATCAACAATACGACCGCATACAGTTCATTGTTGTGGAAAATCGGATAGGAGGTCGCGTGTAACAGCCGTTGATTGACCGGGTTGGTAAAAGTTCGTTCCTGCGGTTGATGTGTTCGCTGGACCGACTGACATAAAGCAAGAATTTGTGACCGGCAGGAGACCGGCAATAGGCGAATCAGCGGCGCACCGACAAAGACAGACCGATCCTGCGCCTGTTGCGATAACAATGTGCAGGCGACTTGATTCACCAGTGAAACGGTTAAATGCATGTCAACTGCTATCAATCCGAAATTGGCATGTGTGACGATCCCTTGCAGCAACTCTTTTTCCGCCAGCCGCTGTTCATATTGCGATTTCAGTTCCTGCTTCTGTTTCTGAACGGCGGTTGTCAGTCTGGTTCGTTCTGATTCACCGGAAATGACCGTACAAAACCGTTCATATGCTTTTGCGACTAATTCCAGAAGTTTGTCATGCTTGAACGGTTTTTCTAAATAGCCGAATGGTTCAAGCGTCATGGCACGGGAGATAAGTTGTAGTTCCGCATCGGCGGTCATGAAAATAATCATGGAGGAAACCGCCCGCTGTTGGATAGTCTGCGCGAAATCGACGCCGGACATACCGGGCATATGAATGTCGGTAATAATGAGATCGAACGGTCGGGAATCGGTCAGCGTTAGCGCTTCGGTTGGATCAAAGGAGAACGAGCAGGCATATCCGGCGGCAGTCAGCACCTTACTCAGGGTAGTGGCTAAATGCTTGTCATCATCAATAACTAATATTGAGAACAAACTACGGGGAATCTGCTGTTTGTTACCGGTCTGCTTGCCCTGATCCGGCTCACTGTTGCTTATGGTCTGCCCGGGAATATACACCATTATTTTCTCACTATCGGCAGTCATGCGCTAACCTTGAGATGATAAGGGAATGTACGGTTGTGGAAGTGGGACAATCATTTGCGCAAAAAGTGCACATGCTTTTATGGAACGAAAAAACTTTTGAAACAGAGGTTAATCAATGACAACTACTGTCGATTACATCAACAAGAGGTGAATTAGCTCAATAGTTTAAAGGGCAATATGTCAGAGGCAGGGCAAGCAACATCGAATACTCTACCAGCGGGAAGCAATGAACTCTTGATGCCCCCCGGGCGAATCGTTCTTTCCGTTCAGGTTTTATCCGGAACTTCGTTTCTCATTGCATTAGCCGCGGCAATCGGCTGGGTGATCAATAGTCCCGTACTCAATGCATTCGGGGAATCATTTTACCCGATGGCGCCGCGGACTATTCTGGTTTTTCTCTGTTTCAGTGCGGCACTTTTCTCGCTTACCGTTCCTACCCCGAGAATGAACCGATTTGCTCAAATACTCGGCCTATTTGGTATTGCGCTGGCTGGCTCCCGTATGGTGGAACACTCGTTAGGAATTGCAGATGGATTTCTTGAGCAATTATTACCGCTCGCGACCAAATCAGTTATAGCTGTTCCCCCTGGACGAATGGCGCTTGCCACGGCAGCCTGCTTTGTCATGGGTGGGACCAGTATCATCCTTTTGACCCGCACCAAAACCATAAAATGGAAACGGCATCTTGCAACCGGGCTGGCAATAGCGATGGTAGCTATTCCGCTTGTTTTCCTGCTTGGATACGCCTATCGCGCTCCATTGGATTATCGCGGACTCGCTGTTCCGATGGCTTTAAATACTTCGATGTCCTTTACCGCATTAGGGGTAGGTATGTTACTTTTGGCAATCGGGTATGAAATTTCCGAACGCAGGAAGGTGCTGGCGGCAACTACATTTCTTGCCTCACTGGTAAAAGCGTCCAATGATGCCATTATCAGTATTACGCCGGATGATGCCATTACCATGTGGAATGACGGAGCAGAACGGATTTTCGGTTACACTGCGGAAGAGGCAAAAGGGAAAAGCTGGAAATTGATTTCGTATGGAGATACCTACGAGCAACAGCGGAAAAATCATATGTACTTGCTGCGCGGCGGAACGATTCAGGGTCTTGAAGTTTTGCTCAAGCATAAAAACGGGTATCCAATCGACGTTGAGGTAAGTGCCTTTCCGCTTGCAGATGAAACCGGTAAAGTGTACGCTCTGACCGGAATTTGCCGCGATATTTCTCCGCGAAAACTCCATGAGCGCGAACGGCAGATTATTCAGTCTCGTCTGGATGCAATAATGGATAACACCCCGGCTGTCGTGTTTCTTAAAGACCGGGATGGAAGATACCTGACGGTAAACCGACGCTTTGAAGCATTATTGAACGTAGCGCCGGGAAGCATGCTCGGGAAAACAGATTTTGATTTCTTCCCTCCTGAAGTTGCCGAACGATTCAAATCACGCGATGAAGTCGTGTTATCCACGGGAACCTCGATGCAGTTCGAGGATGTCTTTGATCAGCCAGATGGTACCTATTATTATCTCACGCATCTGTTTGCACCAAGTGATACGTCGGATACGTCGTACGGCGTTGGCGGTGTTGTTATGGATATCAGAGAATTGAAGGCGGCTGAAGAGCGAATTTCTTCATTGAACCATACACTGACTTTACAGACAGAAGCGCTGGAATCGACCAATAAAGAGTTGGAATCATTCAGCTATACAGTTTCACATGATTTGCGCGCGCCGCTTCGGGCGATCACCGGATTCAGTCAGGTCATTCAGGAAGACTACGCCAATCAACTGGATGAAAAAGGTCAGGACTTTTTCAAACGGATAAAAAAAGCCGCCGATGATATGGGAATCTTAATCGATGATATACTTTCGCTGTCCCGTGTCACCCGCCGGGAAATGCAGGTCATGCCGGTCAATCTAAGTGAGCTGGCAGAAGAAGTAATTACAGAACTGAGAAAAACTGAACCGTCACGGTATGTGGATGTCATTATCGCGCCATCATTGCAGGTAACTGGTGATCGCCATCTGTTGCGACTCGTGCTTCAAAACTTGTTACACAATGCATGGAAATATTCGGGTAAGCGTGAGCGGGCAGAAATTGTGTTTGATGCAACCCGAAAGTCGGATGAAACGATCTTTTTCGTACGCGATAACGGGGCCGGATTTGATATGCAGTATATCAATAAGTTGTTCGGTGCGTTTCAGCGGCTGCATCATGCCAGCGAATTTGAAGGAACAGGCATCGGACTTGCCACCGTCCAGCGGATTATCCGTCGACATGGTGGTAAGGTTTGGGCTGAAGCTACAGTAGATAAAGGTGCGGTCTTTTATTTCACACTACCACACTCGGAGGTACCGGCATATGCTGAAGCAGCCCATACTGCTCGTTGAAGATAATCAGAACGACGTCGAATTAACGCTTCGCGCCTTAGAGCGGAACAATATCGCCAATCATGTGGTCGTGGCAAGTGACGGCGACGAAGCACTGCAACTTTTGTTTGGTGGTCGCAACGGTCAGGAAAAGCTTATCGCATTGCCGCAGTTGATTCTCTTGGATATCAAACTTCCTAAAATAGATGGCTTAACTGTGTTACGCAGGATTCGTGAAGATGAGCAGACACGTTTTATTCCGATAGTAATGCTGACATCTTCGCAGGAAGAACAGGACTTAGTAACCAGCTATACGTACGGCGCCAATAGTTATATCCGCAAACCGGTCGATTTCACCGCTTTTGTCGAAGCGGTGCGGCAGATGGGTGTGTATTGGCTCTTATTAAATGAAGTTCCTCACCACGAGGTGAAAGTATGAGTACACATTTACGGGTACTATTTGTTGAAGATTCAGAAAGCGATGTGATCCTGGTATTACATCTTTTGGAAAAGGCGGGTATTTCGGTCGACTGGAAACGGGTCGATGAGCGGGAGCATATGATAGCAGCGATGGCCGAGGGGAATTGGGATATTATTCTCTGCGATTACAATATGCCCAAATTCAGCGCTGCCGAGGCGCTTGCGCTTGCTAAAGAAGAAGATTACAACGGCATACCGTTTATTATCGTTTCCGGTTCAATCGGTGAAGAAATCGCTGTCAAAGCGATGAAAGCCGGTGCGCATGACTATGTCATGAAAGATAAACCGGCGCGCCTGGTGCCGGCAATTCTGCGTGAACTTGAAGATGCTAAAATCCGCCGCGCCCGCGCACATGCTGAAGCGCAGCTCAAATCAAGCGAACGGCTTCGCGCTCTGGGTGAAGCGGCTGCATCAGTTTTACATGATTTGAAAAATCCACTCCAGGTTATTTCAAGCTGCACCGAACTTTTACAAAGTATCGAACTGCCGCCCGATGAACACGCCAAGTATCTCCGGATTATCGGTGAGCAGGTTGAGCGGATGGTTGAAATTACCCACGAAGTACTCGACTTTGCCAAAGGACAAATGCGGTTATCGCCGGAAGAAATCGACCTTAGCGCGTTACTACTTAGCGTGACAAACAATTTCCGTGTGCTTTCGGAACAGAAACGAATCTCGCTGCAGTTTGCGGAACGGACACTTGATCAGGCATCTCCAATGTTCAATATCGATCGGACAAAGATCGTTCGCGGGTTAGTCAATCTTCTGGACAATGCCTGCAGTGCAACGCCGATAGGTGGAGCCATCAAAGTATTTCTCACTATCGGAAGTTCTGAAGCATCGATCTCAGTAGAGGATACCGGTCCCGGTATTGCCGAGTCGGTTTTAGAAAAAGTGTTTGATCCGTTTGTTTCCCACGGTAAGTCGCACGGTACCGGTTTAGGCCTTTGTATCACCAAGAATATCGTTGAACGTCACGGCGGTATAATTTCAGTAGAGTCATATCAGGGAGCAGGCACCCGATTTACCTTGACGCTTCCGCGGAACAGCACGGATATCCCTGCCAGCGCAACTACTCCGGATCAGCTTGTGGCGCCAACGCGGTAAGCTGGCAGGTAACCGGGGGGCATGCCGTTTTTTATCCTTGCGTTGACTGACAGCCAGCATAAGTTAGGTTTATGAAGCACACCATCGAAACGAAAATTTGGGCAGGATTCACCATCGCGCTCGTTATTATGTGCGCTGTTGCTATTGGTGCGTTTCGAAATACAGCCAGACAACAGGAAGCCAGCAAATGGGTTGAGCACACCTATCAGGTTATCCAGCGGCTTGACGCCGTTCTTGCCGCCGCAATTGACATTGAAACGGGCGGACGTGGATTTGTCATGACTGGTGATGAACGATTTTTATATCCGTTCGAATCCGGTATTGCCATTGCCGATTCAGAATTCACTACCTTAAAATTACTGCTTTTAGATAATCCGCAGCAAGTCGCATATCTTGACACCCTCGAATCGCTGATCCGGCAAAAAATAATCGGTACGCAGGATGGTATCGATACCAAACGGTCCGGAATGTCGCTTGACCGGTATTACCAGAAAATGATTGAGGGCGGCAATGCGACCATGCGGCAGATTCGTTCGCTGGTAAAAACATTGCGTGAAAACGAAGCGGTGTTGCTTGCGGCCAGATTACGAGAGGAGCACACCCACAATCAATTCCAGCTTTTGTTTATCTTGCTCGGTAATGTGATCGCAATATTCGTGGTTGTCTATGCCGGCTTTTCGATTCACCGCGACATGAAACGTCGTAAACAGGCCGAACAAGCGCTGCAGGATGGGTTGAACTTTTTGGATTCCGTCGTTGAAAATATCCCCAATATGATCTTCGTAAAAGATGCCGAAGATCTTCGCTTTGTCCGGTTCAATAAAGCGGGTGAGGAGTTGTTAGGGATGTCAGAAGAGGAATTGATAGGGAAATCTGACTATGATTTCTTTGCCAAAGATCAGGCCGATTTCTTTGTCTCGCACGATAGAAAAGTTATTGAAAACGGCACCTTACTCGATATTCCGGAAGAGCAAATTGAGACCCGTGTCAATGGTACACGGATTCTCCATACAAAAAAGATTCCAGTCTTAGGTCTTGACGGCAGGCCGAAATTTCTTCTGGGTATTTCTGAAGACATTACCGAGCAGAAAAAAGCTGAATCGCAGATCAACCGGTTTTTTGAATTATCCGTCGATCTGCTCTGCATTGCCAGTCAGAGTGGCTATTTCCTGAAACTTAATCCCTCTTGGGAAAAAGTACTCGGTTACACGGAAGCGGAACTTACACAAAAGCTGTTTATCGAGTTTGTGCATCCGGATGACCGTGAAGCAACGCTTGCCGAAATGTCGAAACTGTCAAGCGGTGGTACGGTACACTCCTTTGAAAACCGGTATTTATGTAAAGATGGATCCTACCGTACGCTGCTGTGGAATGCATCACCATCACTTTCCGATGGCGCAATTTATGCCGTTGCCCATGATATTACAGACCGCAAACGGACAGAACAGGAAATTTCGATTCTGAATGAAACGCTGCTGCACCGCGCCGCCGCGCTTTCTTCATCAAATAAGGAACTTGAGGCATTCAGTTATTCCGTTTCGCATGATTTACGGACACCGCTACGGAGTATTGACGGATTCAGCCAGGCGCTGCTGGATGATTATGCGCAAAATCTTGATGACACCGGCCGCGATTATCTGCGCCGGGTTAGGGCCGCGGCCCAGCGGATGTCGAATTTAATCGATGACCTGCTTCAGTTATCGCGAATCACCCGCGCGGAGATCAGACAGCAGGAAACGAATTTGAGCGATATTGCCCGGACTGTCATCGATGAACTCAAAATGCAAAACCCGCATCGGAAAGTAACTGTTTCCATTCAGGATAACCTGTGGGCATACGGTGACCCCAGGTTACTCCAGGTTGCTATGCAGAATCTTCTGGGCAATGCCTGGAAATACTCCTCACGGGAGGATGAAGCAATAATCGAGTTCGGTGTTGCAATGGACAAACCGGGGCAAACATATTATGTTCGCGACAATGGCGTAGGGTTTGATATGGCCTTTGCCGGAAAACTGTTCGGTGCCTTCGAACGTCTGCATGCACCGGATGAATTTGAGGGAACTGGTGTTGGTTTAGCGACGGTACACCGAATTATCCGTCGCCATGGAGGCGATATTTGGGCAGAAAGCACGGTGGGCTCCGGCGCTACTTTTTATTTCACCATCGGACTCATAGGAACAAGAGGAGGTAGTCATGGACAACAACAAGGTGATTCTACTGGTCGAGGACAATCCCGACGACGTACAGCTGACCTTGCGAGCGCTCAAGCAGAATAATATCACCAATGAAATTATCGTCGCCAAAGACGGCGTCGAGGCATTGGATTTTCTTTTCTGCACCGGATCATTCTCCGACCGCGATCCGAGTATACTTCCGCAGGTTACTCTGCTCGATCTCAAATTACCCAAAATAGATGGTTTGGAAGTGCTCCGTCGGCTTCGCGCTGATAAGAAAACCAAGTTTCTACCAGTCGTCATTTTGACGTCATCAAACGAAGATCAGGATGTAATCAACGGCTATAATCTGGGCGCCAATAGTTACATTCGCAAACCGGTCGATTTTGCACAGTTTACCGAAGCGGTTCGTAACTTAGGGCTGTATTGGCTGCTGTTAAATGAAGCGGCGATTGGCCGTAATTCCTCTGTGACGCCGACGCGCCATCCGTAAGTGAAACGGGAAGGGAGTTTGGGTCAGGTTACTTCGTCTGATTCGCTAAGATAGCTTTGACCCAAATTTCCTGTTTTTTCCCTTTTGTCATCTCACTCTGATATGGTCGATTCTTTCTCGCGCGGTCCCGCATACTCCCTCCCTCAATACCACCGCTGCCGCCGCCGAAATCGCCGAAGCCTGCTTCCATTTCCGGTTTCATCGATTCATCCTTTGCCATACCACCCCAAACCGCGCCAATAGCAATTTTCTGTCCCGGCTTTGCGTTGATGCCATAATACTGTGCCGTTGCTTCAGCTAACGGTACGCGAAATTCATAAGTGTAAAATCCCTGTGAAGTGTCAAACGCCGCCATAGGGCCATGAGCACCGTCCAATGATAGTTCTTTGTCGATAAGCCATTTGTCGATATTGCAAAGAAGAACGGTCGGCAGGTGCATTGAATCAGGAAACTGCTGTGTTTTCATACCGGAGGATGCTTGACGATCCATCGTTTGTATTTCATTCTGCCTGGGTTTCAGTTGTTCCATCGATGGTCCGCCGCGGAATTTCAATGAAAAATCTTTTTTCTTGCCTGCTTTTGCATCCAAAAAGAGCGTGATTCCGGTTCCCTTAATGGCGCGAACTGATTTGATATCGTTGGTGCGAAACAAAATGTACAGAAAGGCGCTGTCGCTGCTGGCCATAACGACAGCGCTTTGATCTTCAAAAAATGCACTGGCGGCACCTGACCATTCATCCGATTTTCCGTCGACCCGCACAGCTTGTGTTGTCCACGAACATTTCAAATCACCGGCAAAAGCAGAAGAAGCAATTGCTATGCAGAAAAGTAAAAACAGTGAGTGAGACATTTTCATAGTGCTATCCTTGCGTTATTCATGGCGTAAAGCATCGATCGGGTCGAGCGCGGCGGCTTTCCAGGCCGGATAAAAACCGAAAAAAACACCGACAACCGCCGAGAACAGAAATGAAATAACAACTATCTCAGGGGTAATAATCGGCTGTAAGTCCGACCATTTATTCAATCCTGCCACTACTATTGCCGAAAGAGTAATACCGATAACGCCACCGCTGACACTTAATACCACTGCTTCGGTAAGAAACTGAACCAGAATATCACTCTCACGCGCGCCGACCGAAAGACGGATACCGATTTCGCGGGTGCGCTCAGTGACCGATACGAGCATGATGTTCATAATACCGATACCACCGACTACCAAGCTGACCGCGGCAATCGATGCGAGTAATAACGTTAACGTTTCCGAAGTTGCCGTCATCGCTTCACTCAGTTCCGCCTGACTGCGAATGGTGAAATCATCATCTTCACCCGGCTGTAATTTGTGTGCACTACGTAAAATCAGTTTGAGTTCTTCGATTGCTTCCGGTAAACGCGCAGCAGAAACACCGCTGGCGTTTATCATGTCGATCCATTGCCCACCTTTAAGACGATACAGCACGGTGGTGGAAGGGGCTAAAATAACATCGTCCTGATCCTGTCCCATTCCGCTTTGCCCTTTGGCTTTCAAAACGCCGATCACGGTAACCGGTGTGTTGCGAACGCGGATGGTTTGTCCGGTAGGGTCTTGGCCGGGGAATAATTGATCTGCTACCGTTTTGCCGAGCAATACAACTTTGCGGCTTCCGGCGATATCCTTGTCCGTAAAGAAATCCCCATACTGTATCTGCCAACTGCGGATTTTGAAATAATCGGGGGTGACACCGTAAATAGTTGTCGACCAGTTACCCGTACCGCCGACAACTTGCCCGCCGGCTCGCACGACAGGAGAGACGCCATCAAGTAATACCGATTCCTTTTTGATTTTTTCGACATCATCGAAAGTAAACCGGTTATTGCTTCCTGCGCCACCGCGAACACCGGCCGTGTTGGAGCTGCCGGGGAAGACGATCAATAAATTAGTACCGAGAGAATTGATGTTTTGTTCGATTACCGCCTGCGATCCTTCGCCGATACCAACCATGATAATAACGGCGCTGACACCGATGATAATCCCGAGCGAAGTCAAAATACTCCGTAGTCGATTACGAAAAATACTTTTGAACGCGGCGCGGATAAGACGAAGAAAATTCATCCTACTTCCTCCGGTTCCGGCGCACCCAAAGCAGCGAGGTCATCCATCGCGTTGCGTTGATTCGGTACTTTTTCATCACTGATTATATGCCCATCCCGAAGTTTGACGATACGTTTGGCGTAGGCTGCAATATCATTTTCATGCGTAACCAAAATAACGGTGACGCCATCATCGTTGAGTTTTTGAAAGAGGGCGATAATTTCAAGCGAGGTTCGCGTATCTAAGTTTCCGGTTGGTTCGTCGGCCAGCACAATCGCCGGATTGTTTACCAATGCCCGCGCAATAGCGACACGCTGTTGCTGCCCGCCGGAAAGCTGGCTGGGAGTGTGGTGCATCCGCTGGGAAAGCCCGACTTTTTCAAGCGCGGCGACGGCGGCATCGTGGTGGTTGTTCGTGTGATTGCTGCGATCATAAAACAACGGAAGCTCGACATTTTCAAGTGCTGAAGTTCGCGCAAGTAAATTGAATCCCTGAAACACGAATCCGATTTTCCGGTTTCGTATAGCAGCTCGTTCATTCTTGGTAAGGCCGTCAACACGTTCACCATCCAACAGATATTCACCACTGGACGGAGAATCGAGACAGCCTAACAGATTCATTAATGTCGATTTTCCTGAACCGGAGGTGCCCATGATAGCGACATGTTCCCCTTTTTGAATCGTGAGATCAACACCGCGCAAAGCATGCACGGCGATATCGCCGACCTGAAACGTGCGGGTGAGTTTGTGTATGTCGATTACTGCGTTCATAATAAACAGGCGACGCCTGTTAGAATCCGCGACGCATTCCGCCGCCCGGTTGTTGTCCGCTCAATGGGGAAGCGCTTCTATTGGTAGTCGCTACGCTGTTATCTTTGATACCGGCGATTATCTGCATGCCTTCTTTTAATGTGCGACTCATGGCGATTTCAGTGTTGGTGCCGTCACTCAGTCCCGGTTGGAACGGGGCAAAAGCAAGTTGGCCGAGTGAATCCAAATACCAAACCATATTCGCATTGTTTCTCCACCGGGCACGGGCGGAATCACTGGGCGGTCCACCCATTCGCATACCGCCGCCGCGAGCGCTGTCGCCACCTTCACGCGGACGTTCGGCGCGTTCACCGTTTTCACGTTCCGCACGTTCACCCTGCGGACGCTGCGGCATCCGGGCGCGGGCAGCCGCGACTTCATCATCACTCGGTTTAAACCGGAGTGCTTTGTTCGGGACCGTAAGGACATCAGTACGCTGATCGATAATGAAATCGAGCGTTGCGGTCATGCCGGGTAACAAGAGATCGTTTTCATTTTCCGCTTCGACGACGACTGTGTAGGTCACGACATTGGAAACCGTGGTCGGCTGCAGGCGAACCTGCTGGACTGTCCCCTTGAATTCTTTTCCGCTATGCGCGGCGACTTCAAAACTCACCGCTTGCCCGACACTGATTTGTCCGATATCGCTTTCATCCACTGCGGCAAGGATTTCCATTTTCGATAAATCTTTGGCAATGATAAACAGCACCGGCGCAGACAGACTGGCCGCGACCGTTTGTCCCGGTTCAACACTGCGGGAAATGACAATACCGGATATAGGGGAACGTATTACTGCGTATTCGAGGTTTCTTCGCGCTCGTTCGACCGCGGCATCCGCCGACTGCAACGCAGCCCGCTGGCTTTTCAGGTTTATTTCAAACGGCTGAAAGGTTTCTTTCGATATCAGGTTCCGTTCCAACAGCGCTTTGTTGCGATCATAATCGGCCTGTGCTCCTTCAAGCTGGGCTTCGGCCCGCTCCATGGCAGCCTCGGCATCCTGAACGGTTGCCTTCAAAAGCGAGGTGTCGAGTATGGCGATAAGCTGGTTCTCTTTTACTTTGTCATTAAAATCAACATAGACCGTATCAACAGTGCCCGAAACCTGCGTACCTACTTCAACCGAGGCAACAGGCGCCAGGGTACCGGTGGCAGAAATGGTGCTTTGGATATCCCCCCGGCTGATAGTGGCGAATTCATACTGAACTGCTGCTGAGTTTCCCCGCCCGAAAAACAGAAAATATACCCCTGCCAACGCCACGATAAGGGCGGCGGAGTACATGAGCACTCGCTTTTTCATAGATAGTCTTTCATACTCGCTTCATACACTCGTTTCGTACTGTATATACACCTAAGATACAAAAAAGATGAGGGGGTGGGGAAGAGGGGAGATGAAGTTTTCTTGATATGTTTGATCTATCAAGTCAAATAGCCAGTTCGCCCCAAACAGTAGTTGCCGTATTGATCTTTATGTTTATTGATTCTTGTTGAATATGTACTTCTCGTAAAAGTTTTCCCGCATACTATGCATTTGATTCTATAGATAGTGCCAGAGCTATAGCGATTGCGCTGCCTTGACGCTCTTAGTCGAAATGAAGAAGTTGGATTACCTTTTCTTGAAAACGGACGACTAAAATATGTTTTATCTCCAAGCTCTCCAGCCTTAGATAACTCAATTTCGTATCTCGGTTCAAATTTTTCATCTAAAATCACTAGATTTTGAATTTTGTAGTGAAAAAAGGATTTTATATCCGGGCCGCTATTGCGTCCTCCCGTCTGGTCATATCCGTAGAAATATTCATGTGCCTCTCCGTCTTGTCTTCGTTTAAAAACGAGAGAATAAGGTTCAACTTTTCTGGTCACCCCATCATAAGTTAGCGAAAGTAATTTCATGTCCCGCCCTGCATCCATAATTGGTGTTCTCAATGCAGAAGGAAAATATGAGAGCTGCGATCTTCCTGCAGGAAGACCACCAAAGAGTGCTTCTGCAACTGTTCGAAATTGCAATACTGCATCACTGAAAGTGATAACCCCTGCTATAGGACAAGCTATATACTTATTCCATACTGAGTTCAATACTTCAATCGGTAATTCAACTAGCAGGTTTCGTACTACCCCCGGACTTGGTTCGAAAATTGTCTTTTTTAAGAAAGTCGTAACAATTTCCGAGCGATTAATCTCTATCGAATTATTCATAACAAATGAAAAAACAAAATCATATAAATCTTGAGTTTGACGTCTTTGAAGCATGCAAATCAATTTGTTTGCTAAAATTTCTTCAAGTTTCATACACTTGATTGGGATGTGAAGCTGGTTTGCGTCAGAATATGGGTGAATAATGAATCGTTCTTGAATGGGGAGATAAATTTTCTCCAATTCGGTAATGTCGAGTCGAATGCTAATAGTAATTGAATTGGGGTTGCCGTAAAAGTCCTTAAAATATAATTTAGCTTCGTAAATTGTTTTATGAGAAAAGGCAACTGACTTAGCTTTTATAATGTTACGATCTTTGAGAAATTCTATGCCGCTTTGTTCCTGTATCCAATCGCATACTTGGTTTAAAGCTATAATTAATTTGCTTTGGTCTATAGAAGACGAAATTGAAAAATCTAAGTCATTTGAAAAGCGTGTATTTTCAAAATATCCTTTTCTTAAACAATTACCTCCTTTAAGAATGAACTGAAATTGTAGATCACTAATACTATAAATTCCTGCTAAAACCCAACCATACACATAATCACGTTCGACGTTGGCTTCATGAGTTTCAAACTCCTTTGCTTTTAATCGTATTTCATCTTTTTCAATCATGAACATCTCTAAGATTTATGAAGTTGCCCCAGGTTATTCGTAGAAGAAACTTGCCCATGAGCTAAAAACTAACCTACATAGGTCAGCTGTCAAGAATTACTTTTTTGTATACACTTTCCTCTTAACCACCCACCCACACCCCACTTACCTCTCTATTGCATGCTTTATTCAGTCTTATTATTGGTTTTAACGAGATATATGTAGTCATTTGCCGATACTGTATGTATATAGAGTAAGAATAACTGTCACGTTATTGATTGTTTCGCAAGTCTTGTAATTAGCACACCAATCCTTGTCAAATCGTTAATCTGGTGACCATGGCGCTATCTTGCGCCAAGAACCACGTTATTGAGATCGTTCATGCTGCAAAGGAAGCGCGGGCGGTGTCAATAGACGAAAGGAGACTGGTATGAATATTTACGTAGGAAACCTCGCGCACGCGACAACGGAACCGGAACTGCGTACTTCGTTTGAAAAATTCGGCGAAGTTACCCGGGTCAACATTATCATGGACAAAGCTGACGGCAAGCCAAAGGGATTTGGATTTGTCGAAATGCCTACTCAGGCGCAAGCAGAAGCGGCGATAGCCGGTATGCACGGCAAAGACCTGGGCGGACGTACACTTAATGTTAATGAAGCAAAAGGTAAATCCGATGCTTCACCGGCGCCGACGTCGGCACCGACCGTTGAGACCAAGAATAATTAGTATTCTGAAATCTACGTTGAGGTCCGGAGCACATCCGGGCCTCCTCTTTAACTACCCTGAAAGGAACCAGTCATGTTATCAGTAGCGTGGATTATTGTGGGGCTTATTCCAGGTTATCTCGTCTGTACATTTGTCTGGAAAGTCTCTCGCCCTGCAGTTGTACGATGCATGTCCAATCTCGCCTGGAACATGCCGCCCGAATAAGTTAACAGGTAAGTCTTGTTTCGCTTTTCATCTCTTTCAAGTTTCTCCAACCAACATTTTGTGTCTTTATTGCCAGGCTTGTTTTTACAAAAAATAAGCATACCTTTCTTGCATGAAACGGTTTCGCATTCTGCTTTTTATAACAGCCTTATTGATTTCCGCTTCCGTCTCCGCTGATGACCTGCACAGCAGGGTTGATTCCATACGGATCGCCAATAACATCCCCGAAATTGGGTATGCGATCGTCAGTGCCGACTCCATGTTCCGCGCCGGAGTGGTCGGGGTGCAGCGATGGGGTTCCGACAAACATCGTGCCACCATGAACGACCGGTTTATGATCGGCTCATGCACCAAATCAGTCACCGCCCTCATGGCCGCAATGTTAGTTCAGAAAAAACAGATAAGTTGGGACACGAAGTTTTTTGACCTATACCCAAAACTCAAAGAAACCAGCCGACCGGAGTATGCGGATATCACCCTGCAACAGCTCTTGTCGCATCGCGCACGGATACAGCCGTTTGAGTCGGGGGATGAATTAGCAAAGATACCGAGAGAAATCGGTCTTTTTGATCCGACAGCAACAGTTCCGTTTGCCCAATTTGTTCTGACTTTGGAACCGGTAGCTGATTCGTTTCAATATTCCAATGCTGGATACACATTGGCCGCGCTCATGCTCGAAAAAGTGAGTGGTAAGCCGTGGGAGGTGTTGGTCGAAACAACGCTCTATGAAAATTTCGGTATTTCCGCCGGGTTTTCGTTCCCGAACATAAAAGACAGTTTGCAGCCCTGGTGTCACACCCCCGAAAGTTTGAAACCGTTGTCCGCAGATGACGTGCAATACGGCGCGCATATGCTGCCGGTATTCTTGGCGGCAGGTGGGAATGTTAATCTCACCGTTCCGGATTTCGCCAATTACCTGCAGGTTCAATTGAGAGGGTTACAGGGTAAAATCAAAACGCTCGACCAACAGAGTTTCGAGTTGATGCATTATGGATTACCAAACTATTCCCTCGGCTGGTACAATCAGGTCAATAGCGACAGTACGCACACCTCGTTTCATTTCGGGAATGTATCGAACATCTGTTATGCCGTAATGGTGGTACAAAAAGAGAGAAACCTTGCTACCCTCGTCGTTGCTAATTGCGCGACTGACCAAACACGCGCCGCATTACTGGCGGTCAGCTCGGTTTTAACGAAAACATTCCGAAAAAATTAACCCGCCCCATTCCTGCAGAAAATTACGTTGACTCGTTTTCCATTTTGCGTTACCTGTTTCAGGTACCGACAATATGAAAACGCTGATTAGCCAGATTCACCGACAGAGAGACGGCATTATAGCCGTTGTTTCTCTGCTTGGTATTGCCATATCGCTTTTGCTGCGTTACGCGTTTTATTACGCGACTGATACTTCCAACATCCCGTTGTATATCGTTCTCGTGTTTGGCGGTATTCCGCTTGTCGGCGAGTTAGCGATCAAACTCGTAAGACGACAATTTGGCTCCGATTTGCTGGCGGGGATATCGATTGTTACGTCGGTTATTCTTGGCGAGTATTTGGCCGGGTCGATTGTGGTGTTAATGCTTTCCGGCGGGGAAGCGCTGGAGCGGTATGCCCTGCACAGCGCGTCATCGGTGCTGCGCGCACTGGCCAAACGTATGCCGTCAACGGCGCACCGCCGAATCGGATCCGGCATTGCCGATGTTGCCGTTACTGATATCATGGTCGGTGACACGATCATTGTGTATCCGCATGAAACCTGTCCCGTGGATGGCATCGTGATCGAAGGGCATGGTGTGATGGATGAATCATACCTCACCGGTGAACCGTTCAAATTGACCAAAACGGCGGGTACAACGGTAATTTCCGGGGCGATCAACGGAGATTCAGTTTTGGTCATTACAGCAACGGAAAAAGCGGCCGATTCACGCTACGCAAAAATAATGGCGGTCATGCATGAGTCGGAACAGATGCGACCGCGGCTCCGTCGGCTGGGGGACCAATTAGGCGCATGGTACACGCCGCTGGCGGTTGCGTTAGCATTGATTGCGTGGAGTGTAAGCGGCGAAGCAACCCGGTTTTTGGCTGTACTGGTTGTTGCAACTCCGTGCCCGTTATTGATTGCTATTCCGGTGGCCATTATCGGATCGATTTCCTTGTGTGCACGGCGCGCGATTATCATTAAAAGCCCTATTGTACTTGAGCGTATTTCCAAATGCCGAACAGCGATCTTCGATAAAACCGGAACCCTGACAACCGGTGAACCAAAACTCACTGAGATTGTTACCGCAACCGGATTTCAGCAGTCGGAAGTTTTAGCTTTTGCCGCAACGCTGGAGCGGTATTCAAAACATCCTCTGGCACAAGCAGTACTCACAAAAGCGGAAGAACAGCAAATTGAACTCATGGATGCAAGCGAAGTCAATGAACCGCCCGGTCACGGACTTCGCGGAAAAGTTAAAGAACAAACTATCGAAATTACCGGCAGAGGAAAATTGAAGGGGAGGCAGATAGTCAATATCGCGCAGCTTCCCGAACACAGCAGCGGGTTGGAGTGCATTATGCTTATCAACGATACCTATGCAGCTACCTTGCGCTTTCGTGATGCCGCCCGGGGTGAGAGTAAGTCGTTCATTCAGCATCTTAAACCGAAACATGAGTTCCAGCGTGTCATAATTGTTTCCGGTGACCGGGAATCGGAAGTGCGTTATCTGGCTGATCAAGTCGGTATCAATGAAATCTACGCACAAAAGACGCCGGAAGAAAAACTAAGTATCGTTCGGGCTGAAACGGAAAAAGCGAATACGCTCTATGTAGGAGACGGGATCAATGACGCTCCTGCGATGATGGCGGCTACGGTCGGCATTGCTATCGGCGGAAAAAGTGAAGTGACTTCCGAAGCAGCCGGAGCAGTCGTTATGGACAATTCGCTTGCTAAAGTGGATGAGTGCATGCATATCAGTCGCCGGATGCGGACTATTGCATTGCAAAGCGCAGTAGGCGGGATGTCGTTAAGCGTGATCGGCATGCTTTTCGCGGCTTTTGGCTTTTTGAATCCGGTCGGTGGCGCTATCGCGCAGGAAATCATCGATGTCGCCGCCGTCTTTAATGCGTTGCGCGCTGCCTTGCCTCCCAGCGTGATACAGGATCATCTCGGCTCATAAAAGTGTGCGCAAAAAAAGAGCGAGTTTGCACTCGCTCTTTTTTTACCGTGAAACGTATGGCTATCTTTTGGCAGCTAAGGCTTCGACCATTTTCTGTAAATCATCCAGCCGCTTCTTCAGTTCAGCGTTTTCGCTCTTTAAATCCCGGTTTTCTTTACGCAGTTCTTTGATAGCGGCAAGAGCGATACCGGCCGGATCGATGGTAGAGATTGATTTGTCGTTGTCACCAACGCCGAAGATCGCCTTGAAATCCTGAGCGGTAGGGCCGATGTGGGTGACGTTGTCACCTTCATTTTTATAGTTCCACTGAGTAATGGGGAGCTGCTCGACTTTATCAAGTAACGCAGCTTCATCGACCGGCTGGAAATTTTCTTTCAAGTTTACATCTGAGGCGTTGGTAAACGTACCGCCAGCCGTGCAATGCGCTCCGGAACTCAACTGGAGCGGATGGGTCGGCGTACTGACGCCAATACCGACCTTTGCGCCGGCATATACGGTACCATTGTCATCGGCATAGAATCCAGTATCCAGCGGTGTACCGCCGCCGTTGTCAGTTGTCAGATACAACCGAGAACCGTTGTTGTCGACTTCTTCGACAGATGCGTACTCATGTCCGCCGGAGTTTTGCATTGTCCGCTTTGTTCTGCCGGTACTGCCCTGTTTCGCGGTGTACTGGGTTACGACAATGCCGTTAACAATGGAATTCTCTTCATGGACAATCGAATCAACTGCCATGCGTTCGGATGAGGAGGATTCATCGTCATTATCAACGATCTTGCAATCTTTGGTTTTTCCGGTCTTGCCGGTTTTTGCGGTGTATGTCGCATAGGAACCAGCATTGTCATTAACAGAATGAACCGTAATAATCGAATCGGCGGTCATGCGCTCGGAAGAAGAAGATTCGTCGTTGTCATCAACAATTCTGGATTGTTTGGCGCTTCCGGTTTTCCCCTGTTTTGCTTTGTATGTCAAGTATTGTGCGCCGCTTGAAACTGAATCTGAAGAGACGGTTGAGTCAACGGTTTGCTGTCTTGTTGAAATAGAGCTGCTTCCCGTACGACCAAAGTTAAGTTTTATAGCCAATTTGGCGCCTGTAAGTGTTGATGCGGATGAAGATAAATCACTACCGTTCGAGATTGAATCAGCATGCGCAATTGAATCAGGGGTATGTGTATCATCGGAAGATGAAGAAGAGCCGCCGCCGATAAGCCGCTTACCGGACGCGCTTCCGCTTTTCCCTTGTTTGGCTTTGTACAACGCTAATTGTTGTCCGTTCACATCATAGGTTTCTTCGGATACCGCGGAATCGGCTGATTCAAATTCGTTCGTTTCAGATTCAGAACCGGTACCGGGAATAACACGCAACGATGATATTGCTTTGCCGGTTTTGCCCGTCGTAGCTTTATACACTACCAGAACATCACCGTTTTGTTTGATCGTGTCGGCACTGACAAGAGAATCCGGATCAGTAAATTCATCGGATGAGGACGAATCGCCGCCGCTTGACGCGGATTCCCGTTTGGCGGAACCGGTTGTTCCCTGTTTCGCTTTGTATTTTATCTCTGTTGTAGCAGTTTTATACGACTGTTCAAATACAACTGAATCGGCGTCTGCACTTTCCGACGAAGACGCCTCATCGCCACCATCCTGATATATCATGCGCTTTGTTGATCCGGTTTTGCCGGCTTTGGCCGTATATTTGACCGTTACCGTTCCTTCTTTTGCTTGCGACTCTGATCCGGCAGAATCAGCGTTTGCATATTCGCGTGATGACGATCCGGAACTACCGGAAACGAAAACGAGCCGTTTGGTCGAACCGGTTTTTCCGGTTTTGGCACTATACCCGGATACTAAAGAACCATTATCCAAAACTGATTGATCGAAGAGAATCGAATCCCCTTCACCGTCAACGTGCATCCCGGTGCGCATCACTTCCTGACCCATTCTGTCGGTGAGTATAACCGATCCAGATTTTCGTTCGGTGGAAAGCACCAGGCTATCCGTATCTCCAAAATCTTCTGTACTCATAACTAATCGCGTTGCGCTGTCAGGAGCGGCGCCTGCTACGATTGCAGTCCCGGTAGTTGTAATGGTATCATCAACCAACCGTCGGCTGAGCTGCGCATGGGGTACCGTCGCAATCCGCATACGTGGACGTAGTATTTGGGCTGATCCGCTTATTGTAACCTGAACCTGCAAGTAAAGGTCGGTACTCGGGTACTGGGAGAAAACATCGGCCAGACTGACGATTTTCCCTAGTTCGGCTGTAAACAATCCCTTCGAAACATTGATATCCTGTTGCTCCAGCCAAACCTGTGTACCAAGGAGGGAATCGGTCCAAAGCGTAAATTGAGCCGGGTAGGCGCCGTCCGGCACTGCCACGTCAGCCGCGGTGGTAAGTTTTCCCTGGTAGTTCATCGTTCCGTAAGCGGCTAAGGCCTGGCTGGCGGTCAAAGCAAGACTCACCACCATCAAGAGCAAAGAAGTGCGGATGAAGCGGGCCATACGGTCATCTCCTAAAGTATGTAGGTCAAATTATTGAATTTCGAGACGGAAATCCGCCATCCGGAGGCGACCTGCATCGTCTCTTGAGGGCGACAGACCAAAATATACCCCTGCCGTTTTGGGTGTCAATTTAGAATATTAGGGCTCTGTTAGGCCTGACATCGGGAGGGAGAAATTTACTGTTCATTTTTTGAACACTTTCCCTTTCCTCAAGGAAGTCAGCGCTCTGACCGATAGTTTAGTAACAACTGTCGTATGGACAGGCAAAGTAACGGAGTGAGAACTACACTTCCTTTATGTAAAGAGTAACTGGCAACACAAAATCAGAAGTCCTTATGTATACCAGGCGGCGCGCACAAATCGATCTCATTATTCTTTTGAGCGTTACATTTGGCATCGCTGTTGTGTGCCATGTTTTTGAAGTCTACGAAGACATAAGCGCTTTTTTCATTTCCCACGAAGCATACGAAATCGATGAGCTTGCGCTCGTACTGGTTCTTTTTGCTATAGGCTCGCTCGTTTTCTCATTTCGTCGGTTAGCTGATGTTCAGCAGGAAATCAAAGAACGAAAGCGGATCCAGGCAGAATTAGCAAGGCAGAATGAAACGCTGGATGAAATAGTCAAACAAAGAACCAAAGAACTGACGCAAACTGTTTCGCAACTCCAACAAACTCTTATCGACAACGAGCGTACTCGCGAACAATTTAATAAATCAGATCAACGCTACAAAGAAATGTTCATGAATATGACGCAAGGGGTTGGATTTGTCGACTCGGACGAGACTGTCCGATTCTGTAATCCCGCCTACGCGCATATTTTTGAAGTAGATTCCGCAGAATCGTTAATCGGAGTTAATCTTTCCCAGTTTTTGACTCCCGAAGCATTTGAACAGGCGAAAGAGAAAACTGTTGATAGAAAAGCGGGAGATTTTTCATCCTACGAAATCGAAATTATCACCGCGAAAAAGAATAAGAAATCGATTTTGGTATCGGCAGCGCGTAAATTTGACACCGACGGAAACTTTGAAGGTGTTTTCGGTACTATTACCGATCTCACTGAACTAAAGCGTATGCAGGAACTTGCCCAGCGGGCAGAGCGCCTGGATGAAGCCGGCAGGGTGGCAGGGCAGATTGCTCACGACTTTAACAATCTGCTTTCGCCGCTTGTTGCCTATCCGGAATTAATCAAGCGAAAGCTGCCTCCGGAACATCCGGTTATCCCGTATATCGAAACTATCGAATACTCCGCGCGGCAAATATCAGATATCAATCAGGATCTACTGACGCTCGGTCGTCGCGGACATTTCACCGTCAAAGCGCTGGAGCTGGCAAAAGTATGCGAGAAACTCATCGATCAGTTCAGCCGTCTGCATGAGCATATTTTGTTTGTTACTGACTTCCAACCGGGAGTTCCGAAAATCAACGGTGGCCAATCACAGTTGACCCGGACAATCGTTAATTTGATTGCGAATGCTGCCGATGCCATGCCTGCCGGAGGCACGATAACTCTTTCGACCCAAAGGGTATCAGTGAGCGGCAAGCACGGTTCATTCGGAAATATTCCGGACGGGGAATACGTCGTGTTGAGTATCAGCGACACCGGTACCGGAATTCCGCCGGACGTGCTGCCGAAAATCATGGATCCGTTCTTCTCCACAAAAAAGGCGAATGATAAACGCGGTTCCGGATTGGGACTCAGTGTCGTCTACTCCGTTATAAAAGATCACAAAGGATATATAGATGTCCAAAGTGAAATTGGCCGGGGAACCCGGTTCGATCTCTATTTTCCGCCTGCGTCCGATACGATAGATGAAGCGCATACCCGAACTGTCCTGCAGGGCACAGAAAAAATATTAATTGTAGATGATGATGCCATGCAGCGAGAAGTGCTCACGACGTTGCTTCGTTCTATTCGTTACACGGTCTACAGCACAGCCAACGGGGAAGAAGCGCTCGCCTTTCTTGAGAAAAATGAAGTAGATCTCATTTTAATGGATACGGTTTTGCCCGGCCAATTCGACGGTATCGAAACCTTCAAGCAGGTTTTCAGACGGCGGCCGGATCAAAAAGGAATACTGATGTCCGGCACGGTTGAACTACTCTCAGCCGAACTGACACAAGAGTTGGGAATTACCAAGTTTTTGTCCAAGCCACTAGATTTACCATTACTTTCTTCAGCACTTCGGGAAGTGCTGGACGGCCGCAAAGAACCAGCACACGCATAATTCTTAACAATTCTCAGTTTACCTTCTTGACAAAACCAGAGGATTCTATATTTTACCTATTAGTTAATTAGCTAATAGGTAAAATAAGGCTCGATACATAGATACGTATGACACCTGACCGGCTTTCCATGACCTTTGCCGCCCTCGCTGATCCGACTCGGCGGGCTATTCTCGCAAGTCTTACCAGGGGTGAAGCCTCGGTCAATGAACTGGCTCAGCCGTTTGCCATGACCCTTCCGGCAATATCTAAGCATCTTAAGGTACTGGAAAAAGCCGGATTGATTGAGCGGAGCCGAGAAGCACAATGGCGACCGTGCCGGCTCAAAGCGGCTCCATTAAAGGATGTTTTCGGCTGGATTGAAGAATATCGTCGCTTTTGGGAAGAAAGCTTTGACCGACTGGATGGCTACCTGCGAGTTTTGCAGATGAAGGAAAAGCAGCGAGCCCGTAAAAAAAGCGCACATGCACCGTCTCGAAATAAACGAAAGTGAGGAAGCGCATGAGTAAATCCATAGGAGCAAAGTGGTCGGGGTTGACGCCGTATTTTCACAGTATACTGCGAATTGTGTCGGCATTCGTTTTTTTACTGTCAGGTACTTCAAAACTTTTCGCCTTCCCGGTAGGGATGCCGCCGAACAACAGCACGGCGGAGTTGTTGACGCAAGTCGGAATCGGCGGTTTACTCGAATTAGTCGGCGGAGGCTTGATGCTGATCGGTCTTTTCACCCGACCGGTCGCGTTTATTTTGGCAGGTGAGATGGCGGTAGCGTATTTCCAATTTCATTTTCCATCCAGCTTTTGGCCAACGGTCAATCATGGCACGCCTGCCGTATTGTTCTGTTTTATCTGGCTTTATTTCTCCGCTGCCGGTGCGGGAATGTGGAGCGTCGATTCCATGAGAAAATCACAAGCTTAGAAACAGTTTGAAAGTGAACGTATATGAATGATACACATAACACGATTCTAAGCACGGCAGACCGGGAAATTCTGGTCACCCGCTCATTCGATGCTCCTCGTGAACTGGTCTGGAAAGCATGGACTGATCCGAAACATATTGTGCAATGGTGGGGACCGATTGGGTTTACCACAACGACGCAGAGCATGGATGTACGGCCGGAGGGGACCTGGCGCTTTGTCATGCATGGTCCGGATGGTCGCGATTATATCAATAAGATTATCTATATCGAAGTAGTTAAACCGGAGCGGCTGGTATATCGACATGCCGGTGATGAAGAAACCGAACCGGTCAGGTTTCATGTCACCGTAACGTTTGAAGAGGAAAACGGTAAAACCAAACTGACCATGCGCTCGGTATTTGACTCTGCAGAAGAGCTCAAAAGAGTGAACGATACATACGGCGCAATCGAAGGCGCGAAACAGACGATCGGACGTCTTGCTGAATATTTACCAAAGATGACTACGTAGAGAAAAGGAAACATATCGTGGAAACGAAAACAGGTGGTTCAGAGTTTGTTATCAGCCGTGTCCTTGATGCGCCACGCGATTTGGTTTGGAAAGTCTGGACTGAAGAGCAACACATGAAGCATTGGTGGGGTCCAAAAGGATTTAAAGTACTCGTGAGCAAGATGGATCTAAGGCCGGGCGGGAAGTTTCATTATTGCATTGAGGGTCCGGATGGCAACAAAATGTGGGGAAAATTTCTGTTCAAAGAAATCACCGCTCCGGAACGGCTTGTTTTTATCAGTTCATTTTCAGATGAACAGGGTGGTACAACCCGCCACCAGATGAACATGGGTTGGCCGCTTGAAATGATGAGTACGGTTCTCTTCGAAGAACAAAACGGCAAAACAAAAGTCACCGTGAAATGGTCGGCTCATGCGGCAACCGCGGCTGAACAAAAGATTTTCGACGATAACCATACCAGCATGAACATGGGATGGACCGGTACGTTTGAGCAGCTTACTGCCTATATTGATCAGGTAAAATAGTATGGCAGAGACTACGTCGACTGATAATCGTGAAATCGTATCAACACGGGTTTTCGATTATCCACGAGAACTCGTCTGGCAAGCTTGGACTGACCCGAAGCACTTGTCGCAATGGTGGGGTCCGCACGGGTTTCAGAATACCTTTCATATATTCGACCTGAAACCGGGTGGCGTGTGGGAGTTTGTCATGCACGGTCCTGACGCTACCGACTATCCGAACAAAAGTATTTTTGTCGAGATAGTCAAACCGAAACGGCTTGTGTTTGACCATGTTTCCGGGCATATTTTCCGGGTGACGGTAACTTTCGACATGCAAGACGACAAAACCAAGGTCATCTTTCGCATGCGTTTCGAATCAATTGCCGAATATGAAAAAGTAAAACATATTGTGATTGAGAAAAACGAAGAGAACTTCGATCGTCTTGAAACAGAATTATCTAAAATGAGATAGCACCCTCCGGGTGTTCAAAAGGAGATACATGAAAGGATATGTAGACGTCTTTCTGCTTTCGATTCCGAAAAAGAAAATCGGAACGTACAAGAAAATAGCCAAAGTATTTGCCGCGGTGGTCAAAGATTTAGGGGCAGTATACTACAAAGAATGGGTTGCTGACGATGTAAACGACAAAATGCTCGCTTCATTCGGCCGGGCAGTGAAAGTCAAGTCGGGTGAAGTAATTATTTCATCGGTCGTGGAGTATCGGAATAAGAAACATCGCGATCAGACCAACAAGAAGATGATGACTGATCCGCGCATGTTGAAGCTGATGAAATCAATGAAAACAAAATTCCCTTTCGACATGAAGCGAATGGTTTATGGCGGGTTTAAGCCGATTGTTGAAATGAAGCGTAAGTAGCAATTACTCGTGTATACTATAAAGCCCGCTTGCACGCGGGCTTTTATTTTGTAAATACATCCGTGCTCAGGTATTTCAAGCCGGAGTCGACCATAAGCGTCGCAATTCTCGCATTCGGTCCCATTCGTTCGGCAACTTTCATTGCTGCGACAACATTTGCGCCTGATGATGTCCCCGCGAATAACCCTTCTTCTTTCGCCAAACGACGTGCCATCGCTTTGGCTTCTTCGGTTGGGACGGGAATAATTTCATCGATTAAACTCGGTTCCCACAACGGCGGCATGTAGCCGATACCGACTCCTTCAATCTTGTGTGGACCCGGTTGCCCGCCTGATAGAACAGGGGACTCACCCGGCTCGACTGCAATGATTTTAATTTTTGGATTGTGCCGCTTCAAGACCGTTGCTACACCGCGTATAGATGCTCCCGTGCCGACCGAATGAACAAAAGCATCGACTTTGCCATCCATCTGTTTCCAGATTTCTTCACCGAGCGTGTAGTAGCCGGTTATGCTGTCGGTATTGCTGAGTTGGTTTGTCCAGTATGTGTTGGGTTGTTGGCTGATTTCTTTGGCGGCAGCGATCATATCGAGAATCAATTTTTTGGTCGTCATGCCGCCTTCACTCGGAATGAGCGTGAGTTCCGCACCTAACGCAGTCATGTGCAGCAACTTCTCTTTGCTGAATGCTTCGGAGGTCACAATTTGAATGCGGTACCCTTTTGCCACACAGATTAACGCGAGGGATATCCCGGTGCTGCCGCCGGTGTACTCGACAATTGAATAACCCGGTTTCAAACGGCCATCCTCTTCGGCGCGGGAGATCATTGCCTGAGCGACGCGGTCTTTCATGCTTCCGGTCGGATTTTCCCATTCGAGTTTGGCAAATATCTGCGCACTCCCTTGCGGCATAACTTTGCGAAGTTGCACTATGGATGTGTTACCAATGGTGGAGAGGATGGACATGGTTTATATATTTTTGTTCGTTAATTCTTTACAATGATACAAATTCGATTTCATTGCTTAGGCCCTTTAACTGACCTTTGAGTATTTTTACGCCTGGAAATTGTAGGTCAACCATCTTGCAAATAGAATTCAGTTCTGCTTCTGGCAATCCCGAACCCAAGATTATCTCAGTTACTGAGGATGCAAGAAGAGTAATTGAAAATGCATGATCACATCCGAATAGATATCTGTATTCATTTTCGTATTGCCAGTGCATTGTTTTCATCGTGAGATGAGACCAGAATAGTTCCAACTCCGCGTTTTCATTATTTGAAGGAACAAAATCGGGGCGCTCTGAGACATACTGGACCCAAGAGTTGTAAAACGGCATTCCTGTTTTGTCAAAAAGTGACTCAACAGTTGTGTGAAACACTTCATGTTTTATTCCTACACAAAAGCCTTTGTGGCTATCTGCATAGTGGGACCAGAGAACCGGGTTGTTGAAGTTAGTAGCAAATGATAGCACACAGTAGTTTTCTCTGCTGTGATTTGCAAAGCCCCTCAGCACTTTCGCTTTGCGTTGTGGATCAAGAACTCCTAGTTCTTCAATTCGCGCAAGCGATTTGGCTCTTGCTTCCTCGATCTTTAGATTTGGTAAATTGTCTAATAACAAATCTGTGAATCTTTCGACAAGAGCTTCGTGGGGCATTAAGTCATATCTGTTGAGAACAAGGCAATCAAGTGGATCATTAAGGCTAGCGGCTGTAGGTACCCAAAGTTTTCCTTCTGTCAGTAGTGTTTTATGATGCGGATCATTCCAGCTGCGGAATTTATATAGAGTTGTTGGCGGCGTTTTCTTATCCATTGATTGGCAATGTATATGAAGCCCCTAAAATTGTGTAACGCTTTTAGTTTATCTGAGAACCGCGTTTTTGGTGGCGGGGGCAGGATTTGAACCTGCGACCTTCGGGTTATGAGCCCGACGAGCTACCGGACTGCTCCACCCCGCAGTATTAGGCTAACAGTGTAATCCCAGAATACCTGCCTGTCAAGCTCTTACCCACAATCTGCTATTACGTCAAAACATAGTTGAAAATTGCCTGTTTCTAGTTACAAAAGCTCATACTTAGAGAGGTTGATTCTAAAAAGATAAACCGTTGTCGGCGGTGTGCAAAATTTGAACAGGCAATAACTTACCCCATTTTTCGCAAATCCGATTAAGTGCCGATTATTGCGCCAGTTAGTCAGTTCAGAAATCACTCATTATGACGACAATTAGGAAAGAACAGACAACATTTGATACTAACCGAAGCAAGGCACAAAGAGCAAACTCACCATGATGATTTTTGTTGGGATAATCGTAGTAATTGGTTCTGTTTTAGCAGGATACACCATGCACGGTGGGGTCATTATGGCCCTCAACCAACCCTCGGAAGTACTCATTATCGGCGGCGCCGCTATCGGAGCGCTTTTAATTTCGACGCCGATGAGCGTCATTAAAGGGATTTTCGCCCAGCTCAAAGGGGTCATGTTCGGTGGAAGCTACGCAAAAAAAGATTATCTCGATCTGTTGGTAATGATGTTCGAAATTTTCAATGTCGCTCGCAAAGATGGTCTCGTCGGATTGGAAAATCATATCGAGCATCCGGAAGACAGCGACATTTTCAAGCGGTATCCGAAGTTTCTGCATAATCATCACGCGCTCGCCTTTTTCGCAGATACCATGCGCGTTATTATTTCCGGCTCAGTCCAACCACATGATTTAGAAGGGCTGATGGATGCCGATATCGACGCGCTCCACGCCGAGGAGGCCCGTCCGTCCGATGCGCTTTCTTCCGTTTCCGATGCACTTCCGGGATTAGGAATTGTAGCAGCGGTGTTGGGTGTAGTTATCACGATGCAATCAATCGGCGGTCCGCCTGAAGAAATCGGGCATAAAGTTGCTGCCGCTCTCGTCGGAACATTCTTGGGAATTCTCTGCTCATACGGATTTGTCGGGCCGATGGCAGCTTCATTGAAACATCGCTCCAACGATAACGGCTTATATCTCAACTGCATGAAACATGCGCTGCTTTCGTTCAACAAAGGTGTCGCCGGTGTAATCTCAGTCGAATTTGCACGGCGGACATTGTTTGAAGAAGTTCGTCCGAGTTTTATCGAACTCGAACAGGCCTGCAACGAAGCAAAAAAACGCGGTAAGTAGTTTCCGGTATGGCTGAAACTGCCGATCAACAACGCATAATCATTAAGAAGGTCAACAAGCGTGGCCATGGCGGGCATCACGGCGGCGCATGGAAAGTCGCTTTTGCCGACTTCATGACAGCGATGATGGCGTTTTTTTTGGTTATGTGGCTCGTCGGGCAAAAACCGGAAGTGAAAGAAGCTGTGCAAGGATACTTCCGTGATCCCGGAAAATTCCAGAAAGAAGGGACCTCCGGAATGATGAAAGGTGGTGCCGGTGTTATGCCGACGTTAACTCCTCCCGCGCCGCCGGAATTGAAACAGGAAGAAGTAGAAGATCCGGGTAAAGAGGAACAGGAAGCGCTCAAACTCGCCGCGCAAAAAATTATTAATGACTTGGAAAAAGAAGAAGCGTTCCAAAAACTGCGAGATAACGTTAAGCTCGAGCTTACTTCTGAAGGTCTACGCATTATCTTAAATGAATCAGAAGATTCACCGGCTTTCTTCGAACCGGGTTCTGCTAAACTGCTGCAAAAGAGCGCGATTATTTTGGTTACGATTGCCCGCGAACTCGGGAAACTGCCAAACCGAGTCGTGATGGAAGGGCATACCTCCTCCGGCGACACCGGCAGTAAAGAATATACTAATTGGGAGCTTTCGGCTGATCGTGCCAATGCTGCCCGCCAGCTCATGGAAGTCGAAGGGCTTTACAACGGTCAGGTACGGGAAGTACGGGGATTTGCTGATAAATTCCCGATGATCGTTACGAATCCGGCTGATGCGCGTAATCGCCGTGTTACCCTGATGGTACTGTTCCAGGCTCGTGATAAAAAAGCCGATCAAATAGAAGTCGGCACTGACTTGATGAAAGAAGCGGAACAGACCGCTTCGACTAATTAATCTTATTTCTTTTTCCCGTTTAGAATTCGTATATTCCCAATCGTAATTAACGAATGTGCCGTAGGCACCCCGGTGAATTTTCATCGGGGTATTTCTGTTTTGTCAAAAATGAGCAGCAAGAAGATAGAAGCAACAGCAAGTACAGTGTCAGCCGGTCATCGGATTGATGGCATCCGGTCACGGTTTCGTCAATATCAGCCGGTACGCCACATTATAGAGGCGGTTCACGCAAAAGCGCCGCGAACGGAAATAACAGGACTGATTGGGTCATCGACTGCCTTTACTATTGATGCGCTTGCTGCGGAAACGCAGAAACCGGTTATCGTAATATCGTCGGGTGCCGACCAAAGCCGGAATATCTATGAAGACTTGCTGTTTCTGTTGGGGGATTCCGCCGTTGCCCTGTATCCGGCGCGGCAAATTTTACCGTATGATTTCAAAGCGCCGGTTGGAGAAATAATCGGACGGCGTATTTCGACCCTCGACCGGCTGTTATCCAATTCGGTCAAAATTGTCGTAACCGATATTCGCGCGTTATTAGAACCGGCTATCACTAAAAAGGAATTTGAAACCCGCCGCGTTGCTTTACAAAAAGGGAAAGAAGTTGATCTTGATGATCTGGTGCACCGGCTGCTCGGTATGGGATTCAGACGTTCAGCGGTTGTCGAAGAGGTCGGTGATTTTGCCGTCCGCGGTGGTTTAATTGATTTCTTTTCACCGGGACATGATGCACCAGTGCGCGTTGAATTGTTCGGTGATGAAATAGAGAGCATTCGCCATTTCGAGGTATCAAGCCAGCGGTCGATGCAGAAACTCGACTCCGTTTCGTTGTTACCGCGACGGGAAACGCCGATTACACATGAAACACTTGAAGAATACATAGCGAAACTTCCCCAAACAGACGCCGAGTATTTGCGGGAGCGATATCACAATGATCCGGAACTCCCCGGTTTGGAATGGTTATCTATCGCTTTCGGTTTACCGCAGGGGACACTGACCGAATATTTCCCGAACGACGCCGTCGTTTTCTTTGACGGTAAAGATGATTTAGCGGAAGAAGTTAAAGAGTTGATTGGTGAAGCGGGAGAAATCAGAAGCCGCCTGTCGCAGCATCTGACTTCGTTGCCGGAGCCGGAAGCATATTATCGTCCGTTATCAGAAGTTCAACAGCATATTGCAAAGCATCCATCTATTATCCGTCTACCGTTCCGCGGTGCACGGACCGATGTTATCGACTTCGCCTGCCAACCGCATCCCGCGTTAGGCTCACGTCTTGATTTGTTGGGCGAAACACTCACCCAGTTCAAGCAGCTTGGTACACACATATGTATTGCGACTGATACTGAAGGACAGCGTGCGCGCCTGGGTGATTTGCTTGCGGAGCGGGTGGGAGAATACTCGCGCGATTACCTGGAAGTCGCGGATCTGCAACAGGGGTTTGTCTGCGCCGGAGCATCAGTTGCGCTGCTGACAGATCATGAAATTTTCGGACGCTATCACCGCCGGATGCGGAAAAAGAAATTCAAAGAGGGTGTGGCGATTGCAGATTATTCAAGCCTCACCCGCGGTGATTATGTGGTGCACACTGATTACGGTATCGCGCGGTATTTAGGTTTGGAAACAATCATTGTCGATAAACGGCACCGTGATTGTCTGTTGTTACAGTATGCCGGAACTGACCGGTTGTTTGTTCCTATCGAAGAATTCAACCGCGTTTCCAAATATGCCGGCAAAGAGACCGCACCGGAATTGACTGCGCTTGGAGGCGCAGGATGGGAAAAACTTAAAGAGCGCACCAAGAAAGCAATAGCTGAAATGGCGGAGGACCTTATTTCGTTGTACGCCGAGCGAAAATCTCATCCTGGGTTTGCATTCGGTGAAGATTCTGTCTGGCTGAAGCAGCTGGAAGCTTCTTTTATATACGAGGAAACTCCCGACCAGCAAAAAGCGATTTTGGATGTTAAACGTGATTTAATGTCCACCTTGCCTATGGATCGCTTAATCTGCGGTGATGTCGGTTACGGCAAAACAGAAGTTGCTATTCGCGCCGCGTTCAAAGCAGTCGAAAACGGAAAACAAGTCGCCGTGTTGGTGCCGACAACGGTGCTGGCGCAGCAGCATTATCTGACTTTTTCGAATCGTTTTGCCGATTATCCGGTGCGGGTCGAATCATTATCCCGTTTCCGCTCCCGCAAACAGCAGCAGGCGACTCTCGGTGATTTAGCTATCGGCAAAGTGGAAGTGGTAATCGGCACTCATCGTTTGTTATCCAACGATGTCCAATTCAAGAATCTTGGTCTGCTTATCGTCGATGAAGAGCATCGCTTCGGTGTGAAGCATAAAGAGCGAATCCGCCAAATCAAACGGGATGTCGATACCCTTGCCATGTCGGCTACGCCGATTCCGCGTACCCTGCAAATGGCATTAAGCGGTATTCGTGATTTGAGCATGATAACCACTTCACCCAAAGATCGCCTGCCGATCAGCACAGAAATTGTAGAGTTCGATCCGGCGGTGTTGTCATCGGCCATTTTGCGTGAACTTGACCGAGGCGGACAAGTTTTCTTCGTGCATAACCGGGTGCAGACGATCGAAGCGATGAAGGAGTACCTCGGTACACTCGTTCCCAAAGCAAAGGTTGCTATTGCCCATGGGCAGATGCATGAACGGTCGCTTGAAGGAATCATGCTCGCCTTTTTAGCCAGACAATTTGATGTGCTCTTGTGCACTTCGATTATTGAATCCGGCCTTGATATTCCGAACGCCAACACGATTATCATTAACAGAGCCGATCGGTTTGGTTTGGCACAATTATATCAGATTCGCGGGCGTGTCGGTCGAAGCTCCCAACGCGCCTACGCCTATATGGTGGTGCCACCGGTCAAGCAATTGCGGCCTGATGCGGTCAAACGACTCCACGCCATCGAAGCGCATTCTCACTTAGGGGCAGGATTCGCTCTTGCGATGCGTGATTTGGAAATTCGCGGCGCGGGTGAATTGCTCGGTGCAAGGCAGTCCGGGTATATCGAAGAAATCGGATACGATTTATATAATCGCTTACTTGAAGAAGCAGTCACCAAACTGAAAGGAAGTATTCTTTCCGCACCTATCGATACCAAACTGGAAGTCGATTTGGAATTGTTCTTAAGTGATGACTATATCAGCGACCGTCAGCAGAAAGTTGATATCTACCGTCGTTTAGCCGATGCCAATGAATTCGATCAGGTCGGTAGTTTACGGGATGAAGTCACCGACCGGTTCGGCCGTTTACCGCAATCGGCGATGAATCTGTTTGATGCCGCGCTCGTTAAAATCGCCGCCGCAAAATTGCGTATCGAAAAGGTCAAACTGATGAACGGCAAAGCGAGTTTCTTCTTCGCTGAGGGAAGAACACTCACCCGTCCGGAAGTGGAAGGGATGCGCAAAGCGACTGAATCGCCGATGGATTTTTCCTTTTTGCAGCGTACGCAAATCAATCTCGATGTTACCAAAGCGGAGATAGAGCACCGTCTTGGTATTCTTTTCGATACACTGGCCGCCGCATTGGCGAACAGCCAGCATTCTTCGACAGTAACTGCCTCGTAAAATTCCCTGTTTTTTTTCTTCACTGCTTTCGTATAATAACTGTGTTGTTAATGAAAGTAATTTTCAATTGGAATTGATACATGGAGGATCAGTGAATTTTCGTATTTTCATTTGCATGTTGGTAATGACAATGGCCGTGTATGCGCAGGAAAAACCGCAAACCGAGCCGGATACCACGTTACTATTTCCCGGCGAAGAAAAATATATCGCCAATATCCGCCAGTTGACATTCGGCGGCCAAAATGCCGAAGCCTATTTTTCGCACGACGGCAAGGAACTGATATTTCAGGCAACTACTGAAGGGCGGGAGTGCGACGCGATTTACCGGATGAATATCGACGGCTCACACGTGCATATGCTGTCCTCCGGCAAAGGAACGACCACCTGCTCATTTATTTCCCCCGATGGAAAGTCGATCATTTATGCTTCAACGCATGTGGCCAGAGAAGCCTGCCCACACAAACCGGACATGTCGAAGGGATACACTTGGGCGATCCATGAAGGGTATGACATCTTCAAAGCGGATACAAATGGTGGTAATTTAGTACAGCTTACCAGTACGCCGGGGTATGATGCCGAGTGTGTCTATTCGCCGAACGGCGAAAAGATTTTGTTTACGTCCGTACGAACCGGTGATTTGGAACTATTTATGATGAATCCGGATGGCAGCAATGTCGAGCAGTTGACCAACGAACCGGGCTATGACGGCGGCGGATTTTTCTCGTTGGACGGCCAGTGGATTTGCTGGCGGGCATCACGTCCCCAAGGAGATACTCTTGCCGATTATCAGTCCTTATTGAAAGAGCATCTCGTTCGTCCGAGCAAATTGGAAATCTATGTAATGAACCTGGCCGACAAAAAGCCGATGCAGTTAACCAGCAACGGAAAAGCGAATTTCGGCCCGTATTTTCATCCGGACGGGGTGCATATTATATTTGCATCGAATATGAACGACCCGAAAGGGAGAAATTTCGATCTGTTTGTGGTGAACAAAGAAACAAAGGCGATCGAACAGATTACCAATTGCCCCTTGTTCGATGGATTCCCGATGTTCTCTCACGACGGCACCAAATTGGTGTTTGCCTCAAACCGTCGCGGCAAGGTACGCGGAGAAACGAATATTTTTATCGCTGACTGGATTGCCAAGTAACAAGCAAGATTCAAAAAAGAAAACGCAGACAGGTTTTCCTGTCTGCGTTTTTTATATCCGATATAGGTCTGAATTACTCTCCGTAAAAATCCAATTCCGCAACTTCCTGTAATCTGAGTTCCTGACGTTTGTCATGAACCGCTTTACTGGCCCGTTTTGCTTCCGTGCTTTTCTTTTTTGCACTTTTCCATTTGGGGGCTTTGGTTTTACCCAAATCGTCTGATTCTCCGCCGCGCGGGCTCGTTACTGAATACCCGACGCGATTTCTGGACGAGGTCATTGTTGCTCTCCTGATACACTGGCTATTGATGAGTGGGTTAGTTTTGACACGTTAGAATCACATCCTCTGTCATGTATATCGGAGTAATATCTCTCTGCTTTACTTTGGGCATATGCATTTCGTAGCACACTCAACAGTGGTGTGCAATTCACTTACGAATGAATACAGGTAAGTGCTTCATTTCGTGTAGTCTCCATAACTGATTGAAATGCAATAAGATAATATCGCCATCGGACTCCCTGTTTCTTTTTTAAGGAAACGGCACACGCTCTGCTTTTTAGCCCTCAGAACGAAGAGAAAGGGACACGATGTTAGACGGACATTTTCAACGTGGTTTTGCGCCGGATCGGCTGGCTTCCACCCAGGAACCGAAGGTAAAGCAGGATGGGCGGGGCTTTTATATCATGTCTCTTTCAGAGAACTGTAAGGTCTATTTTGAGGACTATTATCAGTTCCTTGAAGTCACCTATCACCGTGCCAAAGCGGAACGGGAACAGCTTGATTGCAAACTTCGTCAGACAGCGCCGGAACAGGCAGAATTGTTGTCATATTATCGCGCCCGTGCCGTCATTGTCGATCTGCTCATGCGTACTATCCGCAGGTTCTATACAGACGGCGCGAATTTCGGCGTCGTTATGACTCCCTGGTGTTTCGGTACGGTAGTGCTTGAAAAAGTGGAAGTGTACCGGGAACGCTTAAGCAAGGGAGAGGTGCATGACCAGAACATCGCCGAATACCCCTACTACGTCATCAAATACATAGACGAAATCTATAAAGCAGCTCTTTTAGAATTGTTTGACTTTCCGGAGCAGGCGTTCCAAATGCGCTGGCAATATTCAGAATTGCTCAAACGCTACTCCGGCGTGTTGAACACTATCTCGAATTCACTGCAGTCGGTTTTACTGCAGATCAAGAACTACGGAACCTGAACGGTTCCCGTTTTCATACCTCATACCCCTCCTCTGTTCCCCGGTCTCCCCACCGGGGAATTTTTTTAAACAAGTCCGCCAAACTGCCGATACAAGGAGAGCCGGGGTGTAGTATGCCCGCCGGCCCCAAAAAAAGGTAAAATTTAGACACCCGATGAAACTGCGTACCGACAAAAAGTTTATCCCGATTATTTTGGACTCGCTTCGGGTCGACTCCGTACTCGAATTTGAGCTCTATCTAAACAACAACGGTAATCTGATTCTCTACCGTTCTCCCAACATGCCGTTTACCGAAAAGACCCGGCAGAAGCTGTTGGAAAACCGGGTAGATCGCCTGTTTATTACAGCCGAAGACCGGGCCTCATACCAGCGCTATATCGAGCAAAATCTGCAGGTGGTACTCAAAGACCCGACTATCGAGGGGACGCGCAAAGCGGAGATTTTGTATGACACCTCCACCAACTTGGTGCAGGAGGTGTTGGAAAATCCGACCCTCGGTGAAAATGTCCAACGCTCCAAAGAACTGGTGGGTACGACAATGGATTACATCCTGCAGGGGCGGGAAGGGTTTTTGAATTTGATGCAAATCAGCTCGTTCGATTATCATCTGTATACCCATTCCGTCAACGTTTGCACGTATTCGATTGCTTTGGCGCAGCAGCTTGGGTTTACCGATGAAGAATTTCTGCATGAGTTGGGTGTCGGCGCACTGTTGCATGATATCGGTAAATCAAAAATCTCTACTCGTATTTTAAACAAACGCTCCGAACTAAGCCCGATTGAATTTGAAATCATGAAGAAACATCCGAAGTGGGGTGTGGAGATTCTATCCGAAACTGATGAGATTGCCTCCGCTTCCTATTATCCGGTTTTGCAGCATCATGAACGGGGGGGCGGGAAAGGATACCCGAGCGGATTGCAGTTGGATGAAATGCATATCTATTCCAAAATCGTTGCTATCTGCGATTCCTTTGACGCCATGACCACCGAGCGCGTGTACCAGCACGCTATGCAGACTTTCCCGGCGCTCAAAGTGCTCTTCAACAATCGCGGTGCATACGATGAAAAAATTCTCCGTGCCTTTGTTGACTTAATGAGCCCGCAAGCGGTGCTTATCAACACCTGATTCTCCTTTCACTCCAACTAAACAGGGACTTGAACAGCGCATAGGTTGTGTGCTATGTTTACGTACGTGCAAGAAAACCTATGAATGAGAAAGTGACGATAGATGAGAGAAATTATTAGAACGACCGAAGCTCCTGCCGCTATCGGTCCATACTCGCAGGCGATCCGTGTTGCCTGCGGAAAAATGTTGTTTTGTTCCGGACAGATTCCGCTCGATCCAAATACGAAAGAGATTGTCGGTGCGACTGCGGGTGAGCAGTGCCGAAAGGTGATGGAAAATATCAAAGGGTTATTAGCCGCTGCCGGAACCGATTTGTCGCATGTGGTGAAAACGACGATTTTTTTGAAAGACATGAATGATTTCGAAGCGGTAAACGGCGTGTACGGAAGTTACTTCACCGCCGATCCGCCCGCCCGTTCGACGGTTGAAGTTTCCCGGTTGCCGCGGGATGTCAAAATAGAAATTGAAGTTATAGCGATGCTGTAACCGGTTCCTTTTCAAGTTGACAGTTACCGGTTACAACCGGTATGTTGTCCACAGGTGGAATTGGTTCCTCCAAATCAGATGTCTGACCGAAACTCATTCTTTATGATGCTCCGACGGTACTTTCTGGCGGGTGTGCTGGTGGTCGTACCGCTCATTCTCACCTATTTAGTACTCCGCTTTCTCTTTAATATCGTCGACGGCATTCTCCAGCCGCTTATTATTGAATTAGTCGGCCGTCCGCTGCCCGGTTTAGGCATTGTCGCTACGCTGGCGCTCGTTTTGGTAATGGGGATTTTGACGCACAATTTTATCGGCCGGTATGTGGTGCAAATCTGGGAACGGCTGATTGTGAATGTCCCGTTAATCAAGCCGATTTATACTGCTTCTAAACAACTGCTGGAGGCGATTGCCCTGCCGAGTACGCAGTCGTTTAGTGAAGTGGTAATGATTGAATACCCCCGGTTGGGTACGTGGGCGCTTGGTTTTATTACTAACCGGGTGCAGATAAAACAGGATATGAACAACAATGAATTAATAGCGGTCTTTGTCCCTTCCACGCCAACACCGATGTCAGGGTTCGTGGTACTGACACCAATACCGCAGATCCAGGTTGTAACGAATATGACGATTCAGGAAGGTGTGAATTATCTCGTCTCGGGCGGTGTTGTATCGCCGAAGGAGTTTACGTTAACACCCTACACGGAGGATAGAGCGCGCGTGGTGGTATCATGAAACTCGCGAATTTAATCATGGAGCGCAGGGTTAATCTGAATCTTGCCGCGACGACTAAGGATGAGGCGATTCGGGAATTAGTCGACATGATTCGGGATGAGGGCTTGAAGCTGAACTTCGACGCGATTTTAGCTTCGGTGCGTGAACGGGAAGAGATCGAAAATACGTCATACGGCCGCGGCTTTGCCTTTCCGCACGCGCGAACAGATGCAGTTTCAGAATTATATATCCTGGTCGGCGTTTCCAAAAAAGGGCTGACCGATAAAACGACAGATGGCGTTCCGCTGCATGTCCTCTGCTTGCTGTTGACGCCAGCGACGATTGCCAAGCTGTATTTACAAACCTTATCCGGTTTCGCCAGCCTTGCCCGTATGCCCGGTTCGCTTGAAAAAATTTTAGCGACCACCAACAAGCGGGATTTTCTCAAGCTCGTAGCCGATGCCAACGTCACTGTCGACAAAGAACTGATGGTGAAAGATGTCATGCGCCATGTTCCCGCGACTGTAACACCGGACAACACGTTGCGCGATGCCGCCAATATGATGTTTCGATTTCGTATGACCGCCATTCCGGTCCTCGATAAAGATGGGACTATGATCGGGGTTATCGACGACCGGGACTTGATTAAAGCCGCTTTGCCCGATTACAAAACGCTTATATCAAATTTGAATTACTCAATGGATGTCGAACCGTTTGAAGAACTGCTCAAACAGGAAGATAAAATCCGCGTTTCGCAGTTGTACCGTCAGGAATTCGAAACCACGGCGCCGACGACCCGTATTGTCGAAGCGGCCGCTATGATGATTTTTAAGGATATCCGCAGAGTGTTTGTTACCGAAAACGGGAAATTGGTCGGAGCATTATTGCGCGGGGATATTGTTAACATGATAATCCGTGGATAATTAGCCGTTTGGAGCAGGATTTGCTTGATACCCTGTGGATGAGAACGGAATTGCCAAGCCGAGGAATTCAGCTATATTGACGGCCGGTTTATGAAAGCAATACTCTGCAAAACAAAGACCTTCCTGCGAACAGTTCTGCCTGTTGTTTTGTCAGTCTGTTTTATGGTCACTCAGGCCTTCCCGCTTTCAGACGCCGTTTTAACTGCCAAGCCTAAATCCACAAAAGAGATTTCCACCCCGGTTCTGCTAATAAACTCGCCCGCGCCGGACAAAGAAACCAACGGCATGACCCCGCGCCCGTACTGCCAGCAATCAGCTGTGGTAAGCATGCAGGCTTCGGGTATTACTCAGGCGCCGACGCACACCAAAGCGCAGTATTTGGGAAATCTGTACGAACGCCTTTCTACGAACTCAAATATTTCTTCATCATATTTACCCACCTCCCGTGGTACCGTCCATACCGCACTGGCCAGACAAGTTACTCTTGTTGGCTCCCGTCCCTCAGGCACCAGCTAACTACCGCTATCGTTGCATTAGTTGATTTAGTTTTCCTGAACTGTTCGTGATCGAATAGCGCGGGAAATACTCTGTATATACTTTTTTAGGAGAGGAATAGTGATATGTCAAAAAACGCATTGCGGGTAGGTTTAACCGCATTGTTAGTCGTCGCCTCACTCTTTGCCTTTTGGCCGACGTTCAATTTGTGGACGATGAGTGATGCAGACAAAAAAGCGATCAGTGACAAAGATCCCGGCGCACTGTTGCACATGCAGCAAAAAGCGATTCGCCTTGGCCTTGACTTGCAGGGCGGTATTCACGTTGTCATGCGCGTCAAGATGGAAGAGCTAAACGAAGAAGAACGAAAGGATGCTGTCGACCGCGCGATTGAAGTTATCCGCAACCGAATAGACGCGCTCGGTGTGGCGGAACCGATTATCGTCAAAGAAGGAACCGACCGCATCTCGATCGATCTGCCGGGATACACGGATGCTTCCCACGCCCGTGAGCTTATCGGCCAGACCGCCTTGCTTGAATTCAAGCTGATGGAAAGCTACGATAACGCGACATTCGTTATCGCAAAAATCGATTCGATTGTGGCGGCAAAAGAAAGCGGCGCAACGCCGGCTACCTCGACACCGCCGGCTGTTCCGCCATTGGTAGAACCTGCAACCGCTTCGAATGATTCTGCGGATATTTTGAAACAGTTGATGGGGAATACCGATACCGGCGCCGCCACGAAGGATGAATTTGCGTTCGAAGAGCCGACGGCAACAACCGACGGTTCAGCGACCTTTTCATCACACCTTGAGTTAGGTCTCAGCAACCAGCGTACAGGTATGAACTGGCCCGGTTTTATCGTTGCCGAGCGGGACAAGGAAAAAATTGAACGATGGCTGGCGCTTCCTGAAGTACAGGGAATTATCCCGGTAGATATTCAGTTTGCCTGGTCGACCCGTCCGGAAATCCAGTCCGGCCGTCAGGTCTACTGGCTGTACGTGCTCAAGCGGAAAGCGCAGTTCGTCGGAAAATATCTTGAATCCGTGGTCATGGGTCAGGATAACATCGGTGCCATCGCAGTTGACTTTACGCTGAATGATGAAGGCGCCGCGATTTTCGGGCAGTTAACCGGTTCGAATATCGATAAGCCGCTGGCGATCATGCTCGACAACCGGGTTGAATCTGCTCCGATGATTAACTCAAAGATTCGCAATCGCGGACAGATTACGATGGGTTCATCGGCGACCTTCGAAGATGCACGCGATCTTTCGATCGTGCTTAAAGCCGGTGCGCTTCCTGCACCGGTGGAAATTATCGCGCAGAACGTGGTAGGCGCAACCCTTGGGTCCGACTCGATCAAAAAAGGATTCTGGGCTGCTCTTATAGGACTTTTGTTGGTCTTGGCATATATCGCGTTTTACTACCGCGTATCCGGTTTGATAGCCGATATCGGGTTATTGTTTAATCTCTTTTTCCTGTTGGCCGTAATGGCCGCGTTGGGTGCGACCTTGACCATGCCGGGCATAGCCGGAATTATTCTGACTATCGGTATGTCGGTCGACTCCAACATTCTGATATTTGAGCGTATACGTGAAGAGTTGATTGCCGGCAAATCGGTACGGGCGGCTATTGATGCCGGTTACGACCGCGCCTGGGTTGCTATTTTAGACTCACACGTAACGACATTAATCACCGCCGGTGCGCTGTTCTTAATGGGCTCCGGTACCATCAAAGGGTTTGCGGTTTCCCTGTTTTGGGGTGTGTTGATTTCGCTGTTCACGGCGTACGTCATCACGAAATTGATTTTCGATTTCCGCAAGAACTACAAGACGCTCAGTATCTGAGGAAGGAAAAACCATGTTTTCGCTTATTGGAGTTCCAAGTATAGATTTTATCGGCAAACGCAAGATGGCGTTCGTTATCTCTGCGGTGCTTGCCGTTGTCGGTCTTTTCGGTCTCGGTATGGTGTGGCTCGGTAAAGCCAATCTCGGGATCGATTTCGCCGGTGGTATCATGGTGCAAGGCCATTTTGCCCAGCCGGTTTCCATCGATCAACTGCGTAACGCGGTAGCATCCGAGTTTCCGGATGCAGAAATAAACGAGGTGAAAGATTTCTCGTTCCCGTATGCGTATATTATCAAAACCAAGCTGCCCAAAACCGAATCGGAAGGGATGCAGGAAGCGGATCATCTGACAGCATTGATGGCTACGCAGTTTCCGGGTAATACCTTTACCAAGGACTCGGAAAACGTTATCGGCTCTGCAGTCGGTGACCAGCTTGCCCGTGATGCCCGCGTGGCAGTCATGCTCTCGATTCTCGGTATTCTTGTCTACATTGCGTTCCGCTTTGACTTTCGCTCGGGAGTTGCGGCAACGGTGGCGATGATTCATGACGTGCTCGCCGTGATCGGGATTTTCTATGTCCTCGGTGTCGAATTCGATCTGTTGGTCATTACCGCCCTGTTGACCTTGGCCGGGTATTCACTAACCGATAAGGTCGTGGTCTATGACCGTATTCGTGAGAATCTGCGGAAATTCCGATCGAAGGCGCAGTTTATGAACTGTATCAACCGCTCGATCAATGAAACGCTTTCCCGTACTATCAACACCTCCACGACGGTGGTGGTGGTGACGGTAATGGTGTTTTTGGGTGGTGAAACACTCCGGAACTTCGCCTTAGCCTTAGTGCTCGGGGTGGTTATCGGAACATATAGCTCGATTTTCGTCGCCAGCCCGATTATTTACGAATGGGAGCAGCGTAAACCGGCACGATTCAAATAAGGGTTGAACCATTTTGATTCCGTTAAAAGGCCGCCGTTTAGGCGGCCTTTTTTATCTCTCTTTTTTGGGTTTATTTCCGTCGAAAATCAGCATTTCCGGGTATATTACTATATGCGAAATTTCTCCGTAAAATCGCTCGTATTTACCCTCCTTTTAGTCTCGTGCATAGCCGCCGGACTTTTGGCCCAGCGGGCACGGTTGGGGCAGATGGATATGCCCAGCATGCAGAAGCCGCAAACCGGCTATCACAAGAACCCTTCCGCCCTCAAAGTTGCCCGTTTGCACTATGGCGGAGGAGGGGACTGGTACTGGGGGACATCGGCAATCCCGAATCTGCTCAAATATGCCCGGGAAAACACCCCGTTTGTCATAGATACCATCGAACGGCAGGTCGAAATCATGGACGCAGACCTGTTTCAGTACCCCTTCCTGTTTGCTACCGGCCATGGGACTATCAGCTTTAATGCCGAAGAGCGGCAGCGGATGCGCACGTACCTGGCAGCAGGTGGGTTTCTGTTTATTAACGATTCCTATGGAATGGAAGCCTCGGCCAAAGAGGGGATAAAAGCGCTTTTCCCGGAGCGGGAAATGGTAGAAGTCCCCTTTGACCACCCCCTGTACCACTGCTTTACCGATTTTGCTTCCGGGCCGCCGAAAATACATGAGCATGACGGCAAGCCCCCGCGCGGGTATGCAGTAATCATTGACGGCAGGGTGGCCGTCTATTTGCTGGTGGAATCGGATATCGGGGATGGATGGGAAGACCAGCAAGTGCACAACGATCCGCCCGAAAAGCGGCAGTTAGCCCTACAAATGGGTGTTAACCTTTTAACCTATGCTCTGTTATATTAACAAAGCAGCCGATACTTACCTTGGTTACACATTGACACGAATGTATACGTTTACGATAGCAGTGAGGTCATAATGGCGCATATAGGATCACGAGAAGAATTAGCGCAGGCGTTAAAGCAGGTATTGTTCAAACAGCGGGCGGTCTTGTTTTTAGCCGGGGTGGCAACTCTGCTTGCGGCGGCTATCGGTATTACCCTGTTATTGTCATTTATCGCTACTCTATTCGTGCTTCCGGTGGCGGTGAAAATGTCGCTGTTAGTCCTCTCACTCGGTGCGCTCGGTTTCTTTGTATTCAAGTACATTCGCAGTGCATTTTCGTACGGCTCTATTGACGCCGTCGCCGTAGCCCTGGAGCAAAAGTACCCGTCGCTCAAAGGTGTGCTTATTGCTGCGGTACAGTTCTCCCGAATGGGGAACCAAAGCGGATTCTCGGATGAACTTGTCCGCATGACCGAACAGGTTGCTTTAAAAGAAACGGGTGAAATAAAATTCGATGAAGTTGTTCCGTTCGCGCCGCTTCGTAAAAGCGGCAGAACGTTCGGCTTGGCTGCAATTGCCGCCACGCTATTGGTTGTCATTGCACCCGGATTATTCACGCGCGGATATGAAGTATTCTCCGACCCGCTCACCAAAGTCGCGCCGCCGCTTGGGTATCAGGTGGTTGCGTTTCCCGGTAATACGCAGTGGATTAAGTTCCGCGACATCACTATCGGTGCCGCAATCTCAGGAGATAATTTCCCACAGACCGCATCGATCTACCACCGCTTCGCCGGGGGGAGCTGGCAGAAAACGGATGTCGATCTTCGCAATTTACAAAAAGCATTATCGCAGCATGGTGATTCTATTGCGCCGTCGTTTACGCTTCGTCAGGTAAGCCGCTCCTTCGATTACTATATCGAAGCGGGAGATATTACTACCGAAGTACAAAGTGTCGACGTTGTCGACCGTCCGCGCGTTACCGGAATCAAACTTTCAGTGTTCCCGCCGGCATACACAAAGTTGCCGCCGACCGTTATCGATGAAAACAATGGTTCATTCTCAGCCGTAGTGGGCAGCCGCGTTACGGCTCGCGTTGAAACGAATGCGCCAATGAAAACGGCATCACTGCAATTTGCCGATGCTACAGTAGGCGCACTTCCGCTCAATATCACTGATCGGTATGCGGAAGGTAATCTGATCGTCGATAAAACGCAAAGCTACCATATCATGTTGACCGATGCTCTTGGTGAAGCGAACCCTGATCCGATTGAATATTACATCACGGCGATTCCGGATGAATACCCGTCGGTTGAAGCGTTATACCCCGGATACGATGTCAACCTCAACGTAGACATGATGCTTCCGTTACAGGTTCGTATCTTTGATGACTTCGGATTTTCATCGCTCGTATTGAAATTCCAAACGATGTCGCAAGGGAGACTGTCGGAAGAACATGTTGCCGTTTTGCATTATTCGGAAAGTGTCAAGACCGAAGGGGATGTCGAGTTTAATTGGAATTTAGAATCGATCGGTCTAAAGCCGGGTGATTATGTCGGCTATTATTTTGAAGTTGCGGATAATGATGCGATTAACGGTCCCAAAATTTCCCGTACACGCCAATTTATCGCGCGACTTCCCTCGCTTGAGGAGGTGCTGTCACAAACTGAAGAGGAAAGCACCAATCGTGTTCAGAAAACAGAAGATTTCTTCAATCAGGCAAAAGATGTAAACCAGCGCTTACAGGCTGCTGCCCGCAAGATGCAGGCTGAGGCAAAATCCCAGGGCGCGAAAGAGTGGGAAGATAAAAAAGAACTGGAAGCGATTGTCGATAAGAACTCCGAGCTGTTCGACAACATCGAAAAGATGGCAGAGGAGATGAACAAATCGATCGACAATATGCAGGACAACGCTTTGCTGTCCCGCGAGATCATGGAAAAGATGGCGCAGATTCAAAAGCTTTTTGAAGATGTCGCTACGCCGGAGATGAAAGATGCGCAGAAAGAATTGATGGAAGCGCTGAAGTCGATGGACCCGAAAGATATCAAAAAGGCGATGGAAGAATATTCCCTTTCGCAAAAAGAGATGCTCGAACGTCTGGAGCGCACCCTTGCTCTTCTTAAAAAGATGCAGGTAGAGCAAAAGATGGAAGCAATGATGCGGAAGATGGAAGAGCTGGTCGAAAAGCAGGAAAACGCCAACAAAGCGACCGATGAGGCCAAAGAAAAAGCGCAGCTTTCCCCATTAAGTAAAAAAGCGGATGAGAACAAGGAATCTTTAGAGCAGTTGAAAAAAGAAGTGTCCGAGCTTGAGCAGATGATGAAAGAAGCCAAGATGGAACAGGACAAGGAAGCTCAGAAATTTGCCGATGCGCTCAAGGAAACCGACGCCGACAAAAACTTAGAGCAGATGTCCGACGCGCTCAAGAAACAGGAAAAGAACTCCGCTTCTGAACAGGGTAAGGAAGCGAAAAAGAAAATGATGAACATGCTTGGGCAGATGCAGTCTTCATTGGCCTCCATGAAGGGTCAAAACAGCGAAGAGTTTGCCAAAAAAATGAAGAACACGATTCAGGATGCCAACCAGCTTTCGCAAAACCAGGAAGACCTGATGCAGGAAGCGGCCATGATGAACGCAACATCGACGGCACTGCGGGATATGACTCACCAGCAGCTCGATCTGGCCGAAGCGAGTGCATCGCTGCAGGCGCAAATCGATGAACTGGGCAAATCTTCCCCGTTTGTTGCCGCCGAACTGCAAAGTTTGGTGAAAGAAGCTATTCAGGGAATGAAAGCGGCCGCCGAAGGGCTTGAAGGAACTCGCGGCAGCCAGGCGACGATGAACCAGCGGGATGCGATGGCGTCGCTCAACAAAGCGTCGCAGCGGTTGATGGAATCGATGAACCAGCAGAAACAGTGCAACAACGGCGGAAGCTGCGATAAAAATGTCTCACAATTGGAGTCGCTCAGTCAGAAACAACAGCAGCTGAATCAAAAGACTCAGGGACAATGCAACAATCCCGGCGGCTCGAATCCGAAACCGGGTTCAAGCGGTGCCGCTGGGCGCGAAGCAATGGAACGAATGGCAGGCGAACAGTCAGCCATTCGCAAATCGCTTGAAGATTTGAATGATGAGTTCGGCGGATCACGTCAGATTTTAGGCCGCCTCGATGACATCGCAAAAGAGATGAAAGAAGTGGAAGAAGCGCTGGAAAGCGGTAATGTCGGTCAAGAAACGCTCGATCGGCAGTTGAATATCTATTCCCGCATGTTAGAAGCTTCCCGCTCCCTGCAGCGGAAAGATTTCACGGAACAGCGTCGCGCCGCAACCGCGCAGAATGTCGCGCCGTTTGTGCCGCCGGCGTTTTCATCTGATGTGTTGAACGACAAAGCGAATATCGAAGATAGACTTCGTGAATTCTTAAGCGGCAACTACCCGCCGCAATATAAAGAACAGGTCAAAGCCTACTTCCGTACCTTGCTTGAAGCCGAAAGCGGTGCACATACGATTCAACCGCAGACTCAGCCGAACGAATGAGTTTTTGTTTTCGCATGCATATGGCTCGTTTGATCATTTTGGTCTGTTTGTGTATCAGCACGACTGCATTTGCCGAAGATGCGCCAAGCTATAAGCCGCAAGTGCTTACCGATTCTGCTGGTCGAAGCGTATTGCAAGGAGCAATAGAAGTTCCCTCGCAAGGAGGACGGCAATTGTCAGAGCTTGAGCAGCAACTGCAAGCGGCACGGCAACTGATTTCCGACGGCAACTACATGGCTGCTTCTGCACTGCTGGAACTGCTCTACGAAAAAAATCCGGAAAACAGCGCGGTTTTCAATCTTTTGCGCAACAGCTACGACGCGCTTCAGTATTACGACAAATCAGAAGTGTTGATTCGCCGTCAGTTGGAAAAAAAACCGAACAGTTTTGAGTATTGGTTATATCTGGGGCAGACGTTGAATCGTCAGGGGAAAACAGCCGCCGCCCATTCCGCTTTCACAAAAGCTCGTTTACAAGTACCGGCGTTGGATAAACATCGCCTGAGCATGCTGATTCAAAGTATGGTGGCAGCCAATGCGAACAGTTCCGCGCTGGTGCTGATTGATTCACTTCGATTACAGGGAAAAGACCCCACTTTGTATGCAGTCGAGCGTGGAAAGATTTTCGAGCAGCAGCGTCAGTATGGTAAAGCGGCGATAGAATATTTAACGGCTTCTATGGACCCGGATGACCGTCAAATATCCGCCCGCGTCAATTTAGCAGCCCTTTTGGATTATCCGGAATCATCACCGGAAGCGGAAAAAACACTGAAAGAATTGACCAAGTCACCCCAGCAGCCGGAAGCACTGAAGGTACTTTCGCAATTCTATTTGAAAAACAATCGATTTGCTGACGCATTTACTTCCGCGCTGATACTTGATTCCGTCGGCAAACAGGACGGCAAAAATCTGTTGTTCTATATGAACGCCTGTCTCGATAGGAAATTGTATACACAGGCGATCAGTATGGCGCGGTATTATTTTCCGCGTTATACCGAAAGCCCCTCTTCGATTGAAATGTACTTTCTCTATGGTGATGCCTTGTCCGCAGCCGGAATGTATGATTCCGCAGTCGCCACATATTCTATCATCGTGAATAAGTCACCCGTTCCGGCGGACAAAGGGGAAGCGCTCTATCGTATCGGACTGACGCATTTAGAAAGGTCTCATCGGTACGATGATGCCTTAGCTGCCTTCGACTCAGTGATTAACAACTACCGGGAAGGATTCGCCTGGTTTAACTCACAGTCGCGCCGTCCGCAAGTGTTCTTGAAAAAAGGTGATTTGGCAAAGGCGAAAGAAGCGCTTATGCAGGCACAAGCGGTACAGCTTGATGAAACCAACAGTGAGAATGTTCAGTACCATCTCGGTTATGTGTTGTTTCTGTTAAAAGAATTTGATTCCAGCGCCGTTAAACTCCGCAAGCTGACCGTCGATTTCCCGCGCGGGATATACATGAACGATGCACTTCGTTTACAGTTGGTGGTCGGCGATGCTTCGGATAATCCCGATCTGTTAGGCCGGTATGCCGATGCGGAGCGGTATCGCGTTATCGGTCTGCCTGATTCCGCCAAAACAGCATTGACCGATCTGATGTCCGGCGATGACAAACGTCTCGCCGACGTTGCCTGTTATATGTTAGCCGACCTCATGCTCAAGCAATCAGACACGACACAGGCGACCGGTTATTTGGAGCAGGGGATCCATGATTTTACCGATTCTTTTTATCGTCCGTATATGCTCAAGGAACTGGCTGATTTGAAGTCACTTCACCTGCAGGGGAGAGAGGCCGCCCAACAGCTCTATCGGGAACTTCTGGAAAAATACCCGAATCATCCCTATGCGGCTGATGCCCGCAAGCGGATGAAAGCGCTCGAAAACGCCGCCTAAGCCCGCTTTTTCCGTTTCACAACCCGCTGTTGTCTCAGGAAATATCTTTGGACTCCGCTTTCTTTGCGGCATATATTCCCGCTTCGGCGATTTTGGTGTATAACCGATTATTGCCTGTTTGAGTGAATATATCTGATTCAGATAAAGGAGTCTTGATTCCATGCCCATAGTCAGCGAGGAGCGATTTGACCGTACCAATGCCATCATTGCCGGTCTGGTGTTTCTGATTTCGTTGATTGCGTATGCAATAACCGTTCAGCCGACTATTCCGTTTTGGGATTGCGGAGAATTTATTGCCTGTTCCGCTATTCTCGGCATTCCGCATCCGCCGGGAACGCCGCTGTTCGTCCTAATTGGGCGGCTGTTTTACGTTCTGCCGTTAGCCGGAGATTTTGCCCTGCGAATTAATCTTATCTCCGTGCTGTCTTCCGCGCTGATGGCGATGTTCTGTTATCTGCTTACCGTTCGCATAATTCGCTATTTCTTCTCCGATGATGCTCATTTGCCGATCAACCGCTGGATAAGCTATCTCGGCGGATTTACCGGCGCGCTGTTTGTCGCGTTTTCCGTCACTAACTGGGGAAATGCGGTTGAAGCGGAAGTATACGGTGTTGCGCTATTGTTGTCTGTCGCGATTGTCTGGTTAACGGTCAAGTATTTCGACAAACGGGGGACGTTCGATGCCGCCAAATATCTGATCATGGCATTTTACTTAGCCTTGGTCGGCGTCGGCGTACATATGACCGTGTTCCTTGTCGTTCCGATGTGTGCTATCTTCTTTATTCTAAAACGTGAGGCGACAAAGCGGGATTATTTAATGGTCTGCCTGTTCATGATAATTTCATTGTGTCTTATCCTTCTTTTCTCAAATGGGCGAGGTGGACAAGAACCGGAGAAAATATTCTTTACTGTAACCGGAGTTTTATTAGCGGTATTAGCGCTTTTGCTCTGGAAGAAAATCCATTTCCCGATGCTTATTGCAATCGGTTCGGTTAGCTCCGTTATGATGGGTTTCAGCACCTATCAAAAAATCACTCCAGTCATCGTGGTGCTGCTTTTGGCCGCCTTCTTCATGGCCAAATCTCAGGCGGTGCGTAACCAATGGAAAGCGGCGTTGGCATTGGTTGTGGTTGCCTTTGTTGGTTTGTCGGTGCATGCCTTTATTCCGATCCGTTCTGCAGTACCGCTCGAAAACGGCGGGCCGCGTATTGACGAAAATAATCCATCCCGCGATTGGAGTACCTTCATCAATTTCCTTGATCGTAAACAGTACGGTTCTGAATCGATGGTGGAGCGGATGTTCCATCGCCGCGGTACGTTTGAAAATCAGTTTGGCCGTCATGCCCATATGGGCTTCTGGTCATATTTCGAAGAGCAGTATTCAAAGCCGGGCTTTGGGTTTCTGCCGTTCTTGGTACTTGGGATCATTGGTATAACGATGGCGATCAGGCGGCGTTTAGAAATCGGCATGCCGTTTTTGACTTTGTTCCTGCTTTGTTCAGCCGGGTTGATACTGTATATGAATTTTGCGGACGGCACCCAGTATGATTTCCGAACGGGGGATGCGTATTTGGAAGTTCGTGATCGTGATTATTTCTTTACTCCCGCCTTCGTGTTCTTTGGTATCGCAATGGGGATGGGTGTAGCGGAAATTGCGCTGTTTTTAAAGAACAAATTCGGCGGTGCGGATTTCGCAAAACAGAAACAGGTGGTAATGGCCTGTTCCATTTTGGTGCTCCTGCCGGTTACGACCTTCGCTCACAGTTTTCACACCTGTGACCGCTCCGATAATTATATTCCGTACTATTACGCCAAAAATATTCTGGACAGCTGTCCTCAGGATGCCATTCTCTTTAGCTCAGGTGATAATGACACTTTCCCGCTTTGGGCACTACAAGAGGCGTTCAAGTATCGTCTCGATGTAAAAATCGTCAACTTGTCCCTTTTGAATACAGATTGGTACGTCAAACAGATGCGGGACATCTTCGGTGTGCCGATACCCCTCACCGATGAGCAGATTCTCTGGTATGATACCGAGAATGTCGCACAGGGAGAGCCCGCCCGACCGCTCAAGATGTTCAATGACCGGGCGCGGCGCAGACAAGCCTATCTGCAGGCAGGGGTGCATAATGGAAAAGTGGTGCGCGTTGCCGATATGATGGTTGATGAAATCGTGATAACCAATAACTGGAAGTATCCAATTTGCTTTACTTCATCCCCCTCTGAATCTCCTTTGAATCTCGCTCAACGCGCCGTCAGTGTCGGTTTGGTGTATGAATTGCAGCAAAACCCGCCGACCGGGCTCATTGATGTCGAAAAGAGCTACGACCTGTTCATGAACAAATTCCGTTATGACGGATATGAAGATTCACGAGTGTATCGTGACGAAAACGCAACAGGCGTGTATGTCGGCGTTGGGGTTTCGGCAATTAAGCTGTACGATGAAATGATGCGGCACGGCACTCCTGACGATACCGCGCGCGCATTTAAGATCATGGATAAAATGATGACGGTGTATCCGGAGTATTGGCAGACCTATGTTATCTACGGTGATGCCTTAGACCGGCGCGGCGATTCAGCCAAGGCTACTGCCATCACCCAACGCTTACATGATACACTTGTTTCATTTGCGGCAAGCAATCCGAACAATCTGTTTTACATGGGCGACCTTGGATTGGCAAAAACCGAATTGGGCAAGCGAACCAAGAATCAGGCGATGGTTGAGGATGGCGTGAACCTGCTTTGGCGATCGTTTGAACTGAATGCCAATAGCGGCTATTCGTTCCGTAAGTTGGTTTCAGTTCTGTCGAATCTCGGACGGCAGCAGGAAATGATACAAGCGGCGCGCCAATTCGCTGAATACAAAATTAATTTAGGCGATCCGATAGTGAAACAGCTTCTGGGACAGGAACCGCCACCCGGATCAATGCCTTCTCCGTTCTAAGCTGCATGATGCCAAGCCGGTGATATTGACTTGCGACTAAAAATACGAGTTATTCACCGGCTATGAGGCTTTTGACATTTATCCTCCTCTGTTTGATCTGGGGGTCGACATGGATTGCCATCAAGCTCGGTCTTCAAGACTCTCCGCCCATGTACACGCTATTGCTGCGCTTTGTTTTAGCAACAGTAATTGTCAATCTGATCGTTCTTATTAAAGGATTCAAATATCCGTCCACGCTCAAAGAACTCTGGTATCTTGGATATCCGGGCATATTCATGTTTGCGGTTACCTATTTCGGGACCTATCACGCAGAGCAGTATATCAGTTCTGCGCTCACAGCGGTGTTGTATGCATCGATACCACTTAATATCGCGATGTTGTCGATCTGGTTTTTACCGGGAGAACGTATTCGTGCGGTGGGATGGATCGGATTGCTCTGCGGCTTTTTGGGTATTGTGCTGATATCGTATGATCAGTTAAAGCATTCCAGCTGGTCATTTTATGGATCACTGTTCGCGATTATCGGCGCCTTTGCCTCGGCTGTTGCCACAACGATCATTAAACGGCGCCAATCGAATATCACGACTACTCCCCCGCCGAACGTGCTGGTGACAGTCGGGGTGCAGATGTTTTTCGGTTTAATCCCGATGTTGCTCCTAACACCGTTGATGGAAGACTGGTCGCAGGTGACGTTGTCACCGTTGACTGTCGGTACGATTCTGTACCTTGCGGTAATCGGAACGGTAGTCGCTTTTTTGTGCTACTACTGGCTGTTAACCAAACTGCGGGCTGTAGTAATTTCGTTAACCGCCTTTGTCATACCGCTCGTGGCTATTTTTATCGGCGTTCTGTTTTTCGATGAGGAATTCACGGGGATGGTCATTCCCGGGACTATGCTCATTTTGCTCAGCGTTCTGCTTGTGCTTTACAGCCGCCGACCGACCAAAACCGCGTAAACAAGTTCAAGTCTATTACGATGAGTAATGATTCATCGACTATTCAGCGAATCACCGTTGTGTACGATGGCTACTGCGGGTTCTGCTATCGAATCGTGCGGTTTATCGAAACGCATGATTCAGAAAACCGGATTACGCTACTGCCGCGGCAGTCGGATGAAGGAGCACAAGCACTCCGTCCGTTTCAGGTGTTGCCTGAAGAGAATGAGTCGGTGCTGGTTATAGCGGATAACAAGCTGCTGCGTAAATCGGATGCGACTATTCGCATCTGGCAGACAATCGGCGGAATCTGGTCGTTGTTGTCGTGGCAGCGAATACTGCCCGGGGTTATTCGGGATTGGTTATATGATATCGTTGCCAACAACCGCTACAAATTGTTCGGCAAGTACGACTCCTGCCAATGGCCAAAAAATAAGGGGACGTCGTCCCCTTAGCGGCCGAGCATCTTCCGGATAATCGCGATCTGCCCGGCGTGATACGAGGCATGTGTTGCGAATCCGCTTATCACTTCCCGTTTCGTTTTAAAATATTTGTTCAATGGTGCGGGTAATTCGATAGCGGGTGCATCGGCGAAATTCGCATCACTCATGTGTCTGGTCGCTGCGACTGTGGCGTCGATATTCGTTTGAAACTGCGTGATGAGCGCTTCTTTGTCCGGATAACCGTCACCGGTATCAGACGGCTTGGTGCGCATGGCAAAATGCTGCTCCCATGCTTCCGGTACATTGCGATGAACAGAACTCTGCAGATACTTGCCGATATCAGTGCAAACTACTATATGTCCAAACAGCCACCAGGCATGGTTCCGTTCCGGTCCCAGGCGCGTTAATAATTCTTCGCGGGTCATATCTTTAATGCCGTTTTGCACCCATCCGCGAACGGTTTCCCAAAGATCAACTGCATTGGTGATCGCAATTGTTTCAGCCGGTGTTGTATTCGCTTTGCTGTCCATCTTATGCCTGTTTGTTGAGAACCATGGTAGAGGCCTGTGCGGTCGGGAAGATTATAACTTCCGCAATCTGTACGTGCGGCGGGCGGGAGGCTATCCAAAGCGCCGTATCGGCAATATCATCACCGACTAACGGCTGATATCCCTGATATGTTTTTTTCGCCCGCTCTGTGTCACCGCGGAAACGGACGATTGAAAATTCAGTTTCAACCAAACCGGGATCGATCGTAGAAACCCGGATCGGCGTGTCAACTAAATCGATCCGCATCCCTTTGGTGAGCGCATCGACGGCATGTTTTGTTGCGCAGTAGACATTGCCATTCGGGTAAACTTCATGCCCGGCGATCGAACCGATATTAATGATATGTCCGGAATTTCGTTTTACCATTCCGGGAATAATTGCACGGGATACATATAACAGCCCTTTGATGTTCGTATCGATCATTTCGTTCCAGTTATCGATACTCCCTTCATAAATTTTTTCAAGCCCGCGGCCAAGACCGGCGTTGTTGACTAACACATCTATATTAGCCCACTCGGCAGGTAAAGAACTGAAAGTTCTTTCGACTTCTGGTTGGTTGCGTACGTCCAGAATAATGGAATGAACGGGGGAAGGTAGTGAACCGGTTACCTGTTTCAGCCGGTCAGCCCGGCGGGCGACGGCGATTATCTTGGCGCCTGCCTCGGAAAATTTTTTTGCGCAGGCTGCCCCGATACCGGATGAGGCTCCGGTGACGCAAACGATTTCGTCTTTCATGTTCGTCACGATATTTGGTCTCCTGATTTTTTGAGAAGCTATTGCTTATCTCCAGTTTGGTCAAACGTTGAAGTGCCCCTCTGCCCGATTTTGAATCAAAAGTATGGGGGAGATGCAAGGTTATTGCGCACTCCCCCTATTCATGTCCATGTTGAAACACTGCACGGAAATTCGCAATCGATTGAAAAACAACCAGTTAAGGTAAATTATGGTCGTTCAAATACTCTTTTTCGTTTGGGCATGCTCTCTGCATTGTCATTTGTCAGCAGGAACACTAAAACGAGCCTCCAGCGGAAACCGAAAATTGGTCTCTCTGGAAAATGAGTAATCGGGAGGTTTTTATGGCAAACGAGAAGAAAAAACGGACTTCAATAGGCTTACCCAAGAAAACCTATTGGCATTTATACAGTTTGCAGACTCTTGAAGGGGACAAGCTTGCCCGGATCGTGAACAAGATCCTGAAGCAAGAATATGTCCTAATCAAATAAATCCCAACGAGTTATATTTATTAACGGTCTCCTAATTTAGGCTTGACAATGGACAACCGGGTGACTTTCTTTCGGCCAATTACAAGGATGGTGTGGGCTCTATTCCATTTCTTGTGTTCAAAATTGGAACCTGAAGCCGATATAGGAAATACGATGTGGTACGATAAGGTACGCCTGACCTTCATCTCGAAACGGATGGGTCAGCTCGCTCATATTAATATCCCGAAAAAATATCTTCATATTACTGTCTTTGGTATTGCCGCCTTTTTGGTCTGCAGCCTGTTTATGACAGCTTCTTTCTTTTCCCAGAAAGTCGCCCGCTTGGAGCTTGAATCGCTCCGGGCTGAATCAGCTGAATTAAAGGAGCGGTACCAGAAACTTCAGGCCCGTTTGGCCGAAGTAGAAGGAAACTTCAATGACCTTATGGAGAAAGAAATAGCTATCCGCGCAGTTTTCGGATTGCCGGAAGTCGACCTTGGCCAGCGTCAGTTGGGGGTCGGCGGTCCGATGTCCAATATCCCGCCGGACTGGAGCGAGAACCGTCAGTTAGCGCTTTTAGCCGGGCAGAAAATCGAACACCTCGCCCGGATTTCCCAATTCGAAGTGCAAAAGTTAGACGAAGTGGAAAAAGCTGTCTTAGCCAAAAAACAGCAGCTTGACCATACCCCGTCCATTTGCCCGACCACCGGTTATATGAGCCGTGGATTCGGTATGAAGATCGATCCGTTCACTGGCAAATACCAGATGCATAATGGTATGGATATTGCCAACCGGGTCGGAACACAGATTGTCTCATCGGCCTATGGTATTGTCTCCGGCGCCGGTATCGACGGCGGCCATGGCCAGTACGTGACTATCGATCATGGCTACGGACTCGAAACGCATTATTTCCATCTTTCCAAGATCAAAGTGAAACGGGGAGACCGGGTATCCCGCGGCGATGTTATCGGATTGATGGGTTCTACCGGGTATTCGACCGGACCGCACTTGCACTATGAAGTAGTGAAAAACGGCAAACCGGTTAATCCGACTCAGTTCATCCTGAATCTGAATTAATTCTCCAGCAGCTAAATAGCTGATTTTGAAGTAACCCACTAAAAAGGGGAACTTTCTTTTGTTTAACCCGTTATAATAGGCAAAGGCTTGTGAAAAAAAGTACGAGCGATGCCAACGGTTGTAGAGCAGATTCAGCATGAAAGTCAGCCGGAAACGGCCGGTTTATCCAATTCCTATCTCCGCAAAACGGAGATGGTAGACCTTATTGTATTGAGCAGAATAGGGGATCAGGCTGCCTTCAGCGAACTGATACGCAGGATACGGATTCCGGTCAGAGCGCTGGCTCTGCGGGTCGTCAATAACCCGGATGATGCGGCAGACATTGCCCAACTAACCTTTTTGAAAGTTTGGGGGAATCTGCATTTATATGATAGCAGTAAACCGTTCATGACCTGGTTGTATCGGATAACCGTAAACACCGCGATTGATTTCAAACGCAGCAATAAGCGGCATAAACATGGATCGTTGGTTGATATCGATGAATCAAGCCTGGTCTACAGAGAAAATGGCAATACGCTTGAGCGGATTCGCCTTCGTGGTCATGTTACACAGGCCGCCTTCCGCTTAAAAGCAAAGCAGAAACAGGCACTGTACTTGCGGGATGTTATTGGCAGCTCAATCGAAGCAATGACCGATGAAATGAACATTCCGGAGCCAACCGCCCGCTGGCATTTGCATCAGGCGCGGATGATTGTTCGCAAGGAGCTGCGCCGCCGTTGCCCGGAACTTTTATTCTCTTTTGGGGTTAAATAACCGCTCTTTCTTTCGTATCTTTTCCCGCATGACATTCCAAGAACTTCCCGGATATTCCGTTGTTACGATAGGGTATGAGTAAACCGGATCAAGTAACGCTGCAGATTCAAGGGATGCACTGTGCCGGGTGTGTCGCGACTATTGAGCGTGGCCTGAAAAAACTTCCCGGTGTCAAAACATGTGCGGTGAATTTGCTTACCTCATCGGCAACCGTTGCGTTCGAACCGAAAACGACCTCAGCCGATACGATTATCGAAACAATTGGCAGACTGGGGTATGGCGCAAGTGAGGGTTCAGCAGATCCGCTTGAAAAAGCGGCCGAAGAAACAGCAGCAGCAAAGCGCAATTTTATTCTCTCGCTACTCTTAACTATTCCCATTGTGTTGCTCGCAATGGTGCCGATGCTTGTGATGTCGTTACCTATTCTACCACTATGGAGTGGCACACTGCAATTAGTCGGAACATTCTTTGTGATATTTGTAGCGGGACGTTCGATTCTAGCTGATGCCTGGAACCAAACCAGACATTTGCAAGCGAACATGAACAGTCTTATCTCGCTTGGTTCACTGGCGGCATTTGGATGGAGTGTCTATCAGTTTATCGTAATGTTTCAGCATCAATCGCATGAAGCGCATTATTATTTTGAATCAGCTGCTGTCATTATCACACTGATTTTGCTCGGGCGATATATTGAAGCGCACACCAAACAGGGTGCTGGACAGGCAGTGAAAGAACTGCTCGCTTTGCGACCGCCGACCGCGACGGCAATTATTAACGGTGTCGAAATTGCTATTGATTCAGCAACACTGAAACCGGGAATGCTGGTGTTAGTGAAGGCGGGGGAGCGCATCCCTGCAGATGGTGTCATCACCGATGGATATACCGCTTTAGATGAATCGATGGTTACCGGTGAAGCATTACCGGTCGAGAAAAAATCCGGCGATACGGTAATCGGCGGATCAGTGAACGGGAATTTCCCGTTTACCTTCAAAGTTACTACTGAACCGTCAGACAGTTTCCTTGCTCATGTCGTCCGGATGGTCACTGAAGCGCAAGTGGGGAAACCAGCTATACAGCGTCTCGCCGACAAGGTCGCCGGAATCTTTGTGCCGATTGTGCTCGGTATCGCGCTTACTACCGGTTTGCTCTGGTATTGGTTGGCGCCGGACAGTCCGCATCTTATCAGCTCTGTTATTTCTGTTCTCATTATCGCATGTCCGTGCGCATTAGGGTTGGCAACGCCGACGGCTATTTTGGCGGGAAGTAATCGTGCCGCAAAAGCCGGGATTATTTTTCGGGGTGGTGATATTATCGAAAGGTTGACGACTGTTGATACATTAGTCTTTGATAAAACCGGTACCCTCACGCGCGGTGAATTTGAAGTCAAAGAGATTCATACGTACAACGGTATTGATGATAACACGTTACTGAGTCTTGCCGCCGGAATCGAAAGTAAGTCGGAACATCAACTCGGCTCTGCAATCGTAGAAGCAGCCAGGCTCCGCAATCTTGTGCCTGCCGAGGTACAGCGCGTGGAAACAATCCCCGGACGCGGCGTATTAGCTAAAGTTGGTACAGATACTATTCGTATCGGTAATCGAGCATTTTTGGAGGAAGCAGGTATCGGCGTGAGTGAAGCACGGCTTGACTGCGCTACGGATTTGGAAAAAGCACGCACAGTTGTTTTTGTTTCACGAAATGAAAAACTCTGCGGTATTGTTTCCTTCGCGGATCGGGTTCGTACTGAATCAGCCGAAATTGTCAAATGGTTTAATGCCCGTATGCAGCGCGTCATGCTCGTTTCCGGAGATTCTTACAAAACCGTACAAGGGGTTGCGGATGCTATCGGCATTGCGCATATCGCGTACGAAGTGAAACCGGACGGGAAAAAGACGATCGTGGATACTCTCGAACGTTCCGGAATGAAAGTGGCGATGGTGGGGGATGGCATCAACGATGCCCCTGCTCTGGCCGCTGCAACAGTCGGCATCGCCGTCGGTAGCGGAACCGATATTGCCAAAGAATCAGCCGACATTCTGTTAGCCGGTTCGGATTTGCAATTAGTGCGGCGCGCCTTCGAGTTGGCTTCATTAACGGTGAAAACGATCAAACAAAATCTCTTTTGGGCGTTTATCTATAATGTACTGGCGATTCCGTTAGCCGCCGGTCTTTTTTACCCGCTCTTTGGCTGGACACTTTCTCCGATGGTCGCTGCCGGAGCGATGGCTTTTTCCTCATTGTTCGTCGTTCTAAACTCCGCTCGGCTGGCAAAACAGCCGTCCCGATTCGAATAATAATTTTCTGAATATTTAGTTGTTCCGCTCATAGCTTTTTGGTATCTGTTGCTATGGCAGCAGGAAAAACAACTTCCGTTTCAACCGCCCGACTTCTCCTTCTCATCGCGATAGTAATCTGGGGCTGGACTTTTGTCGCCACCAAAATCTGTCTGCAATATCTTGGCAGCGTCGAGCTTCTGGCGATGCGCTATATCATCGGGTTACCGTTTCTCTTTTTGATGATTCGCTTCATGAAATTACAGATAGATTTCAAGGGGGAAGGGATGCGGACGATGGTGTTCGCATCGTTTTTGTTAGCAGGGCATTTACTGATTCAAATTACCGGACTACATTTTACCACCGCGACCAATACTGGCTGGATAATCGGTGTAACACCACTGACTATCGCGCTTTTGTCCCGTTTGCTGTTAAAAGAGCAATTGCATAAAGGAACTGCAATCGGTATCGCGGTCGCATCTGTCGGGATTGTTCTGCTTATCTCTAAAGGGAGATTCGATTCGATCGATTGGCTGAATAATATCGGTGACTGGATTATCCTTGGTTCTACTATTACCTGGTCATTGTATTCGATTTTAGTGACAACGGTCGCAAAAAAGCAGAATCCGATTTTGGTTTCATTTCACACTATGTGGCCGGCGACGGTTTTGTTTTTGATGTATATGATAACTATGAGCGACTGGTCGAAAGTGGTCTCGCTTCCGGCTGATGGTATTATCGCTCTGCTGTTCTTAGCTCTTTTCGGCATGGTGCTCGCCAACTGGTTTTGGCAAATCGGGGTTACTACAATCGGCGCAACCCAGAGCGGAATGTTTTTGTATTTAGAGCCGCTTGCCACTACCGCGCTGGCTATTCCCTATCTCGGTGAGCCGTTCACCTGGGCAACCGGTGTCGGCGGCGCATTGGTGTTGGGTGGTGTCTATTTATCGCAATTTATGAACGGTAAAAGGTCTTCGACCTAATGGATATCGTACAACCGACTACGCATTATCTCATATTAGGGCTTGGCAATATCGGCGAGGAGTACACCGGTACGCGGCATAATATTGGATTTGATGTGCTTGATCTCATCGCATCCGAAAATTTCATCTTTGAAAAGCAACATCGTTTAGTCAAAACGGCGGTAAGCAAAACGGGAGATCGTGTTTTGCTCGGGTGGCCGCAAACCTACATGAACCGGTCCGGAAAAGCTGCCAAATATCTGTTAGAGCGGGAAAAGATTCCACTCAGTAAATTATTGGTGGTTGTCGATGACTTTGCGCTGCCGATCGGCAGTCTGCGGTTCCGCCCGTCCGGCTCAGATGGCGGTCACAACGGGCTTGCCTCTCTAAGCGAAGAATTAGGAACAACCGACTATGCCCGGCTCAGGCTGGGAATTGGGCCGTTGCCGGAGGGGGAGGACGTAGCCGATTTTGTTCTTAGTCGCTTCTCCCGCAATGAGTTGGAAATCCAAAAAAAGATGGTGCAGACCGCCGCCGAAGCTGTTATATTCGCTTCCGTTCACGGTGTGCAAAGCGCCATGAACAAATACAACAGAATAATTAACCCTGCTTGACCGGCCGCGTATCCCCGGACAAGCCGTAAGCAAACCCAACGTCCATAGGGAGGATAATCCTGATGCGCATTTACGAAACAACGTTTATTGTCAACCCGCAGACTGATGACGCGACTATCGACGGTCAAGTAAAGGAAGTCGCTTCGCTCATTACTGCCAACTCCGGCAAGATTCTGCATGAAGATCGTGTCGGCACCCGGAAATTAGCCTATCCGATTAACGGATTGAATCACGGGTACTACACGACTATCACCTTCGAAGGTGAAAACACCCTGTTAACCGCGCTTGAACGGCACTACCATCTGCAGGAATCATACATTCGTCATTTGACCGTTGTGTATGAAGGAGAACGGGAAAAAATCGGACAGCCGGTTGATCCGTTCGGCTTTGGTCAGGAAGGTGACGCAGCCGAAGGTGAGCAGCATCGCGGCCGTGGCCCGCGTCGTGGCGGCCGTTTCGAACGCCGAGACTACGACGGCGGCGGCAGAGGAGACCGTGACGGTGGTGGAAGACCCCCGCGCGAACATCGTGATTACGGTGGACATCATGAATCACGTGAACCACGTCGCGATAGCGGTAGTTCAGAAGGCGGAGAATTTTAAACGAAAGTAGGATGACAAAATAATGAGATACAATAATAGAAGTGAAGGCAAAGAACCGATGGAACCACGGCGCCGTAAGGTCTGCTGGTTCTGCGATAATAAATTAGCATTAGTACCGTATCGCAGCGAACGGATGCTGCGCCGGTTCGTGAATGAACGCGGGAAAATTATTTCCCGCCGTGTTACCGGCTGTTGTGCCGGACATCAGCGCAAAGTTACTATTGCGGTAAAACGCGCCCGTATTTTGGCGATTCTGGCGTTTGAAAGTGAATCATTCCGGTAATAGCTCTGCGGTTGAAGCAGAGCATGGCTCAAACAAACAGGTTCCAAAGCGCAATGGCGCGGGATTGCATCGCTATGGCGTCATCCTCGGATTCCTGTTGTACGGAGCCATACTGGTCGTGCAGCCACACCTCGCGGAGAATCCGTTCGCGCTGCTCGGCATCGCGCTGGTTATATACGTATTGAGTATCTACTTGTATTATGGAGTTGAAGTGACCACCTTTTTCGGACAACATCTTCCAATCGCGTTAGCAGCGGCAGGAACAGCGACATTTGCTGCCCTGATGTTATTGGGTGGTGAATCGAAGCTGTTGTTGTCGGTTGTGCCGATCGGAACGATTGCGCTTTCGGGAATGGCGGGCGGATTTTTTACTGCGCGCTACCACCCGAAACTGCGCGTGTTCTTGTTTGGCACGGCGATTGTTATGCTCGGTTCCGTTGTACAATACGCACCGCTTTGGAACGGATTTACTGAAAATGTCGAAGGCATATCCAAGCTGCTTATCGAAGATGCCCGCGCTGATTTGGCCAAGATGGGACTTAGCGTGATGGAGCAGTCGGCGCAGCTTGAGATGATGCAGCAGGGGCTCGAATTTATCATACGGTTGATTCCTGCCCTCAATTTGCTCGGCATCGTTATGATGTTCGCGATAGCGCATCTCTTGTTTTTGCGACATGCCCGCCGGGTCGATGTTCGACATGCCGTACGGTCATTTGTGAAATGGAAAATGCCGTTTGCCATTATGCCGGTGGTGATTGTGGCGATTGCTGTTCGTATTCTCAGTGCCAATGATATGGTGCTGTTGGTGGTCGATAATATCCTGTTCATGCTTGCCTTCGGGTACTGCCTGACCGGGCTGTCGCTGCTTGAATACGGGATGCAGAAAATCGGCGCCAGTATTTTTACGCGAATTATGCTGTATGTACTGTTGTTCGTCGCGCAAGTGATCGGATTGTTTATCATATCGTTATTAGGATTTATTGATAGTTTTGCCGACTGGCGGAAGGTAGACAGTGATCCTGCTGCCCCGGCCGCGGCTGCTGAAGTGAAATAATGTATTGTGTGTATAAAAGAAGGACTAAGCTATGAAAGTAATTTTGAGACATGACGTGCCGGATTTGGGCGCCGCCGGTCAAACGGTGGAAGTCCGCAACGGCTATGGTCGCAATTACCTGATTCCGCGCAATTTGGCCGTTCCGGCCACCAAAGGGAATCTGGCCTCGATCGACGAAATCAAAACTCAGCGGGATATCCGTGACCGGAAACGCCGCCGTGAGTCGGATCGTATCAAAGATCGTATTGAAAAACTGTCATTGACCCAGGAAGTACAGGTCGGTGAAGAGGATAAATTGTTCGGGTCGGTTACCAATAACGACATTGCCGAACTACTGGCCAAAGAAGGCGTCACGGTCGACAAGCGGGCAATTGAGCTGGAAAACCCGATTAAAGTGCTCGGCGTGTACACGATTCCAGTAAAGATTTATGCTGACGTGGTCGCCAACTTGCGCTTATTTGTGGTAAAGAAAAGCGGAGTATAATTGAAACTGCTTGAAGCAAAAATAGACGGTCTCGCGCTCGATATGACCACCAATTCACCGGTGGTCATATTGTCCCCTATCGGCATCAACAAAGTGCTGCCGATCTGGATCGGTCACGCCGAAGCATGGGGTATCGCCATGCAGTTATCCGGCGTGGAATCGAAACGGCCGATGACGTATGATTTGTTCAAGCAGGTGATGGATACGCTGCAGGCAAAAATTGACCGGGTGGAAATTGTTGAACTGCGCGAGCAGACATTTTACGCCCGGCTTCACGTCCAGCGGAACGGGGATGCATATGAAGTGGATGCCCGTCCATCCGATTCGATCGCTTTAGCGCTCAAATCAAACGCCAAGATTTTCGTCAATGAGGAATTGTTCAATATTCGGGAAGGGGAGATTCGAAATCCGAACCCGGATGTCCCGCCACCGATGCCGACCGATCCGGAATCGCTTCGTGAACGGTTGAAACGGATTAACCCCGAAGATTTCGGAAAATATTCACTGTAGATGCTATCATGAAGAGACCGGGAACCATGATATCGCCGCTGGTTCTCACGGCGTCTCTTTTCATAATTTTTCTTGTTACAACTCCAATCAGTTTCGCGCAATCGACAGATTCGCTTTTCAAAGCGGCGCTCGATTTTGAAAAAAAGAATAAGAACGATGAAGCGATCAGCATTTACTCGCAGCTGCTGACCGACAACCTGAATGTCGACATGTACCGTTTCGCGCTTGGTCGGTCATTGTATCATGCCGAGCGTTATGCCGAAGCGCAGCATCACTTCGAGCAATTTCTTGCCTTGTTTCCGGATTCACGCTATCGCAAGGAGGCCTGTTTCTTTTTAGGCGGCATCCATTGCTATTTAGAACAACCGACCGAAGCGGCGCAGCAGTATTTACAGGCATACGGCTTGGCGACCGGAGAAAAGACTCCGGACACCAAATTTACAGCACTGGTTGATAGTTCGCTGGCTGTCTTGTTTCGTAATGTCTCCGGCGTATATCTGGAAGAAGCAGATTTATCTTCACTCACGAAAGATACGCGCTGCCCGCTTTTAACCCGATTGGCAAACGTGCGAAGCATGCGCGGCGATACGGAAGGGGCATTACGCCTAACCGCACTATGCGAACCTGCGGCACCAGTTATTGCGAAACCAGTTGATACGGCTAACGCTGTCAAAATAGCGGTTGTGCTTCCATTTAGCGGGGAAAATGCCGAGTTTGCCGAGCAGATATTCAACGGCGCAAAAATCGCCAGTATGACAGAAAAATGTTCGCGAGCAATCCAACTTGTTCCCTACGACACCGAAGGGGATAAAATTATCGGTGCCGGTTTGCTCAATACAATCGCAAAAGATAATACATTTATTGCCGCGATTGGACCGCTCACCAGTGATGAATCCGCAGTTGCCGCCGCAGCGCTAAACGGTTCCAATTTGCCGATTATCGTTCCGGCAGCATCGGATGTCGGATTTACCGAGTTATCATCTTCAGTGTTTCAACTCACGCCTAATATCGCAGTACAGGCAGAACGGATGGCATCCTACGCAATCGAACAACTTCATGCTGACACGGTGGTGATACTGACATCGGATGATGCCGAGCACCGCCGGATGGCGGAATCATTCACCAATCGGTTCACACAATCAGGCGGCACCGTAGCAGTACAGATTTTTTATGTTTCCGGTGAGAAAGATTTTAAATCGATTATCGGTGATATCAAATACTCGCTACGATCAAAAGAATCGGACTCGTTGTCGTTTATCAATGATGCCGGCGACACGCTCGACATTGCAGAGCGGCCGATACGGGTTGATTGTATATACATGCCCGGTAAACCGGAACAGATTCGTTTACTCTTGCCACAACTGCGATTTTACAATGTCAATTCAACATATCTTGGTTCCGATGAATGGGGAGATCAGGCAGTGTACGGATTGGGAACCTCGGTGTTAAAGAATGCAATTTTCCCCTCTGCCTATATTCTGCCACAGGAAACGGAAGAGGAAGTACGGTTTGCCTCGAAATACCTCTACGAATATCAAACTGCTCCGGGAAGATTAGCGCGGGTAGGGTATGATGCGCTAAGTTGCATTTGTGCTTCCTTCGGCGCGGCCAAACCGACTCGAGATGCGCTTGCGGCGCAGCTTTTGACTACGAACAGGTACTCCGGATTGTCCGGCGGAGTGATCTTTACACAAATGCGGGTTAATACCCGTTTACCGTTGTATCGAGTTCAGGGAGGTCAGCCGGTGCTGGTGGAAGAAAAGCCGGTAGTGACGGAAACATCTTCTGATCAAGAACAGTAGTATTGTCTATACGAGGTAGCCAATGGATGAAAAAAAATTTGCCCTGAAGATGGTGATAGACGGTAAAACGCGGGATATCTCTTACGAAGAACTCGCCTTATCGAACAATCTTGCGCAGGAGGCGCTTGTACGGCTCTTGGTGCAGAAAAACCTGATCACGCCGCAAGAACTTTTGCAAATGATGGAAACGGTCAAAAAAGAGCGCTACCGTACGCCGGAATAATATCAGATGTCCGACTCTCTGCCGAACGACCAACCACTCACTACCACGCCCGCACAACCTGGCGAAACACTGGAATGGGTGTGCCATCCGGTCAAGCGCAAGCCGCTGGTATCGGTTGGCGTCTGTTTGCTTATTATCATAATTCCATTGCTTGTTTTTTCAGCGACAGCATCGATTGGCTTTGCGATTTTCGGCTTTGTAATTATGGCGGCATCGCTGGCAAAATTCTTTTTCCCCACCCGCTACAAACTTGACAGTACCGGCGTGACAGTCAAAACGACTACCCAAACGCTGACAAAACAATGGTCGTTGTACCGGAGTTTTTATCCGGATAAAAACGGCGTGTTGTTGTCTCCGTTTGCGGAGCCGTCCCGGTTAGAAAATTTTCGCGGAATGTATGTCATGTTCTCAAATAATAAGGATGCGGTTATCGCATTCGTCGGTAAACATGTTCCGTCAGATTCTGGAGAAGCCAAGTGAGCCTGTTCGGACGCGATAGTGATCTTCCCAAATCGAGCGAGCCGATTCTCCCTGCAGAAGAGGATGCAGTTTTAGAAAAGGTTGCCACCAAAGTCGTCGCCCGCGGAATGGCGGTTCCGGCGATTCTCTTTTTAGAATCGGTCAAGCCGCTTAACTATATCGGATCGCAGGCGATGGTCTTTTTTGAGCCGATAGTACAAACCATTTTCAATTTCAAAGAATACGATACATTCCGCTCAGCTTTGGAAAAACGGGAATCAATTGAGATTTTGCTGCAGAAAATCGAAGCGCAGGATGCTGTCGCGCTCAAGCGGGAAAAAAAGATCAAAGTGTTTTTGAAAGAAGAGAAAAAGAAATGGAAATGGTATCAGCGCTGGCTCGGCATTTTTACGCCGAAAGTAAATTACCCGGATGATATTATGAACGATACCCCGCCCCCCCCGAAGGACAAATCAAAATAGCCTAATGGTTGTGATTAATTTCTCCGGCAACCTGCTGGAGCTTGAACAACTCGATCGATTTCATCAACGTATCGGCAAGCGGTGATTCCATCCTGCGAAGGATCTTGTACTCATCCTTCGCTTTGTCTAATTGTCCCATTGCCAAATAAGTTTCAGCGCGATATTCACGTGCCTGCGCGAAGAGGGAATCGATTGCCAATGCTTTGTCGTACGCGGTGATTGATTCCGGAAGTTTCCCCAGTTTCCGGTATGTATAGCCAAGATTGTTGAAGGCTTCTTTCATATTCGGATCTATTTCGGTCGCTTTGACAAACCGGTTTGCCGCCTTTTCAAGTTCCTTTTTCGTTTTCGCATCGGCAGTGGCGCGGTAGTTGTAGGCAAACGCGGAATCCCCTTTTATGGCGATCGCTTTCGCTTTGTCCATATGCTGTACGCCCTTGTTGTATTCTTCCGTCGCTTTCTTTTGGTTTTCAGTGGCTTGCTCTTCCGGTGACTTTTCCTTTGCGCCGAAGGCATACACTGAAACCGTCATGAGCAGGAAAAGCGCAGTCAAACCGATGATGCGAAAAAAGCGAAACATCAGATATCCAAATTCCGCACATACTGGGCGTTTTGCTGAATGAATTCGCTGCGCGGTCCGGTTTCTGTTCCCATGAGAATGGTGAACAGGTGATCGGCTGCTGCGGCATCGTCGAGCGTTACCTGCAGCAGCGTCCGGATCTCCGGATCCATTGTCGTTTTCCACAACTGTTCGGGATTCATTTCACCAAGCCCTTTATAACGCTGGATATTCACGCCCGTTGATGGCATCCGCTTGAGTGCGCGTTCTTTTTCTTCATCGCTGTACACATACTGCTCAGTCTTACCGTGTTTGAGGCGATAGAGCGGCGGCTGCGCGATATACACATAGCCCTGATCGATCAGGGCGCGCATATACCGGAAGAAGAAGGTTAACAAAAGGGTGCGGATGTGGGAACCGTCGACGTCAGCATCGGTCATGATAACGATCTTGTGGTAGCGTAAACGGCTGGTGTCGAACTCATCCCCGACACCGCATCCGAGTGCGGTGATAATCGTGCGGATTTCTTCGTTCCCCAGAATTTTATCGAGCCGGGATTTTTCAACGTTCAGAATCTTACCGCGCAAAGGGAGAATCGCCTGAAAACGGCGATCACGTCCCTGTTTGGCGGAACCACCTGCGGAATCTCCTTCTACGATATACAATTCGCATGATTCGGGATCACGGGATGAGCAATCCGCCAGTTTACCCGGCAACGCTGCGGAATCAAGCGCGGTTTTGCGGCGGGTAAGCTCTTTCGCTTTACGGGCTGCTTCACGCGCCATTGCGGCCTGAACCAGTTTGTCGACAATTTTACGGGCGATAGAGGGGTTTTCTTCAAAGTAGGAACCGAGGTAATCGTTCGTGAGCGCTTCAACGATACCTTTGACATCTGAATTACCGAGCTTGGTTTTGGTCTGACCTTCAAACTGCGGATCAGGTACACGCGCCGAGACAACCGCCGTCAATCCTTCTTTGCTGTCATCGCCGACAAGTGCAGGTGCATCTTTTTTGAGCAGATTGTTTTTGGTCGCATAGCTGTTAATCGTGCGAGTAAGCGCAGTGCGGAAACCGGTAAGGTGGGTACCGCCTTCGATCGTGTTAATGTTATTTACGTACGAATAGACTGATTCGGTATAACCGTCATTGTATTGGAGTGCGATATCAACTTCCACACCATCCTTCGCACCCTGGAAAAAGATCGGCTTATTGAAAATCGGTTCTTTGCCTTCATTCAAGTAGCTGACAAATTCACCAATACCGCCTTTGTACAAAAAGGTAACATCTTTGCCGGTGCGATGATCAATCAACTGGATTGAAAGACCTGAGTTCAAGTAAGCAAGTTCACGGAGACGGGAAGCGATAATATCAAATTTGAATTCGACTTTCGTGAAAATTTCGGCATCGGCTAAGAAAGCAACCTTCGTTCCGCTCTTTTTCCCTTTGCCGACTTTTTTTACAGGACCGACTACATCACCTCGACGGTAATCCTGCGCATATACTTCGCCGTCACGGGTAACTTCCACGCGGCACCATTCGGAAAGCGCGTTCACGACTGAGACACCAACGCCGTGTAAACCGCCGGAAACTTTATAGCTGTCATGATCGAATTTACCGCCGGCGTGCAGAGTCGTGAGTACGACTTGCAGTGCGGAAACTTTTTGGTCGGGGTGAATTTCAACCGGAATACCGCGGCCATTATCGGTGACGGTGATAGAATTATCTTCGCCGATTTCGACAATGATTTTGTCGCAGAACCCGGCCATCGACTCATCAACGGAGTTATCGACAACTTCGTAGATCATGTGGTGTAAACCACGCTGACCGATATCGCCGATATACATTGCCGGACGGCGACGGACGGCTTCTAATCCTTCGAGAACTTTGATTGTCGTTGCGTTGTAGGAATGCCCGGCTTTGCTGTCTTTTACCTGCTCGACATCATCATCTATCTTTGGCGTCATACTCGGTATTGTTCCCTTTCCACCCATTCACGAATCGGATATTAGTAACTGCCCGTCCACCGGGATGCGCGTGGATGCGAGCCAGCAATGTTTCTATTTGTGTTTGCAATTCCTGCCGCCATACAGCTTCCGGAACTTCGAGATAGAGTGTGCCATCAGTATAGCCGACTGCCTTCGCCGCTTTTGCAACTGCATTTCCGGCTATTTCCGGCCAATGCTCAACAACTTGCCATCCGGCATAACGACGCGCGATTCCGAGCGATTGGATAACGCCCGCGAACGTTTGTTCTATTGTGCCGAGCTGGCTTTTGGACCTTTGTTGTTCGCCTGATTTATGCACTCTGTTTTCCTTGTGAAAAGATAACAGATTCGCATCTCGATTGCAACTAAAAAGACTGTCATAAGTCATTATAGTTCAATAGATTATTATGACTAAATCAACTTGTTCGCAGGTGGTGTTTTTTTGACTAAAAAAGAAGCCGCCTTTGGCTTGGGCGGCTTTATGTATAGAAAAAGAAAGAGAGCTGTGCTGTTAGTTTATTTACCGTCCCGCAGACATTCCGCCCGATCCGGCAACGCGTACATTCCGGCTGGCCGGATTGCCGTAGTAGCGAATATCACCGCTTCCGTTGATTTCACCATCGATGCTTTCGGTCGCGTAAATCATCACATCACCCGATCCGTTAATTTCAACGCGGGCGGTTTTCGCTTTTAAGTCGCGCGTGTCGACATCACCGGAACCGGAGATGATGATCTCAATATCTTTGACTGTTCCTTCGGCAGTGAAGTCACCGGAACCGGCAACTTCATAGACAAACAGATCGCCGGATAAATTAGTCACACGCACATCGCCGGAACCTTCGACATAAACTTCTTCAAGTGATGCTACCGTGATTTCGATTTTGCAGTTGTTGCGCGAGGAGAAACTGTCTTTCGCATCTAAAATAAGCGTGCCACGACGGACATCCGTGTCGATAAGGTCGATAAGGTTGTCGTCGAACGTAATGCTGACCGACTGCGTACCACCGACTTTTACAATAATATCAAATGCGCCGTTGCTTTCAATTTTGGTAAACGTGTCAACCGTGACGGTTTTGGTGGTGAGATCACCGGAGCCGCGCACCCCGCGTTTATTCCAGTTGAAATCCCAGTTTTTCGCCGCGACCGGCATCGTAAAACCGAGTGCCAACAGCGCGGTAATCAGTGCGAATCCAATTTGTTTCATACGCATAATTCTCTTTGACCTCCATCATCAAGAGCCTTGTGTCATTCGTGAATTATACTACGAAACCAAAAGGCCAAAGTTTCAGCCATTCGGATTGAACTATTTTGAGGGAGGGTCAGGATTTGAATAGGAAAAAGAGGGAACATCCACCTGTCGTAAAGGGGAGGAGGGCGGCAAAGGAGTAGGGGAGCACCAGACTGCCGAGCCAGGCTAACGCTAACGCCGGAATTACCAGATAGATTACGGCCGAAAGTGCGAGCTTGATCATTTTATTCAGCACAGCTATTCCTAACGCACCGGTTAGAACATAGGCTGCGATGACACCATTGGTACCGAAGTGCGTATGAATAGCCTGCTCGGCAGCGGTAACCAGCGATTTCAAGTCACCACTGCTGGCGGTCATTGAGGAAAGGTAGGCTGCACTTTGGACAATCAGTGAATCGCCTGTCATGACAATCCCTCTTCCATCGGTTCGATTGTCAGTGAGGATTCCCCGACCCGATTCAAGCCGACCATACGGTTGGTCAAAAAGTTTTTGGAGGTAATCCATTTGTGCGAGACATCGAGAATCTGTTCCTGCTCCATGTCTGCTTCCCAGTCGAGGACGATTTGGTCGATTGTTTGGTCGCCAACCAGTGCATCATCCATTGTCAGTACAAATTTTACCCGCATTGCGAACTCCTTCTGAAACGTGCCGTTTGGGTTCACAGGGGGAATTGCAACCGGAATGCCGAAAATGGCACTGCGGCTGAATCGATTGCGTATGTCTAATAGTAACAATGAGTAAGCGGAAAAATTGATTGATGGCTGAACAGTTCGGAATCTTTTTCCTACTGTGTCACTTACAGGCTGGTGTTGGAAGGTTTCCCCAGGGTACGGTATAAACTAATAAAGCCCGCCGCAATTCCCTTCGAAACAGCAGCGGGCCCTCTCTATACGGACAATTCTATAGGTTCTAACGGAGCCAGTTTCGCCATGCTCGGTTCAGATATCCATGCACGTCCCTGTGTGGATGATAGAGCGTGTGCGGAACGTTCTGATTGCTCAGAAAAGTACCGGGCCAGCCAACAGCCCGTGATATCTGCAGGGTACACTGCGGTACTGGTACCGTTTTCACCCGAAGAGCGTTTGCTGCCAAACGCCTCATGCGTTTTAGAATATCCACTACCGGCCTCCCGATTCCCCATGCAGTTGATGCCGGTGTGTGTGTATCATACGCATCCCTCCTTACTTGAGTCTTTCACTCGCAGTTATTGTGCCTATGGTATTGTGCTCAAAACATCCGAATGACGTTTTTCAGCACAGCTGTCTGCCACACTGGCGGTTCTGTGAGGGTCAAAAAAGGCGGTTGAGGCGGATAGGCGAGGGACAGGAACCTGCATTCCTGCCTGTGTATACAAGCTACGGTATGCTCAATTTTTGTCAAGCACTATCACATTGTGTACACCGTACAAACTGACTGTCGGTCGGCAAAAATCTTTGTAAGAAAACGAACAGTATTTCGACTGACAAAAAACTTGCTAACGATATCAGGCTGTGTCAGATTACGGTACTGTGCCTGATATACGTGGCACCACGTACACTTAACTATTTCTGGAGGAATGAGAGATGAAGCGTATCACCGCAATGTTGTGCGCGATGATGTTTGTTGTCGTCGCAGCAGCTATGGCTGTTGACCCGACGGCAGCCAAATCAGACGCGCCGGCGTCCAACTGGTTCAACATGAAGGATTGTGCCTTCTGTGCACCGATGATGTCTGAAAAAGGACTCATGGAACACATGACTTGGGAAGTTCACCCGATTGCCACCGGTATGGTCGGTGTCTGCACGGTTGATCCGGCGTTTGAAGAAGCCTATCAACGCGCCCATACCAGCATGATGGGTCTTATCGGCAAAGCAATGGCCGGCGAAAAGATGAATATGTGCGGACATTGTGCATCAATGATGGCCATGGGCGCAGCCGGAGCCAAGATGGAGAATGTTGATTCCAAAAACGTTCATCTGTTGATGGTGACCTCGACCGATCCGAAGATCATCGAAATGACGCATGCCCACGCTGCCCGTGATACGGAAGAAATGGCCAAAATGATGGCGATGGAAGAAGAGAAGCAGTAACAACCTACTCTTTCGTGCAACAACCTGAAAGGATGAGATTATGAAACGCATTGTCGCAATTTTGACTGCAGGGGTTATCGTTATCGGCACGATCATGTTTGTGAGTGACGATATCACGGCAACCGGGGCAGCTGGTTCAGGCTGGTTCGACATGCAACACTGTGCATTTTATAAGGCAGTGGCGGCAGAAAAAGGACTCGTTGATCATATGAATTGGTACTCACAACCATACGAAAGCGGTTTGATTGAAGTATTTGTAGTCGATAAGGGCTATGAAGCTGCTTATGACCGAGTTCAATTAGCTGTATTCAGCGATCCGAGTATGTCTATAGCTGGTATTGAAACGCCGGAATGTCCGCATTGTGCGTCATTGATGACAATGGCGAAAACTTACGGGACCTCCATGCAAAGCTTTATCGGTATTGGTGGAGTGCGGCTTACTGTTTTGACTTCAAGCGATCCTCAGGTTGTTGCCATGTCGCATGAACATGCCAAACGAGACAACGAAGCGCTAAAGGTGAGATAAGAAAGATTGTAATCTTTCGAAACTTATCTCAGTAACTGCAAAGCTAACCGGCTTTTCTAAACGAAAGGCCGGTTTTTTATTTCTCCATATTCTCATTCCAATCCGGTTGATGAAGCTATCACGTGCTTATCCTGACTATCTATCTCCGGTTTCCTATGTTATATTTCCTCAGCTAACCCCCCTAAAGAAAGTATGGGGAGAAACCGATAACTTCAAACAAGTATGGCTCAGGATTTTCTACTCAGGGATCATCAGCAGGCGGAAGCCCATCGTCACGCATCAAACGTGCTTCGTTACAAACCGCAACGTCCGGTTTGGCGGGAGTACTTTGAAACCGCGATTTTGGCTTTGTCTGCCGCTATTCTCCTGCGCATTTTCGTCGTTTCCGCCTACCGGGTCAGCTCGGCCTCAATGGAAGATACCCTCACTGAAGGGGATTATCTGTTCGTGAACAAGCTGGCGTACGAGTACGGCACTCCGCCGCAAAGCGGGGACATTATCGTGTTCATGTATCCGAACAATCCGGAGAAGGATTTTATCAAGCGCATTGTCGCTCTTCCCGGCCAGACCGTTCAGATAGCAGACAAAGCGGTATATGTAGACGGTGAACTTGTGCAGATTCCCAGTGGCTCCAAAAACATCGATGCCAAAATCCTCCCCGCCGATCTCTCATTTCGTGACAACTTCGGTCCGTATCTCGTGCCGGAGAACAGTTACTTTGTAATGGGGGATAATCGGGATGATTCCCGCGACAGCCGCTTCTGGGGTGCTGTCCCGCGTGAAAATATCAGAGGAAAAGCGGTATTTGTGTATTGGTCTTGGGAACCGAATAAGGATGAACCTGCCTGGGAGTTTCCATACATTGTCAATCTGGTCCAGTGGTCGGGATATGTTCTCTGGAACTTTCCGTCGCACACTCGCTGGGATCGGGTTGGCATGTCTCTCTAATGCCGTTCGGCCTCTATCTCCATTATCCATTCTGCGCCTATAAGTGCTCCTACTGTGATTTCTATAAGGAGATGCACCAGCATCCGCTTGAACAAGCTTATTACAAAGCTCTCCACCGTGAAACTGAGTTAGCGGCTGAACTCTACGCTAATCGGGACAGAACTATCTCCACGATTTTTGTTGGAGGAGGTACCCCCTCGCTGACCAATATCGAGCTTTTCGCCGAATGGTTTGCCGTTTTGAAAAAGCACTTCACCGTTCCGGAGGGGATTGAGTTTTCACTGGAAACTTCCCCTGATTCGGTAACAGTCGAATTACTTACCGCCCTAAAACAGATAGGCGTCACCCGACCGACGGTTGGCGTTGAAACATTCAATGAGGAAACACTGCGAAAACTCAGGCGCGGGCATTCGGTTGAGCAGATTTATAAGGCAGTTTATTTAGTCAATACTCTCGGTTTCACCCATTACGCGACCGATTTATTGTTCGGTTTGCCGAAACAGACAACCAAAGCGGCATCTAAGGATTTGGATGAACTGATCGCGCTTAATCCGCCGCATATTTCCTACTATCAACTTACTATCGAGCCGAATACTCCCCTTGCAAAAGCGGTGGAAGCGGGAACGGTAAAAGTACCAAACTCCGATTTGATGCTCGCTATCTATCGCGGCGGTTGTGAGCGGATGGAAGAAGCCGGATATAAACGGTACGAAGTTTCTTCATTCGCCAAGTCCGGTTTTGAATGCCAGCATAATTTAGGGTATTGGGAAGGGAATGAATATTTGGCGCTTGGACCCTCGGGGCATTCCTTTATGAACAATGAACGATTTGCGAATGTCTCCAGTTTGGTTGACTATGTTCAGCAGCTGAAAAACGGGCAGTTGCCGCGAATCATTGATGAATCGGGACCGATTGAGCGAATGAATGAAGCGATCATGCTCGCGTTCCGCACAGCGCGCGGCCTTAACCAAAATCAGTTTACCAAACGGTTCGGGATACCATTCGATACGCGTATTAATCGGCAGCAGTATGATATCTTCGTCGAGTCCGGTCATATTTTGGTTGAAGGGGATATTGTCCGTTTATCTGAAGAGGGGATTTATCTGGCGGATGAAATCACTCGCCGTATTCTTTTGTAATCCGGTATCTCAACATTGCGGGGCGGTTTGTGTGGCGGTATATTCATCGCATGGATCCGGAACAGATGCAGCATTTTATGGCGCTTGCATTACGCGAAGCCGAAGAGGCCTTTGAGCAAAACGAAGTCCCGATCGGCGCAATTGTCGTGCACAACAACCGCGTCATCGGGCGCGGATACAATCGCACGGAGGCGCTGCATGATGCAACCGCCCACGCCGAGATGATGGCCTTATCCGCCGCGTTCAATTATTTCGGAGACTGGCGCTTGGAAGACAGCTGGCTCTTTTCAACGATTGAGCCGTGTACGATGTGCGCAGGTGCGGCATCGCTGGCGCGAGTCGGAACGATTGTCTACGGTGCGCCTGACCCCAAATTCGGAGCATGCGGATCGATATTTGATGTTCCCAACGAGAAGAAACTGAATCACCGGATACAAGTCTATCGCGGCATATTGGCTGAACAGGCGATTGAGTTGATGCAGTCATTTTTCCGCAAAGCGCGCGCCGAGAAAGGGGGAATTAATTGATTCAGCTCGATGAACCCCAGAAAAAGAAATTCAAAACGTCGCAAGTTATTTATGCAGTGCTGACTATCGGGTTTCCGCTTGTCTATTTGGGAATCACGCAGGTGTTGAATCTGCCGCCGATGGACCCAACCGCTAATCAAATGACCTTTCAGATGTTAATCCTTGTCGCCTTGATAGAGCCGGTGTTTTTGATTCCGCTTATTGAAAAGGCGCAGACAAAACAGTTTAAGCAAAACAAAGCTATCGAACCGGTAAGCGCGTTTATGTCATTAATGATTATCCGAGCGGCGTTGGTTGAAGCGATTTATATTTTCGGGATGATTGTCTATTTCACGACGCATAATCTCGATTGGATGCTCTATTTTTATCCGATCGGGATACTCGCGACCATTATTTATTTCCCGCGTGAATCGACCCTGCAAAGCTTTATTGAAAAGGTACAGACGCCATGAGTGACATCGATATTGATGAGATAGATTTAAACCGGATTATCGCCAAACCGCTTTACTTTGCGCTGGTCATAAATGTTATCGTTCCGATGGCCGGGTTGATGATTTGTTATTATCAAAACCAGGAAGGGTATTTGTCGAATCAAATCGGCGACTTTGCGGATATACTCTTTTATATTTTCTGCGCGCTTGCTTTCGGACACGCTGCCTATGGGTTCTGGTGGAAGTATAAATTGCATGCACAACCGATGGTGCGCCGGGTTGCGACATTTGAGGATGATGTCACCGAGTATTTGAACCGGAAATCGCGTCCGATCTTTTTGATTATCGCCGGTATCTGTGTATATGGCTTTCTGTATTTTTATCTCACTGCCCGGTTCAACCATGTTGTCTTTTTAGTCTTTTTTTCATTCTTAGTTTTTCAGGTCGTGCGACCGCGTTACGGCGGTTTGAAAAAGATATTGGAGCGACAGCTTGCTATGGTCGAGCGTGGGGAGTTTCTGCGTCAGTAGTTCGCTTTTGCTTTAGCAGTTCCAGCATACAGACATACACGCCGATAAGGCTGATGCACCGCAACGGTATCTCTTTTAAACCGTGGCCGACATGCAATCCGAAGATTGACAGCAATAGTAACAGGGTGAGTTTATCGTTCAATGGTGATTTGCCCATGCTGATCAGATACTCCCAATAGGCAATAACCGCCATAAACGGCATGGTCAAAAGCAGCAGGTGATGCGCTTCCGACATCGGAAAGGCAAGCGGTAACGTGGCGATAATGGCGCTGAAGCAGGTAAATTTGTACGATGCACTTGCCTGAGTGAATCTGTCTTTTGCCCGTAGCCATATCGGCAGCCAGAGCAGTAATGCGGTACAGGCGCTCGCGATAACTTTGGTTGTCGATGACCATGCAAACCCAAACAGATGTCCTGCGGTTGAGGGGAGCGAAAAAGAACGGAACCCCTCCAATGTTTCAAGCGCAGTTAACGACGGCATCACGTCGTTGATATAATATTGATAGAGTGAAACAGTTTTCGCGTTAATCAACAATGGAATACCGAGCGTGAAGAGTAAGAAAAAGAAAACAAAATAACCGATCGTTCTCCATTGCTTGGTAAACAGCACATATGCTAAACAAAAGGCCGGAGCGATTTTGAGTGCGGCGGCAATCGCCAAAAAGAATCCCGCCCATAGTTCTTTTTGATTCTCGGAAAACAAATAGAAGGCACAAAGTGCCCCGATTACGAACAGGTTGGTCTGACCGTTTAAGAATTCATCCTGTAAGAACGGATGAAGCATTACTACGAGTATCGCCGTCTGGACTATTCGATATCGTAAACTTGCAATCTGCGTTTGTCCGTACAGGTATTTCCAACTCGCTGCGACCGTAAGAAAAAAAGTTGTAAAAGCGCCACATGACCAAATTGCAGCGGCTATCGATTTTCCCAGAGGGGTAGTTACCAAACTTTGGAGCGGATACACAATGATGAGCAAAAAGAGGGGATAAATAAAGCGGCGCTTTCCTTCAAGGTACGGGTTGATATCGCTGAAAAATCGCTTTGAAGCTTTGATATATCCGGTCAAATCAATCAGGGCGAGTTTGTTGACGACGGTTATGCTTTGATAGAAAAACAAGATCAGCGAACAGCCGGCAAAAAGAATAAGGGCAATCGTGACCAGCCGTGTCAGGCGTGGTGAATCAAAAAAGGTGAATGTTCCGTGCGGCACTGGCATTGGGTTTCCTGGCTAACAAATGATTTAGGGCAAAATAGGCAAGCGATTTTCAACGATGTCTCCTACTTTACGGACGAATCAAAATACCATACATTGTCCCCCGTCCCGAACTGCGGGGCATCAAATTAAGGAGAGGTGGCTGAGTGGTCGAAAGCGGCGGTCTCGAAAACCGTTATACCGCAAGGTATCTAGGGTTCGAATCCCTACCTCTCCGCATTATTGTGCGGGGTATTTGCCTAATCATTTTTACATACGTCATTACCGGGTGTGGGAGCTCTACAAAATTGAGAATAACGGAACCGCTGCCAAATTCCTCTCCCAAGTTTGGGGTAACAGTAGCGCCAGCAAACTCAGATTCCTTGGTTGGTAAATACTATTCGGTTGATGGTTTGGGAATGAACGTTGTCCTTACTTTGAATGTCGATAGCACTTATTCTGCTGATTGGCATGGTTGTTTAGGTAAATATGGAGATGCTTCGGGGTTATGGAATATCTCAGATACGTTATTGATTTTGACTCCTGCCAATGAGGATGGAGCGATGACTGGCTACCTTCGCGCTTTTATAGTCCAGCGTTTTGAAGACGTATGGATTTTGATTCGACCAGAAGACTTTCCAGATTATCAAAAGAGAGGTGTTTCACGATATGTGTGCTATCAAAAATATGATCGATAAGGTGGAGGCGATATGAAAATTCTATTATCCAGCATTATCGGCGTGAAATTCCACAAACTTCCAGCAACGATGGGACCGGTCACACTGGCCATGTTCGAAGACACCTGCGGGAATTTGATTCAGATTTATCAGGTGTGAGAAGGAAAAGTAATGTGTCTGTTTTTGATACGAATTTACCTTACTTAACTTAATGCTTGTTCGCAATACCAGCATATGGTAGTACTAATGATATGGGGGAATTTATGTCTATGAATAAAATAGAGACAATAATAGCGAATAGTATCAATGAAGCAATTCCTCCATCTATCAGGGACAATGTATTTGACATCCCGACGATCAGTAGTGCATTCGCTAAGTCGTGGGAGGATAGCTTTGCTGGTTTAAGTAACCGAGAGACGGCTGCTATTGCTATGGGTTGTAAAAAGACTGCTGCACTATGTTACGATAGGATACACTCATTTTATGCTGAGCTAGTGCCTGCTGACATCCGGTTTTGCTGTATGACGACATATGAAATTGATTTTGCCGTAAAAGATCTACTATCGGGCTTCATGGCGAAAATGATTGAAGATGTAGGTATTCAAAGGGTTGCTTTAGAAAAGGGCGGCCCCCTGCGTGATCTCTCAGACGCAATGAAGGCCATTCTTGACTCTTTCCTTGATTCCGATTTTGACAAAGCAATTCAATCGGGTACTACATTGGAGGGAGTCATGGAGTTAACGAAATCTCGCTATGCAAAGTCGCTTGCCGAAGCGATGAAGTATGAACATAACTTGATTGCTATACCAGTATATTCATCACGTTACAATCAGAACATGGACTTTTCGGAAGGTAAAACGGAAGTTGTGGTATCTATTCTATCAAATCTCGACATAGTTGACGAAGAGGCTCTCAGTTGGGATCAAGTTCGTCAATTTCGAGAAGATGAAGAATCTAAGCGAAAGTATAAACGCTTTATTCATTGGATGGATAAAGAAATGGTAGGTAAGAGTTTTGCTTTTATCCGCGATGATATTTCTGAAAAATTGTATGACTATGAAGACGTATTAAGAAAGCATGGTATCAAGAGGACACTTGGTACCATTTCTGCAACTTTTGACCCTAGAACATGGGTGACTGGGTTTGCAGCCGGTGGAAAAGTCATGTCATTGAGCGATTTGAGACTTGGTGCATTGACTGGCGCATCTGTTATTGCGGGTGCTGTGGGTTTAGAGCTCGTAAAGGTATTTTTAAATATTGATGAACCATCAAGAAATGAAATTGCCTGGGTCTACGAAGTTAAGCAAGCAAGTGAGAAAGCCAAAGAGTCTAAGTAAGGTGCCACCCATCTTCTTCAGAACACTAAATAAGGAACTTTAATGAAACAGATACTACTCATTCTGACTCTTGCAATACTCATCGGTTGTGCGCAAACAGCGCAGAAAGCTGATACAGCCGCTACCAACCCGGCGTTAGTCGGGGCATGGAAATCAAAGATACAATTCACCAGCGGTGCGTTTGCATTAGTCAACGACCTTGAGTTTATGTATGCGTTTAATGCCGGCGGCACGATGACGGAATCATCTAACTATGACGCGCTTCCTCCCGTTCCGCCTGCCTATGGTGTATGGAAACAGACCGATGCAAATATCTACGAGTTGCGCTATGAATTCTACGCTAATCGGCTGCCAACTCCGACTGACGGTTTACCGACAGGCAGCGGTTGGCTTCCGGCAGGGCATGGGGTTCTCACTGAAACGATTACGATGAGCACAGATGGCAAATCTTACACTTCTACGATTCGTTATGAAGCATTCGATAAAGCGGGTAATCCCGTCGAAGGTGGCGGCGACGCGACAAGCATAGGTGTAAGGATGGGTTGGTAGTGAACGATCTAACTCTTGACATTCGTCATCTTGTTAATTATAGTTAAATGATAATCTTTTAGGCTTTTAGGGGAGAGGTGTATTGATCCCAGAATACAATGATGTTGTTAATGCGGCAGTTAAACTTGGTGTCATAGCTGCGTTGCTTATTTTCGTCATATTTGTTCAAGTGTTAATTATTTTTTATTTGCTCAAAAATCTACGAGCGAAAGAAAGAGCTCAAGAAGAAGTAAATGCAAAAATGATTGACTTCCTTATTGCCCAAAAGCAATCACATTCTGAAAAAAATCAATTAGAAAAATGAAGTACAGCACAGAAATAACTGATGGCATCGTAGTTTTTCGTTTAAGCGAAAAAATTATGGGTGGTATGGAAACTAGCGAATTTCTCGAAGATATTCGAGCTTCTATTGAAAAAGGACATAAGAATTTTATCATTGATATTGCAGGCATAGATTGGATGAATTCAACCGGTACAGCTGTACTGATTTCTGCTTATACGAGCATCAGAAATGGAGGAGGAGATTTAGTAATGATTGGCATCACTGATAAAATCGAATCATTGTTTACTATAACAAAATTAATATCCGTATTTAAATTCTCTAATTCGTTTGAAGAGGCCAAAAAATATTTCCAGCAATAGTTATTTAAAACTATTTGTTGGAAGTAAAAAATGGACAAGTACTTGGTGGATTCAATTACCGATGCTCCCCCTCTTCTTTAAATCCCGCACCGACTTTCGGAAATGGCTGGAAAAGAACCATAATAAAAAGCAAGAGTTGCTTGTCGGGTTCTATAAGGCCGGTTCCGGCAAACCGAGTATGACCTGGTCGGAGTCGGTTGATCAAGCGATCTGTTTTGGCTGGATAGACGGGGTGCGGAAATCAATCGATAACATCAGCTATACTATCCGGTTCACACCGCGAAAATCCGGTAGTACCTGGAGTGGAATCAATCTCAAGAAAGTTGCGGAACTCAAAAAAGCAGGATTAATGGATTCAGCCGGATTAGCGGCGCACGAAAAACGTAATCCGGCAAAAGAACGAACTGCTTCGTATGAGCAGAAAGCGCCGACCGAGCTCTTACCGGCATACGAAAAGAAATTAAAAGCGAACAAGAAGGCATGGGCATATTTTCAGGAACAGCCACCCTGGTACCGAAAAGTAACTACTCATTGGGTAATGAGCGCAAAACAGGAAGCAACGCAGTTACGTCGCCTTGACCAACTTATTGCCGACTCAGCCGCCGGACAGCGAATTGGCCCGACGCGATGGAAAAAGTGACTTACGATTGGTGCCCCGCCTTTTAAAGTGGGTTTCTATGTGAAGTGTATGTTTAAAGGATCTCGGGTGGCACACCCTTTAGGGTGTGAACAACTGCTTTTCTTATTGACCCCACAGCAAGCTGTGGGCGACCGTCAATTAAAGAAGTCAAGACCACAGGGGTTTTGACCTGCGCAGTTTAATTCATTATCATTGCCCTATGTACGCAGGAATTTTCGTTCATGCCTAAAAAAATCCCCTTACATACCCGTGTTCTGTTAGGTCTTGTTATCGGTGCAGCCGCCGGTATCGGGGCGAATGCGATTTGGGGTGGGGATAACGCCGGAATAGTCTGGACAATTCGGCATATCACCGAACCGGTCGGTACGCTGTTTTTGCGGCTGCTTTTGATGATGGTGATTCCGCTCGTGTTTTCATCGTTGGTGGTTGGAGTAGCAGGCATCGGCGACATTCGCGCGCTGGGGCGGATAGGCGGGAAATCGGTTGCCTATACCCTGATTATTTCTGCGATTTCAGTAGTTATCGCGATTGCGATTACGAATATAATCCAGCCCGGAACACGAGTTGATCCGGCGACCGCGCAGGCGCTTGAAGAAAAATACGGAGCCGATGCGCAGAAACGAATTGAATCATCGCAAAAAGGAAATTCAAACGATTCACCGCTCATGCAGATAGTCAAAACGATTGTGCCGAGCAATCCGCTGACGGCAATGGCGAGCGATCCACCGAATCTTTTGCATCTGATGTTCTTCGCGCTCATCCTCGGAATCGGCGCGACGCTTTTATCGAATAGCATCAGCAAGCCTATGCTCGATCTGTGCGATTCACTCTTTAAAATTTCAGCGAAAATAATTGACCTTATCATGTACGCCGCTCCGTTTGCGGTGGCCTGTTTGTTATTTACGAACATCGCGCAGTTTGGCGCATCTTTGCTCAGCGCATTGGCCTGGTTTGTTATCACGGTGCTGCTCGGATTGAGCTTGCAGATGTTCGGTGTCTATTCGATCTCAGTGAAACTGCTATCGAAACTTTCACCGATTGATTTCTTCCGACGGATTAAGACGATTATGCTTACCGCCTTTTCGACTTCATCATCGAATGCAACCCTGCCGACTTCACTGGCCGTAACTGAGCATAATCTGAATGTCCCGCGCAATATCAACAACTTCGTGCTGACGGTCGGGGCAACAGCGAATCAGAACGGGACTGCTATTTATGAAGGGGTGACTGTTTTGTTTCTCGCGCAGTTGGCGGGGATAGATTTGTCTCTCGGCCAGCAGATTATGGTGGCGTATCTGGCGATTTTAGGTGCAATCGGAACGGCCGGAGTGCCATCGGGGTCGATTCCGTTTATTGTGGTTGTGCTTGCGACGATGAATATGAACCCGACTTTGATTGCGATTATTCTGGGGGTCGATCGGGTACTCGATATGTGCCGCACGACAGTCAATGTCGCGGGAGATATAACTGCTGCAACCTATGTCGCCCATTCGGAAGGGCATGCGTTGGCAACAACAGCCGAAAAGAATTGGATTTAATGTGCAGCAATTTCTAATCAAACTTATTCCCCCGCGCAAAACATTTGCAGACGATATGACTCCCGATGAGCAGGAACTAATGGGTAAACATTTTTTGTATTGGAAAGATTTATGCGAAAAGGGGACGGCTATTGTCGTCGGGCCGGTGTTCGACCCGAAACACGGGGCGTGGGGGCTGGGGATTGTCGATGTCGAAACCGAAGCGGACGCGCACACGATAGGCGCGAATGACCCAACGGTTATTGGTGGACTGATGACCTATGAGCTTGCCCCGATGCGAGCGGCGTTGATACGGAAACAATAACTTTTCTGCTACTTGCCAGTATCTCGGTCAATTTGCTATCATTGTCCACATGAGTATTTCCCCGTTAGTTGTTGCCAAGAGTGAAATTGAAATCGCGATTCATCCGAGAATGGCGAACCGTCACGGTTTAATCGCCGGAGCCACCGGAACCGGTAAAACGGTCACGCTGCAGGTGATGGCCGAACGGTTCAGCAGTATCGGCGTACCAGTCTTTTTAGCCGATGTGAAAGGGGATCTCTCCGGAATCAGTAAACCGGGAGGACAAAAACCGGCGATTGTCGAACGCGCAAAACAGCTTGGATTAACCAATTTTTCCGGGTTGGCGTATCCGGTCGAGTTTTGGGATGTCTATGGCCAGCAAGGGAACTCGCTCCGCACGACTATTTCCGATATGGGGCCGTTGTTACTCAGCCGCCTGTTAAATTTGAATGATACACAAAGCGGTGTTTTACAGATTGTGTTTAAAGCCGCCGATGAAAACGGTCTTTTGCTTTTGGACATGAAAGATCTTCGCGCGATGGTGCAGTATGTCGGCGATAATGCGAAACAGATATTCGCGACGTATGGGAATGTCTCCTCAGCCAGTATCGGTGCGATTCAGCGCAATTTGCTCACACTGGAAGAGCAAGGTGCGGGGAGTTTCTTCGGAGAGCCGGCACTTAATCTTGATGACTTGATGCAGACCGATGCCAATGGACGCGGAATGATTAATATCCTCGCGGCTGATAAGCTGTATCAATCTCCAAAAACATATGCTACCTGTTTGCTCTGGCTTTTGGCTGAACTGTTTGAGCAGTTGCCGGAAGTCGGTGATATGGAAAAACCGAAGTTGGTGTTCTTCTTCGATGAAGCGCATCTGCTTTTTGAAGATGCACCCAAAGCGTTGGAAGATAAAATCGAGCAAGTCGTGCGGTTGATTCGCTCCAAGGGAGTCGGTATTTATTTCGTCACACAAAATCCGCTCGATATTCCGCAGACGGTTTTAGGACAATTAGGAAATAGAGTGCAGCATGCGCTCCGCGCTTTTACCCCGCAGGATAAAAAAGCGGTAAAAGCGGCAGCGGAAACATTTCGTTCGAATCCGAAAGTCGATGTCAACACTGCTATAACTGAACTTGGAATCGGGGAAGCACTCGTTTCATTTTTAGATGAAAAAGGTACACCCGGTATGGTCGAGCGTGCGCATATTTGTCCGCCGCAAAGTCAGATTGGGCCTATCGATATATCCGAGCGTAACGGTGTGCTGCAGAAATCATTGATTCATGGCCAATACACGAATGCCGTTGATCGTGAATCTGCTTATGAACGCTTAAAACAACGCGCAGAACGGCCGGCACCACAAAGCGGCAATACCGGATTCGATATGCTTGGGGATATGCTGGGCGGGTCAACTACCCGCAGACGGGGTCGCCAGCCGGACAGCCTTGGGGATGCTTTTGCCAAAAGCGCCGCCCGTGCGGTCGGGTCGCAGATCGGCCGACAGGTCGTGCGGGGGATTCTCGGGTCATTATTTGGCGGAACCCGACGCTGATTCATTATCTTGTAATCGTTGTAAGATTTTCTCTTCTCCTCCGTCCAATGGCTAAATGTAATAACCGGCCGGGCGGAACCAGTAACCGGTCCGAACGGTTCAATAGGTAAATCGGAGGATATATGAAAGTATTCGGTTTGTTGGTAAGTCTGGCGTTGATCGCGGCGGTAGTCGCTTTTGCTGATACTGCCAAGAAGGAGGAAAAGAAATTGGAGAAGGCGACATTTGCGGCAGGCTGTTTTTGGGGTGTAGAAGAAACATTCCGTATGGTTAAAGGCGTCGTATCGACACAGGTCGGGTATACGGGCGGTGCGACGGTGAATCCGACGTATAAAGAAGTCTGCTCTGATACTACCGGTCATGCGGAAGCAATCGAAATTGAGTTTGATCCGAAGGTTGTCAGCTACGAGCAGTTGCTGAATATCTTCTGGGAAAATCATGACCCGACGCAGTTCAACCGTCAGGGACCGGACTACGGTTCACAATATCGTTCGGCGGTGTTTTATCATTCGCCGGAACAGCAGAAAATAGCGGAAGCATCAAAACAGGCGCTGGATAAAAGCGGCAAATTCAAACGGCCGGTGGTAACGCAAATCGTGCAGGCTGTACCGTTTTATAAGGCTGAAGAATATCATCAGCAATACTTGGCAAAACGGGGCGCTCCTTCCTGTCACATCAAAAACTAACAAATCACGTTAGCGTTTATTTATGACGACCGGGTGAATACCCCGGTCGTTTTTTGTTGTTCAGTTTTCAAACAATGGGTTGTCTGTCCGCTTTTTGGGCAGATTTTCGATTGTTAGGAAATCGGGTGAAATCAGAAAAAACAGCTGTCGATACTAAGTGCATCCACGAGAAAACCCATGCAAATAAATACATCGAGGAGGTCTCAGTAATGACTAAGTTTCTTGCAGGACTTACGACAACTGCTGTTTTAGCCGGAGCTTTGGCTTTGGTCGGCTGTGAAAGCAGCAACAAAGGCACGAATCTTGAACCGGGTGATCCGGAAAGTCAGGAGTTTCAGGATTTTCAGGACGTCGCCAGCGGATTAAGCGATGTCAGCGGTGATATGGTTGATGGTATGTTCGAGCAGTGCGGAATGATTCTCGGCATGAGCAGCAGCCCAATCTCCAAGGACCGTAATGCTTTCAGTGGGCACTTTGCCTCAGCGGAAACAGATTCTTTTGTAGCCACCTATAACGATGCTTCCCACTACTGGCACACGTACTGGAGTTATACCGATACCTCCCGCGGCGTAACGGCCGTGTATCAGGATTCTATTCAGTTCCGTGAAGGGGATAGTGCCGTGCAGTGGCCGAATACGGAAGCTGTGACTGAAGTTCGCTGTGGTCAGTTAGCGGTTATCAGCTTTGAAAATGAAGATGGCAGCTTTACGATTACCGCTTCTTCTCATTGGTCTGTCACCGGTGAGCCGGGTGCCATACCGGGTGGCGGTGAAATCAAAATCAACGGCGGCGTCAATCATCAGGTAGAAGCAAACGGTCTTACCTCCGGTTGCAATACTGACCTGAATATGGATGCGTCATTCGATGATGTTACTACAACCTTGCCGGCGCTTCAGGCCAGCGAAACCTGCCCGATTCTCGGTTCTGTAACCATGATGGGAACGGTTAGCTCGGTTTGCGAAACGGAAGAAGGTACCGGTTCATTTGACGGTAGCTGGTACTGGAAAGCAACCTTTGCTGAAGGTACGATCAGTATTTCGGCCAATAACGGTGAATTTGAGTGGGAACTCGAACTCCCCTGCGGCGGTGAACCGACCCTCTAATATCTGCAATGAGTAGGTAAAGCCTTGCAGTAAGCAAGACTGCCGATAAATAGAAGAAAACCCCGGAAACGGGGCTTTCTTGTTTGTAGACAATGGGTTACAGGGAATCGACGCAGGCGGTTGAATTTTGAGGGATAAGCATTATATTTGCTCCCCTCCGATAGACAAGGAATCACCCACCGGAGGCCGAAGCAGATGCTTCAACAAACACAAAAGAGTCCTATGAGCTACAAACTACACCAGACGTTCTTCAAAGTAAAACGCTCCAAAATTCAGGGGCGGGGAGCCTTTGCCGTTCGCAAGATTCGCAAAGGCACCCGGATTGTCGAGTACACCGGTCGCCGAATTCATCCCGATGACGAGGCTACGTATTACAACGAAAATGATATGGAGCGTCACCACACTTTTCTTTTCGGGATCGATAAAAAAACAACTATCGATGCGGGTCAGGGAGGGAATGAAGCACGCTTTATCAACCATTCCTGCGATCCGAATTGTGAAGCGGCAATTGAAAATAAACGGGTCTTTATTTATGCCACCCGTACCATTCAGCCTGGAGAAGAGCTAGTTTACGACTACCATTTTGAAGTATCAGAGCCGATTACACGGAACCTTATCAAGTTCTATCCCTGCCATTGCAAGGCGGAAACTTGCCGCGGGACTATTTTGCTCGTGCCCAAAAAGAAGCGGCATCTGATTCCTAAAAACATGACAGCGAAACAGTAAATTTGCGTACGAAATGCGAAAGAGCAGGCATCTCCTGCTCTTTTTTTCTGGTTTTAAACCATGCTTTTTATCGTTGCATTGCCGCTATTTCTCCGTACCTTTTACGCATAACGGGGATGCGAAGGAGAATGGTAGATGATTAATCGCAACAGACTGACGCAGACAGCCGCATTTCTGGTGATAACCTTCGGAATGGGTGCGACAGCCCCTTTGGCTTCAGAAGCATCTTCGGCTGAACAGGCAACCAAAGAACAGCGGGTAAAGGCAGGACAGGCGGTTGATTTATTACCTGATATTATTATTCGTGAATCTGATCTTTTGGATCACGATATTGTTACGAGTATCCAGCCGGGTCACAAACATCTCAGGCTTTCCAACGGCACACCAAATATCGGTGACGGGCCGCTTTACGCCCGTGGCCTCGGCAACGGCGGTGGTTTGGGCGGTGGTCAGACTCAGGATGTGAATCAACGAATTTATCGGGATGACGGCACCTTTTGGGAGCGTCTGGCCGGTAAATTTGTGTTCCATCAATTCCATGATCATATCCATGTCGAAGACTGGTGTACCTATCGCTTGCGGGAAGTGCTTCCCGGCAACGGTGTCGGTGCTATTGTTGCAACCGGCGGAAAAACCAGTTTCTGTATTCTGGATTTGGATATTTATGATACGCAGCTGCCGAATTTTGATCCGGATGGGCGCTTCTTCTCCTGCGGAAATACCGTGCAGGGGTTGTCAGTCGGCTGGGCAGATATTTATTCGAAAGATTTAGAAGGACAAAATATTGATATCACCGGTCTGCCCGACGGAATCTACTGGCTCGAATCGGAGGCAGACCCGGAAGATCATTTTCTGGAAAAGGATGAAACCAACAATATCACCCGCATTCAAGTGGTGATCGGTAATCCGGGTGCATTTCTTCCTGATTCCTACGAACCGAATAATACCTTTGATTCCGTTACTGCCCGCGTAGTTGGCGCACCGAATAGCCCGCATTTGGGACCGACTAATCCATATACTGAAATTACGGCATTGGGGATTCATCAGGCCGGCAATGCCGATATTTTCAAATTCTACAACAACAGTACCGGCAGTTCTAACGATTCGGTCGTTATTTTATTCCAGCATTCGATCGGCGATCTTGATTTGCAAATCTGCAATGCCAGCGGTACAGTGCTCCGCCAGTCGGACGGCAGCACGAATAGAGAAAAGATTTTGCTAAACGGATTGACAAAGGGATGGTATTTCATTCGTGTATACGGGTATCTGGATGCCACCAATCCCTATTATGAACTCAGAATCGATCCGCCAGCCAATAACCCGCCGGCGGTACAGGTGACATCGCAGACATCCGGCAATGTCGATATCATTCACGGTATCGAAACCCTGCCGGTTACCTGGACCAGCAGCGATCCGGAAAATGATGAGCGCTGGGTGACAATCTGGTTAAACCGTGAGCCGAATTTTACCGATAGCGCGGTGGTGATACCGACATCCGTCAACACTCCGGCAGCAGCCGGTATGCAGATTGTCAATTCCAGTTATATAGACAGCGGTTATTATTATGTCGGCGCTTCCATTACCGATGGCGGCACGACAACCTGGGATTGGTCAATCGGTACGGTGCATGTCTGGAATGCCTCGTCGCTCGGTGTCGTACGCGGCGTAGTTTCAGATATTGCTTCAGCGCCGCTTGCCGGTGTTCAGGCGGAAATACTCTCACCGGCGAGAGTAGATTCCTCGTCAATTGATGGTGAGTACAGTCTTACCCAGATATTCCCGGGAACCTACTCGGTGCTTTTTTCAGGTCCCGGTTTCGCCGACACGGTGATTAACAATGTTGCCATTTCTTCCGGTGATACGACCGAACTGAATGTCATGATGCGGGTGTTTTGTCCGTATCGTCCCGGTGATGTGAATGGGAACGGCGCTGGGCCGGTAATAAGTGACTTGGTCTATTTGGTTAGTTATCTTTTCCAAAACGGAAACCCGCCGCCGAATTTGAACGCAGCCAATGTGAACGGCAGCGGAGGAATAACCGTAGCTGATTTAGTTTATTTGGTGAATTATCTGTTCAACGGTGGGCCGCCGCCGCACTGCCCGTAATACCGCAAAGAACTTTACTGATGATGAATTGCTGACAAGAGTGATTCACCGTCAACATCTTTTGGTGTCTTTATTTTAAGCATCGCCGCAATCGTCACGGAAATATCGACTGTCCGCGCCGGTTTCGGGTTATTCCCCTTCGTTACTCCCGCGCCAAAAAAGAGCAACGGTACATGCCGGTCATACCAATAAGGTGTCCCGTGAGTAGTACCATACTGTGAGGCGAACATCAAATTATTTTCTTTGTAGCGAACAATCAAATCAGCAAAGCGGGCAGGGAAGAAGCTGTTGCGGTAGTATGTCAAAAACGGATCCGGGCTTTGCATCTTGGTCATCATTTGGGCTCTTGTGTAGGCATCCGCAACATATGGCAGCAATTTTAGCTCATTCTGCAGGCGGTTGATGACCGCTGTTTTTACTGAGTCAGTCGTACCGGAATCGGCGACGAGATATACTTCCTGCGGATTTCCTTTTATCCAGTCTTTTTTACCGAGTCCTTCCGATTCCATTCTTGTGATAATCTGCTCTAAATCCGAATCCATAGTTTTAGTTAAAATCCGTTCGCTGGGAATGCCGAACATATCGAGATATTCCGGCAAGGGGAGCACACCATGATCAGCTGAAAGCGCGACAACGTAGGATTGTGCGCCGACAGTCGAATCTAAAAAGGAGAAAAACTCACCGAGTTTCCGATCGATACGAATATAATAATCCTGAATTTCCTGACTGTTGGGGCCGTAGGTGTGTCCGATTGCATCGGAAGAAGAAAGGCTGAGTGCCAGCAAATCAGGAATACTATCCGTACCGAGTTGTTCGACGGTAATCGCGTCCTTGCTGAGATTGAGCAGTGCTTCATCAGCGAAGGGGGAGACATACAAATATGTCCGGGTAAACGGTTTAGTGTTCGCAGAATCCCATGTGAGTTCATGAGGAAAATTATTTAATAAATCCGGGCCGTTGCTTTCACCGGGGAAACTGTCGAAGGTGGAAAGATCATAGCAGGAATCCGGCAATATTTTTTCCCATGTTTTATTGCGTAGCGAATCAAACACGCGCCGTTCGTTGAACGCAGTTACCCATGCCGGCAATATCGAATCATAATACGTTGAAGACACAAAGTTTCCGTCGTTTCGATTCCACCAGACTGCCGCATCCGGATGCTGTCCGCCCATTCCTACCGCAGAACGGTCTTTTAGGGAAAGGGAGATAACCTTGCTAGCGGGATTCGCTTTTTTGAGCCAGTCGCCTAACCCATCGGTTGCGATGTTACGCGGGGAATATCCCTTTTGATCCGGCAGCCCGGTGAGCGTGGTGGCGGAATCCTCTACGCAGTACATCGATCGATCGAGTTTCCGATCGTACCATTCATTGGCAATGATACCGTTTTTTGACGGGTGTCGTCCGGTGCCGATTGTCGCATGCCCCGGTCCGGTTTCGGTGCAGGCATGGTCATGCGCGCCGCTGTCGAACACGAATGCATTGTCGTTGATACGGCGGAATCCACCGGTATAGAATTTGTCAAAACGGGAGAGAAATTCTGGCATCATTTGGTCAATAACCAAAAGCACAGCCAGTTTCGGCTTCGCGAGTGTGGTATCCTGCTGGGCAGAAACCGGTAGAGAGAGTCCGATACAAAGGGGAACGAAGAGAGACAGGATTATTTTTTTCATGGTACGGGTAATATGAGTGAGTCCTAACGGAAAAAACAGTGAAAGTATTGTTTCCGGCGTATTTACAGATAGTTTACAAGCTGCTTGACGATACCCCGATTTCCTTGCTTTTTGACTTGTAAGGTACCCGAAGAAATGCAAAAAAATCGTTTAAAACCAGCCGCTTCCGGCAAAGTTTCCGTCAGCCTGTTTGAACGGGCTATTTTGCCCAAATTAGGACGGCAAAACAGCAGTGTACTGGTTGGACCGAAAGTCGGGAGTGACAACGGGATTATCGATATCGGGAACGGTAATGTGCTGATTATGACATCCGATCCGTTCTTTGTCGTGCCGGAATTCGGCTGGAAACGGGCAGCCTGGTTCGCGGTGCATATTATCGCCTCCGATGCCACAACTTCCGGGATTCCACCGCAATACCTGTCGATAGACTTGAATCTTCCGCCGGAAATGTCGGAAAAAGAATTTGAGCAGCTGTGGGATGCGGTCCATGCTGCGTGTAACGATTTGGGAATCGCGATTGTTACCGGACACACCGGATGGTATGATGACTGCTCCTATCCGATGTTAGGCGGGGCGACTATTTTTTCTGTCGGGGAAAGGGAAAAGTATCTCACTCCATCGATGGCGCAGATCAATGATGCCGTCATTCTCACCAAAGGAGCGGCAATCGAAACAACCGGGATTATGGGTGTCATGTTTTCAGATGAAATCCGTGCAGCCTGCGGTGACAAGACAGCAAAAGAAGCGGAATCAGTTTTTGATGAAATGTCGGTCGTCAAAGATGCCCTTACCGCCGTGCAAATTGGTGTAAGAGGCAACGGTGTAACCGGGATGCACGACGCTACTGAGCGGGGTGTCTTTGGCGCGCTGTGCGAAATTGCAGAAGCAGCCAATACCGGAATGCTGATCAATAGAAGCTCGATTCATATTCGGCAGGTAACAGAGCAAATATGCTCATTGTTTTCGATTGATCCATATTCAGCATCTAGCGAAGGGACACTTGTGTTGACCTGCCGACCGAATAAGAAAGCTGAATTGTTAACACATTTGGGTAATGAAGGGATTACCGCCTTTGAAATCGGCGAGATTGTTCCGAAAGAAAAAGGTGTGCGGATAGTGGAGAGCGGTCAAACAAAAGCGCTAACCTCTCCGGAGTCGGACCCGTTCTGGCCTGCGTATATGAAAGCGCTGGCAGAAAAGAAATAATAATGGCTGATTTTCGTACCATAGCGGCAATCGGTGAAGCGGAACTTATCCAGCGGATTCACCGTATGTTGCCGAATACGAACCCGAAAGATGTAATCATCGGCATTGGGGATGATGCCGCAGTTATTCGTATCGATGACAGCCGATTGCTGTTAGTGACTAATGATATTCAAATTGAGGGAAATCATTTTCGTCGCGATTGGTCATCACCGGAGCAGATCGGCAGAAAAACGGTAGCGGTGAATCTGAGCGATATCGCCGCCATGGGGGGGAAGCCGGCATTTGCATTGGTTTCACTCGGATTGCCGGCTGAACTGCCTTCTGAATTTTTTGACGCTTTATATCAGGGGATTGTTTCCGAAGCTGCCACCTACAACACTACCATTATCGGCGGCAATTTGGCGCGGTCATCGCAGGAGATTTGTATCGACATTACCCTGCTCGGTTTTGTGTCTCCGAAACAGCTGCTAACTCGCTCACAAGCAAAACCGGGAGACAAAGTATTCGTTTCCGGTACACCCGGAATGGCCGCAGCAGGATTGAAAGTACTTGAGCAATTCGGGAACAAGTATCCAAAAGAGTTACAGTCCTGTGTTGATGCGCTTTTGGCACCGACGCCTCGAGTGATATTGGGTGTTGCGTTAGCAGAATCCGGTTTGGCGACGGCGATGATCGATGTCAGCGATGGCGTCTGTACTGATCTCGCGCATATCTGTGAATCATCCAAAGTCGGCTGTGAACTGAATATCGATTCGCTTACGCAAAACCGGATTTTATCTCAAGCCACTCAGGCGACCGGAAAATCGACTCAAGATTTTATTCTGAACAGCGGTGAATCGTATGAATTGCTGTTTACTGTACGAGCAGATACCGATATTCGCCTCATTGAAACAATCGCTCAGCAAAATGGTATCGCCTGCGCGGAAATAGGAATAATTACCGGTGAACAAAATGGCCGCTGGCTTGTTACTTCTGGTGGAAAGCGCGAACCGCTGCCCAAAGCGGGATGGGACCATTTTTCCGGTAATACATAAATCGGAAATCTCCGACCGTTGTGGAAGCGCCGTTTTCATGCTATGTTTTACCGGTAACGCGTTAAGAATATAAAGAGGACCGCATGTCATTAGAAAAGGTATTTAACGACCTGCTTGTCGGCCTGGGCGAGGATGTCAACCGTGAGGGGCTTCGCAGAACTCCGGAGCGGGCAGCCCGTGCGTATAAATTTCTGACACAGGGATATTCGCAGGATATTGATACGATTATCAACGGAGCGATATTCAAGGCGAAATCGCATGAAATGATTTTGGTAAAAGATATCGAACTTTATTCGATGTGCGAGCATCACCTGCTACCGTTTATCGGGAAATGCCATGTCGCCTATATTCCGAATGATTCGATTATCGGACTGTCGAAAGTTGCGCGGATTGTCGATGTTTTCGCGCGGCGATTGCAGATTCAGGAATGTCTGACCAAGCAGATTGCCGATTGCATGATGACCTACACCAAAGCACGCGGTGTGGCGGTTGTTATTGAGGCCAAGCATTTGTGTATGATGATGCGCGGCGTTGAGAAACAAAACTCAACGATGATTACCTCATGCCTGCTCGGTGAGTTTTTAACCGAAAATGCGACCCGCACCGAGTTTATGAAACTCATCGGGAAATAACCGCTTCCATGTACGCAACAATCAGCAAGCGTTTCGAGTTTTCCTCTTCCCATCGCTGTTGGCGGGAAGACTGGACGGAAGAACAAAACAAAAAACAGTACGATACCGAATCATACGGGAAGCTGGGGCATGGGCATAATTATGTCGCATTTTTTTCCTTTCATGGGCCGATCGACCTGGCGACCGGAATGATCTTGAATATCTCCGTTATCAAAGAAAAAATTAAACTACTTTTGGATTCCCGTTACGACCACAAATATCTGAATCTCGATACCCCGCCGTTTCACCGGATGCCCGCGACGGTTGAAAATCTTTCGCGGGAATTATATAGAGAAGCGGAATCATTATTTGTTAATGAGACGGCGTCATTGGTATCCTGTTATCTTCAGGAATCCCCATATACTGCTGCGGTTGCCTATGCCGATGGACGTATCGAAAAGCATTACTCATTTTCGTTCTCTGCCGCACGGCGAACCTGGTCGCCAAAGTTGAGTGATTCAGAAAATGAAAAATTAATCGGCGCGGCAGCCTCACCGAAAGGGCATGGGCATGAATACCGGGTGCGGGTGACATTAGGCGGAAACGTTGAAGAAAAAATCGGGACGCATTTACCGTATTCGGAAGTCAATCATGCCGTCGAATCGTTACGCGCGCAGCTTGACCACACCAATTTAACTGAACAACTGCCGGAATTCAAAACCGAGCCGAATACGACCGAATCGTTAGCCGCTATTTTGTATCGCCGCTTGCGTCCTTCCATCCCGGTTATTCGCGTACGCATTCATGAACATGATAATTTTTACGTCGAATGTCTTAATAGCTCTCGTTTTGTTATGGGAGTTACGACGCACTTTTTTGCTGCGCACAGGCTCAATGCGAAGTCATTCAATGCTTCGGAAAATCGTGAACTCTATGGCAAATGCAACAATCCGGCCGGGCATGGGCATGAGTACCTTATCGAGTGCGCACTTGACGGCTCATTAGATGAAACCAGCGGAACGTTGTTTCCGTTACCGACATTCGAGCAGATGATGCAGAGCATAGTCGCTGACTGGAATTACAAGCATCTTGACGCCGAAATTCCCTATTTTGCCGATCGCCCGAGCACCGGTGAAAATATTTTGCGCGGACTTTGGGATAAAGGAAAGGCGGTGTTCGAGCGAGATCCTTTCCGCATGCGGCTCTGGGAAACGCCGAATAATCGATTCACGCTCAGACGTGATACGCCGGGAGGTGTGTGATGAAACGGTATTTGATAACCGGAGCCAGTCGCGGTATCGGACGGGCGATAGCGGTTCACTTAGCGGCAAGCGGCGTCGATATTTTTCTGCACGGGCGGGACAAAAAAGCGCTTTCTGAAACGGTGCATTTGATGGAGCGGAAATCGGATGCATGCTTGATAACTGAACTCAATCATGATTTCCGCAACGCGAGTGACGTTGAAGCGATGGTCGTTGCGATTCAGAATAAATCGTTCGATGCTGTTATCAACAATGCCGGTATGACACTGGTAAAACCGATTGAGCAGCTGGGTATCAACGAATGGCAGGATGCTTTGTCGGTAAACGTGACTGCGCCGTTTATTATTGCCAAGGGACTCCTGCCGCATATGCATCGCGGGGCAAGTATCGTCAATATTCTTTCCATTGCCTCAAAAAATGGATTTCCGAAGTGGGGCAGTTATTGCACCACCAAGTTTGCGCTTGAAGGGTTTTCGCAAAGTTTGCGGGAAGAGGTTCGTGAGCGGGGGATTCGAGTGGTAAACGTCTATCCGAGCGCAACCGACACCGAGCTTTGGCATACGGTTCCCGGTAATTGGCCTCGGGAGAAAATGCTTTCCCCCGATAAAGTAGCTGAAGCGATTGTTTTCGCGATTAACCAGCCGCCGGATGTATTGGTTGAATCGATTACAATCGGCAATCAGGCCGGGAAATTGTAACTATTTGCAGAGTTGATCTGTTTTCGCCGCGACAATAAAATCATTGAGCGATAATCCACCAACCGTGTGCGTGTACAAAGATATACGCACGTTTTTCCAGCCATGCATCAGGATATCAGGGTGATGTTCTTCCTCTTCGGCCAGCGCGCCGACTTTGTTCACAAAGACTAATGCTTCCGCGAAATTTTTAAACACAAAATTACGTTCGATCGCTTTGCCGGAATTGGTAATTGTCCAGTGCGGGAGGTCGTCGATATACTGTGCGTATTGTTCGGAACTAAGGGCGGGTGTTCCTTTGGGAAGCGGCGAGCAGTGCAGTTCGATTAACGGCGGCATAGCCGAATCAATCTTTCGGATTGAATTTTCGTAAGTCGATTAAATTGAATCCGTCTTTGATTAACTTGGTTAGCTCCGGCTCATGCGTCAGTTTCGCTTCAAGCCAACTGCGCATGGCGACGCGCTGCTCGGGGTATATATCTTCGCGGGTCAACAGTTCGCACATCTCCATTGCCAAGAGCCAGTCATCGGGATAATCACGCTGAATGCTGTTCCAGATTTCCGGAATAACCGAAACTGGCGCGCGCCCTTCGCGGGCATCCCGTACTTGCTTGTATAAACCGTGCAAACGCTGCTGTTTACTGTCATACGTAACTTTGATTGAACGTTCTTTGCCCACTAACGCAATCTGTTCATAGGCATCTTTGTCGGCGGCGCCATTGAAGACCGAAACGACTTTTTCACCGATCGCCATATCGAATGCCCCCCATTCCGGTCTAAACAGGGTCGTCGAGCCATTCATAACAGTGCAATTGGTGAAAACGAACAGGATGTTTTTGCCATCTTTCCGTTCGATTTTTTCCAAACAGCCATTCACCGTAATACCGCTTTCAAAAATCAGCTGTGACTGCGCACCTTCACGGATATTCATCGCCTCAAGCTGCGAGCCGTTCATGTTCTCAAGCGGAGTCGTGCTTTCAGCTAAACGGCCAATCGGGGTGCTGAAACCGTCACGATGATATCCTTTATCATGTCCCGGCAATTCGGTGTATTGGTATGCCAAGGCCGATGCACTGGTCGATTTAATAAAGCTTGGCTGCTGATTATGGAATAACGCTTCAGTAAATGTTCCTGTTACCTGTATTCCGGAGGAAAGCTCGACAGTTGATACATTGTTGCATTCGATGGCGGCGTCGATGCCGTATTTGCCGCCGACACGAAACGCCATCTGATCGGCGAATTGCTCAAGCACCGTTGTCAGTTCATCGAATTCTTCCACGACAAACAACTGCGGCTGCTGGGTGGTGATATCGAACGGGTAATTTTGCGCATCAATCGAATAACGAATCTTTTTGACGTGTTCATCCAAACAGGTTCCGGACTCACCGATAGAGGAAAGCAATCCTGCGCCGTAGATTTTCGGATTCATCAGATTGCCGATAAGGCCATATTCAACTGTCCACCAGTGCAGGCGGCTTAAGCGCGCCATTTCAGAGGGTGCGCCGAGATTTTTCTGCCGTTCAGCGACGACTTGCTCGGCGTGTTTGATCGCTTCCGGATCAGAACCGGGTACTTCTTTGATAATCGACAAGTGGCGGATAGCTTCGTAGAGTTCGAAATCTTTGCGGGAAGACATCGCCTTCGCACCGATTGCGCCAAACCGCTGTAAGTAGGCGGCGTAGTCATGGTCGACAATAATCGGTGCATGGCCGGCGGCTTCATGCACGATATCCGGCGCCGGGGTGTATTCGATATGGTGTATCTGCCGCATTTCGCAGGCGATAACCAGAACTTTGTAAGCCTGGAATTCCATGAAGGCTGCCGGAGGGATAAACCCATCGACCGCCACTGCACCCCAGCCGATCGCGCCGAGGATTCGGTTCATGTCGGTAATGCGGGGGATAGCGTTTAAGTCGATCCCGGTTTCAAGCAATCCTTTGAAGTACAAGCGATGCGCGTTTTCACGCAGGAAATAGATCGCCTGTTTCATAATATACCGCCAGACCGCATGGTCCTGCGCGGTGTAATCATCGTAACGCTGGTCGACTATGAATTGCTTGAGATGATTCGGAAGTTTTTTGAGCGCGTCATTATCGACAGTTTCCCAAATCGGCCGTTTTGCTGCTGCACCGGTAGTATGGGTAGTTCCCGGTTTGCAAAAACGCTGGGGTGCCTGATGTGAAAACGCTGGTACTCCGAAGGGCATGGTTATCCTTTCATCCCGTTACTGACTCTTATAAACATATATCGGCAGGCGGTTCAAAGGCAAGCAGGAACCGCCATTTTGAGGTCACGTATGCAGCTCGGCCAGATCCGTAAACTGGTCTAAGGCAGCAGGATTGGCCAGGGCATCCCGGTTAGTCACCGTCCGACCATGGATAATATTGGCCACCGCCAGTTCGACTTTTTTCCCGCTAATAGTGCGAGGGACATCCAGAATCTGGATGATTCTTGCAGGTAAATGCCGGGGGGTTTGGGTTTCACGGATTTTAGCCCGTATACGGTCTTTCAACTCATTGGTCAGTGTTTGTCCATCCCGCAGAACGACAAACAAGATGATACGGACATCGCCGTCGATTTGCTGGCCGATAACCAGTGAATCCTGAATTTCCGGCAGGCTTTCCACCGGGTCATAAATTTCGGCAGTGCCGATTCGCACTCCGCCGGGGTTGAGGGTGGCATCGGAACGGCCATAGACAATCACTCCGCCGTGCGCGGTAATTTTAATAAAGTCCCCGTGCCGCCAAATATTCGGGTAATGATCAAAATATGCAGCCTTATATGCGTTTCCATTCGGGTCATTCCAGAAAGAGACCGGCATGGACGGAAATGGAGATTTGCAAACTAACTCGCCGACTTCATCGATAACCGGTTTACCATTGTCATTGAAGGCGTGTACATCCATTCCTAAGCCGCGACATTGAATTTCGCCGGGGTAGACCGGAAGCATCGGAGAACCGAGCATAAAACAGGAAACAATATCCGTTCCGCCGGAGATAGATGATAATTGTAAATCCGCTTTCACCTGTTTATACACCCAGCGGAATTGCTCTTCGGAAAGGGGGGAGCCGGTAGAAAGAATAGCACGTAATTTTTCGAGATTATGGTCGCGGCTGGGGTAACGGGCTAAATGGTCACACGCGGCTAAGAATTTGGGGCTGGTTCCGAAAACGGAGATTCTTTCCGTCTCCGCGATATTCCAGAGGACGTCGATATTCGGATGCGAAGGTGCGCCATCATACAGCAGAACCGTTGCACCGATTGACAGAGAAGAGATCAGCCAGTTCCACATCATCCATCCGCAAGTGGTGTAATAGAAAATGACATCATCACGTCGTAAATCAGTATGCAAAGCGAGTTCTTTAAAGTGCTGCAGCAATGTTCCACCCGTGCCATGGACCATACATTTCGGTTTACCCGTTGTGCCGGAGGAGTACATGATATAGAGCGGATAATCAAACGGTGCCTGATAGAAATCGAGTTCATTTGTTTTTTGTGATAACGCGGTATTCCAGAGTGTCACGTTTGCCGGTAATGACTTGTTGGTAATTTCTTTTAAGCGAGTGACGACTATGATCTGCTCGATTTCCGGAATCTGATTTGCCACCAATAGCGCTCGTTCGTAGGTATCGATCTCTTTTCCGGCATACCGGTTTCCGTGTGCGGTGATCAATACTTTCGGAGTAATCTGTCCGAATCGGTCGAGCACTCCCTGAATACCAAAGTCGGGGGAGCAGGAGGACCATATAGCGCCGATAGCCGTGGTGGCCAGCATCGCAATCACTGTTTCCGGAATATTCGGCATATACCCGGCGATTCTATCTCCCGGTTTTACGGCGATGGAGCGAAAATAAGCGGCCAGCGATGCTACCTGTGCAAACAACTCAGCATAACTGATGCGAATTGTTTCGCTGTCTTCGGCGTAACCGATCAGCGCGGTTTGGTTGTCACGATAGCGCAGAAGATTTTCTGCAAAATTCAGTTTTGCGCCCGTGAACCATTTGGTATCGAGCATTTCTGCTCCGGTACGGACAGATGTATATTTTTGTGAGTGGATAATTTCGGCTTCGTCCCAGATTGCTTCCCAGAATGAATCGATGTTTGCAATCGACCAATTGTAGAGCGCGTGATAATCAGGAAATGAAAGATAGGTTGCCGCCTCCCGCTTTTTCAGAAACTGATACATGCGGGATTTTTGAATCCGTTGACGTGACGGTATCCAGAGCGGTTCAGACATCGGATTAGTGCGTTACTGATTCAGCGAACAACAGTGTTTTGAAGCCAAACAGGGCATCGTTTTTGTCGAGAGCAGTTTTAGCTACTCGTTCGAGACAATGTGTAGCGTCATCATGATTTGTTTTCACCGCACCTAAGGAGATGGTTAACATCTGTTGGTAGTTCTTCTGTCTTTCGGCTCGCTCGAATGCCTGCGCATTGTACTCGACCGGTTCAAGGGCGTTGATAAAGCTGCGAACCTCATCCTGGGTAGGTATCTGTTCGGTATTGGCCAATTGTGCCAGGTTGTTGGCTGTAAGAATATGCGAGCTGAAAATAAATTTCGGCAATTGGTCAAACCCGATTCCGGTGCGGGTTACCGGTTTTTCGACGGCAAAAATCGCATTGCCGCTGGCGCGGGTGTAGTAATCAGCGCTGTTGCGGGCGACCAGATCGATTTTGTCGGGGATAATAATATTGTTTTCGAAAATATCTTCAGCGATATGGTAACGGATAACTTCGCAAATTGCCAGATTACCGGAGCCGGGGCCATCCCCGAGATGAATCATCTGCTTCAGCACACATTCCATCTGAAACGGGGATTCGGCAACGCGAAACGGTTTGACGATGTCGGAGGGGATCTTAGTTAAGCCTGATTTAACAAACTCATCCACGCTTTCAGCGTATTCCGTGGAAGCGAGTGATACCTGCTGTACCATCGGATACGTCACGCTCTGGATAACGCATTCTTTGGTCGCCATCAGGTTGTGGTAGGTATGTTTTAGGCTGCCGTCACGAATACGGCGTGATGGTGAAAACGCAACCGTCGGCGGATTTGAACCGAAACAGTTGAACCAAGAGAATGGGGAGAGGTTCGGGGCGCCATCGGCTGAAATCGTCGATACCAACGCTATCGGTCGCGGAGAAACGCCGCCGAGCATGAGCGATTGAATACGTTGGACAGGAAGTTCTTTGGGGTCGAGATGAAGCATTGCAAAATGTGCTTATGCCGGTGTCGCCACAGCCTGTTTTTTCTTGGCAAGAATGCTGCGATTGCCGGAAGCCTTTACGATGCGGTTGGTAAGCGTACCGAGTCCGGCAATATCGAGTTTGATTTCATCCCCATCTTTCAGCCAGACCGGCGTATAGACTTGCCCTTTCGCTTTTGCTTCGAGCGAAGCCGTGCCGTTCAGTTCCAAATAGCAGCCGGTGCCGACCGTGCCGGAACCGATAACGTCGCCGGGCTGCAATTCAACGCCATATGATGCCCGTTCGATTATTTCGGCGAAGGTCCAGTTCATGTCACCCATATCACCGTCAGAAATCTGTTTGCCGTTATGCCAGGCGCGCATGCGAAGGTAATGCTTCGCGCCGAACTGCGAATTGACTTTGAACTGTTCGAGTTCATCCGGCGTGACTAACCAGGGACCGATCGAAGTGGCGAAATCTTTTCCTTTAGCCGGCCCAAGGCTCAATTTCATTTCATCCATTTGCAAGGTACGGGCAGAGAAATCATTCATAATCGTATAGCCGGCGATATACTGATCCGCTTCGGACGACGCAATATTTTTTCCCCGTTTACCGATGACAATCGCCGCTTCCAATTCGAAATCGAGTTTATCAAGATGATCCTGCTCGACAACGATATCCCCTTCACCGAAAATCGCGAGATGATTGGTGAAGTAAAAGACCGGAAACTCATCAAACTCCGGAATCATTTCCACTCCCCGGTTGCGGCGCGCAGTAGCGACATGCTGGCGGAACGCGTACCCATCCCGACATGAGGGTGGTTTAGGCACCGGAGCCAGCGGCGTAGCTTTACTTTCGAATTGTGCCGCGAGCGAGCCATCGTGAATTTTCCGCTCGATTTCGCGGGCGATATCCATATTCCGTTCCTGTTCCAAAAACGGCAGGATAGTGGAAGGGAGTGATTTGTTTATCTGTGATGCGGTCTTGGCTAAATCGAGTGTGCCATTCGGCAGATAGAGTCCGATTCGCTCTTCACCGGTTTGATTTCGAAATGATACTAATTTCATGTTATCGTGCGGCTGTTCCTGCTAATTCGATATTGAATCGTTTGCATAAAAGCATGTATACATCATCGATTACCTGCAAGGCAAAATCGGTCTCTTTATCGGTCCCGGAATTGATGCGGATACCGTTGGGAATCTTAAACGTATCGACATGGCGGACAATCAATCCGCGATTGAGACATTCTTCGTAAAATGCTTTCGCAAATTCGGTTGAAGGAAACAATAACAACACGAAATTTGCGACCGTGTCAATCTGCGGGATTCCCATCATCCGAAAATGATCGGTCATCTTCTGCAGCGACTTTTCATTCTGCTTGAGCGTTTTTGTAACGAACGCATCGTCATCAAGCGCGGCAACTCCGGCGGCTTGCGCCATCCCGTTCGGTTCAAAAGGGAGTTTGACGCGATAGAGATAACTAATCAGTTTTTCGTTTCCGAGCGCAATACCAAGTCGTACTCCGGCGAGGCCGTATGCTTTGGAAAGTGTGCGCGTGACGAGCAGGTTCGGGTAATCGTAAGTGAGTCCATTCGGATAATCCGGATGCCACTGCGCGTATTCGAAATACGCTTCATCAAGGATAACTACCACATTCCCCGGCACTTTGGCCATGAATTGCTCAAACTGCGTTTTGGTGAACATTGTGCCGGTCGGGTTGTTCGGGTTGGCTAAAAAGATAATACGGGTTCGGTCGGTGATCGCATTGGCAAGCGCATCCAAATCAAACCGGTAATGATTCAGTGGAACCGTGACCAATTTTCGGCCGAGTTTGTTCGCGCTGACATAAATACCGATAAAGGTGCCCTCCGAAGTCAGCACTTCATCGTCAGCTTCCGAAAACGCGATAATAATGTCTGCTAACAAGGAATCGGTACCGGCGCCGGTTATAACTTCCGAGCGCTTTTTGCCGTACTTGTTGGCGATTGCTTCGACCAATTCCGGTGCGGAGGGGTTGACGTAGCGATGCAAATTGCTCAAGGCATCTTGCATCGCCGCTGTTGCCTTTGGCGACGGCCCAAACGGATTTTCGTTCGAAGCGAGTTTGACGACATCTTTCAGTCCTTTTTCCCGCTTGAGTTCCGAAATCGGTTTGCCAGCTTTGTAGGGAACGAGGTTTTCAATATACCCCGGAGCCTTCACCGGTTTTTGGGGCCTATCAGTCATTAAACGCGAACCATTTCTTTGTCGAGCCATGACTGCGCGTATCCTTTATCCAATGTCTTCTGGACGTTGATAGTCGGACGCAGCGGGGCATAGGTGTCGATCATTAGGGCGAATTCATTCGTCTCTTTGGCGCCGATAGAGGCCTCGGTGCGTCCCGGCTGCGGACCGTGGGGCATGCCGCCCGGATGCAGGGTAATCGAACCTTCTTTCACGCCGGTACGGGACATAAAGTCCCCTTCGACGTAGTACAGCACTTCATCACTGTCGATATTGGAGTGATAGTACGGAGCCGGAATAGCGGTCGGATAAAAGTCGTACGGACGCGGCACGAAATTACAGATAATAAAATGCGCCGTCTTGAAGCACAGGTGCGTCGGCGGCGGAAGGTGAATACGCCCGACTTTCGGATGATAATCCCGAATATTCAGCGCAAACGGATATAAGAATCCATCCCAACCGACCACGCCGTAGGGGTGATTCGGGACGATATGCTCGAACAGCTTGCTGCCGGCTTTGACAATTACCCGGAACTCGCCATGTTCTTCATGCGGACGAAGCTCCTGCGGAACTTTCAGATCACGTTCGCAATACGGCGCGTGTTCCTCAAGCTGACCGTATTCGTTACGGTAGCGGGCGGGAATTTCGTAGGCAGTGTCAGATTCAACGAACACCAGCTTATTGCGGCTCTTGTAGTCATCAAATTTGAATTGATAAGTGACCGCACGGGGAATAATAAACTGGTCACCCGGCTCGAACGGAATGTGGCCGAACTCACTCATGAATGTGCCGGTACCATGATGCACGAACACATATTCGCTGCCATAGGCATTGCGATAAAAATCAGGTGTATCTTCCGTCACGATAGCTGTTGCAATAACACAGTGCGGGTTACGCAAGAAGGTATTGCGGCCGTTGATAAAGTTACCACCGGATTTCAATTCATCGGTGAAAAAATGGAAATACAGCACTGGCGCATCGGGCCAGTCGACATTCGGCGCATTGCCGATTTCTTTAGCACTGAGCACCTGAGTCGGGGGATGAATCCAGTATTTATTTGAATAGACTCCGGAAAAACCTTTGCTGGAGAACAATTCTTCGCGGTAGAGGGACTGCCCATCCTTCTTGTAGAAGGTGGTATGCTTCACCCGCGGCATTTCGCCTAAACGATGATAAAACGGCATATTTTATTCCTCCTGACTTTTTTTGCTGCTTAACACGGGGGCATAACTTCTTCGGCGTTATGTTCAAGGTTCCCGCGCAGTTTTTGATCGAGTTCAATCGATTCAAACAATGCCTGAAAGTTTCCTTTACCGAAGCCGTGGCTTTCACCGACCCGCTGGATAATTTCAAAGAAAAAGGTCGGGCGATCTCCGATCGGTTTCGTGAACAGCTGCAATAAGTAGCCGTTCCCCTCGATATCGCAGAGAATCCCTTCCCGCTGCAAATCGTCGATATTTTCGTTGATTTTCATATCAGTGCGTTTGCGTAGCATGTCGTAGTACGTATCCGGCACCGTTAAAAACTGCACGCCGTTTTTGCGCAGCGCTTCGATGCTTTTCACGATATTGTTCGAGCGAATAGCAATGTGCTGTACGCCTGAACCCTGATACTGTTCGATAAACTCTTCGATCTGCGATTTTTTCAAACCTTCGAACGGTTCATTGATCGGATTGCGGATCGCGCTGTCCTTGGTGCGGACCACTTTGGACAAGAGCGCGGAGTATTTGGTGCCGATATCGCCTGCCTTGAAATCAACAAACGTTTCAAAGTTCATGGTGCGGTTGAAATAATCCGCCCACAAATTCATTTCATTTTCACGCACGTTGCCGACGACATGGTCGACCGCTAAAAGCCCGGTTTCATGATGATCAGTCGTGAATTCCTGAAGCGGTTTGCAGAAACGGGGGCGGAAGGTGCCACGATAATTCGAACGGTTGACATATACCATTTCGGTGTCATCGTACAACCGGATCGCCGCTTCTTCGACATAGCCGTTGTGGTCTTCCATCCGGTACGGACGGGTCACCATCACCGCTCCGTTTCGGGTAGCGGCTTTGAAGGCTTTTTCGACGTTGTCAACTTCTACTGACCAACGCTTGACGCCGTCGCCATGTTTGCTCACGAAACTCATTACGTCGTAGCAGTTCGGCTGTACGGCCGATGTAACGATAAATTTCAGGCGGTGGCTGGTGAGTAAATAGGAGACCCGATCCCGAACACCGGTTTCCGGTCCGGAATAGGCGGTAATTTCCAGCCCCATGACCTTGGAAAACCAATACGCCCACTGCTTGGCCGAGCCGACATAGAACTCGACGTAGTCATAACCTCTGATGTCTATTCCGTCACTCATAGTATCCTCCATCCCGAAGGGGAAATGCAATCTCTTATCAATGAAACAGTTACCATATCCATTCGGTTCACAAGATAATCTTTACCAAACCGTAGTGCAATAGGTTTAGACCGTGCCGCTCTATCGCAATTGTAACCCAAAGTTGAAAATAAACTTGCCTGAAAATGGGGGGAGGGCATAGACTACAGACGGGAAAGGAGGTGAAACATCATGAAGAAATTGCTGGGCGTAATGGCGTTTGTCTTTGCGGCTTCATTTGCTGTTGGCTATAGCTCCAACAACACAGCCGACGCAGCTAACTGCTACTATACCTGTTCCTGTTCGGGCCAGCCGCTTCGTTGCTGCGTCAATAATGGCGTGACGACCTGTAAGAAAGCTACCGGATTCGAATGTCCGCAGGTATACAACTGCTAAAACGGGGGTTCCGTATGAAGCAGAACTTTGCACTAACCAATCATAAGGAGATGGTTACATGAAGAAGGTATTAGCGACATTAGCATTTGTCTTCGCTGCGGCGTTTGCCATCGGCTTTACGTCGAACAGTAAAGTCGAAGCGGCTAATTGTTATTACACCTGCACTCCGTGTAATGGCGGGCGGTATTGTTGCGTAAACAATGGCGTCACGACCTGCAAGCCGACAAACGTTATCCAATGTCCGTTGGCCTACTGGTGCTAAGGGAGAATAGTCTCACTTAGTGTAGAGTTTTGAACTATTGTAACAATGAGGTGATTACATGAAAAAGATGTTGGCGGCAATTGCACTCGTTTTCGCGGCGGCATTTGCCATCGGCTTTACGACTTCTGAAAAGGTCGAAGCCACAAATTGCTATTACACCTGTTCTTGCACCGGTGCTCCGCTTCGCTGTTGTGTCAATAACGGCGTTACTACCTGCACTTGGACGAGCAAGATTAAGTGTTTGGCCATTATCACCTGCTAAACGGTACTTGTTCCTCACAGTAGGAAGGTATTGTGTTCAAGGATTGGAAGGCGGAAAGAAAGGATTCTGATTTTTCCGCCTTCATGATAAGAGTACTACAGAACGTTTAAGCACATAGGAATACCAGTATGTCGAACCTCACTGTCCGTTCATTTTTCAAATACGCACTTTTCATGGTGCTTGTCCTGGGTACCGCCTTCGTTGGCGTCAAATTAGGTATGGGAAGCAAACTCACTGGGGAAAACAGTTCTGAATACGACGCCAACGCCCCGCAATCAGACTTAAAACCGGGCGTACTGTTTCCGGATGTTGCGCTTATCGATGAAGCGAGCACAAATGTCCAATCGCAATCATTGCTTGCCGGTACCGGTGGCGTAGTTGTCTTTATGGATCTCGCTTGCCCGCCCTGTAAAGAGATGACAGACAAATTAGAGCGAGCGTATGTGTCCGAATTGTCCGACGTCAAAGTCGTCGGTATTTCACCAGACAAACCGCATGATGTGTTGTACTACCGCAAAAAAAATAATCTGACGTTTCCGGTTTATTCCGATACCGCGTTTACGTTCATGAGCAGGCATCATGTTCAGAATTTTCCGTTGTTGGTCATTGTCGGGAAGTCAGGTGAGGTGCGGGACTTTACGTTCGATGCCCGCTTACCGATCGATGCTGACCGCATTCGGGAATTGATCGAACAATAAAAAATCCGATTCACTTTCGTGAACCGGATTTCCATAATCACTATCTTCTACCATTAGCCTTGCTGCATCGGCGTCCAGAGGCCGACCATCGTTCCTTCCGGATCAGTAAACCAGGCGAAATGTCCCATTGTCGGAACTTCGGTTTTCGGTATCATCCGCTTGCCGCCGAGTGATTCTACTTTTTTCAGGCTCGCTTCAATGTCATCGGTCTGGACATAGACAATGACATAGTTGTGCGGTTCGTGACCGAGGGCGTTGATATGACCGTTGATGCCGGGCATGCCTTCTTTGACTTGAGTGTCGAACATCTGGGCGTTGCCGTAGCTCTGGAAGCCCCACCCGAAGAGGTCGGCATAGAAGTCTTTTAGCTTTTCGCTGTTTTTACAGCCGATTTCGCAGTGCACGATTGGGTGGCTCATGGGTCTAATCTCCTTCTGTGTGTTCTGTTATGTATTGGTTAGTGTCTATCTTGACGAATCAATCGCAGCTTTGTTGCATGATATAACGCCGTTTTTATTCTGTCTACTATCACATACTGTTATTACATCGGTTGAATGGCCAGCACCGCTAAATCATTGCCATTCAATATGTTATCGAATCCGCCAAGCCGTCATGTCAATGTGTTGAATAAAAAGCATACTCGTGTGCCTGTATTGTAAAAAATGAACCTGTGATGCAGTAATGTGATGGTTTTTACGAGAGTTTTACGTTTCTCTCATACCAGCTTAATGAGCAACGATGTTCTTGTGCTCACTCGATCCCACGAGTGTTTTCCCTTCCTAAGGTCCCATCCACAAAGCCGGCCGCAACAGCCGGCTTTGAATATTTTTGTCCCCTGTTATGCAGCCGTTTGCCAATTATCGAATCGATTGAGCAATTCGAGTGATCTGGTATAGCTATATGTGTTCAAATATTGAGTAATACTTTGTTTTTTTTGGGCGAGGATCTTAACATAATACTTAAGCGGAAAGCTAATCGCGTTAAAATCTACATAATCGATTTGCAGCGCATGTTCGATTCTTTCTGTATAGCCAAAAAAACTATCGAAACAATCTCGGATATAAATTTCTTTTTCGTCGAATCTCAAGTCCGAGGTTCGTAAAGCGCCTGGCAGATCACTTGCACCTATAGTCACCTTCGCACCATCGGGCAATGTGTGTTCACGGCTCCAATCCAATATCATGAGTGCTTTACTCGCTAATGGATCTGTCAGAAGTTCGTCGATAATAGCGAATGCCTCTTTCGCTCGTTTCCATTTGTACTCGGTGTTTTCTTGTCGCCGTTTTTGCTGCATTTCACTGATTGCCTTAAAGGCAGCAATGATACCTCCGCCTATTACAACGATAGTGGAGATGAATTTTATCCATTCGAAAGAATCATTTGACATGCTTGCCTCCTTTTAATATTCGATCCATAAATCACCTTCCTGGTAAGGCAAGGCTTACCAAGAAGGTCTATAGGGAAATTTTATAAGATGTGTGCAATTACTGCCGCTTCGTATACTTCGATTTGACAGACAGATTCCACGTTTTGCCGCCGTCCATCGAATCTTCATATGTCCAGTCGTAGCTGGTCGGAGTTACATTTGACATGGTAATCCGCGCCCAATAGGGGTGCCCCATCATGTCGGTTTTGGCAATAAACTCTGTTTTACCATCCTCTGTTTTGCCAGTATACATGACCATCATCGCGCTCATGTCATCCGCCCAGACCATCTGCCATTGTTTGTTGAAGCGATCCCAGCACTGCATCCCCTGGCCGTTAAACGGCGCTCCCATATACTGACCATGATAATTGATCGTCAGTGCTGCGCCATCAAGCGCATAGCTGAATTCACATTCTGCTTTTGATTCTTTCCATTCGGTACTGGTAGGTGATTTTTCCTGATTGACCACATCCCAAGTTCCGACCATCCAGGCTACTTCTTTCATTTCCGGCGGTGCGCCCATCTCCATCGTTGCCGGCGTGGTTTGCGTGGAATCCGCCCAGAGAGAACAGTACGCGAATGCTGCTAACATTACCAAAAGAGCGATTGAAAGTTTTTTCATGAAATCCTCCCGATAGTATTTTTAAGACTGTTTATTTTTTTACTATGTACCCGACGCACTCATCCGATTGCGGATAAGCACAATCAGCACGATAAGCGCAAAAAGCGCCATTGAACCAAAAATGTATTCAGAGCCTTCCCGCGCCGTGCCGTGCATCGCTGCATTAACTCGTTTGATAGTCATGAACGACAGGATAACCGTTACCAAACCGACCCAACCGAGGGTGATGTTGGCGAGCATAGGGCTCCCTTTACCCATAAGATAACCGAGCAGGACAGTTACTGCGGCGATGCCGCCGTTGATAAAAATAGCGGTAGGTGATCCGGTGCGGATATACCCGACGATTCCCATGAGAATCATAAATCCGCCGAGCGCCATAACGAGAACAGATGGTTTCATATTTCAAAATCTCCTTTTTTGATATACGAAGCTAATAAGCATTTCATTTGAGGGCAATAGATGAAAATTGATTCAATATTGACATCAATTTGAATCTATTCGATGTTCTTCATAGAGAAAAGAACAATGCCGAACCCACGCGCTCGCTACATCCGCAATAATCTCGTCTTTGATCTGAAGGCGGGGTTTATTACCTCGGTTGTCGCGCTACCACTGGCGATTGCGTTTGCCATTGCCTCCGGCGTTGCCCCGATTGTCGGATTGACAACCGCTATTATCGCCGGAGTTATAGCTGCACTGTTCGGCGGGTCACGGTTTTCGATAACCGGGCCGACCGGCGCAATGACGGTTATTATTCTCGCCACGCTCAACAAACATGGATTCGAAGGGCTTTTGTTGGCCGGTTTATTGGCGGGACTTATTCAGATTCTGTTTGGGGCTTTGAAATTCGGGAAAATTATCAAGTTCATTCCGTTGCCGGTTGTTTCCGGGTTTACGGCCGGAATCGGCGCAATTATTTTTATCGGGCAGATTGCCAATGGGCTGGGGCTGACCCTTCCGGCCGAAGAGTTTATCGGGTTTACCCTCAAGAATATTTTTCAAAGTCTGCCTGAGCTGAACCTTTTGGCGCTTGTCGTATGTGCGGGTACAGTACTGATGCTTGTTTTTCTTCCAAAACTCTTTCAGCGGTTCGATTCTTTAGCCTGGATACCCGCCTCACTGGTGCCGCTGGTGTTATCGACCCTCGCTGTCTATATGCTGCAGATAAATGTCCCGCAGGTAGGGGAAGTACCGTCCGGATTGTTCTCATTCAACCTGCTCAAATTCAATATCGATCTGTTCAATGCCGTCTTGCCAGCTGCCTTAACTATCGCACTCTTAGGAGCGATTGAGGCATTGCTCTGCGCGGTTGTCTGTGATGCCATGACCGGAACGAGGCATGACAGCGATAAAGAACTCATAGGGCAGGGAATTGCGAACGTAGTGCTGCCGTTCTTCGGTGGAATGGCCTGCACTGCGGCAATTGCACGAAGCGCGGTCAATATTCGGGAAGGGGCGAAATCAATCGGTTCGCCGATTATTCACAGCCTCTTTTTACTCTCGTATATTTTGCTGTTCAGCGGTGTTGTGCAGTATATCCCGAAAGCTTTTTTAGCCGGTATTCTGATGTTCGTTTCATTCAGGATGATCAACATTGATGAATGCAAAGCGATCGCCCGCATCAGCCGTCAGGATGCCATGGTATTATTCCTTACTTTATTACTGACCCTGCTTACCGATCTTGTCTTTGCTGTGCAGATGGGCATGCTTTTGGCAATTGTGCTTTTATTCCTCAGGCTTGTGGCGCTTGCTGATGTTACCACGATGGAAGAGTACGACCAAAAAGAGGGTCTGAACGCGCTGGTGCTTGAAAAGCCGGAACTGCAAAAATATCTTTCTATCTACACGCTGCATGGACCGTTCTTTTTTGGGTCAATGAGCGTGTTTGAGAAAAAGATAGATGAACATATGCATATTTCCAAACCTGTTATCATTCTGCGAATGAAACATGTCCCGTTTATCGATTCGACCGGGTTGATCCGGTTGAATGATTTCATTGCCGATCGCCATAAACAGGGAGGCTATGTGTTATTCAGTGGATTGACGCAGAAGGTCAAAGAGACGCTGCTATCCGACGGTGATTTTCGTGAGCTGATCTCCAATGACCATATTTTTGAACGGACACACGAAGCGATTGCGTATGTTGAAACGAAATTACTGACGCCGAAAGGAATCGCTCGCGTTTCTTAATCTTTGAGGGAAAATCGTTTGCGGATTCTATCCAGCAGATGGGCACCTTCTGCTTCATCAACGTCGCAGGCAAAGCGAATAGTCCGCATACCGTAATCAAATGCAATTTTGGGTGAACCGATAATCGGGTTTTTTTGTCGAAACCCGAATGGGGATATGTTCATGTCCGGCGCATTCCGGAAGTTCTTTGCCTGCGAGAAGTCATACTCCTTTTTCCAGCCGATCCCCCAGACCGAACGTTCTATTTTGATTCGTGAGTGTGACAGGCTAATGATTTCGCGCCCGAATAAAAGCCAGAGGATGGTGCCGAATACTGCCATTCCGCCGATCGTCCATCCGATCAGCCACACTATCAAAAAACCGCTGTTCTTATTTGCTGTTTCGGGATTGAGTAGTGTCGTTATCACTTCTTTTTCCCCAAAAAACCATCCGCAACTCCAGGCCAGTAAAAAGAGAATGATAAACACGTTCTTTTTGGACGGAATAGATATCTGTAATTCATTGCCAAGATCGGTAATGCTGGCTCGTCCGGCGGATGGGACTTCCATTTATTGTTCCGCTTCCTGTTTTGGCATTTTCTCCATTACGCGCATCAACATTGCTTCCGCCCATTTTTGACCGGCTTCCTGCGATTCTTTAAAAATTGTAGGTGTCAGTTCAACAAACTTCTTCCCGATCGGAGATTCATGGAATGCGATCAGTTGGTTGATATCTTCCTGAGTGAAATGCCTGTCGTATATCGGAACAATCAAGTCGGTAAGTTCATCCGGATTCAATTCAAGTTGTAACTGGTCCCAAAACTCTTGCGGTACATCTGGAACTGTTGTTCGAAATGTTTCGATCATTTGCGTCATCATTTGCGCACCAAGCTCACCTGCTTTGTTTGCTCTTAGCAAAGTGCGAATGGCCTCAGTTTTCTGGGTATCCTGAGAAACAGTCAGTCCGGGCGCACACAATAGTACGCATACTGCAGCACAAGCCAGTTTGGTCGCGATCCTCATCTTCTACCTCTTTCCCTGCCATCTATTCAGTTTCGGAATGTCTTTAGTGAAAAATCCGGCTATGAACCCCGGAAACCCCATCTCTTTGAGTTTTCCGTGCACTAGTTCCTGCATTTCAGAAGCAGTCATGTTGGGGTGGGTGAATTTACCATTCTGATAGCATTTGCTGCAATACTCCTTGCTGATTGTCCCGTTCGCTTCTGTTCCGCCGCCTTTTGGATCTTTGGAAAGCGGCATGCCGCAGCTCTGACATTTTGCACCGAACATAGGGAAACCTCCTTGCGTATGCCCAAATTTCGGCTTCTAAAAGCTCTGTGTCAACCCCATCGTTTTGGGTTGATTTATACGGATACAGCGTCGATATTTTTACCGTGAACCAGCATCATCATGAACATCACCCGCCTAACGCCGAATCGCAAGCGAAGCTGAGCAATGAAAAAAGCGCTTTTGCTTTGGCAATCAGCGCGACGTTTCACTGTTTGATCGGATGTGGGGTAGGTGAAGTAGTCGGCGTTATTATCGGTACTTTGTTTGGGTGGGGAATGGTATCGACCATGATTCTTGGTATTCTGCTTGGATTCATTTTTGGATTCGCGTTAGGAATGATGCCTGTACTCAAAGCCGGATTTACCTTTGTGCAGGCGTTTCGGATAGTGCTGATAAGTGAGGGGTTGAGTATTGCTGTTATGGAAGCCTTTGAAGTGCTTGTGCAGATTTACACGCCCGGTGTTATGGAAGCCGGATTAACAGATGTTATCTTTTGGTATGGTATGCTAGCCGCCTTAGTAGTCGGTTTTGTTGCGGCGTTTCCGGTTAATTTTATCATGCTCAAAAAAGGGATACGTCATTTTCATTAAGCACAAAAAAACGGCGCATATCGCTACGCGCCGTTCCATTTTTTGGTGGCCGACTTTTTAAGGTGGCCCCTATGATACTAATTCTTCGATGAACCCGGATTCGATTCTATCCGCGAGTACTTATACCCGGCGAAAATAGCCAGACCGTAGAACAGAAGATCCATCGGCTGGAAAGTATTGGCGAAAATCTCGCCGATTATTGTGCCGTCGAGCGAGAAGAAAACATCGAAAAATCCGGTGTTGTACTGCTGGGCGATAAAGAAGCAAGATGTCATCAAATTGCCAAGCATACAGCCGAACAGCGCCAGGCATGCGCCGGCGATACCGAAGCTCTGGCTGGTACCTTTGCCACCCATACGGACAGCCCAGCCGGTAATGAACCCGACACCGATAGCCATCCATCCGATCTGGTATTCGGTGAGCGCGGTGATAAACGCCCAAATACTCGCTCCGGCAATTGCGGCGCAAAGGCCGAACAAAAAGCCCATCCCGAAATTGGCGTTGTCCTCACGGGCGAAACTCGTGGTGTTGAACGGAGAAATCTGAAGATTCGGCTTAGTTGTCTGCATCTGTGGTTTGGACATGGTCGGTGTAGAAGAACCCTGCTCGAACATAAGGAAACCCTCGATTCTCTCCTCAGTGGGCTGAGGAATTAGGTTAATTTGGGTCAACCTATAGTATATCGGCAGGGTAAAAGGCGGAATTGAGGGGGGGGATAAAGATTCGGTTATTTGGTCTATTGCATTAGACTAAGTCGATATTCTTGAAAAAGATCAGCACATGTCAAATCCTGCCTGAGGTTAATCACAATTGCAGAATCAACAGAATTGAGATTCTTTTTGATAGTTTCCTTAATTACTTCACGATCAGAGTTAGATATTTTAAAGGCCGTCCCATATACTTCACGAACGCTACTGGCAAGTGTCGAAAGGAGGTTCATGTTCTGTTCGTGAAAAGCAAAGCCTAAAAAAATAAGCTTTTCTGCATCCTGAATCGATTTTCTCATTTCTTTCAATTCCGGACCGTCATCCACTCTTTCAGTATATGTTTTTATCATTCTAGAAGAAGCTGTGAGGTCGTAACTTTCTGAACCGAACGAAATATCCTTGGTAGTGCCAGTACCTCGCCAATTTAGTGATCCTATACTACCATAGGGATGAAATATCCGCAGGCTGCTCATCAGTTTTGTCACTTGGTCGGGAGTGAGCTTATAATAGTAATTGGCAACTGCTTCGCTCAAGTAGAACTCAATGCACCTATCGTAATTAAAAATTATAAAAGTTAGATTCTTAAATATATCATCAACATTAGTTTGATGAATGCCTTCGTTCAATATTTTGAAGAAATTGTGAAACCATGTTTTTTCACTTCTATTAAAATCAAAGGGGTCTGGATTATCGACTTGGTGAAATAGATTACTGTTTCGCTCAGCTTCAATTATCGTACTAACTATACCAAGTTTCCCGCATGTCACAATACCATCATCATCGTTGTGACTGTCAAGTACCGTGTCGATTGAAAGAGCTTGCGGTAATATTAATCTGAGCTTTTTAGCGTCTTCGAAGAAGTTAGCAAGTTTCCCATCTTTTGGAGCCAATGGTAAGTGGTAGAGTATATGGGCGATTTGTCTGTCGCCGGAAAGCTGTATCGGCTGCTTCCATTGATCTAAACTGAACTTAAAGTTTAGTTTAGCAGTAATGCTGGTTTTGAGCGCATCCCCAGCAGGTAGTCCAACTTCCGAACTAGCACCTGCACCCACTACTATAACGGTCTTACGTTTAAACATATTTTCTATTTCTTCTTTAACACCTTCTCCACCGTATTCCAAGTCCGCGTCGTGATTTTTTTGCCGAGTTCTTTTTCGAGGTGGTTCATCAAATCAGGGGAGCTGAAGCCTGGTTTGAGAACGAGTACAAAGCAAACTTCCGAGGCTGATGCTCGAACAATTTTGAAGGATCCGGCTTTTGTGTCCAGCGCCTGTGTCGGCTTGCCCTTCAGTTTTTCGGAAAGGAATGTGACATACAGCCGGGTTTCCGGGGTGACTTTGATTCCTTTGAAGGGAGCGGCGTCCACGAGAGTTTGAATTTCATCGGTTGTGCGTACCAGTGTACCGACCTCGAATCCAAACTTTGCTTTGAGTGCTTTTTCGATTTCGGCAGCGAGTTTTTCATTGGTCGTTTTCTTCTTTTCAAAGCAGACGTTGCCGGAGGCGAGAATGGTGCGCATATTTTCATATCCCATTTTCTCGAGAACTTTTTTCAAGTCAGCCATCGGGACTTTCTTATTCCCGCCGACGTTGATACCCCGCAAAAAGGCGACGTATGGTGTAAGTTTGCTCATACCCAGCCGCAAAATATACTGATTTCGGCTATTTGCTAAGCACTTTCTAAACCGGTATACTTGAGTCGGACATGAAACTCAAAAACCTTTTCGACAACAACCGCGCCTGGGCCGCAAGTATGCGGGAGGGGAATCCGGAGTTCTTTGAACAGCTCGCCAAAATTCAGAATCCGGAGTATCTCTGGATCGGCTGCTCAGACAGCCGCGTTCCCGCTAACCAGATAATCGGCCTGTTGCCCGGAGAAATCTTTGTTCACCGCAACATCGCCAATGTGGTGGTGCATACCGATCTGAACTGCCTATCGGTCATTCAGTTTGCGGTCGACGTCCTCAAGGTCAAGCATATCATCGTTTGCGGGCACTACGGCTGCGGCGGTGTGCATGCCGCGCTGCATAATCAAAAACTCGGACTGGCCGACAACTGGCTGCGGCATATTCAGGATGTCTGGATTCGCTATTATAAACTGTTCGGAGAGCTTGAGCAGAACCGTCAATGGGATCTCCTGTGCGAATTGAATGTTATCGAGCAGGTCGTCAATGTCGCTCAGACCACGATAGTGCGGGATGCCTGGGAACGAGGGCAGGAGTTAACCGTATACGGCTGGATTTACGGATTACAGGATGGTCTTTTGCGTGACCTTAATATCTGCGTTAATGCCTACAAAGATTTAGTCCCGCAGTTGAACAGCGCATTGGAACAACTGAAAAAGAACAGATAGTCACTTCGCGGTTGTTTCGACACTGATTTCCAATCCAAATCGAACGCTGGGGTAAGCGGTGGAATACATTGCACCGGTCATTGTCTCACTATTAATGTTTCCATTTTCATTCGGGGCAGGGCCGGTAGTTGCGCTGATGTAAATATGATATTCGCTTTCCATCGGATGCTCGTTTCCGGGAATTGTGTAAGTGGTATCAAGTGAATATCGATATGCCTGACGTGTCGGCGCAGAGAAGGCGGATGTGTCATGAATAATATAGATGCCATACCAATCGGCATTGGGAATTTTATGCCAGACGACTGGAATATCTTCGTTCGGCTGTACTGACGACATATTCGAGGGCGAGATGACCACTATCGTATCTTGCGGTGATTGCAGCAGTTTGACAGGAACGACTACTACTTCATCATCTCTTACAATTCGCACAAATGCAGTATCTCCCGATTGAAAACGGAGTGAATCGGCGAGCTTGAAATAGCTAAATGTGTATGAATACTGATTCCCTTCAACCGATGACGGGGCCTGTTCAATGACACATGCTGAATCTGCAATCAGAACCGAATCGATGTCGTTAATTTCACCGTAGATAGATGTTATAGTACCGTAGAAGCTGATTGATGGCCAAAGAACGACACTGCCGATAACGAGATATTTGATAGTTGAATCGTTTGCAGTAGGATTATTGTCGTCGCATCCAATTAAATGTGAAAAAAGAAGTATTGTCAGAACGATGATGCCGAAGTGATGCTGCCGTTTCATATCAACTCCGTTTCTTGCCTCTCTACAAAGTAGTATGGCGTGATTTTGTTATTAATGCCAGTAAAATATAGCCGGAGCCAGGCATATGAGCCCGGCTCCGGTTTTTGCTGCGTTTTACGCTATGTGGTCGTGCATTAATAGTCAGGCAAAGAATCATCGGGATTGTTGTTACAACCACCGCATGTAATGGTGGAATTGCCGCAGCAAACATGGCCTATAGAAGTACATTGTGAGTAGCTTCTCCAATAGTTATTGCCTCCGCATACACCGGGAATGCCGGCGAATGGTCCCAGACAACAAGAATGCGAGATGCAGTTTTCAGCAACTGATTGATTGAACGGACCCAGCGGGAGCAATGAGCCGAATGCCACCACTAATAATAAGAAAGCAGAATAAAATCGTTTGAGCATTGTCAGACTCCTTTCTCATGTGCGTTCTATCGTTGTCCTTTTGCTTGCAATGATAGATTTTCTCACCTTTACCCTAAAAGTAGTATGAGAAGATTTGTTTCTTTATGCCAGTGAAAATATAATGCAGTAAGCAGTGTTTATTTTTTACCTGCAGTATCGTTCCTTTGTACTCGCGCTTTGATAAGTTTCTTGATAAGTACGGCGGGGAGTTTTTTATCGAGCGGAAATTGAACTGTCGCTTTGGCGGTTACGTATTTTTCCAGTTCTTTGGCGAGTTCTTCGATCACCGGGGGAGTTATGTATAACCCTATATGCGCTTTGTGAAGTTGAAAATAGGCGAGTCTTCCTTTGTAGGAATAATACGGCATACCGTAACTGATCTTTTCAACCGCCAAAGGAGCGGCTGATTTGATTAACGCCCGAAGCTCTTTCAGCTTCCCTTGCAACTCTTTCGGCGCTGAGGCTATGTAGGTATCTACATCTTTTGGTTTTTTCATTTAATCTTCTTCGCCCGCAATTCTTGACCAGAGGAACGGTAGAGCAAGGCAACGACTTTGCCGGATGTATCCCGTTCAAAGATGTTTCTGGCAGTAGGGCTATCTGTCTTATCAAAAAAAGAGGTTTGGCTTTCGGGGAATAATTCAACTTTCGGAAGATCGGTTTGCTCTAACATAAGATGACCGAGTTCGTTTGATATCGCGATCTGTATCTGAGGAGTGAGTTCGTATGTTCCCGCATATTCCCGGTACACCGAAGTATCTATAACAGCCACATCCGGCCAGGTCGGTGGAACAGCAACAGACATCGAAAGCAGTCGCCACGAATTATCTATTTTTATATAGGTATCCACGCGTATCGAATGCGATTCAAATTGCTGATCACCAAGCGTTGTGGGCTCGATAACCTCATAGGTAGTAATTGCCGTGTTCTCTTCAATCAGAGCGCGAAAGTTCTGTATGCTGGCTTTACTCCCACGGGTTTGCGACAGAAATTCAGCGTCCAAATACTCTTGTTTCGTTTGCGGAGAAGTAAACGGCGCGAGAAATACGAAGTTCGGCATCAGTAACCGTTCGTAAAACGCTCGGTCGCCGGCGGAATTGGCATCGAATCGTTGCTGGGTTAGTGTTTTAAACTCGTCGGTTCTATCGGTATCTGCCAACGCCGTGTTCAAAAGAGCGATGAAAAAGATGAACGACAAAACCTTAGACATATTTATCCTTACTTAGCTTTTTTACTTTTGTATCGAAAGCAATCAGTTGTGTGGTCGTTTACCATGCCGACAGCTTGCATGAAGGCATAGCAAATCGTCGAACCGACAAATTTGAATCCCCGTTTTTGTAGGTCTTTACTCATTGCGTCCGATTCCTTGGTCTTCGCTTGAATATCTTTCATGGTTTTAATTTTATTATTCACAGGCTTCCCGCCAACAAATTGCCAGATGTATTTGTCAAAGGAGCCAAACTCTTTCTGTACCTCTAAGAACTTCTGGGCATTCTGAATAGTGGCTGCAATTTTGAGCCGGTTGCGGATGATACCTTCGTTTGCTAATAGACGTTTCACATCTTTTGCGTCATACTTAGCAATCTTTTTGGCATCAAAGTTACTGAATGCTTTACGGTAGTTTTCCCGTTTGTTTAAAACGGTTTGCCATGACAATCCGGCCTGCGCCCCTTCGAGAATCAGAAATTCAAACAAAACGCGGTCATCATGAACCGGTACGCCCCATTCCGTGTCATGGTATTCGATCATGAGTGGGTTTGTCCCGGCCCAGTTGCAGCGAGTTTTGGATATCTTTTTTTGCATGAATAAAGGTTTCGTAATTTATGGCGGAGGAGGTAGGATTCGAACCCACGGTACCCTCACAGGTACAACGGTTTTCAAGACCGCCGCTTTCGACCGCTCAGCCACTCCTCCGTGACGTTTGCACGTTCAGGCGTCCAATTTCGGAGAATTGTGGCAAATTGTCAACCGGCACTCCGAGAGCGGTTTTTAGCTGGGGGAGATCGTTCAGGCTTCACAATTTAACTGATACTGTATACCTTGGTTTTATGTCAGATAAACTACCTATGCAACCGATAGCAGCCGGAACGGTAATCGGCCATGTCCATCTTAAAGTGGCTGATCTTGAACGGGCGGTTACGTTTTACACCGAAGTGTTAGGGTTTGAAGTAACCACCCGATACGGGCGACAGGCTGCCTTTCTTTCGGCAGGCGGGTATCATCATCACATAGCGCTCAACACATGGGAAAGCGCCAACGGTTCACCGCCGCCACCCGGTAGCACGGGACTGTATCGTTTCGCTATTCTTGTTCCGAGTAGAAAAGAGTTGGCGCGTTCGCTGAAACGGCTCACCGATTTCAACTGGCCGTTAGAAGGTGCGGCAGACCACGGTGTCAGTGAAGCAATTTATTTGCGTGACCCTGATGGCAACGGAGTAGAAATTTATCATGATCGCCCACGCGATCAATGGCCGCATGATGCCAATGGTAACTTAGCTATGTTCGTGCATCAGCTTGACCTCGACGCGCTCTTGGCCGACGCTGACTAATCGTCCGCCATTTCTTATCAATTCGTAACCTCATATATCTCTGCCGATTGTGATGCATAATCTTCTCTCTTAGTGTCAGGATTTGACATCTCAGGTTAGTATCGTTGCCTATCTGAAAAAGGGAGGAACTATGTTTTTCAGGGTGTCTCGTAACTATCGACTGCTTTGCCTTGCTATTGCTGCGCTGCTGTTTACTCTCTGTGTGATTGGATGCTCGACCTATCGAGTGATGATTCCGCAAACAGGAGGAGAAACACCGCAACCGAACCGCAGCAAAGTTGTCTGGTCATTTTTTTGGGTGCAGACAGCAAAAAACCCGATAACCGATCCGAATGAATGCGATGGAGCAGGGTTGCAGGTAGTAACAGTTAAAAGCAATTTCTTTTTTGATCTTATTTCGGTCGTGACGCTTGGGTTAGCGTGTCCGAAAACAGTTGAGTGGTATTGTGCACAGCCGAATCCTACACCCGGAAGGGTACCCGATGATGCAAACGACTTAGGGTGCGATACGACTTTAGTTTCTGAATCGTGTGATACAGTAAGCGTCAGTCAGATAATTTGCTGCAAAAAATATATTATCGAGTGCGGCAGAATGACTTGCGATACGATGGTTGTGGTCGATTCCGCCGGAGGGCGCTAAGATGCCACCGCCCAATGACAATTTCGAAACCGTAAACGGCAGCTCTTTCGTTAACTGGCACAATACTGTCAGCACACAGCTTCAGAAGCGCATTACCGCAAAGAACACGAATCCGACAAAAAGCTCCGCAATCAACTACATCAAAACGACACAGGCATTGCAAAGGGTGCTGGCCGAAGCGATGGCAGTTCCGGCGGAACTACGGGCGCTCGGCGGTTCATGGTCATTTTCAGAAGTAGCGGCAACGAACGGCGTATTGATTGATACCTGGCCCTTGTCTTATCGTTTCAGTATCAGCGCGGCACAAAAACATGCTAAGTACAAAGGAAGCGAGAAGGACCTGCATTTTGTGCAATGCGGCAATAAGATTGCCAGTATCAGTAGATATCTTTTCAGTTTAAATAAATCGTTGAAAACAACCGGAGCCAGCAACGGACAAACAATTGCGGGAGCACTTTCGACCGGTACGCACGGTTCGGCAATCAATATCGGTTCGGTACAGGACTATATTCGCTCGATTCATCTGATTACCGCTCCGAATAAAAGTGTCTGGCTGGAACGGGAAAAAGAACAGACAATTGCCGATGATTTTGCAAAGAAATTCGCAGATAAGATTATCCGAAAGGATAATATGTTTAATGCCGCACTAGTCAGTTTTGGTTCGTTCGGTATTATTCACGGCGTGGTGCTTGAATCTACCGATATGTTCTACCTGCACACATCAAAAACATTCTTGAATTTTGACAACGCATTGTGGAATGCGATTACCTCGCTCGATTTTTCCGGTCTGAATATTCCGAAACCGTTTCCCGGTCGTGATCCGTACCATTTCAAAGTCGTAATCGATCCGAACAAACGGGATCAGGTTATTGCGGAAGTTATTTATCAGTATACACGAGCAGAACAAATTCCGGGTTGCGAGCCGACGACTGCGGCGTCACCATCAGGTCAAAGCGATGAAGCATTTGCGGTTCTTGCCTCGATAACCGATCTGCTCGGCGGAATGACCAAAGATCTGATTTCAGGAATGTTCAAGAGTTTTTATAAAGAATCATCAGGAAAGTGCGGACCACTTTGCGACACGTTTTCAGATACTACCACCCATGGCAAAGCATTCAGCACCGCAATGGGGATTCCGCTGGGTAAGGTCAAACAGACGTTGGATATCATTTTTGCCGAGTATGACAAAGAATGGGCGCCTGCACTTGTGGCGCTGCGGTTTGTGCGTAATTCCCGGGCGACGCTCGCCTTTACCAATATCGATCCGGTTACCTGTATTGTCGAGATTGACGGTCCCTGGTCGGACCGCGTACGAGATCTTGCCTCCCGTGTCTGGAATGCGCTTGATCAAGCGGGGATTACCTATACTTTTCATTGGGGAAAATGCCATAACTTGAATAAAACCAATGTCCGGCAAAAGTACGGTAATACTCGCATCAATGCATGGGTAAACGCGCGTCAGACATTACTTCCAACACCTGAATTACGAAATGTATTTGCCAATGATTTCTTGCGGAGTTTGGATTTGCATGGGTGAGTAAAGCCAAACTTTGCAGATATAGACTATTTCTTTTGCAATTTTCGCTTTGCCGTTGCCCGTAGGTTGTTAATTTGATTGATCGTTAGACTGTCTTCGATTGGATACCGAGATGCCGAATCAAGGCATATGAGCGCTTCTTGATAATCTTTCATGTCGATGAGAACTTTTGCCTGACCTGCCCATGCTTCTACCAAAGCGGGCATATAGTGAATCGCTGAATCATAGTTTCGGAGTGCCTCTTCAAGTCGACCAAGTTGAGCGAGATCATAAGCCCGATTATTCCATGCATCAGCAAAGCCGGGCTTATAGTACAGGGCGGAATCGTAATCTGAGATAGCTTTACCGGGAGCTTCAAGCATATCCCACGCGTTCGCGCGCATGAACCAAGCTTCTGCATAGGTTGGTTCCAGGGCAAGCGCGGAGTCACAACTGCTCATTGCCATCCAGAACCATCCACCCTGCAAAAGAAGCATCGCGCGATTTGTCCAAAGCCAATGATCTTTTCTATCGTACGAAACCGCCGAATCGATACAGGCCAGCGCCTCCGGTAAATATCCGTAGATGTCGAGCAACTGCGCTTTACTTGTCCACGCTGGCGCATATTTTGGCGCATAGTGAATAGCAGAATCACAGCTTGCCAGTGCGTCTGTTTGACGCCCCATTTCTGAAAGAAGTTCTGCACGATAACGCCAGGCATCAGGTTCATCCCGTTGTTTTGTAATAGCAGAATCGAAAGCAGCCAGTGACAGCTGCAGTTTTCCCTGTTCCTGGTATATAAGTGCGCGATTATACCATGGTTCAGGGTCACCCGGCGCAAGTTTGCATGATTTTTCGTAATCCCTTAGTGCGCTATTATTGTCACCCATCTCAGAAAAGATAAGACCGCGGTTTGTCCACATCTGCGCAATTTGCGGAGCAAGCCAAACTGCAGTATCCAAATTACTGATTGCTTCTGGTAAACGTCCTAATTCCAGCAATGTCAAGCCGCGATAACACCAGGCTTCTTCGTTTTTTGCATTCAACTGAATAGATGTATCGAAACATATCAGTGCTTCTTCAAGACGGAGAGACATAAATAAAGCTGAACCCTTATTAAACCAAACGGTGGGAAGCCGGCGGTCATAAACAAGCGCTGAATCGTAAGATGCGATAGATTCTTCCAATCGCTGCAATTGCACAAGTACAACACCGCGATTATTCCATGCGCGGGCAAAATTGGGCAGTAGTTTTCTGCTTCGATCAAACTCACCGAGCGCCGCTATAAATTGTCGTGTAACATACGCATAATTCCCTCGGTAAAACGCAACTGTCGGCGAAGAATGCCGTTTCCGTTCCAACTGTCTGAGCAGTGAATCGGCAAGCGGGAGTTTTTCCGTTGCAATGGCATCAGCAATTTGTTCGATTGTTTTTTTTTCGCTGCTGTCAAGATCAGGGAGGAAATGTATGGCGGTATCCGGAATGGTCAGTATTCTGCCGCCAATCCATTTCGATCGTTTGAGAGAATGAGAAAATTTCGAGTCATCAACTACCGATGCAGTTGCACGTACGCCTATGAGGAGTGATAGTACTAATAACCACGCTACTTGGTGCATCGGTAGATTCCGTTTCGATTTTTGAATCGGACTGGCGACATTAACGATAGTTGCGAGAGGAAATATTTTGACTTCGTGACACCTGCTTGTCCTCATCAAAATTAATTTCATAATACGCCCGAGAGGAATCGAACCCCTAACCTTCTGATCCGTAGTCAGACGCTCTATCCAATTGAGCTACGGGCGCATTTCAACGAGGGTTGAACTGCAAAACTACCCCTTACAGACCGGAGTGTCAAGTTTTCTCTGATTGGGAAAATTCGAAATAGGTTACGGTTTACCGGCGGAAAAATAGACTATTGCCGCAGCCGCAGCGATGAAAAGCACGAAAATCATTATCAGCAGCAAAGTTCTTGGTTTGCTGGCCCCGGCTTCTGCTTCGGCCTCTTGCGCTTCTTCCATCTGCGTCATCCGTTCAATCCAAAGGTCTTCAGCCTGCAGTGTTTCGGGTGATTCGGCGGGAAGCGTGAACACCGAGAGTTCCGGAATAGAAGACTCCGGCGCTTCGACAATTTTTACGATAATAACCGACACATTGTCCGACCCGCCCCGTTCGTTGGCCATTTGTACCAATTGATCGGCCATTTTGTCGATATTGTCGCGGTGATGTTTAACGGCATCGAAAATTTCTTCATCATCCGCGTAGCCGCAGAGTCCGTCGGAGCAGAGCAAAAATAGGTCGCCACTGCGAATTTTCAGCAAGCGATAATCGACTTCGACGGTCTGTTTTACGCCGAGCGCGCGGGTAATGATATTTTTCCCAACAACCGATGATGCTTCTTCGCGCGTCAGTTGATGCTGCTGCTGCATTTCGGAAACCCATGAGTGATCGATTGTCAGCGGGGTTAATTGTTTTTCGTCTATTTTGTATGCGCGGCTGTCACCGACATGCGCGATAGACATCATGTCGTTTTCAAGCGCAATTGCCACAATCGTCGTTCCCATGCCCGACATTCCCTGATTCGTTTCCGAAAGGGTATGAATCGTGCGATTGGCTAACCGGATTCCCCGAACCAATAAATCACCGCTGGTGGGAAGCGTTCTTCCCAGGTTCAGAGCAACATCCTGTTCAAGCCCCTTGCTCAAAGTCGTGAAAGTAGCGGTAAGTGTACGTGATGCCGATTGCGAGGCGACTTCTCCGGCTTGATGGCCGCCCATGCCGTCGCAGACCGCAAAGACATGGTTGGCTTTATCTACGTGGAGAGAATCTTCGTTAATTGGTCGGACTAATCCTTTGTCGGATTTGGCGGCTATTTTGTACTGTAGAGGCAACTCGGTATTCTTTCTTTTGGTCTGTCGTTTTGTAGGCACTCGTCCCGTACTTGGTATTGACTGGCAGGACGGTATCCGGAGCCGGAATATCCAGTTTCCTCGGTGTCGGCACAATGAAAAAAAAGCCCCGATTTACCGGGGCTTTTACACAAACTTTCGCTCAGTCAGCTTACTTCAACAGCGTCATTTTCTTGGTCTGCGTTCCCATAGAGGTCGTCAGACGATAGAAATAGACACCGCTCGGCAATCCGGCGCCGTCGAACGAATAGGAATGCTCACCGGCGGCATAGGAACCGAGTGATTCATTCATCACCGCTTGTCCGAGGACGTTGTACACTTCCAGTTTGACGTCAGAACGACTGTCAAGACTGAAGGCGATAGTGGTCGTCGGATTGAACGGATTCGGGTAATTCTGCTTCAGCGAGAAAAACGCCGGTAAAGTACCGCGATCATCCGGAACATCAGTGACCGAGTTCACAATTGTTACCTGGTCGGTCACGAAAACAGTTGAGTCGATAGCTGAATAGATTTTGAAGGTCGCAACGGCAATTGTGTCGTCCGGGCCGGGGAAAACCGGAAGGGCGACGTCGAAAAAGACATCGACTGATTCACCGGCATCAGCATAGGTAATAGTTGTGGGCGGAATGAATGACCATCCCAAATCTGTCGAACCGGAAGCTAAATAGAAATCGAGTCCGTTACCGGTATTCTGTACGCGGGCTTTGAAACGAACGGTGTCACCCGGAGCAGCAATTGTGTCGTTCGGGTTGGTGACTGAGGCGATAGCAAGAGTTGCCGTCGCCGAGAGATGCGCATCTTTTTGCGTTAAATCCTGCCAGATGACATCTCCGGTAGCAATCGCCGGACGGCAGTTGATGAAAAAAGTAATCGAATCACCGGTATTGGCGCCTTCGTCAGTTCCGGCCGTCGTGCCGTCATCACCGTACACACTCATAAAGCCGTACAGGCCGGCAGTACCGACCGTATCCCGGCCGCAATGTACGCCGTCGTTATCATAGGCATCTATGATCGACCAGACAGGAACGGGTTGCCCATTGTAGGTAGTCAGATTGCTTTTAAACGAGGTCCAGCTGGGCGTAGTGAATTGGACATTGTCATGGTGACAGGCAAACACCGGTCGAATCAGGCAGATCACAACGGCCATACACACAAGTCTGGTCACTTTTTTTATCACTACTCTAACCTTTCCGTTATAACACGTCCGGCCGGTATGATAACCGGCCGGACGTCCAAGTCGCAAATGTCTTTTTGAAAAAGCTGACGCTTATTTCAGGAACGTCATCTTCTTCGTATCAGAGTACGCACCGGCAGTCAGGCGGTAGAAGTAAACACCGGAAGCCTGCTGAGTGGCGTCCCAATCCAATTCATTCAAGCCTTCAACGCCCTTGCCGCTGACTTCATGAACTTTCTGACCGGTGATGTTGTAGATCGCCAGTTTGTATTCAGAAGCGTTCGGCAATGAGAAGGAAATCCGGGTCTTCGGATTGAACGGATTCGGATAGTTCTGGTTCAGTGCGAAGTTCTTCGGCAATGAAGAGCCGGTAGATTTCGCAGTCAAAGCGCTGATTTCGATCTTGTCACCGTTCTGAGCCCAGGTGAAGGTTTCGTTCGTGGCAACGCCGTTTACGCTTATGGTAAACTGTTCGCCGCGTTTGACGCCTTCAACTTCACCGGTGGTTTCATCATCAGCATAGACCGGCATAAATCCGAACTTGCCGCTTTCTTTCATGCTGAAGGAACCGATCTTGGTACCGTCAAGCGCGTAAGCGGAAACTTCCACACCGGCGCCAACCGTCTGACCATCGAGGGTCAAATTACGGCTGTACATGTTCACCCAAGCGCGGGTCGGCGTAATGCCCTGAGCGTTCTTCGCTGAAGCGTGTGACGCGATGACTTCATGCTTGGTGGCTGACATTTCCATACCGTCGTAAACGAGATCGGCATCCTGAGCAACTTTAACCCAGTAACCGTGGCAGGCCATCAGCTCTTCGAGGGTATTAAAGTCACCCTGACCCGGCTGATATACCAAGCCGGCGCCTTCGTAACCGAGGGCGACGAGCAAGTTACCATCGAGTGAAGCAAGTGCTTCTTCAACCATACGGGTGTCTTCCGGCAGGTAGGAAACCAGGTTCCAACCGGCGGTGACCGGAATCGGGGTCGTAGTCGGAACCGACATACCGGTAATTTCAAGTGTCGCAGCTTCGGTCAGCTTGATCCAGTAGCCGCTGAAATGATCGACCGTCCAGAGTGTCGAGAAATCGGGGAGGGCAGGATCATAGGTCAAACCACCCTCTTCAAAGCCCATAACGAGCTCGACATTATCACCGAGGGAAGCGAGAACTGCTTCAAGTTCATCAGATTCAGTGTCGAGATTCCAGCTGACTAAATTCCAGCCGGCTTCGAGTGCGCAGGTCTTGACCGCGGCGTTGCCGGCATCAAGACAAACTTCAAACGCATCACCATTCTGAGTCCAGGTAGTAGCACCGTTCGCGGTAGCCAGCACACCGTTCACATAGAACGCGATGTTGTCGCCCGGTTCGGCACCTTCGTCTACACCTTCGGAGAACGGATCGTCGCGGTAGACCGGCATAAAGCCGTATTTACCGGCTACGGTCACAACCCAGCGTCCGCAGAGAACGCCGTTCGGATCCATTGCTTCGATGACTGAACCGACCGGGAGCGGAGCATCCATATAGGTATTGCTGCCGCAGTAGAAGTTCACCCATTCAAAGGTCGGGGTGATGGTCTGAAGCGGGTGCAGGGTCAACAAGGTGCCATAGCAACCATAGTTCAGGTTTTCTTCTTTATCCGGGTAGTAGCCGTCTTTATAGGCATAGAGATCAAACGGATTGATGCTGAATTCAGAGAAGCTGTAATATCCCGTCGGATCGGTAGTCGTCGTGTAGGCAGGGGAGCCAAACGGGAAGTCAGCCCAGAGTTCAACGGTAGCGCCTTCAATCGGGTCACCGTTGTTATCAACGACGTAACCGCAGGTGAAGTTCGCCTGTTCATCAACGACAACTGAACCGGCAGTCATGGCCGGAATGATTGCCACCGGACCTTCACCGCAATCAACGATGAAAGGCAGTGTTGACGTATCGCCGCTGGTGTAGATATCGATTGAATATGAACCCGGGACAGCCATCGGAGAAACCGTAAAGGTCAGGCTGGCTAACAAACCGGAGCCGGGTGCTACATATTCGGAAACATCAGCAGCCTCCAAGGTGAAGTACACCGTATTGGCGCCATTATCGATAACGGCATTCTTGGTAGTCAGACCTTCAACACGTGAGCCGGTGAATGAAACTTCATCCAGCGTCAGGTATTCAGAAGACCATTCCAAACCAAAGGAAGCGCCGACAAAGTCGCAGCCATTCGTGAAATTGACCGGCACAACAATCGAAGCACCCGGAACGGCAGGAGCCGTACCGACCACGAGAGAGTTCTCGCCAAGGTCAGGTGAGACTGTCAATGTTACAAACGTAGTAAGCGGGTCATTCGACGCGGTCGCAGAGGTAGCTACGATCGTATCGACATATGTTCCAGCCGTCAGACCGGTAATATCAACGGAAACTGAAACAGATTCCGGTGTATTGCCGCTGGTTGCACCCAGAGTTGACCAGGTAGCTGTGTGAGCCAGTGACCAGTCGAGCGTCGAACCATCAGATGAGGTCAGATTGACAAACTGATCGCCCGGGTTGCTGCCGCCTTCGGTCGCGCTGAAATTAAGCGCGCTCGGAGTTAACACCAATTCGCCGGGTGGCGGAGGATTAACCGTGAGAGTAATGATGACGATCTCATCGCCGGTGGTGCAGCCACCGCTGACAGTGATTGTGTCGGTATAGTCACCGACGTCAAGACCAGTCGGATTGATGGTCACGTTGACAGTCGCGGGGGTCGTACCAGAGGATGCCGACAGGTTATACCAATCGTCAAAACCGCTGATGGTGAAGTTGACTGCTGAGCCGACCGCAGAGATATCAAACGATTGTGATGCCGGGGCCGGATCACCAATAGTATATGAGAACGCAAGTGTTCCCGGATCGACAATAAGATCGGAAGGGGCATTAACTGTAAAGGCAGAGGCTAAAGTTGCGTCGCCGCCGTTACCCCAAACTGAAAGGGCAAAGGCACCGGAAGTTCCGGCCGCGATTTCGAAATCGGCAGAGAGATGGGTGTCATCAACGACATTGATATTGGTGCCTGCGATAGTCGTACCACCGACGAGATGGACAGAGTCTACACCACTTGTGAAGGTAGTGTTTACCGCAGTAATCGAAAGCGTAACTGTTTCGGTGCCGCTGTTTGGTGCGCACGTAGAGTTAGGATTAACATTTGTGATAATCGGTTCGCTGGCTTCTGCAACGAACATGCTCACATAGAGAGTGCTTAAACCATTGTTGGCAGCGCCCGGGGCATCGAAGTACACGTTTGCTTCGTAGAATCCCGGTGTCAGGCCTGTAGGATCGGCATGAATAGTAAGTGTTTGAGGAGTCGTACCACTGGTCGGGGTAACCGAAATCCAATCAACAAGACCATTGATGATAGTGTCGGTAACCGTGAACGTCAGGGGGTCGTTGTCGGATGTAACATCGACTGTCTGATCATCGGGAGCCGGTCCGCCAGCGACTGCATTAAAGTTTATCGTGGTCGGTTCAAAGCTAATATTAGACGGTGCAGCCGTGATAGTCAGCGTAACCGGTACAACGACCGGGGAATTGTCGGCTTCAGCAGATGCAATCGTCACGCTGCCGACATAGACGCCATCTGGTAAACCGGTAATGTCAACGGAAATGTTGACTGCGTTCGGAGTCTGACCCTGCGGCGGCGCAAAGCTGATCCACGGCTGGTCATCATTCACATTGAAATTAAGCACTGCATTATCAGACGTAATAGTGAGCGACTGCGCAGCCGGATTTGAGCCACCTTCTTGCGCCGTAAACGCGAGGCTGTCCGGAGCGACGATCAAATTAGAAATCGGCGCAGCGGCGACGGTCAAATTCACAATGACGGTCTGCGGTGAATTCTGTGCGTCGGGAGAGTTAACGGTAATAGTTGCAGAATAATTACCGGCGGGAAGACCGGTAATGTTAATCGAAGCGCTCGGATTCAACGGAGTGGTACCGCTGGTCGGTGCGACGGAAAGCCACCCTTGATCATCAGTAATAGAGGAGATATTGAGCGGGGTGCCGTCAGAGGTAATTGAAATCGCCTGAGCAGCAGGATTCGAACCACCTTCGGTTGCTGAGAAATTCAATGTATCCGGAGTAACGACAAGGTTTGCGCCGGACGGAGCATTCGGATCAAAAATCGTATAGCAGTGCGGTCCATCCCATACCGGGTAGTAACCGGCACCTTCATCGCTCCATACCCATTCGTTGGTCGGGCGATAGAAGGATGAATCAAGGCAGATTGTTCCGCCGTGGAATTCTGCCGGAATCGGTCCGATCTGAATGTTTACCACTTCACCGGTGAAACCGGGAGCGACACCCGTTCCGAAAATAGAGTATCCGCCGAAACCAACCGTATCAGCGCCCATACCATCGGCACTGAAGTGGTTTGCGAAAATACCGCCGTCCCACATACCGCCTGTGCCACCGGTAATCGTACCGAGATTGGTCATTATGGTCGTATCCCATGTGGCGCCGGTCGGAGAATAAACCTGAAACCCGGTTGACGCACCTAAGATGGCGGTTGCAGTGTTGTTCGTATACGTGATACGGAAGTTGATTAACTGTCCGACTTCCAATGTGTCAGTACCATGGAGCGGGCTTACAGTGGAAAGCCGCACAATGGCATTGGGATCTACACTCTGCGCGTGGCCGCTTGTAACAAACAAGGCGGCAACCAGCATGAGGAGAGACAAAATTCTTTTTGTCATGTTTGATCTCCGTTCAGGGTTGTTTCTAAATATGTTCATTCTAAAATTTGCTGTAAGTAGTACGCGATACGTAAAGATTCAGAACTTCCAGTTGTTTGTTAAACTGCGAAGCAGACAGCATAACTCCACATTAATGAAATGCCACAACCATTCGTAATTCTGTAGTAGTCAGACAATTACAAGACGACTAACAGTCGGCTCTTTGTTTTATTTGGTAAGACAAACAAAATATAGAATTTCATCGATTCCTTGTCAAGGCAAACTCATCGGCACATACCAAAAAATCAGGGCTCTAACTTCTTGTCAGTCTTAACTTTTCTTGAATATATCAGTAATAAGAGTAAAACTACCGCGCTGCCTCCGGCCAGATCGGCCAGTACGTCGTAGACATCCGAAGTCCGTCCCGGTATGAAGCTCTGCAGGTACTCATCGGCTACGGCAAATAATGAGAGCGCCAAAAGCGTGAGCAAGGCCGCAGTAGTAAGACGCAGTTTCGGCGAAATGTGTGAAATCGATCTGAAAAGTAAAAACGCAAAAATAGCGTATTCGAGAAAATGCACCAGGCTGTCGGCCCGTAACAATCCGATTTTGGGGGCGGGTAAATAGGAAATAGAGGATATTGTAAGAATGGCGCCGGCATACAGAATAACCGGCAAATGATAGCGGATGAATGTGCGTAGCATGGTAGGGTGTGTCATTGGAGCTTTTACCCGCAATGCTAACAGAAGGTTACCGCTTGGGTCAACTAAAACGGGAAATGGGGATTTCATGTCACCATCCGTGCAAAAACTTGGCCAAACATCCCTTTTTCTTATGTACGCGCAACCTGTTGTCTCCCTATACTTACTCTGTTCTATGAAAGAGAAAGTTCTTGCAACTTTAGGGCGGTATGAACTGATACGCCCAAACGACGTAATTTTAGTCGGCCTTTCCGGTGGACCGGATTCGGTGGCCTTACTGCACGTCCTCACTGCGCTAAAACGACGGCTCAAATTGAAGATACACGCCGTTTACGTGAATCATCAGATCAGGCCAAAAGCAGCGAGTCAGGAAGAAAAGTTTTGTGAGAAACTATGCCAAAAGCTTCGGATCCCGTTTGTTGTAGTGAGTGAGAGTGTCCCCGCGTTTGCCCAGGAGGAAGGGATCGGCTTAGAGGAAGCGGGCAGGTTAGTTCGCTATCATACCTTTGACCTGTTAAGCAAAACGCTGAACTGCACCAAAATCGCCGTCGGACATCATCAGGATGACCGGGTTGAAACGATTCTTTTTCGCCTGTTCCGGGGAACCGGCCCAACCGGATTGGTCGGCATACCGGTAAAACGAGGGCAGGTAATCCGGCCGTTGTATGATGTTTCCAAAGCTGAAATCCTAACCTATCTCAAGCGACACAAGGTTGCGTATCGGGTTGATTCCTCAAATGCCAATGAACAATTCCGACGAAATTATATCCGTCATTCTTTGCTTCCCGCCGTGAGAAAGCGACTGAACCCGTCAGCCGACAAGGCGATTCTCAGGCTTTCGGAGATATTGGCGGCTGAAGAGGGGTATATTAAGCAGGTTGCCGGTCAGTATTCTACCCGTTTAGTTTCCCGTACGCCGGGAGGGAAGATTCAACTTGCCTTATCCCGTTATCCCCAATATGATTTGTGGCTTAGACGCAGGCTTTTACGGTATTGTTTGGAACATGTAATCGGTACGGATGCCGGCGTCGATTGGGAGACTGTGGAGCGACTTGATTCATTCTGCCTTAACCCGATGTCCCGGCCAGTTATGCTTTCCGGACGAGTTTCCGCCGAGCATGTGGACGGGAAATTGGTTCTTTTTGTCCGTCGGAAACAGCAGTTTGAGCATCGTATGACCAGACCGTCTACGGCAGTTCCGGAGCTTAGTTCTGTAGTCACCCGCAGAGTGCAAACGAGAACCGGCAAAACGCCGATATATACAAAGGACAGCTTTCGCGCGACGCTCGATACCGACGCGGTGCAGGGTGAGCTTTCGTTGCGTAACGTTCGGCCGGGGGATCGTTTTCAGCCCTTGGGAATGAAGGGAACGAAGAAGGTTGCGGATATACTAACCGACCGGAAAGTTCCGGCGTTGTTTCGGGATGAAGTTCCGGTGATGTGTGATGAAGCAGGAATTGTGTGGCTGCCGGGATTCACTATCGCCGAACGCGTAAAAGTTACGAAAAATACCAAACGACTGATTCGATTACGATATGAAAACCGCTGAAAAAGAAATACAGCAGCTTCCGTTTGAGCTTTTGCTCGATCAGGCGACCATTTCCCGGCGTATCGGAGAACTGGGCTCGCAGATAACGCAGGATTACAAGCATACCATGCCGGTATTGCTTGGCGTTTTGAAAGGCTGCGTTATTTTCATGTCTGATTTGGTGCGGCAAATTCGTATACCGATTGAAATGGAGTTTATTTCCGCTTCATCGTATCGCCGGGGAATGCGTTCAGGCCAGCCGGTACTGTTTGAGGACTCGCTGGCGATTCCGCTGAAAGGACGACATGTCTTAATCGTTGAGGGGATTGTCGATACCGGGAAAACAATGGCTGAAATTTTGAAGACGATTTCCCGTCAGGAACCGGCATCGGTCGCAATTGTTACATTGATTGATAAACCGGCCAGCCGCCGTACTTCGGCTTTTGAGCTCAAGTATGTCGGTTTTACGGTCGGGAATGACTTTTTGATCGGCTACGGTTTGGATAACACGCAGCGTTACCGAAACTTGCCGTTTATCGGGAAAGTCGTAGAGAAAAAATAAGAGCAACTTTTCATCATAGTTTTGTGTCTAAGAAGATGAGGCTGTGAAACACAGCACTAAAAAATTAAGAAAAGAGTGGTAAGTAAAAAATGTCAGACTTCGAATCGCCGCGCAAAAATTCTCCACGGCAGATAAAAAATAAAGGGGAGCGTCCCAAAGAACCGGGTTTCATGAAAGGTCCCGGTAGGTCATTGATTTTCTGGCTCGGATTCGCTTTGGTGATGATTCTCGTCTGGAATTTGTACAGCAGCGCCACGCAGTCGGTTGCTGAAATTACCTATACCGAATTCATCCAGCAGGTCGAGGCAAAAAACATAGCGGAAGCTACCTTCACCGAGCGGCAAATCGAAGGTGTCTTAACCAAGCCGACCAAGTTCGCAGTTTCCAAGGAAAAAGAAGCGACCCGGTTTAAAACCCGTATCCCGTTTCCGGATACCAATTATGAAGTCGTTAACAAACTAGAGCTGGCCGGAGCAAAAATTATTGCCAAAGAGCAAAGCACCGGTGTTTTCCAATTGCTGCTCACCATCGGTCCCTGGATTCTATTGATCGGTATCTGGTTTTTCTTCTTCCGGCAGATGCAGGGAGCATCCGGCCCGAAAGGCTTATTCAGTTTCGGTAAAAGCAAAGCGAAACTGATGACGGATGAACGTCCGAAAGTAACCTTCAGCGATGTTGCCGGTGCCGATGAAGCGAAAGAGGAGCTTCAGGAGATTATCGAGTTTCTGAAAGAGCCGGGTAAATTCCAACGCTTGGGTGGAAAAATTCCGAAAGGTGCGTTGTTATTGGGCCCTCCCGGTACCGGAAAGACATTGTTGGCGCGGGCCGTTGCCGGAGAAGCGGGTGTGCCGTTTTTCTCGATGTCCGGTTCCGATTTCGTTGAAATGTTCGTTGGTGTCGGCGCCAGCCGTGTACGCGATTTGTTTGAACAAGGGAAGCGGAATGCACCGTGCATTATTTTTATCGATGAAATCGATGCCGTCGGTCGTCATCGCGGCGCCGGTTTAGGCGGCGGGCATGATGAACGTGAGCAAACACTCAATCAGTTGTTGGTTGAGATGGATGGTTTCGAATCGAACGAAGGTGTCATTCTCATAGCGGCCACTAACCGTCCGGATGTGCTCGACCCGGCGCTCCTGCGCCCGGGCCGTTTCGACCGGCAGATTGTCGTTGCCCCGCCGGATGTGAAAGGGCGTGAAGGCATTCTTCGCGTTCATGTTCGCAAAGTGAAACTTGGTACCGATGTCGATATTCCGATTTTAGCGAAAGCGACTCCGGGCATGTCCGGTGCGGATTTGGCGAATATGGTCAATGAAGCGGCGCTTTTAGCCTCACGCCGTAATCGTGATTCAGTCATGATGGATGATTTCGAAGAGGCGCGGGATAAAGTGCTGATGGGTTCTGCGCGTAAATCACTTGTGATTTCCGATGAAGAAAAGAAAGTTATCGCCTATCACGAAGCGGGTCACACCTTGGTTGCCAAATTCCTGCCGAAAGCCGATCCGATTCATAAGGTCACAATTATTCCGCGCGGAATGGCGCTCGGTGTTACGCAATCATTGCCGGTGGATGAACGGCATACACACTCGCGCGATTATCTTGAATCGACGCTCGCTGTTCTTTTGGGCGGCCGTGTTGCCGAGTTGATTGTGTTCAACCAGCTCGATACCGGAGCAGGTAATGATCTGGAACGGGCGACGAAATTGGCCCGCAAGATGGTCTGTAACTGGGGAATGTCTGAAAAGGTCGGTCCGGTAACGTTTGGTCGTACCGAAGAGCATATTTTCCTCGGTCGTGAAATGGCGCATACCAAAGATTATTCCGAAGCGACTGCGGTAATTATCGACGAGGAGGTTCGCGGATTTATCGAACGGGCCGAGGATAAAGCGCGTGAGATTTTGACCAAGAATGTCGAAAAACTGCATGCCTTGTCCAAAGCGCTTTTGGAAAAAGAGATTATCGACGGTCGTGAAGTCGATGTCATTATCGGCCGCGCCTCAGGCGATATGGAACCGGTTGCGGCTCCTGCACCGGCATAGTCAACCTACTTTGTTCTGACTTTTCTAAGCCGGTGATATTCGTCACTGGCTTTTTTGTTTTACCAATAATCCCGTATTTGTTGTACTTTACTTACGTAATGAAGAACGTGACCGTGACAGAATTGAAATCCCCGGGCGAAATGTGTTTAGCGCGCGGTAGAACGCTTTCGTTTGCTCATCCGCTGGTGATGGGGATTCTCAATTGTACTCCGGATTCATTTTCGGATGGCGGTAAATTTAACTCAATTGATTCCGCGGTCGCGCAAGCAGTACGAATGGAAACAGAAGGGGCGGCGATTATCGATATCGGCGGAGAATCGACTCGTCCCGGTGCAGAGCAGGTTTCAGCCGAAGAAGAACGAAAACGGGTAGTACCGGTAATCGCCGCGATTCGTACAGAAAGCGATATACCGATTTCAATCGACACGACTAAAGCAAGCGTCGCCAGAGCGGCGATAGCAGCCGGTGCGGATATCATCAACGATATCTCCGCACTTTCGTTTGACAGTGAGATGGCGGCGGTCGTGCGTGAATCTCAAGTGCCGGTGATACTGATGCATATGCAAGGGACACCGCAGACAATGCAACAGGCGCCGCAGTATGATAGCGTTGTGAAGGAGATTATTGTCTTTCTACAAGAGCGAAAGGAATTTTGCGAACTAAATGGGATAGCCCATGATCGTATTATTATTGATCCCGGTATCGGATTCGGAAAGCGTTTGGAAGATAATCTGGCGATTTTGAAACATTTGCAGATGTTCACAACACTCAATTGCCCGGTACTTGTCGGCGTATCACGAAAGAGCTTTATTGAGAAACTGATGGGTACTCATATACCGGCCGATAGTCGCTTGGGCGGTTCACTGACCGCGGCACTTATTAGTGTGCAGCGCGGCGCGGCGATCGTACGGGTTCATGATGTTGCCGAAACGGTACAGGCGCTTCGCCTGCTCGAAGCAGTTACGGATAAACAGGAATAAACATGCAGTTTGAATTCATACAGTTTGGCTGGAAAGATATTCTCGACATTCTGATTGTGTCGGTGATTATCTATGAAGTTCTCAAACTGATGAAGGGCACACGTTCGGCGCAGATAACGGCAGGGCTCTCCTTTATTTTCATTGTTGCCTTTGTCGCCTACTGGTTTCAATTGGAGGGGCTTACCTGGCTCTTTTCCAATTTGGCAACATTCGGGCTTATCGTGTTAGTTATCGTGTTTCAACCGGAATTGCGAACGGTCCTGGCGCGCTGGGGGGAAAGCCCACTTTGGCGCGGGTTTGGCGTCAGTGAGCGGCGAAAATGGTTAGAGTCAGTCACGCGCGCAGCGATTCGCTTGTCGGAGCTCCGCTATGGTGGATTAATCATCATCGAACGAAAAACCGGCCTGCGGAATTTTGCGGAATCGGGAAAAGCAATTAACGCAGAAGTATCATCCGAACTATTGGTAACATTGTTTACACCCTACACCCCGCTGCATGATGGCGCCGTGATTATTTCCGGCAACACGATTGTTGCGGCGGCGGCATCGCTTCCTTTAACTGCCGATCCGCGTTACAAAAAACTGTACGGTATGCGACACAAGGCTGCTATCGGCGTAAGTGAACAGTCAGATGCCGTGGTGGTGGTTGTTTCCGAGGAAACCAGCGCAATTTCGATTGTCTGTGAAGGAGTCATGGATTCCGATATTCCGAAATCGGAATTTCGTGAGCGGCTGGCCGCATATTTCAAAAAACAATCCTGATATACTGTTGTTTGACTTCCCGTGTCATTCCCTCTATACTTGCCCTCTTGAAACCCGTGACAAAATGAAAAGAAACTATGTCTGATTTGAATTATATCCGCAATTTTTCGATTATCGCCCATATCGACCATGGGAAATCGACCCTTGCCGACCGGTTGCTGCAAAACACCCGAACTATTTCCGACCGGGAAATGAAGGCGCAGGTGCTCGATTCCATGGATTTAGAGCGGGAGCGCGGGATTACTATCAAAGCCCACGCCATCCGTCTGGACTACACCGCCCGGGACAAAAAGCAGTATGTTTTGAACCTTATTGATACTCCCGGCCACGTCGATTTCACGTACGAAGTCAGCCGTTCATTATCCGCCTGCGAAGGCGCGATTTTGGTGGTCGATGCTTCGCAGGGAATCGAAGCGCAGACGCTTTCCAATTTGTATTTGGCGATGGAAAATAATTTAGAAATTCTTCCGGTCGTCAACAAAATCGATTTACCGGCCGCCCAGCCGGATGTAGTGGTGCAGGAAATTGTCGATCTCTTGGGCTGCAAAAATGAAGAAGTGATTCGCTGCTCGGCGAAAATGGGAATCGGTATCGATGAACTTTTGGAGGCTATCGTCAAGCAGATACCGTCGCCGAAAGGGAATCTGGATGCGCCGCTTCAGGCAATGATTTTCGATTCGATTTATGACGCCTACCGTGGCGCTATGCCGTTCGTGAAAGTCGTCAACGGCCGTTTCAAAAAAGGGGATAAAATCCAATTTTTCTCGACCGGAAAAGCATTCGATGTCGATGAGGTCGGGTTTTTACGCCTTAAAACGATGCCGCTTGAAGAGCTCGGTGCCGGAAACGTCGGATATTTTGTCGCCTCGATCAAAGAAGTTGCCGACACCAAAATCGGCGATACGATTACGCATGAAAACAATCCGGCCGATGAACCCTTGCCGGGGTTCGTTGATGTCAAACCGATGGTGTTTTCCGGTCTTTATCCGGCGGTAGCGGAAGATTTCACCGAGCTGCGTGACTCGCTTGAAAAATTAAAACTGAATGATTCATCATTGTCCTTTACGCCGGAATCATCTTCGGCTTTGGGATTCGGTTTCCGTGTCGGGTTTCTTGGATTGTTGCATATGGAAATCGTGACCGAGCGGTTGTCGCGTGAATATAATCAGACGCTTATCAATACCGTTCCGAACGTGGAATATCATGTCTATAAAACGAACGGTGAGATGATAAAAGTCGATAACCCATCCGAAATGCCGCCGGTACAGGAAATTGATTACGTCGAAGAGCCGTATGTCGATGCACAGGTGATTTCCCCGTCGGAATATATCGGCGCGATCATGAAACTTTCCACTGAACGGCGGGGTGAATACAAAACGACCGACTATATATCGCCTGTTCGTGCGAATTTATCGTATGCCTTCCCACTTTCAGAAATCATTTTCGATTTTTATGACAAACTGAAATCCGGAACGCGCGGGTATGCCTCGTTCGATTACGGATTGCCCTATTATCGTCGTTCCAATCTGGTAAAACTGGATATTCTGATTAATGGCGATCCGGTGGACGCGCTCTCAGTAATTATTCATCGTGACCGCGCCTATAATTGGGGGATGAATCTCGGTGAAAAACTGCGAGACCTGATACCGCGGCAGATGTTCGAAGTCGTTATTCAGGCAGCTATCGGCAGCCGGATTATTTCCCGCTCGACCGTTAAGCCGCTTCGTAAAAACGTAACGGCGAAATGTTACGGTGGTGATATCAGCCGTAAACGAAAACTGCTGGAACGCCAGAAAGAAGGAAAGAAGCGGATGAAGCAGTTAGGCAGTGTGGAAATTCCGCAGGAGGCTTTCTTGGCGGCATTGAAGATTGAACGGTAGCTTTGCTGCTTTTGTTAACTGTTGTCGGTAATGGTACGAAATGACTCAGACTATATCTTACGAAGATTTTGAGAAAGTCGACATTCGGGTCGGCAAAATTATCGCCATCGAAGATTTCGAGCGCGCCAAAATTCCCTCCTATAAATTGACGATCGATTTCGGGCCGGAAATCGGCATCAAGCGCTCCTCTGCCCGGTTTAAATCCGATTATTCAGTCGAGCAGTTGCTCAACAAGCAATGCCTCGCCGTCGTGAATTTTGCGCCGAAAAATATCGGCGGGTTTATGTCCGAAGTACTCGTGCTCGGTATTCCGAAAGTCGGCGGCGGACTGTCAATGGCACGTCCGGTTGATGAAGCCGAAATCGGCGGCCGGTTGTACTAATCTCTCGTATTTTTTATCTCACACCCAGGGTTTCATTGGCTCGCGCTGCGACAAGCAGTGATGGATCAAGCATGATCTTTTTGACCACGCTCGCGAATTTGGCGGGTGGCAGCGATTGTAATCCATAGGTGTGCCAGCACTCTTTCGAGTTGACGGTGCGCCGTGAAAATTTCCGTGGCCGGTTTGGCATCTTCTTGCTCCTGTTTAGTGTGCCTCCTAATGACAGGGCAAAAAACGATTCTCCAAATTACCTGCGTGTTTCAGGAATATTATTTTTTCGTTATGGGTGCAGCTTACGCATGGATGCGCTGACCGATAAGCCGTTGGATGGCAGCGGCGAAGGGCAAAACGACATGCGAGGGGAGGGTGCGGTGTTCTTTGGTCAACGTCAAAAAAATATGGCGGTGCTCGAGTAAATTGAGTGCAGCCGAAATATCCCAGAGGGGTGGGATGACCAGCGTTACCTCTTTACCGACCCGGCTCAGTTCATCGAAGAACCGTTTCGGATCATCGACATGCTCAATCGTATGCGATGAGAGCACGGTATCAAATTGTTTATCGGCAAAAGGGAGATGGTAGACATCGGTAACTTGGATATAATTCGGTACATCGGCATGTTTGACGATATCGACATTTACTCCACCCCCATCCGTTTTCCCGCAACAGATATTGAGTCCCCATTTCTGACGGTTGAGAATCCGCCGCTTCATGACGTTATAACTGAGATGATTGGTTACGAACATGAGTAATACAAAAGCGGCTAAATAAAGTAGAATGATGCTGAGTATGTTCATACAACTCCTTTGTAATCTGTTGTACCGATTGATTTCATACTGAGCAAGGAGTCGATAGATTAGTTACACCTGAATGGTCGCAGTTTGCTTATGTGTGAGTGAATCGTAGTAGCCGGTCAATTGATGGAAAATTTCATCCCAGGAGCGAAGTTTTGCCGATGCCAGCGCCGCCTGTCCCATCCGTTGTCGTCGCCCGCTATCTGTTGCGAGCGTGTTAACGGATCGGGAGAAATCTTCATTTGAGGTCGTGATAAATCCGGTCTCTCCTTGTTTCACTAATTCTTTGGGTCCCATCGCATCAGAAACAATTACCGGCAACCCGGAACTCATCGCTTCCAGCACACAATTCCCCAGCGTATCGGTGCGTGAGGGGAAAACGAAGAAATCTCCGTTGGCATATGCCTGCGATAATTGTTCGCCGGTTACTTTACCCAAAAATTCGGCATTTGGTAGCGCTGTTTTCATCTCCTGTAAATAGGGGCCGTCGCCGACAACCACTAAATCGACATCAGAACGATTTTTGAAGATATCGACAAGAACAGAGAGATTTTTTTCCGGGGCGACCCGGCCGACATAGAGCGCTTTTGTCCGTGCATCGGTTCGGGTGCGATAGCGTGGATTGAATTTTTCGGTACTCACGCCGCGGGAGAGCACAGCGACTTCCGGTTTGAATTTCGGGCGGAGTTCTTCCATGGTGTGCCGGGATGGAGCTAAAATCAGATCGCATTGATTGTAATACCAGTTCATGTACTTTGACATAATCCCGCCCATTAGTTTTCCGATTGCCGCACCGACAACTCTGCCGTATCGAATCTGCGCATAGTGATCAAGAGCGGTGTGGTAGATCATTATCATCGGACATTGCTGCTTGCGGGCGATATTCAGTACGAAAAGTCCGGCCGGGTCCGGTGTGCTGCTTTGTACCAGGTCATATCTGTTTTGTCTGATAATATCAGCAGTGTGAGAGAATGAGATGACCGGGTCGATCCATCGGGTTGGGTCGATTTTAACTGGAATGCGTGGTTTATGAGTGATGAGGGTGACGGAACCATGCCGTTCGATTTTATCAGCAGGGCCATAGGCTAAGATATCAGCGACAATACCCGCCTGTTCGATGCGGGGGATAAGATTCCGATAAGTCGTTACTACACCGTCAGTTTCCCCCCAGTTTCCGAGGTACCCTGCGGCGATGAGAATTCGTTGGGGCACGCATTTCCCTGAATTATGCGGTTTATCTTTTCAGTATACCCGAAAGGGGGTAAGAATGGCGAGAAAATTTGGCTAAAAAATGGTTTTGAAGTATTCCTGAATGCAATGCGACAGCGCGTTGCTTTCCTCTTTTGCGGCATGCTGTTGCAGCCAAAGTTTTAGTTGAAACGAATCTCCCGTTCCGGTACGCTTTGAATCTAACGGAGGTAGTACAACCATGTTGTCCGGAAAATCGGTTTTAGTTACCGGCGGTACAGGATCATTCGGGAAAAAGTTTGCGGAGTTGGTACTCGCGCGGTATCCGCGTATCCGCCGTTTGGTCATTTTCTCCCGGGATGAGCTCAAGCAGTATGAAATGAGCCAGATGTATCCGGAGAGTGACTTTCCGCAGCTTCGCTTTTTTGTCGGTGATGTTCGGGATAAAGACCGTGTCTATCGCGCGATGGAGGATATCGACGTAGTAATCCATGCTGCCGCCTTAAAACAGGTGCCGGCCTGCGAATATAATCCGTTCGAAGCGATCAAAACCAACGTGCTCGGTGCGCAGAACGTGATTGAAGCCTGTATCGACCGGGGAGTGAAAAAAGTGGTCGCGCTCAGTACCGACAAAGCAGCCGCGCCGATTAATCTGTACGGCGCCACCAAACTCTGTTCCGATAAATTGTTTATCAGCGCGAACAATTATAAGGGAAAGCGAAACATCCTCTTTTCCGTCGTTCGCTACGGAAATGTATTAGGGAGTCGCGGCAGCGTGATTCCTTTCTTTTTGGCTCGTCGCGACAGCGGTGTTATTCCGATTACGGATCCGCGCATGACCCGGTTCAATATTACGCTCGAAGAAGGCGTCAATCTGGTTCTCTATGCCTTAGCCAATATGTGGGGCGGGGAATTGTTCGTTCCGAAAATTCCAAGCTACAAGATTTTGGATGTTGCCGAAGCGATCGCCCCCGGCGTTCGGCAGGAATGTGTCGGTATCCGTCCCGGTGAAAAGCTGCACGAAGAAATGATTACCCCGACCGATGCCTATAATTCAGTCGAGTTCGATGATTACTTTGTCATTCTGCCATCCGTCCCGCTTTGGGATATCGACAAGTTCATGTATACCTTCGGCGGAAAACGCTGTGAGAACGGATACAGCTACAGCAGTGACGGCAATACAGAATGGTTGAGCGTGGAGGAACTTCGTTCCCTTATTCGCGCCCATGTTGATCCGGCTTTTGCCGTAAACGGTTCCGCCCCAAAACCGCTTTCCCGACGAGATACTATTTATTCCTCCCCCCGACAAATCGTCGAAGAAGCGATTTCCGAAACCCAGTAAGCTACCAAATAGCATGAATGCGATAGCCGTATGAAAGCTATTCGTCCGCGCCCAGTTCAGTTTTTACCGTATGGTAGGCAACGTATCGATGATGCCGATGTTTCGGCTGTTATTGCCGCTTTGCAGTCGGACTGGCTTACCCAGGGACCGGCAGTACCTGCGTTTGAGCATTCAGTTGCGAATTTTATCGGTGCGCAGCATGTCTGTGCGTGTTCGAGCGGAACGGCGGCGCTGCATTTGGCGATGCTCACGCTCGGTATCAAATCAGGGGATATCGTCGTCACCAGCCCAATCTCGTTTGCAGCTTCGGCCAATTGCGTCCGGTATGTCGGCGCGGAAGTACTGTTTGCTGATATTGATGCCGGCACCGGGTTGATGAGCATCGAATCTTTGCAGCGCCTTTTCGCAAACGATACCCAAAGAAAAATCAGAGCTGTTATTCCCGTGCATTTGGCCGGTCAGCCCGTCGATTTGAAGCAGATGTATCAAATGGCAAAAGCGCATGGCGCCTTTGTTGTCGATGATGCCTGTCACGCCTTAGGCGCAACACTGAGCGATAACGGCAAAGAGCTGTTTATCGGCGGTAATCAATACAGTGATATCTCGGTTTTTTCCTTTCATCCGGTCAAACATGTTGCAACCGGTGAAGGAGGAGCGCTGGCGATGTATGATGAAACACTGATGCGTCGTGCTTCGATGCTGCGAACACACGGCATCGAACGGGAATCCTTTGTGAACACACAGGAAGCCAAAGATGCTTCCGGCGCAATAAATCCGTGGTACTACGAAATGAAAGAGCTTGGCTTTAATTACCGGATGACTGATTTACAGGCGGCATTGGGAAGTTCGCAGATGCAGAAACTACCGCGTTCGTTGGCGACACGCCGTCAGCTTGCTGTTCAGTACCAGAAATTACTCGCGGAATATTTTCCCGACTCCCGCGTAAAACCGCTGCGATCCAACAATTGCGGCACAAATGCCTGGCATCTGTTTATCGTCCAGATCGATTTTGAAAAGCAACATATCTCCCGCGCCGACGTGATGAGCAGTCTCAAGGCGGAAGGAATCGGTACACAGGTGCACTATATACCGATTCCTATGCAGCCGTATTATCAAAAACTGGGATTTGCAGCCGAGCAATACCCGCAGGCGCTGGCGTTTTACCGACAGGCATTAAGTTTGCCGATGTATCCGGATTTGACGTTTGAAGATATCGAACGAGTAGTGGAAACACTTCATAGCGTTCTAAGCCGTTAGGAAACGATAGACAACATGAACAATCGTGCGGAGGGCAGCCGCCTGAATAGAATTGGTCTGGGAACAGCGCAGTTTGGTATGCCGTATGGTATATCGAATACTCGAGGACAAATTGATAAGACAGAATCGCAGCGGATTCTGCAGTTGGCAACGCAAAATGGGATCGAACTTATTGATACCGCCGCCATGTACGGCGAAAGCGAGCAGATACTTGGTGAACTTTTGGGTGAGAAACATCACTTTCATGTTATTACCAAAACGATCTCACCCAAAGAGCCGCTTACCACAACGAAACAGGTGCGGACGATTTTCGACACCTTTGTTTCCTCGCTTAAACGGCTCAAGCAGCATTCTGTCTATGCGCTATTGGTGCACGCCGCTGCCGATCTGTTTACCCCGGCGGGGGCAGGTTTAATAGAGATGCTGCAAAAAGCGCAACAAGACAAGCAAGTAGAAAAAATCGGTGTTTCGGTTTACAACCGGGTAACACTGGAGAAGGTACTCGGTGTGTTCACGCCGGATATCATTCAGGCGCCGGTCGGGATTTTGGATCAACGGTTGTTGAGCAGCGGACTTCTGCATGATTTGCATGATGCCGGTGTCGAAATCCATGCCCGCTCTATTTTTCTTCAGGGGTTACTACTCATGCCCCCTGAGCAGTTAGATGCATTTTTTACGCCGATCCGGCCGCATTTGGAAAAAGTACGCTCGTTTATTCGGGATCATGATGAAACATTAATAGAGGGAGCGCTGCATGCGGTCCTTCAGCATGATTGTATCGACGCTGTTATCGTTGGAGTAACATCGGCGCAGGAACTACAGGAAGTATGCACCGCTTACCGGAATCTACCGCAAAATAAAATCGATTATTCCGACTGTGCGCTTGCTGATGAGTTGTTTTTGAATCCATCCCGTTGGCAGATAATGCATCGGGAATTGTACGAAAGGGTCTGAAGCGATGGTATTGGCGATTCTTCAGGCACGGATGTCCTCAACGCGCTTACCGGGAAAAGTTTTGAAGCCGATTCTGGGGCGTCCGATGCTTTCTCTGCATATCGAGCGGGTTCGCCGTGCCGGGCAGTTAGACACTATTCTGGTGGCAACCAGTAGCGAACTTTCCGATAACCCGATTGCAGAGTTATGTACGAATGAGGGAATAGCATGTCATCGCGGAAGTCTCAACGACGTTCTCGACCGTTTTTACACCGCCGCGAAGCCTTATCAACCGAATCATGTCGTTCGGTTGACGGGAGATTGTCCGCTGGCTGATCCGGCGATTATCGATCAGGTCGTGGTGCATCATTTAAAAAACGGGTTTGATTACACCAGCAATTGTCGACCGCCGACCTTTCCGGATGGGTTAGACGTGGAAGTGTTTAAGTTCTCAGTTTTAGAACAGGCATGGAAAGAGGCGGCCAAGCAATATGAACGGGAACATGTGACACCGTTTATGTGGCAGCAGCCGGAACGGTTCAAATTAGGAAATGTCACTGCGTCGAAAGATCTCTCCCGTATGCGCTGGACAGTCGACCGGGCAGAAGATTTGGCGGTCGTGACCGAAATCTATGAATCTCTCTATCCGAAGAATCCGGCGTTCGGATTTTCCGATATTCTCAATTTTATCAAACAGCACCCGGAAATTGAAAAAATAAATGACGGCTTTATGCGCAATGAAGCGCTGACAAAAGAATTGCAAGCCTCGGAAAAAACGGAGCAGATATGACCTTTCGCACAAAAACGGAAATCGAAACTCCTGACAGTTTAGCGTTACAGGAACGGGCGCGAAAACGTATTCCCGGCATGACCCAACTGCTTTCCAAGCGACCCGATTTGTATTCCTACGGCGTATGGCCGGGGTATTACCGGGCGGCGAAGGGTGCGGATGTGTGGGATATGGATGGCAACAAATATCTCGACATGAGTATGAGCGGAATCGGCGCCAATATCTTAGGATATGCCGATCCGGATGTCGACCGTGCCGTTATTCAAGCGGTACAGCAAGGAGTGAGCACAACCCTTAACTGCCCGGAAGAAGTTGAACTGGCTGATTTGCTTTGTCATTTGCACCCGTGGGCGGAAAAAGTTCGCTATGCCCGCTCTGGTGGAGAAGCGATGGCAATAGCGGTGCGAATCGCCCGCGCGCATACCGGCAAAGATGTAGTCGCATTCTGTGGTTACCACGGCTGGCATGACTGGTATTTATCGGCTAATCTCGGAACAGAAAATGCACTCGGTGAGCATTTGATAGCAGGATTAGAGCCGAACGGAGTGCCGAAATCATTGAAAGGGACATCATATCCGTTCCGGTTTAACCATATCGAAGAATTACAGAAAATTGTTTCGGAGCATGGTTCCAATTTAGCCGCAGTAGTGATGGAACCGATTCGCAATGATTCCCCCGAACCCGGATTCTGGGATTCAGTAACAAAACTAACCCGTTCGGTCGGCGCAGTACTGGTTATTGATGAAATTTCCGCAGGATTCCGTCTTTGCACCGGAGGGGCGCATTTGACTTTCGGTATTACGCCCGATATTGCCGTCTTTTCAAAAGGAATTGCGAATGGCTATGCGATGTCGGCCATTATCGGTCGCGGTTCGGTTATGGATGCGGCGCAGTCAACGTTCATTTCAAGTACGAACTGGACAGAGCGAATCGGTCCGACAGCAGCGCTGGCGACTATCCGCAAACATAATGATTGCTCTGTTGCTGAGCATTTGAATGCTATCGGGACCAAAATTCAGCAAGGCTGGACGGAATTGGGAAAACAGCATGGGCTCAAACTTGATGTCGGCGGTATTGCGCCGCTCAGTCATTTCGGGTTTTTGCATGAGGACAGCCTGTCGATGAAAGCGCTTTTTGTGCAGTGTATGCTGGAGCGCGGAATTTTGGCGTCGACCTCGTTTTATCCGATGTTCGCACATACTGAGCAGAATGTCGACCGCTATTTGGAAGCGGCGGACCGAGCCTTTGGTGAAGTTTCCGAACAGATTACGCTCGGCCAGTTGAAGTCTGCACTGCGCGGGAAACCATCGGTCGCCGGTTTTAAGAGACTGAATTAATAGGCTATGAACGTAGGTATTCGGACGGATGCATCACCATTGATCGGAACCGGGCATCTGATGCGATGCCTGACATTGGCCGATGCACTTCGTTCGCAGGGCATGGGGTGCATGTTTATTATGCGCGACCATGAAGCTAGTTTCCTGGCTTTAGTCAGACAGCGTGGGTATGAAGTTCACTTGCTTCCGTCAGTAAGTAACAAAGAAAAATCGACCGAATCTACCTATGCCGATTGGCTGGGGACGACCCAGCAAACTGATGCGGAACAGACTATTGTTCTCCTCAAGCAGTTACCGCAAACACTGGATTGGTTAGTCATTGATCATTATGCATTAGATAGAACATGGCAGGCGGCTTTGCGGAATTATTCAGAACATCTGTTCGTTATCGATGATTTAGCGAACCGGGCGCAAGACTGCGATTTACTGCTCGATCAAAATTTGTATCACAATATGTCAACTCGATACGATGGGCTTCTGCCTGAATCAGCGACAGAATTGTTGGGACCGGAGTTTGCGTTGTTACGTCCGGAATTCAAAGAAGCTCGTCAGCATTTGCGAAAACGAGATGGGAATATAAAACGTGTTTTTGTCTTTTTCGGAGGAGCTGATTTAGTCAATATGACCACTAAAACAATTGAGGCGATCAGTGATACCGCTTTTAGGCATATCCAATTCGATATAGTTATCGGCAGCGCGAATCCGGAGCGTCAAGCGCTGGAGCAAATGACCAAAAAACTTCCGAATGTTCAGTTACATACACAGGTAAGTAGGATGTCGGAACTGCTCTCAACTGCGGACTTCGCTATCGGTGCGGCGGGGACAACATCATGGGAGCGCTGCTGCCTTGGTGTGCCCTCTATCGTAGCAGTCTTAGCCGATAACCAGCAGGATGTAGCCGATGGATTAGCGTATTTTGATTTGGGGATTTCGCTCGGTAATCATGCAGAGATAACGCCGCAGCAAATATGCAATACACTGCTCTCATGTATGAACAATCCTGACGACGTCCGCGAAATGTCTGAACGTTGTTTGCAGTATGTCGATGGGCTGGGAACAGAGCGGGTAGTTGAGCAAATGATGGCGATGAATCATGCGGATCATTCTCTGAAACGGAGTTAGGTATCAAGGCGCTTCTGAAACGACATTCGGGGCTGATAACCTACACGCTGCTTAACTACGGCGACAAGCTGCTGACCTTTTTGATTCCGCTGTTAGTTCTTTATGTCTGCAAAGACAAACTGTTCTACACAGAAATCGAATATATCTACTCTATCGCAGCGATTTTGGTTATCGCTATCGAAGGCGGCTTAGTTACTTACTTTCTGTATGCATACAAAGAAGCGAAAGACCGTGACGCGCTCCTGCTTCGTGTGCAGCGCTGCTTTCTATTACAGTTTCTTATCTATGCCGTAATCGGAATAGTCGGCACTGCTATTTACTGGCTTGTCGATATGTCGATGAGCGGAACGCTTTTTTTTGTCGGAATACGAACACTGTTTTCCTATGCGCTCTGGTATTTGGCAATCCAGTACCGGCTGATTGACCGCCCCTCCCGCATTTTTATCGCGTCATATGCCGTTAATATCACCTCAATTATCCTGCTTTTGAGCGCGAATTACCTGTTTCCGGAAGCGGCACTGCCTCTCTTTTTCTTAGGTCAGGCAGCTTTGGTGGCGGCGATGCTGTTCGGGGGAATACAGGCATGGAAACAGTTGTCATGGGAAGATGCGAAGGCATATCTGATTGCCGCCTGGCGGTATACCTGGCCGGTAACACTCACCGTTTTTATGTTCATGTTTGTCACCAATTATGGTAAAATTTATGCGAGGAACTACCTAAGCGATATGGATATGTACACGCTTTCGTTTACCCAGCGGCTGGCGATGATAATTCAATTAGCGCATTCATCGGCCGTCGGCTATTTGTCGAAAGGGATTTTTGTCGATACTAACCGGACTATTAACGCCAAGCATCTGTTGACCTATTCGGTCATGATTGTCGGGAGTATCGGTTTAGTGTTTATCGCTCCCTATGTGTTAGAATTTGTGACCGGTCAGCCATTTTCGTTATTCACCGTTCCCGGGTTACTACTGGTTGCCTTTACTGTGCTCTGGTGTTTTGGAGCATATTTGGAAATGTATTTGAACAAACTGAATAAGAATATGCTGATTTTAGTTTTTGCTGTGATAGCCTCGGCTATCTATTTCACGCTTCTGTTTTCATTGCCGTTTGAACCACTCACGCGCATTGCGACGGCGATGGCGGTTAGCATAAGCGTAAATTTGGTATTAGTCGTTATAGCATTATGGAGAATTATTGGCACGGATGCGTCCACTATGGCTCACCGCTCTCATAGCAGTTCTGCCGTTTAGCGCGCTGCGGATTTTGTTGTATCGAATCTTATGCGGGTACCAGATTAGCTGGAACTCGGAAATAGGATTTGGCTCTATTATCCGCTGCGAACAGTGCCGTATCGAAAGCGGGCGGGTCGGTTTTTTTAATTACATCGCCTGCCGGTCATTTTCGCTTGAAACCCGGTCGCAGGTTATCCGGATGAACAAATTTTTGTACGTCAACGCTGTCGAAATCGGTCCGAATGTTACTATTCGCTCCCGCAACTCCTTTGTTGGTACGCGCGGATTTGATGCACCGTTTAAAGACGAAGAGAATATCCGTATCGGGAAAGACAGTATTATCACGATCGGGCATTCCTTCGATTTATCTGACAGTATTACCATTGGAGAAAACGTAACTTTCGGCGGTAACGCCTGTGAAGTCTGGACGCACGGTTTCGATATCAACCATATCAAAGTGCAGGCACCGGTGTTTGTCGGCAATGATGTCTATATCGGGTCGCGCTCGATCATTATTCAGGGAGTGAGAATCTGCAATCGGGTGTCCATCGGCGCCGGAACCGTGGTGTCAAAGTCGATTAGTGAATCCGGCTTTTATATTTCATCCGGGCTTATACGCAAAGCTGATCTTCCTGACTACTCCGAGTCGGCGCATCTTTTGAAAACAGGAACAGGGAACTATGTCCGTAAATAATATCTGCTTTGTCTCCAATTATTCGAAAACATGGTTGTTTGACGGTATCGCGCAATATCTGCCTAATTCTGAATACCAATCATTCTGGATAACGGTCAATGACCGTATTTATGATGAGTTATTAAAGCGATACCCGGCTGATTCCATTCTGCATCTGAACAAGACCTTCGCCGATATCCCTTCGGAAAAAATCGGTGAATACAAACTCAATGAGCTTATTTACGGTGATCGCGCGCTCATGCATACACCGGAAGAGGGCATTCGCTATTTGGTGAATATCCAAAAACCGATTTATGATTTTCTTGCAAAAAACCGGATATCCCATCTGTTCGGAGAAATAACCTGGGCGCATGAAATTCTGATTCAGCGTATCGTCGAACAAAAACAGGAGTTAGGGTGCATCTATTTGAAGCCGGAAGTGGTTCGTATTCCCAACGGACGTTTTGCATTTTTTCTGGGAGAAGAACAGGACAGGATTGTTGAAATTACGCATCGGCGGGATCAGGCGGTTCTGTTGCAGCGGGAAATTGTTGTCGAAAAACCGGATTACCTGGAAATCAACGATGCCATAATGCAAAAACGTGGAACAGTCCGCGGCCGTCTTGCGAAACTGAAACGTTTTTTCACTCGTGAAAATATTTTAGAAACCGACCCGACGCATATCGACAATAACTGGAAACGACTCTCTGTACGGGCGAAAGAGGAAATGAACCGGGAAAGCTACCGTCTGTTGCAGCGGACGCCGATGGAAGAGATCGAAAAGCACCCGTTTGTCTTTCTTGCCCTGCATAAACAGCCGGAGTCATCAGTCGATGTGCTCGGCCGCTACTACGATGATCAATATCAAAATATCCTGAATATCTGGCGGGTTCTGCCGGATGATTGGTTGTTGGTAATTAAGGAGCATACCAATGCGCTGGGGGACAGGGGAATCGATTTTTACAAAGGTTTACTCCGTTACCCCGGAATCGTTTTGGTAAATGAAAAAGCTGATTCGCATAGTCTGATCCGGCACTGCCGTCTTGTTGTTACGGTTTCTGGTACGGTCGCCTATGAAGCTGCCCTTTTAAAAAAACCGGCGATTACCTTTGCATCGATGTATTTCAACCGAATTCCGCACTGCCGACATGTTACTCTGACTGATTTACAGCGCTGTACGAGTATTCATGAGTTGATTCCGCAGCAAATCGGAGATACCGGCCAGTTTGAGCGGTATATCTTGGAGAATTCATTTGAAGGGAACGTTATTGATCCGGTAACAAGCCCAAACTCACTTGAACCTGCGAATCTAAAAAAACTGGCGGCAGCAGTGCAATCGGTAATCTTATCTACAAGTCTCGTATCCGGAAATATTCTCACCACAAAATAAACACGGGCCGTACGATGTACAGCCCGTGCGTTTTAGCTCAATTGAGAGCTATTTTTACTCTTACAACGTATTTCCACATTGTACGGATGCTCCCATTGCGGCGCATACCGAACGAGGACAGCAGCACTTTTCGCACTCCGGTCCTTCCGGGCAGGGTTGACACGCAGCAACTGAGCAGGTACCGGTCGCTCCGGACGCATTCAGGCAAGAAACAGCGCCGGCATTATCGGCCATGCAGGCTGTGCCGGATGAGGTGCAGGCAACCGCACAGTTAGCCGGGGGAACTGTTTGTGAATCGCTGGCAACAAGGGAGACAGCGCCAATGGCAAAAGTTAAAGCCAAAAACGCGGTCATATTCCTAAACATGCTTTTTAACAGCATAGAATACTCCATTCTTTTTTTGTTACTATGATTTCCGGCTTTTTAGCCGAAACGTTTAATAAGCATGACCACATGCGTGATCGTGCCGAAAAATCATAGTCTCAGAATGGCTGTGGTAATGATTGGATTAACTCCCGGCGGGCGGGAAGAGCGGACATCAAGAATTCCCGCACATACGATTTCAAACGGATTGGTAATTTGATACGGCGTATGGGTGAATTCATATGACGCCTGTTTGACAAGCGGTAAAGTGCCGTCATGTTCGATAAACTCGCATATGCAGCAGCAGGAGAAATCATCCTGCAACGGGCAACTTGTTGTGGATGAATTCTCAGTGGGACAGCTTTGATTTTCGGGGTCGGTACAAGGAGAACAACTTGCATCATCAACTATCATACAACAATTGGTCAACTGCTGACTGTCGGTGCAGACAATTACAATCGGAGTTTCTTCCGCGAAAACAACCAGGTCACAAAGCCCACAGAGCCAGACTGGGGGGATAGTGTACAATCCAATAAGGACTGACATTACTATGGCGAGTTTGGAGCGCATATACTTTGTATTATACCCGCCCGGCACTTTTTAGACAGAGAAAAAATGACCGGCTCGTGTTCTCATGAATTGGCAAAAAAAACGGGTATGCAAAAGCATACCCGTTTGTATTCTCTGTCTTTTCGATTAGAAGTTAAGCCCAACCGAAAAATACTGGTTGTCATCGAACACTTCGGTTTGATTCCAGGCATACCCGACTTTTAAGGTCGTGTTGCCCATTGGATATTCAAGACCGGCACCCAGCGCGAATCCATACAGATTGTCCGCATCCCCTGTCGAAGCGGCCATATTGTAGCCTGCACGGAGGAAATAGCGGTTGTTGTATGAGTATTCGGCGCCGCCCTGCCAAACGTCAGTAGAGAAATTGTTAGCGTTGTAATTTCCCATCGCCGTGACAGAGTTCATCCCTTCGTTGTACAGGGTATAGGCAAGCCCGAGATTGATGGAGCTTGGCAGATCAAAGTCGGCTGATTTCGGCGAGTAGGTACGCTGTCCACCTTCTTCAAAACGGCGGTCGAACCCGGGGCCGGAGAATTTCATCTTCGGACCGAAATTCTTGATCGCGATACCCATGGTCAACCCACGCCACTGTGGACGGTAGGTTACCCCGAAGTCGAACGAAAGGCCACTGGCGCTGACTTCAAATATCGATTCATGCAAAAAGCTGACATTTGCCCCTAAGGCAACTGAGGCGGTCAGGTCTTTCGCATAGGATACAGTTATCGCACTCAATGTTGGGCTGTAGACACGCCCCGTTCCTTCCGGCTGGCTTTCGGTAGTCTCTTCGATATCACCGACCGAAAGCACACGGGCTGAAGCGCCCAGAGTACCGAATGATTCGATGGAAGTTGCTACACCAAAGAAATTCATTTCCATATCGGCCAAGTACGGCTGATAGGAGAAAATAGTTTCAGTGCCTTCAATCGACGTCAAGCCGGCCGGATTCCAGTAAATGGATTCTAAACCAATCGGATTGGCAACAACTGCGCCGCCCATGGCAACACCACGGGTGCCGACCGGAATAAGCAGTTCCTGGGCGCCGGCGGTGCCGACTTTACTTTCTGAACCGGCGAAGACTGTTGACCCGGTTATGGTCAAAAGCATCGCCATGGCTATGGTAAGTTTGTATTTCATAATAACCATCCTTTTGACCTTAGTACGTTTGCAACTGTTCTTCTTCGGTGAAGATCGCCATCTTGCCGATCTTCTGTCCCATTCCCGGTGCTTCTACAACGTAAATGTAGAGACCGGATGCGACAGGAACACCAAAGCGGTTTTCGACATCCCATGCTATTTCCGATTCTGGTGAATCTTTCTTGATGGTCGTTATCAGATCACCGGAAATCGTATAAATTGAAATAGTGCATGCAGTCGGCAAATTCGTGAATTTCACGCGCCGTTCGACTGTATTTACGTCATAAGACGCATACAGATAATACGGATTCGGCACTGCCCGAACATTTGCCAGTCGAGAGCTGTTTGAAACTTCCGATGGAGCCGGGGCAGTAAAAGTAAATACGTCAGTGGGTGTATTCGGCTTGGTTGTCGAAATGCGGAAGACAGTTCCTGGTTCTGGCATATCCGCCAAGAAAGGTGGCTCCGAACCGCCATTCCATTGTCCGAATACCATACGGGCAAACACTTCTGCTGCTTCGTGGCTGCCGTCGTAAGTTGCACCAATCAACTCTGCTTCAGACAGCAAGTATCCTGCCTCACCTGGCGTGGTGTTGTTTGGTCTCATCCAATATACCCAGTCAGTGAAGGGATCATTGTCACCACCGGAGAAGGAGTGCTCAAATCCACCGGGACCACCACCGTTGCCGCTGCTTCCCCAGGCTTCCAATGAGAAAACATGATCTTCTGCGACATCATTCAGCCATGGGACCAATCGATAATCATCACTCGCGTCATTTGGTGTTCCGACTCCGATATTCCAAAGCTCAAATGGCACCCATACTGTGGCTTCATCGGTGAACGCAGCCCAAGCGTAGCTTCCTCCAACGCCAGGGTTGGTAACATCGCCGGTAAAGCGAACTTCAAAGTCGTATGTTCCAATTTCGGTAAAATTATCGCCGTCACGGGTACACCGTGAAAAGAAAGCGGAATATGACCCACGAGTACCACCATCCAGTGTACCGCCATTATCGGCAGTGTGAATTCCCCAGCGTGATCCATTTGATTGTTGTGTTTCTGCGTCGGGATCTATGGATGGAAAGCCTTGGAATCCAAATGAACCACCGGCAGGTGGATCGACCGGACCGTTCGCGTTCGCAACTACTTCAAAGCTCTTGAAGTCAACCGGCGGACCGGAAACTTTCAGCAAGAAACCATCGACTGTGACGTAATTATTGTCACCGAGTTGGTTGGTTTGGTTGGCAAGAATCGTGTCGCCGCTTGTTTGATCTACCAGATGCCAGACGTTACCGAGAATACTGTCGACACTGAAACTTACAGCATACGTATGGCCTGTGAGCGCACTGGGGTCGACTACAATCGGAGCCACGATACCATCAGAGCCACCGCTGTGTGTGACGGCAAGGGTATCGCCAGCGACTTCTTCAGGGATTATTTCTGCGGGTGGTGCCTGAGGTGTCACGGTTACACCGGTTGCTGATGTCAGGGTTTTTGGTGTTTGTGTCTCATCGTAGGAGTACGCCTCAACACGATAGTAATACTGTGTGTTGTTGACCAGTTTACCACCCTCAAGCGCGTCCTGAGTAGCTTCGACAATTCGGTTCATGCCGTTATCCGATCCGAATTTGACGGCTTGAATATTCAGCACACCTTCGCTGATATCAAATACTTCGTCAGAAATAATACCGGTCCCGTTATTCAAGTCAAAATTGGCAATGCGCTTCCAGGGGCCGTTTGAGGATTCACCCTGAAACACAGTGTATCCCTCAAACGGGAAATCGCCAGGATCATCTTCTGATTCTGTGCCCCACGTCAGGATGACTTTGTTTTCAAGGCGAGTCGCGCTAACGACCGGAGCCGCCGGTGGTTCCGGAAGATCAAAATCCAAATCATAGGCCGTTTGGGCAAAGCGATCGAAATATTTCATTGCTGAAACAGAGGTTTGGCGATCACCACCCTGACCCACAACAATAGCTGCGAGAATTTCTGTCGAGTCACCGGCACGGAATGTAAACGGTCCTGTCGTTAACATGAAACGACGATCTGCTGGACTCACATCTAAGTCACCTGTTCCGCTGACAGGATCACCCGGGACACTAAACTTCGTGCCGTTAGGGTCTGCATTTCCGTCTTTGTCCAATCCGTTTTGATATCGATATGTTTCGATATAGCTGTGCGGGTCGGTACCGTTGATGTACTTGTTGAACGATGACATCGGTAAATTGCGATACCCGGGATACTGCTGGCCAAACATTTTGGCAGTGTCAGCCGGGTCACCGGTAGAATCAAGCGGCCCCTGAAAAAAGTCGTATCCAACTGCCGGAGGTCGTGACTTATATGCGTTGTCATTGTTGTTTGCATTGTAACAGTAACCAAGAGAAAGCAGTGTATCACAACCGACTAAGTCGTCTGTAGCACCGCCCAGGTCCGGATCCGCCCACAAAGAGACGAACATATTCGTTAAGGTTTTCGTACCTTTGTTCAAAATCTTAAATCGGATAAATACAATATTTCCGAGCGGATCTTCACGATTGAACGCAAAGATACTCTGTTGCATTTCCACACCCATCGGCACACCAGCACCAGCATCATTGGTATGAGTGGCAGAATTTGCATCATTATAAACGCACCAGAGAAATTGGTCACCTAAGATTGCCGGATTGCCGGAACTGTCGACTGGTGCGCCTTGAGCAACCGGCCAGTCGAGATAATCCTGGTTCGGGTTGTCCGCAAGGCTGTCGCTGTACAGTTTGTAGACTCGGTACGCCGGGTTGGTTTCCCCTGCGGGATCAAATGTTCCGCCGATCATTGATCCCGGGAAATATTCCTGGCTGTATTCAGCGACCGTAACAAGAGTATCGTTAGATGCAGAGTCCACTGCGCCAAGCCAAACCCCCGAGGCATACACGACTGTTTTGTCATCTTCGCCATCGAGGATTTTCTGCACTGTGGTGTACGGGAAATACAGACCATCGGTTTTACCGAGGAACCCGCCCAGATCATAGGCAAACGCACCATTGTTCGCCGCGATCATAAGCAGTTTGTTCGCATTTACATACGTATCTGTATCGAGTGCCTGGTTTTTCTTGCTTCGTTCCGACTTGTTACCGGTCGGCGCAGCAGCGAAGGCAGTAACTGTCAGCAGTGTTCCTGCTAACAGTAATACAAGTATTTTTTTCATAATGACTTCCTGTCCATCCTTAGAATGAGGCCGACACGCCTAAGAATATCAGGCGCGGGTTGGCATAATTCGTCGGGTTATTTTCTTTGAGATTGTATCGTTCGACACCGAATGTTTCCGCGAAATCCTGACCTTCCGGTGTTGCAAGGAATCCGGTCGAATTCGGACGGCCGGATGATTCATATACGCCGAGTACGTTGTCTCTGTCTAACAAATTGAGAACAACGAGATACGGCTTAATGCCGTAGCGGCCGACTTTGAATTCACGTGAGATCTTCAGATCAATCGTGAATGTCCAGGGACCATATCCTGAATTACGGCGCGCAGCGGGCGTCGGTGAGACGTTGGCCAACGTAACTTCATTGTATGTCTGTTGTGGAGAATATGGTGTACCACTTGCTATGTTCGTAATGAAGTTCATGTGAACATTTTCAAGCGGGAAAATATCACCGAATACCGGACCTTGCTTTTTACCAAGCTGCCAGTCGACTATCGTGGTCAGCTTATGGCGCTGGTCATAATCGAGCGGGGCAACTTGTTTTGGTGCATCAGCATCGGTCCATGCTGAATTGCGGGCAGTGTTGGCATATGAACCGGTACCTTCGGCATATTGCAGCGTGTATTTAACATCAAGCTGGATATTTCGGGTGCGGCTCATTTCGAGTTCTAATTCAATTCCTCGCACCGTACCGTAGTCACTATTCTGGTATGTTTCATAGCTGCGAGGGTTTGCTCCCTGGCTGTACACCTGTACCTGATCGGTGAGATCTTTCAGATACGCGGTAACAGACAGGCGCGTATTGTCGTTCATGGCATGCTCGAACCCGACCTCGTATGCGGTTGTTTTTTCCGGTTTCAGATTCGGATTGCCGAACGGATAATAGTAACCGCCGCGTTTGACTTTATGCTCGAAATACTGGTACCCGACGTAGAGATATTGCAGGTCAGGTCGCTGGTAGTATTTCCCATAGTTAAAGTGCAGTTTGGTTTTGTCACTGACCGGGAAGGCGACGCCAAGACGGGGTGACAACCGGGTGAATTTTTCACTTTCTTCAAGATCGCTTTCATCAAGAACTGCTGATAAGGAATCGTTGAGATCGTTCGGATCGAACGGATCCTGGAGGTTTTTAATTCGTTTCGACTTATAGTCGAAGTAATCGAAACGCAAGCCGGCATTGACTATCATGCCGCGCCATTCGAAACGATCCTGGGCAAAGAAACCGATATCAATCGGATGCTTCGCGCCGTCCAGGCCATCGTCATTTGATAACGCGCCGGTTTCATCATATCCGTACCGATCAACATCATTGAAATTAGAGTTGGCTGTCTTATCGACTTGGACGGGAAGCAGGTGGTGATAATATCTCAACGTGTAACGTGCCGCTTCAAGCCCCAGTTTCAGCGTGTGATACTCGCCGATCTGGCTCGATAAATCGCCTTTGAATCCAACATACTCGGAGCGACGTCTAAGGTAATCATCGAATACGTGGCCGTCTTGCCAGAAGAGGGATTGAGCATCAAAATTCGGATTCACCGGACGGTAGTATCCGTAAATGTTCTTCTGATGTACCCCGTCGCCGCGGAACCGGCGAATCTGGCTATACGAGACAGAAGCATTGTAAAATGTTTTCGCGCTTAATGTATGTGTCAAACGGCCGTTAATACCGAAGTTACGGTCTTCGTAGTACGGCATATGTGGCTGATTGAACAGATAGGAATGGATATATTCCCGCCATTCATCTCGAGAACCGGAACTGGCTACTGTTGCTTTCAAGTTCGGGGTAAAGGCATAGTCCAGTTTACTTGAAAATGACCAGCCTTTGGAACTATTGTTCGGCAAGCCATAGTTACCGCTCGGCAAAAAGTCATGCGTTTTTGCGGACGGGTTTCTGTCCGCCGCCCACCAGCGGGCACCGACCAGTAAAAAATAAAGTTCATCAATCTGCGGTACCGGGCCGTTTATGTTTCCCTCGTAATAGCTTGATCCGGATGATTTATCGCTGAAGTCATCGCTTAACAGATTGACCGAGCCGGTGATCAAATCACTACCGCTGTTTGTGGTGGTGTTGATAACACCGGAAGAAACGCTCCCGTATTCAGCCGTAAATCCGCCTGCCTGCACCGATACTTCCTGTACCGCTGATGTGGCAATTCTGGCCGTTGAGTTACCGGAAAGCGGGTCCTGGGTGGAAAAACCGTCAACGAAGTACGCAACTTCAGAGGGACGACCACCGCGGATATTGATTTCACTGCCGTTGATAGCTTCACGATCTCCGCGAGTGTTTAGTGCGGAGAATGAGCGGGTCTTTACCGTGCTGTTCTGCAGCGAAACGACTTGATCCAAACCGCGAACGGGCAGGGCATCCAGTTCTTCTTTCTTGATGATGTTGACCGAGTTTGTTTTGTCTTTAATAATCAGCGGCTGTTCCGCGGTAACCTGAATAACGTTATCCAGCTCAGTAACAGACTGCGTGAGCGCCTGATCCTGATAGCTTGCCAGGTCAACAGAAACAGAAACGCCGGAAACCTCAACCGTTGAGAATCCAACGGATGTAAATTTCAGGACATACGTTCCGACCGGGACGTTCAATATCGTGTACCGTCCTTCCAGATCGGTTTTTGCGCCCATGGTTGTTCCGACAACGGAGACGGAAACACCCTGCATAGGCTCTTTGGTTTTAGCGTCTGTAACTACTCCGGTGATCTTTCCCGTTGTACCTGCAAACAGGGACAACGCCAGAATGAGCACACTCACGAGCGTACAGGCCAAATAACTTCGTTTCATAGAGCATCCTTTCCTATGAAATCTGATTAGATGTTATAAAGATGATTATTTGTTCTACGTGATACGAATGTATATAAAAGAGCACGCTTCATACCCTGAGGCTTTGGTATGCCCGCGCTATAGCTCTGCACAGTCCGTGGAGATTGATTCTGGTCCTTCATTTTGTTCAACTCTCCTATCTATAAGGACGTAGTTTTATTTTCGTTGTCAAATAAAACTTAACCGGTTTCTAACATTTCCCGTTGGCTCTCATGCGATTATCGCATTACAGCCTGGTGGTTTTTCTTCGTTATCTCTATCGGCTGAATCGTGCAAAACTTGAACAGCACTATGCGAACAGAATGCGGGCTATGTGACAACAATCACAACGTCGAAAACAAAAAACCGGGAGTCACTGACTCCCGGTATAGTATTCGTCATTGTCGATATTACAGCTTGATTACGGGCAGAAGGTCGGGTTAGGTCCGTTGTTGAACAGATATGCCACTAAATAAACGATATCAGCTATGCTGAGCCGCTTATCATTGTTCGCATCAGCTTCAACTAAGCAGAGTGGCGTAGGCTTATTGTTGTAAAAATACCCGACAATTGTCGATATGTCGGCAATCGTAATCGAGCCGGAAAGATTGATATCGCCACGGTATCCGATACAGCAGCCGGGACCAATATTGGCTGCAAATGCATGTGACCAGTCTGACCATTTGATACCGTCAAAAGCTCTAACTCGCCAGTAGTAGACTGAGTCGGCGCCCAATGGTGATTCAGGAACAAATGACGGAATAGCCAATGTCGAGTCATCAAAAAGCGGTGCCAGGAAATCGAGCCGCTTATCAAGCTGATAGTGGTACTTTTGAATACCGGTCGGGTTAATTATCTGACTCCAGTCGAAGGCAGGCTGTACACTCTGAGTCAGAATACCATTTTTCGGATGGATCAACATTGATTCTTTCAGGTTGTAAATGAAGGTAAGAGAATTCGACTCTCCATTACCCTGGCGTGTACTGCCGCCTGAGAACTCGTAACTGTGGACAATGCGAGCTTGCTGCGAGCCGTCGATACCGACGATCGCGGAAAGTTCGCCGCCGGTTGCGCCGGGGCCTTCATTCGGTTCGAAAATAAGCTCGTAGTCGCCTTCCTGCAGGTTATAGTCGAACGTTCTGGTATCGAGTGTGTCGTCATTGTCGAAATCAAGTTCACGATATTCCGAACCTGCGACCGACTGCTCAAGGTCAGAAATAGTTAAGCCCTTCGGATTGGTAATAGTAACGTTGAAATTGTTAAATGCCGTTACGGTCATTTCCGAATCACTGATCGGCTGATCGGGTAAATCGTTAATCGCCAGAACGATTTCTGAACCCTCTTCGCCGCCCAACAGATAGTCGGCGTTGCCATCACGGTCGACATCAGCGCCGGCGATAGAGAAAAGCGGGCTGGTGCCGTTGCCAACATCAATGATAATGCTCGTAGTAAAGTTACCGAAGCCGTCATTGAGCACGACATACAGGTCATGCGTCGTTGCGTCGACAGCCGTCAAATCAAGGTCTTTGTCACCGTCATAATCGGTAAAATCGAGATTCACGAGTGAACCGCCTACCAGGATAAACGTAATCGGATTCAGCGCGGCTGAACCGTGACCGTCGCCGAGGAACAGATATACAGCTGCCGTATCAGTGGTCGACGTGATATTACCGGTGACAACGCCGTAGTCAGTCAGATAGTCCCCGTTCAGATCGATACCGGTGGCGACATTGGCGAAGTCATAACCGAATGCGTTGATAAGATACTGATACGATTGCGTAAATCCGCCTGAACCGTCATTTAAGTAAATGCGAAATGAACCAGTCGCATCGACGACCGCTAAATCATCGTCGCCGTCATTGTCGACATCGGCGGCGTCCGATTTATCGAAGGTGAAAGGCAAGGCAGGGCCGTTGGAGAAATCGCCTAAGCCGTTGCCTGTCAGTAGATTGCTCGGGTTGACGATAAGGTCGAGTTCTATGTCGTTGTTGAAATAGCCAGCGGTGATGGAGGGATATCCTGATTCCATCATGGCCGGGGCGCGTTCACGCAACGCGAGTTGGCTTGGTTCAGAAACCGAGAAAAATTTTGGATGAGTCGGAATCTGGTCAAATATCGGTACAGGAGAAAGATCGAGCATTGACGATGCTTTCGAGCTATTCCGTTCCCGCACGACGCTTGATTGCGAAGCAAGCGGTGAGACCTCAATAGAGTCGATCTCGAACACTCGATTACCTTTGTTTTTCAGAATGTAGACATGCGTGGCAGACCGTGCTACGATATCCAGCAGGGTGTCATCATCAACATAGTCGGCAAGCAGCGCAGCATTGAAGAAATCAGCGTAATGCTGCGGCACTTCGAGCGTATCGAATTTGTTCCCGAAAATGATATGCAGTGAACCAGCGCCCTGATCGGAAATACCGGTGTAGGCGAAGTCGACATAGTTGTTTCGGTCGAAGTCACCGGAAGCGAGATAGAATATATCCGCCGGTTGACCGGTCGGAACGACCGTAAACTCCGGATCGCAGGCATCACCGATACCGTCATTGTCACTGTCTTCCTGAAGCGGATTGGCCAATGTCGGGCAGTTGTCGGCGCCATCCGGAATACCATCTTCGTCGGTATCAAAACCGATACGGCCAACCACTACCTGGGTCGGGTTGACGCCATCAGAATATTGACCGCCGAACAATAGGCTGCCGTCATCGAAAATAGCAGCGTCGGTAATAACCGACTGCGGTTCGGACATCACAAAGGTGCTGAACAATATCTGCGAACCGAATGGGGAAACTTTGGTGACAAACGCATTATCCTGACCGGCAGATGTAGAACGCGGCAATTGGCCAACTAACGGAAAATCGCTGGTCGAGTGAGTACTGCCGAACACATAGGTTTCGCGACTCACTTCATCCACCACCACTCCGGCCGGTGCATCGGTTTCACTGCCGCCGAGGAACGTGCTATAGGCAAGGACGCCGTTATCCGGATTGAATTTGACCAAAAATCCTTCGGTGCCGTTGAGGCTGTTGTCGAACGGATTTTTGAGCGGGAAATTCGCTGATTCAGTTGTTCCGGTGATATACAAATACCCATTCTGATCGGCGGAGATAGAGGTCGCGCGGTCGTTGCCGCTGCCGCCGTAGAAGGAGCTGAAGTTCATGAACATGAGGGATGAGAATATCCCGACAATCGGTTCTTCAACGCCGAGTTCAGCGGTCGAATCAATCGGGTACTTAAGGGGGAAATAAAAGTCTTTCACTATCCAACCGGAGACCGCAACGCGGAACCAGTGGAAATCCTTGTCATCCTCTTCATCCTGAATAAAGCGAACATCGGTCGGCCATTCGAAACCGGGTGTACCGTAGAAGGTGGATGACTTCAGGTGGCCGATTTCATCGAGTGCGATCAGGAAGATATCCGATTGACCGTTGAAGGTGATGTCATAGCTTAAACCGAACAGACCGTTCTGACTGTTCGTGCCGATTGCAGCAACGACATGCTCGGAGGAGTCGATATCAATCGCGACAAGTTCATCATCTCCGTCGCCGCCGATGTAGGTGCCGTAAATAATCCCGTTACCGGCGCTGTTGAGCTTGGTAATAAAGGCATCGAGCTGGCCGTTGTATACGAGGTCGTAGGCATTCGTGGTTGTGGTGAGATTATCAGAGGAAGTTGTACCGCCGACGATCATTTCATGGTCTTCAGTTATGCTGATATCACTGATACCATCGTTACCATTACCGCCGAAGAAGGTACTGAACAGTGTCGTGGCACCGTCATCACTGAGTTTGGTGATAAACGCTTCGGATGAACCTTCATACAGGGCATCGAATGAGGAAACGAGCGGGAAGTCGGTCGAGAAGGTAACACCCGCTGCGTAGACAGAACCGTCGGAACCGGCCGCAACCGCCTTAAGTGAATCCAATGATGAGCCACCAAAACTGACCTGGAAGTCAATAGTCGGATCGACCACCACGCCAAGGAACGGATTGATAGCGGATGTCAGTTCGAAGCCGTAGGTGTTATCGTTATAGATCTTGTAGGCAGCTTCAATTGCGGTCTTTTTACCGGCGACATACTGATAGACAAATAGCTTTTTTTCATGCAGTTCACCCCAGGGAGTGACGACCGTAAGCTGACCGTTTTCACCGAGTATGAGTGATTCCGCACCGTCGTAGCGAATCCGAACCTGCGATAAATCGGCGCCGGGGGAAAGAATGAAATCATAGACCAGCGAGGTAGCATCGCCGTAGTAGCAGACATCGATACCGGGATAGACTTCCCTATAGGTTATTGAAGCGAAACTTGGAACATTGGTCTGCCATTTGGCGGCGTCATTGCCATGAAGATAATTGGTCGTGAAGCTTTGCTGTTCGTTCGCAGTTATTAATGCATTCGGGTTGGCGTTCAGGAAGTGTTGACGGATAACAACGCTTTGCGGATTTACTTCGTTGTTTGCCGGAACATTTCGTTCCGATTTCGTCTGCATTCCTTCGGCGGGCATTGCTGCCAACTGATGATAGGCCCCATCCTGCGTGAACCAGGTTGCATGCACACTTCCGCGAGTCATGTACAACGCATGCACATCCCACTGTCCCTGATTGGGGATGAATGACAGTCTTTTTTGCGATGCGACTGTTGTCAGCGTTGTTGCGGTCTTCGCGTGAATAGAGATACTGGTCAAAAGACAGACCAATACGATGGTAAAGAGCCGTTTGATCATTTGTTCTCTTTCTTCAGGCATGGCAATCGGTGCCCGTTCATTGATGCTTAGTTCGATTTGGGTGTATCACCCTGCTTGATCGACCTGTGTTCACTGTACTTGACCCTAAATAAGCGGCAAAAGGCATTATTAGTCAATGTTTTAATAGATGCTTAGGAAGGTTATCGGCGGAAAAAGATGGAAGCTGCGGTCAGTCGTTGAACTTTACAAAATGGGGGTCGATGGAAACCTCCCGTTCGGTCGGTCCGGCATGGGCAGCGAAGGATTTGTGAAGCACCTCATAGGCTTTGGCATGGTTGCCCAGCCGGGCGTAGGCTCGGGCAATACTATGGAGCACCTCTCCATGTCCCTCCGCCCGGGGTTCGATTATCTCTAAAATCCGTTTGGCCTCATCCTCATAACCGAGCGCGGCAAGGGATAAAACATGAAAACCGATGGTAGGAAGGTCTCCTTGAACCGGGTCGGCAGCTTCGGAAGCGGTCATTTCGAGCGCCTTGACCAGCGATACCTTTGCCTGCTGTTCTTTTCCTTCTAACAAATCGACACAGGCGGAGTAGTAGTGGGAAACAAACGTGAGATACCCGGCGTCGATCGATTCTTTGAACCGCTCTTTGGCTTTGTCCATCGCACCCATCGTCATGTGCAGATACCCGGCATCTATATAACAGTTCGGGTCACCTTTGTACTTGATAGCCAACAAGAAATTCTCCAGCGCAACTTCGAATACGCCGAGCTTCATGTACACCGCACCAAGATTGTAATAGGCGCGTCCGTAGTCCGGTCCCAGTTCAATTGCGCGCTGCAGGGTTGCCATTGCGGGGGTGTACTGTTTCTGGTCCATGCTGATTAAGCTGAGCAACAAAAGCGTTTCCAGATCAGTCGGGGCGAGTTCAATCGCTTTTTGGGCGTACTTCATCGCTTCTGTGTATTTACCGGCGCCCCGTTTTAACCAGCCGAGTGTACGATAGGCGATAGCGTATTTCGGGTTGAACTCAATCGCTTTGCCGAAACACTGTTCGGCAGCGGCTTCATTGCCGGTAAACTGGTAGTACCGCCCGAGTGAGCGGTGCGCTTCCGGCAGGGTCGGGGCGATAGCGAGCGCTTTTTCCGCTTCTTTTTTGGCCATTTCGATTCGTTCCGGCGTTCGGTCATAATAGGCCATGTACTGGAAGGTGTAGACATCCGACAATCCGGCGTGAGCGAGCGCATATTGAGGTGCAATCTCCAGCACTTTGTTGTAAAGTTTGATAGCATGCTGCAAATCATCGGGTGTGTTGGTCTGGTAGTAACTGCGCGCTTTCAGATAGAAATCGTATGCGGAAATATCAGTCGCCTGCTGTTGCGGGACGTGAATCGCCGCCTGACCGGTGTGCGCTGCTAAGGCATAGGCGGCATCTTGCGCAGCTGTCGAAAGGAGAGCGAACAGATTGTCTGCTTTGTCGGAATAGTTTTGCGCCGAGATGATTTTGTCCCCTTCATCCCCATAAACAGCCAAATTCAGTTTGATATTTTCCTGCCATTTCATCAGTGATCCGGTCATCACAAAATCGGAATGGCATTTTTTGAAAATGGCGCGGATATCCCGTTGTGCGGCGGTGGCCGGCTCCGGGCTGATGATTAAATCGGTACGGAGCGAGAGTTCACGAATAACTTCTTCCGTGAAGCCCATACAGAAGTAATCCCAAGACTGGTCGCCGGAAAGATTTCGCAGATCAATAACGGTTACCCGCTGTTTGCGCAGAATGGTACCCGACAAAAATGCCGCTGCACCGCCGGATGATTGGTAGGATTCCAACCCGTCCAGTGTTTCGGTCATGTCGGGAAAGCGTTCGTCCGGATTTTTGGCGAGCAGTTTTCCTAAAAAGAAGTCGACCCAGCCGGGTAAATCGGGGTAACGCTGGGATGGAGGAATCGGGTCCTCATGCAGAATCGAATAGATAATACTGGCCGGGTAATCCCCTTCAAAGGGCCGGTAACCGGTTAACAGTTCATAGACAATTACCCCAAAGCTGAACAAATCGGAACGTACTGAAAGCGGCTGGCCGGAGAGCTGTTCGGGAGAAATATAATGCAGCGTACCGGCGATATTCCCCTGATCGTCGACCGAGTCGGTGTCGACTGCCTGCGCCAAGCCGAAATCGAGGATTTTCGGTTCTCCGTTTTCGCTGAATTTGATGTTTTCCGGTTTTAAGTCCCGGTGAATAAGACCGTGCGTGTGGGCGGCCAGAATTCCGGCGCCGATCTGTTTGGCGAGGGTGAGGCCATGTTCGAAGTCATGGAGCGGGAGCATAGAGCGCAAATCCGCTCCCGGGACATACTCCATAGCGATATATGGATTTTCCTCAAGGGAGGATTCCCAGATTTTGACAACGTAGGGGGAATCGATTCCGGCAGCGCGTTTAGCCTCCATCGCCAGGCTTGATTTTGACTGTTCGGTCAGATTGCCCGGATTCAGAATGGTTTTTAAGGCGACATACCGGTCATTGTGCGGGTCTTTGGCTTTGTAAACTTCTCCAAAACCGCCGCGGCCGAGCAGTTCTTCGATGATAAACGGGCCTATTTGTGTACCGGGAGAATGCGACATAGTGATGTTTGGTTCGTATCCTTATAATTGCCTTAGCCCATTCGCTCTTGTATTATCCCACATCATGGAACGGACAAGACAAGAAGTATACCACCGGGTTTAAGGCGATGCCAACAATTTCAGATGCCGAATGGGCACGCATGAAAAACGCCGTCGAGGAACTGACGGCGTTAAATCAGATAGCTTCGGCTATCAATGTCTCCATGTCGGTCGAAAAAATCACCCAGATTACGGTCGATCATTGTCTCCGGCGCGTTAAAGCAGAGCAGGGGGCGGTTTACCTGCTTTCGGATAAAGACAAAACCGATGAGCAGGAGCAGTTCAAAACCTTCGTTCGTGAAATGAAACCGTCGCAAGAAAGCCTTCCGTTTCACGTCAACATGGCCTTGTCCGGCTGGATGATTAAAAACAAGTCGATTCTGTTATCCAACAATCCGGATGAACATGACGGGCTAAAAGCCGTCAACTTTGCGAAACTTGGAATCCGTTCGATTTTGGCGGTACCGCTTTTGTCAAAGGGTGGGTTGATGGGTCTTATGGCTGTGTTTAACAAATCGGATGCGGATGGATTCACCGACACCGACAAACGATTCCTCGGTATTCTTGGCGTGCAGACGGCAAAGATTATCGAGAACGCGCGGCTGATGGAAAAAGAGCTGCAATTGAAGGCGATCGAAAAAGAAGTCAATGTCGCCAAGGATATTCAGCGTGGGTTTTTGCCGAAGGATTTAGTGAAAACATCATACGGTGAATTTTTTGGATTCAATGATGCCGCTCGCGGTGTCGGCGGAGATTTGTATGACATTCAGACGCTCGACGATCATCGTATTTTCTTTTCACTCGGTGATGTTTCCGGCAAAGGAATTCCGGCCGCGTTGCTTATGTCCAATGCGCAGGCGGTGGTGCGCTCGCAGCTCACAGAACTCGGTACGGCATCACTGTTGACAGCGGTGGTGCATGGATTAAATAAACTGATTTTTGAATTTACCGAGCCTGGTCGTTATCTCACGGCGGTGTTTTGTATTTATGACAGCAAAACCAGAACGCTTGAGTATATCAACGCCGGGCATCTGAATCCGTACCGCGTCAAGCCGGATGGCACCATCGAAGAACAATTACACGGTGATATTCCTGTCGGCGTTATGCCGGAGTTTCCGTTTACTGTTCGCACGCTTACCGTTGAGCCGAATGATTTGATTGTGCTCTACACTGACGGCGTTACCGAATGTATGAACACCAAGGATGAACTGTACGACATTCCCCGTTTTCTTGAATTTCTGGGCAAGCAGTATATGAATCCGCCGACGGTGATTGCGGATGGTATCCGTGCTGAGCTCGCAGCTTTCCGTGGAACAGCCGAGCAGTCGGATGATATCACGGTGCTGATTGGGAAGTTTGCATAAATTGATTTTGTTCGTTGTACTAAAACCTTTTTATAGCGGAAGGGTGTTATGCGACAGCTTATTTTTAACAACATGAATTATTGGGCGGTGTTAGTGGCCGGAGTGGCTGCTTTTGTGGCCGGGACGGCTTGGTATATGTTGTTTTTTGATTTGTGGTCATCAGAAATCGCGAAGCATGGAGTCAAAATAGCGCAGCCGACTAAGCAGCAAATGGCGGCACGGTTTGCGGTAACGTTTCTTGGCAGCTTGGTAACCGCCTTTGCTGTCGGCGTAATTGTGTTGATGGCGAATTCTCATTCTCTTGTCTCCGCTATAAAAGTGGCTGTGTTCGCGGGAATAGGATTCAGCGTGGTGACTATCGGTGTTGCCTATAATTGCGAAGGGAAATCACTCAAGCTATTTTTCATTGATGCCGGCTATTCCTTCATCGGCATACTCACCAGCGCAATCATCCTGTCGCTGTGGCGGTGATGAAAAACGGTAGGTGATCATATTATCTATTTGCGTAAAATTTAACTATCGGATCTTTCATTAATTAGCTTATCGTTTGGTGATGATCAGCGCAGGGATTATCTATCTTCTTTTAGCCAAGGCATTCGGGTGGCGGCTGGAGCGCCTGCCGCATGACTGGCTCGAAACAAAGTTATCAGAAAAAAGAAACAAGTGGGGGACAACCCGGTTTTGTCTGATACTTGGCATTGCGTTTTTAGGATGCGCATTGTTGTACGTTCGTCTGGACACTAACTGTTATGGTTTGGGCGCATGGTACGCTAAATTAGCGGCGAACCCGTTTGATTTTGTTACTCCGAATGACGTTGGTTTCCGCCGTCTTACGCCGTTGCTCAGTTTCCTTCTGGGGTTGCGCGGGGAGTTAATCATCGTTACTAATGTGCTTCTCGCCGGAGCGCTGCTGTTTTGCGTTGCGAAATATTTTGTTGAGCGCGCGCAACGATTATCGGATACTTTTTTTGCCGTTGCGGCAATAACGTTTTCGCTCGTTACGCTTACGACCATCCATTGCGGCGGATATGCCGATTCAGCAACCTACCTGCTGTTGTTCTTGATGTGGTGGTTTCGCAAAAAGGTATTGTTGTTTTATCTGTTTTTCTTTTTGGGGCTGCTGAATCGAGAATCTGTGCTTTTCTTGGTTCCCTGGTTTGTCCTGCTTCGTTTTCAGGAAAAGAAATCACTGTCTGTGCTGTTCGAAATTGTTGTCGGTTTCGGCATTTCTATGGCCGGATACTATTTTTATCGTGAGTGGATTGCCTCTCATGCCGCTATTAAATACTCATGGTATTATTATTCCACTCCCTTTTTTAAGGATCCGCTGAAAATGTTTTGGCAGACATTCCCCTACCACGGTCTTGGTGCTTTTTCCGTGTTCAAGCTTTTATGGATTTTCCCGCTACTCACGTGCGTTGCCTATATAATTGAGCGAAAACGGATGGAGTTGTTAGGTTTTATTTTTCTTTTGGGAGGGGCATATGCACAGTTGTTGATCGCGGGGGATACCTCACGAATGTTCACACTCGGCTTTATGGTGATGCCAATTTCACTGCTCTTTTTATGGCAGGAAAATCGATTTCAAATTCGAAGCTGGATCGGCTGGGTCTTTTTGGCGAATCTTGCGATTCCTACGCTGTATACTGCCAGTAACAAAATTGAAATTTGGCAGCCGCTGTGGCGATATGTAGTGATTGCCGCGACGCGGTAGTTCGTCGTTTTTTTTACAGTGATAATTTTATGGCGGAGAGACAGGGATTCTCGTAGTATCATTTTGTTAATTGATTGGTAGCAATAGAGTTTCGGCCTAACTCCGTCTCTGGCATTTTGATAGGTACTTTAGTTGAATTTGTCAAAATATGGGTAGGAGAGGGGGAGTTTGTACCCTCATCGCATCCAAATAGCATCCGAGTGGTTGACGTGAGATCTGGCAGGTTTCCGTAAGACTTCGCCAGAAGCAACTCTGTCTTCCTGCGGTATCGACGAGACTAAACTAGAAGTTCCATCAACCGACTGTCGATGAAGCCAATAAGCGGTAAACTATTGTCAATCGAACTTGTCGGCTGAGGACTCCAATTTTTACGGGCACGCCGGCGGTTGGGCGCCACTGTTAAAGAGAAATTGTACCAAATACGTTAAGTCAGCTACCGTGATGCCTCCGGCGCCGTTCACATTTGCTTCGTTGGTGCATACTGGGGCCAGCCCGCTGTTAAAAAGGTACTGCACCAAGTAGGTTAAATCGGCTACCGTTATTCCACCGGTATTGTTCACATTCCCGCGGATACCTACACAGCAGCCCGGGCCAATATAGGCCGCAAAAGTTCGAGACCAATCTGACCAGCCAAAACCATTAAGAGATCTCACTCGCCAATAGTAAATCGAATCAACTCCTAACTCCAAAGGTGCCAGGAATTGCCGTGTGGTCAAATTGGAATCCTGAAAACGAGGACCACGCAGGTCGTGGTATTCATCCAACTGGAAGTGATATCTCATTACACCAACCGAGTCGATAAGTCCTTTCCACTGAAAGGCGGGTTGGGCGCTCTGAGTTTGGCGGCCGTTGACTGGGAGTACCGACGATACGGGTTCCACTTTGAAATAAAACGAAACTGTGTCACTTGCATGAGCATCTTTGGTCGATGCATCGTAATCGTGAAAAATCCGAAATGCCTGTGTACCATTGATGCCAATCGTCGCACTCAACTTTCCACCGCCCAAAGCGGAATTTCGGTTGAAAACGAGTAAGTACTCGCCGTATTGGAGATTGTAATCGACTGTTCGATCGTCTAGTGCTCCATTTAGATCTCCATCGAGCCGCCAATAAAATGATCCTGCCACTGTTCGAACATCAGGTGATATCTCAAACGCAAGCGGGTTCGACACACTGATTTCGTAATTAGAACCGGTTGTGTCGCAGAATGTTGTTACTACCATCTCATCTGGCAAAACTGGTGCTGCCGGAAGAAGGTTGTACAAAAGGAAAATACTGGATTCATCAATATAGGAACCAGTAACAAAGTCAGGGTTGCCATCCCTATCCATATCGAGAGATGTCAATGCCAGTATGTTTCCGGCATTGCTTGCAAATGTAGTAATAGATGAGTCAATAAAGTCAGTAGTGCCATTGCCGAGAAACACTACTAAACGATCGGGTAGACCGGCGCTTGTGGTCGCCACATCGAGGAAGTTATCTCTATCAACATCAGTCACGACGGCAGTTAGCCCATAGCCGTCGATTCGCAACGTATCAAATGTAATAAATCCACCTGAACCATTGCCAAAACCGATCGTAATGATGCTTTTGTTAGGAGGGAGGTTGCCTAGATAGGTGACAGCGGCGAAATCGACATTTCCGTCCCGATTGAAGTCCGCCAAACCGTTGGATGTGGAAATACTGCTGGTTGATGTTCCTGTGAATATCGCGCCCGATTGACTGAATCCTCCCAAACCGTTGTTTAGAAAAATTTTCGCAGAATCTCCAATATTAGCAACATAATCATCCTGTCCATCATTGTCAAAGTCGGCGACGTCGACAGCCTTGAATGTAGGTGAAAGGCTTAGTGAAGTTGGGAATCCGCCGTTACCATCGCCGTAATAAATTTTGCCGTTTGTCACAATAATGTCAAGGAATTGGTCGTCGTCAAAATATCCCGTTGCAACTGCAGGAATAACGTCGCTGAAATTTCCAAAGGAACTGGTTGTGAAGGTGCGGTTGTTATTGTTCAAGAGCAAATGGACGTCTAGTCCATCGACACTTCCAGCCGCGATAATGTCTGGTAGGGAATCCTGATTAACAAAGTCGATTGCTATTGCAGTCAGCCGCTCCAGTGAAATTCGAATTGGCGTATTAAAGTTACCAGCCGCATTTCCGAATGCTATCCAAAGTCCCTCTAACTCAGCCGGGGCTAAGTTGCTTGATGAATACACAATATCGGTGTAATTATCGAGGTCAATATCAGCGGATTTTAGAAACACCATTTCCGCACTAAACTGTGAGGTTATCGAAAACGGAGCGCCCGACGTATCCGTAACAACGTATACACTTTTTACAAGAGTATCGATTGAAACGCCGTTGGAAATAACCAGTCGTACATCAAAGAATCCCGCGGTCGTATATACATGAATGGGATTTTGAGTAACGCTACTCCCACCATCCCCGAAGTCCCAGGTCCAGCCAGTGAGCGGTGAACTGGTGGCTATGGATTGATCGGTAAAGGTTACGCTCAGAGGTGGCGCACCATACAGTGGCGTGCCAGAAAATAGGACCTCACCTGGGTCGCAGGCGTCTCCTTTTCCGTCATCATCCGCGTCAAGCTGATTGGTGTTAGACACCTGAACGCAATTGTCAATATCGCCACAGATTCCATCTCCATCTTGGTCGTTAAAGGTATCGTTGGGACAAGCATCGCAGGCGTCACCCAGCGCGTCTCCGTCAGCATTCTGTTGTGTCGAATTTGCAATTGAAACACAGTTATCACAAACATTGCCATCGCCGTCCCCATCCGTATCAGCTTGATTTACATTGGCAGTCGCGGGGCAATTGTCGACAGAGTCAGGGATGCCATCGCCGTCAAAGTCAGTGAATAGTGAGCTATCTACAACAAGAAAACAATGCGGTCCTGACCATGTTGGTTTAGCGGATCCACCTCCACCTGGAGAGGCCCAAAGCCAACTATTCCCAGGCCGAAAGAATGAAGAGTCCAAGCATATAGTTTTCCCAATGTCGTCGGCAGAAGTGTGTACTGTAAGCTTGAAGGAGATAGCATTAAACAACGGTTCCAAATGTGGAGAGCTAAAGCTAATTCCACCAAAACCGATGGTATCTGCCAGAAGCCCATCAGCGCTAAAGTAGTTGATTACATGTGCACCCTCAAATGGAGCATTAATATTGTTTAGCGTATCACCGGCTGGTACCCCCCACGTAGCGCCATCAGGTGAGTAAATACGAAAACCGGTTGTGTACCCACTGATTGAAGTGCTGCCGCCATTCACCGCGACTTTCAAGTAGAAGGATATTGTTCCTAGACCAACTGTATCGCCATTCAACTGACCATCGACGTGGTCTAGAGTCACTGAACCGGACGGTAAACCAAAGGCGATTTGAACGCTGAAACTGCATGTCAAGAAAACGAGCAAGACAAGCTTAATCAAGTTTCTCATACAAACTCCCTGCATTTTAGTTACTTTACGGGCACGCTGATGGTTGTGCATCGCCACCGAGAAAGTAGTTGACATAATACGACTGTATCTTCAGCGGCGTTAATATCGAGTTTGGATTGGCACTATCAAGGTGTGATTCGAGGACGTAGGATTCGGTCGTATCCGGGCTGGATTTAGCCGCTGGCCGGGTGCTTGGAGCAAGATTGCACCACGCCCTGGCGGACGGGCCTAAAGGCTGTGCCAACTGGATAGAACGGTTCATGCCTTTCTCCCGCGCTTGATGTTACACGACTTTTTAACAAAAACGAAGATGGGGGTCCAAAGTTGTTAAATGAAACCCATTTTCTTGTTTAACGTGATAGCTGCTAACTGAGAAGATACCCAATTCGGATAGATTGTCAATTGAGCAGGGTTCATGGTAGATGGGGAAAAATCAGCGTCGTAGCGTGACAAAATGGGGGTCGATTGCAACTTCACGAGGGGTTGGACCTGCATGGGTGTGGAAGGAGCGATTCAAAACTTCCTCCGCTTTAGTTTTTTCACCTAAAAGAGCATACGCTCTGGCAACGCATAATAGAACTTCCCCTTGGTCTGCCCCCCGTCGTTCAAGAATCGTCAAGATGTGTATGGCCGAATCCTGTTGTCCGAGACCTGCCAAAGCCATCGCATGAAAACCAAGCGTGTGAATATCGCCGAGATTAGGATCATCTGCTTCTTTGTTCGTAAGTGTTACCACCGTGGCAAACTCTGCTTTTGCTTTATCAGAGTTGCCTTCACCCATTTCCGCCAAAGCAAGAAAGTAGTGTGCAACAAAAGGTAAGTATCCGAGCTCTATCGACGCCGTAAGCATTTCCTTAGCTTCTTCATGTTTCCCTGTTGCCGCATACAGGTATCCGGCATCGGTATAGCAATTGGGATCACCTTTGAATTCAATTGCTTGTAAAAAGTTTTCCAGCGCCAAATCAAATACCCCCAACTTCATGTAGACACATCCAAGATTATAATACGCTCGCCCGTAATCTGGCCCCAGCTCAATTGCGCGCTGCAAAGTTGCCAATGCCGGTGTGAATTGCCGTTGATCGATACTTATCAGACTCAGCAGCAATAAAGTTTCCAGGTCTGTCGGTGCTAATTCTAAAGCCTTTCTTGCGAAATGTGCGGCTTGGTCATAATTGCCGACCCCACGCTTTAGCCATCCAAGCGATCGGTAGCCAAGGGCAAACTTCGAATCAAACTCAATAGCATGTATAAAGCATCGTTCTGCTTCAATCGGATTTTCAATAAATTGGAAGTACCTGCCGAGTGATCGGTGTGCTTCGGGAAGCTCAGGGTTAAGTGTTAACGCCGTATTTGCTTCCCGCTGAGCGAGCTCGATGCGTTCTTTGGTGCGTTCGTACCAAGCCATGTACTGTGAGCTGTATACGTCGGCTAAACCGGCATGGGCCAATGCAAACTCAGGTTCTATTGCCAACGCTTTCTTGTAGAGTTGGATAGCATGATTAAAATCCTGCGCCGTGCTTCCCTGATAGTAATTCCTTGCCCGCAAATACAAATCATAAGCCGTAACATCTGTCGAGCGAGGGCCTGATACAGGCAGCGCCGAGGCTCCGCTTTCCTTGGCAAGAACCATCGATGTTTGCTCGGCCGCCTTTGCCAGGATAGAAAAGAGGTCGGTAACATCCCCTTCATGGTTTTCAGCTGCAATAAGTCGATTTCCGTCGCTGCCGTAAATTGCCAAATTAAGTTTAACTTTATCGAGCCACCGAAGCAGTGACCCGGCCACGACAAAGTCCGAACGGCAACGCTTAAAAACTTCCCGAACATCACGCTCAACTTCCGTTGATGGTTCAGCATTGACTGTTAATTTGGTGCGTCGGCTTAATTCTCGAATGACATCTTCAGTGAAGCCTTGACAAAAATAGTTCCAGTTTGGGTCACCTGACAGATTGCGTAGATCAACGACGGTTACATTTCTCTGCCGCGTCTTATAGTCCAAACTTGCTGGCTGAGCAGTTCCTTTCCAGGATGCTTCAAGGAACTCAAGAGCAGCTTTCATGTCATGAAATCGATCGATCGGATTTTTTGCGTGAAGCTTGCCGATAAATGCGTCAATCCAGACGGGTAAATTAGTGCGTCGTTCAGTCGGAGGGATTGGCTCCTCATGTAGAATCGAATAGATTACACTTGCAGGATATGACCCTTCGAACGGACGTGAGCCAGTGAGCAATTCGTAGCATATCGTGCCGAAGCTGAAAAGATCGGATTGAAATGTTGCCGGTGCTCCGCTCATTTGTTCCGGCGCCAAATAGTGAAGCGTACCGGTGATTTTACCGGTTATGTCAACTGTATCGCAATCGACATCTTCCGAAAGACCAAAATCAAGAATCTTTGGTTCACCGTTTTCACTGAGTTTAATATTCTCGGGTTTTAGATCCCGGTGTACAATCCCCTGACTGTGTGCAGCTTGTATTCCTTCACCAATCCACTGGATTAAATTTAATGCAAGCTTCAATTCTCCGACAGGAATCATCGAGCGCAAGTCAGGGCCGGAGGCATACTCCATCGCGATGTATGAAACACCGTCGGTAGTGGAGACTTCCCACACTTTGACGACGTAAAGAGAGTTGATTTTTGCTGCTCGCCGGGCTTCGGCAAGGATGGGATTCTGATGTTCGGGAAGGGTATTTTGGTCGCGAAGCAGGACTTTGAGAGCGACAGGGCGGTCGAGATTGGTGTCGGCTGCCTCATATACCTCGCCCATACCACCTTGTCCAAGGAGGCGAATAATTCTGAAATGACCTATTGTCGCGCCTGGTACTAATGCCATAATAGTTTTTCTCGTCGAATGGGGAAAGAAACGTTACTTCTCTTATCTGAGTCAATGTTTTTTGGTGGTGAGCGCCGATGCTGATTGAAACGACTGTTCGAAGAAATTTTGCCAATTTCAAAGCAATTCGTTCTTCATCAATGTTTCACTACAAAACATTAAACTATCTTCGGATCGTATTTGGCCGCAATTTATAACTACCGTATTGACGCTTTAGGCTGTTCTACGTTTTCGAATACGTGATATCGGAAACAAGGTGTAATCTTGTCGTGGTAGGTTTTAGTTAGTGCAAAAAACATAAGCTCCCCTCGATGGAAGTTTGTAGAACTTTTAAAGCATTCATTCAGCACATGCTGGCGGCCCGAGCGACCGGTTGATTGTAGGGCGTAAATCGCTATCTTGAGGCCATGTGTGGTCGATATTCCATTGCCTTAGTGCTGGCATTGCTGGCCGAGAGATTTGGGCTGTATGACATCGAGGAAACCATTTTGACCAATTTGGTGCCGCGCTACAACATGGCTCCAACTCAATTTGCGCCGATCATAACGTCAGATGGGGGTAACCGGAAACTCAAGCCAATGCGATGGGGACTCATACCATCGTGGGCACCGGACGATTCGTTTGCCAGCAAAATGATCAATGCCCGGTCGGAAACGCTGGCCGAAAAACCGTCGTTCCGAAAGCTAATTGATCGTTCCAGAGTGATGATCCCGGCGGACGGATTCTTTGAATGGCGTGACTTTCCCAACGGCAAGCGCGGCCCGATTCGTATCGCGTTGAAAACTGGGGAGCCGTTCGCCTTCGCTGGCCTCTCGGACAAGTGGAAGAAACCGGACGGATCGGAGCTTGAGACGTTTACCATTATTACGACATCGGCCAATGAATTGATAAGTCCGCTCCATGATCGTATGCCTGTGATTTTGCCGCGTGAAGCCGAGGAAGTATGGCTCGACCTGAGTAAGTCGGGGGCGAAGGCAGTTGAATTGCTCAAGCCGTATTCGGCGGATGCAATGGAGTATTTCTCGGTTTCCACGTTAGTGAACAAGCCAGTAAATGATTCGCCAGCGTGTATTGAGCGAGTTGCTGATCCGGTAGCATAGCGGAAGTTGCGCAATCATTGGGCACTAGAAATAATTAGTTCTACGCACACGGCTAACCGCATCAGAACGGCGTTGTCGAACCATTCTAGGATTGGTTTCGGGATAAGTGTCTCAATGATCTGCTATTCATTGAACTCAGAGACGCACGAACGAAGAATGAGCGCTGGCGGATGGACTACGACCAGAATCGCCCCTTGTGCTCCTTCTGCCAGCTGACGTCAGCGATTTCATAAGGCATTAGAAAATCGATAAACCAAAATAAAGAAAGATATGAGGTTAAGAATTGACCAACGAATTGGGAAAGGTCAGAGACACCTTGGTAATCTCACTGGCTCACTCATCTCAAGTTTCAGGAATCCACTACAAGAGGCTAATTCAAGTTCAGGTAAACGTCAAAAGCCTATTCGGATATCCGCTTTTGATGGGCAATTTCGAACCAGGATTCCGGCGCAATGTCAATCCTATAGATTGAGTAATTGTCAATCCCAACGAAAACCGTCTCGGCGATAGGGTTTGTCGTGAGGCTATAAATGCCTCCTTTGTCAAGCTGCGAAACTACTCCTATCCATTTTACCTCTTCAATGTCACACATCACAAGAAATCCCTTGGAGGTTCCGATAACAGCTTCGCGGCCGCCATTAACGATCACCAAGTCTGACGGAATACCCCACTCTGGGAGTAATTCCAATTCATCGAGCTGGTCTAAAGTGGGTTTGTAAATATACACTTTCTTTTCACTTGCGGCTATCCATTGGCCGCCCTGCGGTGAAAATCGTACTATCCTCGTCGCATCCGTTACGTTTATAGACGTCACCTCTCCCAGGCGTTCCGTGGAAACAAAGTTCACTGAACGATCGGTAGGAATTGCATAGTGTTTTGAGTCGGCAGAGAACTCACAATCAATGAGGTTCACTGAACTCGATCTGACTGAGGATAGAAGCCGCCTTGGTTCTGTAAGCGACCAAATTTGATATGCCGAGCCGGTGTTAAGCGCGAAGAAGTGTCCGTCAGGGCTGATCGCCAAACTTCTGCAATTATCGATCTTTATCCTTTCCCCAATCTCATTACCGGTCAAAGCGTTCCAAAAACTAACATTGTCTGCACCAACAACCACCAACAACTGAGTGTCCGGCGTGAATTCTGCCTCCACGATCTCTGTCGACAATGCCTCTTGACTCCACAATAGACTGTCGGAGTCCATGTCCCATACATAGATAGCTCCATCGTCACCACAGGAGGACAGAAGCTTTCCCGCGTTATCAATATCTACTGAATTGCCGTTAGCCCAGTTGCGGGAGTACATCGTAGACATTGCATAGAAAATGTCTGTAGACAAAGGATTCGAAGGATCTCCCGGCGGAATCTTCTCGCGCCAATATCGATTTGGCAACTGTCGAACCTCGTTGACTACACGACTTCCTCCGGTTAAATCCAATATCAGGAGTCGCCCCTCCGAGTCAAGAGCGCCAATTCGATTTCCAGACCGGCTCATACGAATCTTGGGATGACGGCGTCCCGGCACACCGATTTTCACAGTTGGACTAGGTGGAAGTGTATTACCCATCATCATGTTCTTAAACTGAGTCGTAGGGGCGTTCAGATCATTGAATAGAGAATCAATACTATCTGGACTTGGAGTGTCGAGGAGAAGCAAGGTATCCGAATCACCTAGAACGGCGCAGCGACCGCCATCACCAGAAAATTCAATTGAGACAATTGCTTGATCTGTAATTGGGCGAAAGTATGCAGACCAACGTGCTCTCAGTTTCGATACGTCGGCATGTAGCAAGTATCCTCCTTTGGTGCCAATCCACAAAGCGTCCGAACTTGGTACGAATTTCATCGTCTCAATTTCCCCGACTTCTTCTGTCGGCCATCTTTCTGCATAAAGGTACATTCCTGAGAAAAAGTCAAAAACGTAGAGATCAGAATTAAGACGATCCGAAACGGCCACCCTAGATTCTCCCACGGCGACTATTCCCACTCCCGTTTGCGGTAAGGGAGACAGATTAATGTTTGCGACATGCCAAGACGCCGAATCACTTTGATCACGCCAAATCGATTGGCCCTTTCCACTCTCGCCATCAATAAATATAACTCGCGAGACATTGTGATTCGCACCGAATTCGCAGAGTGAACTGCCACGAAGCGAAGTTGTAAACGAGGTTTGGCCAAAGCGGTCAAAAACGCCAACACTCGAACCGCACCTATCGAGTAGGAATCTACTGTTTAGCGCTACAATTATTGGATCAGGGTTGCTCGATAAGTGCTTTAGTGAGTTGGATACTTGTGCATTTACCTGATCCAGATACTTGACAATTGGGTCAACATTCGAGCTATCAGCTCTTACGTTTATGGGACTCTCCAACACCCATTTCCCATTCTGTTGAGAAATGAAAGTAAACCTACCTAGCGATTCTTGGTACATGTCATTTGCGTCAACCACCACCACCGTGTCCTCTCCCTCAAAACTAAACTGGGAGTTGTAGGTTGCAACGTCTCCGATTCCAATGACGTACTCCAGTTCCACTAGAGGGGCTAACAACGCTGATCGAGTTTCGGGAAGTATCTTAGTACTACAGGCCTCGACAGCTATGGACAATGACTTAAGGAGGTCGCTCGTGAGGAGAGATGAACTTTGAAATGCGAGTTCGCTTGCATTTCTCCGAAGTCGAATATCTTCGGCTCTCCTTTGCTGATCTACAATTGAACTTACAAGGAAGATAGATCCTATAAGTAGTAATAGCACTTTAACAAAGGCTAGATTCTGTACAGAAAAAATGAAAATGCCCTGGACTATCGAGACTTTCGAACGCTGGTCAACTCTCTCGACGATGGCATTTCCGACCAGAAGAGGGAGCCAGTATTCTTCCATGAACAGACATCGATTTTCAGAGAGATTCTTAAAAAAGAGACCGTGCCCCCCACGGAAGTATCGGTTGATCATGTTATTACCGGTCAGACCATAGAATCCTACTCTTCCAGCCATTCCCGAGAACGGTGCAAATAGGTGGGAAAGAATCAAGATATTGTCTTCAATGCCGCAATCATTCACTAGTAACTTTATACCGCCACACTGAAATAGCTTTTCCCAGCGAAATCTCGGTTTTAGAACGCTTCCTGCGAGGATTACTGTGTGAAATTTGCAACCACATTTCAGCACAAGGTGCCGAATTGACCAGCCAATCAAATGTGTTCCAAAGCTATGGCCAACTAAGTCAATTCTTGCTCCTGGATGAAGTTCGCATATAGCCTTCACAGAATTCCTAAAGTTTCGTACTTGAATCCATCTGAAGGGAGGAATTAGAAATTCTAGGCTTGAGAAATATCCGAATCTAAAGCTCAATACGAGCTTCGAAGGATCGCCCCGATTAATCGATCTCTCAAGTGTTTCCTGCCATTCCCCAAAAGTTCTTATCCCATGAACAGTAATTATGATGTGAACGGGCCGAATCGAGTCCAAATGAGGCTTTCTTCCTTTATGCCATGAAAATTCCTCAACTAGTGCATTTACAGATAGAATGGATACGAAGCTAGAATTACAAACGCAATCGGAATCGGTTGCCTGGTAGAACATGCAACTAAGTGACGCCGTCGGCTTGCGCACGACTTCTGCGATATGGGAAACGGGCCTGCATGCATCTGATTGGGTATTCTCAATGAATCACAGCTCACATGATGGAACTTGCCCTTCATTTGCCAGGCGGATGTTCGAGACTACTGCTTAGTGAAGTTTAGGACCTAGATCCCATATACCAAAGGCAGTTACCTTCGCTTCTAACGGAAGTCCCGCGAAGCAATCGGGACTTCCGTCTCTCTCAGGTTGATTGCAGAAAATTCAAAAGCCACGATGTTGGCGACCGATTCTTTCCGTTCAAGCTTCCCTTTTACCATCAGGCAGTTGGAATAGAGAAAAGCATCCCGGTACTTTTTCTTGTATTGCGGCTTGACAACCAGATTGATAAACCCGAATTCATCTTCAAGAGTGGCGAAAATAATCCCCTTAGCGGTTTCCGGCTGTTGGCGGATAATTACCAAGCCAGCGACAATAATTATACACGAATTAGATACTGTGCAAAAGTCCGCCGATGAAAGCACATTTTGTCGCTTCAATCGCTCTCGAATCAAAGTCATAGGGTGTGATCCGGTTGTTAGCCCCATGACTGAGAAATCGGTTTTGAGCTTTTGCTGCAAGTCCATCGGTTCAAACTGGGTCTTGGTTTCCGGTTGGTCAAATAGGGGTAGTGGGGGAAAATTCGGCTGGGCGACTTCAATTACCTCCCACAATGAATCCCTCCGGCTTTTCCCCAATGAATTGAAGGCTCCAACTTTGGCAATTTGTGTCAAAGCCCGTTCAGATAGTCCGGTGCGCTGGACAAAATCCCTGAGTGAAACGAAGCACCCCTTTTCAAGGGCTGATTCGATTTTCTCTTTGGCGGCTTTGCCAAGCGAACTGATAAATCGAAATCCGATCCGAACTGAATCCCCTTCCATCGTGCAATGCCACTGGCTTTCTGTGACACTTACTGGCAAGAACCTGACTCCACGACGCTTTCCCTCAAAAACGATGCTGGAAGTTGAGTAAAAGCCCATTGGTTGAGCGTTAAGCAGAGCACAATAGAATTCGGTTGGGTAGTAGAGCTTCAACCATGCGGAGACATAGACCAAGAGAGCAAACGAAGCGGCGTGTGATTCCGCAAAGCCAAAGTCAGCGAAGGCGGCCAATTGCATGAACACTTTTTCCGCCATTTCCGGTTTGTACCCGTTCTTAACCATTCCTTCGACAATTCGATGATACAAAGCGGCCATTTTTTCATGTGACCGCTTATGTCCCATTGCACGGCGAAGTTCGTCTGCTTCACCTGCCGTAAATCCGGCGGCCAGCATCACTACCTGCATTCCCTGTTCCTGAAAAAGCGGAACGCCCAGCGTGCGCTCTAACACGGGTTTCAGATTCGGGTGTGGGTAAGTAACTTCTTCTTCACCGTTGCGACGGCGTAAGTAGGGGTGAACCATATCCCCTTGAATCGGGCCGGGACGGATAATGGCGACTTCCACCACAAGATCGTAAAATGAACGGGGCTTCATTCGAGGGAGTGTTATCATCTGAGCGCGTGATTCAATCTGAAAGACACCGAGAGTTTCTGCTTTGCAAATGAAGTCAAAGACCTTTGGGTCTTCATACGACAGCTTGGCAAGGTCGATTTCAATCCCCTTGTGCTGTTGAATCAGTTTCAAGGCGATGTCGATACAGGTCAATTCACCGAGTCCGAGCAGGTCGATCTTTACAAGCCGAGCGTCGGCGGTATCGTCTTTGTCCCACTGAATCACTGTCCTATTTGGCATAGTAGCTTTTTCAATCGGTACAGTATGCGAGAGTGGCGTCTTCGTGATGACCATCCCGCCAACATGAATACCAAGATGTCGGGGGAATGAGCGCACCCTTCCGACAAGCTCAAAGAGCAAGCTGATTCGTTTACTTTGTAAGTCAAAGCCAGCTTCCCGCAACCGCTCTTTGAGGTCTTCGCCGTCTCGGTAGTGATCGAGCAGCTTAGAGAGTTTGTTGCAATCTTCCATTGAGAAGCCCATTGCTTTACCGACTTCCCGAACCGCTGATCGCGCTCGGTAGCAAATAACATTGGCTACCAGTGCGGCGTGATCCCGGCCATACTTGGCATAGACATATTGAATTACTTCTTCGCGCCGGGTATGAGCAATGTCGATGTCGATGTCCGGCGGTTCTTTCCGTCCGTCCGAAAGAAACCGCTCGAATAGCAGTTTGAGCTTAATGGGGTCGATTGCAGTAATAGCGAGGGAATAGCAAACGACTGAATTGGCGGCAGAGCCGCGTCCCTGACAGAGAATTTCATGCTCTCTACAAAAGCGGACAATATCCCAAACGATAAGAAAATATCCGGCAAGATCGAGCCGGATGATGAGTGATAGTTCATGCTCAAGTTGCCTGCTGACTGGCTCGGTGATTTCACCGTATCGCTGCTCGGCACCTTCTTGGACAAGCTTTCTAAGGTATCTGTCTGCTGTATATCCGGGAGGAACAGGAAAATCGGGCAATGAAGTGGAAAGATAGTCGCGGGAAAAATAACAGCGAGATGCAATTACCACACTGTTTTCAATTGATTCGGGATATTTGGCAAAGAGGGATTTCATTGCTTTAGCCGGTTTCAAGTACCGTTCACCATTGGGATAGAGTAACCGCCCGGCATTGTCGAGCGTTGTATGATGCCGAATGGCAGTAAGGAAATCCTGAATTTTTCGGTCTTCTTTCTTTGCATACCGGACACTATTGGTCGCAACGCATGGGATTGCTAACTCTTTGCCGAGTACAGAGGTCTTTTGAAGTAACAGCGAATGGGTAGGGAGTCGATGATTGTTCAATTCGAGATAGAAGTTTTCGGCACCGAATAACTCCCTGTACTGATTTGCGATTCGCTTGGCTTGAAACAGGTCGTCGGCTTGGAGCGACGCACCGATTTTGCCGGACTCGAAACTGGAAAGGGCAATCAAGCCTTCGGCGTGACTGTTCAGCAATTCCGGTTTTATTTTGCATACACCTTTTTCTGATTCCGATAGTGTTTTACTCAGTAGTTGCGAGAGGTTGACATACCCCTGTTTGTTCTTAACCAATAGGACAAGGTGCGAATCATTCTCCAATGTGATTTCTGAGCCGATTATTGGTCGGACGCCAAGCAACTTGCAGGATTCGCTAAACTGGATAATTCCATACAGACCGTTGTTGTCAGTGAGAGCGAGTGTTGGATAGGCAAGTTCACTTGCTCGCTTAACGAGTTCAGGCGGGTGCGAAGCACCATCCAAGAATGAGAAGTTGGAATGAGTATGCAGTTCGACATACGACATCTGATTTGCCTCAGTCATAAATGCCATGCAGATACCATTGTGAATCGAGTGCATCGAAGAAAAGCAGATAGCGGCCATAGTCAGTTGTTACGACTTCAAAGTACCAACGCTCATACTGCTTGTCCCACCATCGACCGGAAAGCACCCAAGCCCCGAACTGTCTGTTTACGCGATAGTCGGTATGCTCCCAAGAAAAGAAGTTAAGAATACCCTCCTTAGCCATGACTGATACCACTTGGGGATTAGTGAATAACCGCAAGCCTTCCGTTTTGAGAGAAAACAGGCAAGTCGTCTGACTTTCGCCTGTGTCCGTTTGCTCAGAGTTTTGTAATGCTGAGAAATCTTCCGGCAGGAATCCTTTTGTAGCGGTCAATACGCGCTGTTGAACAACACACCTGTCAGAATGAATGACAGTTGTAGCGGCGGTAACGAGGTCAGTTTGCTGGTTGGGCAAAGGTGAGATTTCGCATAGCTGAATCCGCCATTCAATTACGCCGGAATCGAAATCGTAGTTTGGCAAAGCGAGTCGAATTTGACGCTGGAAAACAGCAATGCTGGCAGAAGAATAGGCAATCGTGACTTGTTTAACGATGCACTGCTTGTTTTCGGTGATGAATTTGAGTAAAAGAGCCTTGCACCCGCGATTACTGGCGGCGAGTTTCTCCAAAGCAGTAGTCAGGTCAGGCAGTAGGTCTTGCAAGAGAGATTCTGAATTTGTAAGCGGATAATCGAGGCACTTAGTAATTTGGGTGACTTCCTGTTCTGTTTTGAAATGAAAGTGGCTTCGGTCGATACCCTTTGCATCGTTTGCCAGCTTTGAGCCAGTTTCGCCAAAGCGAGCCGCCAGTTCATTGGTGGGAATGGTTTTGAGTTTCTCAATGGTATCAATACCGAGTGACTCAAAGAGGTCGGCAACGTATGGGTCGGTTTGCAGTCGTTCTATGGGTAGTGGGGAGAGAAAATCGGTCTGGCTATCTTTATTAAGAATCAGGTATGAATTTTCGGTAGCGTCCTGTGCGACCATCCGGGCAAGCAGTTTGTTTTCAGCAACACCGATCTGAAACGGCAGTTTGGTTTGCTTCCCTTTTGTTACCAATGCGTCGATGAATTCTTGCTCAGATTTATAGAGTAGGAAAATGCCGTGAAGGGAAATGTAGAGAATCCCGATCTCAGATTTATCGACTTCAATTCGCGGCGTTAGTGAGGTAAATTGTTCTGATAATTGCTCAAGATATTCGATGTCTTGGTCACGATTGAAAGCAATTTGCTTGACTGTCCGACAGTAGGATTCGGCTTGTGAGAGTGTCATGCCCGGCACGAGACCATGTTGTCGCGCCGAGTGATTCAGCGCGATGACGACAATCGCTTTAGCTGTCGTGTGAGTAAGTACAACAGGTAGTTCGGTAATGTCAGGCGTAATTCGCCTGTTCAGCGAAAAATTAGGGAATAGGACACAAGCTACCCGGCGGTCAGGCGGTATCGGCAACGACATAGTGCATCCCTTCACCCCCCGTTCGGCTTCTGAGTATGTGTGCCTGAATTGCCCCGTGCGTATTCCTTGAAACGTGAATTTTTTTGGTAACGATGCTATCCGGTAACAAGGTTGCGTTCTCCGGTGTCAGGATAATCAGATGGGCGTACTGCCGAACAACGATTCTCCGTAAATGGTACCATATAGCTGTCAGGCCATCCTTGCTGATTTTGATAGATTGCAGGTTTGATAAATCGAGAACAATGCGACGCATAGCAGCCGCGCCGATGATAGTCTGGCAAACGGTTATAGCTTCTTTGAGACTTGCGACTTCGAGGTGAATCCTATGGGTGGTGGGGAGAAAATAGACCCGGCCGAACAACGAAAGCCAGTAGGCAGGTTCTTGGGATTGTGCTGTGAGCATCCGGGAAGCGAGGGAAGTCTTGCCGGATGATTCCGTACCGGACAGTTCGGCTATTTCCCCTAAACCGATTTGTAAGGGATTTTGAACTGAAGCGCCGTTAGCAGGTACGGTGTAGAGAGGGACACGAGGGGTAGCGTCCGGCCATTTGGTAAGCAGGGTTTGGCGCAGTTGCTCGACGGTTTGGAGGGTAGCAGGTTGCATAGCTACCAGTCAAACTATGGCTGATCCCCGAAGTGAGAATCACATCAAAGGGATTTGGGGGCGTCTTGGGTCCTGGAAGACTCAAACCCCAAGATATTGGGGTGAGGGAATATCACATTTGCCAGAACGTAACAACAATCAATCGAGTAAGAGTTGGAGAATCTCTTCTATGTATTGGAATTCGCCTTCGGGAAACCAGATTGGGGAGATGTGGGCATCCGCGAGACGCTGATCGATGATGCGCTTTTTGTCTACATTTTCCGGACACGCTAACAACGCATAGTGATGTGGTAAGTTCTCCTGCCCTTCAAGTTGGGCAACCCTCATACAGGTTTGGATTGTACGATCTGCAGAGAGACTACAACCAAGGAAAAGAAAACTGTAACTACTGAATAGGCGCTTTAAAAGTTTGGGAATACAACAACCATCCTGGATGTTACCATCGTTACCATAGGCGGTATTATATTCGTCTCTGTTTAGGACCCGTTCCACTGCATTGTCAAGATTACCGTGAAGTTTCAATAGATAGCGTTCTCCGGCAGGAATAGCACGAAAAAATGCACTGACTTGGCCACGACCAGTCACTTTTTCGGTAAACGTTTTGCCATCTTCTTCGTAAACTTTCTCAAGAATACGATCAAAGTTTGTAGTAATCACACAACTATCAAAAAGTCTCGGTAGCAGTGTTACAGCCCCTGTTATCACATCAGGTGTTCTAAAATCGCGTTCAAAGTCGAGATTGAAGCGATTTTCTCCGAGGGTAGTAACGATGTCATTCATCACTCCTTCGTAGTCGCCGTTTACTTCAAGACGAGCCCGTGTGGCTTCAGGGTCTATGTTCGCTTCTGCGCAAAAATTGAGAAGGTATTCTTTCCACTCCGGGCATCCGGCACTTTTCGACATGCCAGCACCCACAAAGGGGATGACGAAGCCACGCTGGCAGGATTTCTTAAGATCTTCAAAACGAGATAGATTACGAGGAAACAGATCAGTATTTAGCGTGCGCGATTTCTCTTGTTGATCGAAGCGTTTGGCTTCCTCTTCGTAACGAATCCGGTCACCGAAATAGAAAGCTCGACTCGGTTTAGCGAGACGAATTTCTTCTGTTCCACGTTTACAAATGACCTGGAGTTCCTCAAACTCCTCATCATCAATAGCTTCGTTGAATCGGTTATTCTTACCGACGCCGGCGAGTTCTTCAAGAGTTGCTTCTTGATCAAAAGATAGATGCGAACGATCAGGCATAGTTTACTCCTGAGGTAAGTTCGGAAACAATGGCTTCCATGAGTTTCTTGCCGGTTTCATGAGAGGTTACAAGCTGTGTTTCCAATTCATCAACTAATGACATCAATTGATCCACTTTGGCTATGATACGGTGTTGTTCGGCGAGGGGTGGCAAAGGAATTAAAATTTGCTCCCATTTACCTTTGTTGATGATCGGGGTTGCGGATCCTGAAGCGCGAGCAAGCATCTGTTCTTGGAAATAGGCTGATTTGAATACTCCGTACACAAATGTAGGAAGATCACGCTCCAATCGAATCGAATTTATCTGCTGGTTGAAACCAACGGTCTCACTGCAAATTGCAGCTTTACCGATAGAACCTCCTATGCAAACCATGAGGATATCTCCAGCACATGCCTCTGTGCTATTCGCCAGCCCTGTTTGGGTTAGTGTTTTTTCTGGCGGGGTTATGATGCCGCCGAATGTGATTTGACCCGGCCCGATAAAGGGAAACCCTGCACCGTAATTTACTGGGTCACCTGTGGGTGGCGTTTTTCCTGTTTTACATGTGCCCAAAATGCCGAGCGGTTTCCATTTCCAGCCAGGCGGTATGTTGAAAGGAGCTTCATTTTCTAAGTAGGGTGTAGTCGGTTCGCCATTCGGGTCTTGAGGTACAAGCTTGCCTTGGATCGCGAGAGTAAGGATAGATTTGCGGAGGTCGTCTGGAGTAATGATAAAAGATGGGTGGAAGAGTAGATCGAGATTTTGAGGTGTGGGTGCTTCAGCAAAGCGGGATAGCGAAGCGCGGGCGAGCGTAGTATGTTGTGTTTCTCTTTCTTTTTGCTGCTTCTCCAGCCGATCACATAACACCATCAACTCATCTACCTTTGTAACAATTCGCTTTTGCTCAGCGAGGGGTGGGAGTGGAAACGGTGCCTGCTGAGCGTCTTCTGTCCCGAGTCTTGGGAGATTCATCCCATAACTTTTTGAAATTGCATACGAGATAAAGGCCGGTCGTTTGAGCGCATAACAAAGATAGGCAGGTTCTATGAAGCCAAATGTGCGGATTGGAATTATCTCTGTTGTGCAATAACCGGGAGCATCGGCGACTATAACTTTATTTAAGTACGGTCGAAGCTTCCCATAGAGAACGTCACCCACTAAGAACGCAGTCTTCGTACTCTTTGAAGGACTTTGGCCAAATGTCTTTCGTTGTAATAAACGCGAGGTATCCTTCTCAATGTCCTCAAGGTCCAGAAGCCAAGCGTCTTCGGGGATGTTGGTGGACTCCACTTTATCCGAGGAACCGTAATCAACGACATTACCGAGACGCACCCATTCCCAACTCGCTGGGATCTCGGGAAGATTATCGTGTTTTAACGGCTCTAAATTAAGCCCAAATGGTTCCTTTCGGTTTTGTCGTAAATCAAAGTGCTGATGAATGCGAGTAAGCAACATGGAGGTAGGTTCGTCATCAGGCAATTGCATAACCAGTTTTCCACAAGTGGCGAGTTGTAACACTAACTCGCGCATTTTTGCCACTGCATTGGGAGTCTCCGCGAATTGCTCAAACTTCTCAAAAAAAATATTTGACGTCATGAATCCGTCCCAGCAGTAGTGAGCGCTTGTTGGAGTTCCTTTTTCAGAATAGCACGAGTTTCCGCAATCTGTTTTAGAAGTTTTTCGTATTCTGGGAGAAGATGATCTACGTCACCGGGTCCGGTGTCAGAGTTATGTGGGTTTTTGAGATCAAGACTGTAATTGCTCGCTTTTATCTGATCGATGGAAACTCGCCACGCTTGCTCGTTTTCCACGCGATTGTCCCACCACGTACGTTCAGGTACAAATTCATTAATACTAATGGGTCTGCCTTTATTATAACTTTTGGCTCCAGGAGGATATGGGTGTTCATAGTACCAGACCTCAGTAGTGGGTTGACCTTTGGTAAAGAAGAGAAGGTTTGTTCGAATACTGGTATAGGGGTTAAAAACTCCATTCGGTAGTCGAACTATCGTGTGCAAGTTGCACTCAGTAAGTAGGGCTTCTTTGATTCGTGTTTTTACACCTTCACCAAAAAGAGTACCGTCTGGTAATACAAGTCCGGCTCGACCGCCTGGTTTTAGGATTTTCATGATAAGCACGAGAAAGAGATCAGCTGTTTCACGAGTGCGGAACTCAGCAGGATAGTTTGACTCGATGCCATCCTCTTCCATTCCCCCGAATGGGGGATTGGTGACGATCACGTCAACACGCTCTTTCGGAGACCAGTCCCGTAATGGACGGGCAAGAGTGTTATCATGGCGGACAGTTGAAGGTACTTCGATTCCGTGCAAAAGGAGATTGGTCATACAAAGGATGTGTGGGAGATGTTTTTTTTCAATGCCGGAGAAACAGTTTTGAATAACTCTATGGTCATATTCAGTTTTTGCCTGTTTGCGCAAGTGTTCGATTGCGCAAACAAGAAAGCCGCCTGTACCGCTGGCCGGATCAAGGATGGTTTCGCCAAGTCGAGGATCCACCTGTTCGACAATAAATTGAGTTACGGCGCGAGGCGTATAGAATTCACCTGCATTTCCAGCAGATTGAAGATCTTTTAGGAGCTTTTCATAGATGTCACCGAACATGTGACGGTCATCTGAAATATTAAAGTTAATTTCATTGATTTTGTTGATGACTTGCCGCATCAACGTACCATTTTTCATATAATTATTGGCATCATCGAAAGCCATTCGGATTACTCCAGCCATCTTATCATTTCCGGCAGTCAAGGTCTTCAACTTTGGCAGGAGCATGTTATTTACGAAGTCGAGCAAGCCTTCACCTGTAATACCTTCAGGGTCAGTTGCCCAGCTCGACCATTGAAGGTGCACTGGGAGTGGAGACTTGTAGCTCTCCTTAAGGACTTCCATTTCAATTTGATGGTCGTCTAAAATTTTTAGAAAGAACATCCAGCCAAGTTGTTCGAGACGTTGCGCGTCACCATATGTACCGGCGTCTTTACGCATAATATCCTGAATGGTTTTGACAAGATTAGTAACATTAGGCATAGATCAAGCAACTTTCTGATAAATGGCTATTTCAAGCTCACGAATGGCAGCGAGATAACCAGGTTTACCTCCGAAGAAACTTACAATTTCCATCGGTGTGCCGAAGTTAGTGAGTGGATCGACTTTAAGTATTTCGAGGGATTCAACACTGGTGATTCCGTTATCCGAGTATTTCTGAAGTAAAGCATCAAGAATAGAACGGGCTTCGTTGCCATATTTGGCAAAGACGTTTCGTTTTTTTACCTTTTCAGCTCTTTCTCTCCGTGTGAGAGGCGGTTGGTCAAAAGCAACATGACAAATTAAATCAAAAGCGTCATAATCACGCCCCACTTGTTTCGCAAGTTCGTCGAAATAGACGCCTTTGGCCGAAAGTTCCTCTATGATTACACGCTTCTTTTCGGCACTGTTCCAAACAGTTAGGAAATCATCAAGGGAGGCAAACGCTTTGAGTACGGTTTTGCGGGAATAATCTTTTAGCGATCCAGTGATAAGTTTTCCATTCGCATCTAAGTATTGTTCTCGTTCTGAAACAACTTTGACCTCAACGTCATCTACGGTGTAGCGTGGTGGTCTTTTTATTGAATCTTGCCCTTCATTAACGTCGAATGAATCTGAAAAGATGATGTCGTCCGTTTCTTCCGTTCGATCATCAGATGATTCGTCTGGTGGTACGACAGACTTATCTGGATCAGGAGAATAAATCTGAACTGGGTCACCATCGAAGTCAGGGTCAGCAAAAAGCGCAGTCGCTCGTTTGAAGTCCATAATCGTAAAGAAGAACTTGTTGTAGTCCTCGTTGATTCGGGTGCCGCGCCCAATTATCTGCTTGAACTCAGTCATGGAAGCGATTCGACGGTCAAGAACAATGAGATGGCAGGTTTGAGCGTCTACGCCGGTAGACATTAGTCGTGAGGTAGTGGCAATAACGGGATATATAGATTCAGGATCGATGAAGTTGTCGAGTTGCGCCTTGCCTTCATCATTATCACCTGTGATGCGCATCACGTACTTGCTATTCGCTGCCGCAAGGTCGGGGTTGGCATTTACAATTGCTTGTCGCATCCGCTCGGCGTGATCAATGTCCTCGCAAAAAATGATTGTCTTAGCGAAGCGGTTGGTTGCTTTGAGAAATTCGGTTACTTTGGCTGCTACAAGTTCTGTTCTCTTTTCCAGGATTAGGTTACGGTCAAAATCACGGTCGTTATATTCGCGGTCCTCAATAAGTTGATCATATTTGTCTGTTTGCCCGACTTCTGGTCGCCAGCCCTCTAAATCCTTGTCGAAGCCAATACGGACAACTTTGTACGGTGCTAAGAAGCCGTCAGAAATACCTTGTCGCAGAGAGTACGTATAAATTGGATCGCCAAAGTATTCAATATTGGAGATATCTTTGGTTTCTTTTGGCGTTGCAGTAAGGCCTATTTGGGTAGCTGAAGAAAAATACTCTAGAACTTTTCGCCAAGCGGCATCATCGGCGGCACTCCCCCGGTGACATTCGTCGATAACTATTAAGTCAAAAAAATCTGGAGAGAATTGTTGGTAAATATTTTGTTCTTCTTCCGTGCCTGTTACCGCTTGATAAAGAGATAGGTAAATTTCGAAGGCTTTATCGACAGTGCGGTTGGTAATCTTGGTCATTGCTTGACCGAAGGGTTTAAAGTCATTGGTTTTGGTTTGATCGGCAAGGATGTTGCGATCTACAAGAAATAGAATACGTTTTTTGGCTCCGGATTTCCAAAGCCGCCAAATAATCTGAAAAGCTGTATAGGTCTTCCCTGTTCCGGTTGCCATTATGAGCAAGATGCGGTTCTCACCTCGGGCAATGGCATCTACGGTACGATTGATCGCAATTAGCTGGTAGTAACGAGGTGTTTTTTGTGATCCGTCGTCGTAGTAGTCTTGCGTGGCAATGGTTTCCTGGCCGGACGTGTAGTTTTTAGACTTTCGATAACGATTCCAGAGTTCCTCTGGAGTAGGAAACTCGTCGAGAGGTATTTCGCGTGTGACAATACCACTTGTGACAGTACGATCGTGTTCAAGGAACGCATCTCCGTTTGAACTGTAGGCGAAAGGAACATCGAGAATCTCGGCGTATTCGAGCGCTTGTTGCATACCATCGCTGACTGAATGATTGTTGTCTTTTGCCTCAAGGACGGCTAAGGGAAGGTTCGGTTTGTAAGAAAGTAAGTAGTCGGCTTTCATGGCTTCGCCGCGCTTGACAGTTTTCCCCCGAACTATTACCCGACCTTTCGTGAAGTAATGTTCTTCGCGAATTTGGGTCATCAAATTCCACTTATTGTTATTTAATCCAACCAAAGCTGGCGTGATGAATTTAGTGCGGATATCCGCCTCAGTAAGTGCCTTCTTATTCATAATCCATGACTACATGGGAGAAATAAAACCGGACATTGCTAACGCACTTTTGAGGAATTGTTATTAGAACTAGCAATCCAACTCGCCCTTCTATTTTGCAATCGAACTCCTTATGGAGTCCGAAGATAGCTTCGCTGAATGTGACTGTCAAGGCAATGCTAACGAGGGTGTATTTAGGGAATTAATTCGGCTTCGTTTCGCAGAATTAACTTTCTAACGAAACTCCCAATTGGACTGGTGGCGGCACGTAATCCCCTTTTCTTTGGCGTTGCAGTCTTTCGAGTTGGTCGAGGGCTTTGTATAGCTGGCGTTCGATGGCTGATTCATAGCGAAGCAGTTTCTCGATACATTGAATAGGGGGTACCGCCGCAGTTTTGAGGCTAGCTTCCAAGCGCGTATTTTCGACCTCTGAAACCTCATCCAAGCAGTCTTTGCACCGTTTGATTTCGGCGTCAATTGTCTCAAGCATTATCTTAACCAAGCCTTTTGTTCGCCGTTTTCGGCTTTTTGACTCATGAGTCTGCTTCGATTCATGTTCTTTCATGATCAAAGACATCATTTTTAGCCTAAAACCGAGTGATTGCTCCTTGCGACCGTACAAGGTTAACAGTTTCTCGAACTCTTTATCATCCAAATCCTCTTTGCACTCAACATCTTCACGCAAACGCTCTAAGTGCCTTATCACGTGCATAAGTCCAAATGAGGATTTGCGATATGAGGAAAAGGTGCGTTCCAAGTACACCCGATCTTCTATACTTTCAACTTCATCTGACATGTTGCGGTAATACTCGTGGGATTTCCCGGCAGACTCTATTGCAATTTCACCTGATTCAGCGCGGACGCACCTACTCAGTCGCCAATAAGAAACGGCGATTCGTTCGACTAACATTTCTTCGATTGTACCAACTGGATTAAAATCTGCCCGTAAAGCCGTGTGTAAGACCGTTAAGTCTTTTTTTGATTCTGGCGAGTCGCCGACGCTAACAGCAACGTCACGCACTAACAGGCCGTGTTTGACGGCGTTCCAACGGGATTTCTGTTTACCGGCGACAGTTACCGGGCCAGTTGAGGATAGGGAGTTTTGGCGGTTTGTCTGCTTTCGGATATCAGAAATCGCGGTTACCTCGAGTGTCTTCATAGTCCTCCATGAACAATAGGGCGCTTCCGAATAATTATAACCGATTGTGTGACAAAAGGAGTGCGAAAATGGACGAATTCGACATGAAATTTCATCACAAAAAATACTTTTCTTAGTGCGAAGTTTGTTACAGTTTGTCTTAGTATGGGCGGTAGATATTTCAACCTAATAAAATGGTTACAGCTGTGAAAAGGAAAGCCAAACCTAATAAGACAAGATCGGAGCGAGTTACTTGGAGCTACCGTAAATCAATTCTCGCTGAAGACGTTGCAGATTCAGCTCTCAGTAATTGGCTAAACCGCGCCGATCTTAAAGAAGCGATAGGTAAGGCAGAGTATGACGTTCCGGAAAGTGATGTAATTGAAACACTGCGTTCACTGATAGAGGAAGCCGGTGTCAGCATTCGTCCAAATGATATAGTAGCACGAATCGAGCAATGCGACTTCAGGCAGATATTGCCTCAATGGTATGGGTTAGCAGCCCTCTATTCAGATCTTTTTCCATTGTTCACACGCACAGAATTGCAAGATTCAATAACCAAATTCAGACACCAGCAATTGCGAGACAGGTCACACCTAATTGAAACTGGATATTCGACCTTTGTTCCACAAGGCTCTAACTGGCTTTATCGGCTATTCGGCCACCTATTGCAGACCCGCTTTCCTGTATTTACCCAAAGGAAAGTCACACACACAAAACGGATGAATATCCGGTATATTTGGCAATCACCCGAGACATCGGACGTGCCGACTGCTGCTCTATTATCTCGTAATTCGGACTATTTAGGCTTCTCAAATGGATATGGAATCACCAAAAATTGTTGCTTGGAACTTGCACCTGGCGTGCCCATCGAACCGCTAAGCTACGAACAGGCACCGACTATAGATGGAATTGATTTCCAAACACTGTGCAGATTAGAGTTGCTCCGAGAACCCCTGTATCGGGTTAGACAAAAGGTCTTAGGAGATGCGCAACAAGCGATGCTTTCCGGTAATAGTTCGATTTCCAAAAGCGTTGTAGAGCGTATTAAAGACCAAGTTCAAGCGAAAGAAATGAAAATTCTATTACAAAATGATAAGTTGTGGTACGACGCCGATGATGGCCTCAATATAACTCTCACGCCATTACTCTACAATGAAACTCACACACCCGGATCCTTAACGTCTTTGCTTTTGTTCGCATACCTCTTTGAACATGAACTTATGACAGGTATGCTGGACAGTATCAAGAGGGACTTTCCGATGGAAATATCGGATGGAGGGCTGAGCGTCCCAGCCATCAGATACCGCACCGTTTGGGAAATTCCTGCAAAGTCAAAACTCCTCACCAAGCTAGCTGAAATAGCCGGACGGATGCATCTACTTCATGCAGAATGGCCGGAATGGTACCGAGAGCGAAAGGAAATTTTGTTAGAACGCAAAGTGTTAGACAAAGTTAAGTCGGTAAAGTCGCCGGAAGTCAAAAAGGGAATGCATAGGGATTTCATATACAACACAACGTATCGATCCGTAAAAATTCGCGGCCAATCATTCAATTTAACGCCGCTGGAAGCACAAGTAACGAAGTTCCTTCACGAACAATGGCAAAACGGAACCCCAGAGCAGTCACTAGTTGACATCTTTATTCATTTGAATAGAAAGTATCAACGCAAGGCCGGAAGGAATGACAACAGAAGTAGGTTTAGAGATGTATTTAGAAATAAAGAAGCCACCAAAGCACTTTTCAAACGTTCGCCAAGGGGATATTGGCAGATGAATTTGTAGTGTTTTCTGGATTATTGCCTAAGTAGGTATTCTTACTAAATCATGATTGCTATCGATTCCCAACCTATGAACATAAAAAAACCCAAATTGTACACCAGATAGCCACCGAGTTCGCCCCCCCATTGTTCCAATTATAGCGGCGTCAATCCGCGCTAAAGCGCGGGAAATTACAACGCTATTTTTGAGGTTTTCACGTGTTAAAATCTAATCGCAAAGCTACGGCTACAGAATTTCTACAGGCAATATTTTCAACGTCAGATCTTGGTGAATTGGAATTCCGCACATTCGACAAGGATGGTCGGTGTACTAGAGAATGGATTTCACTTCGAGATCGGTTTGATGCGAGTCGTTTTCCTCTTGAATTGGACAAGCTAGAGAGTGATGTGTTTTTCGGGGCTTGTCCGCGGAAGGGCCGCTTTGGGACAAAGGAAGGAGTGAAAACAGTTACTACGCTTTGGTCTGATGTGGATGCAAAGGATTTTGGCGGTGACAAGACAAAGGCGCTGTCGATGCTTACAGGATGTCCGTTGCCTCCATCATTAATCGTGGATTCTGGAAACGGTTATCATGGATACTGGTTGCTGCATGAGCCAGAAGATATCGCTGATGTGGAAAAGAGGGAGTATCTCGAATCACTGCTTCGGCGTTTGGCAGGGGTCGTTGGTGGAGATAGCAGTGTGGCAGAAGTGGCTCGGATACTGCGTCTGCCTGGAAGCTACAACTGGAAAAATCCAGAGCAACCCGTACCAGTAAACTTGGTCAAGTTTGAACCGGATCGTAGATATTCGCTGATCGACTTTGAATCATTGCCAACCCAAGAGGTGTTACCCTCGCGGACTGTCCGAAACGGCTTAGGATGGATATCGAAAACCTTAAACCATATGCAGGAAGGCAATCGGAATGTGTCTTTCGCCAAGATTGCTGGTAGGCTTAGGAGGGATGGCTGGGAAGCAGGAGATATTCTGGTTTTGCTTTTACCAAAAGCACGAGAATGTGGATTTCCCGAGAGTGAACTGACCGACCTTGTTACAGGATTAGTGGACAGATATTTGCCAAATGACCCAATTTCCAATTCCCACTCTATATATAGAGAGAAACTGGAAAACGGGTCGCGGGGCATCAAAACTGTCTCTTTTGGGCAACTTGTTGGAAAAAAGTACGAAGAACCTATTTGGGCGGTTGACCAGATTGCGCCTGCTCAGGGGGTAGTAACGGTTTCGGGGCCGGGTGGATGTGGCAAGACTTGGATGCTACTCGATTTGGCAATTGCCGTTGCCACTGGCACAAAATGGCTTGGTCAGATTGAATGCCAGCAAGGAAGCGTTCTCATAATTGACGAAGAGAGCTCGGAACGTCTACTAACCGAAAGACTGACCAAAATGTGCGCTGGGCGCTTACTTGACACCACAAGTGGCCTCCCAATAGAGTTTGCAGTCCAACAGGGAGTCTTGTTCGACAATGAAGATGCCTTTGCACTCTTAGTTTCAGCCGTAGAAGAATTAAAGCCAAGTCTTATAATAATTGATTCCCTAGTACGAGTTCACCGGGCTGATGAGAACTCATCGGTAGCGATGGCAGCCGTTTTCTCCAAAGTAAAGGAACTGGTTCGAGGCTCAAATCGAACAGTAGTAATTGCTGACCATCATAGAAAGCCGAGTGCACTTCCTATGAGTCCTGAGCATCTTGTCCGCGGTAGCTCTGAAAAGCTCGCATTTTCCGACTCAATACTCGTACTACAAAAGCGCGCTTCGGGTGAATTGACCGTGAAGCATGTTAAATCTCGATTCGGTAAAGAGATTGACGATTTCGATTTTGAGATAGTCGACACGGACGCAGACTCTACGGAGGTTAGATACTCAGGCGATTCTGAGGAACGCAGGGAGCGATCAAAATACGGCCATGTAAAAGAAGTCATACTTGAGGCCCTTTCTGGTGAATCGGGTAGCTGTACTCGGCAAGAGCTGGTAGAATTGGGACAAGTCCAAGAAATAACTCCAAAGCAGTTAGTTCATGTTTTGAAAGCAATGACTAAGCAGGGTGTGATCAAATCTGTACGAGAAAAACCCACTGTTGGTCGAGGTGGGCTCGCGATTCGGTACTCCTTAGTACAGGGGGGCGAAATTATATGAGTACCCTTTGGACGGCCAAGGATGTTTGTAGTTATCTTGGCGTGAATATCCAAACAGTTTGGTGTTGGGCAAGAGAAGGTACTATTCCCTGTTTCAAAGTTGGGGATTCATATCGGTTTCGACAGTCGGAAGTGGATAAGTGGCTGGAGAAGAAACGGGTAAAGAATGTCTTGAAGGGAGCAATTATTTCGGACTCTGGCCAAAGCGCTTCATCGCATCCTTTGCATGAGATGTAGTGGGATGCACATAAATCTGTGTCGTTTCCAAATGACGGTGCCCAGCAATTTTCTGCATTGTTGGTATATCAATCCCGAACTCAGTCAATCCCCAAGTGATAAACGTGTGCCGGAGGTCGTGTGGGCCGCGCAGGCCGTCGATCTCGGCTTCGGTCGCACAATCTAGTAGCCAGCGCCGAATTACAGTTTGACGAAGTTGCTTTTGGCTGCGAGGGCTAAGGAAAACGAAGTCGTCTGCTTTGGTACCGGCAGACCGCAATTCCGTCAGGATTGCCTCAGATGCTGGCGTGAATGGAACTTCGCGGCCATACGTTTTTGGATCCCAAAATGGTTTGCGTTGAACGAGAATTACTCCCCTGCTCCAGTTGATATCTTTCCACTGCAAATGTATCAGCTCGTCAATCCGAAGCCCAGTGTTGACCAAGAATCGCCAGATGGTGGATTGACCTTTTCGTTCCGGTCGCGCCTTCTCGATACTTTGCGATGCTTGAAAAAGCATTTCAAACTCTTCACGAGTGAGCACGCGTCGGGCTTTTGAATCGGTTGTTTTGAGAGATTTCCAACCGCTAAGCGGATTCTGGCGCACTTGTGCTGATTGAAGCGCCCAGTTGAGCCACGTGCGAAAGATGGCAAGCTCGACATTGATTGTCTTGAAGGTAGGTGCCTTTACGGCACCGTTTCGACCATTGGCGAAAATCTCTTGAGAGCGCCGCCAAGATTGGTACTCGATAAAATGACTCTGAGCCAATTTGGATACGACTATCAAGTTCGGGTGGCGATAGTCAAGGAAGCTTCTCAAATGATCGAGTGCGTTTCGGTAGCGCATGAAGCTACGAGTTTTTCTTAGTTGCTGGGTTTGGTCAAGAAACTGGGCAATTGAATGGTCGATTCGTACTGAGGATGGCTGACTTAAGAATTCATATTTGCCGGTTTCAAGTTCTGCTTCGATTCGCTTCTTCAATTTCAGAGCAACAGTCTTAGAATCACCTGCGGACTTGGATCGATGCTTGCCATCTTGATAATAGCCGACGTACCACTTGGTATTTGTCTTGCCTGTTTTCTTGCTGACTATCGTTTTCGGAAAAACACTTGCCATAATCGACTTTCTTTTAGCTTCAGTTTAGCATCCTCAAGCGAACGCTCTAAGATAGCGAAAAGGTAATCTGTTGTCAATATGGAAGTTAAGATAAGCTCAGAATTTATGGCGGAGAGACAGGGATTCGAACCCTGGAAGGGTATTAGCCTTACACGCTTTCCAGGCGTGCGCCTTAAACCACTCGGCCATCTCTCCGTGATACTGTGTCCGGTTTTTTGCCGTACCGGAAGCCCGAATGTATGCGGTGAACGGCCAAAAGAAAAGCGGAATCGGAAATAGGTAATTTGCGCAAGGATCGTGGCGCACGGGGACGTACGCCACGCACGATATTTAGAAATTGTCGGGTTTCTCGCAAAACTCGAAACGCCGACCTACAAGACTATTGTTTTGAAGTTCCGTCGCTGTCGCCGAAATAGAGGAAACGGTCGAGGACTTTGACATAATCCGACCAGCCTTTCCCGTCGAATCGGTCACGAATCCGCTCAATAGCCCCCATTTTAGAGTCGATTTCATCGCAGTAATACAACACAAATGCTTCCGGCATCTGCGGTACCACCGGCGAACCGTTAGCCCGTTCTCCATGATGCGACAAAATCATATGCCGAAGTTTGGTGAGTAAGGCGTCGGGAAAGGTCGGAATCGATGCCGCCCGTTGGCAAATCCAGGCATCAGCCATCACGATGTGATCAAGCAAACGCCCTTCATCGGTGTAGTCGATAACCATATCGGTCGTGTACGATCTGATTTTTCCGGCATCATGAAAAATCCCGCCGAAAATCAGGTAATCGGTGTTCAAAAAATCGTATCCAGACGCCACGCGCAAGGTCAACTCGGCAACATTCGCTGAATGTTCTGACAGTCCGCCGATAGTGGCGTGATGCCACAACTTTCCGGCCGGGGCAGTCAGGTAGAGATTCATAAAGGTTTCATCTTGCGTGAATGACTGCGCTAACGATTTGATATAGCTGTTTTGAATTTTTTCAGTCAGATCATTAACTCGCGCGCGACGGTGTTCCAGTGTTTGTGCAGAGTGGGGGAGAAGTTCTTCGATTTTGTATTCATCTTCTTTCGCTAAACGAATCCGTTCGATACGCAGTTGTTTTTTACCGTTATATTCGCCGACCTGTCCGCGGACTTTGATAATCATTCCTTCGGCTAAATCGGTGAGCGTGAACGTATCCGGTTCCCAGATAACGCCGTTGATCCGTCCGCTGTTGTCGCCGAGTTCAAGCGTGACAAACTGTCCTCGCGTAAATTCACGGATATCTTTTTTGCGGACGATGTAAAACCCCTCCGCCGTTGTGTCGATTGCCAGATCTTTAATGCGAATATTACCCATCACCGTAATATATATCATCCTCGTTCAGGCGCAAAGGGGCGGGAACTAAAACGTTGCCGCCGGGGGTATAAGCGATATATTCGCCCTGCGACTATGAAAATACTTACCCGCTATATTCTTAAGGAGCATCTCGCTCCGTTTATCTTCGCCTTTTTCACTATCACATTTTTGCTCATTATTGATTATGTGCCCCGCATTATCGACCAGGTACTCGACAAAAACCTCCCCTGGGCGGTGGTGATTGAACTGGTCGGGCTGAATTTGGCCTGGATGCTGGCATTATCGATTCCGATGTCGGTACTTGTCGCAACGTTGATGGCGTTCGGGCGGCTGACTTCCGATTTTGAGATTATTGCGATTAAGGCGTCGGGAATAAACCTGATGCGGGTGATGGTACCGTTGCTGATAGCAGCCGGCATGCTCACGTACGGAATGATTCAGTTCAACGATAAAATTCTTCCTGATTTGAACAAACGGGCGCGAACGCTCTGGAGCGATATTACCACTATGCGACCGACTTTGGTGTTTCGCCCCGGCATGTTCATCACCGATGTTCCCGGTTATCTGATTTTGATCGACAACGTTAAACATCAGACCTCCGAAATCGAAGGAGTGCGAATCACCGAAACGAAAGACCCGAACAAACCGCGCATCATCGTGGCGACGCGCGGGTTTTTGGAAGTGCTTGATAACGGGAAATATCTCAAGTTCACGCTCTTTGACGGAGAAATTCATTCGCTCGATTTGCAGTCGCCGCAAGAATACCGGAAAGTCAATTTCACCAATCAGATCATCAACATCGAAGGAAACCAGACCGGATTAGTACGGACAACCTCGGAGCATCGCACCGACCGGGAGATGAATATTGCGTCAATGCAGGAAAAAGTGAACATCGCGCTTGAAACGATTCGCCCATTTCGTGAACGGATACGCAACAGTGTCAACACGCGGTTAGTGTCGTTGTTTTCCGATTCCGTTGCGCTCCCCTATGACAGTTTAGAGACGGATTCGGCGGCGATTGAAACGCTACGGATCGATGCCTTGGCGATGAAACAGCAAATCCAGCGGCATGTTCAGCAGATTCTGTCTCAGGAAAAAGTAGGAGATAGGTATGAAGTTGAGATTTTTAAAAAATATTCCATCCCGGCGGCTTCGGTTGCGTTCATGTTAATCGGTGCCCCTTTGGGGATGTTGTCCCGTCGCGGTGGGATGGGGGTGGCAATCGCCATTTCAATTCTGTTGTTCATCGTCTATTGGGCGTTTTTGATAGGGGGAGAGGATTTGGCTGAGCGGGGGATAGTTTCACCGTTCTGGGCAATGTGGAGCGCGAATATTCTTTTGGGATTAGTCGGTTCATATCTCTTGTTCATCTTGGTTACTGAGCGGCCGGTATTCGCATTCTGGCGCAGGAAAGGAAACCGCTCCTGATTTTAAAAAAAATAGACCGTTATCTGCTCGGCTCCTTTTTCATCACGCTGTCAGTGGTGATTATCGCTATCGGGCTCACGATTATTTCTATTAACATGGTCGAGCAACTGCGTGATTTTATTGATCATAAGGTTCCGTTTCTTGAAGTACTTGAGTACTATGCCTATTTCGGCGGATGGGTGCTCAAATCATTTTTCCCCGTTTTTGTTTTACTGGCAACGCTGTTTTCGGTGTCGATTTTAGCCAAGCGAAACGAATTTTTGGCGATGAAAGCCTCTGGGATTTCATTGTACCGGGTAACGCTTCCGTATTTTTGCGCCGTTACGCTTTTGGCCGGGGCGCATTTTTATTACAACGAGTATATTTACCCGCCCCTCAATCAAAAACGGCTTGAGATAAAAGAGTTCACCATCGAACGCCGCTCGAAAAAGGCATTTACCACCGTGACCAATGCGTTTCGGCAGATCAAACCGGGCTATTATTACACGATCGGTTCACTTGATGTCGAACGGAACGAAGGAAAAGATATCAAAATCTACAAAACAGCGGACAATAAACTCAAAGAGTTCATCACTGCGCCGGTGGTGATCTACGAAGGTTTTCGCTGGATAGCCAAAGACGGCATCCTTCGCTATTTCGATGATTCCTCCAAAAAGCCGTATACCCAGTTCAGTGAATTGGAATTGCCGGATATAGAGGATAAACCGGAAGATTTGGCAAAGCGAATCGGCAAGCCGGAAGACATGGGGTATGAGCAATTAAAAGATTACATTCAACTGATGAAGCGCGTTGGCGTGCGATATACGCGGGAGTCGATTGATCTCGGATTGAAAATAGCATACCCACTTACATCGATAATCGTGGTGTTAATCGCCATTCCGTTTGCGGCGAATCCGCGTAAAGGAGGGATTGCCGTTTCGTTTGCCCTCGGTGCGACGATTTCATTGTCATACTTTGTACTGTTCCGCATTCTACAATCTGCCGGAAACAATGAGAAGATTCCGCAGGAAGTAGCAGTGTGGGGAGTGAATGCCGCCTTTTTACTGACTGCGATTATTATTTATTGGCGAGTGAGAAAATAAGATGCTTGATGACGCTGTACGACAAGAGATAGCTGTTTTTATCGAACGGGAAGCGGGGGCGTATTTATCGCTGCGCTCTTCCATGTTCGCGCTGCAAAAGGAAATCTTTTCCGATCTGATTGTCCGACGCAACGGACAACTGAGCGAATTGGAAAGTACGTTTGAGCAGTTCGCGCTTTTGCATATCGAGCTTTCCGAGGCGATGTTCAATAACGCCTACAACGGACAATTGGCCGCCGCAACAGGAATAGCCGCATGGCAGCAGGAGTTGCTCGGTAAAGCGGCGCAGTTTTGCTATGCAGACGGCGCATTTCAAGACTGGTCGGATGGAAAACCGACGCGTACTGATCTGTCGAAAATATTAGCCGAAGCGCATCGTCAGCAGGCAGCTGCCGGAATACGAAACTCCGCATCACCAGCCAAACTAACCCATTTCGCTGCGATCAACGAAATGCACGGATTGCATCCGCAGCGGCTTGATTTGTTGTATCAAATCAGCGCAGTCGAGCAAGTCGATGACACACTGAAATCGTTTGTCACTTCTTTGTTATTAGTCGATGTGCGGATTTGTTTGGAGATGTCGGCATTAGTACTGCATGTCGCAGTATTTGCCGGAGCGGGTGAACGCTCCGGCTCATTGATTGAGATTTTACAGACAATTGAAAGTGGCATCGACGAACTCGAGAGAAGACAATAAAATCGGCAACACCGATCAGGTTCCCATTTCCCACGAAGCGAGATATTTCTTCTGCTCCGCAGTCAGTTTGTCGATCGCGATACCCATCGATTTCAGTTTAATCGCCGCGATTTCGGCGTCGATCTTTTCCGGCACGACATACACTTTCCGTTCGAGCTTCTTGTAGTTTTTCACCACATACTCAGCCGCAAGCGCTTGATTGGCGAATGACATATCCATCACCATAGCCGGATGCCCTTCGGCTGCTGCTAGGTTGACTAAGCGTCCTTCCGCCAAAATATAAATCAGCTTCTTGCCGAGTGTGTATTCGACTACGTTCGGGCGAACATCCCGTTTCTTTGAGGCGCTTTTTTCAAGCGAAGCGAGATCAATTTCAACGTTGAAGTGACCGGAATTACAGATAATAGCGCCTGATTTCATTTTCTGGAAGTGTTCAAGACGAATAACATTGATATCGCCGGTGAGCGTAATGAACAAATCTCCAAGTGGGGCGGCTTTGGACATCGGCATCACCATGAAACCATCCATGACAGCTTCGATCGCCTTCACCGGATCGATTTCGGTCACGATAACATTCGCACCCATCCCTTTGGCGCGCACGGCAACGCCGCGACCGCACCAGCCGTAGCCGGCGATGACAACGGTTGCGCCCGATATAAGCATATTGGTAGCGCGAATAACACCGTCGAGTGTTGATTGACCGGTACCATAACGGTTATCAAAGAAATGTTTGGTTTTAGAATCATTCACGGCTATAACAGGGAATAACAAGGCATTGTCGTTGGCCATCGCTTTCAAGCGAATTACGCCAGTAGTGGTTTCTTCCGTTCCGGCAAATACTGATTTTACCAAATCCTTGCGCTCGGTGTGCAGAGTGGAAACTAAATCCGCACCGTCATCCATGGTGATGTTCGGCTTAGTATCAATCGCCTGATGAATATGCTTGTAATACGTTTTGTGGTCTTCACCATGGATGGCGAACACCGGAATACCGTATTCTTCAACCAGTGCTGCGGCGGTGTCATCCTGCGTGGAGAGTGGATTCGATGCGCACAGCACGGCATTTGCTCCGCCTGCCTTGAGGGTACGCATTAAGTTTGCTGTTTCAGTCGTAACGTGCAGGCAGCAGGCGAGGGTGGTGCCTTTCAGTGGCTTTTCTTTTTCGAAACGTTCGCGAATCAGGCGAAGCACGGGCATGCTTCGTTCGGCCCACTCAATTTTGAGTTTGCCATCTTTCGCGAGTTTCGGATTTTTGATATCTGATTTGATGCTCATGTCTATCCTTTACTCATCGTTTATGCGTTTTTAGCTAAGGCGTTTGCCTTGTCTGTTTTTTCCCAGGTAAACTCTTTTTCGGTGCGTCCGAAATGTCCGTACGCTGCTGTTTTGCGGTAGATCGGACGGCGCAGGTTGAGGGTTTTTATAATTCCGCGCGGAGTCAGATCGAAATGTTTGCGAATCAATTTTTCAACGCGTGATTCCGGGATCTTGTTGGTGCCGTCAGTGAAGACTGTCAGTGAAACCGGATCAGCCACACCGATAGCATAGGCGACCTGAATCGTGCATTTGTCGGCCAAGCCTGCGGCGACGACGTTTTTCGCAATGTAACGCGCCATGTAGCAGGCGGAGCGATCAACTTTTGTCGGGTCTTTACCGGAGAATGCACCACCGCCGTGCGCCGCCATACCGCCGTAGGTATCGACGATAATTTTTCGGCCGGTAACACCGGTATCCGACTGGGGTCCGCCGATAACGAACTTGCCGGTTGGATTGACGTGAAACTTGGTTTTCTTGTCGAGCATTTTGGCCGGAATGATCGGCTTAATGATTTTTTCGATAATCTCTTCACGCGCCGCGTTCGTGATTTTCTTGCCGGTCTTGTCGAGAATCGCGGGGGTGTGCTGTGTGGAAATAACAACCGTATCGACCCGGCGCGGTTTGCCGTCGATATACTGCACCGACACCTGCGATTTGCCATCCGGCGCGAGATATTTGAGAATCTCTTTTTTGCGCACATAGGCCAGACGTTGACAGAGCTTTTGCGCAAGCATGATCGGCAGCGGCATCAGCTCTTTGGTTTCGCGACAGGCGTAACCAAGCATAAGCCCCTGATCGCCTGCGCCGCCAGTATCGACACCCTGCGCGATATCAGGGGATTGCGGGCGAATCGCATTCAGCACGGCGCAGTCACTGTAGGTGAAACCGTAATCGAGTTTGTCATAGCCGATATCTTTGATTACGCCACGAACGGTTTTATCGACATCGACATAGGCATTAGTAGTGATTTCGCCGCCGACAATGACCATGCCGACCGTTGCGAATGTTTCGCAGGCGACACGGCCGGTGCGATCCTGTCTGAGTACTTCATCCAGAACGGCATCGGATATCTGGTCACAGACTTTGTCTGGGTGTCCTTCAGTTACTGATTCTGAAGTAAAAAGAAAATTAGACCCGGACATGTTTACTCCTCTATCTCGTTAGCTGATTTTTTCAGGTTATACATAATCGGAAATTGCCATCTTATCGACCGTGGCGCTTTGCTTTTGGCCATTCACTATTGCACCCGGTCCGACAAGGGCGTGATGCATCTGCATCTGTTCTATTTTCGCTCCCTTAGCGATAATCGAATGAGAAATTTTTGAATCGATTACCGTCGCGTTTTCCATAATCGAAACATTCGGTCCAATTACCGAGCGAACAATTTTGGCTGACGGGGAGACATACAGCGGCGTGATATACTCAGAACCGGCAGGCGGAATGGGTTGGGGAAGTTTGCCGAGCAGGTATTCACTGGTGGTAATCAACGTTTCTTTTTTGCCGCAGTCATACCAGCCGGAGATATTGAACGGAACAAACTCGGTTCCGTTTTTAATCATGTTCTGAAGGGCATCGGTTAACTGAATCTCGCCGCCGCTCCGTTTTCCGGATTGTACTAACGCTTCCAGTTCTTTTTTCAAGCGGGTACTGTCAGCAAAGTAATAAAGTCCGATAACTGCCATGTTCGTTTTCGGTCGTTTCGGTTTTTCTTCCAGTCCGGTTATTTTTCCCTCGGAAATTTCGGCGATACCGAACCGTTCCGGATCGGGCACTTCCCGTACGCCGAGTACATAGTTCCCCGCTTTGACGAAAGCGGAAAAATTACACTCTAAAATCGTATCCCCTAAAATAATCAGCACTGGCCCGCCGGAGACTTTCTTGAGCGCCAAGTGAATCGCGTAGCCGAGTCCGTGCAGTTCATCCTGCATGACAAAACTCATTCGTTTGTCGTACGTGCTGCTCAAGTATTCCTGAATCATTTCCCCTTTGTAGCCGACCACGAAAACGAATTCTTCGGCAGGCAAAGACAACAGCGGCTCCAGAATATGGGAGATAACCGGCTTGCTTCCGGTAATAAGCAGCGGTTTCGGGACTGTGAGCGTATGCGGGTGAAGCCGGGTTCCAGCCCCGGCCACAGGAATAATAATTTTCATTCTGTTTGCGCCTGTTTAGGGGATAAATGGTAGGGAAGTCCGGCCTGATTGACAAGCCATATCTGGCTGAATTGTAAGCGGAAAACCGGCTTATTCACCCTGAAGGCGGATAGTCGGCGTCATGGTTACCTGATGTGCTCCGGTTCCCGCAACCGGGATATAGCGGGCATGTTCTCCGGTCTGTGTTACCAAGCTGAGCGAAAGCCGTCCGACCGGCGAATCGACCTTGAGCGAGCAGACCGCCAATGCGATTTTACCCGATTCCCAATAGGTCGGTTGGGGAATAGGGGAGAACTCGATATGATAATCAGGTTCTTTCACATGCGGCGTACTTACTGTGTCCTGTTTGGCCAGATTGAGGGAAATAAGAAAATTCTGGTCTATCTTTTTGGTTGGGCGCAAATACGTTTCTATGGCAAAGATACTATCTCCGATGTACAACAGCTGACAGGCAATAATATCTATATCCGGATTTTCAAACGATGCAAGCGAGGCAACCCGTGAGCTTTTCACCTGTCCGATATAGGCAAGAAAAGCTGAATCTGATCGGGAAACTGTCATGCCTGATTTACCGGCCGCTTTTTCCTGCAGAAGTGCTTCATCCATCAGTTGATTTGCCAAATACTGCCGTGCGAAAGTTCGGCTGAGACTATCACGAAACACGAAATGCTTCAGCAAATCGATTCGTTTTGTCAGGGTCAATCCTTTTAGCCATTCGTCCGTGACCTGTTGCGGAAACAATCCCTGTGCGACAGCCTGTTCCCAAACGGCAAAAAGCTGGCTTCCTTCCGTTGTGCGCGGGTCATCGGCACGGGCGGATGCCGCCAGCGAAAAATACTCACTCGCCTCCTGATAGTGCGTCAGCCCCTGACGGGCGCTTGCATCCCCTTTTTTGCGGAACATCACGCCGACTCGGCCGATAACGGTGCGCCATTCCTGGTTATCCAAAAGATCGGGGTGTCGCTCGTAGAGATCCATGAAGGCATTTACGATTTGATTATAGGAACTGTAATGATCCCCTTCGACATCGCGGATTAAGGCCAGCGCAGCCTCCGGAAAATTTTCCGGGTTTTTGTCGGTGTCATAGGCCGATGAGCCCTGTTTTTGGCCGCAGCCAAAGAAAAGCATCACCAGCAGTGAGAGTGCAATGAAAAGCTGTCTCGCAGAAAAAGAAGGTTGGGGATGAGGTTGCATACTAAGCGATTATACGCAAAAATCAGAATAAAGTCCGCAGTGATCCAATCCAATCATTCCAGAGGAAATAGACCCGTCCGATGAGCAGCGAGATACGACCCATAACAGTAAACCCGAAATGCGCGCCGAACGAAATCATAATAAACCAGATGCCGACTTTCGCCGTTCCGCCTAAAAATCCGGTATGCGGATGGGAGAAGTAGAAAAATAACAGGGTTGTAATAACACCGACCACAAGGATTATGGCCAATATCGTGGCGTTAATCCCGCCTGAACCATCCAGCGAGAGCATTGTGTTTTGAATCTGTGGAAGTACGATACCATGTAATTCAGAGAGCAAATAAATTCCGGCGGTTGAGCCAACCACAAAGGCGAGTGCGATGCGGGAAAGCCACGCCCATTTGGTCGTCAACCGAGTAAACATCAAAAGGCCTAACATTCCGGGGAAAATGAGAAACCATTGGCCGTTAGCGGTCATCGGAACCCACAACTGCTCGACAATAATTGTTTGCCAGTACAGGCCGATGAAATAACCGACCGACAGTCCGGCAAAGAGATGCTCAGCGAATTTGTAGAGCGGGTTATCGCGATAGAGAAAGGAAAATATCGCAACAGTAAAAAAGGCGGCTACCCAGATTTGCAACAGTTCCATGACTTATACCTGCTGCTTATTGCGTCTACGGGTTAACAAGTAATCGATATTGCCGATTACGACAAGCGCGATGACCAAAAGATGCACGAGCGATTGCATACTCATGCCACTGACGGCAATCCACGGTTTTTCAGCTAACTGCTCATATTCTGCCGCCCCCTTCATGCCCGCCAACAGACCGGTCAATTGACCTGATCCGACAAATGAGTACAGTTTGGGTGCCTGGACGGCGGTTACGCCGGCGCACATGGGAACATGATATTGCGCATTTACAATTGAAACCCAGGTATCGACGATACCGTTGTCCGCGACGATGAAAATGAATTTGATGTCATTGTAGTTCTTGACGGTTTGCATGAGCGGCAATTGAGAAAGAGGGGTTCCGGAATTGTCAGAAGGGTAAATCATTTCGATCGAATTCCCCATTCCGCTCAGTACGGCCGTGTAATTTGGCTTGTATCCTAAATTGACAAAATCCACGCCATAAGTTTTGCCGTATTCAGCGGCGAGTTTCCGAGTCACTCGCTCAGCGATAGATGGTCCTCCGAAGGGAATAGTAGTAACCGTGACGACTTTGCAGTTTTTGCGGAACATCTGATGCAGCGCCGCGGTTGCCATCGGTTCTGTTTCGGCTAATGCGTTCGGATACACATCAAATGTCAGCATGACGACTGATGAATCCGGAATCGCTTCCACTGAATCGTATGCGCTCTTTGTTTCCGATGAAGTACCGATAGGAAAATGGATCGGAACGATCAGCGGGAAAAGTACACTGATTGCGATAAGTATGTAGATCCAGCGACGATCTATTGACGCAAGGCGATTCCAGAAACCCATTTATCCCCGCCCCATATACGTACGTTCAATGCCAAGTAGAATGCGCAGTGAGTTGGCGGTTGCGCCGAGTGATGCGCCAATTAAAATCGCCCGCTGAACGGATAAATTGACGCCGTTCATGATATACTGGTTGATAAAATCAGGTAAACCGTCTGATATAGATCGCAACACTGCTTCCCCCATCGGTACGCGCCAGAACATGACGATGCAAGCCGTAATCAATAACAGCGTTGCTTCCGCAGATCGGGTGCGAAAGGCGCGATAGGCCGCCGATGCGATATAAAATGCTAAAATAGCGAACATAGTTTGGCTCATCGGGGTACTGAGATAGGTGAAAAGCCAATCGTATATGGAACTGGTGTTGCGTCCGAACAACGGACTCCAGGAACTTGGCAAAAGAGCTGGAACGCCCATAATAATCGCCGCTATCAACGTGATTAATTTAAAGCCCCAATCTTTTTTCTTCGCTTGAACGGCGTTGATATTAACGCGCCAGAGTGAAACAAGGCCCAAAACAAGCGTGAATCCGCTGATAATGCTTCCCCACAACAGCACCTGCGCGCGCATGGTACCCATCGCCGTCCCTTGTTCCGGCGTAAAGAAGGAGATAACTAAAATCATTCCGGTAATGAAGGCGACCGCTATCGGCAATGCTTTTCTCAATGGCCACCATCCTGTGCAAAGAGCGAAAGGAACCATTCACCGTTTCCGGTCGTCATGAGGCTCACACCAATGATTATCAAAATGACAATAGCAACTTTTGCAAAGTCCTGTCCTTTAAGACCGCCGAGCATGAGCGGTTCGTGGGAGAGATACGCAGAGGCGGCGTAGAGTTCTTCGCCCATCAGGGTGTAATCGCAGGTAGCAACAAAGAAAGGAAGCTGTTCCGGCCGGGCTGTTCCGGCAATCTGAATTGAACCGGCGGCATTGCCGGTTTCGGCAAGCAAAAGGGACTCAGCGAAGAAAGCGCCCATGAATATGTTCGCAGCTGGCCGCTCGCGCATCATCATCCCGTTTACCGTTGCGGCAAAGGCCATCTGCTCACCGGCTACGTAGCGAACGGAGTCTTTGTTGTACGCATCCGGTTTCCCCGCTTCCCGGTAGGCGTTTTCGACTACTTCCTGACCTGCGGCCATGACCAACGGGTATCGGACGGGGACTAACAGCGGCGTTTCGTATTGTGCAGTAATTTTGGCGACTCGTCCTAAAATAGAGACACCGGCTATCGTTTCGATTTCATCGAGTTCCTGCAGACCGGGAATAAACAGAACCGGTTTTCCCATTTCGGTCGCCCGGCCGACTGCTTCTTCAATCGCATCGAGTCCGGCGATTTTACGGATATAGAGCGATTTGCCCATCTGTGCCAAACGGGTAAAAATGATAACTGCTATAGAATATAGGATAACGACAATGAGTATATTGGTTCGTTCCGATCGGAAAAGGGAGGTGGGTTCAGTTTCAGTTTGCGCAACGGCAGTACCAACAAAGAGTGCCAACACAATGGCAGATGACAGCACGATGAAAAGAGTCTGTTTCAGTTTTGTTAGCACGGAGCCCAATATACCACACTTTACTGTTGCATTGTCAACGGGTTAATCGACGAAGTTGGACGGGTAACCGTTTAAGCCCGTACCGATTCTTTGTAGCCATTTCCCGGTTTTGGTGTATATTTGATATACTGGGAATGGCGATGCGCAAGAGCATCGATATATCGTACACATCACGCGTGTCATCACGCCGATCAGGAGGACTCCTATGCGATTTGTTTATATCATGATAGCGGGGATATTGTTGGCACTATCATCGGTGTTTGCTGATGCCAATACGCTTGTGGTCCACCAGCAGCAAAAAGCCGAAGGTCGAGCCACCGGTACAACCCGGAAAGCCTCCGGCGGCACACCGCTCACCAAACAGCTCATTGTTTCTTCCGGAGTTGATGCGCCAATGCTTGTTACCCACGCTCCGAATGATTCTGACCGTATTTTTATTGTCGATCAGGATGGACAAATTTGGATTCACCGGCTGGACAGTGCGACCGGTGTACTTTCCCGCCCCTTTTTGAATATAGCGACCCGACTTATCAGCGGAGGTGAGCGGGGGTTGTTAGGTTTGGCTTTTCACCCGAACTATGCCAGTAACGGATATTTTTATGTGAACTATACCGACAACAGCGGCGGCGATACCAGAATTGCCCGGTATTCCGTCAGCAGCGATCCTGACAGCGCAATCTTCGCATCGGAAGTCGTCCTCATGGAAATAGATCAGCCCTTTTCCAACCATAACGGCGGGATGATTGCGTTTGGTGATGATGGCTATCTGTACATCGGTATGGGGGACGGCGGCGATGCTGGTGATCCGGGAGATCGGGCGCAGAACCCGCTTTCATTGTTAGGGAAAATGCTTCGCATAGATGTCGACAATCACCCGACTGCGCCGCCAAGTAATCCCTATGTCGGGAATCCGGACACCTCGCAATATATCTGGGCGATGGGGTTACGGAACCCGTGGCGTTTCAGCTTCGATCGGCAGACCTATGATTTGTATATCGCCGATGTCGGTCAAAACGTCTATGAAGAGATCGACGTTGAACCGACTAGCAGTACCGGCAAATACAACTACGGCTGGGATAACCGGGAAGGGATGCATTGCTTCGAGCCGATGGCCGGTTGTATTACTGCAGGAATGACCGATCCGGTGCATGAATACTCACACAGTGGCGGTCATTGTTCAGTTACCGGCGGGTATGTCTATCGCGGCTGTGCGATTCCTGATTTGGACGGCACCTACTTTTTCGGTGACTACTGCTCAGGACGTATTTGGACGTTCAAATTCGTTGGCGGTTCGGTTACCGAGTTCACCGACCGGACAACCGAATTAAACTCCGGTGCGCTGAGTATCGTCGGATTCGGTGAAGATGTTTTCGGTGAAATGTATATTTGCGATCTCGCCGGTGACGTTTACAAAATCGTGCCGAACGGAGTGCCGAGCCAATGCTCGATTCCTTCCTGCTGCACGTTACGCGGAAATGTAAATAATATCGGCGGCATAACCGTCGCCGATTTGACTTATCTGGTGCAATATCTGTTTAACGGCGGCGCGGCACCATCCTGTACAGAACAGGCGAATATCAACGGGTTGGGCGGAATAACGGTTGCCGATCTTACCTATTTAGTCAGTTATCTGTTTAACAGCGGACCTGTTCCGCCTCCCTGCTGATTTGTAACGTCTTTTATTTCCGTTTTTGTAAAATCGGTATCAGCCAGTGACTGTCGCTTGACGAATCAAGCGGGACATTCAGATCCATATCGCCTACGAGCGCAACAATATCGAATCGTCCGCATTGCGCAACAAGAGCGCGAAAAGTTTGCAGCGATAACCTGCGCAACCGCACAGGCGATGAATATTCTGTCGATTGCTCATTTTCGGTCACGGTGTAGGTGACGGTGACATCATCGATTTCGGTCATCGGATCGAATATAGTTTGTGATGCTCCCCAGCTGGTGATGACGGTTGTTTCACCGCGCGTCATGGTCCAGTACGGTTTCTGCGCCGATTTTTCTTCCTGAAAAAAGTCCCGTGGATGGGCGGTTTGGATAATATACAGCCCGCCGTCGTCAAGTAAATCAGCCGTCGTGCGCAAATGTTCGAGAATCGCATCATTGGTTAATAGGTGAGCGAACGAGCACATCAGATTGAGCACAATATCGTATCGTTCGATAGAGCGATACGTCTGCATATCCCCATAGAATATTTTCGCGTTCAGATTTTCTTTGCGAATCAGGTCGTTCGCGTAATCGACCATCGGCTGCGATAGATCGACGCCATGCGCAATCATTCCGCGTCGTGCAAACTCACGAACATGGTACGCCGGACCGCACGCAAACTCTAAGGCACGACGTGCCTTTTTTTTAAGGAATTTTTCTGCTGCTTCCAAAATGAAATCGACTTCAGCGGGAACATCGCGGAAATCGAAGGCGATGTCATAGAATCGCGGCTCAAGATAGGGAGTCTGCATACCAATTGTATTCCATGTATTGCGCGGTCGCTTTTGCGATTTCAGGATTAGTCAGTTTTGAAACGAGGTAGAGACTGGCATCAATACCGGCAGATACCCCGGCTGCGGTAATAATGGAGCCGTTATCGACTACTCGTTTATCACGAAGCACAGTTGTTTCCGGGGAGAGAGATTGCAGTTCATCGAATTGTAAATAGTACGTCGTCGCTTTTAATCCTTTTAATACGCCTGCTTTTGCCAGTAGCAACGCACCGGTGCAAACAGAGAAGAGCAACGTATTGCGATTACGCTGTTGGATAATAAAATCAAGCAACGCTTGTTGCTCACGGGCGAATTGGCTGTTTCCGCCGGGAATAATAAGGATATCATGTGAGGGACAATTTTGAATCGAGTATTGCGGGACAATAGTAAGCATATTTTGGCTAACGAGCGGTTTGCCATCAGCCGAAACCGTGAAAATCTCGAAACCCTGTAAACCCTGTTTGGTTGCCAGTGTGTCGGCGGCAGTGAACACTTCAATCGGCCCGGCAAAATCAAGCAACTCGGCGTTATGCCAGAGTAAGACAGCGATTTTGCGTTTTGGTGTGGATGAATTCATGCGAGGTCTTTGTACTAACTGCCGAAGGGGGGACTCGAACCCCCACTCCCTTGCGGGAACTGCGCCCTGAACGCAGCGCGTCTACCAATTTCACCACTTCGGCGTTTTGTCAGGCCATCAAAGATACACGAGAACAGCCCGACGGCAAGGGCGTTTCATGTCTTTTTTAATAAAAAAGCCGCCTATTCAGGCGGCTTTTCGATTGCATCGTAATCGATTAATTCAAATATGCCCGCAGTGAACGGCTGCGCGAGGCATGCCGCAAACGGCGAATAGCTTTTTCTTTAATCTGACGAACGCGTTCACGTGTCAGCGAAAACCGGGCGCCGATTTCTTCCAGCGTGAGCGCTTTTTCATGATTCAACCCGAAGTACAGGTTAATCACTTCCGCTTCACGCGGGGTGAGAGTATCGAGCGCTTTTTCGATTTCCACGCGCAATGACTGACTCAAAAGCGCTTCATCCGGCGACGGCTGGAATTCATCTTCCAAAACGTCGATCAGTGAATTCTCTTCCGAGGTCGAGAACGGCGCATCCAAAGACAGATGCGAATTGGAAATCTTCAGCGTGTCGGCAACTTCCCCTTCGGAAAGCTCCAACTCGGCGGCGATTTCTTCAGGCGACGGCAAACGTCCTAAACCCTGTTCAAGGCGGCTTGAGATTTTACCGATCTTGTGCAGCGTTCCGACGCGGTTGAGCGGTAACCGAACGATACGGCTCTGTTCCGCCAATGCCTGTAGAATAGCCTGGCGAATCCACCAGACTGCGTAGGAAATAAATTTGAATCCGCGAGTTTCATCGAATCGTTTGGCGGCTTTGATAAGGCCTATATTCCCTTCGTTGATCAAATCAGCCAAAGACAATCCCTGATTCTGGTATTGCTTTGCGACTGACACAACGAAACGAAGATTCGCCTTCACCAGCTTTTCCAAAGCTCGTTTGTCCCCCTGCTTGATACGGCGCGCTAAACGAACTTCTTCGTCGGCGTTAATCAGCGGAGTCTCACCGATCTCCCGCAGATACATATCAAGTGAACGATCTTCATCGCGATATTTTAGCGATTGCTTAGCCACGTGCTTCCTATATCTCCTTTATGCTGTCCCAAACTCCGGTCGTTTGCTTCGTTGGTGTCGATCAGCGTCGCGTTTATGTCTTGAGAACTTTGCGGGAAATTGTTCCATCCGGTTCCTGTACGATGACCGGTACCCGCAGTTCAGTTCCTTGAATTTTTCGCGCGATCTCTTCCAAATCGGCAATTGACCGTATAGTCGTATTGTTAACTTGCAAAATCACAGCACCCTTGGTGATGGATGCGCCATCAGCGGGTGATCCGGGGTAGACACGCTGGACATACAGCCCCGGTACATAATCAAGCGAAAGCGCCTTGGCGACGTCTTTCGTGAAATCGATAACTTCCATTCCCATCCATAACCGGGCAGGGAAGTCATGGCTACCACCTCCTGAACCGGATGACGGTAACGATGACCAGGAATCCTGATCGGCGATAACGGTTGAGGTCGTAATCTTTTCACCGTCACGAACGAGTGTTATCGGTACCGATGCGCCGCTTTTCGCTGTCGAAACTAAAACCGAAAACTGCCCCGGGTCTTCGACTACTTTGTTATTGAACTCGACAATAATATCACCGCGTTCGATTCCCGCTTTGTCGGCGGGAGAGTTGTTGAATACGGAATCGATGCGCACGCCTTTGACATTCGTTAATCCCTGACGGCGGGCTTCCCGTTCGCTCACGCGGTCAAGAAATACACCGAGCCACCCGCGGCTGGCGTGACCGCTTGAAATCAAATCAGGCACTACCGCACGGGCGAGGTTAATCGGGATAGCAAAGCCGATACCGACCGATGTACCCGTCGGGCTCGAAATAGCGGAGTTAACGCCTATACATTCACCACGCAAATTCAGCAGCGGACCGCCGGAGTTACCCGGGTTAATAGATGCATCGGTCTGAATAAAATCCTGATAGCGCGGTGTTTCCTGTCCAAAATTCAGATTGCTTCGTCCTTTGGCAGAAATAACACCGACGGTAACCGTACGGTCGAGTCCCTGTTGCGGAAACGGATTACCGATGGCGATAGCCCAGTCACCGACGCGTAGTTTTTCGGAATCACCGAACTCAATCGTCGTAATTTTTTCTTCCGGATCAACTTTCAAAACAGCCAAATCAGTTGCGGGGTCAGCCCCGACAAGTCGCGCATCGTATTTGTAACCGGCGGCGGTCGAAACGGTCAGTCGGTCGGCATTTTTAACGACGTGGTTATTGGTCAGGATGTAACCGTCTTCGCGGAAAAAGAATCCGGAACCGGAGGAAGTCGAGTAACCCGCGCCGCGCTGCCACCACGGGATATTTTCTTCGCGGGAGGTCGCCGAAATGTTCACGACTGCATCCTGCACCCGCTGGACAACGTCAACAAAGGGGGATTGCGCTTCCCCATCTTTTTCCACTACCGGATAGAGTCCGGTTTGGGCGATGTTGGTGGGAGTTTGGGCAAGGCTCGGACTTGAAAGATCAAGCCGAGAAGCGATAATGACGCCGATTAAAAGAAACAGCCCCGCCACGGCAACAAATGATACTACTGTCAACCCTTTCCGACCGGGGGAAGAGGGGGGGATCGGATAACGTTCCACGGCTTCCTGCTCCTTTAGCTTAGCCTACCATAATACGGGCATTCTGGTTATTGTCAAGAAGAAATAATTTCCAATCACTTCCTGTGAACTGCTGAGATGTTCAATACCTATAACGATTTATACGCAGGATTGATTCAGGGAATTCGTTAATATTCAGGCAAAAAGTAGGCCGGATAACTCGCAGCAGCTTGTACCAACGAATCGGGTGTTATTGACAATTCTTTTCAAGCTGGGTAGCTTGACGGACTATGGTTTCCCCGTTCGTTGCCAAAAAAGAACTGGTCACGTTCGCTAAGCGATTGTATGACCGAAAGTTGGTTGTGGGAACCGATGGCTCTTTGTCGGTCAGATTAGATGGGGATAGAATCATGATTACGCCGTCCGGATTGTCTTTCGGCAGTCTCGAAGCCGAAGATCCGGTGGTGGTCGACCAAAACGGCAAACATCTGCAAGGAAAACGCCCCGCCAGTTTGCACCTTGCCATGCATCTTGCGATTTATAATCGCCGACCGGATGCCCGCTCGATAGCGCACACGCTTCCGGCTTTTGCCACCGCCTTTTCAGTTGCCGGAGTCGGGCTGGATGAAGAGATATTACCGAGCATTATGGTTGCAGTCGGGAAAATCGGTATTACCGATCATGTCGTTGCTACGCCGGAATCGGCGGTATCGGAATTAGAGAGTGTTATCGAGTCGCACTCAGCAGTTGTTATGCGGAACTACGGATTAGTGACTATCGGAAAATCAATTGCCGAAGCATTCGACCGTTCAGAGATGGTTGAACAATATGCGCAGATACTCCACTTGGCGCGGCAGTTGGGAAATGTGCACGGACTTCCATCGGATGAGTTCAAACGGCTTGAGCTGATGCGCAAGCGGATGGAAACGGTCTGGGAAACGAAGGGAAGAAGGTAGCCGGTGGCAATCAAACAGGTCGTGGTAGATAAAGCGAACCGGATACACCAGCTTCCGCCTGATCCGCTGCAATTCGCAAAGCGTTGGCGTTCGCGCCTGCCGGTTCGCCGCCGTGAAATTATCGATCTCGCCCGTTTCCACTGGCCAGTCGGCTACGAAGAAGATACGCAGCTTTCCAATGACCTTTCCCCGGCAACCGATGAACAGATTGCCGAACTCAAGGAAGCGCTCGCGGCCTGGTACCAAAAAGAGTATGACGTTACGCTGAATCCGACCAAAGAGATTTGGATTGGCGGCGATGTACCATCCCTGCTCTTTCTAATCTCATTGGTTTTCATCGATACGAATGATCTGGCGTTTGTGCCGGAAATCGGATCGCCGGTTTACCGTCAAGCCGTAGCAGCTTGCGGTGGTGAATCAGTTTCGTACGCGCTCAACAAACGGACCAACTGGCAGCCAAGTTTTGCGCGATTGCATACGCAAATCGGCCGTGCCGCACGATTGCTGTTTTTGAATACACCGCATGATCCGACCGGTACTGAAATCGAAATGCGGGATATGCAGGAACTGACGCTGATGGCTTCGCAGGAAAATATTTTGATAGTAAATGATTCTTCGTATTCCTCGATTCCCGTCAACAAACCAGTTTCATTGTTGTCAGTCGAACATGGCAAACGAGTCGGTGTAGAAGCCGGTTCATTTTCATTGCGCTTCGGTCTACCGCAGCTACCGTTTGGATTTGTGGTGGGGCATCGGGATGTAATCAGCGGCTTGCAATCAGTGAGTGGATTAGTCGGTACGTATTTGCCCGCTTGTTTTGTGGCGATGGCGGTTCGCGCAATTCGTCGTTATCCCGCACCGCAGTTGTTGTCAGCGCGTAAACGAATTGAGGAATCAGTAGCCGGAGCAATTCCTGCTATGACGCAGTTGGGATTGGAACGGGAAGGCGGTAATAGTGTTCCGTATATCTGGTGTCGTTTGGAACGTCAGTTAACGGCCAATGATGCAGCCGTCATGCTCTTTCGTCGCAGCCGTATTTTAGTTGCGCCGGGAACGGCTTTCGGCGAAGCAGGCGGCGGGTTTGTTCGACTTTCGGCCACGGCACCGGCGGAATCATTTACCGAAGCGGCAAATCGGGTACGGCAGAAACTGCAATTACTCAGGTTGGTGGCGGATCAATGAAAGATGTTATCCGTCTTGGCGGAATGGCCTTTTATGGCTATCATGGCGTCACCGCTGCGGAAAAGGAGACCGGCCGGGTATTTGAAATCGACTGTGAACTCGAAGTCGACCTGGCGCAGGCAGGCGCGACCGACAGGCTGACAGATACCGTGAACTATGAAAAAGTGTATCGCTTAATCAAAGAGACTGTCGAAGGAACGGCGTTTTCTTTGCTTGAAGGATTAGCGACCTCACTCGCGCAAAAAATTTTGGAATTGTTTCCGGTCTATCGGGTGACGTTGCGGGTTCGCAAAATGTCGCCGCCGATTCCGGGGCATGTAAAGTATATTGAAGTCGAATTGACCAGGCTGCAGAGTGATGTGGCAAAACTTATCGGATAAGCTATGAAGTCGGAAGTCGTATACATTCTTTTGGGTTCGAATCTCGGCAATCGTGAGGAAACCATCGCCCGCGCGCGGACGATGATCGATTCCTTGTGCGGCGTGATGATTACCGCGGAATCGGCGGTGTATGAATCAGCGGCTGTCGAGATGCAAACAGGGACGCCGTCGTTTTTGAATCAGGTCGTCGAATGCACCTGCGTGTGCGAGCCAATGATGCTGTTAAAACAGCTCGAAGGAATCGAAACACTGCTTGGCCGCAGTGATAAAGGGAATTATCAGTCACGGACCATAGATTTGGATATTTTGCTGTTCGGTGAACGGCAGATGGACAATAACCGTCTGACGATTCCGCACAAGCGGCTGACCGAACGCCCGTTTGCATTAGTGCCGCTTTTGGATGTCGCGCCGAATGTCGTGCATCCGGAAACCGGAAACCGGATGGCGGAATATTTGGAACCGGAAGAATCCAAATCGGTGCGGGCAGTGAACACTCGGTTTGCAGGGATGCATGGTTGAACCGAATTATATAGCCGTCGAAGGGGTTATCGGAGTCGGGAAAACAACCTTCTCCCGAATGCTCGCCGACCGGCTTGGCGCGCAATTGCTCAATGAAGAAGTGTTGGAAAATCCGTTCTTGCCGGATTTTTATAGAAACCGGAAACGGTTCGCGTTTTCTTGCCAGCTCTTCTTTTTGTTGTCACGGTATCAGCAGCAGCAAAGTTTGTTGATGCGGGACCTGTTCGCGCAGAAAATCGTGGCCGATTATCTGTTTGCCAAAGATTCGATTTTCGCCTCGGTAAATTTGACAGAGTCGGAACTACGGCTCTATGAAAAAATCGCGCCGGCTTTGTCGCAGGAAATCCCACGTCCTGACTTGGTTATTTATCTGCAGGCCTCCACACCGGTTTTGCTTGAGCGGGTACGAAAGCGGAATTTGACGTTTGAAAAACCGATCGATTCCGAATATGTCGAAATGCTGAACAAAGCATACGACTACTACTTTTTCAATTATACCGACACCCCGCTTTTGGTTGTTAAGACCGACAATATCGATTTCGTAAACACCCCCGAACATTTCGATGATCTCATCGATCAAATCCACAAACCGCTTTCCGGAAAACGGTACTACGTTCCGGCGGCGGGAGTATCGCAGGCATAGCATGTCAGTTATCAAAGAGCGAAAAAAAGTAACGATCAATACGTTTATAGCTAAAAAGGCCAAAGGTGAAAAAATCACCATGCTCACGGCCTATGATTATTTCACCGCGCATCTTCTGGATGCGGCGGGTATCGATGCCGTTTTAGTCGGTGATTCCGCGAGCAATGTGATTCATGGCTTCAATTCAACGATTCCGATCACGATGGATATCATGGTTGCCCACACTGCTGCAGTTAGCCGCGGGTCGAAAAATCCGTTATTGATTGCCGACATGCCGTTTCTCTCGTTTCAGCCCTCGATTGAAACCGCGATTTTGAATGCCGGACGTTTTTTAAAAGAAGGAAACGCCGAAGCGGTCAAAATGGAAGGTGGCATTGAAATGGCAGATACAGTCAAACGGGTTGTTGAATGCGGTATTCCGGTGATGGGACATATCGGACTAACACCGCAGGCGATTCATCGCTTCGGCGGGCCGAAAGTGCAGGGGCGGGAAGCCCGCTCGCGCGCATATCTGCTTGAATCGGCACAGGCCCTGGAAGAGGCAGGCTGTTTTGCGATCGTGCTTGAACTTCTGGAATCTGATATCGCCAAAACGATTACCTCATCGCTTAAAACCGCTGCTACTATCGGTATCGGTGCAGGACTGCAATGCGATGGGCAGGTTTTGGTTACTAACGATATGTTAGGACTTCGTGATGAAGGTTTCAAGCCGAAGTTCCTGCGGGAATATGCTGACTTACCACCGGTTATTACCGATGCAGTTAAACGATTTATTGAAGATGTTAAGTCCGGTCGTTTTCCGAGTGAAGAAGAATCATACCGGTCGGAAAACGGCTGATTTTTTCCGGTTGACTCATTTTGGGGGATACTCTTATGTTTACCCCTGAGAATTAAGTTACTGCTTTTACACGTCATGCGATTCACACACTCATGGGGAGTGGAGTGAACGCAACCAGAAACATACGGTTTTAGAATCATTCTGCCCGAAGATGGCAGACGGGCAGATCATTGAATTATGCGTGCAGTGCGTTTTGCCGTGTGCAAGAACTGTAAGCAGGTTATGGATAACAAAACATAGGATTTTTGAAATATCAGGAGGATCCTCACTATGGAAATTGGTAACAATCGGCAACGAAATAGCGGATGGTGGTCAGGTTTTTTGTTTCTGGCCTGTTGCCTGTTTATCGGCGCAACAACCAACGCACAGGACTTTTGCCCACAAGATCCGATTACGGTCTGCGGGATGCCCGGTATGCAAACCTGCGTTCCCTTTCCTATCGACGGCGCTGATGCAGTGATTGTCGATGAAGGCAGCTGGAGCGACGGAGAATTCTGTTTTACTCCGACATCATTCGGCCAGCATGACATTAACGTTACCATTGTCGTCGGTACCGATACCACTGAATGCGTACTTACTGTTGTACTCAACGAAGGGATCAAGCCGACTATCACCTGTCCGGAAGAACCGTTCACAATTACCATGTGCGGTCCCGGTCAAGCCTGTATTGCCGCGCCGCTGACTAAAGATGCCGGTCGTGTATTCGCACAGGGTGCGGATATCGAGGGCGGCAATTTGTGCGTCGACGTTGATACCTCCGGTATATATGTTATCACCCTGTACGCGGTGAATGAATGTGGTGCCGACTCCTGCGATGTGACGGTCAATGTCACCATCGGAAGTGAACCGGTTATCGAATGTCCGGCTGTACCGGATGGCGCTATCGCGCTGGAACGTTGCGGCGCGGGTACAGTTTGTTATCCGTTTGCAATCACTGGCGCCGATCAGGTGACTGTTCCGCATGGTGGTAGTTACAGTGGTGGACAAATCTGCTTTATCGCCGACACCAGCGGCCAATATAGCTACACGGTCTACGCGCAGAACATGTGCGGTGTGAGCGAATGTACGCTGACGTTTGACGTGACGATTAAGACGACTCCCGCAATTGTGTGTCCGGTTGACGCATTGTCAATTACCACGTGTGATAGTTCAGTCTGTTTCCCGTTAGAAATATCCAATTTTCTTACGACGTCAATTGTGGTGTCCCGTCCTGGCTTTATGGTGGGTGGAACGTATGAAAATGGTGAGGTTTGTTTCTCCACGGATGAGCCGGGTATGTACAAAGTCAGCATTACTGCACTCAACGAATGTGGCGCAACGCGTTGCTCATTGATGGTCGCTGTTGATACTGCATCGTTGGCGGTGATTAACTGTCCTCAAAACAACCCGCCGATGGAAGTTTGTTACGCCGGTGAGGTAGCTATACCACTGGAAATCGCGAATTTTGATAATGTTGAAGTAAGCAATGGGGGAAGCTGGGATGGAACATGGCTGCGATTTAGTGTGGACACCCCTGGCGTGTATGAAATGACGGTTGGCGCTACAAACCAATGTGGTACCGTTTCGTGCGTGATTGCTCAAGAAGTTATACGTACGAAACCCGTTATTGCAACCTGTACTGGTGAACAGCGTTCGATTACCCTTTGTAGTTTCCCAAGTGTTGCACATGATGTAATAGATGCTACATGTGCTGATACGGTCTATATTCTTTCGGCAGAGCCACCGCTGACCGAACCGGTAGAAGTCAATGCCTCTACGATTAACTGGGTTGCACAAGACACCGGGTTACAAACGATTACTCTGGTTGCGGCAAATGCCGGTGGTGCGGATACTTGTACTATTACCTACTCCATTGCACTTGCTCCACAAATTGTGATGACCTGTCCGACTGAACAAATAGTTTCAACGATTTGCACGTTTGCGGAATTGGGTACGGTTAGCACCCCGCTTCCTATAGCGAATGCGGATAGCGTTGAGATAGTTCAGGATAATGGAATAGGAGCATTTTGGGAAAATGATGTTCTGTCGATTGTCGGTTATGTAGGCGGACCATACACGCTTACTGTCATCGCGTACAATATGTGCGGCGCTGATACCTGCACGGTATCATGGCTCGTGAACGGAACACCGAATCCGTCGATCAGTTGTCCGGATACCGGATTCTCATTTATTCTCTGCGCTGCCGGCCAGGTGTGCGTCGAGTTGCCGATTGAAAATGCAATTAATGTAGCAGTCGAAGGCGCAACCTGGGTTGACGGTTCACTTTGTGCCACTGTCGATACTTCAGGCAGCTATGTTTACACAGTTATAGCGACTAATGAGTGCGGCTCTGATACCTGCGCAGTTACCGTTGATGTCTCCGTCAATAGCAGTGGCTCGCCGGTAATTGCCTGCCCGCTTACGGAAGTTGCCAATGCAGTCTGCGAATATCCGGATACGGTCAACGTAATTTTACCGATCGAAAACGCGGATAAAGTAGTCGTGTTTTCAGATGATGCTTCTGGAACATGGGAAAGCGGTGCACTTTCATTCGAAGCGACAGAATCAAAACTCTATTCCTTCACAGTTGTCGCATCCAACGAATGCGGCAGCGATACCTGCTACCTTTCTGTAAATGTCTTTGAAGTCCCGCCGCCGACTATTGCCTGTCCGGAAGGGGACTTCAATGTTTCCATCTGTGAAACAGGAGAGGTTTGTGTTCCGCTGGTAATTAGTGGTTACACCAGTGTAAGTGTCAAAGGTGCCGCGGAATGGTCCGAAGGACAGCTCTGCTTTACTGCTGATACCTCCGGTCGTTATGGATTCCAGATAATTGCATATGGTGATTGCGGTAATGCGTTATGCGGTGTCGGTGTAAATGTTACCATCGGCAGCGCACCGCAGGCGTGCTTTACTCCGGAGCCAGATAGCG
>CAYXJN010000002.1:2500-328343 GCA_964464605.1 uncultured Ignavibacteriales bacterium | reverse complement strand
CGGGGCGTAGCGCAGTTGGTAGCGCGCTTGGTTCGGGACTAAGAGGTCGCTGGTTCAAATCCAGTCGCCCCGATTTAACGCTGACAGGACTACAGACAATTTTGAAATCAACATCATCACACCCGAAAACAGATGGGTCAGAAAGAAAGTAGGTTCAAGTAAATGGCTGTTCAGCGGAAACCGGTTATTGCCGTTGTTGGCGCCGGTAAATGCTCCAAAAAACTCCGTGATATGGCTGCTGAGGTCGGTAAGTATATTGCCGAAAATGGCGGCGTTCTTGTTTGTGGAGGGCTTGGCGGCATTATGGAAGGGGCAGCGCAGGGAGCAAAAGAGGCAGGCGGCACCACGATCGGCATTCTGCCGACTGATAATCGTGATGACGCGAATGAATATATCGATTATGTCATCCCGACCGGATTCGGCGAAGCGCGTAACGTTATGGTCGTGCGTACGGCGGATGCCGTTATTGCCTTTCCCGGCAAATACGGTACACTGACCGAGATGGCCTTCGCGCTCAACGCCGGTAAACCGGTAGTTTCGGTTAATGCCTGGAAATTAGGAGAAGAGCTTTATCAGGCCGACACACCGCTGAAAGCGGCGAAGATGGCAATGGAGTTAGCGACTGCTAAAAAGTGAGTCTTGTATCCGCGCGGCTTTCTATCACTGGCATTGTTCAAGGAGTAGGGTATCGGGATTTCTGCCGACGCCGGGCGAATGAATGTAATCTGACCGGATGGGTGCGTAATTTGCCGGATGGATCGGTAGAGGCGCTTGTCGAAGGTGAAAAAGTGGATTGTTTGGCGCTGATAGAAAAGCTGAAAGCAGGACCACCGGCCTCGCGCGTGAAAGAAATAGCAGTCGATTGGCGTGAGTCGAGTGGAAAATATACCGGATTTGATATAACCTACTGATGCAGGAAACCAATGGAAGAACTCAAACAGTATATTCGCAGCGTTCCGGATTTTCCCAAACCGGGGATCAACTTTTACGATATTACCACCCTCATTCAAAGCGGTGTCGGATTCGCCAAAGCGGTGGATGCTATGGAGAAATACGCACGTTCACGTGACTGTCAAAAGATTGTCGCGGTCGAAGCGCGCGGACTGATTTTCGGCGGTGCGATTGCCGACCGGCTTGGCGTCGGGTTGGTGCCTGCCCGTAAACCCGGAAAGCTGCCGTACAAAACGATTCATGAAGTCTATGCGCTTGAATACGGCACCGATAAACTGTTCATGCACGAAGATGCCATCAGCAAAGGGGAGCGGGTCATTATTGTCGATGATTTGCTGGCAACTGGCGGGACTATTGATGCAGTCGGTAAGCTGGTTGAACGGCTTGGCGGCGTCGTGGCCGGTGTATCGGCCGTGATTTCACTGTCGTTTCTGCCCTGGCCGGAAAAGCTGATGCGGTACGATGTGAATTATCTGATTTCGTACGATTCCGAGTAGCAATAAAACAGGGGGCGTAGCCACGCTTCACTATTGTTAGTTACGGGCAAATTTGTTTTAATAAATAAAACAGACGTAGTCTGCCCCCGTAGCTCAGTAGGATAGAGCGACAGTTTCCTAAACTGGTGGTCGCAGGTTCGATTCCCGCCGGGGGTATTTAGATGGGTATAAACGGAGGGTATATGTCAGGTGCAAAGCAGAAGGTATGGGCAGTTGGGCGGAGTTTTCTTTTTATATTCATTTCTGCATTTGCCATTTCCTCCCTTCGTGCTGAAAACAAACAAATCTCCTCTCAAGATGTCGTAGTTCATTATTTTCAACGAGAATTTAGTTTAGCATCCCAGATACCTGATGACCCATCGAGGCGGTGTGCATCAATAGATGTGAGTTATCCGATTTTTGTTTATGTCTCGATTCCTGGAATACGTGATTCTTTAAACAATCTTATGATTCGGCTAATAGACTCTCTTGCTAATAGTAAAGTCAGCGGTCGGTCACCTGATTCAATTGCTCGGGAATTCATTCTTTCGGAAGAACAAGATAGTTGTCTCGGTGGTCGTGAAGGATTTCCTCCATTTAAAAGCATTGGAGTCAGCGTGCATTTAGTCCATGATGTACTTGCGATAGCATGTAATTTGTCGTGGATGAACGTGGCTGTTGTCGGCTCATACGGTTTTTCTGTTAATGTAAGTGCACAAACAGGAAACCGTTTAACACTTGAAGATTTTCTAGTTGAGGGGTACAAAACACAACTCGATTCGCTTGGAGAGATTGCTTTCCGCAAAGTTCGTGAGCTTTCTTCGGAAGCTTCATTGGATTCTGCAGGCTTTTCTTTTAGGGGGAAAGATGGTTTTACTTTGAATAATGACTTTCTGGTTGATTCGGTTGGATTACATTTCTTTTTTGATCAAGGAGAGATTGCAGGTCGCTACAAAGGTGGGACACAGATTACCATTTCATATGATCAACTTACCAATCTCATTAAACCCGACGGTCCGCTTGCCCCGATAGCTCAGGGCAAGGCTAAATAGCTGCGAAAAACTGTCACTGCCCCGTTATTCTCTGGATAATACCGGAAAGTGCTTGTTCCATTTCTCCATCGAGCGTCAGTGTCCATCCATTGTTGTATCGCTGCAGAGTCGAGACCTCTATTTGAGAAACTCTCGTTTCACCCATAAGAATCGTTGATCGATACAGCACATGCATCAATTCCTTTCCTTCTGGGATTGCACCGAGGATTTCCATTTCGGCATTGGTTAGCATCCCTTTTACTGCCGGGAGGGAAAGCACCCCGCCTAAAAGCCTGCTGGTAAAGGTCACACTATCCAACATTGCCGCTGCGGTAAGATTGCTCGTTTTGAACAGCATTTGCGCGATTTGCTGATCGACCGTGGTATCCTTCACCATGGTAAATGCCAAAATCATTGTGCGCTTCAGTTCGGCCGCTTCCAGGGGGTGTAACATCGCGGCGTACTCGTCATACTTTTCCGCTTTCAAGGCTTCAAAGGAACGCTGAACGAATTGTTTCCAGTCAGGGCCAGAGGCATCATTTGCTGTTTGTGCGTTAACCTGTATTGACGAAGCAAAGAGTAAGAAGAGAAATACCGGAACGAGAATAGCCGAACCAGGAAATTTCTTTTTCGCAATCATAAGTGAACCTCCATGCGTACATGATAACTGTAATGGCAGAAAGAAAAGCCTTCCCTCAGGTGAGGGCAAGAAAAAAGGGAAGCTATGGGTTGCGTCTTATTGTGTGCACCGGTGTATAACAACCAAGGAAGGGATATCGAACCAATTATCAGTTGGGAAGATTCCATGTTGTACACAATCGCAGTTGTTTTAATTCTGTTATGGCTTTTGGGATTGACCACAGCCTATACGATCGGCGGTCTGATTCATGTACTGCTGCTTATCGCACTTGCTATTATCTTGATCCGTATTATACGCGGTCAGCGACCTATTTAATTTAACAAGGAGAGGTAATGGCCAAGGGACTATCATTGGGGCTGCTGATTGTCGGGGTTGTGTTGCTGGTTTGGGCGTTTCAGGCGTCTAATTCTCTCAACGATGAACTTTCCCGAGCGTTTACCGGCTCACCGACCGATAGAACGATCTGGTTGTTTGTTGGCGGGATTTTGTCGCTCGTTGTTGGGTTGGTCGGATTGATACGAAAGCAGAATTGACAGATTTCCTCATCCCTCGATGTGAAATGTTTTGCTTTTACACGGGCGAACATCTGCGTACCTTTTGAGTATAAGTGAGATATTCAGGTACTAATGGTTTGTTCAAATATGAGGAATGTTATGAATCGTCTTGTTGTTCTTGTTACAGCTTGCCTGTTGTTCGTCTGTTCAACTGCTTTCGCCGAGCCGGTGCTGACCTTGCCGGAAAAGAGTTTCGATTTCGGTATCACCCCACAGCATTCGTTTGTATCCCACAAATTTCTGTTGAAATCAACCGGTGATACGACCCTCCAAATTACCCGAATCGTCCCCGGCTGCGCCTGTACAAAAGCACCGCTTGAAAAAGACCAGCTTCCCGCCGGCGACAGCACGTATATGGAGATTATCTTCAACAGTTATCGTTACACCGGTCTAACCGAACGGACGCCGAAGTTTTACACTGAAGATACCGGTGCGAGTGAAAAGGAACATGTTATCACTTATCGTGCGACAGTGACCCTTCGCCCCGATTCAACCTATCCACTGATCGTGTATCCGTATAAACTCGATATGACTCCGGTCGGCACTATGACCCGGGATAAAATCAAGTTTACTATTACAAATGTCACCGATCAGGATTTGACCTTACAGATGGTAGCCCAGCCGATCGAAATCGGGACGGTGACGCTTCCGGAAGTTGTTAAAGCGAAATCCGAAGCGAGCGGAGTACTGACGTTGAGTAAAGACGGATTGCAGATGGAATTTCAGAAGTCATTCACCTTCAGCGTGAGTGACTCTGCCAATACCCGTTTTACGGTTCCGGTTAAGCGGTTTGCCTCTGCCGAAAGCGCCCAGAAAGCGACTGAAAAGGCAAATCAGGAGATCGGTTTGCCGGCTAACGCTCCACCCCACTAAATTTCTTGTGAACTGCCCCCGGCGGTAATGTCCAATTACCGCCGGCCGACGTAACTGCTCGCCGGTCAAGGGGATGGTTCGGCTTTCCCAATTCAAAAATCTCCGAAAAACCGTTGACTTGCCCGAATGCCGGGGGTATACTCGTTGAATGTTTTTGACGGCTGGTACGTCATTAGCTCAAAATGATGAAACGGTTTTAGGGTCAAGGAGATCTTCCGAATGCGTTCGTTCGTGAAACTGACAGTTCTTGCCATATGCCTGCTTGCGCCGAGCGCGTTTGCACAATTAGAGGCTCCGGCTGATTATTTCGATGCAAAGTTCACACGGTACAATTTTAGTTTTAACGGCGGCGGGGCAAGAGCAGCCGGTATGGGACATGCCTATACTGCTATTTCCGACGATATGTCGGCCGTCAGCTGGAATCCGGCAGGACTCTTAGTGCATGATAAGGTCGCGATTACCTTAAGCTACCGCGGTCAGATTCCCCGTGGATCATCAGCAACCAGTCCGTTTAGTGGTGCCAACTTATTTCTTCCGAATGCAGATATTACTTCGACCCCGTCAAGCACCAATTATGGCGGCGGGTTTAATAACTTAAGTTCAGCCTCCATTGTTGTTCCGGCTCGTATCAAGGGGCATCCCTTTATCGGCTCGATCTCCATGGTGCGGAATTACGATGAATTTCAGTCGGCGACGTCAGCGTTTGGCGCCGATCTGCCGGTTACCCAGTTCATTGCGAATTTTCCGATTTCCTTTATTTCGCCGACCACGTTTGATTTTAGTTCCGAACTGCATGGCAGCCTGAACACGGTGAGTTTCGGATTCGGAACCCGGTTGTACGGCAATTTAGCCGGTGGTGTCGCCCTGAACGTGTACACCGGCCGCATGTATCGCACCGAATTGTTTCAGCAGCATTCCCGCAATTTTCCGACTATCACCAATTTCTCACCGCAGTTCGTCGATTTGGATGCATCCATTCTGAGCTTGGATTCCAATAAATTCTCAGGATTCAACGTCGCGCTCGGCTTTAAGTATCAGGCGGAACGATGGAGCAGCGGTTTAGTGGTACGGACGCCGTATTCACTTGATGTTACCCTTGATTCGATTCAATATGCGCAGGTACTTATTAACGGACGAGTAGCTGGCGATGCCGCCGATACCCTCATTGCTCCGCGTGATTTGACCCGCTACAAAATGCCGCTCATCGTCCGCGGTGGTTTTGCTTACAATGCGACCGAAAATCTCTTACTGGCTCTTGATCTTGAATATCAGGGATTCAGCGGAAAGAAAATTCTTTACCGTACCGAGTTGAAAATCAACCCGGGCTCTGACAATATCGAAACGTTCCGTGAAGTAGAAGGACTTTGGGAAAATGTGTTCGCCATTCGCGGCGGAGCAGAATATCGCAAGGCAACTTCAATTGGTACTATTCCGCTTCGCGCCGGTGCCGGCTATGTGCCGCTTGCTGCACCGTCGGTTACGCGGACAAGCTCGAATGAAATTGCTACTTCAAGTGAAGCCAGCATCAATCTGGCATTGGGAACCGGAATTCACTGGAGCCAAATCCAGTTCGACATTGCATACAATTATTCATCATACAATCAATCGTATGAGATGGTGTTCCCGTGGACTATCGCCAACGCATTCCAGTCGTCGGGATATGAAACGACCTTCACGTCGGTTCCGGTTGAATCAAAATACCGCAACCACCAGATAACGGTCAGCTTTACGGGATATTTTTAATCAGTAACATTCCGGCATGTTTCACCAAACATGCCGTATTTGCCTAAGCAGGAGAGAGCACGGACATGCCCGAACAGGTTAAATTAAAACGGCGCCAGATTAAAGACGATAAATTCGCTGACTTCATGCTGCTTGCGCGTCATCAGATGACCGAGAACTGGCAGATGCTCGTGATCGGCGTTGTGGCGGCCGGTCTGCTGATTGCAGGACTGTTTTGGTTTCGAGATTCCCAGGAAGCGAAGGCAAGAGAATCGGCTGAAATTCTTTCCCGCGGTCTCATGGAATTTCGCAGCGGTAGCACCCAGAACGCTATCGCCAGTCTGAATCAGGTTATTACTGACAACAATAACGATGAAGCGGTGCAGCAGGCTGTGTTTATGCTCGGTGGAATCAATTTGGGTCAGCATAATTACCCGGAAGCAATCAGATATTTCGAACAATATGCCCGCGACTATCGGTCCGATAAACTGCATTTAGCCTCCGCCATCGGCGGTATTGCGCAGGCGATGGAAAGCCAGTCCCAGTTTGCACAGGCTGCCGATAAATACATCGAAGCAATCAAAGTTGATACCTCAGGCGCACTGGTGGAAGATTATTATATCGCCGCTTTGCGCAATTATCTTGATGCCGGCAACAAAACTGCCGCAAAAGAACAGTACGACATTATCCTCGCCCGTTTCGCGGGGACGGAAACTGCCTATCGCGCTCAGCTTATTTACGCTGAAAAGATGAAGGGGTAATCCCCAGAAAGGGGAATTCACCTGGCTTCCCAGCCGCTCTCTGTCGCCATTCTCTGGCACATGCACCAGCCGATCTATCGTGAGCCCGGCTCACAACGATTGCTGCTCCCATGGGTGCGATTGCATGCCCTAAAAGATTATCTCGATATGCCGCTTATGGCCGCGGCGAATCCACGCGTAAAAACGACCTTTAATCTCGTTCCATCCCTTATCGATCAAATCGATCTGTATTTGCAGGGGGGAACCGATCCACACTTGGAACTTACCCGCATTTCCGCCCAGCAGCTTCGGCGTGACCAGAAACAGGAGATTCTTTCCACATTTTTTTGCGCCCATATAAAAAATATGATTGAACCGCATGAGCGGTTCGCGGGGTTGTATTACAAAGCGCAGGATAGTCCGAATCAGGATATTCTGCCGGATCTATTTTCCTCCGAAGAGATTCGTGATTTACAAGTCTGGTCGAATTTAGCCTGGGTTGATCCGATGTTTCGCATGGAACAGCCGTTGGCGATGCTCTTTGATAAAGGAAAGCAGTTTACGGAAGAGGATAAACAGCTTTTTCTCAATTGGCAGACTAAGCACTTAGCGCGGATTGTACCGACCTATCAAAAACTCTACGCCGAGGGGAAAATCGATGTTTCCTTCACACCATATTTTCATCCGATTCTTCCGCTGTTGTGCGATACCGATTCGGCGCGCGAGGCAATGCCGGATGCACAGTTGCCGAAAACCCGTTTTGCTCATCCTGAGGATGCCGAAGTGCATATCAAACGTTCTCTGACAAAGTTCTCTGAATTATTCGGACAGCCGATGGTCGGCATGTGGCCGTCGGAAGGTTCGGTGTCCGAGCAGGTAGGGGACATCGCACAGCGGCTCGGGTTGTCATGGATTGCCTCGGATGAGGAAGTGCTCTTTCAATCGCTGCATAAATCCGGTATCAGCGGCGCCCGGTTCGGTCAGTTTACCGTGTATCAATTGCCGAATGGGCTTAAAATGTTTTTCCGTGATCATGGTTTGTCAGATAAAATCGGATTTGTTTATTCCGGATGGGAGCCGGAACGGGCGGTCGATGATTTTATCCGCTCATTGCTGGAGCTGCGTAACCGATTCGAAACCGAGTTGGATAATGTTGTGGTTCCGGTTGTGCTCGACGGTGAAAATGCATGGGAATATTATCGAGAGGATGCAAAGCCGTTTCTTGAGTTGCTCTATAAGCGCCTGAACGACGAACCGCTGTTGCGCTGCGTTACCATGCGTGAAGCAGCACAATCAATTCCCGCGCAGCCGTTGCCAAGATTATTCGCCGGGTCATGGATAAGCCATAACTTCCGCGTCTGGATCGGACATCATGAGGACAATCGCGCGTGGGACTTGTTGTCCGAAGCACGTACTGCTGTTGTCGAAGCGGCAGCGTCCGGAATCATGGCACAGGAACAAATTGCAAAAGCATGGGAGCAAGTATACATCGCCGAAGGTTCCGACTGGTGCTGGTGGTATGGGGATGAGCACCGCGGACAGGATAACGCATCGTTTGATCTTATTTATCGCCGACATTTAGCGGCGATCTATCATGCCATCGGCCGCGGGACGCCGCCACATTTGAATGAGCCGATTTATCAGTCAGGATCGCGCGTTAAACTCCAGCTTCCCGAAGGGCATATAACCCCGGATATCGACGGACGTATTACCTTTTTCTATGAATGGGCCGGGTCGGGACAATTGACAACAGGGAATACGGGTGGGGCGATGCATCGTGTCGACCGGCATATCGAATCGATTCGTTTCGGCTATGATGCTGATTTTGTTTACTTCTGTATCGATATCATCGATGCAAAAGCGCTTCGCACCGTACCGAATCTGAGTTTTCAATTTGACCTGACCGGTGAAGCAAACCAGACATTTGATTTTCCGGTTTTGATAGCGCCGATCGAACAATCCGGCAATCGGTTTGCCTTTGTCGATGTTGCCGAGTTTGCCGTCAGGCGTTCCGCGCTCTGGCCGTCGGGGCATGGGCAGCTCAAAGTCGTTGTTTCAATCCTGTCGGGGCAGGAAAAAATCGATATGTGTCCCGGTACTGAACCGCTTATCTTTACGGTACCGGAGCTAAGTCGTGAAGTGTTCTGGCCGGTATAAGAAACAAGGGAGTGAAAACGGTAACCTATGCCCGAATCGATGTTTTTTCCGGATGAACCAAGACAGGCGGAAGAAGTTCCTGTCACGCAGGAGTTGAACCCCGGAACCGAATCAACACAAACGACGCCGAATGCAGAATCCCCGGACACATTGCCGGAAGAGGCGCGTGTTGCGGCAATTCTATCCTATATCCCGTTTCTCTGTTTCATTCCGTTATTGAATATGCGGGACAACAAAGAAGCATTCTTTCACGCGCGGCAGGGATTAATCTTGTTTCTGTTTGAGTTGTTAGCGGCGCTTTTTTTAATCGGCGCGCTTTCCAATTTAGTGTTCAAATTAGTTTTGATCCTCGCCTTCGCCTGTTCGGTGGTGGGGATTTGGTATGTGCTGCAAGGGAAAAAAATCCGCCTGCCGCTTATCGGTGACCTTGCCGATAAAATCAAACTTTGAGAATCAGTATAGGGAGATACGAGTTATGCCAATGGAATGCCAAATGAGCAAACGGAGAATCACGCTGTATGCCTGCATCAGCGTTTTGCTGTTCATTATGTCCTGCACCACCACCGGACCGGGAGGAGACAAATCGCTGGTGTTGATTCCCTCAGCGATGGAAACATCGATCGGTTTGGGGATGGCGGAACAGGTACAACAGACTGAAAAAATATCTCCCGATACCGTCTGGCAGAAATATCTCGCCGAAGTCGGACAAAAAATCGTCAAAGTGTGCGACCGCAAGGATATCGAATACAAATTCACCGTTATCGAGTCCGATCAGATCAATGCCTTCGCCGCACCGGGCGGGTTTGTCTATTTCTATACCGGTTTGCTTCGTGAAATGAAGAATGAATCAGAAATGGCGGCAGTGATGGCGCATGAAATTTCCCACGTAGTCGCCCGCCACAGCGCGAAACAGATTCAGGCGACAATCGGCACACAGGTAGCGCTCGCTCTTCTTTCAGGTAACAGCGCGGAGCAGAATCAGGCGAGAGATTTGGCTATTAACGCCGGTATGGCGCTCGCCTTTTCCGGATACTCCCGCAGCCATGAACGGGAAGCAGATAAGTTTGGGATTATCTACATGGTCAAAGCAGGCTACAATCCGAACGGCGCGATTGCGATGTTCGAAACGCTTGCCCGTTTGGGCGGCAGCCAATCGAATGTTTTCGAAAAATTGCTCTCTTCACATCCGGACACCCAGGAGCGTATCGCGAATGCCAAAAAACAGATTGCTGAAATGGGCGCACTCGATCCGAAACTTGTCACCGGCGACCAACGCTACCAGCAGATGGTGGCGCGGTTGAAGAAGAAGTAGTTTTCCCGAAGTTGACAGGGGAATTGAAATAATCACAGTGAGCAGGGGTGGAATTTGGCTGAATCAAAAAAAGAATTTGTGCAGAATTGGCTAACGCAGGCCATGAAGGGCGAGCCGGAAGATCAGTTATTAAAGCAGATCGCCGATTCTACTTCTGATCAAAAACTTGATCAAGATAAATTACTGAAACACCTGATTAAACTAACAGATGAGTTGGTGAAGGGTGTCCGTAATGAATAGCGTGAAGAGGATTTCAATTTCCGGATTTAGGGGTATTAACTCTGAATTAACCATTGAGTTTTATCAAAACAATAAGCCTTCATCGGTCATAATATTTGGCGAAAACGGCACAGGAAAGAGTTCCTTAACAGATTCATGGGAATGGTTTTGCACGAAACGGATCGAGCATCTTGCTCGAGAAGATGCAAAAGATTCTTCTTATCCTCATCTTTTAGCAAAAGATGGAAGTACTTACATAGAAGTAGAATTCGGTGATCAAAGTCTTGGTTTAATTCGTCTGCAATACGACAGGAATCGAATAACGCAACCTAAGCCGATTGGGAAATATGCAGATTTCTTGAACAGGTTTAGGCATGCCTCTCATCTTCGCTTCAGTGATCTAACCCGATTTGTTTATCTAACTAAAGCAGATAGGTTTGACATCTTGGCCAGTCTCATGGGCTTTACTCCTCAAGTCGATTATCAAAAAGCTTTAAGAAGAGTTGAAGCAAAGCTTTTTGGAGAAGTTGAAAGTTTATCAAAAGTGATTGAAGAATTTGAAAAGGGGGTTAGTAGGGATATTGGAACCCAAGAGGTTAATACCTCTGTAATCCATACTAAGTTAGCCGGATTTCTTACGGAAGTCGGCTTTAAATGCGAGCCGGCCCCAAAAGATGTTCACGATAAGCTTGGTGAACTCCAACTTGAGATTGAAAAAGATCCAACATCAAAAAGATTGGCGTGCTTAATAGCTATTCAGGAACAGTTTGCAAAAATTGATTTCCCTAATGTGTTGAGTAATCAACTTAATAGCTATGCAGAGAAGATTGTCCCTCTCAAAGAAAAAGAGAGTGAGATAGGTAGAATTGTGTTTCTTGGTTTATATACAGCGGGTGAAAAAGCGATTCTACAATCCGAACGACGAGATTATTGCCCTCTGTGTGAACGTGGAGGGTTTGGTGGAGACCTACTTGAACATATCCATGCACATTTAGAGAGCTTAAAACCTTTGCAGGAGACAATAAATTTTCTTGAAAAAGCGCAAAACGCATTAATCGATGAATTTGAAAAGTATAAGGAGCTAGAGGTCACTATCCAAACGATGAAAGAAACTAGTTCTTGGGTAGACTCTCAGTTAGATGAGAGTGTTCTTCCTGTCTCCAGTAAAGAGGTTGACGCTATAGTTTCACAAGCGAAAACGCTATCTCAAGTAGTATTAACTGAAGTAGATTACTCGATTGTAACTGGTATGAAGGTGTGTACCGAACAGCTAAAAAAACTTAATGAACAGTGGTCCCAAGAAAAGAATAAGGCCGTTGAGTTCTTAAATGCACAAATAGAAGCAATCAAAGCGGATAAAAAGGGTGCACAACTCGTCGAAACTCACGCTAAGGTTAAAACGCTTCTCGATAAATGGAGTGAAATCACATCAAAAAAACAATACCTGCATGCCTTATCGTCGGTTTCCGGTTTGTTCGGTAAGCGTGTAGATAGTTATGTACAAGCTTCGATTTCTGATGTAAACAGTAAGTTTGAACGCATTTCCGAGAACGTTAAGCGTTACTTCCACATATTAGAAGAAGGTGCTGTTGGAATAGGTGCTCCGGCTTTAAGGCTGTTAGAAGGACATGATCGTGCAGCAGTTTTGGAAATAGAATTTCACGGCGCAAAAAAAATATTCTTCATTTAAGGTCCTTAGCGAATCTCAGCTCAACAGTTTTGGGATTGCGGTGTTTCTTGCATCTATTAGAGAATTTAATCCTGATTTTCAATTTTTAATATTGGATGACGTTGTTAGCAGTTTTGATATTATGAAGAGACCAAAGGTAATTAAACTGTTACGCGATCATTTTGACGATTTTCAGATTCTAATCCTTACTCATGACGTTATTTGGAGAGATCAGTTGTATCGTTCATTTCCTGGTTGGGTAAGAAGAGAATTTTACAATTTTACATATCAAACTGGTCCTTGCATCAAAGGAGGTATGATTACGACGGATCGAATCTCTGATTTATGTAAAGAGAATCACGCAGATGAAGCAGCAAGCAAACTGGGGGTCTATATGGAGTTGCGGCTTCAGGAGATTTGTGAAGGTTTCGAAGTTATGATGAAGTACAAGCAAAAAAGCGACCATTATTTAACTGATTTTCTTGAGAGGCTAAAGGTTCGCTCTAATGATAAATTGGGAGAATCACATCCCTTTACAATTGCTTTACATCGGGTAATAGAAGATTCGATTTTTAGAAATTTCTCTGCCCATTGGAAGAATCCTCCGACACCTTATTCCAGTTCCGAAATAATTGCTATCCTTGAGCAATGGTTAAAAGTAGAAAATATGGCGTACTGTGGTTCTAAAAAATGTATGGAAGTTCTCAGATACAAATCCAATTCTGGTATCTTTATTTGTGATTGCGGTCAGACTCAGCTTAAAAAGTAATTGCATATCCAACTTCTATCTTGTTATTCCGTATAGCTCTCTATATTCTTCCGGCTGAGATAGAGGAGAGATATGACATTAGAAGTCGGTAAAAAGCTTGGTCCATACGAAATTATCTCACCCGCCGGTGCCGGTGGGATGGGGGAAATCTATAAAGCGCGCGACACGCGGTTAGATCGAACTGTCGCTATCAAAGTCCTTCCGCCAAGTACGGCTTTGAATGCCGATATGCGTGCCCGTTTTGAGCGGGAAGCCAAATCGATTTCCAGTCTTAATCATCCCAATATCTGTATTCTCCATGACATCGGCCATCAGGATGGCATCGACTATCTGGTGATGGAATATATCGAAGGGGTTTCTTTATCCGATCGGTTGAAAAACGGCCCGCTTGATGAGAAGGAAGCCCTGACTGTTGCCGTCCAAATTGCCGACGCACTCGACAAGGCGCACCGTCAGGGATTAGTCCACCGCGATCTGAAACCGGGGAATGTGATGCTCACCAAACAAGGTGCAAAACTGCTCGATTTCGGATTGGCGAAACTTCAAAATTCCGGAGGCGGACTGGATGTTGCCGCGGCTATTACGCAAACAACACCGCTCACCGGAGCAGGGACGCTTGTCGGCACGATTCAGTACATGGCGCCGGAACAGCTTGAAGGAACAGAAGCCGATTCCCGCAGTGATATTTTCTCGTTTGGATGTTTGCTGTATGAAATGGTAACCGGCCACCGCGCGTTTTCAGGAAAAAGCCATGCGACGCTCATAGCCGCAATAATAGGAAGTGAACCGCCGCCAGTTTCTGATGTCAAACCGATGTCAGCACCCGGACTTAACCGCGTAGTCAAAAAATGTTTAGCCAAAGACCCGGACGAACGCTGGCAATCAGCACGGGATATGGCGGATGAACTTCGCTGGGTAGCGCAATCCGGATCACAGGCGGGGGTATCCTCTGCCGTTGCCGCGAAACGCAGATTCAAATTCCGGCTCGCTTGGGTGATCGCTGCGCTGGCACTCCTGAGTACATTAGCTGTTACCTATTTGTATTTGATGCAGCCGAAAACTGAAGTGTCGACAAAGCGGTTCACGATTGAGGTTGATCCAAGTTTGGTCCGTGGAAATTGGCCGCAAATTTCGCCGAACGGCGAGTATCTCACCTATTTGGCTGTCGATTCAAACAACAACGAGATTATCTGGGTACGTCCTATGAATTCACTGAAAGCCTACGCGCTGGCGGGAACAGAAGGAGCCAATCGCCCATTCTGGTCGCCTGACAGCAGGTATCTTGGATATACTGATAATGGTAAAATCAAAAAGATTCCGGTAACCGGCGGACCGGCACAGTTGTTAGGTGAAGCACTAGGCGTTGCTGATGGTAGTTGGGGCACAGGCGGAGTAATTGTTTTTGACGGTCGATTAGCTGATCCTATCAAAGCGATTTCGGCAACCGGGGGAAACGTATATGCGGTGACAAAAATCGGTAAGGAAAAAGGTGAGACTATTCATGCTTGGCCGCAGTTTTTGCCGGATGGGAAACACTTTTTCTATATAGCGCCGATCGATTCCGGCGTTGCCGGAGGCAATTCCCGAATATTGGTCGGTTCCCTCGACACTACTGAAGCGCCTGTTGAAGTAGGTATGACCAGTTCCATGGTTCGTTACACGGCCCAAGGGTATCTGCTTTTTGTTCGGGATAATATTCTGTTCGCGCAAAAGTTCGACGCGAAAGCATTTACGTTAATTGGTGAGCCGGCTGCCATTACCGATGGTATTTATGCAATAGGCTCCGCCGGTGGATCGAGTTTCAGTGTTTCGGATGAGGGTACGCTGGTGATTAAAAAAAATCAGCAGAGCGTAGAAACAGAATTAAAGTGGTATGACCGCTCCGGCGCGGAACTTGGCACTGTCGGTCCTCAGGGAGCGTACACGGATGTCTCTCTTTCGCCGGATGCAAAGCGTTTGGCCGTGAGCATTGAAGACCCGACCACGAATAAAAATGATCTCTGGATTCGGGATTTGCAGCGGGATGTTGCAACCCGTCTGACCTTTGAGCCCGACTTTGAATCAATGCCGGTGTGGACTCCGGACGGAAGCACTATTATCTATACAAGTGGAGATCTTCCGCTTACCACAGGGTTCATGAAGGCTGCAGATGGATCGAGTGAAGCAAGACCTATTCCGTGGCCGGACAGCGGCAAATTTATCATTACGAGCATCGGAAATGATGGCCAGACTCTGGCTCCTACTCTGCTCAGCAACGGTCTTCCAAGAGTCGCTACTTGGTCATTGGCCAGTGGCAGCACACCCCGGGAAATCGCTGCATCCAGCACATTTAATCAATATGGAGCAATGATCTCACCGAGTGGCCGTTATGTCGCTTACACGAGCACAGAGTCGGGTAAAGAAGAAATTTATGTAAGGCGATATGATGGCACCGGCGGAAAATGGCAGGTTTCAACTCAGGGAGGAAGCAAGTCACGCTGGCGAGCTGATGGGAGAGAACTGTTCTATCGACAGGATAACAGCATAATAGCGGTTTCGATAAGAGAGGGAGAAGCGTTTGAAGCCGGAACACCTAAGAAGCTTTTCGATGCCCCGATTACCAGCTTCGGTTTTGGCTACGAGCGCTACGATGTTACCGCTGACGGTCAGAAATTTATTGTGGTAACAACGGTCGGGACCCAAACCCGTCCTTCTTTTGAAGTGACGCTCAATTGGACAGCGGAACTGAAAGAGAAATAGTATCGTTCGCGCTTCGGCCGTCACATTTCTCAATTTCCACCCGCTTGCTCACCTCAGGTAAATCACATATCTTTTCTCAAAAATGATAACATAGCGGAGGAGTATCTGTGAAACGTAGCTATCTCATATCTCTAATAGTTTTCGCGCTTGGGTTCGGTTTTGTTTCGAATGCTTCCGCGCAACATGCCTGGACATGGGCAACCAAACCGGTCGGTTTAATCAGCGACAGTAACTGGATAAACATGACCAACGGCGTCGCGATCGATAACAATGACAACCGGATTATCGTCGGTAATTTTTATGACAGCGCAACCTTCGGGGCCACCAAGCTGCACAGCTATAACCGTGTCGATATGTATATCGCCAAATTGAATTCAACAGGCGTGTTTCAATGGGCAAAACAAATCGGCGGCTGGGATGTCAGCGAATATGCACTCGATGTCGACACTGATCCTGCTGGCAGCGCCTATTTTGCTGGATACTTCAGCGATTCACTTAATTTCGATGGCATGAAAGTATACGAAGCCGGCTCAACATTGATAGCAATCGCTAAATACAGCAGCAGTGGGACAGTGCAATGGGCGCGGCGAGCCGCTGGTAACCAAACCGGACTTTGGGGTGGAGTGGCATACAGCTCGACCGGACACGTCTATGTTGGCTGTGGATTATCGTTGACTAAATACAATGCGAACACTGGTGACTCGGTGTGGACCTGGCAGATTCCGCTTGGCGGTAGCACATCGTTTCAGATAGATGATATCGCTGTGGATGAAAGCGGTGACTATGTCTACATTACCGGAATGTTTGGGCTGAGTGCGCAAATTGGAACCACGCACTTAACGACACCGATGATTACCGATAGGGATATGTTTGTCGCCAAATTTGATAAAAATGGCAATGCGATCTGGGCAAAACGTGCCGGCGGTACGACCACAACGCAAGATCAAGGTTTTGGCGTTGATGTTGACGGTTCTGGGAATGTCTACGTTACCGGAACGTATGCCGATTATGCCTATTTCGATGCCGACACGGTCTACTCCAACTTTTCCGGTCACGCATTCTTTGTTGCCAAGTATGACCCCAATGGAAATCTGGAATGGGTGAAAGGCGCATCTTCCACGTTCGCGGGTACAACATCAGATGGACTCGATGTTCGCGTGGTGGAGAATGATGACGCTGTTTTAGTGGCTGCTCACTATGTGCAGAATATGTCATTTGATGGAGCAACCTATAGCCTCCTGCTCGGTATTGAGCCGATTGTATTTAAGCTTGATGCGGCAACCGGCGCGGTTGATTGGGCGCTTCGAACCGATACCAACTGGATAACGACCAGCCTTACTTCTATGGACGTTAACCGTACAACATCAACGCTGAGTGTTTCCGGGTGGCATATTGATGATTCCAAATTCGGGATATATCATCTGAATTCACCGCTAAACAATTACGACGGATTCGTTGCGACTGCGACTACTGATTCCCCGACTCCGGTGAAAGAAAAACCGGTCGATATTCTGCCGACTACCGTATCCCTGCTGCAGAATTACCCGAATCCGTTTAATCCGTCGACGACGATCGAGTATAGTGTTCCGACGCGTTCACAGGTAACGGTGAAAGTCTTCAACATTCTCGGTGAAGAAGTCGCCACCTTGGTGAACGAAATCCAAAGCGCCGGTGCGTACACTGTGCAGTGGGATGGATTAAACGCTGCCGGTAAACGGGCGGCGACAGGGATGTATCTCTATCGTATTCAGGCCGGGGAAGTCACAGAAACGAAAAAGATGATGTTAGTAAAGTAGTCAGTTCATGACCGACAAAAAGGCAGTGAGTGATCACTGCCTTTTTTATTGGTATAAAATGACTTAGCGGTCACTTGCCCAATCTGCCCGACTCATATACATTATACCAAAGAGAATTGAACAGTCTTGGGAGGATTTGATGAAAATTAGGTATCGTTTTGCTGTGTTGGTTTTCTGTCTTTCATGCATCGCATTCAGCAATGCATTTAGCCAGGCTGCATGGACATGGGGAACCAGACCGGTCGGTATGGGGGGATGGAGTTTTTATGATAACACGGTAAATGGGGTAGCTATTGATGATAACGGCAATAACTACATTGTCGGAACATTCAATGATAGTATGACCTTCGGCGGCACAAAATATGTCGGCGTCGGCAACGGCCTTGAAGCCTACATTGCAAAACTGAATAGCACAGGAACGGTACAATGGGTGCGAACGATGCTTGGTCCGTATGATCAGGATCAGGGTGTCGATATCGCCGTCGATCCGGCCGGAAATTCCTACGCGCTCGGTTATTTCCATGATTCGGTGAATGTCGGCGGAACGATGCTTCATGAGTCCCTCGGCCATTTTGCATGGATTGCAAAATACAATACCAGCGGTACCATCCAGTGGGTAAAACCTGCCAATGGAGTGTCAGTCGCCAGTATCGGCGGCATCGACTATAGTTCGGATGGATCAATCTATGTCGGCAATAGTATTACGCTTGGAAAGTTTAATTCCAATGGTGATTCGCTCTGGACGATTCAAGCTTCAATGGATTCCGGACAGATTTTGATTAATGATGTCGAAGTAGACCCGACCGGAGATTATGTCTTTATTACCGGTATTGTAGTCGGTAAGGCAACGATTGGCGGAGTAACAATGGACGCAGGTCCGCCCGGCGAATGGGATATTTTTATCGCTAAATTCGACAAGGATGGGAACGGAATCTGGGCTAAAGCCACCGGCAGCGATGATAACAATTTAGGCGATGCCGGGCATGGTCTTGCCGCCGATCACAGCGGTAATGTGTATCTGGTCGGTCAATACGAAGACAGTACGGTGTTCGACACTGATACGATTAACGCCGGAGGAGCATTCTGGTCAATGTTCGTTGCCAAGTATGACGCCGCCGGAAATGTTGTCTGGGTATTGGGTGGGAGCGCACCGAGCAATATCTATTTCGCAACAGCGAAGGATGTAAGGCTCGTTTCGAATGAATCGGCCATCTTAGTCCTTGCTCACTATAATACATCGGTAACCTTTGGTGGTTCGACCTTCTCCGTTACCGCGGGTGGTGACGCGCTGTTGTTAAAAATAAGTTCCTCCGGGGTTTTGCAATGGGGGAAACAAAGCGGCTCGACGTTTCCCAGTATTACTGCCAACGCAATGGACGTGAATAGAACAACGACCAATGTCACCATTGCCGGAAACTACGGCGGCTCTTTCGCAACGACGTTTACTCCTCTCACGCCATTCCCGGTGCCGACCGGAGGGGTAGATGATGGGTTCATTGTCGGCGGTACGACTGATTCTCCGACGCCGGTGAAAGAACGTCCGGGGAATGTTTTGCCTGCGAATTTCTCTTTAGCGCAGAATTATCCGAACCCATTCAACCCGACTACGACGATCGATTATGATCTCCCGTCCAAGTCTCAGGTAACGATCACTGTGTTCAATGTACTCGGCCAACAGATTCGTCAGTTAGTTAATGAAACGCAGAGTGCCGGTGCATATACAGTTGATTGGGATGGACGTGATACCAACGGCGGCAAGGTCGCCAGCGGTGTCTATTTTTATCGTATTCAGGCCGGTGCATTTTCTGAAACGAAAAAGATGGTGATGGTCAAATAGTAGTTGTTTGTTGTTCTGCTGATGAGCAGAATAGATAATGAATTCTGAAAAGACTGCCCGTTATCCAATCGCAATTGCGATCGTGTGCGCGGCAGTCTTTGCTTTTTGCCATTTTTATTTGATTGATTCCCCGCCGTATGGACATCATCAATGGCGTGAATCCGATACTGCCGCTGTTGCGTTGAATTACTATCAGGAAGACTTCACGTTTCTTCATCCCCGGGTGAATCAGCGTGGGGCGGGGGAGGGGATAACCGGGATGGAATTCCCGATCTACTGTTACATTACCGCTATTTTCTACACTCTGTTCGGCGTTCATCATGCGATACCAAGACTCTTAACACTCATTGCCGCACTTTTAGGATTATGGGGATTCTATAAGCTGCTGCTATCCAGATTTCAAGATACTGCCGTTGCCGCATTCGGCGTATGCGCTCTCGCGCTGTCCCCCCTTTTCTTTTTCTATTCATTCAAAATCATGCCGGATATCACCATGCTTGCTCTGGCGATATGGGCGGTCTATACCTTTGATAGATTCATCAGCACCAAGCAGCTTAGGTATTTACTGATTTCAATTCTGCTGCTCACGATTTCCGCTATGTTAAAGCCGGTTAGCGTACCGCTCTTGCTCCCGCTTTTGTATTTGGTATGGAGTAAGAAGCCTATTGAGATTCGGCGATGGGTGGCCTTTACATTATATATAGCCGCCGCAGTTGGATTGCCATTCGCCTGGTTTATGTTTGCACGTTCATTGAATGAACAGTATGGAAGCCCGGGATTTTATTTGGGAGAAACATTCTGGGACTTTCCGGAGCATTGGTTTTCTGCGGTGCATTTTACGCGACATTATATACAGCGTTTGCCGGAGCTTTGGGTGGGGTGGGGGATGTTGGTTCCTTTCATAATAGGAGTAGTAGCATCAATCCGTCAAAAAAGCGGCGGATTCTTCTGGCTTTGGTTTATTGCCGGGGGGATTGCTTTGGGGTTGACTTCGATGATCGCCAATAACCATGATTATTACGGCCTCATTATAGTACCGGCAATGGCCGCCATTTCCGGATTTGGGTTGGCATTCTTATGGAAGAAGAATGCACTCATGCAGAAAGCGGTTATCGGTTTTTGCATAGTTGCATTACTCGTCACTGCTGTTCGTATCAAAGATCGTTTCACTTTGAAAAGCAACTTTGACGCTATTCGTCGTGATGCCGAATTGCATATTCAGAAAACTGATTTAGTCATAGTAGAGGACCCGACCACCGCAGTTCGACTGTACCAAATGAACCGCCACGGCTGGCCGATCAGGCATGGGCTGTTCTTGGATACTTTGCAAGTACCGTTAGCGGGCGGGGCGAATGTTCTTGTGACTGAGCAGCCTTTATATATGTATGATTCAGCGATAGCGCCGTTGTTCGACTCGATCCCCCAGCGGATCGACTCTTTGTACTGTTACCGGGTACGAAAACCGGTTTCAAACTGAACAATCACTCGCCTTAGCTCATTTTAACGATAAATCTGTTTCCCCCTGAAACAGTCGCATTGTATTTTCTCTCCAAAATCGACCCGCATATACAACAGAAACCAAACAAAAAAAGAAAGACCACATTCTGTTGTGTTTCTTGTTGACTAAGTGGGAAGATTTGTCGTATTAAGAAAAAAAGTTCGAGTGGACAGGTTCCCACCGCTAAACTAACTGTTCATTTCGTCGACAATTGAAACAGGTGTGTCAAAAAATGTGGCACCTACCCATAACTCACATGGGGATAATGGACTACGGTTCCTGGAGGGAACGAAGCCTACATGGATGTTCAAGAACTACTCAAAACCCCCGAAATTTGGCGATCGGGCGGCTTGCCATTCATCTCAATTTCTTCATTCCAAAACGAAACGCGACCGTATAATTCGTTGCAATTAAATAACTTAAAGCACTCAAGAAAATCTGCTTTTGCCCCCCTAATTTGGCCCATCCCCGCGGCCTTTCGGCAGCCGGCTTGCAATAGTCTTCTGCGTACAGCACAACGAAAGGGGAAAGAGTTATGAAAAAGCAGATTATCAACACAGTATCAAAGACCGTAAAGGTTACCGCAGCCACCATTATCTTGTCCGCCATGTCAGCTTTCGCCGGTTCCAATGCCGGTCAGTCCGCTGGCGAGTTCTTATTAATAGGTATGGGTGCCCAGGCCGCCGGTATGGGTGGAGCGTACACCGCCATGTCTAAAGGCGTGAGTGCTTCATATTGGAACCCGGCCGGTTTGACCTCATTAGAAGGTGGGGAAGTGACCCTCGGCCATTATAGCTGGTATCAGGATATCACGGTCAACCATGCCGCCGCCGGTTTTAGCGTTAACGAAAAGACCGCCCTGTCCGTTTCGGTTATCTACCTCAATTATGGTTCCGTTCAGGGCCGCGACATAAACGGCGTCGAAACCGGCGACATCACTGCCTATGATATGGCTGCCGGTCTCTCACTTGCCCGCACGATCAATGACAATATCTCCCTCGGTGTTACCGGAAAGTATGTTTCACAGAAGATTGAAAACATGGGTGCCTACGCCCTGGCTGCCGACTTTGGCGCCAGCTATACCGCAGAACGTTTTACGGTCGCCGGTGTGGTTGCCAATGTCGGAACCGATATGACCTACCAGGATGCAAAGGAACCGCTTCCGAGCGCTGCCCGGGTTGGCGTTTCCTTCCTGCCGTTCTCAAATTCGCTCCGTACCTCAGTCGAAGTTGAACAGCGCTTCGCCGGTGATATGGTTGTCCGCAACGGTTTCGAATTCAACTACAACGGTCAGTACTTTCTCCGTACCGGTTACGATTACGATGTCCAGGATCAGGACCGCTCAATCGCTTCCGGTTTATCCTTCGGTGCCGGTGTTAACTTCCGCGCCGTCGAGCTGGATTACGCCTACACCATGCAGGACAGCCAGACCAAAGAATCCCTGCATCGGTTCTCTTTGGCCTTCCAGTTCGGCCAGAAATAAGCCCCTTTTCTCCTTGCTGGCTATAATATGAAAAGCCGACCGAAAGGTCGGCTTTTTCGTTTTAAGCCGGACTCTTGGTCAGTTGTAATAAAGTGCACTTTGTTTCACAAGTTCCTGCAGTTTGTTGGCTTTCTCCGATACTTACTGTCCGCTTCAGTCAAGAACTTGTGATTATTGTAACAATTTCATTAGGAGACACTCTTGTAACGTATTGATAGTCAACGCAAAATTATTTCATTAAGAAAAATTGTTCCAGTGTACCTGTTTTATTAGGGAAAGTGGATTTATGGCAATGGATTTGCTTTAGTAGGACACGGAAGGAGGAAATTAACTATGGAAAGCATGAAAACTGTTACGAATAAAGTAGAAATGGGCTCAGGAACGGCCGTCACCTACGATGTTCAACATGGTGCTGCGACCAAGATTTCCTCATATGAGCCGGCTCCGACTGGTTCCTTGACAATCACCCGAAGTATCTCGTTTTTGTATTCAGAATATGTGGTCGGTGTACTTTTCGTCGCCTTATCTTCGATCTTTATCCTGACGATGCCAAGCTCACTGACAAAAGCTGGGGCAATGAATGCCCTATTCCAACGGGTGTTTAAGCGTACCCTTGATATCGTCGGTTCCATAGTCGGGCTGGTTCTTGCCTCCCCGCTGTTCATACTTATCCCGTTAGCAATTAAGCTCGAGTCCCGCGGTCCGGCGTTTTACACCCAGACCCGTGTCGGCATTAACCGCCGTAAAGCCTCCCGCCGTTATCATCAGCGCGCCGGAGTTTCTTGTGAACGAAAGAATGATCGCCGTGTCGAAAACCAGTATGGAAAGCTGTTTGATGTCATCAAATTCCGCACCATGCGCCAGGATGCGGAAACTGTCAGCGGTCCGGTCTGGGCGACAGAAGATGACCCGCGCATTACCCGCGTTGGTAAATTCCTTCGCAAAACCCGTTTGGATGAAATTCCCCAGTTTGTCAATATTTTGATCGGCGACATGTCGCTGGTCGGTCCGCGCCCGGAACGTCCGAAGTTCGTCAAAGAACTGGTCGACCAGGTGCCGGGATATGCGAATCGCCTGACCGTGAAACCGGGATTAACCGGTCTTGCTCAGGTTGTGAATGGATACGATTCATCGCTGGATTCGGTGGTTCGCAAAGTGTCACTCGACTGCCAGTATATCAACACATGGACACCGTGGCTCGAACTGAAGATTATTCTGAAGACTGTCAAAGTGATGTTTACGGGCAAAGGCGCCCACTAAATAGTCCCTTCACCCATTCAGTAATTGCAGAAAGGTCGTGCACGCACGACCTTTTTTGTTCCACTTGTTTTTATATGGACTTATCTGCTATCCTACCGATAGATTAGATGATAATGAAGATTCAAAAGATAACGCTCTTGGCAGGATTTTTCCTGCTGTCTACTGCTGCGCACTTGTGCGCGCAGAGTGTCGGATTGGTAGTGAACTCAAATCCTCCCGGTGCGCAGGTCGTTGTTAAGGGAGATGCGGAACTTGCCGGTGTTACACCGACCCGTTTTCAGCAGCGATTGATCGGAACGTACAACATCACGGTCAAAAAATCCGGATACGAAAGCTATTCGACCAAACTCGTGTTGGATCCTTCCCGTGAAGCAACTGTTGATGCAACGCTGACGCCGAAGTCGGCGATGAAAGCAGGACTGAGGTCACTCTTTATTCCTGGGTGGGGTCAGCGATACAGTGAAAAGAAAACGAAAGGATACTTGTTTACTATCGGTGCCGCGCTTGCTGCGGGCGGGTTTCTTATTGCTGACGGTAACTTCAATAACAAGTTCGATGATTATGAAATTGCGCTCGACCGATATAACAACGCTACAACCGATGAGCGGAGACGACAATTGTTTCCGGAGCTGCAATCAGCGCAGAACCACGCGTACGATGCGGAAAATATGCGCCGCGTGGCCATCGGGGTTTTCGCCGGTGTGTGGGCGTTGAACGTGCTCGACGCGCTGCTCTTTTTCCCGCATGATCATGACGATGAAGAAATCACTACCCAGAAACTTTCGATAACGCCGCAAACAGATTTTAACACTGTGGGAGTTCAACTCAGTGTCGCATTCTAAACGATCCTGCCTACGCAAGCGGTTGCTGTTTTTGTCAGCAATGCTTCTTTTAGTAATAAGCGCCGGATGTGAGCGTCATGTGACGAACCGCGAGCCGGAGCCGACAGAAGTCAGTCTGCCGAAACCGATCAACGTGCACGCGCGTTTGGAGGATAAGCAGGTAACCTTGACATGGGAGACTAATGACTCTTCCGGCATCGCAAAATTCAGAATTTATGTCAGTGATTCCAACGATGTCGATTTTCGGGTAATCGATTCCACCACCGGCGTCGCCTTTACGAAATCGGTTTTTGATTTCGGTAAAACCGGAGTGCAGTTTTTTCGCGTAGCTGCCGTTGCTCCGGGTGGGTTTGAAGGGGAACGTTCCGATGCTATCGCAGCGCGTATCGCTTTTATGTCGATTGCCGTTAATGATGACGATGAATTCACCAACAGCCGGGATGTTACTGTTACGGTCGATGCTCCGTTAATCGTTACCCATATCATGCTTTCTGAAGATATCGACATGGTCGGTGCAACGTTCAAGCCGTTTAACGGCAGTGCGTCGTTTAAGTTGTCCGACAGCGACGGTGCCAAAGTAGTGTATGGCCGTTTGGAATTTGAAGACGGCAATGAATCCGGTGTGCTGAGGAGCGATACGATTACGCTCGATACCCGCGCTACGATTGATTCCGTTAAGTTTACTTCAAGCAGTTCACCGATCGGTCCCGGTGTGACCGTGACATTCTTCATTTATGCGCGTGAAGCCGGGGGGCAGGCCGGAGTTACCAGTCCCAGCTTACCGCAGATCGAATTATTCGATAAAGGGGCAGATGGTGACGTTACCGCAAACGACGGTATTTATTCAGCCAATTGGGTTGTTCCGATTAACACGACGATTAATAACGGCATTATCACCGGTGAATTTGTCGACCGCGCCGGTACGAATGCGGTTTCAAAACAGGCAACGCAGACGTTGAATGTCTTCAGCCCGCCGCTGCCGGTGACTGTCGCTGCCTTCGCGCTGTCGACTTTCCAGATTCAGCTAACGTGGACTTCATCGGAGAGCGGGAACTTCACGGCGTATCGTATCTATCGTTCGTTAACGCCGAATGTGACCACGGCTTCGCAACTGCTCATTTCGATAAATGATCAAAGCCAGTTGGAGTTTACCGATTCGACATTGAACGATAACACAACCGCCTATTACAAAGTGTTCGTGTATGACAACACCGGTCTTAACAGCGGCTCGAACGAAGTGTCCGCACAAACACAAGTGAACGTTGCACCGCAGGCGGTTGAGTTCTTTGCCGTGAAAAATGCTGACAGCACGGTTTCGCTAACCTGGGCGGCAAGCCCGGATGTCGATTTTAGTTCCTACCGGATTTACCGCGCCAACAACGCTACGGTAACCACTGCGAGTGAATTAGTCTCGTTTATTACCGATGTAGGTACTACCGAGTTCACTGCGGAATTTTTAGATCCGCCGGTACAGACCTTTTTCAGAATCTTTGTTTTTGATCGCCACGGATTAAGTACTGGGTCTGTTGTTCGCAGTGTTTCGCCCTAAATAGTCCGCATTCAGGGAAAGGGAATTTCCGTACATGAGCATTGTAACGGGGTTGAATCGGCTCATTGACCTCTTTGTCGAAACCTTTCGGCAAATGGGACGCGGCCGTATTTGGGCTCTGTTGTTCATCTGGTTTATTCTGAATACCATCGTCTTAGTTGCCCATTACGATTTTACCTCGCCGATTTTTTCCGGCGCCATGGCGCTTTGGTCAAGACTCTTTGGCGAGCAGCGGGCGATCGGATTCATGCACTACCCCGGTCATTTTTTACTGATGCCTGACTTTTTCAGCTGGGCGAGATTCATACTCGGAATGATTATCGAAGGCTTATTACTCGGCGGAGTAGCAGTAGCGTTTCATGATGGCTTTACCCGAACGACCAAAGAGGATAGAACGACCCTTCGTTCCCTCATGCCGCTGTGGATTCACCTTACTATCGGCTGGCTGCTAATTAACGGATTAGCGGTAGCGTTTAATGTGTTCCTTCCTACCTGGCTTGATTCCTTTTTGCGGTATTCGCCACGGCGGCAGGTATTGTTCTATTACGCAATTCTGCCCGGTATCTACATGCTTCTGCTTGCTGTCTTTTACTTAGTCATTGCCAGAATTGCTATTTATAGAGAAACGATTTTCCGGGCGCTCAAGCGGTCATTGCGGATGTTTATCCGGAACCCGTTTACCTTCCTGATTCTGGCGGTCTTACTTTTGGTTGTCCCATCGGTAATCTCCATTATCCTGTCCCGTCCGGACATTATAGTCGATAAATTCCGTCCCGAACTGGTCTTCTGGCACATTTTGGGCGGTCTTTTGGTCGATCTGCTTGTCTACTATATATGGATAGGGACTGCCGTTAAGTACCTGTACGACGAAGAGCGCTGACCCCGGTCGACCGTCCGATCTCTTTTTTTCAACTTCCGCTCAAAATTTGAACGATTTCGCCGATACTATCCCTAAGCAAACAAAGGGACATTTCGGGACGTATGAAGAACATCCTGTTGGTTGATGATGATAAAGATTTGTCGAGTTCACTCGCAAATCTGTTTGATTCCAGCAAATTTCATTTCGACTTTTTAGAAGACGGGGACAAAGTCAAATCCTATGTCGGCGAACATTCCGATATCGATTTGGTCATGCTTGATGTCAATCTGCCGTCTATGTCCGGTCTCGAAGTCTTAAAGCAGATCAAGGAAGTCAAACATGGTCTGCCGGTTATTGTTATCTCGGGCTTTGTTTCCACGGAAAATGCTATCGAAGCGATGCGGGAAGGCGCTTTTGAGTATCTTACCAAGCCGTTCCAGCTCGACCGATTAATCGAGACTGTCAATAAGGCCTGTGGGTTTTCGATTAACCAGATGCCGCAGGTTATCCCGTCCAAAGGAGATAGCAAAGGGCATAGTATCGATGAGATTATCGGTAAGTCCCCTGAAATAGTCGAAATTGCGAAGATGATCGGCCAGGTTGCTAAGACAGACGCCGCCGTTTTGATTTTTGGTGAGTCCGGTACCGGTAAGGAATTAGTAGCGCGGGCGATTCATCGCAACTCTAAACGGAACGGTAATGCCTTCTTGTCGGTCAATTGTGCTGCACTGCATGAAACGCTATTGGAATCCGAATTGTTCGGACATGAAAAGGGTGCGTTCACCGGAGCCTATTTCAAGCGTATTGGTAAGTTCGAGCAGTGTGACAAAGGGACGCTGTTTATGGATGAGATCGGCGATATGTCGATGCTCACCCAGTCGAAGCTCCTGCGCGTTCTCCAGGAAAAGAAATTCGAACGAGTCGGGGGAAATGATTCGATCAATGTCGATGTCCGTATTATCGCTGCGACCAACAAATCACTTGTTAACTGCATGAAAGAGGGCTCATTCCGCGTCGACCTGTTTTACCGCTTAAAGGTATTCTCAATTCATATGCCGCCGCTTCGGGAACGTAAGGAAGATATCCCACTACTGGTCGATCATTTCCTGCAAAAGTTCTCGGGACAGATGCAGCAGCCCTTGAAAACGATTTCCAAAAAAGCGCTGGCCTTGCTGGGCAAATACTCCTGGCCGGGTAATGTGCGTGAACTGCAAAACGTCGTTCAGACCGCGCTGGTAATGTGCAAGGGAGATTCGCTGCAGCCGGAAGATTTCCCCGGTATAACCGAGTCGGAAGTGAAACCGGATGTGGATGTCGCCAATTTGTCGGAAGATTATTCAGCTGCGTTCAAAAGGATTATCGATCCGCTCGTACCGCAGCTAATTTCCGCATCGCCGGGACAGGTGTATGGCGTACTTGATTCAGCATTTGAACGGGCACTGTTGTCATCATGCCTGAAGCATTTCGAAGGAAATCAGGTTAAGACCTCCGAGTGCTTGGGTATCTCCCGCAACACCCTTCGCGACCGTATTGCCCGGTACAATATCTACTAAGATCGTTTAACCCATCGTTCAGATGGGTGTTTCCTCTGACATAACAAAGTAATATCTTGGCGGCATGAAACTATGCCACCTTGCCGATACGCATTTAGGAGCTGGGGACAACCACCCGGTTCGCAATGAACGCGGTCTAACACTCAGACAGGAAGATATCGTCGCCGGATTTATCGAAGCGATTGATAAGATTATCGCGATACGGCCTGATGTGGTTATCCATGCGGGAGATATTTTCGACACCGTCCGTCCGCACAATCGCATTCTTGCGATCGCGGGTGAGCAGCTGCACCGTTTAGCGGAAGCTGCCAAAATCCCGACGGTGATCATCACCGGGAATCACGATGCTCCCAAACAGCCGCACTATGGCGCGGCCCTCGATATTTACCGTCAGATTGAAAATCTGCATATCGCAAGCGCATCCCGTTTGGTGCCGTTTACTATCGGCAATGTCAAAATCTTCGCATTACCGCATTGTCTGACCACGGAAATTCAGAAGGAAGAATTAAAAAAAACAGTACCGGACAAGAATGTCGAATTCAATGTGCTGGTTATGCACGGCGTAGCGGCAGGAATGCCGGAGTTTTCAATGCTCGATCTGGGTGAGCAGGAGTTCCCGCTGGAAGTGATGAGCGGGTTCGATTACACCGCGCTCGGACATTTTCATAACTATTGTCAGGTAGCTCCGCGAGCCTGGTATAGCGGCTCGACAGAGCGGTTGTCGCAAGCAGAGCGAACGGCACAGAAAGGATTTATCGAAGTCGATCTCAAACCGTTTTCCGTTCGCTTCCATGAGGTTCACACCCGCGAAATGGTGGATATGAAAAGTATCAATGTCGCCGGGAAGCGGGGAGACCAAGTCGTAAAGATTTTAGAAGAGCAGCTTGCCGCAGTGGATAGCGCCGATAAAATCGTGCGGGTGAAACTGGAAGGAGCAACGCCGGAGATGCTGCAAACGATTCCGGGGGATCGTATCGCTGAGCTAAAGCAAAAAAGTTTCTCGTTGGATATTCGAATCGAAAAAGAAAAAACGGATGACTCACCTGTTGCGTTTGGTCGCAGCGCTATCGGACGGCTCGATACCAGCTTTCTCAGTTTTCTTTCGCAGGCAGATCTGCAGGGATTTGATAAAGAGCGGTTAACGCGGGAAGCGCTACGTTATTTGCAAGGGGATGAGTAGAGAAGGTGCGCTGAGTTCGCGGGACTCTTTTGTTGACTTTTATGCGAACTTTCGCCTACAATTCCGTATAAGAGACTGAAAACTTCGCACAGAAAAATAAAGGAAACGAGCACATGAAACGGATTCTTTCGGCGGTTGCCGTAATTATTGTTTTAGCGCATTCGGCATACGCCGGTTCATCGATAGGTTCCGCATTCGGGTATTTATCAACAGCACGGTCGATCGGCATGGGACAGGGATATCTTGGGTTTGGCGTCGGAATTGCCGATGCCACTTCCTTTACCGGCACACTCAAATACGGGTTGGCAAATTATCTGGATGGCCGTGTGAAACTCGGCTTAGTCGATGGTGGTGGAGATACCGAGATGGCGTTAGGTGCAGATGTTATGTACCAGCTCATGGACGCCGGCGGCAGCGCCAACGCGCCGTTTGATTTAGCAATAGGCGGTTTACTGGAGTATTTTGATGCCGGTGTTTCCGTCGTTCAGATAGGCGGAGCGGTTGCCGGGTCGCGCGACTTTATTTTGAACAACGGCCAAACACTTGCACCATACGGCCGGTTCAACGTTCGTTTGGTTGACGGCGGTGATGATTCCGATCTGGAGGTCGGTTTGAACGGCGGCGTGAAATGGGGGATCACTAAAACCCTGAATACCTTTGCCGAGTTTCAGCTTGACGGCAACGACGGCCTTTTCTTAGGACTTGAATTCGCGGTATTTTAAACCGATTCACTGCACTTGAAACAGTTGATTCAATCATGACAATTTTGGACGGGTTAATCCTTGGTACGATCCAGGGATTAACCGAGTTTTTGCCGGTTTCATCGTCGGCACACTTGGTGTTTGCCGAAGTTTTGCTCAACGTCAAACAACCGGGTGTACAGTTTGAAGTGCTGGTGCATGCCGGAACGCTTCTGGCCGTACTGGTCTACTTCCGCAAAAAACTCTGGGCGCTTACGACCGGGTTGGTCGGTGAGCGGTCACAGGAAAGCCGCCGCTATGTTGCCGGAATCATTGTCGCCACCATTCCCGCCGCAGTAGCCGGTGTTTTGCTAAAAGATCTGTTCGAGGCACAGTTCGGCGATCCGTTTGCGACTTCATGGCAGCTTGTGCTCTCCGGCGTTATTCTTTTGCCGATTCAATTCGTGAAGCATGGTGAAAAGCGGATTACGTTCTTTAAGGCGTTGATAATCGGTATCGGACAGGCGGTAGCGATTATTCCCGGTATATCCCGCTCCGGTTCGACCATTGCTCCCGGTGTATTGATGGGGGTAAAGCCGAGCGAAGCGGCGGAGTTTTCCTTTATTCTTTCTATTCCGGTTATTTTTGGAGCAATCGTGCTGGAAATTCCAAAAATTACCGCGATTGCATCGGATTTAGTACTGCCGTACACACTGGCAACGATCTGCTCGTTTCTCTTCGGCCTGCTGGCAGTTTATTTAGTGCTTGATGCCATCAAGCGCGCCAAGCTCATCTATTTCGCAATCTACTGCTTTGCGGCCGGGTTGTTTGGTATGTATCTTTTCTCTTGATGTCCCCTGTTCGCATTCTTTTGATTCGTTTCGGCTCGTTCGGCGACCTTGTGCTGACCACGCCGGTACTGATTAATCTTAAAATTCATTATCCGAACAGCCAGATTACCTTTTTAACCAAAGAACGGTATCGGTCGTTGGTTGAAATGTTCGACGGTGTCGACGAACTCCGCACGATTTCCGATGATCTCGATTCCTTTTCCTATTTCCGTTCATTCTTAACGCTCGATCCCCCCTCGTATGATCTGATTATTGACCTGCACGGCAACCCGCGCTCATGGTTGACGCGAACGCTGACCTACGCATCACAGAAATTAGTGTATCCAAAACGGAGGATCGAACGAAGTCGGATAGTCAAAACAAAACAGTACCCGCAATGCTCGCCGCACACGATTGATTTGTACAACAGCACAATTACCGAGTTAGGAAAGTACCCATATCTGCAGCGACCGATGATCGCCGGTCGGACATTGCGGAACATTCACCAAGAAATCCCGACGGGATTCGGAAAAGAGAATGGCTATATCTGTATCGCGCCCGATGCCGCTCACGCTGCGAAAACATATCCGGTCGAACGCTTTATTCAGATAGCAAAAGCGCTGCATGAGCAATCCGGTGTCGCAATTGTATGGCTGGTAACGAAAACCAACGAAGGAGCCGAGCGATTGTTAGCGCAGAATGTCCCGCCGCCGCATCTGCATATCTGCACCGGTCTATCGTGGCCGTCATTGACGGCGGTGATTGCGAAAGGAAAGGTAACTATCGCAAATGATTCCGGCGTGGCGCATCTGTCATCAGCGGTCGGTATACCTGTTATTTCTCTATTCGGCCCGACACATCCATCTCTCGGCTTCGCGCCGCGCGGACAATTTGATGTTGTGTTGGACGCTCCGGTCTGGTGCCGGCCGTGTAGTTTGCACGGCAGCAAACCCTGTTTTCGTGACCGTCAATATTGTTTCGAGGCGATTACTTCTGCAGATGTGGTCAACGCCGCAACATCGCTTCTGACTCGTTCGAAAAAACTCAGACCAGCCTTGTTTATTGATCGGGATGGAACATTGATTGAGGAAAAACATTTCCTCAAAGACCCTGATCAGGTCGTTCTGACCCCGGGTGCGGGTGAAGCGCTCAGGCAGGCCGCCGAAAAGGGATATCGTCTCATTGTCGTTTCCAATCAGTCTGGTGTCGCAAGAGGACTTTTGACGATAACCGATGTCGAGCGGGTCAATGACCGGGTAAAACAGCTTTTAGCCGAGACAGGAGTCCGTATCGATGATATTCTCTACTGCCCTGACTATATTGACGGCTCAGTTGCTGAGTTTTCCCGTCATTCCCAGCGCCGGAAACCGGCTCCCGGGATGATAGAAGAGGCGGCACGTCGCTGGGATATCGACCGGCGAGGGTCATTTGTCATAGGGGATAAGCTCGACGACCTTCACCTTGCCCGAACGGCCGGAGGAAAGCCTGTTCTGGTTCGAACCGGGTACGGCGACCGATCAGCCCAGAAAGCAGCCGAATCAGATGACCGGTTCCTGGCGGGTATCACCGTTGCCGACACGCTTGCAGAAGCCGTTAAAGAAATTTGCCAAATTCAGGAAACCCGTTAGGCTATTCGGCCTGTTCTACCTATACGGGATAGCTATTTACATCAGTTCGCATTACAGCCCCGAGCGGTACTTTCCGATATAGAGAGAATCGATTAGATTATCTATAACTGAACGGAATCAGCCTATCAGGCGTCAATGAACAGGACACGGCTCAAACTCTATTCCACCATGAGACCCCGTATTACCCACGTCCGCATATTCCCGTTTGCTTCTGTAGTCGTTTTTGCGCTGTTGTTTTCTTGTGTCATAAACAGGGCTTTGCAGGCACAGTCTTATTACGGAAAAAACAAAGTTCAGTACACCCGTTTTGACTGGCAGGTGATGACCACCGAGCATTTCCGTGTCTATTACTATCCTGAGGAAAAGGAAATTGCGCAGATGGGGGCGAAAATAGCCGAGGATTCCTACCGCATTTTGGCCGCCCGGTTCAATCATGAAGTAACCCGCAAAATCCCGCTTATTTTCTATGCCACCCCCGGCTATTTCAGCCAGACCAATGTTATAGGCGGGCTGCTTCCGGAAAGCGTCGGCGGATTTACCGAATTTCTCAAAGGGCGGGTGGTGGTGCCGTTCAGCGGGGCATACCATGATTTCGATCATGTTATCCGCCATGAATTAGTGCACGTTTTCACGCTTTCGATTTTAGACGAAAACTTGTCCCGCCGGGGAAGAGTCCGCGCCGGATATCCGCCGCTTTGGTTTACGGAGGGTATCGCCGAATACTGGTCGCAAAAATGGGATACCGAAGCGGACATGATTATCAAGGATATGGTGCTAAACAATAAACTGGTCACCATCCCGAATCTCTATCGTGTGCAGGGCTCTTATTTCATGTACAAGCTCGGGGAATCGATTTGCGGGTTTATCGACTCTGCGTACGGTCCGGACAAACTGACCCTCATCTGGGATAACTGGCATAAGGGGAGAAGCTTCGATGATGTGGTCAAGCTCACCCTCGGCGACAATCTGAACGAGCTTTCCAAGAAATGGGAATACAGTCTCAAGAAACGCTACTTCCCACAAATCGAAGAACTCGAACTGCCAGACATGGAATCAAAACGGATTACGAAGGATGGGTTTTGTGTCAAGGCGGTGCCTATCCGTTGGGATGACGGCAGCGGTGAACGTGACTGGGTCGTCTATAAAGCCAACCGGTACGGTTATTCCGGTATTTATATGCAGCCTTTGAGCGGCGAGAAAACGATTCATCGTCTGATAAAGGGGGAACGTTCCACCGAGTTTGAATCGCTTCACTTGCTGCGCTCCGGAATCGATGCCAACAATACCGGACACGTACTGTTCTCGTCGAAATCGAAAGAGCAGGATGTTTTGTATTTATATGATATTACAAAAAAGGATGTTGTTCGCCGCTTTGAATTCGACAGTCTCGTTTCGATTCAGTCTCCCCGTTTTTCACCGGATGGTACAAAGGCGGTTTTTTCGGGAGCGACAGCCTCCGGATTTTATGATCTCTACATTGTCGAACTGAGTACCGGTTCTTTTCGGCGTTTGACGAGTGATATCTACAACGACGCCGAACCCGCCTTTTCCCTGAACAGTGAAGCGATCTTGTTCGCCTCTGACAGAACGCATGACGGGGAAAAGGGAGCGCGTAACATTTTTCGCGTCGTCATAAGTTCCGGCGAAGTCACGCAGTTGACTTATGGGAAATTCAAAGATGACTCTCCCGAACCGACTACGCGCGGTATCTATTTTTCGTCGGACAGAGAAGGCACGTTTAATCTGTTTCTCTTGGATTCAGCCGGAACGTTGACCCGTCAGTCGACCTATGTTACCGGCGCGTTCGATCCGCGACTTACATCCGACGGCAAACGGTTAGTTTACACCGGATACCAGAATATGAGTTTCCAGATTTTTCACATGGATCTGCCGGAAGAACCGAAACCGATCGAACAATTCGCGGTCGGCGCAGAGCGGGATTGGCAGCCTGAAAAGATCGACGGTAAAGTCAGTGATGCGACTATCAAGTACGATACTGATTATTCCTTCGATATCGCACAGTCGAGTATCGGCTATGATCCGGTCTACGGTTCGGTCGGCGGTTTGCAGGCGATGATCTCCGATATGCTCGGCAACAAAACATTTTATTTGTTATTGGCAAACACCGCGGAAACGAATGATGATATTCTGTCCTCCATCAATTTCGGCGTGACGTATATCAACCGGGAACGGCGATTGAATTGGGGATTGGGGGCCTACCATCTCTACGATGAATACTACAACGATGAAGACTATTACTATTTCGAGCGGGAAGCGGGTGTGTTGTCCATTTTCCGTTACCCTATTTCAAAATTCCATCGCTTTGATTTCACCACCTATGCCCGATATTCAAAGAAGGATAGGTTGTATGGCTTGGGATCGCGGGAAGCATTCTTGTTCACGAATCTCGTCAGTTGGGTCTATGATAATTCACTCTGGGATATTTCCGGGCCGATCGAAGGGCGCCGCTACAATTTCACTGTCGGTATGACCAACGGCGTGAATGAAGGCAGAAATTATAACCGGGTCGCTTTCGCCGATGTTCGTCACTATTTCCGTTTGGGTAAAAATAGCGCGTTCGCCAGCCGGTTGTTTGGATACACCTCAGACGGTGTAGAGCCGGAGCGGATTTATTTCGGCGGGAGTTGGTCATTCCGTGGATATGATCGGGATGCCTTCTACAATCGCAATGTGCTGTTTGCTTCGCACGAACTTCGTTTTCCGCTCATCGATGCTTTGCTCATCGGGTTTCCCATAGGCGGCTTGGATTTTCAGGCTATTCGCGGTGCCCTGTACTTTGATGCCGGATCGGCATGGGATGATGAGTTCGATCAATTCCTCGGTGCAATGGGAGGCGGGTTCCGAGTAGCCTTCGGTCCGATTGTCCTGTTGCGTTTTGATTTCACGCACCGGACCGATTTTCACACTATTGATCCGCACACCGATTTTGACTTTTTCTTCGGGTGGAATTTCTAATGAACAGGTTTCAGCTGATTTGTTTTTTGGGGTTGATGCAGCTCCTGGTTTCCTGTGTACCGAGCAAGGTGCCGATTTCAGATAAGGCATCAGCCTGGCCGTATTATCGCAACGAACTTTCGGCCACCGGAAGCGTGGATGCTTCCTCTTTTACCGGAAAATTAGATATCGTCTGGGAAGACCGTATTTCCGGCCGTCCCTGCGGTCCGCTTTCGCTGTATGGCAATTGCGTTGTCTACCCCAATGCCAAAGGGAAGCTGCAATTATTTCAGGCTGACTCCGGAGAGATGATAGCCTCGGTCAAAACCTCCGGCGCTCCCCAGACCGGCGCCATGTTTGCTGATACTCTGTTACTCTTCGCTACCTCACCGCCTAAAAATATGCTTCGGGCGATCAGACTTTCAAAGAACAGATTACTTTGGAAGAGGGGAGTAAAGGATGCTTCTGCCGGGTCGATAGTAGTAAAGAATAACCTCATTCTGAGTACGGGAGACGGTGCGTTGACTTCGTTTAGAATAATCGACGGTAAAGTAAACTGGACATACCAAACCGAAGGCCGTATTACCGCTCCGCCGGTGTTTCATAACGAAACAATCATTCAGCCGGCTGATAACAACGTCATATACGGTATCAGCAGCGAAACCGGTAAGCTGGTATTCGAAACCAAATTGAATGGTGATGTCGTCAACAATGTCGTCGTCGATGATGCAATCTACTGCTCGGATGTTACGGGAACGGTCTACAGCATCAATCCAGCCACCGGCAGTATCATCTGGCAGGTCGAAACCAGCGCGACAATCTGGTCGGCTCCGGCGGTTGATCATGGCATGATCTATCTTGTCGCCAGCACCGGTTCAATTTTAGCGTTGGATGCGCAGACCGGTTCATTACGGTGGAAATGCGAAGTTATCGATGTCTGCAAAGCATCTCCGATCGTTGTCGGTGAAGTCGTAGTAATCGGTTCGATGACCGGCCGCTTGCTGACGCTCAATGCTGTGAACGGAAGTGTAATAGACCAGCGTCAGCTTATCGGCGCGATTTCGGTAGCTCCGATTGCCAATGAACAGTCAGTCTTTGTTGCGACTGATAAAGGATATATCCATTGTTTCGGGAAGAGAAATGAAAACGCCTCGGCAGATATCAGATAAGTTTTTAGCGCCTGATCTCAATGAAGCGGCGCATAACTGCGTTCGCGAGTTGGCGATGGCCTGCCGCAAGGCCTCTATCTACGGCGCCAATCACCCGATGACCTCCAAAGCGGCGGAAAAGCCGTTCTTGGAATTAGACTGGCTGTTCCGTTATCGCCGGTTTGTTCATTTCTATCTGATTCAAGGGCATCTGTACGTGATGAACTTTCGCTTGAAGGAAAGCGTCTTCACCGAGGAAATTATCCGCTATATGCAGCTTCTGGAAATTCGCTCTCTGTTGTTCGAGCGTACATTAAACGCCACAGAGTTTTGTCGTTTCCTCGACCGGTTCGTTACCCGTGTCAATGTAAACGATCCGAGAAACAGTATCGACAATTGGCTGAAAAGTAACAAAATCACCTCGGTGACTATTAACAGCGAAGCAGGGATTCATTTCTTTGAAGATTTCAAGCAGTACCGCGGTGATGTGAACGGTGATTTTTCCGCTAAAACGATTTTGATGCAATCTCTCGGTGATGATCCGTTTCGACTTGCCGACTTCCTTGTTCGCGGTGAAACAGCCTTAAGTGAAGTACGAATCGATTTTGATCACGATATCATTCTCTATCTTCTGCCGGAACGGATTGCCGGATTGAAAGCGGCGGATGTTCAGTTAGCGCTAAAAAAGAGTATGCAATCAAATGATGGCGAGAATCCTTCCGAACAGACCCGTGCACTCTTACGCTTGACCGACTACCACCCGGAAAAGAATACTATCTTAGAAGCGCTCAATCTCAATCAGTTTAATAAAGCGTCGACACAGCCTGCCGGCGAAACCGGTAAAGTGGATGTGCTGCACAATGAAGCGTTTGGCTTCATCGAACGTACGCTTGCTACCCTGAAAGAAGATGGCGCGTATACCGACAGCGTCGCAACCTTTTCGTCTTCTTTCATGCGCTTGCTCAGAACGGGGCAAAAAGGAAAAGCGAACCAGACATTGTTCGACCTCGTCGATATGCTTTCTTCCGCACAGCCGCGTACCCGTCAGACCGCACTGGATTTGCTGTTAGGTTCAATTGAAACTGTCCGTATACAAGTCGATGAACCGGTCTATCAGACCGTTTTCCAGCGGATCATCGACAAGATTAACTGGAAGGATGAAACCTTCGAGTACTCCGCGCTAATCTGGTCATTGTTCCGTCGTACCCTTGCCGAAAAGCAATACGGCCTGCTTGCGGATATCAGCAACGCCTTAAACGAACGCAAGTCGATTCAGGATGGCGTTACTATCTATGACTCAATCGCAATCAAGCAGGTGTTCGAGAATTTGAACCGTCCGGAAGTTATCTCCGCCTTAGTTGATGATCTGGTCAAAGCGGATCATGCGCACGCCCAGCAGATTCGTTTAGTGTTAACGACAATCGGCTCGGAAGAAGTTGCCTCTGCATTGTCTGAAATTATCTCGCACCCGATTCGCCAAGTACGCCAGGGCGCACTCAAAATCCTTTCTGAATTGGGCAAGGGTGCGTTAGTCGTATTTTCGCGGATGCTTTCCGACAGCAGTCTATTCGTGCGTCCGCCGGATCGCCATGAGTTGCCGGATGCGAAATGGTTTATTGTCAGAAATTCTATATTTGTCTTAGGCAGTCTTCGGGATCAGGCCGGTATCGCACCGCTGCGTCAGCACATATCCGACCGGGATGTTCGCGTCCGCCGGGAAATCGTCAGCGCGCTTGAAAAGATCGGCACTGAATCATCGGTAGACCTGCTCTGTCTGATGGCTGATGACAGTGACCGGGAAATTCGTGAATCCTCCGTCGCCGCGCTTGGTGCAATCGGAAATACCGAGTCTGTACCATTGATTATCGATATCGCCCAACGCCATCCTGAGGCGCTTCTACGCGTTATCGGGGCGGTCAGCCGGATCGGCGGGGATGAGGCCCGCAGCTACCTTAGCCAACTTCTCAACGCCGATTCATCGGTAGTTGCCGGAAGCGGGCTTTCCAAGGACGATGTCTATTTAGCCGCCGTGAAGGGTCTGGCTCATATCGGTGATACGCAGGCGATAGAGCGAATTCGAGACTTTCAGGAGCGGCTCTCCGGCGCACAGAAGCTGCTTTTCCGCAACTCAGAGCTTCACCGCACTCTCTCAGAAATCCTCTCCAAGCGTTAATTTCACGAGGCTGTCATAGTGGCGTGAGTTCGCTCATTTTGACGCACTCCGTTAGGCCTAATTGGCATGTTTTCCGTCAAATAGTCAGTATTCTGTCTTGTCGAAATCAGCTGAAAATCATAATAAATTGAATGACAGTGACTTATTAAGCTCGGCATGGACTTTGATTATGTATTGGTAAGACAAAAAGAACACTAACCAACATGGAGGTCAAAACTATGACGTTCAATTCTGTGATTCTCAACCCGAATCGGGTAGCTCGTGAAGTCGAGCGTGCGTTTGATGAATTTGCTTTTCCGTTCACTGGTGCCGGTAACGGCCGGTTGACTCCGCGCGTTAACGTTTTGGAAAGTGAAAAGGAATTAATTCTCTCGCTTGCTATTCCGGGCGTGTCAAAGGAAGAAGTAAAAGTTGTGGTGCAGGATGATGTCCTGACGATCAGCGGCGAACGCAAGTTCAACAAAGAAGAGAAAACCGAAAAGTTCGTGCGTCGCGAGTTCCACGAAGGCTCGTTCAGCCGTTCGTTTACGCTCCCGAACACGGTCGATGCGGCCAACGTGAAAGCTGACTACAAGAACGGTATTCTTGAAGTCCGTATCCCGAAACGTGAGGAAGCCAAACCGCGCGAAGTGGAAGTGAAAGTATCCTAAACGGGTGTCGTATCGGACAGCGGGACACCTGTGTTCTTAACAGCGAAGGGCCGGCCAGCGATGTCCGGCCTTTTATTTTTCTTCTAAGAACGCAGGCGTAAAATAACTGATGCGATACCGCGCCTGAGTTACGATTATGGTGATGAAACGATATGAGTAAAAACTACTACGATATACTTGGCGTAAGCCAAAACGCATCCGCTGACGAAATCAAAAAAGTGTTTCGTTCGCAGGCCAAGAAATATCATCCGGATCGTAACAAAGGGGACAAAGCGGCGGAAGCGAAGTTCAAAGAGCTTTCCGAGGCATACGACACATTGTCGGATACGCAGAAGCGGAAACAATATGATGAAATGCTTCGCTACGGCGCATTCACCGGCGGACAGCCGCGCGGCAGGCAGCAGCAGTATGATTTCGGCGGACAAGGAAATTACACCGTCCACACCGAAGGATTCGATGGAATGGAAGATATTCTCGAATCATTCTTCGGCGGAGGACGAACTCGCGGTCGGGGAAAAAGCCGCAAGCCGCAGCGAGGGCAGGATATCGAAGCCGAATTAACCTTAACGCTCGCCGAAGCAGTTGAGGGTGTTACCCGAACCGTTTCATTGCAAGGGAAAGATCATCGCCTGCGGGTAACGATTCCGGCCGGTATCAGCGATGGGGAAGTGGTTCGACTCGCCGGTCAGGGGGAAAGCGCGCAGGCGGGGAATGGTGATTTGCTGATTACCGTGCGCGTGATGCCGAATGAGCAATTTTCGCGCAAAGGAAACGATTTGTATACCAAAGCAGTTGTGTCGTTCAAAGAGGCGATACTGGGAAGCAAAGTAAGTGTGAAGACATTATCCGGCGGTTCGATTGCGGTTGCAATTCCGGCCGGAACACAGCCGGGCGCATTGCTGCGATTGCGCGGGCAGGGAGTAAAACGGGGAACGGTTGTCGGTGATATGATTGTAGAAGTAGTGGTAAACATTCCGAAAACAATCACCGAGAAACAGCGCAAACTATTGGAAGAATGGGAGAAGTAAACATATATGAATCCGAACACATTTACACAGCGATCGCTTGAAGCGATCACCGAAGCGCAAACCATAGCGCAGAACGGGACACATCCGCAGATACTGCCGATACATTTGCTTTCGGCTCTGCTTTTTCAGGAAGAAGGCTTAGTCAGTCAGGTACTAAAAAAAGTCGATGTAGATGTCACTGCACTTGAAACTGAAGTTACTAAAGCGTTGACAACGCTGCCGAAACAGAGCGGCGGTCAGTTGTATGCATCATCTGAGTTTACCCAAGTGCTCACCAAGGCTGAACAGGAATTGAAAACATTCGATGATGAATACGTTTCTGTCGAGCATCTGCTGTTGGCATTGATCGATGTCAAAGGGAAAGCTTCGGAACTGCTTCGTGCCGCCGGCGCAAAACGGGATACTGTGCTGAAAGCACTTGATACGATTCGCGGCGGAACACGGGTAGTCGATGATAATCCGGAATCGAAATATGAAGTGCTCGAAAAGTATTCCCGAGATCTAACCAAGATGGCGCGGGAAGGAAAGCTCGATCCGGTTATCGGCCGTGATGATGAAATCCGCCGGGTGATCAAGATTTTATCCCGCCGCACTAAAAACAATCCGGTTCTTATCGGTGAACCGGGTACCGGTAAAACTGCGGTGGTCGAAGGACTCGCCCAGAAAATTGCTATCGGCGAAGTGCCGGAAACACTCAAAGACCGGCGACTTGTCGCTTTAGATTTAGGTGCATTGATAGCCGGTTCCAAATATCGCGGTGAGTTTGAAGAACGCCTTAAAGCGATTCTCAAGGAAGTTGAGAAAGCGCAAGGCGGAATTATTTTGTTCATCGACGAAATGCACACCATTGTCGGTGCCGGAGCTGTTGGCGGATCGCTTGATGCTTCCAACATGCTTAAGCCAGCGCTGGCTCGTGGAGAAATTCGCTTTATCGGTGCGACCACGCTCGATGAATATCGCAAGCATGTCGAAAAGGATGCTGCTTTAGAACGCCGTTTTGCGCCGGTGTTGATCGAACCACCATCTGTCGAAGATACGGTTTCGATTTTACGCGGACTGCGCGAGCGGTATGAAGCGTTTCATGGGATAAAAATTTCCGATGCAGCAATTGTCGCGGCGGCGAAGTTGTCCGACCGATATATCGCCGACCGGTTCTTGCCGGACAAGGCGATTGATCTGATCGATGAAGCAGCAGCCGAGCTGCGCATTTCTATCGATTCACTTCCAGAAGAACTTGATTCGCTGGAGAAGCGGATTCGTCAGTTGGAAATCGAAAAAGAAGGAATCAAGCGGGAAAAGGATGCCGCCATTCGTCTTCGCCCGATTGAAGAGGAACTCAAAGAATTGTATGCGCAGCGGGATGATGTCCGTACGCAGTGGCAGAAAGAGAAGGATGCCGTCGATTCGATTCGCGGTCTCAAAATCGAAATCGAGGGATTGAAACATCAGGCTGCCGAAGCGGAACGCCGGGCTGATTATGAAAACGCTGCCCGGTTACGTTACGGTGATATTTCCGATGCCGAAAAGAAACTGCAATTCTTGAGTCATTCACTTACGGCGATTCAATCGAAACGCCAGCTTCTGAAAGAGGAAGTCGACGCTGAAGACGTCGCCGAGATCGTTTCCAAGTGGACCGGTATTCCGGTAACACGGTTGAATGAAACCGAAACGGAAAAACTACTGCGCTTGGAAGATGAACTTCGTAAACGGGTAGTCGGCCAGGATGAAGCGGTAACCGCCGTTGCCGATGCCGTCCGTCAGTCCCGCGCCGGATTAACTGATCCGAACAGACCTATTGGCTCGTTCATGTTCCTCGGCCCGACCGGTGTCGGTAAAACGGAATTAGCGCGTGCCCTCGCTGAGTTTCTGTATGGTTCGGAAGAGGCGATGGTGCGAATCGACATGTCGGAATATATGGAGAAGCACTCGGTCTCCCGTTTAATCGGCGCCCCTCCCGGGTATGTCGGTTATGATGAAGGTGGTCAGTTGACTGAAGCGGTTCGCCGCCGTCCTTATTCAGTCGTACTGCTCGATGAAATCGAAAAAGCGCATCAAGACGTTTTCAATGTGCTTTTACAGGTACTTGAAGATGGTCGCCTCACCGACAATCAGGGACGAGTCGTATCGTTTAGAAATGTCATTCTGATCATGACCTCTAATATCGCGGCGGAATATATTCAGGATGAGGCTTCGAAAATCGAAGACCGCAACCGTTCGATGGTGCTTGAGACAGTGCGTAAGCAGGTGCTGAACACCTTACGACGGACTTTACGGCCGGAGTTTTTGAACCGTATCGATGAGATTATTGTCTTTACGCCGCTGACGGAGAACGAGGTCAAACAGATCGTGCGTATCCAGCTCGGCAAACTGATAAAACTGTTGGCCGAGAAGGAAGTGAAACTTGAGCTAACCGATGAAGCGATGGAGCATCTTGCCAGAACCGGGTACGACCCGACCTTCGGAGCACGTCCGCTCAAACGGCTTATCAACAAAGAACTGAGTCAGCAGATAGCGAGGATGTTCTTGTCAGGTGAACTCAAACCGGATCAGTCGTTGTTGATTACGGCTGGGCGAGATGGGTTGGTGTTTCGTATCGACAGTTCAGTTGAAAAAGCAGAAGAAGTAAATCATTAAATTGATTTACACATAAAAAGAAAAGCCGGTTAACAACCGGCTTTTTTATTTTTTGGTAGTTACACCGAGTTCTTTTCGAACCAGGGTTCGGAATTGGGTGACGCAGCTCGCAAAGGCGGTCTCAGCTTTTTTCCGGTTACTCTGTGGTAAAAGGGTCAATTCAAAAATCACGATTTCCTGTTCACCGTTGTAATACGAGAGCATGGCGGTCGGTACAAACTGTTCTTTATCGGTCAGCGAAAACGCGCTCATGTTTTCCAGCTTCTTACCGGCCAAAGTAGTGTGTTGCACAATCGTCATTGCCTTACCGTAATGTTCCCGCAGGGAAGCAGTATCGGATTCTATCAACTGCTGATACGTATGATTATTCAGGGTGTAGATAGTTATGGTAATCAGGACATCAGAAGAGTCGTATGATTTCTCTTTTGGGATAAAGGCAAAGGAATAACCATCCTGTCCCGGTTCCTCGATCAATAACTGCCAGCCGGGAGGAGGAGAGAAGATATAGTTCCGTTTTGCTCCCTGAAAAAAGGCGGAGTTGTCATCGGTAACCGTTTCTGTCCGTGCGCTGACAATGCAAAGAGAATACAGAAACAATAAGAGATAAAAAGCCCATGATTTACGCATACCCTTCTATTATCGACCTCAAAAACCACAGAATACAGGAAAACTTTCGGTTTCTGTTTCCCGCTTTACAGTCCAGTTACCGGGCAGTATATTCTTGCCCAGTTAAACAGGACGGGTCAAACCCGTTGGGAGAATTGGAGATAGAGTGACCGGACAATCCGGAAAGCAAATGATTCGAATCGGCAATGCCGGCGGGTATTGGGGGGATGATCTCTCCGCCTTAAAGCGTCAGTTAGAAGGCGGCAAGCTTGATTACATAACGATCGATTTTCTGGCTGAAATTACCATGTCGATTTTGCAGGGGCAGCGCAAAAAAAATCCGGAGCTTGGGTACGCCACCGATTTTGTGGGACAGATGGAAGACTGTCTGCCGTTGATCGTCGAGAAAAATGTCAAAGTCATTACCAATGCCGGCGGGGTGAATCCGCAGGCGCTCGGCAAAAAAATTATCGAAATCGCCAAAAAGAAAAATCTGAAAATCAAAGTCGGTGTGATTACCGGTGATGATATCATGGAAACACTCGATTCATTGATTTCGTCCGGTGAAAAACTCGCCAATATGGAAACCGGTGCGCCGTTGTCATCGGTGAGGTCGCAGGTAACATCTGCGAATGTGTATTTAGGCGCTGAACCGGTAGTAAAAGCACTTGAAGCGGGATGTCAGATAATAGTCAGCGGTCGTGTGACTGATACCGGTATTACTGTCGCGCCGATGATTTATGAATTCGGCTGGTCGATGACCGATTGGGATAAAATTGCAGCCGGGGTGGTAGCGGGGCATATTATCGAGTGCGGCTGTCAGTCTTCGGGTGGGAATCTCACCGATTGGAAAGAAATCAAAGCCTGGCATAAAATGGGATATCCGATTATTGAAATGTCAGCATCGGGTGAGTTTGTAGTGACCAAGCATGAAAAAACCGGCGGGATGGTTTCGCTCAAAAGTGTCAAAGAGCAGTTGGTCTATGAAATGGGGGATCCGGAAAATTATATCACGCCGGATGGGGTCGCCCGTTTCGATTCGATTCAGTTAAAAGCAGATGGTCTCAACCGCGTAAAAGTGTTCGGCGTCAAAGGAAAACCGGCCACACCGTTTTTGAAAGTGTCGATTTCCTATGAAGATGGTTGGAAGGCAAGCGGGACACTTTTGATTTCCGGGCCTGATACGTACAAAAAAGGAAAAATCATCGCCGATATCTTCTGGAATAAAGTCGGGCATTCATTTGAAGAGACCAAAACTGAATTGATTGGTTCGGGTTCTATCTGGCCATCTGCGCTCAATAGCGGTGAAAGCAATGAAGTGTTCCTGCGCTTAAGCGCGCGGGATCAGGATGCGAAAAAGTTCGACGCCTTCGGTAAATCACTCGCGACCGTTATTCTCTCCGGACCATCCGGAATGGCGGTAACCGGCGGCGGAAGACCGAAGCCATCTTCGGTGATTGCCTACTGGCCAGCATTGTTACGGCGGGAAAAAGTAACTTCGTATGTCGATACGCTTTCGACCGACGGGATTGTCGAGCACATTACCGTTGCGCCTCGTCTGTATGTGAATATGTCGAGCGGGCAGGAACAGGAAAAGGGAAAGCCACGCCAAAGAAGCAAATACGGTAGAACTACTCCGGTTTTGCTGCGCGAATTGTGTTATGCACGTTCCGGTGATAAAGGGGATACCTGTAATATTGGCGTGTTAGCCCGCTCGGAAGCAATTTATCATTGGCTGTGCGGCTATTTAACCGAGAGCAAAGTGAAGAGCTTTTTCAAAGGGATTTGCAAAGGAAAAGTTGTTCGCTACGAACTCGACAATCTGATGGGGCTGAATTTTCTTTTGGAAGAAACGCTCGGCGGCGGTGGAACGAAGTCGCTGATGGTTGACCCGCAAGGCAAAACACTCGCGCAGGCATTACTGCAGATGCAAGTAGAAGCCCCGAAAGAACTGTTGTCAAAAAGAAAAGTGACGACGTCACCCAAAACAAAAGTGGCAAAGCCACCAAAAGTGACGAAGTCACCGAAGAAACGGTAGCTCATGTTTCGTATAGAATCAAAAATCGATACTAAGTCCGATATCTTCAAACTGAACGATAAACTTAATCGTGAGCAGCATCGTCAGTTCAAAGAACGGCTTGAACAGATCAAATTAGGCGGCCCGGAAAAAGCACGGCAGCGTCATGTTGAACGCGGTAAATTGCTGCCGCGTGAACGGGTTATGCGACTGCTCGATAAAAATACCCCGTTTTTGGAAATCAGTCCGCTTGCTGCTATTGATATGTACGATAACGATGCTCCAGCGGCAGGAATTATCTGCGGTGTCGGGGTAGTGCATGGCCGGGAAGTGATGGTTATCGCCAATGATGCAACAGTCAAAGGCGGCACCTATTATCCGATGACGATTCTTAAGCATGCCCGTGCTCAGGAAATTGCCGAAACGAATAATCTGCCGTGTGTCTATCTTGTCGATTCCGGTGGTATTTATCTGCCGCTGCAAGCCGGAACATTCCCCGACAAAGATCATTTCGGAAGAATCTTTTTCAACGAAGCGCGGATGTCTGCAAAGGGAATCGCGCAGATTGCCGTCGTGATGGGTTCCTGTACGGCAGGTGGCGCGTATTTACCGGCGATGTCGGATGAATGCGTGATTGTCAAAAATCAGGGAACGATTTTTATCGGCGGCCCGCCGCTGGTTAAAGCGGCGACCGGCGAAGTGGTAACGGCTGAAGAACTGGGTGGAGCGGATGTGCATTGCCGTAAATCCGGTGTGACGGATCACTATGCGCAAAACGATGAACATGCGTTGCAGATCGCACGCAATATCATCGTTAATCTGAACCGTCCGAAATCATTTCAGTTGGAAATGTCAGAATCAGAAGAGCCGTACTATGACCCAGAGGAGTTGTACGGAGTCGTATCGAATGATTTGCGTAAGCCGTATGATATTCGGGAAGTAATCGCGCGTATAGTCGATGGCTCACGTTTTCATGAATTCAAAGAATTGTACGGTGCAACGTTAGTTACCGGTTTCGCTAAAATCATGGGATACCCGGTCGGGATTATCGGAAACAACGGCGTGCTGTTTTCGGAATCATCGCAGAAAGGTGCGCATTTTATAGAGTTGTGCTCAGAGCGGAAAATCCCGCTTATCTTTTTGCAGAATATTTCAGGGTTTATCGTTGGCCGTCAATATGAAGCAGGGGGGATCGCTCGTGATGGTGCAAAGTTAGTCCATGCCGTCGCCAATGCGCAGGTACCGAAGTTTACGGTTGTGGTTGGTGGTTCGTACGGCGCCGGTAACTATGCCATGTGCGGTCGCGGCTTTTTCCCGCGTGTGTTGTGGATGTGGCCGAACGCGAAAATCTGTGTCATGGGTGGTGAGCAGGCTGCTGATGTGTTAGCGCAGGTGAAAATCGAGCAGCTGCAGCGGGAAGGAAAAACGCTCACTCAGCAGGAAATCACAGAAATTCGTAAACCGATTATTGAAAAATATGAATCCGAATCGACACCCTATTTTTCCGGCGCGCGATTATGGGATGACGGCATGATCGGTATGACAGAAACACGGCAGGCATTGGCATTGGCGATTTCGATGTCCCTCAATGCGCCGATTCCCGACGCCAAGTTCGGCGTTTTCAGAATGTAAAATGAGTTACACGACCCTTCGTTTTGAAATCAGCAATCGTATCGCACGGGTTACCTTTTCACGCCCGGAAGTACATAACGCCTTTCATTCCGGCGTTATCAAAGAGATGCGTCAGGTGTTTGCCGAAATTGCCAAATCACCGGAAATTCGCGCGGTGGTGATTACGGGAGAAGGGAAATCATTCTGTGCCGGTGCCGATTTGAACTGGATGAAGGCGGTTGCTGAATACAAGTATGACCAGAATCTCGCTGAATCGAGTGAGCTGGCTGAACTTTTTAATGATATATACACCTGCACCCGTCCGGTAATCGGACGTATCAACGGCGCCGCTATCGGCGGTGGGGCAGGATTTGTAGCCGTGTGCGATATTTCTATCGGCGCGCAGTCGTCAGTCGTCTCATTTTCGGAAGTGAAAATCGGGTTAGTGCCTGCCTGTATCGGTCCGTATGTGATTAAGAAAATCGGCGAGGGGAAAGCGCGGGGACTATTCATCACCGGCGAGCGGTTAACGGCAGATCGCGCTAAAGAAGTCGGGTTGCTGAATAAAGTCGTACCGGATGCCGAACTCGACAAAACAATCGATGAACTCTTACAACAAATTCTTACCTCCGGTCCCCATGCAATTAGCATGGCGAAGGAATTAGTAAGCAAAGTACCGGCCATGAGCGCGGCGGAATACAAGCCGTTCACTGCCGAAATGATCGCCAAGCTTCGAAATTCTGCAGAAGGGCAGGAGGGAATGGCCGCCTTCTTAGCCAAACAAAAACCGCGCTGGGCTGAATAATTGCCTGCAATGAAACCATTGTTCAAAAAAATCCTGATCGCCAACCGGTCTGAAATTGCTGTGCGGGTCATCAACGCCTGCCGTACTCTTCGTATTCCAACGGTCGCGGTGTACAGTGATGCCGACGTGCAAAGCAAGCATCGTTTGCTAGCCGATGAATCAGTCCATATCGGTGCAGCCTCACCGCGGGAATCATACCTGAAGATTGACGCGATTATAGATGCTGCAAGGAAAAGCGGTGCGGATGCAATTCATCCCGGTTATGGCTTTTTATCTGAGAATGCTGAGTTCGCCGCGCGATGTAAAAAAGAGGGCATCACCTTTATCGGTCCATCGCCGGAAGCGATTCGTTTGCTCGGCAACAAAGTCGAATCCCGCGTGGCCATGGCGAAAGTCGGTGTGCCGCTTATCCCCGGTATGAAAACTAACAGTGACAAACTTGATGATTATGTGAAAGCAGCCGATGAAGCAGGGTATCCGGTGCTTATCAAAGCGGCTGCCGGTGGCGGTGGCAAAGGGATGCGAGTCGTGAACAAACGTGATGAACTCCCTGCTGCAATCGACGCCGCCAAGCGGGAAGCAAAAAACGCCTTCAATGATGATTCCGTTTATCTCGAAAAATACTTAGTCAACCCTCGCCATATCGAGTTTCAAATTTTAGCTGATACACACGGACATGTGATTCACCTGTTCGAACGGGAATGTTCCATTCAACGCAGACATCAAAAGATTATCGAAGAGACTCCTTCTGTTGCATTAACAGCTGAATTACGAAACAAGATGGGTGCTGATGCAGTCAAAGTCGCCAAGACTGCTGGATATACCAATGCCGGAACGGTCGAGTTTCTGCTCGACGAAGCAGGCAGTTATTATTTTCTCGAAGTGAACACCCGCTTGCAGGTAGAACATCCGATTACCGAAGAAACCAGCGGTGTCGATTTAGCGGTTGAGCAGATTCGTATAGCAGCCGGACTTCCGATTTCCGATACTGCATTACTGGCCACACAACATGGTCACGCTATCGAGTGCCGTTTGTATGCCGAAGATGGCGAGAACGGTTTTCTTCCTTCGACGGGAAAGATTCTGCATTACTCTGAACCGACCGGGCCGGGGATTCGGGTTGATTCCGGCATTTGGGAAGGCTCTGAGGTAACAATTCATTATGACCCTATTTTGGCGAAGCTGATTGTGCATGCGCCGACTCGTGAATTGGCAATCGAGCGGATGATAACCGCGCTGAATGATTACAAAGTACTCGGTGTTCGTAATGCCAAAAAGTTCATGATCGATTGTCTGTCGCATGCTGAATTCAAAGCAGGGAGAACGTACACGAATTTTATCGAGAAAAATCTGTCGAGCCGCTCATCACAAGTGGATGAGGTTGTCGATATCGCTGCCGCCATAGCTTCAATAACCTCTCAAACAAAACCAGCCTGTTCACCCGGTTCAAAGGCAGCGACGCTGCCCTCGGTGTGGGAGCAGGTGGGAACGTGGCAAGTCGGAGGAAGTATCCGATGAGTCAGGAGTTTAAAGTCGGTGATAAAGTCGTGACCACTTCCGTTGAAAAAACAACTGATGGCTGGAACGCGACTATCAACGGTGTGCCGGTAGCATTTCGGGTAATCGGTCGAAATCTCTTTTCAGCGCAAGTAAACGGTGAGCAACTTCACATTGCCGCTGTTAAGCACAAAGACGTTTATTATCTCGATATCGATTCAACGCAGATAGAAGTCACTGAACCGAATACTGACAATTTTGCTGCATCAGCAGGCAGCCATGGTGCTAAAGATAAAATCTTCGCTCCAATGCCCGGCAAAATTGTCAAAGTGCTGGTTGCGGTCGGCGATGACGTAATCGAAAAGCAGCCGCTCGTAATTGTCGAAGCTATGAAGATGGAAAACAATGTCATGTCGGCTGCCAAGGGGAAAGTCAAAGCGGTGCATTTTGTGTCAGGGGATCAGGTCGGAACCGACCAGCCGATTATCGAACTGGAATTAGCACAATAAAAAAGGACCGGGTAACGCACCCGGTCCGAGCAAGAGAAACGCATCCACACATCTTGGATGAGTTAGAAAAATTTCAATCCTAAGCTGAACGGAATCATCACGGTCGGATCACCTTCAGTGGCGATGCTGACAAAGCGTCCCTGCACGAAGAAGCTCATCATCGGGCTGGTTTTGAATTCAAAACCGGCACCGACGTTCCAATAGAAATCGCTCATGGAAACATCACCGGCTTCATCGTTGTAAGCGGTGACCAGAACATCGTCGCTGCCTGAAAATTCTGAAGTTTTGATATTGGCCATACCGGCGCCGCCAAAAAGAAACGGCTTGAACGGAACGGCCGGAGCGCCGAATGAGAAACGGCTGTCGGCACCGAACATCCAGATCGCCGCGTTGCCGCCTTCAACACCGGTTTCATCACCGAAGTCGAAAGAGAGGTTAGTGTATTCGGCTTTACCGATGAGCTGCATCATCGCCATCATTTTCATACCGACGCCGCCAAAGAAGTGGTAGCCGGTATTATAGTTTTCACTGAAACCATCCGGTGAATTCGGCATCGTTACTGCGCCGCCAGCATACAAGCTAAACGGGGTCGGTTTCGGAGCCTGGGCGAAAGCAGAGGCGGTGAGGGTTAACAGAATAATCAAAGACCAAAAGAGCTTTTTCATCCATTTTCTCCACGTTAAGGGGTACGACATATATATCGGACGGACCGGAAATTCTATTTACCGGCCGATCCGACCGGTGTTTCAGAATGAAGCAAGCCGGCATCGTCGTTCTCGTTGCAGTTAAACGACTTATCGGGGATTTGGAAAGAGAGATTTATCCCCCGGTTTACTTGATTTCCCATGGCGCATACGGTATATAGATATGCTAAGTCACTTACTAACGAGGATAAAGATGTCACAACGAGAAAATGCGTATATAGTCTCAGCCTGCCGCAGCGCAATCGGCACACTTCATGGTTCATTGGGATCTATTCCGGCTCCAAAACTGGGAGCCTTTGCCATAAAAGAAGCCATCAAACGCGCCGGTATCGCTCCTACCGATGTCGAAGAAGTCATCATGGGGCAGGTCGTGCAGGGGGGGGCCGGTCAGGCGCCCGCCCGTCAGGCCGCAATCCACGGCGGTGTTCCGGCAGAAGCAGCTGCTATTACGATCAACAAAGTTTGCGGATCAGGATTAAAAGCAGTTATGCTCGCGGCGCAGGCGATTCGCGCCGGGGATGAGCATTGTATCGTAGCCGGTGGGATGGAATCGATGTCCCAAACGCCGCTGATTTTGCAGGGTGCCAAGACCGGATTTAAGTTTGGTCATCAGAAGATGCTCGACATTATGATTACCGACGGTCTCTGGGACAGCTTTAATGATTTTCATATGGGAAGCGCCGCCGAGCTTACCCGTAAAAAAGCGAATATCACCCGTGAAATGCAGGATGAATTCGCGCTTAACTCTCACAAAAAGGCACTCGCCGCGCAGGCCGCCGGAAAATTCAATCAGGAAATCTTCGCAATTGATGTTCCTAAGGGTAAAGGAGAATCGGTCGCATTCAGTGTTGATGAATCTCCGCGCGCTACTATCTCTATCGAAGCGCTCGCCAAACTGAAACCGGCCTTTGAAAAAGATGGCACCGTCACTGCCGGCAACGCGCCGGGATTGAATGATGGTTCTGCGGCGGTAGTTGTAGTGTCTGGGACTTTTATGAAACAAAAGGGACTGCGTCCCTTAGCACGGATTGTCGACTACGCGGTTTCCGGAATGACGCCGGAAGAGTTATTTTTCGCCCCGATTACCGCCGTGCAAAAGCTGATGAAGAAAATGAACGTTGATATCAACCATTGGGATTTGATCGAAGCGAATGAAGCGTTCGCCGCACAGGCACTGGCTGATGGTATCGCGCTCGGTTGGGATTGGAACCGGGTAAACGTGAATGGCGGTGCCATTGCGCTCGGGCATCCGATCGGCGCATCCGGCGCGCGCGTATTGGCCACGCTTATTTACGCGCTCAAAGATCGCAGCAAGAAAAACGGTATGGCAACGTTGTGTCTCGGCGGCGGTAACGCGGTCGCGATGGGAATTGAAATCGTATAACGCGGGAAAACAGATGACTCTTGATGCTATAAAAGAAGTGACCGTTATCGGCAGCGGTACGATGGGGAACGGTATCGCCCAGGTATTTGCCATGACCGGCTATTCGGTAAAATTAGTCGATATCAACGAAGCAGCCTTGACCAAAGCGGTCGCATCTATTTCAGGTTCGCTTGATCGCCTGGTCAAAAAAGAAGCGATCACTGAAACAGCCAAAGCTGATACGCTCAAAAAGATCGAAGCGACCAGCGATTTGCAAAAAGCGAAGACATCGCAGTTGGTAATCGAAGCAGCTTCGGAAAATCTCGATATCAAATTAAAAATATTCGGACAGCTTGAAACTATCTGCCCGCCGGAAACCATTTTCGCCTCGAATACATCATCGCTGCCGATTACCAAGCTAGCTTCGGGAACGAAACGCGCTGATAAGTTTATCGGCATGCATTTCATGAATCCGGTTCCGATGATGAAACTTGTTGAAGTCATTCGCGGTATGGCTACCACTGACGACACCTACGCTTTGATACGTGATCTCTCTGTCAAGTTGGGGAAGACACCCGTTGAGGTAAATGATTATCCCGGTTTTGTCGCTAACCGTATTTTGATGCCGATGATCAACGAAGCGATTTTTACGCTTCAGGAAGGTGTTGCTTCGGCTGAAGGCATCGATGAAGTGATGAAGCTCGGCATGGCACATCCGATGGGACCGCTCACGCTGGCTGATTTTATCGGTTTGGATGTCTGCCTCGCAATTCTCGAAGTGATGCATGAGGGATTGGGTGATCCGAAATATCGCCCCTGTCCGCTGCTTAAGAAAATGGTGCAAGCCGGATACCTCGGCCGCAAGAGCGGTCGCGGGTTTTATGTCTACAACAAGTAGGATACCTAATGGATTTTTCCTTAACTGCTGAAGATCAGGAACTTAAAGAACTCGCTCGTGATTTTTGCGATAAACGATTGTATCCGCAGGCAATCGAATTCGATGAACATCAGAAACTGCCGGATGAACTGATCAAAGAAACCGCTGAACTCGGCTACTTCGGCTGCTTAGTCGATGAAAGCTACGGCGGCTTAGGTCTGAGCACAGTTTCTTTTATGGGGATGCTTGAAGAGTTTGCCGCTGCCAGCGCAGCGTTCGGATTGATGGTATCGCTGCATAATTCACTGGTGTGTCAGATTATCAAAGAGTACGGCACAGACAATACCAAAAAGAAATATTTGCCGCAGTTAGCTAAAGGTGATTTGATCGGTGCCTATTGCCTGACGGAAGAAGAGGCCGGTACTGATGCATCCTCACTTGTCACCAAAGCGGAACAGCAGGGGGATTCGTATATCATCTCCGGCACCAAATGGTATGTGACCAGCGCGAATTTCGCCGGACTTTATATCGTATTTGCAAAAACTGATCCGGACAAAGGGCGCAAAGGAATTAGCTGTTTCGCAGTTGATGCTAAATCTGCTGGTATCACGTTAAGCGCGCCGATGAATAAAAGTGGCTTGAAAGCATCTGATACCCGCAATGTGACTTTCACGAACGTAAAAGTTCCGGCTGAAAATTTACTCGGTTCACGCGGTGACGGTCTCAAGATGGCTTTATCGATTCTTAATTCCGGCCGTATCGGTGTGGCGTTTCAATCACTCGGTATTGCCCGGTCAGCTTATGAAGAAGCCTTAAAATATTCGCAGGTACGCAAACAGTTCGGTAAATCGATCAGCGAATTTCAAGCGATACAATTCAAACTCGCTGAAATGCTCACCCGTATTGAAGCGGGAAGACTGCTGGCATATAAGGCGGCATTTGCCAAAGATGCCGGACAGCCGTTTCACCGGGAAGCATCTATGGCCAAACTCTTCTGCTCCCGCGCAGCCAATTATGTCTGCAACGAAGCGGTGCAGATTCATGGCGGTTACGGCTATATCAAGGAATATGCCGTTGAGCGCTATTACCGTGATGCCCGTGGTACCGAGATTTTTGAAGGTACCAACGAAGCGCAATTACTCACTATTTCCCGTGACGTGTTGAAAGGATAAGCAGTGCTCGAAACAAAACATCATGAATGGCGTGAACGAGTCCGGGCATTTGCTGAAAAACAGGTCAAACCGCTGGCGAACAGGCTCGATGAGGAGCAGCGCTTTCCGGTAGAGCATATCAAACCGTTAGCTGATGAGGGTTTTCTCGGCATGCTTGTCCCGCCGGAGTATGGCGGTACAAAAGTTGATTCGATTTCCTATTCAATTGCTATCGAAGAACTCTGTCGTGTCTGCGGTTCGACGGGGATTATTGTTGCCGCGCATAACTCGCTTGGCACCTTTCCGATTTACCGCTTTGGCACCGATGAACAGCGCAAAAAATATCTCCCGCGTGCAGTCAAAGGTGAATTCATTTCGTTCGGATTAACCGAACCAGATGCCGGATCTGATGCCGGTGGTACCCGTACCTATGCGCGTAAAACGGCGACTGACTGGGTAATCAACGGCAGCAAGTGTTGGATTACCTCCGCACCGCAGGCGTTTTGTACTGTTGCTACTGCAAAAACAACCGAAGACCCGAATGACAAAGCGATCACGACCTTCATTGTTGAGAAAGCGTGGAAGGGATACGCGGTCGGCAAAAAAGAAAACAAGCTCGGTCTACGCGGTTCCGATACCGCCTTCTTGCACTTCGATGATATGCATGTTCCGTTTGAAAACCAGCTCGGTGAAATAGGGCAGGGTTTCAAGCAGATGCTTATCACGCTCGACGGCGGCCGCATTTCTATCGGTGCGATGGCGCTCGGCTTGGCGCAGGGTGCGTTCGAGTGCGCTTTGCACTATGCATCCACACGCAAGCAGTTCGGCGAACCGATTGTCGAGAATCAGGCGATTCAGCATAAGCTTTCTGATATGTTTACGGAAATTGAGGCGGCGCGTTTGCTTATTTATGATGCTGCCCGACGCAAAGATTCCGGCGAAAAGTTCACCAAGTACTCGGCTATTTGTAAGCTCTACGCATCCGAAGTCGGACGACGTGTCTGCGAAACGTCGCTTAGCGTGTTAGCTGGTATCGGCTTTTTGACCGGACCGTACCCGGTCGAACGGATGTGGCGGGATGTGAAGCTCTGCGAAATCGGTGAGGGAACCTCCGAAATTCAGCGGATGGTTATCGCGCGTGAGTTGATGAAAGAGTTAAAGTAAAACTTGCTCAAGTGCTGAGGCGGTATAGATTACGGTCAGAAGAACATAACGAATAGGTGTAATGATGCATTCAATGTATGCTACTCTCGTCAGACTGGCCAATAGGTGGCTGGAAATCCCATTGTTGATCAGCGCCAACCTGTTGTTGGTTTTGACCGCCTATATCGAAATCCCGTTAGCCTTTTCGCCGGTCCCGATTACCGGACAAACTTTCGGCGTGCTCTTGATCGCGATGGCGCTCGGACGGGTGCGCGGCACCGGTGTGGTAGTTGCCTACTTGCTTGAAGGTGCTGCCGGATTGCCGGTTTTTGCCGGAGGTGCGGCGGGTGCGCACCATCTGGTCGGCCCGACCGGAGGCTATCTAATCGGCTTTGCAGCGGCTGCCTGGATAGTCGGGTTCTTAGCCGATTCCGGATGGGATCGCGGCTACCTAAAATCGATTTTCGCTATGACCATTGGCCATGCGGTGATTTTTACCGCCGGTTTAGCCTGGCTTTCTCGGTTCGTTCCGGCGGAAGGTTTACTGGCTGCTGGGCTGACTCCGTTTTTGATCGGGACGGGTATCAAAACTGCCGCTGCAGCGGTCGTTTTGCCCACCGTTTGGAAGTTTGTCGGTCGCCGGACAGAGTAGCCATTACTTACTGATTTTTAAGCAGTTGGGGCGCTTTTTTGATGGAAAACGTTAGCGTTTTTCAGCTTAGCCATTATATTTTTTAGCGAATGCTTGTGTGATGCACTAATCGCACGTATGTTCGCTTAACGAACTCAGGGGAGTGACGATAACCATAACGGCAGGAGGAGCCGTAAACTGGAGGATTTGTGTCAGCACCATTAGCCGAATACATTTGGATGAACGGCTCACTTGTGAAGTGGGATGACGCCCGTATTCATATTCTTTCGCACGTGATCCATTATGGTTCATCGGTGTTTGAAGGCTTCCGTGTGTACAAGACCAAAAATGGTCCGGCCGCATTCCGTCTACGCGACCACACTATCCGCCTGTTTAACTCCGCCAAAATCTATTACATGGATATCCCCTACACCTACGAAGAGATCGACAACGCGGTTCTCGGACTGGTGAAAACAAATAATTTTGAAGAGTGCTATGTTCGTCCACTGGTCTACCGCGGCTATGGCCGTCGCGGTGTTGACCCGACAGGCTCACCGATTGATGTCGCTATCGCAACCTGGCAATGGGGACAGTATCTCGGCCCTGATGCGGTCGATAACGGTGTCTCGGTCTGCGTATCCTCATGGAATCGGTTCGCTCCGAACACCATGCCGTCATTTTCAAAGTCCGGCGCGAATTATATGAACAGCCAGCTTATTAAGATGGAAGCGAAACGGCACGGGTACGTTGAAGGGATCGCGCTTGATTCTTACGGCTATGTCTCCGAAGGTTCCGGCGAAAATATCTTCGTCGTTTACCGCGGTGAACTGTTAACGCCGTCGTTTGATTCCGCTATTTTAGCCGGTATTACCCGTGATTCCATTATTCAGCTCGCGCAGGGAATGGGATTAACGGTTAAAGAAACGAAAATCCCCCGCGAGTTACTCTATATCGCCGACGAAGTCTTCTTCACCGGGTCCGCCGCTGAAGTCACACCGATTTCCCGCGTCGATCAGGTACAGGTAGGGGAAGGAAAAATCGGGCCGATTACCAAGAAGCTGCAAAGCGCATTTTTTGGTATCGTGAACGGGACCGCGCCTGACAAATTCGGCTGGCTGACGCATATACCGGCTAACGCCACGGTTCCCGCCTACAAATGAAAATTGCAGTCGGCGCAGATCACGCCGGGTTTGCTTTCAAAGAAAAAGTCAAAGCACTATTGACCCGGATGGGGTATGAGATTGTCGATGTCGGCACCTATTCCACCGAATCGGTCGATTATCCTGATTTCGGCGTCAAAGTCGCAAAGCTGGTCGCCGGAAACGGTGCGGATTTCGGCGTCACGGTCTGCATGACTGGCAACGGGATGAATATCGCCGCGAACAAAGTGAAGGGGATACGTTCAGGGTTAGTGCTCAATTCGGAAATGGCGCAGTTCACCCGCGCGCACAACAACGCCAATGTCATGGCACTTTCCCAGAAATATACCCCAGAAGACCAGCTCGAAGCGATTCTCACTGCATTTATCAATACCCCGTTTGAAGGGGGCCGCCACGAACGCCGTGTCGAAAAAATCAGCGCCGAAGAACTCGCCAGCAAACTCTAATCAGTAACAGTTAGATTCCGTTGACCTTCCTTTCTTTCCCGAATAGATTATAGTCAAAGGAAACATAAGAGTACCCATATGTCATATTTACAGCAGATAGACCCGGAAATCTTTGAACTGATGATCAAAGAAACCACTCGTCAGAACGACAAGCTCGAACTTATCGCTTCGGAAAACTTCGTCTCCGAGGCGGTGCTTGAAGCAATGGGTGGGGTGATGACGAACAAATACGCCGAAGGGTACCCCGGCAAACGCTATTACGGCGGCTGCGAATGGGTGGATGAAGCGGAGAATCTCGCACGTGAGCGGTTGAAGCAGTTGTTCAAGTGTGATCACGCCAATGTCCAGCCGCATTCCGGATCACAGGCGAACATGGGAGTCTATTTCACGGTCTTAAAACCGGGCGATACGGTGATGGGACTGGACCTTTCGCATGGTGGACATCTGACGCACGGCCATCCGGTCAACTTCTCTGGCATGCTGTACAAGTTTGTTGCCTACGGTGTCGAGCCGGGTACAGAAGTTATCGATTACGATAAACTCATTGCGCAGGCAAAAGAAGTTAAACCGAAATTGATTGTCGCGGGAGCATCAGCTTATCCCCGTTTTTGGAATTTCGAAAAAATTCGTGAAGCCTGCGATGCCTGCGGTGCACTGATGATGGTCGATATCGCGCATATCGCCGGATTAGTCGCGGCGGGAATACACCCGTCCCCGGTGCCGATGGCGGACTTCGTTACCTCCACGACGCACAAAACCCTTCGCGGCCCGCGCGGAGGAGTAATCATGTGTAAGGAGCAGCATGCGGCGGCTATCGACAAAATGATCATGCCCGGTATTCAGGGCGGCCCGCTCATGCACGTTATCGCAGCCAAAGCGGTCGCATTCAAGGAAGCCTTACAGCCGGAATTTAATACCTATCAGCGTCGTATTGTCGAAAATGCGAAAGCGCTTTCCAATCGACTCAAAGAGCATGGCTATAAATTAGTAGCCGGTGGAACGGACACGCACTTGATGTTAGTTTCCTTCGTCAGTGTTGAAGGGCTGACCGGTAAGAAAGTCGAAAACGCGCTCGATAAAGCAGGAATTACAGTGAACAAAAACACTGTCCCGTTCGATCCGGAAAAACCGTTTGTAACATCCGGCATTCGTATCGGCACACCGGCTATTACCACACGCGGAATGGGAACGCAGGAGATGCAGAAGATCGGCGACTTTATTCATCGTGCGATTCAAAACCGTACCGATGAAGCAATGCTTGCGCAGATTGCGGAAGAGGTTCGTGTCTTCTGTGAAAAATTCCCACTCTACGCAGAACACTTACAGCACGCCTGATCATGCTGTTTCAACTTACCATGTTCCCGACCGGAAAAGCGACAGTCGGCAGTTCAGCGTCAGTCGCAAAAGTGATTGATCTTATCGACCGCTCCGGCTATCCCTACACATTGGGGGCGATGTCAACGGCGATTGAAGGGGATTGGGATGGTGTGATGACTTTAATCGACAAAGCCCGCCGGACATTGCGGCGGTCGCATGATCGAGTCTATATCAGTATCGTAATAGATGATCGCAAGGACGCGAAAAACCGGCTGACCGGAAAGATTGCATCAGTTGAACGGAAACTCAGACGAAAGGTGCGCAGCTAAAATGAAAACGATCCGAGTCGTGTTGGTAACTATCCCGAAAGAAGAAGCGGAAGGGATGGCGAAACTGTTGGTTGAAAAACGGCTGGCGGCATGCGTTAATGTCATTCCCCGAATCACCTCGTTCTATCGCTGGGAAGGGAAAGTGCAGGTCGATGAGGAATCATTGTTGGTTATCAAAACGACCCAACTGCGCTTCGACGAACTGATGGGGTTTGTCAAAGAAGAGCACCCCTATGAACTTCCTGAAATCCTCGCACTCCCAATCGAGGGAGGACTGCCGGAATATGCGGAATGGATACTCGCCTCGACTAATCCTGACGCCTTTGAGGATGAAGAGGATTAACTGCTGATACTCTTGTTTCTCTACTATTATGAAATGCCCACGCTGCGGATATGAAGAAGATAAAGTAGTCGACAGCCGTCCGGCTCAGGACGGCCGTTCGGTACGCCGCCGTCGGGAATGTCTCAACTGCAAAGAGCGCTATACGACCTACGAATATATCGAACAGGACAACCTTGTGGTGGTAAAGTCCGATGGACGAAGGGAACCGTTCGATCGAAACAAGGTGCTCTACGGACTCAAGCTCGCCTGCAACAAGCGGCCGGTGTCGTCGAAAGAAATGCACTCGCTTGTTGACGACATCGAAGCGGCTGTCAATTCGCAGGGACGCAATGAAATCACCAGCCAGGAAATTGGTGAGTTGGTAGTTGAGAGATTGCGTAAAGTCGATGAGATTGCTTATGTCCGGTTCGCCTCAGTATACCGCAAATTCAAAGACAAAACCGAATTCTTTGAAGAGATGAAAAGGGCGCTGGGAGATTAAGCCCACGATTTGCCTATGCCGCTTGACCAACCCGAAACAGAATCTGAAAACAATAAACCGAGTTTTTTCAGTTTACCTTTTCTTGATCATATTGAAGAACTGCGCAAACGGCTGCTGAAAGCCGTACTCGCAGTCGTGATTACTACTGCGGCAGCTTTTTACTTCGCCGATCCGATAATTCGGTTCTTTATCTCACCGCTTGGGGATATCAAACTCTATGTGACCGACATAACGGGTTCATTTTACGCCTATTTTAAGATGGCGCTTATAACCGGAATGTTAGCGGCTATTCCGTTCGTATTTTATCAGCTTTGGTCATTCGTGTCACCCGGTTTATATGCAAAGGAAAAGCGGGCGGTGATTCCGATGGTCATCGTTTCGACCATTCTGTTTCTGTCCGGCGCGGCATTTTGCTTTTACATTGTGCTGCCGTTCGCGTTAAAATTCATGATCGGGTTTTCCGGGGATCTGTTCAGCCCGATTATTACGGTCGGAAGTTATATCAGCTTTGCCGGTATGCTGCTATTGGCCTTTGGATTTTGCTTTCAACTACCGGTTGTTGCTTTTTATATGGGGAAGATCGGGTTTATCAGTGCGCGGAGTTTGAGCAAAGGACGGCGGTATGCAGTCGTTATTATTCTTATCGTTGCCGGAATACTGACCCCGACGCCGGATGTTGCCACGCAAATGATGCTCGCGGTCCCTTTGTATCTCTTATATGAAGCCTCGATTCTGATTGTCTTTTTCACCGGTAAGAAAAAGAACCCGTAATGCACCCTTGATTAGTTGTGCGGCCGAACACGTGACGGGGTAAAAAATATCGTGCCATCTCAAAACTTTTTTGTATAATAGAGTAGCTGCCTTTTCTATAGGGGAAGAGGACGGTTCTTAATAAACGTGAGCCAATCGCTCACCGTCGGACTTCGCGAGCGAAGAAGTTGCTTACCCGGCGGAAATTTTCTGCTGTTATCGCGAAAGTTCGGATTCAAACAAACAACGTGATGTTGTGTGTGCACCATCACTGTCGATCGTGGAGATCGGCACTGATTTTTACATACATAACACAGGACTGCGGGAATAACGCAGCTTGTGGGAATGGGAGGTAGGGATACGGCGGGTATCCCTGCCCCTCAAAAAAAGTAAAGACCGTAAGAGGTCCACGCAGGGAGCATCGAGAAGATATGGATGCCGGTATGAAAGAAGCACATACGGGTGAGTATCAAATCGCTGCGAGGGGGTTTTATATTATAGTTATCGGGTTATTGTTACCGGATCCTCGATATTGACAATGGGGAATACCCCGCGTAGCTTCACGTTCAGTGAACAATCTCATGCGGGCGTAATTCAGTGGTAGAATGCCAGCTTCCCAAGCTGGACGTCGTGGGTTCGAGTCCCATCGCCCGCTTATTTTTTGCCTGCAAAAATATCGTTGAGGCTTTTGAATGTGGCGGCATCGGCAAGTGAATCAAATTCACCGCTTTTCAAAATAGTCTCCGCTGATCGAATAAAAGCACCGAGTGCCACGCGACAAAGAGCTGAGCCAACAGATATTCTTCGTACTCCCAAATCAGCAAGCCGTGAAACAGATATTCCCGGTACGGATGCAGACATCAACACGTTGACCGGCTTTGGCGCAACCGTGTTTACGATTTCTGTAATCAGCTTCGGATCTCTAACTCCCGGTGCAAACAAACAATCTGCGCCTGCTTCGGCGAATGTCGCCAGCCGCTCAAGAACAATGCGTTCTCCGTTTGGAGCACCGACTAATACCGCTTCGCAGCGGGCGGTAAGGATGACGCCGGATTTCGTAACATCAATTGCTTGCCGCGCTGCTTTTATCCGTTCGATTGCTGTCGTTGAATCATAAAGAGGAGATGAATCATTGCCGGTAGAATCTTCAATCGATAATCCCGCAACTCCGGTCTGCACGCAACGGATTACGCTTTTAGCGACATCTTCAGGAGTATCGGCATAGCCGGATTGAAAATCTGCATTCACCGGTAGTGGTGTTGCATGTTCTATCTCTTTGCAATGTACAAGCACTTCTTCAAGTGATAGCGCCGATACCTGATCCGGCAAGCCGCGGGAGAAAGCGAATCCTGCCGATGTTGTCGCGAGTGCTTGGAAGCCAATGTAATGGAGAATTTTCGCTGAACCTATATCCCACGGATTGGGAATTAGAAAACAACCTGAGTGATGAAGTTCACGGAATCGCGTAACAGTAGGTGAGAATGTATTCATACCAACAATACTATGTTGTCTGTTACCGTTGGTCAATCACTTGTCTTGAATTAAAAATACCCCCGGCAGGAATCGAACCTGCGACCACCTGCTTAGAAGGCAGATGCTCTATCCGACTGAGCTACGGGGGCAAGAATGTTTTCTTCTCATACGCAACGACATTACAGGGTAGCAGAGTGAAAAATTATTTTCAAGCACAAAATTTTGCTTGGTTGTGGCGGGCAAACCGGGCTAAATTGGCAGGGAACTCAATAGACATATGGCGTGTCTAAGAAGAAAGAGTTTTCTTCACTGTAAAATTAAATATTAACAAGGAGTTAGTATGCATTTACTAAGAAGCTCGTTTTTGTTTCTTCTGTCGGCGTTGTTTATCGCATCATGCGGTGGCAATGACAATCAAGGCAAGACAGGGGAGACAACATCGACCGATACCACAACTCAGAATACAACCCCGGATCAAACAGCGTCGAACAATGAACAGCAGATACCATCCGAACCACCAGCATCGGATCACTCGTCGGGTCAATCTTCATCCGGGCAGGCAACCACGCCGCCTGCAGCAAAACCGAAACCTGAACCGACCTATGTAACGATGCCGGAGAGTACCGCTATTATGGTAAAGCTTGTCGATTCAATCGATACCGATATCGATTCCACCGGCGAGAAATTCAGAGCAGTTCTGGCTCATCCCGTAATCGTGAATGGAACAACGTTGTTTTCGTTAGGCGCTAATGCCGAAGGTGTACTCGATACTGTTATCGAATCGGGACACATGAAAACCCCGGCAGAGATAAAATATCATCTGACTGCAATCCAGAATGAGAATGGAGACTGGGTAAATATCGACACCTATGTTTTAGCGGAAAAGCATGGCTCACACACCAAGCGGCAAGTTGCCATGATCGGCGGCGGCGCTATTGTCGGCGGTATTATCGGTAAAGTAATTGATAAAAAGGGGAGTACCGAAATCGGTGCTGTTGCCGGTGCCGCAGCCGGAACTGCAGCCGCAGCCTTAACCGGCAAGCAAGATATCGTCTATCCGGCCGGTACCGAAGTTGTATTCATTCTGAAAGAATCAGAACGAATCGCCGTGAAATAACAGACATTGCGTTTCAAACTACGCTGAAATGTAGAGTCGTAACTTGACCCTTTAACAAGGATTACGCATGAAAAAGAGTATTGTATTCGCCGTTATACTTGGTTTGCTCTGCGCGGCGCCGGCCATGGCCGCCAATCGCGGTGCAGGCTTCAAGGGAATAGGACTGCGAGGAGGGTTAACAATTAACCCGGATCAGATCCATTTAGGTGGTCATATCGATTTCGGCGATATTGCTGATAATCTGATGATGCTAGCCAATCTCGAAGCAGGATTCGGTGATGATATCACGGTTATAGCGCCGTCGTTTGAAATGGACTATCGCTTCAATTCCGACTGGGGAAAATGGACGCCGTATTTAGGTGGCGGCATCGGTCCGATCTTTTGGTCAACTGATGGCGCCGACGGCTCCGACCTTGCTTTGTACCTGCAAGCCGGAATTGGCAAGGGTTCGGCAACAGGTAAATCCGGGCATTTGTTTATAGAAGGAAAGCTCGGCTTGGTCGATGCGCCAGACGCCAAGTTCACCATAGGTTGGACTTTCGGTAATTAACCGACCTGTTGACACACTTTAATTTTCGTCTATACTTTATTATATTACATAGAGATACAAAGTTCCTCAGGAATACCCGGAGGAACTTTTTGTATTGACCTTTGTAAGACCATTGCCGATATATGAAAAAGAGTATGAGCAAAATATCCAAATCATTCACCGCAATCTTCGCGGTTCTCTTGATGATTAACATGGTTCATACGCCATGTATTTGCGGCATCGTATTCAGTGCCGAATCCAAGCATTCTTGCAGTGCAAAGCCGGTGGTTGCTGAAACGTCGAAGCATAGCTGCTGTGCGTCGAAATCAACCGAAACTGAACAGCCGCAAGCGCCGGTCAAAAACTGCTCTTCGGACAAGTGCTGCTCCAACTGGTTTTATTATATCAAAACAGCCGACTTTGCTTCGCTCGATCGGATAGATAAAGCAATCGGTGCAATCGATCTTGCTCCGGCGTTGGTTCAAACGACATCGTATACTCTTGATATCGCACAAGCGAAAGCATACTGGAGTGTACACCCTCCCGATATTGTTTCTCACGCATCGTTCAATCCAATTTTACGTATCTGACATCCCGTCATATCTGACCGGGTATCCCGGTACTATTTCCTTTTTATCATTTAACTAACACTGCTGGTGATATATCAGCAGGGAACGATTCATGTAGACCGTTTGGAAGACGGTGGAGATGTTATGCGTTTTGTATCCATAGCCGTACCGCGTGTCATCAGTTTGACAGCAGTATTGCTTTTACATACTTCATTTGTGAATGCACAGATTGAACCGATGCCGGTTACGTCGCCTGCTGTCGATACGCTCACGATTGAAAAGGTCATTGCTCAGGTGCTTCGCCGTAATGATCGAATTAGCGCAGCCGGATTCATGCAGCTGGCGGCGGAACGCAAGGCAGCATCGACAGGCGGGTGGGAAGACCCGATGCTGATGCTCGGCATTGAAAATGCCCCGACAAGTTTTGATCTCGATATGGATGATATGACGATGCGGATGGTCGGCATCAGTCAGTCAATTCCATACTCCGGCCAAAGCAGTTTGGCCAAAAAAGCGGCAAAAGCAGAAGCAACGGCGGCACAATTTGAACTGCACAGCAGGCAGGTCGACATGGTACGTGCGGCGAAAATGGCATACGCTGATTTTTATTATCGCTCCAATATTCTGAAAGATATTTCTGCGCAGTACGACTTAATGAAACTGGTGATCGAATCAGCGAAATCAAGATTGACGACTAATCAGGGAAGCCAGGCTGAAGTTCTTGCCGCTCAGGCAGAGCAATGGCGAATACAGACTGAATTGTACGAAGCAGACCATATGGTCGATGAAGCGCGCCATATGCTCAACATTTTGCGCGGGGCCGATGTGGATGTCGTTGTTTCACTCGCTGCCCCACCGGCGACAATTATTCCTCCGCAGCTTCCTGATGAATGGATTACGGAGGCATTTGCCAATAGTACGGAATTGCAAACCCTGTCACGAAAGGCGGAAGCATACGGACTCTTCGGAGCGGCATCGCGGCGGATGAACTGGCCGATGTTCGGCGTTTCGGCAAGCTACGGATTTAGAAGCGGTTATTCGACCGATCATACCGGGCTGTCTACGGAACGGGATGATATGGTCAGTATCGGCGCTTCAGTTTCACTCCCGATTTTTTCACGCAGCCGCAACAATCGGATGGCGGCATCAATGGAGGCGATGCAAAAGAGCGTAGGGGCTGAATCGACACTGTTGAAGCGGGAAATCGAATCGAAAGTGAGGCTTTTGCATCTGACGGCGCAGCATTTGGAAATATCGGTTAACCTGTATCAAACCAATATCATTCCCGCCGATCAGGAGGCATTCCAAAGCGCGCTGGCCGGATATACCGCTAACCGGGTGATGTTTACAGACCTGCTTGAGTATGTCCAGATGATTTACAAAGATCGGCGGATGTTCAATCAGTTCAGCAATCAGTTCGCACAGGTGAGCGCGGAGATTCAAAGCCTTATCAACGATCCCAAACACTTAGTTGAAGACGAAGTGATAAAATAAATCACTATAAAGGATGGAACAGATATGACTAACCATACATACGACCCGCACGAGCATGAGCCGCTGCCCGAAGGGGAAGAAAAAGCACCGCCTTTGACCAAAACAATGGGCTTAGTGCGCTGGGGGATTTTAGCAGCGATGGGTGTTTTTGCTTTAGTAATGCTGCTTTCTTATTTTGATCTTGCTCCCTGGTCGGGCGGTGAGACAGGTGGCGTGCAGTATCATTGCCCGATGCATCCGACTTATATCAGCAGCCAGCCGGGAGATTGCCCAATCTGCGGTATGAGTTTGGTACCGATGAAAAACAGCGCAGATACGGTTGCCGTTGATGCTGCTCATCCCATGACCCCTGACACGCTGCAGGCAAAGAACCGATACGCATGCCCGATGCACCCGGAAGTCGTTTCCGATACGCCCAGTCAATGCCCGAAATGCGGAATGAATTTGGAATTGATTGCCATGAGCGCCAGGCCGGAGGCAGCGCCGGGGAAATTCACCTGTCCGATGCATCCGGAAATAGTTTCGGACACAATGGGAAGATGTCCTGAGTGTAATATGTTTTTGGAACAGGTTACTGACGCTGGGGTAACTTCCGGTGTTCCCGGTTTAGTCCCGGTGACGCTTGAATCTCAACGGGTGCAGCTTATCGGCGTTCGTACCGGTACTGCCGAAATGCGGACAGTCACGCAATCGAGCAGTTACCCCGGTACTATTACCGCCGATGAAAGCAAGATTGCAAAAATAAGCGTTCGCACTGAAGGCTGGATACAGAAATTATACGTCAACAAAACCGGTGAGGAAGTGAAGCAGGGGGAAACACTCTTTACCCTGTACAGTCAGGATTTGTATCAGGCGGAGCAGGATTACTTGAGTGCATTGAACAGCACTAAGCAGACAGGCAGTGATCCATTCTTGGTCGAAACGAGAAAACAATTGGTCGAAGCCGCAAAACAGCGGCTCAACTTGCTCGGCCTTGCTGAAAATGAAATTTCGCAATTGGAAAAGAACGGGAAGGCATCGACCGAAGTTCCGATTCACAGCCCAATTACCGGTATCGTGATTGAAAAGAACGTGACGCAAGGACAGGCGATTATGTCGGATCAATCTCTTTTTACCGTTGCTGATTTGCGGCAAATCTGGGTGCTGGTCGATGTTTATGAATCAGATTTAGCGGATGTCGAAATCGGACAGGATGCCGCCATCACCCTTTCTGCATTCCCCGGCGATCAGTTTCATGGCAGTGTTGCGTTTGTATATCCGACTGTTTCGGAGCTAACACGCACTGCGCAGGTTCGTCTGCACTTTCAAAACCCGTTACTTAAATTAAAGCCGGGTATGTTTGCCGAAGTCCAGTTGGGAAGTTCCGGTGATCCGGTGCTAACTGTCGCACGGGAAGCATTAATGGAGAACGGTGACCGGGATTATCTGTTCGTCGTGCATGGAGGAACTCATTTTGAACCCCGTTTGGTAACGGTCGGGGCAAAGAGTGATGAGTTGGTGGAAATTTTATCGGGACTTTCCGAAGGTGAAACCGTTGTCACCAGTGCCAATTTCCTGATCGATTCGGAAAGCCGCCTTAAGGCTGCGATTGCCGGTATGGGTAACACCACCAATGAACATGCCGGACACGGGAAGTAAGCCATGATTCAAGCAATCATAGACTTTTGCGCGCGTAACCGGGCGGTAGTGTTTGTCGCCACGACTTTCGCCATTTTCGTTTCCTGGTATGCGATTAAAAATATCCCGCTGGATGCTATTCCCGATTTATCCGATGTGCAGGTTATTATCTATTCGGAGTGGATGGGGCGCAGTCCGGATTTGGTTGAAGATCAGGTTACCTATCCGATAGTGACTTCTTTGCTTGCTGCCCCCGGTGTTTCGGCGGTTCGCGGGTATTCAATGTTCGGGATGTCGTTTGTCTATGTCATCTTCGAAGAAAACACCGATATCTATTGGGCGCGCAGCCGCGTACTTGAGTACATGAAACAGATCGAAGGGAAACTGCCGCAAGGGGTGACTCCCTCACTCGGTCCGGATGCCTCTTCAGTCGGCTGGGTCTTTCAGTATGCCTTAGTCGATTCAAGCGGCAACTATGATCTGGCCGACTTGCGAACCTTTCAGGATTTCACCCTTCGTTACGCCTTGTCATCCGTACCCGGTGTGGCGGAAGTCGCCAGTATCGGCGGGTATCAGAAACAGTATCAGGTCGAAGTTGATCCCAATAAGCTCCGGGGATACAATCTTTCGGTAAACGATATCACTCGCGCCATTCGCGCCAGTAACAATGATGTCGGCGGGCGAATGCTGGAATTGTCAGAACGTGAGTATTACATCCGGGGTAAGGGATATATCCAAGACCTTGATGCTATCCGTAAAATCAGCCTTGGCACATCTGCAACCGGCACACCAATTCTATTGGGAAATGTCGCCAATGTATCGTTCGGGCCGGATATCCGCCGGGGTGTCGGCGAGCTGGATGGTATCGGCGAAGCGGTCGGCGCAATTGTTATTATGCGCTACAACGAAAATGCACTTGATGTAATTGGGCGGGTGAAGCAAAAACTTGAAGAACTCAAACTGTCATTTCCTGAAGGAGTCAGTTATCAGATTGTTTACGATCGAAGTGGATTGATTGACCGTTCGATTGAAACTTTACAGCATGCCCTGATCGAAGAAGGGATTGTCGTTGCGCTCATCATCTTGCTGTTCCTCTTTCATTTCGGCAGTTCACTGGTCCCGATTCTTACCCTGCCGGTTGCGGTCGGGTTGTCCTTTGTGCCGATGTACGCGCTCGGTATCAATTCTAATATCATGAGCCTTGGGGGAATTGCGATTGCGATTGGGGCGATGATTGATGCGGCGATTGTATTGGTGGAAAACGCGCATAAGCGACTGGAGAAGGCGCCGCCGCAGGCAGACCGAAAAGAAGTAGTAATTGCTGCGGCGAAGGAAGTCGGCCCTTCGATTTTCTATTCACTCCTGATTATCACAATCGCCTTTCTCCCTATCTTTGCCCTGACCGGTCAGGGTGGGCGACTATTCACGCCGCTTGCCTATACTAAAACTTTCGCCATGTTCTTCGGCGCGATGACGGCGATAACGATTGCTCCGGCCTTGATGACGACATTCTTAAAAGGGAAAGTACGCCACGAGTCTGAGCATCCGATTTCCCGGTTTATTATCAGGCTCTACAAACCATTTGTGTATGTCGCGCTTCGCAATCCGAAAACAACCGTCGCGATTGGCCTGCTGGCAATTGTATCCGCTATTCCGATGATTCAAAAAATCGGCTCGGAGTTTATGCCACCGCTCAACGAAGGGGATATTCTCTATATGCCGACGACGTTTCCGAACATCTCTATAGAAGCGGCTAAGCAATACCTGCAAGTGCAGGACCGAGTGATTCGCTCATTTCCGGAAGTACAATCTGTTTACGGCAAAGCAGGTCGCGCCGAAACGGCGACCGACCCGGCACCGCTTTCGATGTTTGAAACGGTAGTGCAGTTAAAGCCGCCGGACGAATGGCGAAAAGTACAGCAAGGGCGCTGGTATTCGAATTGGATACCGGATGCAGTTAAGCCGCCGTTCCGATGGGTGTGGCCGGAAGAACGGACCATGAACTGGAAAGAGCTGAACGCAAAACTGGACAGCGCCCTGCAAATGCCGGGCTGGACGAATGCCTGGACGATGCCAATCAAGACCCGTATCGACATGCTTTCGACCGGCATCCGCACGCCTATCGGTATCAAGATTTTCGGAGATGACTTGAATGAGATCGAAAGAATCGGAATAGAACTCGAAAAGTCCCTTTCCAAAATTCCGGGGACGCGCTCGGTGTTTTCGGATCGGAATGTCGGTGGATTTTATATTGATATCATTCCGAACAGAAATGCCTTAACCAGGTATGGGTTGAGTATTGCGGACGTGAACGAAGTTATCGAAACGGCAATAGGGGGTATGCCGATTGAAATGACGGTCGAAGGACGCAACCGGTTTACAATCAATGTCCGCTATCCGCGCGACCTGCGTAACGATGTTGAAAAACTCAAGCAGGTCATTATTCCATTCACCGGAAACAGTTCGAATACGTCGGAAGGGATGAGTATGTCCGGGCAAGTTGAAACCTCCAATACGAGAAGTGCCGTTGGCGCTGTACCACTTGGGCAGGTGGCGGATGTGAAGATATCCGGTGGTCCCTCAATGATCCGTGATGAAAACGGAATGTTGGTAGGCTATGTCTATATCGATATCGATCAAAATCAACGGGATATCGGCAGCTATGTTACTGAAGCGAAAGAAGTCGCAAAAAATGAAGTGATCGTTCCTGCCGGTTCCTACTTGAAATGGACAGGTCAATATGAACTGCTTGAGGAGATGACCAAGCGGATGAAAGTGGTTATTCCGATAACCTTCATTTTGGTCATTATCCTGCTCTATCTGAATTTCCGGAACTTCACCGAAACATTGATTGTGCTCGCCTCAGTACCGTTTGCATTAGTCGGATCGATCTGGCTGATGTATTTCCTTGATTACCATTATTCGACGGCAACACTTGTCGGGATTATTGCCTTGGTCGGATTGGCGACCCAAACCGGAATCGTGATGACTCTCTATTTAGACCAGGCATATGAAAAACGGAAGAAAGCCGGGAAGATTCGGGATTTGAACGATATTATCTGGGCGCATATGGAAGGAACCGTCATGCGCGTCCGCCCGAAATTGATGACCGTTTCGACCATGCTCATCGGTTTGGTGCCGCTCTTGTGGGCAACCGGAAGCGGCGCGGATGTAATGAAGCGAATCGCGGCGCCGATGGTCGGCGGGCTGATTACGTCTGCGTTTCTTACCTTGGAAATTATTCCAGTTGTGTATACATACTGGCGGTTATGGCAGATTAAGAGAGAAAAGAAAATTAACGGGGCGTCGTCCCTTTCGCGCGGCGATAACGAATGAATTCGATTATTCCCGGTAGGATGGAAATAAATATTATCGCAAGAACGACGAGCGAGAAGTTGTTTTGCACAAACGACAGATTGCCGAAAAAATACCCGGCCAGAACGCAGATAACAACCCACGCGATTGCTCCGGTGATATTGTACATGGCAAAATGCCAGTAATTCATCTTTCCGACACCGGCTAAAAACGGCGCAAAGGTGCGGACAATCGGGACGAAACGGGCGAAGATGATTGTCTTGCCGCCGTACTTTTCATAAAAGGCATGGGTACGGTCGATGTATTCTTTCCGAAAAATTTTGCTGTTCTGGTTTTGTAATAACCGGGCGCCGATTTTGTAGCCAATGTAGTAATTGGCCGCGTCGCCGATGATCGCGGCGATAATCAGTAACAGCATCAACCACCAAAGGTTCAAACTTCCCGACGCGGCAAATGTCCCCGCCGCAAACAGGAGTGAATCTCCGGGTAGAAACGGCGTTACCACTAATCCGGTTTCGCAAAAGATAATCAGAAAGAGTATGCCGTAGGTCCATGCGCCGTATGAACTGATGAGTTCGGCCAGATGTTTGTCTAAATGCAGAAAGAAATCGATCAGATGCTTGATTGTTTCCATTGTGTCGCTTTTACTGTTTTGTTCCGGCCGCAAGAACAGCGGTAATCGGTTTCGGCACAAGCAAAAACCGTGTCATGGGCGATTCACCGTGCAGACAAACGATTTGAGATAAGAGCCGTCAAGAAAATAGGGAACAATCGGATGATCCGGATTTTGGTAGACCCGCTGTACGATTCGTAAAGATATCCCGGCCTGCATCGAAGCGCGTCTGAGCGTTATCAAAAAATCATCCTCCGAAAAGTGCGCCGAACAACTGCTGGTAACCAATATGCCGCCATCTTTCACCAGTCGTAAAGCCGCGCGATTGAGAAAATGATATCCCTTCCGGCCGGAAGCGGCATCCTGTTTTGATTTTATCAGCGCAGGAGGATCGAGAATGACCATGTCAAATTCCGGGTCATTCCGTTTTGAAAGCCAGTCGAATGCTTCAGAACAGTCCTGAGTTGACAGGGCAGGTGTGAGATTGTTAAGTGATAGTTGTTCTGGTATTCGATCAAGCGCGCTTTGCGAGGAATCGACATTGATAACGCCTTTCGCGCCACCCGCTAACGCTGCAACCGTAAACCCGCCGGTATATGAGAAGAGATTGAGCACACTTTTGTTTCGAGCTAATTTCGTTACTACTTGCCGTAATGTTCCCTGATCTAAAAAGAAACCGGTTTTCTGTCCGAGTAACAGATCAGCACTGAATCTGACCCCATGCTGTAAAAATGTGACTGCTGCAGATTCGCCGACATGTAATTGGCTGACCGGCTCCAGCCGTTCCTCTTTGCGAACCGGCATTTCACTGCGCTCGACAATCACCGAAGGGGAGAAGACATGCTGAATAGCGGTTATGACTTCATTGCGCAGATTATCAATTCCCGCCGTGGCGATTTGGAAAACGATACTATTGTCGAATCGGTCGATTACCAACCCCGGTAGAAAATCCGCTTCTCCGAACAGAACGCGATAACCTGTGGTATTTGTGTTCGGGCCGTACCCAAGCTGCAAGCGAACATTATTCGCTTCAGTGATACGATTAACCAGCCATGTCCGGTCTATTGTTTCCTGTTGTCTGGTTAGTAAGCGAATTGAAATGTTACCGTGAGCGGAGTAGGTACCGTTGCCAATAAAATTCCCATCCGGATCACAAAGGGTAATCAGCGAACCGTGTAGAATGTCCGCGGATGCGGGTTCAATCTGTCGTTTGAGCACCCAGGGGTGACGGGCGGAAATCGTCGGAATGTCGAGCGTTGTAAGGGTTAGCTGTGGATACACAAAGTTGGATCTGTCAGGCTTATTTTTATCGGGGTGACAGGATTCGAACCTGCGACATCTTGCTCCCAAAGCAAGCGCGCTACCAGGCTGCGCTACACCCCGAAGTTAACGGGATAATACTTCCATTTTCTCTGATAAGTCAAGAATAGACTTGGGCTTTCCATTGGCTGACAAAGGCTTGCCAATTCACATATTTCCGGTAGATTGGGGGATGTCAAAAGTGAATGTTCTCGGCCTTTCCATGCCGCAAATGGAGGAATTGCTCACCTCGCTTGGCGCACAGTCGTTTCACGGGCGGCAGGTGTTCAAATGGATTTACTCCTCCCGTGAATATGACTTTGCCCGCATGACCGATCTATCCCGTGAAATGCGCACTGAACTGGCTGAGCGCTGTTTTGTCGATCAGTTGAAGTTAGAGGGGAACTATCACTCAAGGGATGGTACCCGCAAGCTGCTGTTTCGTCTCCATGACGGCCACCCGGTCGAAAGTGTACTCATTCCGGATGAAGACAAACGGCAAACCGCCTGTATTTCGGTTCAAGCTGGCTGTGCCGTAAAATGCGCCTTTTGCGCTACCGGAACGATGGGATTACTCAGAGATTTAACACCGGGGGAGATAGTCGGTCAGTTATTGCAACTGAGAGATGAATTCGGATCTGATGCCTTTTCGAATATTGTGATGATGGGGATGGGTGAACCGTTATTAAATTTCGACTCAGTGGTTGAAGCATTGCGTATTATAACAAGCGAGGTCGGTTTGGGTGTCAGTCCGAAACGTATCACCCTCTCGACATCCGGGATTACTCCAAAAATCAAAAAGCTTGCGGATACCGGGTTAAACGTTCGCCTTGCGATCTCACTGCATGCGGCCAACCAGCAAAAACGGCTCAGAATTATGCCTATCGCCAAGACCTTTGGGCTTCCTAAGCTTATTGACGCGGCCAAGTACTATGCTAATGTGACCGGTTTACCGGTGACTTTCGAATACATTTTGTTTGACGGCTTCAATGATAAGCCGGAAGATATTGAACAATTGTCCCGGCTCGTTTCCGGGTTTGCGTGTAAAATCAATATTCTGGCCTATAATCCGGTTCCCGGCCTTCCCTTTGAACGGCCGTCAGATGACAAAGTGAACCGGTTCGCCAGACAGTTACATCAGGCCGGTGTAACCGTGACTGTAAGAAAAAGTCGAGGACGAGATATTGACGCTGCCTGCGGACAACTGGCAGCCCGAAATGTAAACAGGAGTCAAATGAAATGAAGTTGCTGCGTATTCTGCTGCTTGCCGTCTGTTCGCTGCTTACCCAAACCGTTTTTGCCCAGGATGGGGCAGAAGTGTCGATTGGTGAAATTCACCTGCCCAATCTTCGCTGGGGATCACAACAGGCCAATTTCGAAGTGACCAACAAAACGGAATACCTCAAATTTATTTCCGTTGTTACCACGATTTCCTTTACTGATTCCTATTTTAAACCAGTTCGAACCGCACGTACCAATTTCGTGCTCGGTCCGCTTGAGTCTAAAATTTTGACACCGTGGATATTCGTGCCGGGTAACTTCGGGAAAGCATCGATACTGGTGCAATTGTATGACGTTGTCGATACCGCCGACATTCTTTTGCCGAGGCAAAAGATTTTCGAACAGCCGATAACGATACAATATCATACGCCGGACCAGATCCTGCCGTATACGACCAAGCGGGTAACGCTGCCGCCGATTGTCGACGGCAGCGGCAACTGGGACAATGAAATCAGCCGTCAGTTGTTGGTGTTAACCCGGGAAAATAAATCGATTGCCCAAATAGCGAAACTTGCGGATGCAGACGAAAAATTCATTCAGCGTACCGCCGATGCGCTGGTCGCGGAAACGGCGCTTAAGAAGATTGACAGCACTACCTATCAACCTACGTTTGCCGTCATTCTCGAAAGCGAGGCCTCGCAGTATCGCCAGTTGGCCGAAACGGTTTCAGATTCGTTGGCGGATATTATCATCCGTAACCTGACTGCATATCGAAATACCCGTGACAGCTTAGTCAAAAGCGGCGCAATGAGCGCTGATACGGTCGATTTTATGAATCCTGGCTCTGTTTTGTTTTATGAATATCCGACTATTTCTGCTTTGTTCTTATGGGATTTTCTTGGTCGTGAATTCGTGGCCGGCAAGCGGAATTTCGCTGTTTTTGAAGGAACCGATTTTTGCAACGCCTTCACGCCCTTTTATATGTACGCGGTTCAGGGAGATGCCGATATGAACGGGCATCATTTCTTCTCCGTTTCCGTCAATGATCCGACCATAGCGTTCGCCGATTTCATTCCGCGAATCGAATGTGAAGCAAATTATCGCGAAAAACTTGCAACGAGGAAACCGATTGTCTGGCAGTTCGCCAAAGCGGATAACTTTGAAGGATTCTTTTATTCTCCGTATGTAACCGGATTTGCGATGCGCTCACTGGGTACCGGCACAGAAAACATTATGGCGTGGATGAAAGAAGAATTCGACAAAAAGACGCAAACGCTCGGATTTCAGAATTTCGCGTACGGTCCCAAGTACTGGTTCTGGAACTGGACGGCAACATTAACGCTGGAAAAGCTCGTTAGTAACAAAGTGATAACCCGGCGTGGCAACGGCCACTATCAGTTCCAGGCGATGTAAGTTCTCGCGTTATGCAAACCGCTGCCCATAGCTTAGCAGTCCTGTTTTTTTTGGTAGTGTTAGCAATTTCTTGCGCCAAGGAAAAACTGCCGGCGCGAACCGAAATACCGCTTATCAAAGCGGCAATTTCTCAGGTAGAAACGGCTGTGCGGGAACGTAACCGGCCGGCGCTTGATTCGCTGATGTCGGTGCGGATGCTTGATAAAAATCTTACCAGCGATTCATTGCTGTCGTTTGTCTGGGGAAGTATACCGATACAGCGGTTCGCCCGCTTTTCTGATTGCGATATCAGCTTTACGAACACAAGCGCACAATGCAACTGTCAGATAACCGATGATGCCGGTAAAACAAACGGGGGGATACGCCTTTTGTTCTCCTATGAAGACAAGCGTTGGTTGCTGCTGGAATTCAGCACGAGCGGCGCAAACAACGCGCAGTAGTTAAACAGACAGCACAAATAAAAAACGGACGCTTGCTCCCGGCGTCCGTTTTTTTTATGTCTGTTTGCTAAGGGCTTAGTTGTTGACCGAAGCCTTTTTCTGCGTGGGAGACTTGGTCATTAGTTTCGCGAATTCATCCGGCTTGCCCAAGAGTGTTACCGCTTTTTGTACGGCCTTGTCGGATTTCAGTACGATTTGTTCATACACGCCGCGTTCACCGGCAATCGCCGCAACGATTTCCGATTTAATCGAGCGTCTGATGTAGTCGATCGATTCGTCGAAATCCTGTTCCTTTTCAGCCGCAATCAACGTCTTCATGTTGTCGATCTGCGGTTTGAACTTGTCCTCATCGGTGTCACCGGCGATTGTTTCTTCCAGTTTTTCCAAAGCGATCTGCGATGAAGTTTTATAGTCGAATTTCTTTTCTTTGATGAAAGCGCGGAACTGACCGACGAGCTCAGCCGTTACTTCGAAATCCGGTTTCACGTCGGGATGCTGCGCAACGTATTTGACGGCGAAATCGAAGAACATCGATTTGCGTTCCAAGTTAATTTCAATAGGCTTCCAGAGCTCACGTTCTAAAATAACGTCCGGTACAATACCGCCGCCGCCGTAAACAATCCGGCCGCCGTTGGTGAAGAATTGCGGCTTGTCATTGAGGCTCATTGAATCGGCGGCAGGATGCGCTTCTTCAGCATCTTCCTGACCCGGTTTATCTTTATCCTGGGTTTCCGGTTTCTGGATACAACGACCGGAGGGGACATAATATTTCGCAGTGGTCAGTTTTACTTGCATAGAACCGTCTTGGGCAACAGGGAAGATCTGTTGAACCAATCCTTTACCATAGGTGGTGTTGCCAAGAATAATTCCGCGATCCCAATCCTGAATAGCGCCGGCGACGATTTCAGAGGCTGAGGCGGTACCTTCGTTGACTAACACAATAAGCGGTTTATCCGGAAAAATCGGGGGACGGCTCGATTTGTAATGTCGTTCACTTGATTCAAGGCGGCCCTTGGTATAAACAATTTCTTTTCCTTCAGGCAAAAAGAGTTCGGATGTTTCGATCGCCTGTTCCAGCAATCCACCGCCGTTGGAGCGGAGGTCAAATACTAAGCCAGTCACTCCCTGTGCATTCAGGGCATTAATAGCCTCCCGCAGTTCACGGCTGGTTTCTTCAGCGAATTTCGATAAGCGGACATAGCCGATCGTAGTACCCGGTATCATTCCGGCATAATTAACCGAACGGAGTTCAATAACCGCGCGTTCGACTTCGAATTCCATCGTTTCTTCAACACCGGGACGCTGGATCATCAGTTTTACCGATGTTCCCGCTTCACCGCGCATCAGTTTGGAGGCATCGCTGGTGCTTAATCCCTCGGTTGACTTATCGCCGATTGACATGATGATATCACCGGCATGAAGACCGCGGCGATAGGCGGGGGTACCTTCGATGGGGGTGATGATAATGATTCGTCCATCGCGGGCGTCGATCTGCATTCCCAATCCGGAATATTTGCCGTGCGTCGATTCCATCAAGGCGTCATACTGTGTTTTTTCCATCAGCACCGAAAAACGATCCAGATCAGAAAGCATGCCGGTGATTCCGGCTTTGAGCAGTTGATCCGGGTCGATATCTTCCATGTACTGATTGCGAATTTCGAAAGCCGCTTGCTGCAGCCGTCTGATGTTGCGAAGGAACGCATCATTCTTCTGTTGTACGGTGGCAAGGGAATCAGCGGTTTTGCCCGACGGTTTTTCCTGCGTATCGATATGAATAGTATCTGCCCAGAGTATCGGTTCCGCCGAAGCAACATTCTGAGTCGCTTCGCCTGTACCGGCAAACCAAATTAATCCAAGTGCAAAAACGGTAACCGCAAATAACTGGAGCGTGTAGCGGAACATTCTATCCGTCCTTTCTACGCAAAGAAAACATCTGTGTCAATCTATCGGAAGCACGCTGATTGTCAAGTCGGGATGACCGGGCAAGTACCGTGTATCTATTTGTCAGTAATACGCTTATGGGTCCGCAAAAGTTCCCGGCCGAATATGCCTCCGCACTAACATTATCTAATGCCATAGCCGATAGTGAGTTATCTGTGCGATCTCAATTCATCATGCAACTTTGTTTTCCGGCAAACCGTACACTATATCAGTATGGCAACTTTAAGTTATGGTCTTGTATCGGCTTACTGTTTTTATTCCGTATGGGAATGCGTACATTCTGTATGAATGTTGAACAGCTATTACGAACGCAGGCAATCTGATGATTAACGAACCGTTCTGGAAGCCGGCTTTATTGCAGTTACTGCTGCCGGGGATGGGGCATTTCTATATTCGGGAACGGCTTTTCGGCGCGTTTGTCTTTCTTGTCATGCTTCTGGCGGCGTTACTCTTTGCCGCATCCTTTTTTTTGTCGCTTCCCGGTTTGGCGCGGTTGGTGATGTTCGGTCTGCCGCTTTTTTTCTATCTGTTTTCATTCGTCGATCTTTATAAAAATATCAAAAGTGAATCCGCCAAAAAGAGATCGCCGATAAACGGATTTCGATTCTTTGTTATTGCCGGTATCACGTATCAGCTTTTGGCGCCAGTTGCTTTAGGGAATTTTCTCATTATTAACCGTCCGGATATTTACCGCATGGAATCAACCGGTTTGGCGCCTGAGTTAACCAAGGGAGCGGTGCTTATATCGGACAATCTTAGTTTTCAGGTACGCTTTCTCGCCTTTCAAAAAGTAATCCTTCACGCTCTGCCCGAACGGTTTGATATCATCCGCGTCGAAGATACCGACGGTAACGCTCACACCGGTCTGGTTGTCGGTATGCCCGGGGAGGATGTCGAAATCCAAAGCGGTATTGTGGTGGTGGACGGTACTCCTGACCTCTTGACGGAAAAAGGGAGCCGAATGACGGGCGGGGACTGGCCGTTGACCAAGGTCGGGAAGTACGCTATGTTAGTCGCGGTGATGAAAACAGGCGGTATCGATACGGTATTGCAGATTCCGCTTGATGCTCCGTTTGGGAAGGTACGAAGGTTGTTGTGAGTTCAAGCCCGGTTCGACATATTATATTCGATTTAGACGGCACACTTATCGATTCCTCGCAGGGGATCGTCGAGGCAGTTAATTATTCATTGCGCTGCATGGGAGAAAAAGAACGCCCAAGTAATGAAATAACACCATATATCGGATATCCGCTCAAGCAGATGTACACTGATTTCACTGATGCTTCCTACCCCGAATTGTACTGCCATTTTCAAAAGCATGCGACGACTTCAGTGGTCGATGCGACTGTTGCCTTAAACGGTGTCGATGCCGCGCTACGTGAACTCCACGCGAAAGGGTACCAACTCGGCATTGCGACAAACAAAATAGCCTTTCATATCTCCGCAATTGTCGACAAGCTTGGTTGGCGAGAATTGTTTGCAGCTTCAGTAGGCGGGGATGAAGTAACCCACCAGAAACCGCACCCGGAAATGATTCATTTGACCATGAATCGGATGAATGCCTCATCCGATTCGACGCTGATGGTCGGCGATACCGACAACGACATTCAGGCCGCCAGAAAAGCCGGTATTCGTTCAGTCACGGTACCATCGCCGTATGCACATGCGCGGCCGGAAGCGGATTTTCATATCGATCATCTGTCTGATTTATTGCAGCATTTACAAAATTGACTATGAAACGAAATTCGAAGCAGCTTTTTATTCATTCCTTTACAACAAAGGCGGGCACTGTTCATACGGCGGCCACGAACAAGGGGTTAGCGATAGTAACGTTGCCGCATGAAACCCAGTCCCGTTTCGCAGACAGTATCACCCGGCTGTTTCCTGATTATGATATTCAACAGGGTGGAACAACCAATAAGAATGCTCAAAAGCAGTTTCAGGAATACTTTTTAGGGAAGCGAACGAGTTTTTCACTTCCGCTTGATATACAGGCTTCCGCTTTTCATACGAAAGTATTACTGCGTGTTGCGAAGATCCCATACGGCAAAACAATGACCTATGGTGATATAGCAGATGCTATCGGCCACCCGCGGGCGATGCGAGCAGTTGGAACTGCGAATGCCTGTAACAATCTCCCTATTGTCATTCCCTGCCATCGCGTCGTGCGTAAGGATGGTATCGGACTGTACGGCGGGGGAGAGGAAATGAAACGGAAACTCCTTCATTTAGAAGGCGCTCTATAGAAGATTAGCAACATGAGGATATGAGGTAAACATGGATCCGAGAGTTCAGAAATTAGCCAAACTACTTATCCACTATTCTCTTGAATTGAAAAAGGGACAGTGGTTGAAAATAGCGGGAGAGATGGTAACCTATCCGCTGATGAAAGCAGCATACGAAGAGGCGACCAAAGTCGGTGCAAACGTTACTTTCGATGTTACATTTCCTGATATGCAGGAACTGCTTTTGGTACACGGCAAAGATGAGCAACTGCAGTTTGTTGCTCCGACGACGCTTTTGGAAGCAAAGAAAATTGATGCTTTGTTAGTTATCTGGGGAACGCAGAACGCCTCGTATCTTTCCAAAGTCGATCCGAAGCGTCAGGCGCTTCGTCAAAAAGCCCGCAAGACGTATATGAACATCATCTTCGATCGAATCGGCAAGCATACCCTCAATTGGGTCGGTACGCAGTTTCCGACACAGGCAGATGCTCAGTTAGCGGAAATGTCGTTGAGTAACTATGAAGACTTTGTTTATACCGCCGGACATTTACATGAAGGGGACCCGATTGCCCATTGGCGCAAAGTGGAGAAAGAGCATACCCGTTTGAAGAAGATGCTCGATTCTATCGATCAACTGCATATCCGTTCCAACGACACTGATTTGAAACTTCGGGTTAAAGGGCGCAGTTGGATCAGCTGTGCCGGCCAGCAAAATTTTCCGGACGGAGAAATTTTTACGAGCCCGATTGAAACCTCGGCCGAAGGACATATCCGGTATTCCTTCCCGGCCGTCTATGGCGGTCGTGAAGTCGAAAATGTCAGCCTGCATTTCAAGAACGGAAAAGTAGTAAAAGAATCAGCGTCAAAAAACGGTGAGTATTTGACGGCGATGCTGAATATGGACAAAGGCGCCAGATTCTTAGGCGAAGTTGCTATCGGCACTAATTATGAAATCAAACGTTTCTCCCGCAATACGCTGTTCGATGAAAAAATCGGCGGGACCTGCCATCTGGCGGTCGGTGCTGGATTTCCGGAATCCGGTGGAAAAAATAAGAGCGGTTTGCATTGGGATATGGTCTGTGATCTGAAATCAGGCGGTGAGATTATTGCCGATGGGAAAACAATCTATCGGAATGGGAAATTCATCGTCTAACTGGATAAGTATAGAAACTAAAAAAGCCGATTGGATTTCCAATCGGCTTTCTTTTTTGTCATATAAAATAATCAAGGGCTGGGTGGGGTAGGACCACCATTGAACAGGTATTGCACCAGGAAGGTCAAATCGGAAACGGTTAGGGTAAGGCTGGCGTTGCAATCTCCGTGCTGCAGCGTAACCGGCGGTGGGCCTTCGTTGAACAAATACTGGACCATTTGTGTGAGGTCTTGAACGGTCCGGCTGTTGTTATTACTGAAATCGCAGCGCAACACATGCCGGGTTTTGACGGCGCCGCTGAATGACGTAGCGGCATAGGTATTGTTACTGGTCGAAAGTTTTAATGACTGTACGCCAATTGCCGTATCGACGACATTGGTCAAATCACCCAAAGCCAGCGGATCAATAGTGAAATAGAGTTTCGCTACCTCACCGGAACCGGGGGCAAGCGGGGGCGCACCACCGCCGTTGTCGGCAAGCAGATCAACTGCGAAACGGCGGTTGACCATATCAATCCAGTTCAACTGCACTCGCTCAAAATAGGAAGTACGGCTTCCCGCGGTTGCGCTGTCGAAGTTGATCGATGGGATAGTGCCAAACTTGAGCGGTACGATAATTCGCTCCAGTGATTGTGAATTGGTCAAGGTAACGGAAATTGCGACCGATTGTCCGGCGTATGCGGAATCAACTTCGTAGCGAACGGTATCGGCAATCGCCGCAATGTAGGCTATTTTTTCGTTGGTAATAGGTCCGCCGGCAGTACCGACAGTCAACGAAACTGTGTATTCACCGGGAACAGTATAGGTATGGGATGGATTCGGAAGGGTGGAAGTACCACCATCACCGAAATCCCATGCATAGCTGGTCGGTGTCAGTGAGACATCAGAAGTAAAGTTGGTAAGAAACGGAACAGTACCGACTTGGTTATCAACTGAGAAATCCGCACCCCAGCTGAGCGCCGACATCATATTGATAATGCCGTGTCCATACGTATTATCGGGCGTGTTTGCTTTGCTGGCAGTTTCCATTAAGGCTTGGCGGATCATTAACGGCGTGAATAATGGATGCGCCTGTACTAACAGGCAAGCTGCTCCAGCCGCCAGTGGTGTCGAAAGGGAAGTACCATTTGCGGTCGTGTAATTTGCATCGCCGCTTGAACTGGCTGAATAGGTCGAAACGCCCATCGCGCAGACTTCCGGTTTCATGCGTCCGTCAAATGTCGGACCGCGGGATGAGAAAGAAGCAATAGTACCGGATGAATTAACCGCGCCGACAGCGAGCATGTCGAATGCATCGGCCGGGGCGCTCAGCGTTCCGGCGCCGGGTCCGGAGTTGCCCATCGAATTGCACACGACAATGCCTAAACCGGCAGCGGTATTAGCGGCCAGTGTTATTGTCGCGGTGTTGCCGTCAAAATCTTCATAGGTATACCAGTCGGAGTAACCGAGGGAAGAAGTGATAACATCGGCACCTGCGGAATCAGCCCATTCAAGCGCGGCAACCCAGTTATCTTCTTCAACCGGTGTTTCGCTGGCGACATCTTCGGTTTTTGCCAAAAGAAAGTTCGCTTTGTAGGCGGGGCCGTAGATCGAACCGTCCCGGTTGCCGCCGCTGACTGACCAGATCAATGTACCGTGGTTCCATTGCGAGGACTGGTCGCCGGCTTCATTGGCGGTGTTGCCATCATTATTGATAAAGTCCCACTCACCAAGTACGCGACCATCCAGGTAATGTTGGGCGAAAGCCTGATGACTCTTTCTAAATCCGGTATCGAAAATAGCGAGGGTAACGCCTGCGCCATCATATCCTGCTTCATGGGCCGCTGGTACATTGATTTGATTCAATTGCGTGGCGGAACTTCCGTAATTCAATGCATCCGGCGATTGTGAGTAAAGATTGTGTTCTTCCGGGCGAATATCCTGCAGTTGAACATCATACTCTTTTGTAAAGCCTGCAACCGGCGATACCCGACTGACGAAGGGGAGTGCTGCTATCTCATCTAAAGATGAAGCCGGTACGTTAAACGATGCGGCATTCAACCAGCGGGATTTGCGGCGCAGATTTGCTCCCATCGCTGAAATCTGTTCTACATATTGATCAGCAACCGGCAAATCGGCGAAAACCACTTCGGTCTTGCCGACTTTTGCTCTTCGTTTTAGGGCGCGCTCATGAATCGATACAGACGATGCTTTCCGGTCAAAGTCCCCTTTGGTACCGACATTTTTGTCGGTAAAGAAAACCCAAACCGGGACAGTTTCAGTCTGCTTTTGGCTTAAATAGGCGCGTGTTTTACCGGAGATAACTTCCGCGCTTTTCCCCTGGCGGTACGCGTCCGGAATCAAAGTCGGGTTCGTTTCTTTGGCGCTGGCAAGAGAAAACAGGAGTGAGGTGAAAATGGCGGTGAGGAACGAAGTGGATACAGCTTTAGTCATACGACTCCTCAATATGGTGCAGTATATGTTTCGTCAGAATGGTGACTTAGTCACACCGGTAAAGGTAATGTTTTCCGGAAAATGGTCAAGGATTTGTCTTATGAAACTATGGGATGCATCCCATAGTTCCGGGGGCGAACTACAGAGTTTTTTCACCTTTGTGCGGGCGCCGAAAGTGAGAAACGGGTAAAGTCATTGCCGGGCAAAGAGAATTCTTCAGGATTTGCCGATATAATTTCTATACGTATGGCACAACAGGTGCATACTGCCGATAGAGAGGGAGAATACGGGGAACGTGTAGTTTGGAGATAGAATAGTTATGAAAAACAGACATAACAATCAAAACGGCATAACGCTTTTAGAGCTGATGGTAACGGTAGTTATCGTCGGTATCGTTTCGGCGATGGCCGTTCCTATGTTTGATGTCGCCATCGATAAACTGAATTTCAGCACCGCTATGCGGAGTGTAAAGTCGACTATCAAAATGGCACGTTCTCTGGCCATCACAGATAAGACGGATTACGGCGTTCATTTTGATTCGGATGATCTGACCATTGCGATTTTCAAAGATATGGACAATCTCGGCAGCTACAGTTTCGATCCGGGGGATTCGGTGATTCGTATTGATACCCTGCCGCGACAGTTTACGTCTTTGAGTACGGATATGGACAATAATGTACTCATATTTCGTCCGAACGGTTCTGCCTCATTCGGCGGAGCGGCCAATATTGCCGCCACGGGGGCGACCGATGTCATGGTTGCCAACAGCACTATGTCTGTTTTGGCTGCAACCGGTAAGGTAGACGACCATATCTACTGGTACTAATTATCCGATAAAGAGTTAGAGCGATTTCCCCGCGTTAACCCTCTGATAGATCATCAGAGGGTTTCTTTTTACCTCCTGCAGGCTAATGGATTCTGAGTATTCCCTAAAGGTCTGATGGGAAACGGCCGATACTCTCCCTGTTGAAATGGAACGTCTCTGGTGACCCAGGAAGTTACTAAGGACGGAAAAGAAGCCGGCATTTGGTTAAAAGTTAACCGGATATGCCGATACTGCGGGAAAGACACAACACTATATAAGAGAAGAGACGCTATGTTGTTCTCACGTGGAAAGAAAAGTACTGTCGGGCTTGACATCGGAGCTAACTCAGTCAAGCTGGTCAAACTGGATCGCACCAAAACCGGGTACACGATCTCCGCAATCGGTATGCGCGAGCTTCCGCCCGACGCCATTGTCGCAGATGAAATCCGCGACAGAGAGGCGGTTATCTTTAACGTTCAATCCCTGATTGAACAGACCGATCCGAGAATCAAGGAAGTCGTTGTTTCCATTTCCGGACACGCGGTCATCACCGACAAATTCACGATCGACAAAAAGAGCGGCGCCGAAGCCGAACAGGCGATTCTGTTCGAAACCGAGCAGCGCGCTCCGTTCGATGTCGATGATGTTTCCCTTGATTATCACATCGTGAAAACGGATGACGACATCAACAAGATGGATGTTCTCCTGGTGGCGGCGCGCAAAGAATACCTGCAGACTTACCTCGACCTTATCAAAGATTGCGGCCTCCAGCCGGTGATCGTTGATGATGACGCCATGGCGATCTTCAACGCCTATGAATACAACTACGAAGTCGATCCGAATAAGACGATTGCCCTGGTCAACATCGGGTATGACGTCACCAATATCACGTACATTCAGGGTGGCTTGTACTCGTCGACCCGCGACGTATCCTGTGGAACCCGGGAAATTTACAACTCGATCCAAAAGGAATTTCGCCTGAACCCTGAGCTGACCAATAAGGCGATTAAAGGGGAAATGCACGACTCCATCGATCAGGACATGCTGAAGGCGACGATTTTGTCGTCAACGGACGAACTGATCTCCGGTATGGAACTCGCCTTCTCCTATTTCAAATCACAGGTAAAAGCTGACAATATCGACTGGGTCGTGTTGTCCGGCGGCGGATCACTGATTCCGTATCTGCCTGAGTTCGTGCAATCGAAGCTGAACATACCGATTGAAATTGCAAACCCGCTGAGAAATCTGGACTACGATCCTGAATTGTTCCAGTTCCTGCAGCCGGAAAAGATAGCTCCACTTTTGACCGTGTCAGTCGGCCTGGCCATGCGGAAGGTAGGGTAAGGGCATCATGATTGAAATAAACTTATTACCCAAGAATTATCAAAAGAAGGCATTCGACCTTTCATTTGGTAAAGCCGGAGTCTACGCGGCGGTGGGAGCTGCTGCTGTGGTCTTGACACTGTTCGGTATCACCATGTACCAGCGGAATCAGATCGCTGACCTCGAAGATAAAATCAACCGCGCCAAAGACCGCGCCGCCATGCTGCAGAAAGATATCCAGCTGGTGGATGGTCTGACTGATGTGAAGCGGAAAATCCAGAACCGTATGTCCGCCGTCGAGCGTTTGGACAGCCATCGTTCCACCTGGATTCGGGTTTTGGAAAACGTGACCACCAATGTTCCTGAATTTATCTGGTTGAGCCGTTTCGGCGAGCAACAGGCTAAAGTCGAAAAAGGAAAAAAGGCCAAACCAGCTAAAGAAGAAAAGAAGAAAGAGAAGTCAATTAAGGAAGAACTCGTCGATCGGGCCAAGTCGGATGAAAATGCCGACCAGGAACCCGCCGCCGAAACGTCCGCTTTAGCCAATACGACCAAAGCAGAGTTTGAAGGATATGCCTTCACCCTCAACGCCCTTGCCTCATTCATGATCAACTTGATGCGTTCGGATTATTTCGACGATGTCGAACTGGTCACGACCAAAGAAGTCGAATTGAATGAAGAAAAGGCGTACAACTTCGTCGTGGAATGCACCGTCCACTTCTTGTCTGAAGAAGAGCTGCGCCAGATGATCGGCGCCGTCGATTCTAGCGAAGTGCCGGAGCTGATGGATGAATCCGAAGATATGGAACAGTTAAACTAAGAGAGTACAACTATGGATTTTAAAGATTCAAAAACGCAGAAGATCGCCTTAGGGGTGCTCGCGTTTCTGGTGGTCGGGTACTTCTGGTACACCCGGTTGTACTCACAATACGACAATCAGATTCTGTCGAAGAGCGCCGAGTTCGAGACTATAACGACCGATCTTCGCAACGTTGAACTCAAAGCAAAATCGCTTGATGCGCTGAAACTCGAGTATGAAGAATTGCTTACTCGTTATCATGACATTGAAGCGCTTTTGCCGGAGTTCAAGCAGATTCCGTCATTTTTGGTGCAGTTGCATACCGCTTCATCTATTACGGGTACCAAAGTGACCAAGCTGAATCCACTGCCGATCAAATCGGAAGACTTCTACAACGTTGCCTCGTTCGAAGTCGAGTTGACCGGAACCTACCATGATTTCGGCGGCTTCATCAGCTACGTCGCGAACTTCCCGTTCATTACCAATGTCTCGCAGATGAACGTGAAAGCAAACAAGCTTTCCGTCGGTAAGAAGGGGAAAAGCGCTGAAGCTGCAAACGAAGGTGAGCTTCAGGAACTGAAGAAAAAGGAAACAATAACGGCTAACTTTGTTCTTTCAACCTATTTCGTGAAGGAAGAGGAACGCTTAAAGGAACTGGTCCTGTAAGAGGAGTAAATACCAATGAAACGTTTGCTTGCCATTATACCAGGGCTTTTCCTTCTGACCACTGTCGCCGCGAGCGCTGCTGATGTCAAATCAGTGTCGCTGGAGCGTCAGGGAAGCGCGTGTGTTGCGTCCATCAACGTAACCGGTTCGCTTCGCTTCACGCATCAGACTGAAATTGCCAAGGATGGTCGTCCCTTTAGAATTATTGTGGACATTCTCTCTGCAACGCATGCTTTGGGCGCCAAGGAATTTTTGAAACTACCGGATTGCCCGATTCGCGGTATCCGCAGCAGTCAGTATTCTACGTCGCCGGAAAGCGTCGTCCGTATCGTGTTTGATATGGCGGAAGAAACTGCCTATCAGTTGAAACCACAGGGAAGTACGCTTTGTCTCTATATAGAAGACAAAGCGGGTAACCCGTTTGCCGCATGGACTTCTTCACCGACCAACGGAACGTCAACGCCTTCGAAACCGGCTGTCGCCTCTGCTCCTACGGCGCAGACTGCCAGCCCGGCTTCAAAGGCCACTGCTTCCACCGCTACGTCAGCGAATGATGTCAATAAGATGGCTGCCGCGGATCATAACGCCAGCCTGAGCGCGAAGCCGAGCACAACTGCACCGACTTCAACGAGCGGTACATCTGCTACGTCGAATAGCCAGAAGACCACAGCTTCTGCTTCTACGACGAATACTTCCACTACACCGTCGAATTCTGCTTCTATGCAGAAGCCGGCTACGTCAGTGGCATCTACTACCAATGCCAATGCTCAGCCGTCAACGACGACCAGCAAGCCGAGTACTACTGCTTCGGCGACCCCGTTGGCGAATACGACGACACAGAAGAGCCTGGCAACCACGACGAATACTCACTCGACAACACCCGCGGCACCGTCAACGACGACAGCCGCGAAACCGTCGACGCCGAGCACTTCGTCTGCTGCAACGCATACCTCAACAACGACAGCGTCGACTGCGACCAAGTCTGCCCCGACTTCCGGCAATCCGACGACTGCCGCTGTTGCGAAAAATACTACGAGTACGACTTCGACTCCGTCAGCTACGGCTACCAACTCGAATGCGACGAGCGCTTCGGGTACAGTTGCTGCTAATACTAACAACAGCAACAAACCGTCCTCGACAACTGCGAGCAAAACTACGGCCGATTCCAACAATGGATATAGCACAGTAGTTGTTCCCGCTTCGCAGTCGAAGCCGTCATCTTCACCGACGACAACAGTGGCATCCACCAATACCACTTCGCCGACATCGCAAACGACGGCAAAACCGTCTTCTACCACGCCGACTACATCGACACCGGCTACTGCCGCATCGACGACTCCGGCGAATAAGACAACGGTTGCTTCGTCTACACAGCAGCCGTCAACCACGATGTCAACGAATAAGACTGCCGTTACTCCCGCTACCCAACCGTCAATGACTACGCAGTCGTCGACCACTGCTTCAACAGCTACGACCAAGTCATCGCCGATGACAGCGTCGACTCAGGTGTCTCCGTCAACCGGCACATCATCGACTACGACTGCCTCGACAACTACGCCGAAGCAGACTCAGCCGACGGTTGCTGTCAATACTCCGACGACGAATACGCCATCTGCAACGACCACTGCGACACAGACACAGCAGACCGCTGCTCACAATACACCGTCAACGAATACCGCTTCTACGGTGACTGCTTCGACCAATACGATCAAGCAGAAACAGGCGACCTTCGCCGGTACAACGCCGTCGAATACGACCAAGTCGACAATGAATCCATCTTCGACCGGTACCTCTTCTTCAAAGTCTACAAACGATGAAGCTGACAAGCCGGCGCCGATAATAGCGACAGTGGTAAACAGTACCGATAAGAGCAATACAAGCGTGACTACCGCGCAGTCATCTTCATCGACGGATGTGTCCAAGCATACAACCGACAAGGGTGCCTTAGCTGATACCAAGAGCACGACTCCGGCTACTGATTCTAAGACCGGTTCCAAGCCCTCAGTTTCCAATTCAATGAGCCCGACCGATACGGCTACTGCTATTGAGCAGGGTTCGAAAGATACTGAAGCATCGAAAGGTGATAAGGCGCGTGCGGCTTCCCGTTTCCGTCGTGATCCGGTGACTTCGCGGAAGATCAAAGGCACATTGGTTGCGGAATTCCCGCAGCGCTTATTGGTACAGTATTCAGCGAATGGCTCACGCGATCCGTTTGAAACGCTGATCAATCAGGAAAAGCAGACCAAGAGCCCGATTGAAAAGCGGATTCCGAACGTGGAAGGACTTTCTTTTGTTGGCGTTATCGAAACCGGCTTTGGCAACAACCGCGCTCTCCTTGAAGACAAGGAAGGGTACGGCTACATCATGCAGAGCGGCGATAAGGTCCAGAAGGGTTACGTTCTGCGCGTCGAAGATGATAAAGTATATTTCCAGATTTTTGAATATGGCTGGAGCCGCACAGTGGCTTTAGGCATGACTGAGAAAGATTGACCGAAAGGCAGGTGTTAATATCATGAAGCATGTACGTTTTCTCAAGCCGGTGTTGGGCGTGGTTTACCTGCTGGTAGCCGCGACCGCAGTTACACCGGTCGTTGCGGATGAAAAAGATCCGTCGCAGCCGATAAAAACGCTGCAATTCCAATCGGCGGACATCCGTTCCGTCTACTCCTTCCTGGCTGATTACGGCAAAGTAAACGTTGTCGTGTCTCCGAAAGTAGAAGGTTCCGTTACCATCCGCATCAACGAGGTAACCTGGCGTCAGGCTATGGATATCGTTGCCCGGACGTATGATCTGGCCGTGGTGGAAGAAGATTCGTCACTGTATCACGTCCTTCCGATGGTCGAGTATCGCTTGCAGCAGTCCGAGAACGATAAAGCCCGCATCGAAAAGCAGCAGCTTGCTGATCTCGAAACGAAGATCGTGAAAATTAATAACTCGACTTCCAACGATATCGTGAATGCGGTGAAGTCTCTTCTTACCCAACGCGGTAAAGCCAGCAGCGATCCGCGCTCAAACTCGATTATCCTGCAGGAAGTCCCGGAAAATTTACCGCGTGTTATCAGCTTAATTGATTCGCTGGATAAACCGGCCCGCCAGATTAAGATTTCCACCCAGCTGCTGGAAATTTCCTCGAGAAATCTTCAAGAACTCGGTATCGACTGGATGGTCGAAGGAACCTACACCACCAGCTCCGGTCGTTCCTATCCGCAGCAGGCCCGCGTGGACGCTGCCGATGTAACCGATCCGCAGGGTTCCTATCGCGTTCAGGCGCTTCAGCACGGCTGGTCACTTGAAGCATTGATCGAAGCTACCGTGACAACCGGTAAGGGAAAGATCATTGCGCATCCGGAAATCAGCACGCTCGAAAATGTGGAAGCGAAAATTCAAATGGGTCAGAAAGTACCGATTAAACAGTTTGATGATGCCGGCAACGTCGTTATCAAGTTCGAAGAAGTCGGTACGATCCTGACGGTGACGCCGTACATCACAGCCGAAAACCAGATTCTTATGGATCTGAAACCGGAGCGTTCAACCTTTGAATTCGATCCGAACGGCGTGATTATCAATACGAGCAACGCCTCGACCAAGGTTATCGTGAATAACGGTCAGACGGCGGTTATCGGCGGTTTGACGACCCAGGATGAAGTCGAAACGGAAACCGGGATTCCGGTGTTGAAGGATATTCCCCTTCTGGGTAATCTCTTTAAATATACCAGCAAACGTGTGGAAACCCGCGACCTGGTCATTTTCGTGACCCCGACGATCGTCTCAGGCGATGGTCTGGCCATGAACAGCAATCCGTAATCGGTCAAATTTTACACCTGCTTTTACAGACCCTTTTCCGCACTAGCGGGGAAGGGTCTTTCTTTTACGGCTAAACCGTTTGTCCGTTTCGCCGATAATCAGAAGGAATGAAAACCTATCGAAAACAATTCATTAATCCATACACGTATGTATCAGGAGCAGTCATGAAAACGCAGAGCTCAAGGCACATCACAATGCTCTTCTGGGCGTTGCTCACTGTAGTGGGCGTCGGTCTGGTAGCGGGCTGTGATTCGAAAAATCAAGTTGATACTCCATCCAATTCGAGCGTGACTCTCAGCGCTCCCAGCGGAAGCGTGGCAGTCAACACCCCGGTGTTGGTTGAAGCGACCGTTATGAACGGAAGCACTCCGGTTGCCGGCCAGTCTATTACCTTTAGCGTGACTCCGGCAGGGGATGGTTCCTTCAGCCCGGCAACCGCTACTACTGACAACGACGGCGTTGCCGTAACCTATTTCACCGGTAATACCGAAGGCTCCATGACGATCTTTGCGACTTTCACCGGCGGCTCAACGTATGCCAGTCGCGGGGTAAGTGTTACCAACGCTTCGACCGGCAACAGCAATGTGACAGTCTCATTGACGCCGAGTCTTTTGTTGGCCAATGGTTCCGATACGTCTGAAGTGACGATTGTGGTCAAAGATGCCAACAACAATCCGGTCTCTGATGGTACCATTATCAAAATTACTGCCGGTGAACGTTTCGTCGATAATGACGGCAACGGGTACTGGTCAAACGGTATCGATTCTTTGGTATTCGATGCCAACGGCAATAATACCTGGGATGCTATCGGTTTAATCCCATCTACCACGACAACCAGCGGCGGCACCGGAACAGCTACGGTTAACTACATTTCCGGTAATGATGCTCAGACTGTGTATATCAAAGTTACCGTTGCTGACAACAACACCAACGGTTCATCCGAGGTTTCACTCCAGTTGACGCCGAATTCAGAAATCAACACCATCTATCTTTCTTCTGATTCTCTGAATCTGGCAGTAACGCAAACCGGTGGTATCGAAACCGCGCTGTTGCGTGCAACCTGCTTCGATGTTAACGGTAACCGCGTTCCGGAAGGTTTGCCGGTTTCCTTTATTATTCTCGATGGCCCGAGCGGCGGTGAATATATCGGCCCGGTCGGAACTGATTACGGTCCGTATGATGCCGTGACCAACAGCCAGGGTGTTGCTTCGATTCCAATGCACTCCGGCACCATTTCCGGTACGGTTCGTATCCGCGCTTACACGCCGGATGCTATTTCTAACGCGACTCAAGTCCTTATTTCCGCTGGCCCGCCTGCGTACATCGTGGTTGGCGCGGAAGATTGTAATTTACAGTATTGGGATGTAGTCGGTGGCTTCAATCCGATTGTTGCCGTCGTCTCCGATATTTATCTGAATCCAGTTCCGGATTCAACGGTCGTGTATTTCAGCACCGATGAAGGGACCATGATGTCTCACTTGTCGCGCACAGAGGAGCTGCAGGGTATTGCCAAGAGCACCTGGATTTCCGGTAACAATGTTTCTACCGCTGATGGTTACGTTCTGGTGATTGCTGAAACCGCCGGTGGTACGGTTGCAGATACCTCGTTCTTCTACAATAGCTATGTTCCGGAAACCATTGTTGCTTCCGGTATGCCGGCGACTATTCCGGCCGATGGTATCACCAAGGCCGTAATTGTACTCACTGGCGCAGATCTCAATGGTCTGCCGGTAATATCCGGAACCAGAATCGATGCCGACGCTACTTATTTGTCAGTTGAAGGCGGTACGCTTGAAGATGGCTGCTTTAGCGCCAGCGCCCGTGTGAAGATTACTTCCAGCACACTTGATGTTGATAACTCCCTGACCGGCGGCAACGACAACGGTATTGGTGCGGTCGATCAAATTGTCTACTGGTGCGGTGGAACGGCAGCTGTTACCTATAACGTTTCACTTACTACCGGTAATGCATTTAGTGGTAATTCATCGGTTACTGCTCCGGACAATGCAGCGGTTGGTGAACAAGTTAACCTCAGTGCGATTATTCAGGATCGTTTCGGCAATCCGCTTGGTGATCACACATTGGTTCTTTCTGCCAGCAGCGGTACGGTTATTGGCGCCTCTCAGGAAACCAATGCGTACGGTGAAGCAGTCGGATTCCGCTGGGTACCTAGCGATACCGGTTCATTCACGCTGTCCATTACGAATACTGATCCGCGTGGAAGCGGTCTCATACTTTCGAAAACGGTTACAGTTCAGTAATTCCTTTCATATTGTCTTAGTTCAAAAGCCGTCCGGTGTATCCGGACGGCCTTTTTATTTAAGTCGAAATTCACTTTTCCCGATTTCCGGCTTCCGGTAGATTGCCGTATGCAAACAACGACATCGCAGACCGGTACGCATGCGCATACCGCTCATATCTACGAATCATTTCGTCGGATAGTCTTGGAAAACCCGAATGCCGTCGCCATGAAGGCACAGGGAGGACTTGGCACGGTATGGACCCGTGCTGATATCGAACAAGCAAGCCGCAGAATAGCGCATGGGCTTATTGCCAAAGGGTTGATGTCGCCAATAGAAATTGGCCTGCTTTCGGAAAACAGGCCGGAATGGGGCGTCACTTATCTCGGTATTTTAGCGGCCGGAGGAACGGTTGTTCCGATTGACGCCAACCTTACGGCCGAGGAAATCAAAACGGTCATTTCGGCGTCGGGCATACGCGTTCTTTTTTGCTCCGGGCGATTCCGCGAACTACTCAAGGCAATTGATTTCGGTGGTACTGTATTCAGTTTTGACGGTGATGTTCCGGACTCATGGAAACAGATAATGACGGCTGCAGAGGCTGAATTACCCCCTCCGGTGCGTACTGCCGCGCTGATATTTACATCCGGTACTACCGGCTCGCCGAAAGCGGTCGAGCTGACCCACGCGAACATCCTGCATAATTTAGAAGGGATAAAAGGGGCGTTTCATTTTGATACATCCGATACGTTTCTATCCGTTTTGCCGCTGCATCATACCTTCGAAGCAACCGCCGGCTTTTTAACGCCGTTATTGCGCGGCGCGACGATTGTCTATGCCCGCAGCCTTAAGTCGAAAGAGATTTTGGAAGACATCGGCCGCAATCAGGTGACGATTATGTGCGGTGTTCCATTACTCTATGAGAAAATGTATCACGCCATACGCCGCAATATCGAAAACGCACCGCTGACTAAACGGATTCTATTCGGATTCTTGTACAACGTCTCCTCGCTCGGCTGGAAACTGCAGAATAAATGGGGAAAGTGGCTCTTTGCTTCGCTGCGTAAAAAGGCAGGATTGGGAAGTGTTCGTATTTTCATGTCAGGTGGAGCAGCGTTACCTCCTGTCGTTTCTGAGTTTTTTGTTTTTCTCGGTTTTGATTTTATGCAAGGGTATGGGATGACCGAATGCTCGCCGGTGATATCCTGCAACCGGGCGGAGAACATCCAATTCGGTTCCGTCGGTCAGGTGCTGGATAATATCGAGGTCCGCATCTATGCGCCGAACGAAGAAGGGATCGGTGAAATTCTCGTGCGCGGCGGCAGTGTGACGCCGGGATATCGCAATAATCCGGAAGCGACAGCGTTGCTTTTGCGTGACGGCTGGCTGCATACCGGCGATTTAGGAAAACTGGCTAAAGGACATTTATGGATTACCGGACGGAGCAAGAATGTCATTATCTCCGGCGCCGGTAAAAATATCTATCCGGAGGAGATAGAGGAGAAACTTGTCGAGTCGTTATTGATTATGGAAGCGGTAGTCTTCGGACGCAAGAAAACGCAGAAGCTGGGAGAAGAGGTTCACGCAGTTATTGTTCCCGACATGGAAAGCGTTGCAGCGGCCGGTGTAACCGACACGGAAAACCCGGATATGAAAAAACTGGAAGCGGCAATAAAAAAAGTCGTAGAACAAGTAAACGAACGTATTGCAGATTACAAGCGAATAGATGTTTTTACGGTACAGTTGAATGAACTGGAAAAGACATCGACAAAGAAGATCAAGCGCTTCATGTATAAATAGGAGAATGCGTGGCTGTTAAAACCTTAGAGCGGGTCGGTGATAAGCTTACATTTATCAATCAGGCCGCATTGCCGCTCGCCGTAGAGTATAAAGAGACTGATGATTACCACGCCATTATCGAGGCAATCAAAAAGCTCGAAATCCGCGGCGCACCGGCGATCGGGATAGCTGCGGCATATGGAATTGCGATAGCGGTCAGAAAATCGGGACAGTTTGATCTGCCGTTTATCAAAACAATCGGTGAGGCATTCACCGACGCCCGTCCTACGGCAGTAAATCTCTTTTGGGCAGTCAGGCGTGTCGTCGATTCCGTTGCTGCAAAGAAACCAACAACCTTGGAATCGACACTCGATATTCTCTGGAAAGAAGCGGCCGCGATTCATGAGGAAGATCGCGCTATGTGCGAGCGAATAGGGAAGTACGGTGCGGAATTAGTCAAAGATGGTGACACGCTGCTCACCCATTGTCATACCGGTGCATTAGCAACCGGCGGAATCGGTACGGCGCTTGGCATTTTTCATACCGCTCATGCACAAGGAAAGAAAATCAAGGTCTACGCAGATGAAACCCGTCCGCTGTTACAAGGAGCGCGCTTAACGGCGTGGGAGCTTCAGCAGGCCGGTATCGATGTCACCTTAATTTGCGACAGTGTTGCCGGAATGCTGATGGCGCAGGGGAAGGTCAACGCTGTGTTCGTTGGGGCGGATAGGATTACGAAAAACGGGGATGTTGCTAACAAAATCGGAACGTACAGTTTGGCTGTTTTGGCGAGTGCGCATAAGATTCCGTTCTATGTCGCAGCGCCTGCCTCGACCTTTGACCATCAGATGGAAAGCGGCTCCTCTATAGTAATAGAAGAGCGCAGCCCGCTTGAAGTTACCAACGGGTTCGGTAAACAAACGGCAGCGAACGGAATTGCGGTCTATTCGCCTGCTTTCGATGTTACTCCGGCGCGCTTGGTGACCGCGATTGTTACCGATGAGGGTATAAAATACAAGAAAGATTAAATCTTGTTTGTAACAGGATATTGATTCTCATTACCGTATGGCCAAAAATTCACGCAAGCAACGACAGACACTAACGGCATATATCCTCGACCTGTTCAAGCCGGAGCCAATGACTCCGCTCGCCCCGGCGACATTATATACCCGTATCAAACAGCATGAAGAGAAACCGATTTCAACCGAAGGAATCGCCGTCCTGCCGGCAACAATTGCCGATACGCTGCCGACTATTCCGCAGTTGTATGATCTGTTCGACCGGTACAACCGTCTCTTTTTTAAGGGGAAACTCCCGCGCGTTACTATTGAGTACTCTACCCGGATGATGAATGCGGGTTCCTATATTCCATCGCAAAAACTTATTCGCATCGGCCGGAAATATCATGAATTGTTTCCCGGTGATGTCGATGACACGCTTCGCCATGAGATGATCCATATTCTTAACCCGAATCATGACGCTGCATTCAAACGGGAAGCGAAGCGAATCGGTGCATCGCTGAAAGGGCAATCTCATCCGGATTTGGTGCGGCCACCGAAGTATGTGTATAGCTGTCCGAAATGCGGTTTGGAGTATCCGCGCCATAGACAATTGCGGATGGCATCCTGCGGCAAGTGTTCGCCGAACGGACACTTCGATAAGCGATACAAGCTTTCATTGAAATCCTCGCGGCCGGCAAAGAAAATCGCCACATAATCCGTATCGTTCAAGCTTGACCGCAAAACAACCGGCTCTGTATGCTTTTGGTAACATATTCCTCGCATGAGGTGAAGAAGGGAGTCTTCAGATGAATGTTCGGGCTTTACTCGCAGAATTTATCGGCACATTTGCATTGCTTTTTGCCGGTATCGGGGCAATTGCTGCGGATGATATCACCGGCGGTGCCGTCGGCTTAACCGGTATTGCGTTGGCGCATGGATTGGCATTAGTCGTGTTTATCTCGGCATTCGGGGTGGTAAGCGGTGCGCATTTTAACCCGGCGGTTACGGTTGGACTTTGGTCGATCAAAAAAATCAATCTGCCCAATGCCGTTGCTTACATCGTCGCGCAATGTCTCGGTGCATTTGCCGCGACATTGCTCTTGAAGTCAATCATTCCCGGCGGCGTTCTTACTACAATTAAATTCGGAACACCGCTTGTCAATATAGATGGTGGCGCAACCGTCTTTGGCGCGTTAGTCGCTGAAATCGTTCTCACCTTTTTCTTAGTTTCCGTTATCTACGGTACAGCCGTACATGAACGCGCCCCCAAATTGATTGGCGGGCTTTGTATCGGTTTAGCCGTTGTCTGTGATATTTTTATGGGCGGTCCGATAAGCGGCGCGGCAATGAATCCGGCGCGGCATTTGGCCCCGTCCGTTATCGGTGGGTTTTGCGATAATTCCTGGATCTACTGGGTCGGCCCACTTGTCGGCGGCCTTTTGGGAGCTCAGCTTAGTTCGTACATTTTAGGACAGCAGAAGTCCGCATAACTAATTGAAAATCAATATACTTCCCGGCCGGAGTGTCGCTTTGGCCGGGATTTTTATTTTATGCGTTGACAATAGCCGCAAGCCTTTCATATACTTAGGGCTCGCCGGTAATGGCGTGTTTTGAATTGAAGGAAAGAAATGAAGACGTTTATTCCCAAAATTGAGCCGAATGCGAAGCGTTGGGTGTTGGTTGATCTGGACGGCGCGACTGTCGGTCGTGTCGCAACCAGAGTCGCATCTATTTTGCGCGGCAAAACCAAACCGATTTTTACGCCGCATCTTGATGCCGGTGATCATGTCATTGCCGTGAATGCATCCAAACTGCGCGTCACCGGTAAAAACAAGCCGCGTGATATGGTATTCTACAGCTACACCGGATATCCGGGCGGTCTGCGTCAAACCAGTTTCGAACAGTGGATGCAGAAGAAGCCGGAAAAAGCGCTCGAAGTCGCCGTGCAGCGTATGTTGCCGAAAACACGGCTCGGTCGCAAGATGATCAAAAAGCTGCATATTTACGCAGGTCCGGAACATCCGCACGTTGCGCAAAAGCCCGAAAAAATTCAGTTGTTCAAATAAGTAGAGACGAATGGTTCAACAGACAACATATGGTGCAACCGGTCGCCGCAAAGAAGCGGTTGCCAGCGTTCGCCTGATGCCCGGTAAGGGAGCAATCGTTATCAACGGGAAAGATGTGAGTTCATATCTGAACCGTGAAACGCTGGTCATTACCGTAAAATCGCCGTTGCACGTTACCGAAACGGCTGGCCGTTTCGATATCGATGCCATGTCGAATGGCGGTGGTAAATCCGGTCAGGCCGGTGCCCTCCGTTTGGCAATCAGCCGCGCACTTGTGAAACTGAATCCGGATTTTAAGGATGTCCTTCGCGATAACGGGTTTTTAACCCGTGACCCGCGCGCCGTTGAGCGTAAGAAGTATGGACGTCCGAAAGCCCGGAAACGTTTCCAGTACTCGAAGCGATAATTACTATCTCATTCCGCTTAACGGCGGAATGAGAAATAAACAGCCTGTGCTGACTGAAGCGACGGTCCCGATTCCGGGAGCGCTTCGGGGTGACGCCGGGCGAAGAACATAACCGGAGGTTTTCCACTCATGCTCGAACCCAGAATACGGGAGTTCCTTGAAGCGGGTGTCCATTTTGGTCACCAGACTCGTCGTTGGAACCCGAAAATGAAGCCGTTCATTTTTGCAGCTCGCAACGGCATATACATTATCGATCTTCAGAAGACATTGAACGCGCTCGAAAAAGCGAAGCTCAAAGTTCGCGAAGTTGTCGGCCGCGGCCGTCCGATTCTGTTTGTCGGAACCAAAAAGCAGGCGCGTGTCGTTATTCATGAAGAAGCGCCGCGCTGTAACGGATTCTATGTCACCGAACGCTGGCTCGGCGGCATGTTGACCAATTTCAATACCATTAAAAATTCGATCAAGAAGCTCAAAGATATCGAGCGGATGAAAGAAGACGGGACATTTAACAAGTTCACCAAAAAGGAACGTTCCGGAATGGATTTGGAAGCGGAACGGATGACCAAAGTTCTGGGCGGTATCAAAGAAATGAATATGCTCCCCGGTTTGGTTATCGTCGTTGACGCGAAGAAAGAAAAAATCGGCGTCTCCGAAGCGGCCAAACTCGGTATTCCAATCATTGGAATTATCGATACCAATGCCGATCCGGATCCGATCGATTTCCCGATTGCGGCGAATGATGACGCAATCAAGTCGATTCGTATTCTCCTGCGTGAGTTAGTCGATGCCGCGGTCGAAGCGCGTCAGCATGTCACCCAGGAAATGATGGAAGCGGCGGTGGAAGCGGGTCGTACGGCTCGCGTGTCGACATATGTGTCGGCCGAAGAAGCTGACCGCGAGAAGAAGTAACGGAAGAGAGTAAAGAGAAATGACGGAAATATCAGCAAAAGCAGTTGCCGAACTGCGTGCCCGCACCGGTGCGGGTATGATGGATTGTAAAAAAGCCCTGGCCGAAGCAGGCGGGGATTTTGAAAAAGCGGTTGTCGTTCTGCGTGAAAAAGGAATTGCAAAAGCCGGTTCCAAAGAAGGACGTGCCACCGCCGAAGGTATTATTGCCACCTATATTGATGAAAACGCCGCGCACGGTGTGATGGTCGAAATCAACTGCGAGACTGATTTCGTGGCCCGCACCGACAATTTCCGCGGATTCGCCGGAAATATCGCCCGGCATATTGCCACCAAACGTCCGAAAAATGTCGATGAACTGCTCACCCAGCCGTTTATCGATAATGCTTCGCAGACAGTCGGTGATTATGTCAAATCGATGGTTGCAACGCTTGGAGAAAATATTCAGGTGAAGCGGTTCATCGGTGTTCCTGAAGGTGGTGCGAAAGCAGCTGCGCTTTCCACGTACACCCACACTGGCGACAAGCTTGCTGTGTTGGTCGAATTTGAAGGTGCGAACGGTATGGCATCGAACGATACCTTTAAAGGTATCGCACGGGATATTGCCATGCATGTTGCCGCAGCTTCACCGCTGGCGGTAAAGCGGGAAGAAGTTGACCCGGCCAAACTTGCGGCTGAACGGGAGATTTTCAAAAATCAGGCAATTGCAGACGGCAAACCGGCGGCTATTGTCGATAAAATCGCCGATGGTCGTATCGAAAAATATTATTCAGAAGTCGTGCTCACCGAACAATTGTTCGTTAAAGACAATGACAAAACGGTTGGTGAGTTTATCAAAGAATCAGCCGGCAAATTGGGAGGCAGCTTCCAGGTGCGTCGGTTCGTTCGCTTCCGGCTCGGTGAGTAATGGAGTCCGATAGTTCTTCAAGACCGGCGTATAAGCGGATTTTGCTGAAGATTTCCGGCGAAGCCTTAATGGGTGGCCAGAAATATGGTATCGATTTTCCCACTCTCGAAGATATCTGCAAACAAATCAAAGATGTCTGGGATTTAGGCGTTGAAACCGCTGTCGTTGTCGGCGGCGGTAATATCTGGCGCGGTGTTGCCGGCAGTCAGCGCGGCTTCGATCGTGTGACGGCCGACAATATGGGAATGCTCGCGACCGTTATCAATTCCCTCGCCATGATGGACACGCTTGAAAAGATGGGGATATACACCCGTGTTATGTCGGCGGTGAAAATCGAGGCATTCGCTGAGCCGTATATCCGTCGTCGCGCCGTCCGTCATATGGAAAAGCGTCGTTTGGTTATTCTCGCCAGCGGAACGGGAAATCCGTATTTCAGTACCGATACCGCGGCGTCATTGCGCGCCATGGAGATCGGCGCTGAAGTACTGATTAAAGCGACTAATGTAGACGGTGTTTACTCTGCCGATCCGAAAAAGGATCCGAACGCAGTCTTTTTTAACCGGCTCAGTTATATGGATATTTTGACTAAAGAACTGCGGGTGATCGATTCTACTGCGGCATCTTTGCTTAAAGACAATAACATTCCTCTCCGTGTTGTTGATCTGCATGTACCCGGCATTTTAAAACGGGTTGCCCTTGGTGAGGAAATTGGAACGTTGATTTCATAGACTAAGGTGGGAAGGAGTTTACCATGCTTGATTCATTGTTCGCCGAATTAAAAGATAGAATGCATAAAAGCGTCGATGCGGTCGTTAAAGAATTCGCAACTGTCCGCGCCGGAAAAGCTTCCCCCCATTTGTTGGATAATGTCCGCGTGGAAGCATACGGCACGACTATGCCGTTGAATCAGGTTGCAACGGTCAACGCTCCCGAACCCCGATTGCTGACGGTGCAGGCGTTCGATAAATCGACTGTCGGTGAAATCGTCAAAGGGATACAGAAAGCTGATTTAGGTTTGAACCCGACAGCCGACGGCCAGTTGATTCGCATTGTCATTCCGGCCTTGAACGAAGAACGCCGCAAGGAGCTCGGTCGCCATTGTCATGATATCGCCGAACGCGGCCGTGTTTCGGTGCGCAATATCCGCCGGGAAGCGAACGAAAAAGTCAAAAAGCTTCTGAAGGATAAAGAGATTTCAGAAGATCAGGAAAAGGATGCTCATGATCGGGTACAGAAGTTGACCGATGAGCATATCGCTATTATCGACAAAGACTTGGCGAAAAAAGAGAAAGAACTAATGGAAGTCTGATTAGCAGTCAATCTGCTAATCACCCCGGGTATTCGCCGGTGATATATTGCATCAGATACCGATTCTCAAACTGTACTTGAGTCATCTGCTCTTTTACCACATCACCGATCGAAACTAATCCGACCAGTCTGGATTGATCAACTACCGGCACGTGACGAATTCGGTTTGTGGTCATGATATTGGCGATGTAGTTAAGGTCATCCTCCGGAACACTGACTATCAGTTCATCGGTCATCAGTTCTGCAACTGTATTTTCCGCAAACCCTTCCTGGCTTTCATACACAGCGGCGAAGATATCCTTGTCGCTGATAATGCCGGCCAGTTCACCGCTATTGTCGACAACGGGGAGGCAGCTGATTCGATTTTGAATCATCAGCCGCATAGCCTCAAGAATCGGCGTTCTCGGTTTGGCAATAATCAACGCCCGGGTTTTGTTGTTCAGGAGTTCTTTGACCAGCATGACCCACCTCGCACTGGTTACGGGTTTGTGAGGACTCGCCGTTTCCGTTCTTTTTGGTTGCCGTAAACGGCGACACTACCTATATGTATAAATAAACATGACCTATTGGGTGTCAAGAAGTATTTGTCTGTTCGCATTGTCGGTTACCTCTGTTGTCTATGGCCAAAGCAGTGTTAATCCGGCATTGGAATACTACCGGTCGGGAGCGGAGCAGGTTATGCAGGAGCACTGTCTGCTCTGGCAAACCAAAGCGTTTTCCTGCAAAGCGGTCAGCCGCTATTACCGGTACGAAGACAAAAAAATGAGTTTTGTCGACAGTACCATTGCCCACTACTTTTTTACCGGATCAAAACTTGATTCAGTCCGTACGGTAGTATCATCGGGTAATAAATCCCTCCGCTTTTCATTTGACTGCCCGAATCTCTTTTCCGAGCGCTATCTGTTCAATTTCTATCCAAATGATACCGGCGGCTCGCAGATATCGATTGGGGTAGACTCACCGACAGCTGATGACTCTCTGCCAGTCGGCGTTGCGATTATCAACCGGACAACGATGCGGCCGATCGATCTGTTTTTGTATTACCCGATCAAAGAGGACTATCGCAGGTATAGCCGGACGCTGCATTTCACCGATGCCGAAGGTCCGATTTTCCCGAACCGGATAGTCGAAATCGGCGTGCGGGACGGGCTATTATCCACTGAGACCTACCGAATTGAAGTCGAGCGGCTTGAATTGTCGGTATCGCAGTAATCTTGATTTCCACGCCATTTCAAATGCTTGCGGGCTAACCGTTGTGAGGGTACTTTTGCAGCTATGCCGCAGTTAAAACCGGAGCAACTGAAAGCGACAATCTTGGAGCGCGCCGATCGGATACCGAAACATGTCGCGATAATCATGGACGGCAACGGCCGCTGGGCCGCGCAGCGGGATAAACCGCGCACGCATGGCCATGAAGCCGGGGTTTCAGCGGTTCGGGAAACGGTAAAGGCGGCTTCTGAAATCGGTATCAAATATCTGACGTTATATACGTTTTCATCCGAAAACTGGAAGCGCCCGAAAACCGAAGTTGCCGCGTTAATGAGTCTGTTGTTCAGGACTACCCGCTCCGAACTCAAAGATCTGATGAACAACAATGTGAAATTGATAACGACCGGGCGAATCGATGGGCTGCCGTTGACCCGTCAACGAATCCTGAAAGAGGCAGTAGAACGCACCAAAAATAACCGTGGGCTGATTCTGAATCTTGCTTTGAATTATGGCGGGAGGACAGAAATTCTGGATGCGGTCAAAAGTATCGCCGGGTCGGTTCGTGCCGGGATTATCGATCTGCCGGAAATAGACGAAGAACTGTTCTCCAATTTCCTTTATACTGCCGATTTGCCTGATCCGGATTTGCTGATACGGACTTCCGGTGAAATGCGTATTTCCAATTTCCTGTTATGGCAGACCAGTTATACCGAACTGCATATTATCGATACGCTGTGGCCGGATTTCGGACGTAAAGAACTGTTTGAAGCCATACTCAATTACCAAAATCGGGAACGTCGCTTTGGTAAAGTGGAAGAGAAGAAACAGGTATGAGTTCGAATCTGATCAAACGTATTATCGTTGCGGTAATTTCTATCCCGATTATTCTGTATGCATCGCTTCAGGGTGGTGTTTGGCTGTTTATCCTGCTGTCGTTTTTTGTTGCCCTAGGCATTGGCGAATATCTCATCGGGGAAGGAGTACGCCCAACCACGCCGTTTTTCTGGTCGTCATGGATTACAACGATGTTTGCGTTCGTCGCTATCTCCGGTTTTTGGCCGAAGTTCGAGGATGCTTCCAGTTCATTCGTTGTCGGTGGTTTCGCTTTGTTCTGCTTTTTCATGCTGTCCGGAATGCTGGCAACGCTAATGCGTCAGGAACCTGCTCATTTATTCAATCGCTATGTTCGGGTATTGTGGGGGATGGCGTATGTCGGCGTGTTGTATGGGCTCGTGTATCGCTTAGGCGAAAATCGGGAAGACTACGACGGCGGCAAGGCAATGCTTTTCCTGTTTGCCATTCTCTGGATAGGGGATACCGCCGCGATGTGGGTCGGCTCGAAATTAGGAAAGCATAAACTGGCTCCGACTGTATCGCCGAACAAAACCGTGGAAGGGTTTGTCGGCGGGTTTGTATCTGCACTTTTGACCGCGTTGGTATTTTATTCGCTTGATATTTTCCCGGCTATTTCGTTTCTGCATCTTATCGGTATCGCCTGTGGTGTCTCGATTTTCGGACAGCTTGGTGATATGGTCGAGTCGATGTGGAAACGCTCGGTTAATTTGAAAGACTCCTCGCACATTATACCCGGTCACGGCGGCATACTCGACCGGTTCGACTCCCTGCTCTTTGCCGCTCCGTTTGCGTATCTGTATTTTCTTCTGGTTTCCGGATGAAATTTTTTGATCTGTTTTTTTCTGCCCGGCCGCTTTTGCATCTGCCGATCTGGTCGGTCTACTTAGTCGCACTCCGGTATCGCAATCAACTCAGCTATGAAACGTTCGGATGGGGGAATATCGCCGCGCTTGCGATTCTCAGCCTGATGGCGGCAGGGGCATTCTGGTTGAATCAGGTGTACGACCGTGAATCGGATGCGTTAAACAACAAAATCGGGTTTATCCAGCGCGGTTATCTGACCGTTAAAATGCTGCTCTGGTGTGCGGCTGTTGCGACTGTTCTCGGCTTGGCGTTGTCTTATTGGTATTCCGGAACGCTTTTTCTTATTTGCTTACAGGGGGCAGCGCTGACCTATATCTATTCAGCGCCCCCGTTACGACTCAAGGACCGGCCGATTAGCGGCATGCTGGCGAATGCGTATGCCTTCGGCTTTCTCATTTCCGTTTCCGTACAGCCGCATATCAATGCCCACACCATCGGTCTTATTGGATGGGATAACCCGTACTACTTTTTTCTGTCTGTAGCTTCTGTTCATGTGATAACGACATTGCCGGATTTAGCCGGCGATTCCCGAACCGGCAAACGGACAATGGCGGTCACATGGGGGAGAGTACCGTCACTTGTAACAGCCTTCGCATTGATGCTGCTTGCTGTCTGGGTTGCCTGGTACACAGGACATATGATATTGGTTGCGATTGCTGCTGTTTCGGTAGTATCGATAGTGGTCAATTTGGTGGTGAAATCAGCGAAGCTGGAACTGTTATCGGCTAAACTGCCGATCTTGCTTTTGACCGTTCTTGCCGCCTGGTACTACCCGTTTTATGCACTGTTTATTATTGCCCTGATTTGCGCTACCCGGATATACTACCGAAAACGATTTGGAATGACATACCCGCAGATCGCATGAAACTTTTTTTTGTACTCGCATTACTGCTCCTGCTTACGGCTTGTTCGCCGTATCCCCGCTATCGCACCGGCGGACCGGAGGCGGCCAAAGCTGCGCCGTTGACTACCCGTATCACCACCAACCGCTCGTTGGATTTGGGAATGATTTTACAGGGGTATTTGGGGAAACCGTACAAAGGCCGGTCGAAGTATATCAGCGGAGTGGATTGCTCCGAGTTTGTCCGGGAAGTGTTCGAGAAATATGATAAACGGCAGCTTCCGCGCACGTCGCAGGAGCAGTTCGGGATTGGCGTCAAACTCCCTCGCAACCGGATACAATACGGCGATCTGGTCTTTTTCCAGACCTCATCAACAGGTGGCGTGTCGCATGTCGGTATTTATGTCGGCGGCGGACGGTTTATTCATGCCTCGGAATCGAACGGGGTTATTATTACCCGGATCAACGATGACTACTGGACAAGGCGGTATGTCGGCGCCGTGCGGATTCTCCCCTAAACCGTGAACCGGCGCGCGTTCGATGTGTTGAAAGAACTATGAGTGCCGAAATCGACCTTACCCTAAAACTCAAGACATTGCCCGATTCACCGGGGGTGTACCAGTTCAAAAACAACAAGGGGGTAATACTATACATTGGGAAGGCGAAAAACCTCCGCAACCGTGTCCGCACCTATTTCCAGTCCCCGCGCAATCTCGATGGGAAAACCGGACGGCTGATGCTGCAAGTGGCCGATTTCGATCTGTTTGTGACGGCCTCGGATATCGAAGCATTGATTTTAGAAGCGAATTTAGTGCATGAGCATTCCCCGCGCTACAACGTCCGCTTAAAAGATGACAAACACTTTCCGTATATCAAAGTTACCACCAACGAACCGTTCCCGCGTATTCTAATTGTCCGCCGAGTCGAAAATGACGGAGCGAGTTATTTCGGGCCGTACACCTCAGCCAAACCGATGCGAAAAACAGTCGAGTACCTGCGCCGTTTGTTCAATATCCGCACCTGCAGTCTGGTGATACCGCATCCGCAGGGAAAACCATACAAAGTTTGTTTACAATATCATATCAAGCGATGCGGCGGGCCCTGCGAAGGGTTACAGACACAGGAAGAATATCGTGCGCTTTCCAACAATGTCATCATGGCGCTTTCCGGAAAATCAAAAACGCTGATCGATGAGCTCAAGCAGGAAATGCAAACCGCGGCGGAAAACACCGACTACGAAACCGCGGCGATTATGCGGGATCGGATTCAGGGACTTGAATCGATGATGATTAAGCAGAATGTCGATATCGGGGAGCGAATCGATACCGATATCATTGCCTTAGCCCGTGAAAAGGATTTGGGGTTAGCCGTCGTCATGCAGATTCGCGAAGGCGTTTTGCTCGGTCGTCAGGATTTTCAGTTAGCTGCACAAACTGATGATGTCGACGAAACGGTGTTAGAAACGCTTATCGAGCAATACTACAACAACCAGCCGAACCTGCCGGATGAAATCTTCGTTCCCGGTGAGCTGGTCAATCAATCGTTGATCGAGAAATGGTTGAGTGGTGTTAGAAAGCGAAAAGTGCACTTGATAACGCCGAAAGCGGGACGAAAAGTGAAATTAGTCGATCTCGCCGCTGCCAATGCCCGGCTGCTCTTAGATGAACTGCTCATTCAAAAACGAACGCAAAGTGAGCGCACCAGCAAAATGGTCGTGGCGCTAAAAGATGATTTGAATCTGTCGCAATCACCAATGCGCATTGTCTGTTTCGATATTTCCAACACCGGCGAAACCGATGCCGTCGGATCATGCGTGATGTTCGAAAACGGCATGCCGAAAAAATCGGGGTACCGTCATTTCCGCATCAAGGGAGTCAAAGGGCAGGATGATTTTAAAATGATGCGGGAAATTATCGGGCGGTATTTTCATCGTCTGAAAGAGGAAAAGCTGGCGTTTCCGGACTTGGTTGTCGTCGACGGCGGCAAGGGGCAGCTTTCAGTTGCATTGACTGAACTAAAGTCGTTGGGTTTCGACAATCAGCCGATAATCGGTTTAGCGAAGCGGCTCGAAGAAGTGTTTGTACCGAACCAACAGGACTCATTGACCATTTCCAAGTCATCACCCGGTTTGATTCTTTTAAAGCGAATTCGGGATGAAGCCCACCGCTTTGCGATTACTTTTAACCGAAAGGTACGCAGCAAGCGAACGATTACCTCCGAACTGGATAAAATCCCCGGTGTCGGTCCGGCCAAACGGGAGATACTGCTCAAAACATTCGGCTCGATCGAAAGAATCCGTCAGGCCGATATCGAACAGCTTACCGCCGTTAAGGGAATCACGAAATCATTGGCTGCCGCGATACAGCAAAAACTGGCCGTCAGTTGATGTTGTTGCTTGTGCCGATACGAACGGGGTATATTTACACATGATCGACACACCGCAGGCGTATACGGTCACCGCGATAACGCGGATGATAAAGGGAAGCCTTGAAGAACAATTCCAGGGTGTCTGGATCGAAGGGGAGATTTCCGGATATCTTTTGCACTCATCGGGGCATCGTTATTTCTCGCTCAAAGACGAAAACGCTGTTCTCAAAGTAACGCTCTGGCGATCACTCGGCGCCTTTCTCAAATTCGAACCGAAGGATGGCCAGAAAGTATTAGTCTACGGTGATATCACTGTTTACGAAAAAGGTGGCAGCTACCAGCTCAACTGCAAAAAGGTCGTTCCGGTGGGAATCGGTGAACTTGAACTGGCCTTTCGTCAGTTGTACGAGCGTCTATCCCAAGAAGGGCTTTTCGCGCAGGAGCGAAAAAAGCTCGTTCCGGAGTATCCGACCAAAATCGGCATTGTCACCTCACCGAACGGCGCCGCGATTCGGGACATTATTCAGATCGCTTATCGCCGTAACCCAGGAATCGAATTGGTTATCTATCCAGCCAAAGTGCAGGGGGATGGTGCCGAAAAAACAATCGCCGAAGGAATTCGCTACTTCAATACGCGAAAAGATATCGATGTTATCATCACCGGTAGGGGCGGTGGATCACTTGAAGATTTATGGTGTTTCAACACTGAAGAAGTTGTCCGCGCGATTGTAGCATCCAAGTTACCGCTCGTCTCAGCAGTCGGACATGAAGTAGATACAACATTGTCCGATTTAGCTGCCGACCTGCGGGCTTCGACTCCGTCAGCTGCCGCGGAAATGATTATCTGGTCACGGCGTGAATATTTAGACGGCATTTCACACTACCAAAAACGACAGGCGATGTTGCTCGAGCAATTCGGTCACCGGATGCGGGAGCGGTTGTTATCACTTATTCGCCGTCGCGTGTTTACGTTTCCGGAAGAGATTTTTACCCAGCGGCAGCAGTTTCTCGATACGCTTACCCGCCGTCTTGTGTCGACAGGGGAAATGTCGCTGAAATTACATCAACATCGGCTGGCAGTTTCAGCCGCACGGCTTGACACACTCTCACCGCTAAAAGTCATGGCACGTGGCTTTTCCGTTACGCGATCACTACCGGAAAAACTGCTTTTGAAAAGCGTGAAAACTCTGCATACTGGCAGTCGCGTGGAAACGCTGTTGCCGGATGGAACCTTTACGGCGACTATCGATGAAATTTCAAGGAAACAAACATGATCGCGAAGAAAACCTCTGTCAATTTCGAAACCGCCATTATCCGTTTGGAAGAGATAACCGAGCTTTTGGAAGCGGGGGATTTGCCGCTTGAAAAATCAATAGAACTGTACACTGAAGGACTCGAGCTGGCCAAGCAGTGCCAGACCAAGTTAGCCGAAGCGGAACAGAAGATAAAAATCGTCCGTGAAAAAAGTGGTATACAAGTTGAAGAGGATTTCGACGATCCGCGTATAACCGGGGAAGATGACGAGGAATGACTCTGACAGCTGCCACAAGTTTCACGGAAAAAATAGAGCAACAACGTTGCCTGGTCGATAGCCTTTTGGATAAATATCTCCCGCCAGTCGAACAGGAACCAGAGCGTTTGCATGAGGCAATGCGCTATTCCGTTATGGCAGGGGGGAAACGCTTGCGTCCGGTACTCGCTCTCAGCGCCTTCGAATACTGCGGCGGACAAACTACCCAACCATATGATGAACCGATCCATCGGGCTATGGCCGCTTTGGAGTTAGTGCATACCTACTCACTGATTCATGATGATTTACCCTGTATGGATGATGACGACCTCCGCCGCGGCATGCCGACCTGCCACAAAAAGTTCGGTGAAGCAATCGCCGTTTTGGCCGGGGACGCTCTGCATGATGTCGCCTTCGAGCTCATGGCGCGAACAAACTCGCCCCAAACTGTTATTGAGTTGGCGCAGGCAATTGGAACATCCGGTATGATCGGTGGACAAGTTGCCGATATGCAGGCGGAGGATCGCAGTGATGTTTCTCACGCTGAAATCACGAATATCCATATGCGGAAAACCGGCGCCCTGATTCGCAGTTCGGTCAGAATCGGCGCGATGTTGGCTGGGGCGGAAAACCGGGCAATGACACAACTCAGCCAATACGGCGAAAAAATCGGGCTCGCCTTCCAGATAATAGACGACATTCTCGACATTGAGGGGGACGAGTCCCTTTTGGGTAAAGCGACCGGCGCTGACAACAAACGGAAGAAAGCAACTTACCCAAAAGTCGTAGGAGTGGAACAGGCGCGAAAGGATGCACAAAAACTAATCGACGAAGCAGTTGCTTTAGTTCAACAAAAAGAAGATACTATGCTCACCTACGTTGCCCGGTTTATCGGCCAACGGGAAAAATAAAGGACGAATTCGACCGCCGATGAAACATCTTTCGAACATCAACAGCCCGGCTGATATGAAAAACCTCACGATTGAGGAATTGGTCGAGTTAGCCTCTGAAGTACGGCAGCATATCGTTCATTCAGTTGCCCAAACCGGCGGACATCTTGCCACTAACCTCGGTTCTGTCGAATTGACCGTGGCGCTGCATCACCTGTTCAACGCCCCCAAAGACAAAATTATCTGGGATGTTAGCCATCAGGCCTACGCCCACAAGGTGCTGACCGGGCGCCGTGACCAGATGCACACACTGCGTCAGTATAACGGCCTTTCCGGATTCGCCAAGCGGGATGAATCGGAGTTTGACCATTTTGGCGCCGGACACGCATCCACATCGATTTCGGTTGGTCTTGGTTTCGCTGCAGCGCGGGATCAGAAAAAGGAAGATAATAAGGTTGTCGTAGTTATCGGTGACGGCTCGATGACTGGCGGTTTGGCCTTTGAAGGCCTTAATAACGCCGGTACACTCGGTAAAGATTTGCTGGTAATTCTGAACGATAACACCTGGTCTATCTCCCGCAACGTCGGCGCGATTTCGACTTATATGACCAGTATCATGGCGGATAACCGTATCAACCAGCTCCGTGATGAAATCTGGGAGTTTACCGGCCGATTCAAACGGCGCGACAAGATTCGATCGATGGTCAGCAAAATCGAAGATTCCGTTAAAGGTTTGGTCGTTCCGGGGATGCTCTTTGAAAAACTCGGTTTTCGTTACTTCGGCCCGATCGACGGACATGATTTACCACTTCTGGTTAAGACGCTTCAAAATCTCAAACAGATTCATGGACCGGTGATGCTTCATATCGCAACCAAAAAAGGAAAAGGATATGAACCGGCCGAAGGTGACCCATACAAATACCACGGCGTCGGTAAATTCGATAAAATCACCGGTAAACTCGCTCCCAAAGGGGACGGCCATCCCGCATACACCAAAATTTTCGGGGACACGATGGTCGAACTCGGCGTGAAAAATGAAAAGGTTATCGCTATCACTGCCGCCATGTCGCAGGGAACCGGACTTGATCCGTTTGGTCAAAAGTTTCCGGAACGGTTTTTCGATGTTGGTATTGCCGAAGCGCACGCCGGATGTTTCGCTTCCGGGTTAGCAGCTGATGGCATGAAACCGTATCTGACCATTTACTCCACGTTCTTACAGCGCGCCTATGATCAGGTGATTCATGATATCGGTATCCATGAATTGCCGGTTGTGCTCTGTATGGATCGTGCTGGGTTGGTCGGCGAAGATGGTCCCACGCATCATGGCGTTTTCGATATCGCCTATTTATCCACTGTGCCGACTTACACGATTTGTGCCCCTAAAGATGGGAACGAACTCCGTTCGATGCTCCATTACACGGCCGATACAGACCTAAACGGCCCGGTTGCTATCCGTTATCCGCGTGAAAATACCCCGACCGAAATGACCAGCCATGTTGCTCCAATTGAATGGGGAAGATGGGAAGCATTGACTCCGCTTACCGATGTCGTAATGCTCGCTGTCGGTACGATGGTGCAAATCGGTTTGTCTGCTGCTGAACGATTGAAGGAGCAGGGAATAGCCTTAACCGTTATCAATGCCCGTTTTATTAAACCGTTCGATCTTGAGCTGCTTGAACAAGTACGCCAAAATGCGCGAATCATCGTTACTGCCGAGGAAGCCTCAGTTCGAGGTGGGTTCGGTCATGCTATCGCCGACTATTTATTGACCAACGGCTACACCGGTAAGTTTACCGCTATGGGCGTACCGGATAACTTTATCACCCACGGCGCTCGTCCACTACTTATGCGTGATGCCGGGCTTGATGTCGACGCCGTTGTCGCCATGTTCGAATCATTGGCGCTCAGCAAACCGAAGAACACGCTGTTACAGCGCTTGATGTTCCGTCGTTCTGCTCCGGTTCGCCGTGTCGAACCCGTCCGCAAAGTCGGCTAAGTGACGTTGTCGCTTTTGCGCTTCGCGGTTTCTTTTCCCAGTTTCAGCTACGATGTAAACAATTTCGATTTCCGGGTCGCCCACGCTTACTGCGTGGTCAGTGAAACACAAATTCCTCTAACTTGATTACTCATATATAACCAAGTATCCTTCACCTATGCGATTTGGGTTACTGGCAAATCTTCATCGGGATGGCGCGCGTTATGCCGCCGAGCAGGTTATCGAATGGGCCGAACAAGGGAACCATCCGCTCGTCGTTAGCGAACAATTCGCCCGTTCTGTTGGCGGAAAGCTTACGACCGTCGCGGAATCCGATTTAGCCTCACATGCCGATGTCATGATTTCAATCGGTGGAGATGGTACGCTATTGCACGCTTCTCGCTTAGTTGGCAAACGGGGAATACCACTTTTGGGGGTGAATGCCGGTTCACTCGGTTTTCTCACCCAGTTGCCGCCGGATCAATTGAGTACCGCACTTGTTGCCATTGTCAAGAAAGAGTATTTGCTTGATGAGCGGATGCTTTTGCACGTTAAAGTCGTCGGGAAAACCAATCCAGAATTTCCCTATGCGCTCAACGAAATCGTTATCGATAACGGTCCGGTGAGCCGTCTCATTCGCATTCATTTCAAAGTGAACGGGGAAGATATCGTAACCTATCAGGCGGATGGTTTAGTAATTGCCACGCCGACAGGTTCGACGGCGTATTCGCTTGCCGTCGGCGGCCCGATTATGAATCCGAACCTTGAAGGGATTATCGCCTCGCCGATTTCTTCGTTCTCGCTTACCACCCGTCCGATGATTCTCGCTCCTTCCGATATACTTGAATTTCGTATCAGCTCTGAACATCGTAAGGCCGGTTTGACCCTCGACGGTCAGATTATGCAGGAACTTGAAGACACCGATACGGTGATTGTCAGTAAAGCTGATTTCAAAGTGAAGTTTATCACCTTTGGTCAAAAATCGTTTTATCGATTAGTGAAAAGCAAACTGCACTGGGGCTTGTCACCGCGCGGGTGATAAGCCGAGGTTCAAATAGTTAGGGTAAGGGTATTGTCATGAAATCATCTCTAAAAATTATGCTGCCGGCTTTGCTGGTGGGATTCACGTTTATAGCGCCATCGCTTTTGGCTGATGATGACAAGGATGCTGAAGCAGGAAAAATCTTGGGTGGTGTATTCGATAGAATGAAATTGAGCGACCGTGCCGATTCACTTCGCTATAAAAACCCGAATCCGACCGCTAAAGACACTGCTGACTTTGTTACTATTTACAGGCAATTAGCCGATGAAGGGTTGCCCTGGGCGACATACGAAATGGGAGGTGTTTATCTGTTTGGTTGGAGTGTTCAGGCTGATACCGTTGAAGCAGCTAATTGGTATATTAAATCCGCAGAGATGGGGGACACGCGCGGAATGCGTTCTGCCGGAATTGTTCACCTTCTGGGAATCGGAAGAACGCAGGATATTCCGACTGGATTAAGCTGGCTCGATAAAGCGGCAACCGCTGGTAATACGCAGGCTGCATCATACTTGGGAGAACAGTATCTCTTGGGTGACAAGTATGTGCCTCGGAATGATTCCTTGGCGATAAAGTATCTCTATATGGCCTCGGATAGCGGTCACTTTAGAAGTCAGGAATCGATCTATTCGATTTATACCGATTTTGAAAGTAGATACTATAATGACTCAACGGCCTTTCGCTGGGCGGAGTATCTGGCCAAGAAAGATGATCCGTTCTATATCACCCAGCTCGGCATATATTTTCGTGATGGTATCGCGGTTGAGCAAGATTATACCACAGCCGGAAAATACTTTTACCAGGCTGCGCAAAAAGGATTTGCAGAAGCTGAATCACAACTTGCTATACTCTATTATTATGGTAGTGGTGCTCCGGTCAATTATGTTCAAAGTTATGCATGGGCGACACAGGCATTGACGCATGGAGATACGGCTACTGCTTCAATAGTGATAGACACGCTTAATGCTCATATGAGTCAGGCGCAAAAAGATTCTGCTGCAACAGCTGAACCAAACTGGCATGTTCCCACTGCATCTGAGGTCGGGAAGAAGCGATTGGAACAACGACGCGAACAAGCACGTTCGAAAACAATGGGAGAACCTGCCGATAGCACCCGCGATACAACGCAAACAACGACGCGTCGCAGACCGAGATAATTGAGCGAGTGTGCAGGCCTACATGATGAAAAAAGTAGTCAGCATTGTTTGTATCGGCTTGTTTCTGTTAGCATGCGCCAACACGAAAAAGCAGAATCTTTTAATTCCAGACATGCCGTTAGGGTATCCGATTCTGGTGAAAATCGAACAGGATTCTATACAATATACTACTGGGGATGTGCTGAGATTAGACGTTCTGTATCAAAACACCATGGACTTAGCTCGTTTCCAAGAACCATTTGTTACGCTCTATCCGGTGTATCTCGATACGGCATCCCTTGAACCGTTAGATACTACGATAACGTTTTTTCATCTTATAGCTGACAGCTTCCCTTTTTACGTACTGCCGCCCACTGAAAAGAAAATAATAACAAGTCAGTTCATGCTTAAAGAGGGCTCACGGCCACCAGGTGAATCAGGATGGTATCGTGTTTTGTTTCCAGTGCCCGTACGATCAAAAATTGAGCTCTCCTCCGGCAGTAAATCCTACTTTTTGTCTGCTGATTCTCTTTTTATACAGACAGTTCAATAAATTCATACGCGTCAAGGATTGATGTGAGTTGCTGTATCTTATCATCTTATGGTACTTGCTTACACAAAATTGAGACATTATTATCATAGACTAATTGCGGGAGTAACTCAATTGGTAGAGTCACAGCCTTCCAAGCTGTTGGTCGCGGGTTCGAACCCCGTCTCCCGCTTTTTATTTTTTATCGACTAATCGATTATGGGATAAGAGGATAGGTTTTTGCGGCAGCTTTGGCTCAAAAAAAATAATGAGTCATTGACTCATCCCTTGACACAAGAAATCACAATTTATATATAGCATGTTCGCCGAAAGGCGGTGTGTTTTAGTATTGCCTTTTAAGGAGTTAGAACGCAACGCCCAGATAGCTCAGTTGGTAGAGCACGTCCTTGGTAAGGACGAGGTCACCAGTTCAATCCTGGTTCTGGGCTTTCTGATAGAAGAAAAGTAACGTTTAGCGAGGAATAGGTTATGTCCAAGGAGAAATTTGAGCGTAATAAGCCGCACGTGAATGTGGGGACAATTGGTCACGTGGATCACGGCAAGACGACATTAACGGCAGCGTTGACGATGGTGTTGGCCCGTAAGGGGACGACCAAAGCGCGCGCCTTTGATTCAATCGACAACGCGCCGGAAGAAAGAGAGCGCGGTATTACGATTGCCACAGCCCACGTGGAATACGAATCAGAAAAGCGTCACTATGCGCACGTTGACTGTCCGGGTCACGCGGACTATGTGAAGAACATGATTACGGGTGCCGCTCAGATGGACGGAGCTATTCTGGTGGTATCAGCGACTGATGGTCCGATGCCGCAGACCCGTGAACACATTCTGTTGGCTCGCCAGGTCGGTGTGCCGTACATCGTGGTGTTCATGAATAAAGTTGATATGGTTGATGATCCGGAACTTCTGGATCTGGTTGAATTAGAAGTGAGAGAATTGTTGTCCAGCTACAAATTCCCGGGTGATACTATTCCGGTGATTCGTGGTTCGGCTTTGCAGGCGATGTCAGCCGGATTGGATGCTGGTCGTCCGATCACTGATCCTGCCTTTGCGCCGATTCTGCAGTTGGTTGATGCACTTGATAGCTATATTCCGGAACCGAAGCGTGAGATCGACAAGCCGTTCTTGATGCCGGTTGAAGACGTGTTCTCGATTACGGGTCGTGGTACTGTTGGTACCGGCCGTGTGGAGCGCGGTATCGTGAAGTCCGGTGAAGAAATCGAAGTCATCGGTATTCGTGAAACCAGAAAAAGCGTAGTCACTGGCGTTGAAATGTTCAGAAAACTTCTGGATCAAGCTCAGGCTGGTGATAACGTTGGTTTATTGCTTCGTGGTATTGATAAGGATGATATCGAGCGTGGTATGGTGTTAGCCAAACCGGGTAGTGTGAAACCGCACACGAAGTTCAAAGCTGAAGTGTACATTCTGACAAAAGAAGAAGGTGGCCGTCATACTCCGTTCTTTAACGGGTATCGTCCGCAGTTTTACTTCAGAACGACTGACGTGACCGGTGTTGCTCATTTGCCGGCTGGCGTTGAGATGGTTATGCCTGGTGACAACGTGCAGATGGAAGTAGAATTGATCATGCCAATCGCGATGGAGAAAGAACTTCGTTTTGCTATTCGTGAGGGTGGTAGAACGGTTGGCGCCGGTGTCATCGCGGAAATTGTCGCCTAAAGAAAGTGGTTGAATAAATGCCTCGAGAAATTATCACGTTAGCGTGCGGCGATTGTAAACGCCGCAACTATACGATGACCAAAAACAAACGGCTGCACCCGGATCGTGCTGAACATAAAAAGTTCTGCAAGTTCTGTAATAAACAGACTCCTCACAAGGAGACCCGGTAACAGGACAGGATTTTAGGCCAGTAGCTCGAACTGGTAGAGCATCGGTCTCCAAAACCGAGTGTTGGGGGTTCGAATCCCTCCTGGCCTGATAAGATAAAAACAGGTGGAACAGCGTGATTGATGGATTTAAAAAGTTTTTAAATGAAGTAGTTGCCGAACTACGCAAGGTAACTTGGCCGACCCGGGATGAAGTTGTCGGATCGACCTGGGTTGTCATTATCGTTTCCGTCGTTATGGCTCTGTTTATCGGAGGCGTTGATCTGATTCTCGACACGCTGGTTAAAGCAATCTTTACAAGCGGCGTCGGAGGGTGAGGCGAATGGCCATGGGCTGGTACGTTGTGCATACATATTCCGGACATGAACAGAAGGCGAAGAAGTACCTCGAGTCTGCAATCGTCAATTCCGGTCTGACAGACAAGTTCGGCGACATTATTGTTCCGACTGAACAGGTGACGGAAATGAAGCAGGGGAAGCGTTCGACTTCGACCAAAAAGTTTTTGCCGAGCTATATCATCGTGCAGATGGATATGAGCAAGCAGACGCAGGATCTGGTCGTGAACACGCCCGGAATCACCAGTTTTGTCGGCGCCGGCGGCACACCGCGTCCGTTAAAGGAATCGGAAGTCGAACGGATTGTCGGCCAAATTAACAAAAGCCGCGCTGAAGAAACCACCGACTTTATGTTTCAGGTCGGCGACAATGTAAAAGTAAATGACGGACCGTTTATGGATTTTACCGGCACGGTCAGCGAAGTAAATCTGGAGCGGAGAAAAGCCAAGGTGATGGTATCGATTTTCGGTCGTCCCACCCCGGTTGAACTCGATTTCCTCCAGGTCGAATTAGTGAAAAAGTAGTTTAGAAATAAAAGAGTAGAATTGTGGCAAAGAAAGTAGCCGGATTTATCAAACTCCAGATTCCCGCAGGCCAGGCCAACCCGGCACCGCCAGTCGGTCCGGCGCTCGGTCAGCGCGGCGTGAACATCATGGAGTTTTGCAAAGCATTCAATGCAAAAACCCAGCAGGACTCCGGCCTGTTGACCCCGGTTGTGATTACGGTCTACACCGACAAATCATTCAGCTTTATCACCAAGACCCCGCCGGCATCGACGCTGCTTCGTTTAGCGGCTAAATTGCAGAAAGGTTCTTCGGTTCCGAACAAGGATAAAGTCGGTAAAGTAACCAAAGACCAAGTGCGCGAAATCGCGAACAAGAAGATGAATGACTTAAATGCCGCATCGATCGAATCAGCTATGCGCCTGATTGAAGGCACCGCCCGTTCGATGGGTATTGAGGTTGTCTAAGACAAAAACATCATTCGTTACCACCTGGGGCCGGTATAGCCGAGCCCACGGGGAGAATTGAGGATATGAAGAGATCAAAGAAACAACTCGCTTTCCGTGAGAAAATTGACCGCCAGCAGCGGTATGCGCTGCCGGATGCGATCAAAATTCTGAAGGAAAACAAGTACACCAAGTTCGACGAATCAGTTGAAGTCTCTATGCGGTTGGGTGTGAATCCAAAGCATGCTGACCAGATGGTTCGTGGAACGGTAGCGTTGCCGCATGGAACCGGTAAGTCGATTCGCGTCGCCGTGTTCGCTGCCGGTGACAAAGCCAACGAAGCCAAAGAAGCGGGTGCCGATATCGTCGGAGCCGAAGATTTGGCTGAGAAGGTCAAAGGCGGGTGGACAGAATTCGACGTAGCTGTTGCCACGCCGGACATGATGCGTCTTTTGGGTGCGCTCGGTAAGGTGCTCGGTCCCCGCGGGCTGATGCCGAACCCGAAAACCGGAACCGTGACTATGGATATTACCAAAGCGGTGAAGGAAGTGAAAAGCGGAAGAATCGAATTCCGCGTTGACAAGCAATCGAATCTCGCGGCCGCCGTCGGAAAGATGTCGTTCAGCGAAGATAAGATTCTTGAAAATGTTAACACGTTCATTGACGCTGTTATGCGGGCGCGTCCTGCTTCGGCCAAGGGACATTATGTGTTGAACGCGACTATTTGTTCGACCATGAGTCCGGGCATCAAGCTGGATTTAACCGCGATGACGGGCGGTTCAAAGTAAAAGAAAGGAATCGTCTTAGTCATGCCTAAAGTAGAAAAAGTTGAATCGGTTGCTGAACTCAAGCAGCTGTTTGAAGAAGCAAATGCGTTTTTCGTCACTGACTATCAGGGACTGAATGTTGAAGATATCAGTGCGCTTCGTAAAAACCTTCGTCAAAAGAAGGTTAAATACGTTGTCGCCAAGAACACGCTGATTCGCATCGCTGCGCATCAGGCGAATGTTCCGGATATCGCCAAACATCTCAAAGGCCCGACCGCGGTAGCGTTTACCTCGGATGATCCGGCAGCGGCGGCGAAGGTGCTCAATGATTCCTTTAAGGACAAAGAGCGCCCGAAGATGAAAGCGTTCGTGGTTGATAACCACCTCCACCAGTCCGCCGAAATCAGCCGTTTGGCAGATCTCCCGTCCAAGGAGATTTTGTTGTCACAGGTTGTCGGCGCGGTGGAAGCTCCGTTCACGAGCCTTATTGGTTCGCTTGATAACTTCTTCCAGAAGTTGATCGGTACCATTGATGCGCTGGCGGAAAAGAAGAAGAGTGAATAACCGGTTTCCGGATGGGAACCTGATTACGTTGTAGAAGAAGAATAACAATAGTAGAGAGTGAGGACTTAGACGTGGCAAATGCAGCAGTAGGCGAAATCGTAGAAAAGATCGCCGGATTAACCGCGATGGATCTTGCAGATCTGTCCAAAGCAATTCAAGAGAAGTTCGGTGTAACCGCAGCCGCTCCGGTAGTGATGCAGGGTGGCGGCGGTGGTGCCGCAGCCGCAGCTCCGGCTGAAGAAAAGACTGAATTCGATGTCATCCTGACCAATGGCGGTGAAAAGAAGATCAACGTCATTAAAGTCGTCCGCGAACTGACCAACCTCGGCCTGAAGGAAGCCAAAGACTTAGTCGAAGGCGCTCCCCAGAAGGTGAAAGAAGGTATCAGCAAGGATGAAGCGATGAAGATGAAGGCCAAGCTCGAAGAGCAGGGCGCTCAGGTGGAGATTAAGTAATACCTCCTGACTCAGGGAACTGTACTACTGGAGAATGGTTATACTACCATACCGAAAGCAGATTAACGATTGACAGTGTCCGTTTGTAATTCGGTTGATTGTCTGCATCGATGCTCCCGACCGGTGAACGCCGGGGAGACCAGAAAAACGAAATGACAGAATCGACTGATAACGATCTGAGGATTTTAGAAATGCCGTGCGATGCGTTTTCGCTCGTGGACGGTATTTCTTTATTTTGATAAAGGAGGATGGAGCCTTGTCACGTATTGTAATGCAAAAAGTCGGGCAGAGCGAAATTTCCGATTTGAGCCTGATGCCCAATTTTCTGGACGTGCAGGTCGAATCATATAAGCTGTTTCTGCAGGCCGACGTTGACGTCAAGAAGCGGGAAAACAGAGGTCTGAATGCCATTTTCCTTGAGACCTTCCCGGTTGCCGACGTAAACGAAAATTTCTCACTGGAATTTCTGCACTATTACCTCGGCCCGCCTCGCTACAGCCTTGAAGAATGCCGCGAGCGGAATATGTCCTATGCCGCTCCCCTCAAAGTCACCATGCGGTTGATTTCCCGCCAGGGTGAAGGGGAAAACAAGCAGGTTAAAGACATTATCGAGCAGGACGTCTATTTCGGCGAACTGCCGATCATGACCGAATGGGGCACGTTTATTATCAACGGCGCCGAACGTGTCGTTGTGTCACAGCTGCACAGAAGTCCGGGCGTGTTTTTCGATGAAGAAATGCACCCGAACGGCAAAGCGCTGTTTACCGCCCGTATTATTCCGTACCGCGGAAGCTGGGTCGAATTCAACGTCGATATCAACGACGTCATGTACATCTACATCGACTCCAAGCGCAAGATTCCTGCGACCACGATGCTTCGTGCATTAGGGTATTCCTCCGACGAGGAAATCGTCAAGCTGTTTCATAAGCTGACCAAAGTTTCGCTCAAGGGTGAAAAGACGGAAAAGCTGGATGGCTCATTTCTTGGCGAAACGATTATCGACAGCGAAACCGGCGAAATCGTCTACTCCATCGGCGAGCCGCTGACGGAAGAAGTTGTCGAAAAATTACTTTCCTATGGTCACAAGACGATTCAGGCGATTATTCGGGAAGACCGTAAAGAAGCCTTTGTCGTGCTCAATACGCTGCGCAAGGATCCGACCAAGTCGACCGAAGAAGCACTCTTAAAAATTTACGCCTTAGTTCGTCCCGGTGAATCACCGAATCTGGAAATGGCGCAGTCCTTGCTGGAGAAGTATTTCTTCAACACCAAGCGTTACGATTTAGGTGAAGTCGGCCGGTACATGATGAACCAGCGCTTGAGTCTCGATATTCCGCTCAACAAAACAGTATTAGATGCAAAAGACTTTATCGCCATCATCACGTACTTGGTTGGTTTGTGCAACGGACAAGGGTTTACCGATGATATCGATCATCTTGGCAATCGCCGCGCCCGTACGGCCGGTGAGTTGCTTGCCAATCTGTTCTCGGTCGGTTTGGCGCGTGTCGCGCGTACCGTGCGGGAACGGTTGTCACTCAAAGATCAGGAAAACGTAACACCGCAGTCATTGATTAATGCGCGTACTGTTTCGTCGGTTGTCGAAACCTTCTTTGGTTCATCACAGCTTTCCCAGTTCATGGATCAAACGAACCCGCTTTCGGAACTGACCCACAAGCGCCGTTTGTCGGCCCTCGGCCCGGGTGGTTTGACACGTGAACGCGCCGGATTCGAAGTCCGCGACGTACACCACACCCACTACGGCCGTATGTGTCCGATTGAAACGCCGGAAGGACCGAACATCGGTCTTATCACTTCCATGGCGACGTTCGCGCGGATTAACAAATATGGATTTTTGGAAACTCCGTATCGTAAAGTAGTCAACGGCAAGGTAACGGATGAATTCGTATATCTGGCCGCGGATGAAGAAGACCGGTATTTCATCGCGCAGAGCAATGAACCGATCGACAAGAACGGTAAATTTGTTGCCGAATATGTCAGCGCGCGTAAGCGTTCTGACTATCCGTATGTCAAAGCTGATGAAATCCAGTACATGGATATTTCTCCTCGTCAGATCGTGTCAGTTGCGGCGGCCTTGATTCCGTTCTTGGAACATGACGACGCCAACCGCGCCTTGATGGGTTCAAACATGCAACGTCAGGCTGTACCGCTTCTTCGCGCTGCCGCTCCGATTGTCGGAACCGGTATGGAAGGAAAGGCTGCGGCTGATGCCGGCGCGGTTATTCGCGCCCGTCACGCCGGTACGGTTATCTATGTAGACTCGAATAAGGTCGTTGTGCACCCGCAGGTGCGGGTCAAAGCCGGGGAACTCGGATTTGTTGAAGATGATGAGTATCGTCTGACCAAATTCCGCCGTTCCAACCAGGATACCTGCGTGTCTTACCGTCCGGTGGTTGCGCTTGGCGCGACCATTAAAGCCGGTGACATTTTAGCCGACGGTCCGGCGGTTGAAGACGGGGAATTAGCCTTAGGCTACAACGTGCTGGCGGCCTTTATGCCGTGGCGCGGATATAACTTCGAAGACGCTATCATCCTTTCCGAACGGTTGGTGAAGGATGATGTCTTTACTTCGATTCATATAGAAGAATATGAACTGCAGGTGCGTGACACCAAACGCGGTTCAGAAGAAATAACCCGCGAAATTCCGAACGTGTCGGAAGAAGCGCTTTTGAATCTCGACGAAAACGGAATCGTTCGCGTCGGCGCGGAAGTGGAAGCGGGTGATATTTTAGTCGGTAAGGTGACGCCGAAAGGTGAAACCGAACTTTCTCCGGAAGAACGCCTCTTGCGGGCAATCTTCGGAGAGAAGGCCGGCGACGTGCGGGATGCGTCCTTGAAGGCGCCACCCGGCATGAAGGGTGTCGTTATCAAGACTCAGGTCTTTACGCGCAAAGAAAAAAGCGAAGAGGCCAAGAAGAATGAGCGTACCCAGATTACGCAGATTAAGAACATGTTCCGTAAAACGATTCTGGAAGTTGAAAAACTTCGCGCAGAGCGTGTTGGTGAATTGCTGGAAGGACACAGTTCCAACACTGTCCGCTCAGCCGCCGATAATTCTGTCTTGATTCGCTCCGGCCACAAATACAAAGCCGACTTCTTCGCGGAATTCGATTTCACGAACGCCGTCGCGCCGGAAGGCTGGTCTACGGAAAATGCAGTCAATCGTCATGTTGAAAGCATCTTAAAAGAAGCGCACAACCTGATTGAATTGAAGAAACAGGAACAGGAAATCGAAATCGACAAAGTGGTTCGCGGCGCGGAACTTCCTCCGGGCGTGAAACAGTTAGTGAAAGTCACGGTCGCTATTCGCCGCAAAATTTCGGTGGGTGATAAGATGGCCGGACGTCACGGTAACAAAGGTGTCGTTTCGCGTATTGTTCCGGTGGAAGATATGCCGTTTATGACGGATGGTAATCCGGTGGATGTCGTGTTGAATCCGCTCGGTGTGCCGTCTCGTATGAACGTCGGACAGATTTTGGAAACACACTTAGGCTGGGCGGCTAAGCGGCTTGGTGAAAAAGTCGCTACCCCGGTATTCGAAGGTGTAACGCTTGAGCAGATTCAAGAAAAACTGCGTCAGGCCGGTCTGCCCGATAACGGAAAAATTGAATTGTTTGATGGTCTTACCGGTGACCGGTTCGATAACCATGTCACGGTGGGCATCATCTATATGTTAAAGCTTTCTCACCTTGTCGATGACAAGATTCACGCCCGCTCCATTGGGCCGTACTCGCTCGTTACCCAGCAGCCGTTGGGTGGTAAAGCGCAGTTCGGTGGCCAGCGTTTCGGGGAAATGGAAGTCTGGGCACTTGAAGCATACGGTGCAGCCTACACGCTGCAGGAAATGCTGACGGTGAAATCCGACGACGTTACCGGCCGCAGCCGCGTGTATGAAGCGATTGTGAAAGGTGAGAATCCACCTGAACCCGGCTATCCGGAAGCGTTCAACGTTCTTGTCAAAGAACTCCAGGCGCTCGGGCTGGATGTAAAGCTGATAGAAAAGTGACGAAGCAAGCGCACGGAGTGCGTCCGATTCGACTGATATTGTGGAAAGAAGGAGTGACCCATGCTTGAGATAATGACGGGAAGTCCCAACGCACGGAAAAGTCCGAACGATTTTGCCGCTATTCAGATTCAGATCGCCTCGCCGGATATGATTCTTTCCTGGTCATACGGGGAAGTAACCAAGCCGGAGACGATCAATTACCGCTCATTCAAACCGGAGCGGGATGGTCTGTTTTGCGAACGAATTTTCGGCCCCGTGAAAGATTGGGAATGCAACTGCGGTAAATACAAACGGATTCGCTTCCGCGGGATCGTGTGTGATCGCTGCGGCGTTGAAGTTACCCAATCGAAAGTACGACGCGAACGGATGGGTCATATCGAACTGGCCGTGCCGGTTTCGCATATCTGGTATTTCAAATCACTCCCGTCACGAATTGGTAATTTGCTTGATCTTTCCATGCGCGATCTGGAAAAGGTGCTCTATTACGAAAGCTATCTGATGATCGATCCGGGTAATTCCTCGTTTAAAGTCGGGGATGTGCTCACCGAAGAAGAATTCTTTGAAGTTGAGGAAGCCGGTAAATCATTCGATGCTCGAATGGGTGCGGAAGCCGTTCGCGAAATGCTCCGTCAGATCGATATCGAAGAAACCGCCGTCACCCTTCGCGCTCAAGCCAAGGTTGAAACGTCGGTTCAGCGCAAAAAAGATGTGCTCAAGCGTTTGCGTATTGTCGAAGCATTCCGTCAGTCGCAGAATCGTCCGGAATGGATGATTTTGAATATCGTTCCGGTTATTCCGCCCGATCTTCGTCCGCTCGTGCCACTTGAAGGTGGCCGCTTTGCGACCTCTGACTTGAACGATCTGTATCGTCGTGTCATTAACCGTAACAATCGTCTGAAAAAACTCATCGACATTCAGGCTCCGGAAGTCATTTTGCGTAACGAAAAGCGCATGCTTCAGGAAGCGGTCGATGCTTTGTTCGATAACGGCCGTCGTACGCATTCCGTACGTGGTGATTCCAAGCGTCCGCTTAAATCCCTTTCCGACCTGTTGAAAGGAAAGCAGGGTCGCTTCCGTCAGAACCTGCTCGGTAAGCGTGTCGACTATTCCGGTCGTTCCGTTATCGTGGTCGGTCCGGAACTGAAACTGCACCAGTGCGGTCTGCCGAAGAACATGGCCCTTGAACTGTTCAAGCCGTTTATCATTTCAAAATTAGAAGAAAAAGGATATGTCCAGACGGTGAAATCAGCGAAAAAGCTGGTGGAGCGGGAACGCCCCGAAGTCTGGGATATTTTAGAAGAGATTATTGAAGACCATCCGGTCATGCTCAATCGTGCGCCCACCCTTCACCGCTTAGGTATTCAGGCCTTTTATCCGGTGCTGGTGGAAGGAAAAGCGATTCGTTTGCATCCGCTCGTTTGCGCGGCGTTCAACGCTGACTTCGATGGTGACCAGATGGCCGTACACGTTCCGCTGTCGTTCGAAGCACAGTTGGAAGCCCGTGTGCTCATGCTTTCGACCAACAACATTCTTGTGCCGTCATCCGGCCGCCCGATTGCGATTCCATCGCAGGATATCGTACTCGGCTGCTACTACCTGACCAAAACCCGCCCCGGCGGTCTTGGTGAAGGACTTAAGTTCTCTTCTTACGAAGAAGGGCTTGCCGCGTATGATGCCGGTTTGGTTGCGTTGCACAGTCTCGTTGATATTCGCGTCGACAATCAGATGATTCGCACCTCTATCGGCCGTATGATTTTCAATTCCGTCCTGCCGAAGGGGATGCCGTTTTACAACGATGGAGCCAAGAAGTCGCAGCTTGAAGAATTGGTCAGCCGCGCCTATTGGTTGTTTGGACCGCGTGAAACAGCGCAATTTTTGGATCGCTTAAAAGATATCGGGTTCCGTTTTGCGACCCGCGCCGGTGCGACAGTCTCTATTTTGGATCTGGTCATTCCGGATGAGAAAAACAAACTGATAGATGACGCCAAAAAAGATATCGCAAAAATTCTCAAGCGGTATGAACGCGGTGTTATTACCAACGGTGAACGGTACAATCAGGTGATCGATACCTGGACTCGCACGACCAACGAAGTGTCAAGTGTATTGTTTGAAACACTCGCGGCCAACAATCAGGGTTTTAACCCGGTGTATATGATGGCCGATTCCGGCGCTCGTGGTTCGAAAGAACAGATTCGCCAGTTGGCCGGTATGCGCGGATTGATGGCCAAGCCGCAGAAGAAAATTACCGGTGGTGTCGGTGAAATTATTGAAAACCCGATTACCTCGAACTTCCGCGAAGGGTTATCGGTGCAGGAATACTTTATTTCCACGCACGGTGCCCGTAAAGGTCTTGCTGATACCGCACTGAAAACTGCCGACGCCGGTTATTTGACCCGTCGTCTGGTTGACGTTGCGCAGGACGTTATCATCCGTGAACTCGATTGCGGAACGATTTTGGGTCTTGATGTCAGCGCCCTAAAAGAAGGGGAAGAAGTCATCGAATCGCTGCGTGACCGTATTCTCGGCCGCGTAACGCTTGAAGATGTTTATGATCCGATTTCTAACGACCTGATTGTCGCTAACGGCGATGAAATCCGTGAAGCGGAATCAGTCGCTATCGAAGAAGCCGGTATTGAAACCGTTCGTATTCGCTCGGTGCTCACCTGCGAATCGAAGTTTGGTGTCTGTACCAAGTGCTACGGTCGTAACCTTGCTACGTTAAAGCTGGTTGATGTCGGCGAAGCGGTCGGTGTTATCGCTGCCCAGTCAATCGGTGAACCGGGAACACAGCTTACCCTTCGTACCTTCCACATCGGTGGTACGGCAGCCCGTATTGCTGAACAGTCTCAGGTAGAAGCGAAATACGCCGGTACGATCAAGATTGAAAATGTACGCACCCTTACTCGTGAGGACGGTACCGTTATCGTTATCTCGCGTGAAGGTCAGGTGGAAGCTCACTTGATCGATGACAAGGGTCGCGTTCGTCAGCGTTTGAAAGTGCCGTATGCGGCAACCCTGAAAGTACAAAACGGACAGCGCCTTGAAAAAGGGGATGTCGTGTACGAATGGGATCCGTATACCGGTTCGATCCTGACGGAAAAAGATGGTAAAGTTAAATTCAAAGATATCATTATCGATGTCTCCGTTCGTGAAGCGATTGACGACCAGACCGGCCTCATTCAGCTGATTATTACGGAAACGCGCGATAAGTCATTGTTCCCGACCGTTATCGTTGAAGACGCCAAAGGTCATATGGTAGCCAGCTACCGTATTCCGACCGATGCGCAGCTGCAGGTAACAGATGGACAGGAAGTCAAAGCCGGCGACACGCTGGTAAAGATGCCGCGTGTGATTGCAAAATCCCGCGACATTACCGGTGGTTTGCCGCGCGTTGCCGAACTGTTCGAAGCGCGTCGCCCGCATGATCCGGCGGTCGTTTCCGAAATCGAAGGAACTGTCGATTTCGGTAAGATCGTCCGTGGTCAGCAGCAGATTATCGTGAAGGGAGACCATGATGAAGAACGGGAATATCTGGTTCCGCACGGTAAGCACATGATGGTTCACTCCGGTGACCGTGTGACCGCCGGTGACCGTTTGTGCGAAGGTGCCAAAGACCCGCACGATATTCTCGCTATTTTAGGTGTGTACGAAGTACAAGCCTATTTGGTGAATGAAATTCAGGAAGTCTATCGTTTACAGGGCGTGAAAATCAACGACAAGCACGTTGAAGTTATCGTCCGTCAGATGCTGCAGAAAGTACAGGTCGAGCATGTCGGTGATACGAATTTTCTCGAAGGCGAAAAAGTCGATAAGATCAAGTTCGCCGAAGAAAACGCCCGTGTTATTGCCGAAGGCGGGGAACCGGCCACAGCCAAACCGCTGTTGTTGGGTATTACCCGCGCCTCATTGACCACGGAAAGCTTTATTTCGGCCGCTTCATTCCAGGAAACCACGAAAGTGCTCACCGAAGCCGCCGTGGCCGGTAAAGTCGATTACCTGCTTGGCCTTAAAGAGAACGTCATTATCGGTCATCTTATCCCTGCCGGTACCGGTATCGAGAAGTACAAGTCGATCTCGGTTGAGCCTGAACCGGAAGATGAGGAACAGCTTGCCTCGGGAGAACCCGGCGAGGCCGCATTGGCGAACATTTTTGATGAAAAGGCTTGACAGCCAAAGTCAGAATTGATAGACTGCGAGTCTGTTTTTTTGATGTATAGCAACGTTTTGGAGTAATTGAGTGCCTACAATAAGTCAGTTAGTTCGTAAAGGTCGTGAAGTCCTGGTCGTTAAGACCAAGTCTCCGGCATTGGTTTCATCTCCTCAGAAACGGGGAGTCTGCACCCGTGTGTACACCACCACGCCGAAGAAGCCGAATTCCGCGCTTCGCAAGGTTGCCCGTGTCCGCCTGACGAACAAATTTGAAGTCACCGCTTATATCCCCGGTGAAGGACATAATTTGCAGGAACACTCAATCGTGCTGATTCGCGGCGGTCGTGTGAAAGACCTTCCCGGCGTCCGGTACCACATTGTCCGTGGTTCGATGGACACCACCGGAGTCGCAGACCGCAAGCGCAGCCGCTCGAAATATGGAACAAAGAAACCGAAAGCCGGCGCTGAAGCAGCTAAGGCGAAGAAGAAGTAACGTATGTCACGTCGTACCTCAAGTTTGCATCGTCAGATTACCGCTGACCCGAAGTTTGGTGACCGGGTTATCAGCGAGTTTGTTTCCTGCATGATGATCGGCGGTAAGCGCTCGATCGCGGAAAATTGTCTGTATGATGCTATCGATATGATGGAAAAAAAGTCAGGCAACAACGGCCTGGAAGTGTTTCATAAAGCAGTAAATAACGTCAAGCCGGTTATCGAGGTAAAATCCCGCCGTGTCGGTGGTGCTACCTATCAGGTTCCGGTGGAAGTACGTGCGGATCGTCGTACGGCTCTGGCGATTCGTTGGATAATTACGTACGCCAAAGGTCGCGGCGGCAAAACAATGGCCGAAAAACTGGCCGGAGAAATGCTCGCTGCCTCCAGTAATGAAGGCGCATCAATCAAGAAGAAGGAGGATACCCACAAGATGGCCGAAGCCAATAAGGCTTTCGCGCACTTCAAATGGTAAGCGGTTGTTCCCGCACGGGACAACACACAGTTTTCGTGTGATAGGTATGTAAGCAATAGGTTCGCAATGTCGGAGCGAACAAACTCGTTTCCCGACCTCTTGCTTGGTGATTCCAATCCACAGTTGAAATTGATGTTAATGTGCTTACCCGCGCAAGAGTCAGCGGTTTTGTCGGGTATTAGTGAGGTAAATATATGTCTGCGCCCAGCAATCTTGAAAAAGTTAGAAACATCGGTATTATGGCGCATATTGACGCCGGTAAGACAACGACTACCGAGCGCATTCTGTTTTATACCGGCCGTACGCACCGCTTAGGCGAAGTGCACGACGGCGCGGCTACCATGGACTGGATGGAGCAGGAAAAAGAGCGTGGTATTACTATCACCTCCGCTGCTACCTACTGTCAATGGCGTAACCATACGATCAATATTATCGATACTCCCGGTCACGTCGACTTTACCGTCGAAGTAGAACGTTCCCTGCGCGTGCTCGATGGCGCGGTTGCGTTGTTCTGCGCGGTCGGTGGCGTGGAGCCGCAGTCTGAAACCGTTTGGCGTCAGGCTGACAAATACGGCGTGCCCCGTATTGCGTTCATCAACAAGATGGACCGTGTCGGCGCGAATTTCGCCAACGTGCTCGGTATGCTGAATGATCGTTTCGCCACCAAGTGCGTGGCAGTCAACATTCCGGCCGGTGAAGGGGATATGTTCAGCGGTATTATCGATCTGATGTCGATGAAATGCCGCGTGTTCCACGAAGAATCTACCGGTACGACATTCGAAGATATCGAAGTCCCTCGCGATATGATGGAAACAGCCCGTGCCTACCGTGAAAAACTGCTTGAAGCGGTAGCGGAATACGACGATCATCTTCTCGAACAATTCTTAAATGACGAAGTACTCGATCCCAAAAAAGTAATGGCTGCCGTACGCAAGGCGACAATTAACGCCCATATGGTGCCGGTGCTCTGCGGATCATCATTCAAAAATAAGGGTGTGCAGTCCCTTTTAGACGGCATTATCGACTTTTTGCCCTCACCGCTCGATAAACCGCCGGTGAAAGGTCATGCCGTTGAAGACACGGAAAAGATACTTGAGCGTAAGCCGAGTGTCGATGAACCGACCTCAGCGCTCGCTTTCAAAATTATGACCGACCCGTTTGTCGGACGTTTGACCTATCTGCGTGTCTATTCCGGTAAAATCGAATCCGGTTCGTATTTGCAAAATACGGTTAGCGATACCAAAGAGCGTATTGCCCGTTTGCTGCGTATGCATGCGAACAAGCGTGAAGATATTCAAGTCGCCTATGCCGGTGACATTATCGCCGCTATCGGTCTGCGTAAAACGACGACCGGTCACACGCTCTGCGATATCAAAAATGAAATCGTGCTCGAAAGCATGAGCTTTCCGGAACCGGTTGTTTCCGTTTCTATTGAACCGAAAACCAAAGCGGATCAGGACAAGCTTACCGACGGTCTGATGAAGCTGGCCGATGAAGATCCGACATTCCGCGTCAAGCATGATGAAGAAACCGCCCAGACAATTATTTCCGGTATGGGTGAGCTTCACCTTGAAATTCTCGTCGATCGTTTAATGCGTGAATTCGGCGTCCATGCATCCGTGGGTCGTCCCTCGGTGGCGTACAAAGAAACGATTACCAAAGGTGTCGAGGCGGAAGGTAAATTCGTCCGTCAGTCCGGCGGTAAAGGTCAGTTCGGTCACGTGTATGTGCGCGTTCGTCCGACTGATGACGGTTCTGAATTCAAATTCGAAAACAAAGTCGTGGGTGGTAACATCCCCCGCGAATATATCCCGGCAGTTGAAAAGGGCGCCAAAGAAGCGTTGCAAAACGGTATTCTCTGCGGCTATCCGCTGACTGGAATCCATATGGAATTGTTCGACGGCAGCTACCATGAAGTTGACTCAAGCGAAATGGCGTTCAAAATCGCCGGTTCGATGGCGCTTCAGGAGGGCTGCAGAAAAGCTGACCCGATTATTCTGGAACCGATCATGGACGTAGAAGTGGTCGTGCCGGAGGCGTACATGGGTTCAGTCGTCGGTGACTTGAATTCCCGTCGTGGAAAGATTAACGGCATGGTTCCGCGCGATACGGCGACTGTTGTATCTGCTTCCGTTCCGTTGTCTGAAATGTTCGGGTACGCGAACACCTTGCGCAATATCTCACAGGGACGCGCAGTGTTCTCCATGCAGTTTGCCCGGTACCAGAAAGTACCGAATGAAGTTTCGAAAAAAATGCTCGAAAGTGCGAAGTTATCTTAGAGAGTGTGAGGCTAACGGATGTCCAAGGAGAAATTTGAGCGTAATAAGCCGCACGTGAATGTGGGGACAATTGGTCACGTGGATCACGGCAAGACGACATTAACGGCAGCGTTGACGATGGTGTTGGCCCGTAAGGGGACGACCAAAGCGCGCGCCTTTGATTCAATCGACAACGCGCCGGAAGAAAGAGAGCGCGGTATTACGATTGCCACAGCCCACGTGGAATACGAATCAGAAAAGCGTCACTATGCGCACGTTGACTGTCCGGGTCACGCGGACTATGTGAAGAACATGATTACGGGTGCCGCTCAGATGGACGGAGCTATTCTGGTGGTATCAGCGACTGATGGTCCGATGCCGCAGACCCGTGAACACATTCTGTTGGCTCGCCAGGTCGGTGTGCCGTACATCGTGGTGTTCATGAATAAAGTTGATATGGTTGATGATCCGGAACTTCTGGATCTGGTTGAATTAGAAGTGAGAGAATTGTTGTCCAGCTACAAATTCCCGGGTGATACTATTCCGGTGATTCGTGGTTCGGCTTTGCAGGCGATGTCAGCCGGATTGGATGCTGGTCGTCCGATCACTGATCCTGCCTTTGCGCCGATTCTGCAGTTGGTTGATGCACTTGATAGCTATATTCCGGAACCGAAGCGTGAGATCGACAAGCCGTTCTTGATGCCGGTTGAAGACGTGTTCTCGATTACGGGTCGTGGTACTGTTGGTACCGGCCGTGTGGAGCGCGGTATCGTGAAGTCCGGTGAAGAAATCGAAGTCATCGGTATTCGTGAAACCAGAAAAAGCGTAGTCACTGGCGTTGAAATGTTCAGAAAACTTCTGGATCAAGCTCAGGCTGGTGATAACGTTGGTTTATTGCTTCGTGGTATTGATAAGGATGATATCGAGCGTGGTATGGTGTTAGCCAAACCGGGTAGTGTGAAACCGCACACGAAGTTCAAAGCTGAAGTGTACATTCTGACAAAAGAAGAAGGTGGCCGTCATACTCCGTTCTTTAACGGGTATCGTCCGCAGTTTTACTTCAGAACGACTGACGTGACCGGTGTTGCTCATTTGCCGGCTGGCGTTGAGATGGTTATGCCTGGTGACAACGTGCAGATGGAAGTAGAATTGATCATGCCAATCGCGATGGAGAAAGAACTTCGTTTTGCTATTCGTGAGGGTGGTAGAACGGTTGGCGCCGGCGTAATCGCGGAAATCGTCGCCTAAAGAAAGTGGTTGAATAAAATGGATATGCAAAAAATTCGCATTCGGTTAAAAGCGTACGACCACTATACGCTTGATAAGTCGACGAAAGAAATCGCCCGTACGGTTCTCCGCACCGGCGCCAAAATAGTCGGCCCGGTACCACTTCCGACCAAACGGACGGTGTATACCGTACTTCGGTCCCCGCACGTGGACAAAAAATCGCGTGAGCAGTTCGAAACCCGGCTGCACAAGCGCTTGATAGACATATACGAATCGACACCCCAGACGGTTGATGCCTTAATGAAATTAGATTTACCGGCGGGTGTTGACGTGGAGATAAAAACCTGATATAGTTGTGACCCCTTATGAAGCAAATAATTGGCAAAAAAATTGGTATGACGCGGGTATATAACCCGGCAGGTGAAGCGGTTCCGGTAACGGTAATCCAGGCTGGCCCCTGCACGGTTATCGCCAAGCGTACTGCGGACAAAGAAGGGTACAACGCCTACCAGGTTGGTTTTGGTGACGTTGATGAAAAGCGCGCACAGAAAATTATGAGCAAGCCCCAGCTTGGTCAGTTCACCAGTGCGAAAGTTTCCCCGTCCCGTTTTGTTCGTGAGTTGAATCTTGATGACGCGACGCTTGAGGTCGGTTCCGTTCTCAAGCTGGATATATTCAAAGAAGGTGATAAGGTAGACGTTACCGGAATTTCCCGCGGACTTGGTTTCGCCGGTTCCATGAAACGTCACAATTTCGGCGGCGGTCCGATCACGCACGGTCAGTCCGACCGTCAGCGCGCCCCCGGATCTTTGGGTCAGTCATCATTCCCATCCCGCGTATTCAAGGGATTGCGGATGGCTGGTCGCATGGGTAGAGACAAAGTGACGGTTCTCAATTTGGAAATCGTCAGAATTATAGAAAATGAAAACCTGATGTTGGTAAAAGGCGCTGTGCCCGGTAACAAAGGATCGATCGTGAAAATACGCTCGACCAACCGTGGCTATCAGTCGTTCAAGAAATAATGGAAGCGAAAGTTTACAATCAAGACGGCGCCCAAGTCGGCACTGTTAATTTGAATGCAGAAATCTTCGGCATCGAACCGAATGAAGCGTTAGTACACCAGTACATCGTGAATTATCGGGCTCGTCAGCGTCAGGGTACGCACCAGACCAAGACTCGTAAAGAAGTCTCGGGTGGCGGTAAAAAGCCGTGGAAACAAAAAGGTACCGGCCGCGCTCGCGCAGGTACGATTCGTTCACCTCTGTGGCGTGGGGGCGGTACAGTATTCGGTCCGCATCCGAGAAGCTACGGGTATGAACTGCCGGCGAAGATGAAATCACTGGCGATTCGCTCAGTGTTTTCAGACAAAGCAAAGACCGACAATTTGCGGATTCTCGATAAAATCGAGTTGAAGGAATACAAAACCAAATCAGTTACGACCATGCTGTCCAAGCTGAAATTGGAAGGCAAAAAAGCGCTTTTGCTGGATGAAGGCCGCAATGAGTTTCTGACCGTTTCCTGCCGGAACATTCCGCGCGTGAAACTGCAGCGTGCCGCACTCGCCAACGGATACGATTTGCTCGATGCCGATGTGGTACTGATTACCAAAGCCGGTTTGGCTAAGGTAGAGGAGGTGTTCGGATGAAAACCGATCCGCGCCATGTGCTTAAAGATCATATTCTGACCGAGCGCACCTCAGCCATGAAGCAGAAATACAATGAATATGTATTTGAAGTCGATAAACGCGCGAACAAACACGTCGTCAAGAGCGCCGTTGAACTGGCGTTCAAGGTGAAAGTGGAAGATGTTCGCACGATGACGATGCCCGGCAAATCGCGCCGGATGAACCGTGTCGTCGGAAAATCACCGACATGGAAAAAGGCGATAGTCCGTTTGAAAGCGGGCCAAAACATTGAAATTTTTGAGAACGTGTAAGTACGATTATGGGAATTAAAAAATACAGACCAGTAACTCCCTCCCTGCGTTTTCGCACGGTGCCGACCTTTGAAGAAATTACTTCAGTCGTTCCGGAGAAATCATTGCTTGAGCCGATTCGCAAAACCGGCGGCCGTAACAATAAGGGAAGAGTAACCGCATATTGCCGTGGTGGCGGACACAAGCGCTTCTATCGCGTTGTCGATTTCAAGCGTGACAAGCACGGTATAGCCGCGCGTGTTGCCTCGATCGAGTATGATCCGAATCGTTCTGCCCGTATTGCCCTGTTGCATTATGCTGACGGTGAAAAGCGCTATATCATCGCTCCGGATGGATTAAAAGTTGATGAAATGCTTATGTCCGGTCCGACCGCTGATATCAAAACAGGTAATTCACTTCCGCTTGGTGAAATGCCGCTCGGTACTAACGTTCACAATATCGAGTTGTTTCCCGGTAAGGGTGCGCAGATGGCTCGCTCAGCCGGTTCGATGGTGCAGATTATGGCAAAGGACGGTCCGAAAGTTATTCTCAAAATGCCGTCCGGCGAAGTTCGCACCGTACCGCGCCTTTGTTACGGTACCATTGGTCAGGTCTCGAACATTGAACATAAAAATTTAGTTCCCGGTAAAGCCGGTGCTACGCGCTGGCGTGGCCGTCGTCCTTCCGTTCGCGGCGTGGCGATGAACCCGGTCGATCACCCGATGGGTGGTGGCGAAGGCCGCACCTCCGGGGGACGTCATCCCGTAACGCCGTGGGGTAAGAAGACCAAAGGTCTGAAGACCCGCAGCAAAAAGAAACCGTTGAAACACCTGATTCAGGATAGACGCGTAAAGGTCTAAGGTAAAAGAATGCCTCGTTCATTAAAAAAAGGTCCGTTTGTAGACGCCAAATTGGTGAAGAAGATCGACACGATGAATGCAAGTCGTGACAAAAAGGTTATCAAAACCTGGTCACGCCGTTCAACCATTACGCCCGAATTCATCGGTCATACGCTCGCTGTTCATACCGGTAACAAATTCGTTCCGGTGTTTGTAACGGAAAACATGGTTGGTCATAAGCTCGGTGAGTTTGCGCCGACCCGTACCTTCCGCGGTCACTCCGGTAAGTTGACTGAAAAGACGGTTGCAGTGAAAGCTGCTCCGGCGCCTGCAGCAGGCGGTGGCGGTAAGTCATGATTGTAACATCAACGGCTAAGTTACGTTTTACGAGTATCCCTGCGCGCAAGATGCGCCGGGTGGTTGAACTGGTGAAAGGTTTGCCGGTCGAACAGGCGTTGAACATTCTGAATTTTACACCGAAAGCGGCTGCACTTCCGCTCGCGAAGACGGTGAAATCCGCAGCAGCGAATGCAATGTCCAAAGAAGGCGGTGACCGCCTGAAACCGGAAACGCTGGTGTTGAAGAATATCCAGGTCGACCAGGGTCCGAGCGCGAAGCGTATCCGGTACCAGTCGATGGGTCGTGTGTTTCGTTACAAGAAACACTACTGCCATGTCAGTGTTGAGTTAGTTGGCAAATTGGAAGCGCCGAAAGCAGCCCGCGCAGCAGCAAAAGCCGCCAAGGCCGCACCGAAAGCTGAAATCGCTGAACCAGCTGAAACAAAAGCACCGGCAAAAAAGAAAACGAAAAAGACCGCTACTGAAGAATAGTACAGGAGAGAGTTTTGGGACAAAAGACACATCCAATAGGTTTACGCCTTGGCGTTATCAGAACCTGGAACAGCCGCTGGTTTGCACCGGATCGCAACTTCGCTGATTTAGTGCATGAAGATATACTGGTCAAAAAGTATATCGCCCGCCGACTTGATAATGCCGGTATTGCCAGTGTGTCGATTGGCCGCGCTCCGAAGAAAGTTACCGTAGATATTCATACTTCCCGTCCCGGTATCGTTATCGGTCGTAAGGGTGCGGAAGTGGATAAACTGCGCGAAGAACTTCAGATGCTGACAAAAAAAGATATCATGCTGAATATCGTCGAAATCCGCCGTCCCGAACTTGATGCCAAGTTGGTTGGTGACACGATCGCCCGTCAGTTGGAAGGACGTATCTCCTTCCGCCGTGCGATGAAAAAAGCGATGGCTTCAACGATGAAGATGGGTGCCGTCGGTATCAAGTTGCAGGTATCCGGTCGTTTGGGTGGTGCGGAAATTGCCCGTACAGAAAAATATATGCAGGGCCGCGTACCGCTTCATACCCTGCGTGCTGATATTGATTATGCACTTTCAACCGCGCATACCACGTACGGAGTGATCGGCGTCAAAGTTTGGATTTGCCGCGGTGAAGTGCTCGATAAAGCACCGTTCGCTGCCAAGGAAGAAGAAAAGAAAGAAGCTATCGGTGGTTCGCAGCAGCAACAGCAGCAGCAGCACCAGCCGCATGGCAGACATCGCTCTGATCGCCCGGGTGGCGGCGGCGGAGGCCATGACCAACAGCGTCGTCGTCCGCAGCATCAGCAAAGAGGCGCCGGCGGACCGGGTGGTGGAGATCGTTCGCAGCAGCAGCGTCCGCGTGGTCGCGTGCGTCGTGATGGCGGACCGGGTGGTTCAAACCAGCCGAGAGGTCGTCGTCCGGAAGGCGGCAGCAATACCGGTGGTAGTAATACCGGCGGCGGTGAAGGAAAACAGTCGTAATTCGCAACTATCGTATTGAGATAAAAAGATGTTACAACCGAAGAAAACAAAGTTTCGTAAAGCACAGCGCGGACGTATGACCGGAGCAGCCAACACCGGATCATCGATTAGTTTCGGCGATTTCGGATTGAAGGCGCTTGATCCCTGCTGGCTCACGAATCGTCAGATTGAAGCCGCCCGTATTGCCTTAACTCGTTCAATGAAACGTGGTGGTAAAGTGTGGATTCGCGTGTTCCCCGATAAGCCGGTAACGAAAAAGCCGGCGGAAACCCGAATGGGTAAAGGTAAAGGTGCACCGGAGTACTGGGTAGCAGTAGTCAAACCGGGACGCATTCTGTTTGAGGTGCAGGGTATCGATGAAAAACTCGCCCGCGAAGCTTTGGAAATGGCTGCAAACAAATTACCGCTCGGTACGAAATTCGTAAGCCGTGCGGAAATGGAAGGCGCATAAGATGGCAACGACAAAAGCTCCTGCTCTGCGCGAGATGACTCGCGATGAACTTCAGCATCTGCGTCGCGATCTGACGGATGAAATTTTCAATCTGCGCATGCGTCGCTCGATCAAAGGTCTCGATAACCCGCTTCGTTTGCGTATTATCGGCCGTGAAATTGCCCGGATAAACACCGTGTTACGGGAAGATGAAATCGGTACGCGCAAGGTCAGTCAGGCCTCAGCCGCACCGGCTCCTGCTAAAGGAAAGAAAGCGTAAGAAAACAGATAAGGTATGAACGAACAGGAAACCAGAACTCGCCGCAAGATTCGTGTCGGAACCGTTGTCTCCGACAAGATGGAAAAAAGCATCACCGTGCGTATTGACCGTACCATTCGTCACAGCGTGTACGGCAAGACGTTTAAAACGTCCACCAAATTGTACGCGCATGATGAACAGAATCAGGCCAAAGTCGGTGATACCGTTCGTCTGATGGAAACCCGCCCGCTGTCGAAGTCAAAACGCTGGCGATTGATTGAAATTGTTGAGCGTGCGAAGTAAGGCGCGAGGGTAACTAAGCTATATGATTCAGGAATTTACTCGTTTAACTGTGGCCGATAACACCGGCGCCAAAAAAGTTATGTGCTTCCGTATTCTCGGCGGTCGTAAGCGGTACGCCTCGATCGGCGACATTATCGTCGTGGCCGTCAAGGAAGCGATTCCCGGCGGTACCGTGAAGCGTTCCGATGTCTGCAAAGCAGTCGTCGTGCGCACCAAATCGGAACTGCGCCGTAAGGATGGTTCATGGATTCGGTTCTCCGATAACGCAGCCGTTATCATTAACGAAGCGAAGGAGCCGCGTGGAACGCGTATCTTTGGTCCGGTTGCCCGTGAATTGCGTGAAAAACAGTTTATGAAAATTATTTCGTTAGCCCCGGAAGTGATATAAGGAGAGACCATGCGTATTCGTAAAAATGATACCGTAGTTATCCTTACCGGCGGTTCCAAAGGAAAGACTGGACGCGTGCTCCATGTCGATACGCAGGGCGGCCGCGTGTTTGTTGAAGGGATCAATGTCCGCACCAAACACCAGCGCAAAACCCAGCGTAATCCGAAGGGTGGGATGGTGAAGAAAGAATCATCCGTCCATATCAGCAATGTCGCGCCGTACAACAGCGAAACCCGCAAACCTGCAAAGGTCGGCTGGAAAGTCAGTACGGACGGCGGCGTGACGACAAAAACACGCATTGATAAACGAACCGGAGAAGAGGTATAAAGAGTCATGGCTGAAGCTCGTTTACGACAGCGCTATCGCGAAGTGGTTCGTCCGAAATTAATGAAGGATAACAGCTATAAATCCGTTATGATGGTGCCGCAGCTGTCTAAAATTACGATTAACATGGGCGTCGGCGAGGCTACCCAGAATTCCAAAACGCTCGATGTAGCGGTTGAGGAAATGCAGATCATTACCGGCCGCAAGCCGCTCGTGACGCGCGCAAAAAAGAGTATCTCGAACTTTAAGCTTCGTCAGGGACAGCCGATCGGCTGCATGGTTACCCTGCGTCGCGATGTGATGTATGAATTTCTGGATAGATTGATCAATATTGCTATTCCCCGTATTCGTGACTTCCGCGGTGTCAGCACCAAGGGATTCGACGGTCGCGGAAATTACAACTTAGGATTGCGCGAGCAGTTGATTTTTCCGGAAATTGAATACGATAAAATTGACAAAATTCGCGGTATGACTATTACCTTCGTAACCACCGCGCGCAACGACGAAGAAGCGCGCCAGTTATTGACGGAAATGGGAATGCCGTTCCGGAAATAGGTGAAATATGGCCAAGAAATGCTTAGTTGAGAAACAGAAGAGAACTCCGAAATTCGCGGTTCGTGCGTACAGTCGCTGCCGCCGCTGCGGCCGTCCGCGCGCATATATCCGTCGTTTCGGACTTTGCCGTATCTGTTTTCGGGAAATGGCGCTTGCCGGTGATATCCCCGGCGTAGTCAAGGCCAGTTGGTAAAAACCAGTAAGACGACAGGAATGAAGACACGATGAGCATGTCGGATCCAATTGCAGATCTGGCGACCCGCCTGCGGAACGCCTCCAAAGCGAAGAAAAACGCTGTGGACATTCCCGCATCGAATTTGAAGCGGGAAATTATCAAGCTGATGATCGCGAAGAGATATCTTCGTGACGTCACTGAATTGCCGGATAACAAGCAGGGTATTTTGCGCGTCTACCTGCGCTATAGCCAGGATGACGTTCCGGTTCTGAAAGGAATCGAGCGAATTTCGACGCCAGGTCTTCGCAAATATTACGACGCTGCGCAGGCAAAAGCCTCGGCGACGAATACCCGTGGCATAACGGTCATTTCAACATCGTCCGGTGTGATGACAAATCACGAAGCGACCGCCCGCAAAATCGGCGGTGAAGTTTTGCTGCGGTGCTGGTAAGGAGTAAGGAAAGTAATGTCTCGCGTAGGAAAATTACCGGTTCAGATACCGGCAAAAACAAAAGTTGAAATCGTCAACGGCGTTGCCAAAGTAACAGGTCCGAAAGGAAATCTTGCCTGGCAATTACCGGCCGATATTACCGCGACGGTTCAGGATAATACGATTCAGGTTACCCGCAAGAGTGACATCAAGAGCCATCGCGCCCTACATGGTATGTCCCGTGCGCTCCTGCAGAATATGGTAAACGGCGTAACTACCGGCTATCAAAAGACCCTTGAACTGGTCGGTATCGGTTACCGTGCAGAACAAAAAGGAAAGAATCTGGTCTTTTATCTCGGGTATTCGCACCCGATCGTGTTCTTCCCGCCGGATGCCGTGACCGTGACGTCGCAGTCAAAAGAAAATCGCATTGTTGTTGATGGCATCGATAAAGAACTGGTAGGAATGGTCGCAGCGAAAATTCGCTCCCTGCGCGAACCGGAGCCGTACAAAGGCAAGGGTGTTCGCTACCTGGGTGAGACCGTTAAGCTCAAAGCCGGTAAGACAGCCGGTAAGTAATGGAATAAAGTTGTATGGCATCTATTTTACAAAATAAGAAACAACGCTCCGTACGTCGTCGTCGTCGCGTTCGCGGTAAAGTGTTCGGTACACAGGCTCGTCCGCGTTTGACGGTTAACAAATCGCTCAAGCACGTCCACGTGCAGATTATCAACGACGAAAGCAAAGTCACCCTGGTCGGTGTCAGCTCCGATTCCAAACAGATCGTCAGCACACTCACGGGAACGAAAACAGAGCGCGCCAAACAGGTTGGTTTGGCTATCGCCAGACTGGCGAAAGAAAAAGGTATCGACGCGGTCGTGTTTGATCGCAATCAGTTTCGCTTTCATGGACGCATCAAGGCAGTTGCCGACGGCGCCCGTGAAGGTGGATTACAGTTCTAAACGTTGTAAAGAACCGATGGGAGAATGAGGTAGCGCTTGGCCAGAAGATTTGAATCAGAGAACTCGGAGTTTGCGGAAAAAGTCATTTTCGTCAACCGCGTAGCGAAGGTAGTAAAAGGCGGACGCCGCTTTAGCTTTACCGCGCTGGTGGCTGTCGGTGACAGACACGGCAAAGTCGGTATCGGTCACGGAAAAGCGGCCGAAGTGTCAGATGCAATTCGCAAGGGTACTGAGGCTGCCAAACGCGCCATGACTAAAGTGAATCTGGTCAATGGAACCATTCCGCATCGTATCGACGGTAAATTTGCCGCCACCACAGTTGTGCTTCGTCCGGCTTCACCGGGTACCGGCGTTATTGCCGGCGGCGCCGTTCGCGCGATTTTGGAATCAGTCGGCGTACAGGATATTTTGGCAAAAGCATTAGGCAGCCGCAATCCGAACAATGTCGTCAAAGCGACCATGAACGGTTTGGCTCTTCTGCGTACCCGCGATCAGGAACAGCGTTTCCGCGAGGACGCCTAATCGCTGACGAAAGCGACGAACAACTATGGGAAAATTAAAAGTTACTCAGGTCAAAAGCGCGATTAACAAACCGGAACCGCAGAAGCGCACTATCGAAGCGCTCGGGTTGGGCAAGTTGCATAAATCGATTGTTCACGCCGACACCCCGCAGATTCGCGGTATGATTCGCGCCGTGACGCATCTGGTAAAAGTTGAAGAGGTCAAATAAGCAATGCCGTTGAAACTGCACAATCTGAAGCCAGCCCCCGGTTCCAAAAAGAACCGCAAGCGTATCGGCCGTGGCGCCGGTAGCGGAATGGGTGAAACATCCACCCGCGGTCACAAAGGCGCGTTCGCTCGCAGCGGTACCAGCCACAAGCATTACCATGAAGGCGGACAGATGCCGATGCATCGTCGTTTGCCGAAATTTGGCTTCACCAACATTTTCAAAAAAGAATTTCAGGTGGTCAACGTCGGTCAGTTAGAACGCTGCGCCAGTACGGACATTACCGCCGAAGCATTATTTAAAGCCGGACTTGTGCAGTCAGCAACTATTCCGGTGAAAGTTCTCGGAGTAGGTGAGGTAAAGAAAGCCTTCACAGTGAAGGCTGCGGCATTCTCCCGTTCAGCGGTTGAAAAACTGCAGGGCGCCGGAGGTAAAGCCGAGGTACTCAAGTGATCCAGACGTTTCAATCGATTTTCAAAATAGAAGAACTTCGTAATCGTATCCTGTTCACGCTGGGATTGCTCATCGTGTACCGGATCGGTTCGCATATACCGACGCCGGGAGTTGATGGAACAATTCTCACGTTGGCGCTCTCCCGCAGTTCAATCTTCGGCATGATCGACCTGTTCGCAGGCGGCGCGTTTGCCAAGGCGACTATTTTCGCGCTTGGCATTATGCCGTATATCTCCGCTTCCATTATGCTGCAATTGATGGGGGCCGTTGTGCCGTTCATTCAGCGGTTACAGCGTGAAGGGGAAGAAGGCCGTCGCAAGATTACCCAGTACACCCGGTATCTCACCGTACTTATTGCTGTCTTACAGGGATGGGCAACGGTAGGATTTATTTCGACTATCAGCTATCAGGGAGTTCCAGCCGTTACCATGGATTCATGGAGTTTTGTTCCGTTAACCGTGCTTACGTTTACGTGCGGGACGATTTTTGTCATGTGGCTCGGTGAACAGATAACCGAACGTGGAATCGGCAACGGTATTTCGATGATCATTTTCATCGGTATTGTCGCCCGCTTTCCAGAAGCGGTGTTCAGCGAAATACAGATGGTGTTAGGCGGAACTCGCTCACTGCTTCTGTCGCTCATCGTCGTTGCAATCATGGTTCTCATGATTATGGCGGTTGTGCTGGTTACCCGCGCGCAGCGTAAAATTCCGGTTCAATATCCGCGCCGTGTTGTCGGTCGTAGAGTATTTGGCGGCGCCGCTACCTTTTTGCCGTTATCCGTGAATGCCGCCGGTGTTATTCCGATTATTTTCGCACAGTCTATCATGTTTCTGCCGGCAACGGTCGCGCAGTTGTTCCCGGGTGCGGAATGGCTGCAAAGTCTGGTACAGGGAAGTTTAGCTCCGACCGGTTGGGCGTACATGATTATTTATTCGTTGATCATTATTTTCTTCGCCTTCTTTTACACCGCAATCGTATTCAATCCGATCGAAATTGCGGATAACATGAGAAAGAACGGCGGCTATATTCCGGGTATTCGTCCCGGCAAAAATACGTCCGATTACATCGAGCGGGTGCTTACGCGTATCACGCTGCCCGGCTCATTGTTCTTTGCTTTAATCGCTATTCTGCCCTGGATCATCATTAAGTTTACCAGTGCGACCTATTTCTTCGGCGGTACCGGTTTGCTGATTGTTGTTGGTGTGGCGCTTGATACCCTCCAGCAGATTGAGTCGCATCTGTTGATGCGACACTACGACGGCTTCCTTAAGAAAGGGCGGATCCGCGGGAGATCTATGTCGTGAGGAACGTGGTCTTTCTTGGCCCTCCCGGATCAGGTAAAGGTACTCAGGCAGCACGTTTAGCTTCAGAACTCAGTTTGACACACCTCTCAACCGGCGATCTTCTTCGGGACGCGGTTAGCAGAAAAACAGACCTTGGTCAAAAAGCGGAACAGTTTATGGCCAAAGGGGAATTAGTGCCGGATGAGTTGCTTATCGCGCTCATCAAAACCAAGTTGTCGGGTGGCACAGTCGGGAACGGCGTAATTTTTGACGGTTTCCCGCGCACCATTCCTCAGGCTGAAAGCCTTGACCAGATGTTACAAGCTCAGAATATGCCAATCTCACAGGCCGTATTGCTCAAAGTTCCGGATGAGGAGATAGTGAAGCGACTATCCAGCCGCTGGTACTGCCCGGCCTGCCAGAAGACCTACAGCCTGCCCAACGGCCCGCAGGGAACGACCTGTGATGGTAACGAGCTCAAGCGGCGTCCGGATGATGAAGAATCGGTCGTTCGTAAACGGCTTTCGGTCTATGCCCAGCAGACCGCCCCGATTGTTGATTATTACCGGAAACAGGGAAAACTGAAGGAAATCGTCGGGAACGTAGCCCCGGATTCCGTGTTTCAGTCGATAAAGGCAGCTATTTCCTAAATTGATGTTTACCATGAAGATACTCCTGAAATCAAAAGAAGAAATTGAGATCATGCGAATCGCCGGTCGCGTTGTTGCCGAGGCGCTTGATATGGTCGAAGAGGAGATTACGGACGGCATGACCACCGAACGCATCGATAAGCTCGTGGAGGAGTTTATCCGTGATCGTGGGGCTCAGCCGTCGTTTAAGGGGTATCATGGTTTCCCGGCCACGGCCTGTATCTCCATAGACGATGAAGTCGTCCATGGCATCCCGGGAAAACGGGTCATTCAGGAAGGGGAAGTCGTTTCGGTCGATATCGGAGCCTACCTAAATGGGTTCCACGGGGACTCGGCCCGGACTTTTGCCATCGGCCGGGTGAACGAGAAGAAACGGAAGCTTTTGGACTTTACCCAAAAAGCCCTCATGGCTGGTATTGACAAAGCTAAAAAAGGTAATAAATTAGGCGCCATTTCCTCTGCGGTTCAGCAAGTTGCCGAAACGCAGGGTTATGGCATTGTTCGTCAATTGGTCGGGCATGGGATTGGTCGTGAAATGCACGAAGAACCCCAGGTGCCTAATTTTGGTTCTGCTGATGAAGGTCCGGTGTTACAAACCGGAATGGTGTTGGCAATTGAACCAATGATCAATTTAGGAACGCACCGCGTGAAGACAATGCCGGATGGGTGGACGATTGTAACCGCTGATGGTCAAGCCTCGGCGCATTTTGAACATACCGTCGCCATTACCGAAAACGGTCCGGACATTTTGACGGTCTCAGCGTAAGGAGAGCATGGCCAAAGAAGATACGATTACTGTAGAAGGAAAGGTAATCGAACCATTACCAAATGCAATGTTCAAAGTCGAACTGGATAATGGACACACAGTGTTAGCGCATATATCCGGAAAGATGCGGATGAACTTTATCAAGATTCTTCCCGGCGACAAGGTGACGATTGAATTGTCACCATACGATTTGACCCGCGGACGAATTACGTATCGATATAAATGAGAAGGATTGAGATAGCGTATGAAAGTTAAGTCATCAATTAAGAAGCGGTGTGAATACTGCAAAATCATCAGACGCCGAGGCGTACTGCGCGTGATTTGCTCTCGTGAAGCAAGCCATAAGCAGCGTCAGGGATAACAAAGGAAGAAGAGAGAAGATATGGCTCGTATAGCTGGCGTTGATTTACCCCGCGAAAAACGCGTTGAAGCGGCCTTACCGTATTTGTTCGGTGTCGGTCCGTACGCAGCAAGACAGATTTTAAAGAAGACCAATATCAATCCGGATAAGCGCGTCAATACGCTGACCGATGAAGAAGTCGCCCGTCTGCGTCAGGTAATCGAAAACGATTACACGGTAGAAGGAAACCTGCGCGCTGAAATTTCCATGAATATCAAACGCCTGGTTGATATCGGTTCATATCGCGGCCTGCGCCATCGTCGCGGCCTGCCGGTTCGCGGCCAGCGCACCAAAACGAATGCCCGTTCCCGTAAGGGTCCGCGCAAATCTGTGGGTGGTCTGAATCGTAAGAAAGCTGTGAAATAATTTTGTTGGAATTGAATAGAGGATAGTGTGGCTGAACAGACACAACAGAAAAAGAAAGTACGAGTCAAAAAAGCCAAGCGCAAAATAGAAGCGAACGGTGTGGTGCATATTTTGGCATCGTTTAACAACACGATGGTCACGGTAACCGACACACAGGGTCGTACGATCTCTTGGAGCACCTCCGGAAAATCCGGATTCAAAGGCTCAAAGAAATCGACCCCGTTTGCAGCGCAGGTAGCGGCCTCAACCGCAGCGAAAGAAGCGATGGATCAGGGATTGCGCCGCGTGGAAGTCTGGGTCAAGGGCCCGGGCTCCGGACGCGAAGCAGCGATTCGGTCCCTTTCTGCTACCGGTTTGGAAGTGACATTGATTAAGGACGTGACGCCGATTCCGCACAATGGATGCCGTCCGCCGAAACGTCGCCGCGTATAATTATTTGCGTTTGTAAGAAAGAACGGAAGGAGCCCTGGATATATGAAATTTAAGCCACTCAACCTGCCGAAAGAAGTTGTCAACGATCGTACCTCGGCGTCGGAAAACTACTCCCGCTTTACGGTCGAACCGCTGGAACGCGGTTTCGGGTCAACTATCGGCAACTCACTGCGCCGCGTGCTGCTTTCCTCGATTCAGGGAGCGGCAGTTGTTTCGTTGCGCATAAAAGGCGCCCAGCATGAGTTCACCTCGCTCAAAGGCGTCTATGAAGATGTCACCAGTATCGTCCTGAATGTCAAATCGATTCGCGTTCGTTTGCACGGTGAAGAAATGAAAACTCTTCGCGTTCAGGTAAACTCCAAAAAGAAGATTACCGCCGGCATGTTCCAGGGTGATGCCGACGTTGAAATTCTGAATCCGAATCAGTTGATCTGCGAAATTACCGATGATATCGACTTCGAAATGGAAATCGACGTTGACGGCGGCCGTGGTTACCACTTGGCCGAGCACAACAAGCGCCCGGATGCACCGGTCGGCACGATTTTCGTCGATTCACTGTTCTCACCGGTCAGCAAAGTTGCCTACAAAGTTGAAAATACCCGTGTTGGTCAGCGTACCGACTATGACCGTTTGATTATGGAAGTCACCACCGACGGTTCTATTACGCCGGAAGATGCGCTCAGCCATGCGGCTAAATTAATGAAAGATCACCTGCAGCTGTTTATCCATATGGATGAAGCAGTCGTGTTGGATGAACCGACCCTTGAAGATGAAGGGATCAACCGGATGCGGAATCTGCTTAAGACCCGCGTCGAGGAACTCGAACTTTCCGTTCGGTCATCTAACTGCCTTCGTGCCGCCAATATACAGACTATTGAAGACTTGGTCACCAAGAGTGAGCCGGAAATGCTGAAATACCGCAACTTCGGCCGTAAGTCGCTCAATGAAATCAATGCGATCCTCGAAAGCATGGATCTGCATTTCGGTATGGATGTCACCAAGCTGCTTAACGACAGAAAAGGCGAATAAAGTACATCATGGGACATCGGGACAAGAAAGTTAAGTTAGGCCGCACCGCATCGCACCGTGATGCCATGCTCGGGAATATGGCTATGTCATTATTCCTGCACCGCACTATCAAAACGACCGAAGCAAAAGCCAAAGCGCTCGCACCGGTTATCGATCGCTTGATAGTTACCGCCAAAGAGAACACGCTTGCTTCCAAGCGTCAGGTGGCGCGTACGATTCGTCAAAAAGATGTATTTAAAAAACTCTACGACGAAATTCTTCCGCACTTCTCCGACAGAAACTCCGGTTTCACCCGGATTTTCAAACTCGGTTTCCGCCGCGGCGATAATGCCCCGGTTTCGATGGTCGAACTGTTGACCCCGCGTCCAGTAGCGGCAATTGAAGCTCCGGAAAAAGGGAAGAAGGCAGACGCTAAATCCGCCGCCGCACCACAAGCAGCAGCCGCTCCGAAAAAAGCGAAAGCCGCAGCCGCCACACCGAAAAAGGCAGCGGCCAAAAAAGCGGCCGTAAAAAAGACCGCGAAAAAAGCCGGCGCAAAATAAAGCGGGATACATAATCTGAAATTACAAACCGGTTAGGAAGAAACTCCTGACCGGTTTTCTCTTTAGTAACACATGAATACCCACAACCCGCAAAAACCGCCGCTCCATCAACCGGAACTCTTTTCGGTAATTGCTTCACGCCGGATGCTCTATGTCGCCTTCACGTTGTTAGTGCTGTGCGCGGTTTCCTATTTGGGAACCGGGTTCTTTCTTTTTTTTACTAACCCGGCAAAGGCAGGATTGTTTGGGGATATGTTTGGTGGTATGAACGCAATTCTCACCGGCTTCACGCTTATAGCACTTGTTTACACCGTGGTTTTACAGCATCGGGAAATAGCAGCGAACCGGCGGATGCATCATCAGGCGCTTCGCGTACAGGAACAGCAGATTCAGCGGATGGATGATTCCACCCGTACCCGCCGTACGATTGAATTGGCGGCGCAGTTTTTTTCGTTTGATATGCTTAAGTCCCGTGATATTTCTGAAATATGGTTGCGGGAAAACCGGCGTGAACCTGATGTCCTTTCTGAGTTAAATCCGGATTTACGCTCCCGCAAAGACCTCGATCCGGAGGATTTATCCCGTCAGGATGACTGGGTGTATCATACGTGGAAAGTCGTCGAGTTTTATGAATTGCTGACCATGCTTCGTAAGACCGGCGCAATCGATGAGCAGCTTGCCCGGTTAACGTTCGGTAGTCACTTTATTGTGTATTGCTCGTTGTTAGACCCTGTGTTCAAAGTCGCCAAAGATGAAAACTGGCCGTCATGGACAAAGCTTATCGTTCCCGCCTTTCAGGCGCTTCGCCAAGATTGGGAAACTGAAGCGATTCATTGAGGCATAGATAAAATCAGGGATAAAAAAACCCGCTTTTGAAGCGGGTTTTTTCTTAATCAGTGTCGAATCATTTAGTCATCTTTTTTCGGAACCGTCATTTCCTGTTTTGGATTCAAGTAGGTATTCAAGAACTCGACCTGTTTCCGGTACTCCATAATCGTATTCGATGTTTTCCCGGCACCGTGTCCTTCGTTGGCAAAAATCATCGAATCAACAATGCCGCCGTTCTTTTGAATGGCGGCGATAATCTGGCGCGCTTCACCGATCGGTACGCGCGGGTCATTAGCGCCATGAACAACTAACAGCGGAGTTTTGATCAAATGCGCTTTGTTGATAGGGGAGATCTCATCGAGAAATGCGCTGTCGGAAAGCGGGCCGTATTCTGCTTCGCGCAATGCTCTTCGATAGGCAGCCGTTTGCGCCAAAAAAGTTTTGAAATTGGCAATACCGACATTTTCGATTGCCGCTGAAAAGAGATCAGGATACTCGGTAATCATGCCGAGTACAACATACCCACCGTACGAACCGCCGCGAATGCTGAGCATTCCCTGTGCTGAATAGCCGTTTTTGATAAGATAGTCAGCGGCAGCTTTGTAGTCCTTAAGCGAGTTCTTGCGCAATTTGTAATTATCCAGGTTCAGATAATCCCGTCCATATCCGTCTGAACCGCGCGGATTAGGAGCAAGCACACCGAAACCATTAAGCATCAGGTATTGGAAATTGCGGATGAACCCGGGCGTAAACTGGCTTTCCGGGCCGCCGTGGGCATCGATAACAAACGGTATCGGTGTACCCGGCTGGTAGTTCGGCGGCAAATAAAGAAATGCAGGAATCTGCAGACCATCGAAGCTTTCATAACGAATCAACTTCGGTTCACGGAACATGGTGCGGTCGATTCCGGAATAGCTCGTGAACGTCAGTTGCTTGAGTTCGTTGGCTTTCGGATTCCAGAACCAAACATCAGCAACGCGGGTGGCGCTATAGAATGAAAGAATCATATTGCCATCTTTATCGAAATCACCGAAACCGAGAATTCCATCGAGCTGCGGAGTCGGTATAACCTCGCCTGTGTTCATCATGCGCAGCTTGAGCCGGTTGTAACCATCTTCATTTAATACTGCCGCCACCCGGGTGTAATCGCGGGAAACGGAAAGTCCTTCGATGTCCCATTTCGGATCGAGCCAGCCATCGTTGATAAATTCGACTTTCGTTGATCCGACAGTCATCTTGGCAAGACGTCCGATACCGTCTTTATTATCGTTACAGACCAGCCAGAGTGTTTTGTTGTCCGGCATGAGAATCGGAGAGATATATTTGACGTCGTAATCTTTCTTCGCATTTAGCTTACTCCATTTGCGGGAAGCGATATCAAGCAGATAGAGATCATTACGAACGTTCGAAGTGAAATTGTAGATAAGCAGTTTTGTGCCGTCGGACGAAAGTCCGGCCGGTGAGTTGTAACCGCGCGGGCCGGTGGTGGAATCGCCGAAAATTTTCTCTGATTTTCCATTCGAGATATCCATCTGATAAATGAAGAAGTCTTTTCCGTTTTCTTCGTTCGAGCGGTAGTAAATGCTCTTGTCATCAGGAGCCCAGAGAACGGACTGAAACTGTGTTTTGGAATTATTGGTCAGCTGGATATTGCGACCGGTTTCGGTGTCCAACAGCAAAAGCTGTGATTGTTCCGAACCACCGACCGAGGCACCAACAATCGCGAGCTGCCCTCCCCAGGAGAGGGTGAAAAAGTCGATTCCATCTTCAAATGAGGTTAGCTGAAAGGGCCAGCCCTCTTTTGTTAAGCGGTAGACCTGCGAAGCACCGGAGGTTGAGGTCGTGAAGTAAACCTGTTTCCCATCCCAGCTATATCCGGCTGGGGAGCAGGCATCGATTTCCAAAAATTGCGAAATATCCGGAATATACTGTCCGGTGTCCAAAAGTGAGGGGGGACGCTGGCCGGTGTCGGCAGAAGCAGCAACGGCAATGGTAAGACAGGCAAGAAGCACAAATATCCGATGTGCTAAGGGCATGGGTTCTCCTTTGGCTGGTTCTTGTAACACAACAATTAGACGCAAGGTAGAGCCAAAAGGTTCAACAGACAATAAGCAAAAAGGCCGGTCAATGCGACCGGCCTTTTTTGTAATAACTTGCTGACGATTGGCTTAGTTACGTTCAAGCGCGGCCATCACAGCCGTATAGTTGGCATTTTGACGGAACTGGCTCTTGTCATTATCCGAGGCAATGGTTTCGAACTTTTCCCAGCTCTTTTTCATGTTCTTGAAATCGGAGGTTCCCATGTAACAGAGCACCAGCGCCTGATGCACCCGGGGATCCGACTCATTGATCGAACGGGCCGTTTTAAAATGATCGATCGCATTTTTGTAGTTGCCTTGTTGGTAGCGTGCCTGTCCCATACCGTAATGGGCGGCGAAATTCTTCTTGTCGAGCTTCACGACTGATTCATAATCAGCCAGCGCTGCTATCTGTTCGCCACGGGCAAGGTAGAGGTTAGCGCGTCCCAAAAAAGCTGTGACCGACCTTTTATCGGCGTCTATGGCGCGATTGTATGAAGTCGAGGCGGCGTTATACTCGCCGCGCATCTGGAAAATTTCGGCGGCCTGCACGAAATCATCATGCGCAGCCGTTTTGTCTCCTGATGACATGTTCGCTTCGCCGCGTCCCTGATATGCTTCAGCATAGCTTTGTTTCTGTTCAATCGCCTGTGTGTAATCCTGAATAGCGCGATTCATGTCGCCGGCCTGACGGGCTGCTTCTGCGGAATGGAAATAGTCACCGGTCGTATATTCAGCCGCTTTCTGCGTTTCCGCAACCGGCTCAAGGTTGACTGACAGCACAGCTTCTTCACCGGCAACCAGTTTGATAGTTCCCTTTACGTCCTGATAGCCGTCACGGGAAATCGTATATGATTTTGTGCCTGGTTTAATTTTCGAAAAGGTCATATTTCCGGCGCCGAGCACTTTACCATCAAGAGTGATCTTAGCCTGCGGAATGTTTGCATCGAGGGTTAGCTTCGCCAGATTGGAAGTAGTGGATGAAGCTGTCTGTTCGCTATTGTTCTGGCGAGTCGGTTCAGTGCGTGATGCCTGCTGTGATTGGGGGGGAGCCATCGACAGATTTTGCTGCTCTCTGGCGATGTCGTTTACCTGCTGAAATTCCGGAGTTTCGGTTTGAGCGATATGGTTGCTTTCAGAGGTCTGTTTCGGGCGCAACGCAACCATGGTCAGATCACCGTTAACCGTCGTGGCGTAGTCTTCGCCGATCATCGAGCCGTTTACGAAGTACTGAATCTTGTGCGTTCCTTCGGGAACATCACCCGAGCGGAAGAATCCGGCTGGGTTGGAAACAACATTAATACCGAGGTCGGGGAATCGGATTGTCGCACCCTGTACATACGGCTGTGAGTTTTCATCCAAAACAATACCGGTAACTTCCCCTAAACCGCTGCCGGCATCCTTGATGAACAAGGAGGCAAAAATCAGCATCACCACGGAAAGCGCGCCGATACCGAGCCCCCAGCCGACATGAGAACTCATCCGTTTTTTCTTGAGTGCATACGGACGTTCGTTCACGATCAGTTCATCGTTGTCGTGCATTTCGATACTGCCGACGATCTGAATGTAATTCTTGTAATAATACGCAATACCGCGTGTCTTCTTGGCCATAGTCGGACGAGGAGCGTCCTGATCGAACGCCATCGGTGCGGCCGTCCGGGCCGGGGTTTCTTTGGCCTGTGCCGCGAGGGCTTTTTCATTACCGGTCAGGTGTGTTTGCACTTTTTTGAGCAGTTCTTCTTTGTCTTTGCTGCTCACCATTTCCGGTTTGTTGGAATACATATTCTTTTCGATTTCTTTCACCTGATCGGTAGAGAGACGTTTTACCCCTTCACCGTTCTTACGGACAGAGTCCGGCTTCGAATCGGGCGGAGTTTGTGAGGCAGGGGAGGCCTTGAACGAGTTTTTGCTGCTCGGTTCAGCGGCCGAGGCTCCGATTGCCTGTTCTGAGATGATATCCTCATCGTCCAGATTCAACTGCTGATGATCCCGCATTGAATCCGATCGTTTGGAGCCTGAATCTTTGGATTGATTAGAACCTGCGAATTCCTTTTCGCCACCGACAAATTCGACATCTCGTCCGGATGCTTCTGAGATTACAAAGTCGTCCCCATCCCGGTCAACATTGCCGGCCGTTGAATTGGCTGTGCTCTGATTGCCGTTATTAGGTTCAACTTTCCGATTAGTGTGGGGTGAATCTTTTTTCAAGTTACTCTATCCTGTTATGTTCTATCGATTTCTTTCCTGCTAAGGGGCCATTCTGAATATCGACTTTGACGAAAAAATCTTTAGATGAACAGGCCGGTTCAGCCGTCTGGGATACAGGAGCTAACAGTAGAGCAAATAATGGCTTGACACCCTTTTTCGGGGGGTGTTATACTCCTTGCTTATACTGGATGATTTGGAATTCGTGATTGGACGGTTCAGGAGGAAATAGTTGATGTCATCGCGCGCTAACAGATTGGGATTACTTGCTTTAGCGATATTTGCTCTGTTGATGTACTGGGGCTGTAGCCAGCCGGAAGATGTCATCACCCCGGTTTCGAGCAGTCGGTTGACCCTGACCCCGGAACGGCTTCCCACTAACCCACCGGGTACGGTTTACCAACTCTGGGCTGCCAACGGAACCGATACCATCCCGATGGCAAAGTTTGCTTGGAATTTCGATTCCAATGCCTTTTTTGAAACGAATGGAACGACCCGCCGGGCTGATTCCAATTCCTTCATTCTTCCCGATGACATTTTCAGCTACCGAACGGTTATCATTTCCGTTGAACCGGTTCCGGACAACAACGCCAACAAGCCGAATGCAATCATGCTTTTGGATACGGTGATAACCCTTGAACCGGAAACGACCCGTTTGAAATTCCCGCGCTCCGATTCGCTGTATAACGGATTCATGTTTTTCAATATGAGTACGCCGTCGGATAGCGACCTGACAACTAATGACGGCTACGGAGTCTGGTTAAGCGGGTATGAAGAGAAAGTCGATTCAATTAGGGATACGGTAGGTATAGTAAGTTATTCGATTGACAGTTCCAGTGAATGTACGCCGTCTGTCAGTAATCCGGTTTGCGACAGTATCGTGGTTCGGGACCTGATTAATATTAGAACGGTGACAGATGAGCGTGTTATCGGTTTCGATACATTCACCGTTCAGTATGTTCGATTTGATTCGGTAGTTGAATACCAAACAACCCCGCCCTTTACCGTTGATGAGATCACAATTGATTACGATATCGAACCGAACAGTAACGTCAACACGGAATTCATACGGGAAAACTTTGTACAGCCGTCACTCTACTTACCGAATTTATCACCTTTTGGATGGGTGTATCGTACCTGGGTGATGTCTCCAATTCTTGATGGTGGCTGCGGCAACGCGACCTTTAGCGAGCCTGCATGGGTCAATGAAACTGCTATTAATCAGTATTTCCCGCAAAACGGAAGCATGATGCTAACCGCCGGTGCGTTTACGGCCTATGACCAAAAGGATATTGGTGCGAATCCGAATCCATACTCGCTTAGCTCACGTGTGCCGAATTTCCCCGGTGAAGATTTCCTGACCGGCTTGCCGTGCGGTGGCGGGCTTCCGGCGGGTGGTTTTGTTCCGGCCGGTGGTGGTCCGGCAGGTGCTAACGGATGTGTATTCATTGCCATTGAACCCAAGAACTTCTCATTGCCTACAGCCACGAATTTCCCTCTTGTCGTACTTGTTGGCAATGTGCCGACCAATCAGGGAACGGTGACCAATAACAGCGTGTTTATCACGATGCGTAATTGGACGTCAGCCACCCATAATGATCTGCAGGGTTTCCCGCTGGTTATCGTCAACGTTGAGCGGTTGTAAAACGAAACTTGAATGTTAAGAGAACCGCCGGTTTCATTTGACCGGCGGTTCTTTTTTGGGGGTTTTCCGGCAAATTACTTACTTCGGATTCCCTTGTGCCACTGGCTGTTCCTGTGTATCTTTCTCATTCTGTTTGAAACTTTGACTAGGTGATTCCGTTTACAAGGAACATGGAGGAAATTGTTATGAACGGTAATGAGGCAGGAGCAGCGCAGTCTGAAGCCAAAAGATCCGGATCATTGTCTTTGCGGGGGATAGCGGAAGTGTTTTATGCACCATCCCGTTTATTTACCGAGCTGAAAGAAAACCCAAAAGTTCTCGTTCCCTATCTCGTATTGGCGTTAATCGGGCTGATCGGATTATTTTTGCTGGTTGATCTTATTCTTGAAGCGCAAAAAGCCGCTCCGCAGTATCAACGTCAGATGGAAACACAAGGTGAGTTGATGCCGGGAGACTCAACGATGAAGGGGATGATTCTCGGTTTTGGGACATTTACCCTGATGCTTATTCCATTACTCGGTGCGCTCTTGGCCTTGTTTTGGGGAAACTTCGTGTTTGCAGGTAAATCTTCCTTTAAGCGAGTCCTTTCAGTGACATTGTATGGCGAGATTGTCTTTCTGACCGGAATGCTGATCACGGCTCCGCTCGCACTGATGAAAGAATCATTGTTTGTATCATTTTCATTAGCGGCGCTTTTGCCTGATCCGAGCTTGGAAAGCCCGCTTTTTATAGCACTGTCCAAAATAAGTGTCTTTCATATATGGGAAATTATTGTCATCGGAATCGGATTGGCAATTATGTACGGTTTCCCCCGCAACAAAGGTTACCTCATGTCGGTCTTATCGATGGGTTTACTGGCGGTGATTCACGTACTGTTTTCTTGGGTAATGAGTTTAGCCGCATAAGGAGAATAGGAATGAAATTGCGTTACATTGGATTGACATTACTTACCGCAGTTGGGTTGTTGGCCGGCGGGGTTGTTTCGGCTGCGGAAATGACATTGGAGCAAAGCATTGAGCAGGCGCTGAAAACACGTGCCTCGATTATTCAGGCTCGCGGTTCTGCTGAAATAGCAGCGGCCGGAAAAAGAAGTGCCTTAGGTGCGTTTTTACCGTCACTGTCTGCCCGATACAACTGGTCGGAAACGAAGTTTTATGATGTTGATTCAAGCGGCAATGATCTGAAAACCGACGGCAGATCTATCTCCATATCATCGGATATGGCGCTTTTGGATTTCTCGAATTTCTTTTCGTATGCCTCGGCGAAAGCATCACTGGAACGGGCCAAGCTCGATGTTCTCAGTTCCGAGCAGGATTTAATTTATTCGGTTAAGTTGGCATTTTATGCCCACTTAAACAGCATCGAAAATGTAGCAGTGCAGGAAGAGGCAGTTAAGCGGAGTGAAGAGCAGTTAAAGCTCATCCAGTCTAAATTTGATTTAGGTTCAGCTTCCAAATCCGACGTGCTCAAACAGCGGGTGCAGTCAGGCAGTGATCAATTGGAATTGCTTCGTGCAAAAAATGCGGTAGTAACTTCCCGTGCTGATCTATCGTACACCATCGGCATGGACCCGAATGTTGACGTTACTTTCGTTCGCAGCAATGAATCGGGTGATTTTGCCGGGACGCTTGATGATGCCATCAAGTTCGGTTTGGAAAACAGCCCGGACGTTCTCGCGGCTGAAAAAGAAGTCAGTGTGACTAAAAGTGATCTGCGGGCAGCCCGTTCTTTATATCTGCCCACCATTGGTGGCTCCGCCAGCTATAACCTTTCTGATCCGAGCTTTGAAAGTAAGAGCTTCACGTTAGGATTAGGCATCAATTGGACGATTTTTGACGGATTTCGGCGGGAACAGCAGGTAACATCTGCCCGTGTTTTCCGTAACAATGCTATGGCTGTCTATTCAGATACGAAGAACGCGACGGTGCAGACAATTAAAGCCGCGTATCTGAACATTGAGCAGTTGAAAGAACAAAGACAGGTTGCACAGGAAAATGTCGCGTCGGCGGAAGAGGATTTGAAGATCACACAGGAGAAATACAATCTCGGTGCAGCAACGATTCTCGATCTGTTGAATGCGCAGGTTTCGCTCAAGCAGGCGGAAACCGATTTAGTACAGGCGAACTTCGATTTGAATGTCGCGGTCGCGCAGCTTGAAAATGCGATGGGTAAGAAATAGGATTATTGCAATAGAGATGAAAGCTTAGGTGCCTCACGTATGACCAAACGAACGAAACTTCTGGTAGGAATTCCACTCGCCCTGTTAATAATCGCTGTCGTTGTTATCCAGTTAACAAGGGATACGACCAAAGGAGTGGAAATTCAGGCCGAAAAAGCCATTGAACGAAAACTGGTGCAGAAAGTCTCTGCTTCCGGGCGAATCCAGCCGCAGACTAAAGTGGATATTACGTCTCAGATTAACGGACAGATTATCCAGTTGGCGGCGAAAGAAGGGGATTACGTGAAGGAAGGTGATCTGCTCATCGTTCTTGATACCATTCAGCTTCATTCGGATGTCGAACAGGCGGCCTTTTCTATGACTGAAATCAACGCCCGGCTTGAAGGTCAGAAATCATTTCTGGAACAGGCGGAAACTGAATTCAAGCGTCAGGAAAAACTGCATGAGTCCAAGCTGACCTCGGAGCAGGCATTTACCGATGCCAAGTATGAATACACAAATGCGAAGTCCTCATACTTGGCGCTTCAGGCGCAAGCCAAACAGGCAAACGCCAGATATGAACAACAGGTCGACAACCTGCGCAAGACCCGTATCAAAGCGCCGATGACCGGCATTATTACTCTTGTCGACTGTGAAGTTGGAGAAATCGCACCTGCGCAGACATCGTTCACGCAGGGCAAAACGCTCATGACAATCTCCAATCTGGATTCGTATGAAGTTGAAGTGGAAGTCGACGAAACAGAAGTCGGCCTGGTCGAAATGGGACAGGCTTCCGATATCGAAGTCGATGCATTTCCGGATTCAGTCTTTAAGGGTGAAGTGGTTGAAATCGGCAACACCGCTATCTTGGCGAATACCGGCAGCTCGGAGCAATCGACCAATTTCCGGGTGAAAGTAGTATTCAAGCAGCCGACGGTTAAACTTCGTCCCGGTATGTCGGCGAACGTGGATATTACAACCAATGCACGCGAAAACTCACTTTCGGTTCCGTACAGTTCGGTGGTTGTCCGTGAGTTCGACAAAGACTCGCTGAATAAAGCAAAAAGCGAGGTAACGGCATCTTCTCAAGACAGTTCTGAAAGTAGTACTGTCGCTACTGCTCATGCCGCCGAAGCGAATGAAAACGATGAACTCTTGCCCGGAGATGAAAAAGAAAAAGAAGAAATCAAGGGCGTGTACGTTGTTCGTGACGGTAAAGCGGTGTTCGTAAAAGTTGAAACCGGCATCGCCGACCGCCAGCATATTGAAGTTACTAATGGTCTTACTGCATCTGATACTGTCATCACCGGTCCGTATGCAAAACTGCGTACTATCAAAGATGGTGACTTCGTGAAGCTTGCTCCTAAGCTGGAAGGCAATAAAGAATCAGGCGAAGGCAATAACTGATATGGCGCTTATTGAAACGCACGATCTGTGGAAAACCTATAAGATGGGAAGCGAAGAGGTGCACGCGCTTCGCGGTGTATCTATCTCCATCCAAAAAGGGGAGTATGTCGCCATCATGGGACCTTCCGGTTCCGGCAAATCGACGCTTATGAACTTGATCGGCTGCCTCGATACGCCTACACAGGGTGACTATATTCTCAACGGAAAAAAAGTCAGCACGATGAGTGATGATGAACTGGCGGCGATCCGCAATCGTGAAATCGGTTTCGTGTTCCAGACATTTAACTTGTTAGCCAGAGCTACGGCACTGAGCAATGTCGAGCTTCCGCTTATTTACAACGGTACTCCGGCGCATGAACGAAAAGAGATGGCGATTCAGGCGCTTAAAAAAGTTGAACTGACTGACCGTATGACCCACAAACCCAATGAACTTTCCGGCGGTCAGCGCCAACGTGTTGCGATTGCACGAGCTTTAGTGAATAATCCGTCATTGTTACTTGCAGACGAGCCGACCGGTAATTTGGACAGTAAAACCTCACTGGAAATCATGCGGCTGGTTGAACACCTGCATCGGCAAGGGAATACGATTATCGTCGTGACCCACGAACGTGATATCGCTGAACACGCTAAACGGATTCTGTCGATTCGTGACGGCCAGATCGCAAGTGATGAACTAATTCCCGAAGAAAAACGCGCTAAGTTAATCGCATGAGCATGATCGCACCGCTTTTAGGGCTGGCCTTTCAGTCACTGTGGGCGAATAAGCTTCGTAGCGGTTTAACGCTCTTAGGCGTACTTGTCGGCGTCATGTCTGTTATGACTATCGTATCTGCCCTGGAAGGAATCCAGGAAGAAATAGTGAAAGATATCCGGGCGATGGGACCTGCGACTTTTGTCGTCAGCAAGATGGGAATGGTACTCTCAGACGAAATGTGGTGGGAGAAAATGAAGCGCAAGCAGCTTGATTACCGTGCTCCGTTGTACATCCAAGAAGGCTGTGACTTGTGTGAAACCATGTCACTGCGTAATTCTGCCTCCGCGAAACTCAAAGCGGGTACTAAGAGCTTAAACAATGTTTCCATCGGCGGCAGCGAACATACTCTGGTCGATATCGTAGACATGAATGTCGTTCAAGGGAGGTTCATCACTCGGGAAGACGATTTATACCATCGTCCGGTTGCCTATATCGGTGATTTTGTGCGGGAAGAGTTTTTCTCCGGCGTCGACCCGATCGGCAAGGAAATTCGAATCAACGGCTATCCGTTTACGGTTATCGGCGTAGCCAAGAAAAAGGGATCGTCATTCGGGAACAATCAGGATAACTTTGTGCGTATTCCGATTTCGACCTTTAACCGGGTGTTCGGTGAACGTCGGGAGCGGCTTACCTACTTTGTTAAAGCAGTCTCCGAAGAGCGGATGCAAGAGGCGATTGACCAGGTGCGGGTCATTCTTCGCTCCTATCGTAACGTTCCGTTTAACAAACCTGATGATTTTGATATCCTTACTGCCGACAACGTCATCGATACGTTAAATAGTATTACCCGGACCTTTCGGGTTGCACTGGTCGGTATTTCCTCTATTTCGCTTGTTGTGGGAGGAATCGTGGTGATGAATATCATGATGGTGTCGGTCACCGAACGGACGCGGGAAATCGGTATTCGCAAATCAGTCGGTGCCAAGCAGGGGCATATTATGCTGCAGTTTCTTTTTGAATCATTGATTACTACGCTTACCGGCGGGTTGATTGGAATCTTAGTCGGTTATATGCTGGCCAAATGGGGATTGGGAGCGCTGGGGATGGATATTTCTCCCTCCGCGTTCGCTATTTTCTCGGGGCTTTCGGTTTCGACCGGCATCGGACTGATTTTCGGAATTTATCCTGCCATGAAAGCGGCTCGACTGGACCCGATTAAAGCCTTAAGTTACGAGTAGAAAACGATATGTTGATGTCATGGACAGAAGCGCGGGAAGCAATGCTGATGGCATTCGGCTCACTGCGTTCGAATAAATTCCGCGCCGGACTGACTATTTTGGGTGTTATGATCGGTGTCTGTTCCGTCATCACGTTTGCATCAGTTATCAACGGCTTGAACGGTGCGCTTAATGAGCAGATTGATTCTTGGGGCGGTAACAGCATATACATAACCAAGCTCCCCTTTAACGTCGATTGGGATGAATTGTCCGAAGAGGATCGAAACCGTCCGGCTATTACGGAAGGGGAAGCGCGGGCTATCTTAGATAACTGTCCGGCTATTAGCGGCGTTGCCCCGCAGAATTTCTATTTTAAACCAGGCGGGAATGAGGTCAAATACGGCAGCAATAAAGCAAGCCGCCCAAACTTGTTCGGTACCTGGCCTGCGTATCCGAGAGTCGTAAATCAGGAAATGAGCGAGGGGAGATTTTTCAGCGACATGGAGGAAAACAGCCGGGCTGCGGTCTGTGTAATCGGCTCAAAAGTTTCCAGCGCGCTTTTCGAAGGCGGGAGCGCAGTCGGGAAAGAGATTAGAATTAACGGCAACCTCTTTTTGGTGATCGGTGTATTTGAAGAGAAAAAAGCGAATTTCGATGAAGGTGACGGTGATAACAATGCCGTGGCCATTCCCTTATCTACGTTTTCAAAGCTGCATCCCTGGGAGGAAGAACTCTTTTTGATCGCCCAGGCCGAATCGAAAGAAAAGATGGAAACAGCGAAAGAAGAAATCATAAACGCGCTGCGTGTATACCGCCAGGTTCCCTTTAACAAAGTGAACAATTTTCATTTATCGACGCAGGATACCGTTAAGGATATGGTGGCGAATTTCACGAAATGGATATACATCGGGATGATGGTTATTACCTCAGTCGGTCTGATGGTCGGCGGAATCGGGGTGATGAATATCATGCTTGTTTCGGTTACCGAGAGGACGCGGGAAATTGGTATTCGTAAAGCAGTCGGAGCCAAAAAGGCAAATATCATTTTTCAGTTTTTGACCGAAGCAATTACGCTTTCCGGAACCGGCGGTGTTGTCGGTATCGTGGTTGGGGTTATTTTGGGCGTATCTATCAATGCACTGATAGGCTTTCCTTTGGGCATTTCACTCTTTTGGATAATTATCGGGTTTACCGTCGCCGTTTCAGTCGGTCTGGTTTCCGGGTTGTATCCAGCCTATCGCGCGGCGAACCTTGACCCGATCGAGTCCCTGCGCTACGAATAAGCGCAATCCCCGCATTTTATTAAAATCTTGCAGATTTCCCGTTGATTCAGTTAGTTGGAACTGACCGGCTGTACGTCGGTTGAAAGAGTATCATGAAGAGTTTTCATCCGTTCAAACGCATAGTATGTCTGTCCCTTGTTACGCTTTGTATTGCCGCGGCAGGGAATGCGCAGGAACCGCCTCAGCACCGCTCTTTGGCTCCGGCAAACAAGGCCGGATTGCTGGTTGACTATGCCGATTTTAAATCCGACAGCGCGGGTATGATTCGGCTTGAGATCTATTATCAGCTCTTTCAGAGTCTTTTAACCTTTAACCTCGTGAACGGCGTTTACGAGGCATCCTGCGAGATTACGACAGTAGTTCGGGGGAATGACGATCAGGTATTCGGGTCGAAAACTATCGACCGGTCTATTCGCGTTCCGAACGAACATCGCACCCACTCGGCAACCGATTTCCGGGTACTGCAAGTCGCTTTTGATCTTCCACCCGGTAAGTATGAAGTAGAGGTTACCCTCCGAGACAAAAACAGCCAGCAGGTACTAACGCGTGAACTGAAAGTGAAGCTTGAAAAACCGACCAAAGATAAGCCGAGTTTGTCGGGGCTTGAATTGGTACAAATGACCGGAGCGGCGACAGAGGACACCACCAATACGTTCGTGAAAGGGAGCATGACGATTATCCCGTCGATCGCTCATACCTTTTCCGTCGATGATTCCGGACGGCTTTCGTACTACCTTGAAGTGTATCGCGGAGATGAAAACAAGGATTCGACGATTGTTGTCGAAAGCATTGTCCGCAACCGGAGTAAGATGGTCTATCGGGATACGCTGCACTTAACCTTCACCAATCCGACTATGAAACAGTTCCGTCAGGTTTCCCTCGACGGGTTCACGCCCGGTGAATATGAGCTTGCCGTTACCCTGCGCGGTAAGCGATACAAAGCAATCGACGCCCGCATCCGGACCTTTTACATCCAATGGACGCGTGAAGCGCTCTTAAAGCATGATTACGAAACTGCGCTGCAGCAATTAAGCTATATCACCGAGTCGGACGTCATTAAAGAGATGAAAAAAGCGGAAACGTACGAAGCCCGTAAACAGGCCTTCGAGCGGTTCTGGCAGGAACGCGACCCGACCCCGGGAACACCGGACAATGAGATGCGGGATGAGTTTTATCTGCGTATCGAAATCGCCAATGACCGTTTCGCCTTTTTACAGCAGGCCGGATGGCGCACTGACCGGGGGAAAGTGTTCATTCGTTTCGGAGAGCCGGACAAAATTGATGATTACCCGTATAGCGTCAACACCTATCCCTATCAGGTATGGCATTACTACAAAAAAGGGAATTACCGGCGCTTTACGTTTACCGATGAAATAGGAGATGGAGATTACCGCCTTGCCTACCCGTATGATGGTCTTAATGAACGTCCTGATTTCTAAGCTGTCCCGCTTCACCTTTCTTTTTGCTGTAGCTTTTGCTTCATTTATCTCATTTGCGCATGCGCAAAATGGAGGACGCCTTACCGTGCAGGCGGGAGTGGTTGCATTTCCGAATCCGGAATATGATTCACTGACCTTGCTGGAATCATATTTCTCTGTCTTAAAACACGAATTTCAATCCTACCCGGATAGCGCATCAACATACCAAACAACCCGGGTTTTCGTGCAGTTGGACATTATCGATTCGCTCGGACGTCCTGTTGATTCCGGAACGACTTATTTCGCCTTTGAAGCCGACAGCAATGCCAATGTACCGGTGGCAGTGTTCAATAAAATAGGCATTCTGGTAAAGCCGGGTCTGTATTCTATACGCCTGACCATTATCGATGTGGTTAGCAAGCGTGAGGGGGAAGCATTTTCCCCGCGGGTAATGGTACCCGCCCCGAACAAGGATACGCTTACCCTGGGTGGTCTGCTTATTGCCGAAGGAATCGAGTATATCGGAGAAGAGGAAGGGGAGATTCCCGGTCGCTTGACGAAAAACGGATTGAGAATTCGCCCTAATCCACGCGCTGTGTTTAGTTCTGTTGACAGCATTGGCGCAGTGTACGGTGAAATTTATAATCTTTCGTATGATGCCGCCAAACCGAGTTCACATGTCGTTTCCTATCGGATACTCAACGATGCTGGCACCGAATTTCTTTCGTTGGGGGAACGTACCCGTGCAACAGTTGGTACGTCGGCTGTGATCTCCGACCAATTTGACATTCGCGGCTGGCCGATCGGTTCTTATTTTCTTGAAGTCAGTGTGCTTGATAAAGCGAATAACAGACGTGACACGGTGTTTGCCTCATTTCATATTATTGCCCCACGTGTTGATCAACCCGGTGCCACAACACAGGTGATCGCAACAGCCTATGACAGTTTACCATTGCCGGAACGGGTGAAGATTGTCATGTACATATTGACTCCCGACCAAAAGCAGACGTTAAACCGCCTTGACCAGCGAGGGCAGGGAAACTTTCTGGATCAATACTGGAAAGATGTCGCTGCCGGAAGCCTTACCGCCAATCATACAACCAAAACAGAATTAGTTGCGCGGTACCGGAAAGTGAATCAATTGTTTTCTACCGGGGAAGCAAAAACAGACGGCTATCTGACTGATCGGGGCCGAATTTATATGACCTATGGCGCGCCGGATGAACTTGATGATTTCCCGACGCCGCGTACGGGGAATCCGTACCAGGTTTGGAATTACCGTCAAGTTAAGGAAGGTAAGTTCTTTATCTTCGAAGACCGTACTGGCTACAATGATTTCCGGTTAGTGCACTCCAACGTTCAAGGGGAAGTATACAGCGAGGTCTGGCAGGAAGCGCTGACAGACATGATCAAACGCCAGGATCAAGACTAAACAATCAAAACACCTAATATGCAAAACGGGTTACGTGTACACGTAACCCGTTTTTTATTGGTAGCTACTCAGTACGATTTAATGACCGGAAGATGAGGTAGTTGCCTTGACGCTATTGCTGTCAGCGCCGACATTGTTAACGGTCCGTTTGACCGGGATAGTGAACCGGCTCTTTTTGTCATCATCCAGTTGAATTGTGAATGATTTTTCAAACCCGCCTTTTAACCCTGCCGGTTTAAGCGTTAAGGTTCCTTCGGCAGAACCACCGGGATTTATGGAAGCGGGCAGTTTGATAGTGAAATAATCACTCGCGCCCGAAACAAGGGTCGGTTTTATTTTCTTTTCAGAAACGTTATTGATTTTAAATGTCACTTTCTCCCGCACTTTCTCGGTGAACTGGGACATATCCAGTTTGTAGGGATTCAGAATAACGGGATAGGTAGAATCCGGACGGGATACTACATGGGCCATGATCTGGACGCTTTTATCCGGCGGTCCTTCGTTGGTTTGAATAGAAGGGCGCTTACTCGTCGGACCTGAGTACGTTTTGGTATGGAAGATAATTTCTAACCGGGTGCTGTCACCGACAGCAATGACCTCTTTTTCAAGAGGCGCCTTGGTGCATCCTCAGCCAGGCACTACTTTCAGTATCTTGAGCGTGTCGGTACCGGCTGATTTCAGCCAGAAATCATGGCTGATAGCCGAATTCTGCGGCACGTACCCAAAATCGAATGTGGAATTATCCATGGTCAACCGTGGAGCTGCCTCTACGGATAGAACGGCAAACACGGTAAAGACCAAGGCTAAACGGAATTGTTTTTTCATATACATCGTATAACAGTGTTTACTTGCTGCCGGTTCCGGCTACATGGTTCTGCGTATCTTCAGTACCGGAACTTGTTGTTCCGCTTCGGTAGGTACGCTTCACTGGTATAGTAAATCGGCTTTTTGCTTCATCATTTAACTCAAAAGTAATCGATTTTTCAAATGTTTTTTTCGCCTGGTTTTCTTTGGCGCGAATGCTTCCCCTGACCGAGCCGTTGGCCGGAATAGTCGCCGGCAATTCGACATCCACAAAGGCGCCTGGCAGCGCGATTATGTCGGTAGAAAGCGGAGTGCCGGTCAAATTGGTGAGGGTGAAAGAAGCTTCCATATTGGCAGCTTCCGGTGAACCTTTCAGTTCGATAAGCCACGGTGCAATCTTGATCGGGTAGGTAGAATCCGGATCAGTGACTACGTAAGAAATCACCTGCAATACTTTTGCGTCCGGTCCGGCATTGGTCTGAATTGTCGGTCGTTTTGTGATTCCACGGGTAAAGGTGCGGGAGTGAAAAATGATTTCCAGCCGTGAACTGTCGCCGACCGGTATCTGTCGCTTTTCAAGCGGCATCTGGGTGCAGCTGCAACCGGGTACTACCTGCAAAACCAGAAGCGGCTCATCACCGGTGGAAAAAAGCCAAAAATCATGGCTGACAGCTACCTGACGGGGAATATATCCGAAATTGAAAGCATCTTCATACATCGTGAGCCGCGGTGCGGCGAATACTGATTGTGCGAATACGGCAAACCAGCCGATGAACAATGCTCTGGTCAAAACCTTTTTCATTTTGTCGTCGTGTAATTTTTTCTGGCTATCGGAATCGTCAGGCGCGTTTCATTGGCGTCGTCAGTCATCAGGGTTATCGATGTGGAAAACTCCTGATTCACAAAATCCGGTTTTACCTTCACATACGAAACTATTTCTGAATTTGCCTTGATATGCGTGGGGATATTGATATCAACCTGAATCGGCGGATACGACATCACCCGTAAGGTGATATCCTGGTCGCTTCGGTTCACCAAGCGAAAGCTCATGCTATCGATTGATGCGGTCGCTGTCTTTGCCAAAGAAAGAATGAAAGGCCGGGAGCAGATCGGAAATGCCGAGTCCGGTTTGACGGTAACATCAGCCGTTAAGGAAATACGATATGGTTCGGTACGGGCGTTGGTCATCACATAGGGATAGCGCCCAATGCCGCCGATGCGCCGTTCCGTTTCCCAGCTTAGTCCGACTAACATGCTGTCGTTCGGTGCAATCCACATTTTTTCGACAGGCATCGTTACACAATCGCACCCGGTTTTTACTTCCGAGATACGAAGCGTATCCGTACCGATTGATTTGAACCAGAAATACTGGCAGATTTTTGCGTTTTGGGGGACAATACCGAAATCATAGCGGTTTCCCTTGATTTCAAGCGCCGGTTCCGCCAAAAGCGAACCGATAGTTAAGCACGTCAAAAGAGCAAAAACCGCAGCCTTCATTTTCATATACTATTATACACCTGTTTCCCTAATGGTTTCGACCGCTAAGGTACGGTTTTCCCGTAACTTGGCAAGGAAAGAGAATGGCCCGGTTTATCCGAACAGTTTGCCCGGATTCAGGATATTGCGCGGGTCAAATTGTGACTTCATCGCCCGCATGAGGGAAACCGAATCTCCGTGCTCTTCAGATAGCAGATGAACATGGCTTAACCCGATCCCATGCTCGCCGGAAATTGTTCCGCTTTCAGCGATCGCCTTTCGGATAATCCGGGTATTTAAGGCCATCCCCTTTTCCCATTCCTGCGTATCATTTCTTCTGGCGAGAATAAGCGCGTGGAGCAGCCCCATACCGACATGTCCGAAGGTGTGAATCATCAGCCCATCTTTTTCCGCTTCAGTTAGACAATATTCAACCACACGGGGTAAAGCAGAAATCGGGAAGGCGATATCATTGCGGATAATTGCGTAACCCGGTTTGCGATGTTTGATGGACTCGGTTACGTAATGCCGTATTTCCCATGGATTCTGGTTATTCGGCAGCGTAATCCGTTCACCGCCCAAATCTGTGCAAATTTCGGTAGTTGCAGTGTCGGATGCGGTGCAGGTTTCGGTGGAACCGTGAAATTCCAAAAACAAAGACGTGGCTTCGGCCAGTTGATAGTTTTTGAGCAGGTTCAATGCTTCCATTACCCGTCGGTCGAGAAATTCGATTGCGGCGATATCGATACCGTATTGGCGAATAATCGAAACTGCTTTTGCCGCGGATGATTCATTTTTGAAGGTAAAGGCGCTCTGCTTTCTTGTTTCTGGCAAACCGGCTACTTTGAGCGTAACGGCTGTAATTGCGGCGAGCGTTCCTTCCGAGCCGCAGATAAGATCGACCAGATTATATCCACTCGAGCGTTTCAACGCCCGACTGCCGATGGTCATCGCTTTGCCTGTGCCGGTTATAATATCGAGTGAAAGCAGATACTCTTTCGTGGCGCCATACTTGACGGTGTAAATACCGCTCGCATTGGTTGAAACCATGCCGCCGATAGTGGCAAGGTTTCCTGAACCACCCGGTGAAGGCGGGAAAAAGAGCCCGTCTTTTTTCAGGTACGCATTCAGATTGTCATAAATAATCCCCGGATCAACTTTCACCTGCAAATCATCCGGCCAATATTCGATAACTTTAGTCATTAGGCTTGTATCGAGAACAATGCTGTTGGGTGAAGGAATTGCTGACCCTTCCAAAGCTGACCCGCCGCCGCGCAGTGTAACTGAAGTTTCGGTTTCATAACAAACGCGAATGACTTTTTGGATATCCGTAGCATTTTTTGCCCATACGACTGCGCTTGGCGTGACCGGTTCAAGGGAAGATTCATCCTTTGCCGCCACCGCCAGATGACCGGCATGTGTCGATATCTGCTCATTGGAAAGCAATGAATGGAGCTGATCGATAGCTTTTGTGCTCATTTGGTTCGTTTTGGACATGTCCGCGGTATCATCTATGGCGGAAGAAAAAGCTTTCCCAATGGCTCTACCAAGTTAATTTTTACTGATTACGTATTTCAAAAAGGACTGAGAAACGATGAGTGACAGGAAAGCGCAAAAAGTAAAACCGCAGATTCTGAAAGGATTTCGGGATTATCCTCCGGATGAGATGATCGCCCGAAACCGGATGCTGACAAACGTCCAGCATGTCTGCGAATTGATGGGCTTTCTGCCGCTGCAAACACCTTCTATCGAGCGGGCCGATGTGCTTCTTGGCTCGCATTACAGTGAAGATTCACTCGGCGAGCTGTTCGGTTTTGCCGGGCCGGATGAAGTCGATATGGCCCTTCGTTATGAATTCACGCTTTCGCTGGCCCGTTATGTCGCTGGTTCGCCGACTTTGGCGCTGCCCTTTCGCCGCTATCAATACGGAAATGTCTGGCGGGTGGATAAACCGGGACCGGGGCGGTACCGGGAGTTCATGCAGTTCGATCTCGATATCGTCGGGACGCAGAACCTGTTGGCCGATGCCGAAATCATCGCCGCGATGGTCACGATTTTCAAGTTTCTCGGTATCGACCGTTTTGTTGTCCGTTTTTCAAATCGCAAAATTTTGAATGGTTTGTTGCAGCATGTCGGCATTCCAAGCGAACAGGGAGCAGATGTGCTCCGTGTAATCGACAAACTCGAAAAACAGGGGAAGGCAGCTGTTCTGTTGGAGTTAGGACCGGGAAGAGTGGACTCATCAGGTGATAAAATCAAAGGACTCAACCTATCCGATACGCATATTCAGAATATCGAATCATTTCTGAATATAGCGTCGCAAAATGAGGGGGACCCGCTTGCTCGTGTCGAAGCGATACTTGGCGATATCGAAATTGCAAAAGCTGGTATTCAGGAATTGCGGGATATACAGACTATTCTTTCCGGGATGAATGTCGATGCATCGAAGCTGTCAATTGATCTGACTATCGTGCGCGGTCTTGGCTATTACACCGGCCCGGTATTCGAAACGACGCTTTTAGATCTGCCTGAATTTGGTTCGGTCTTCTCAGGCGGACGGTATGACAATTTGGTCGAGCGATTCTTGAATCGGACGTTTCCGGCAGTAGGGGCATCGATAGGGGTCGACCGATTGCTGGCGGCTTTGATTCATCTCAAAGCGCTCACTATGCAATCAGCAACGGCAAAGGTGTTAGTTACGGTTATGGATCGTGATCGGCTGACTGATTACTTGGAAATGCTGCGTGAACTGCGCAATGAAGGAATCGCAGCCGAAATCTTCAGCGGTGACACGAAGAATATCACCAAACAGATTGCCTATGCCGACAAAATCGGCATTCCGCTCGTTGTGATCGCTGGGTCAGATGAATTTGCGCGCGGAGAAATAACCGTCAAAAACTTGATAGCCGGACGAAAATTATCAGAACAGACTACTGACCGGGAAGAATGGCTGAAAGCCTCGAGCGTCCAGCAAACTATCCCGCGCACCCAATTGGTTTTGTTTATTCGACAGCAGCTTCATAAGTAAGTCATGATATCTGTGAAGCGCTTGTATCAGTATCAAAAACGTCTCAACGATTTTTACCGCTACTATGTCATAGGCACACTTGACCGGTTGAATATGTACAATTTGTTTCTGCTCTGTGGCGGGCTGGCCTTTTCGCTCTTCACCTGTATTGTCCCCTTCGTGTTAGTCCTTTTTTCATTCGCCGGATTTATTGTAGGGCAGGGTGCGGTGCGGGATCAGATCATTTTTTTTATCGAACGGACAATTCCGTATCCGGACTACGCGGCCTATATACAGGAGCAGTTGTTTTCCCGCGTCGATGAGGCGCGAACGATCGGCGGAACGGTCGGTATTGTCGGCGTAATCGGGTTGTTGTTCGCCGCGAGCGGATTGTTCAGCAGCATGCGCACCGTGCTGAATATGATTTTTACCGGATACCGTCCCAGGTCATTTATTATGGCGCAGTTGGAAAATCTCTTGATGGTCGTTTTGGTATTGGTCTTTTTTCTCGCGGCGACTATCGCGTTTCCGCTCGTCAGTCTGATTAATCAAATCCCTATTCATGACAACTGGGTAGAGGCGGTCTATCTGACACCAGTTATCGAATTGTTTCTCTCTGTTTTTTCCTCGGTCGTTATCCTCGGTCTGTTTTACTGGTTGTATCGTTTAGTTTCGCTTGCCGATATCGGCCGCAAGGTCGGACTTGTCAGCGCCCTTTGGGCGACGATTTTTTGGGAGTTGGCGCGCCGATTGTTTGGCTGGTATATCACTGAGTGGGCGAATTTCACGGAACTCTACGGAGTCTATGTTTTCTTAATCGTTGTCGCGTTGTGGGTCTATTACAGCGCGGCGACATTCGTAACCGGCGCGGTAATCGGGCAATTATATCGTGAGCGCAGACAAAAGCGAGTAGCCGTTTCCTAATCTTTGTTTTACTTGACTCTACTTTCAACAACCGCTATACTGTCGCCGCATTGTTAACTGTAACCACTTACGAGCGTTGAAGTTGTAAAGAATTGTAACGGCTTTTCACGATGTCCCACCAAACTGTTTACGCCGGTATTGATATTGGCGGAACAAACATCAAATACGGTTTAGTTGACGAAAAGGGGAAAGTACTCTATCGGGAGCTCCGTCCGACTTTGGCGGAAAAGGGAGCGACCCCCCTGATGCATTTAGTGACCAATATCGCTGAAAAGCTGATGTACCATGCCGCTGAAGAGGATTATCCGGTAAAATACATTGGAGTCGGAACCCCGGGCTGCGTTGACAATCGCACCGGAAAAGTTATCGGTGCCGCACCGAACATTCCAGGTTGGAACGGTATGGCGATAGGTGATAACCTCAAAGATAGACTTAACATGCCTGTCTACGTCGACAACGATGCCAATGCCATGGCCTTGGCAGAACTTCGCTTTGGAGCCGCCACAGGAGCCCGCTCGGTGGTCTGTGTGACCGTCGGGACTGGAGTCGGCGGAGCGGTGATACTCGACGGCAAGCTCTGGCGGGGAGCGAATTTCTCGGCCGGAGAACTGGGACATATGACGATCAACTTCAACGGCCCCGAACATGCCGGAATCAAAGGCTCAATCGAGGGGTATTGTTCTTCGCAGGCAATAATCGGCCGGGTACGGGGGCGCTTGGAGCATGGCCTCACCCCGGAGTTTGAAGAGGCACTTGAGGGGAGTATCAACAATCTGAGTATTAAACGGGTCTTTGCCGCTTTGAAAAAAGGGGATGTAATCGCAAAAGAAGTAGTCGAAGAAACGGCCGGGTATTTAGGCATAGGCTTGGCCGGTGTAGTTAATTTGTTAAATCCGCAGGTAATTGTTATCGGCGGAGGGATTGTGGATGGCGGCGGCGGCTTTTTGGAAGCGGTCACTGCCACGATAAAAAAACATGCCTTTCCGTCCGCGACCGAGAAACTATTGGTCACGCGGGCGGTATTAGGTAATGACGCCGGTTTTATCGGCGCCGGACTTTTGGGTGAAAGCCTGTAATTCTTGAATGGAGGATACACGATGACCGCTTCAGTTGCCCAACCGATAACTTTTCGCCTGTCGTATTGGTATGGTCTTTTATTTTCGCTGACCTTTTTACTCTATGGCGGTGTTAATATCGTGCTGGCGGTGCTGGATCGGCAGTATTCATCGATTGAGACCTCGCTGATTTACGCAGCAGTTGGCATTATTCTGGTCTCTTTCGCGCTTGCCTATAAAGATCACAAGCAGTGGGGCTGGTATGGAATGATTGCGGCGCATATTGCCGTCGCTGTGCTGGCTGTTTTCGACTTCAGCCGCTACGAAAGCATTATCTTGTTCGCGCTTTCCGCCGTCGTTTTGTATTTCCTTTTTGCTCCGGCAACTCGGTCATATCTGGCGCACACGCCGAAGAATTAGATTGACAGTCCCGCCATTTGCACGGTTAATTTCAAACTTCCGATTTTTTGCTGGCGCCCTAGCTCAGTTGGTAGAGCAACGGACTGAAAATCCGTGTGTCCGCGGTTCGATCCCGCGGGGCGCCATTTCTTATTTTTGGGGGGAGAAGAAAAAAGGTTGATTTCACCCCGCTTTTCTTCACCTTAGCGCAAAATAGATCCTGCGAGTAAACTAATGAGCATGCAATTTGAGCGTCGTATTATGGTCACCGGAGGAGCCGGATTTATCGGTTCCAATCTGCTGTTGCAAATGGTGCCGAACTACCCGCAGTATCAGTTCGTCAATGTCGACTGCCTGACCTATGCCGGCAATCTTTCCAATCTGCATGATATCGAAAAAGCTCCCAATTATCGTTTCGCCAAAGTCGATATTCAGGATTCCGCCGCGATTAGGGAATGCGCTGAAGAAAACCGGATAGACGGTATCATTCATCTCGCGGCTGAATCGCACGTTGACCGTTCGATTCTTGGGCCGGATCGCTTTATCCAAACCAACGTGATGGGAACATTTCATTTGCTTGAAATCGCACGCGCTATTTCAACAACTCGCCCCTTTCGCTTTTTGCATGTCTCGACCGATGAAGTATTCGGCTCGCTTGGCAAAAGCGGAAAATTTACTGAAGAAAGCCCGTACCGACCGAACTCACCGTATTCGGCGTCAAAAGCATCAGCGGATCATTTAGTCCGCGCTTATTTTCACACGTACAAACTTGATATCGTGACGACCAATTGCTCGAACAACTATGGTCCGTACCAATTTCCGGAAAAACTGATTCCGCTGATTATTCGCAATGCGAAAGCAGGTATACAGCTTCCGGTTTACGGTGACGGCAAACATGTGCGGGACTGGTTGTACGTCGAAGATCACTGTCATGGACTCGACACCGTTTTTCACAAAGGAAAAGCCGGGGAGACCTATGCACTTGGCGGCAATAATGAAATTGAAAATATCGAACTGGTTCGCTTGCTCTGCCGGATTCTGGATGAATTAGTCGGCGGAGAGAAACATGAACGCCTGATAACGTTCGTTGCCGATCGCCCGGGGCATGACAGGCGCTACGCTATCGACGCGGGCAAAATACAACGAGAGCTCGGATGGCAGCCGAAACATAGTTTTCAGGATGGCATTAAAAAAACGGTGAAGTGGTATTTAGAGCATGGCCGATGGCTGGATGGTTGTATCACCGGCGAATATCGACAATACTATGAAAAACAGTATGCAGGACGGTGATGACTGATGGCGAAAACTGGTGTGCATAAAGGAATTATTTTGGCCGGTGGAAGCGGCACCCGGTTGTATCCGGTAACACAGGTTGCCTGCAAGCAGCTCTTGCCGGTGTATGACAAACCGATGATCTATTATCCGCTTTCAACGCTGATGCTCTTCGGTATTACCGATATTCTTATCATCTCCACACCTTCCGACACGCCGAAAATCGAAGCGCTCATCGGCACCGGTGAAGAACTTGGTTTGCGTATCTCCTACAAAGTACAGCCGAAACCGGCCGGAATCGCACAGGCATTCATTTTAGGGAAAGAGTTTATCGGCAACGACTCAGTCGCGTTGATTTTGGGGGATAATATCTTTTACGGCGTATATGATTTCCTTCGTGAAGCGCGCGGGTTTGTCGGCGGTGCGCTCGTGTTCGGATACTATGTCAGTGATCCGGAGCGCTATGGCGTGGTGGAATTCGATCCGAACGGCAAAGTATTATCTATCGAAGAAAAACCGGCCAAACCGAAATCGCATTATGCCGTAACCGGATTATATCTCTACGATAACCAGGTAGTATCAATCGCCGAATCGCTGAAACCATCGGCGCGCGGTGAATTGGAAATCACCGATGTCAACAAAGCATATTTAGAGCGCAGCCAACTGCAGGTTGTTCGCTTAGGGCGCGGCATCGCCTGGCTCGATACCGGAACGCATGACAGCATGCTTGAGGCCGGAAACTTTATTGCGACTATCGAAAAACGACAGGGACAGAAAATCGCCTGTATCGAAGAGATCGCTTACCGAATGCGCTTTATCAACCGGCAGGGGATGACCGGTTTGCTGAACAAAATGGCGGATAACAGTTATAAGCAATATCTGCTTGATGTCGTCGCTGAGGTAGATGGTGCCGCCTAAGGTTCTTATCACCGGTGCGGCCGGACAATTAGGCCGAGACATCTCTGCGGCCTTTGGTCGTTCCTTTGACGTAATACCGGTTGGTCGTGAGCGTTGTAATATCAGCAATCAACAGCAAGTCGTTGCAGTTTTCTCTCATGATAAACCGAATATCGTTATTAACTGTGCCGCTTATACCGATGTCGACGGCGCAGAATCCAATCCTGACTTAGCGTTTCGTATCAATGCCGAGGGGGCGGAAAATGTTGCCAAAGCATGTAAACAAATCAACGCACGTCTGCTGCATATATCAACCGACTATGTTTTCGATGGGTGCTTACAGCACTCTTATGTCGAGAGTGATGTTACTAATCCTATTAACCAATACGGTAAAAGCAAACTCGCCGGGGAAGAGCGGGTAGCGGCGACATTGCCAAATCATCTCATACTTCGTACAGCATGGGTGTATGGACAGTTTGGAAAGAACTTCGTTAAAACGATGCTGAAACTTGGTACTGACTGGCGTTCCAAAGCCGAATCCGGAGAAAAACCGGCGCCGATAAAAGTAGTCAATGACCAAAAAGGAAATCCAACTTGGACACTCGATTTAGCTGAGCAGATTCGTGTGTTGGCGGTATCTGATATCACCGGAATTGTGCATACAACATCCGAGGGGGAAACCACCTGGTATAATTTTGCAACGGCGATATTCGCTGAAGTTGGACTCACGGTCGATATTATCCCGTGCAGTTCCGAACAGTTTCCCCGACCGGCCAAACGTCCGGCTAATTCATCGCTTGAAAATAAACGGCTGAAGGAACGACAACTGAACCGGATGCCGCATTTTGAAGATTCACTCATTCGGTTTTTACAAAGCTACAAGGAAACATTTAGCTATGCCTGAACAATTGATAGATGGGGTCGTGATTCGCAAACTCAGCAAATTTTTCGATGAACGCGGCTGGCTGACCGAGTTGTTCCGGCAGGATGAAATCTACGATGATGCGCTCCCGACCATGGGGTATATCTCCATGACCCGCCCTGGAATCGTGCGCGGTCCGCATGAGCATAAATTCCAGACCGATCTGTTCTGCTTTGTCGGCCCCTCGACCTTTCGCTTATATCTCTGGGATAACCGGAAAGCTTCACCGACGTTTGGCCTGCACACGACCGATGATGTCGGCGTTGCCTTAAACGCTATGGTCATCATCCCGCCGGGAGTGGTGCATGCGTACAAAAATATCGGAACGACCGATGGGATCGTTATCAATCTTCCTAACAAACTCTACAAAGGGCCGGGGCGGGTGGAAGAGGTCGATGAAATCCGGCATGAACAGGATCCGAACTCCCCGTTTCGCGTCGAATAATTCCGCAAAGTTTTAACTTGGTTCGCTTTGGCGTGACGCATACGTTTTTCGTATGCGAGAAATCCGTGTTGGTCAAAAATTAATAGGGCAGGCTCACAGTCCGTTTATTATCGCGGAGATGTCCGGTAACCATAATCAATCTCTTGATCGGGCATTGCAAATAGTAGACGCCGCTGCCGCAACCGGTGTCGATGCTCTCAAAATCCAAACCTATACGGCAGACACGATGACGCTTGATTTGCGTGATCGTGAATTCAGCATCACTGATCCCAACAGCTTATGGAAGGGGAGAAGCCTGTACGATTTGTATCAGGAGGCGCATACCCCGTGGGAGTGGCATAAGCCGATTTTCGATAGATGCGCCAAACATGGGATGATCGGATTCAGCACACCGTTCGATGCCACTGCCGTTGATTTTCTTGAATCACTCGATATGCCGCTGTACAAAGTCGCTTCGTTTGAAAATACCGACCTGCCGCTTATCAAAAAAGTCGCTGCGACCGGTAAGCCGATGATTATTTCCACCGGTATGGCGACAGTGGCTGAACTGGATGAAACGGTTCGTACCGCGCAGTTAGCCGGATGCAAAGAATTAATTTTACTGAAATGTACCAGCACCTACCCGGCTACACCGGAAAACAGCAATGTTCGGACGATTGCGCATATGCGGGATCTGTTCGGTACCGAAGTCGGCTTGTCTGACCATACGATGGGTACAGGAGTAGCGGTGGCCGCTGTAGCCTTTGGGGCGACCGTTATCGAAAAACACTTTACGTTATCCCGTGCTGAGGGAGGAGTCGATTCCGCCTTTTCCCTTGAACCGGCCGAAATGAAACAATTGGTCGAAGAGACCACTCGGGCTTGGCAGGCGCTGGGGAAAATCAGCTATGGGCCGACTGAATCTGAAAAAAAATCACTCCAGTTTCGCCGTTCACTCTATATCTCAAAAGATATGAAAGCCGGAGAACGATTCAGTTCTGAGAATGTTCGGGTGATCCGCCCCGGGTTTGGTCTCCCGCCTAAGTACGCCGAGGTCGTTATGGGGAAGACCGCTCGTGCCGATGTTAAGAAGGGAACCCCTCTAACCTGGGACTTGCTGGAGTAAAGTAAATGAACCGAACCGGAGTACTTAACGACAGTTCACTATTAGCGGCAATTTTGACCATGCTTTTAGTGACGCTGTCTTTCACCAAGCTGATTCTCTTCGATGCCGGATTAGCCGGCATATCCCTTTTTCTGATCATCTTTGCCCTTTCTTTGCCGGTGGCAATCTCTTCCGGTATCTGGTATCGCTTATCGCTGAACTACAAAATAGCGGGGGCAATCGGGCTTTGTGTCTTAGTAACCACGGTCCTGAACTCAGGCTCGGTGAAGTGGACTTCGGTCGGCTACACGTTCATGTTTTTGAGTTTGCTCGTAGTTGTCCTGAGTATTCTGCCGGTCTGTCCGCCGGAAACATTCCGCCGGGCGATGCGCTGGGTGATTGCGCTTTTCGGTATCAATATCGCTATCGCGGCGATTCTGTATATGTTCGATATCAAAGAGCCGGCGCTTTCCGAAATTTTCCGTACCGAGTTTGACCGCCGTGTTGCCGCGACCCGTTTCTGCGGTTTCGCGAGTGAACCTTCCTATGCAGCCTTTATTGTCATCTGCGCTTGGTATGCCTATCTAAAATTATCTGAATACACAGGCACAAAAGCGGGCTGGCCGATTACAGCGCTGGTTGTTGCTGAAATTCTCTTGATTCAGTCGATTTACGGCTATCTGCTGTTTGCCGCGGTCGGCAGCTATTTTCTGTTTCGCCGGTATAGCTGGGCAGCCCTTGCCTTCGGCTTCGGTTTCCTCGGACTCGTGTACATGTTTGATCTGCAGTTGACCGGTGGGGGAATAGAACGTTTAGGTTCCCTTTGGGAAGCGGTTCGCAATCCTGATTTGAACGTGCTTAAGGAAGTCGACTCCAGCTCTGCTATTCGTATTGTCCCGCTTGCCGAATACTGGATGAACCTTGATTTCACCTACTGGAAAACCTGGCTCGGTCACGGTGGCGGACAGTCGCAGCTATATTTTACGGACACGTATTTTGCCCATCTGAATCCGGATTCGAAAACCGGTGTGCTCAATCTCGGTTTTGTTCCGTCGTTCCTGTTTGATTACGGTATCTTCGGCGCCTTCGCCGTGTTGTACTTCCTGCGAAAACTGATTTCACGGAAGGCGATCAGTTTGCCCTTTTTGATTTTTCTTTCGATGCTTTTTAACGCCAATTTCAATACCCAGTTGTTCTGGTTCGTTACCCTCGTGTTTGCCTGCAAGCATTACTATGAATCCGACTGGCAGGAACGGGCGCGGGAGCTGGCGGCGAATTCCTCGTTTGCTTCCAAACGGAAAACGGTCTTTACCGGCCGGTAACAACGAATGCGGATTGGTGTCGATTGTCATGTACTGGCAGGGAAGTATCAGGGATCACGCACCTATTTGACGCAAATCTATTCAGCAATTCTCGACCAAAAGCAGAACCATGAGTTCTGCTTTTTTGGTCATTGGGATGGTGCAACGCCGTTCGGCCGCGAATATCCGCACATCGATTTTCATTCCACCTCCCGCTGGCGGCGGATGACCTACCAAACCGCGCCGTTAATCCGTGAACATGATATCGATTGCTATCACTGTACGTATATCGCTCCGTTAAAACTTGCCTGCGACCGGATCGTAACGATTCACGATATTTTGTTCGAAACCCATCCGCAGTTTTTCACGAAGGCCGAACGGATGCGCAACCGTCTGCTCGTTCGCATCACCGCTTCAAGCGCGACACAGATTCATGCCGGTTCAGAATACACCCGCGAACAACTGACCGAGCGGTATGGCATTCCTAAAGAGCGGATGCACATTGTCCCGAGCGGCGTCAGTATGAAAGAATTCAATCCGGATGGAAAAGCGGAATCGAAGGCAATTATTCAGAAAAAATTCGACGTTACTGATTACCTGCTTACTGTCGGAAGATTAGAACCCCGCAAAAATCATTTGGGGTTATTGCAGGCATACAAAGAAGCGCTGGCGATTCGGCCGGATTTGCCTCAGTTAGTTATCGTAGGTCAGCGAGATTTTGGTTTTGAAGCGTTGCTTACCATGCTTAATCAAAAGCCGTTCAATACGCATGTCCGGTTGATTGAAGCCGCCGATCAGGGAATGCTTTCCCATTTGTACCGGGCAGCTTCGCTGTTTGTCTATCCATCATATGCCGAAGGGTTCGGGATACCGCCGCTTGAAGCGATGGCTTCCGGCGTACCGGTTATAACCTCCAATTCAACCGCGCTCAAAGAAACCACCACCGGCGCGACGATACAGATCGATCCGAAAAACAGCGAAGAATTGACTGCCGCTATCCTAAAAGTTCTTGGTGATTCGGCATTGCAAGCTTCGCTTATTGACTGCGGGATACAACGCATACAAGAATGGACATGGAAACAATCAGCCGAACGATACATCAAGGCGCTTTCCGAATTGGAGCCGCTTTATACTTCCTCCGCACAATTAGCCCGTTAGGCAATTATGCCTGACCAGCCGAAAATCGCATTTTGCGGTACCCGCGGCCTGCCTGCCCGGTATGGTGGGTTTGAAACAGCGGTGGATGAAATTACCAAACGAATGACCACGAACGGCGTCATCTGTGAAGTATTTTGCCGGTATTCCTCGACCGAAGAAGCGAGAACCTCGTTTGAGGGGCGTTCACTTGTGTACGTTAAGGGCAGCACTGTTCGTTCGCTCGATACGTTTGTCTCGTCGATTCAAACCGGCTGGTATCTGTTCAAGCATCGCCGGGAATACGCGCATGTTTTCTGGTTCAATAATGCCAACCTGCCGGGAATTTTGCTCACGTGGCTAAGCCGGATTCCTTTTTCGGTTAACACCGACGGGCTAGAATGGCGCCGGGCGAAATGGTCATGGCCGTTTAAACTGTATTATTGGTTAGCGTCATTTGTTATCGCTAAAATTTCAAAATCATTGATAGCTGACTCTATCGGTATTCAGAATTTCTATCGTCAGACATTTGCTGCCGATTCGCATTTCATTCCATATGGTTCACCTACAATTCCACAGTTGTCGCAAGAAAATCGCAACGGAATTCTTGCTTCCCTTAATCTGGAGCGGCAAAAATACTTCCTGCAAATAACCCGCTTCGAGCCGGACAATTTACCATTGAACGTCGTACAGGGATTTGTTGACGCCAACTTAGCGCAGCAGGGTTACCAAATGGTACTCGTGGGATTCAGCCATCAATCATCCTATAGTCTTGAAATCAAATCACACGATGGGCAAAACGGTATTCGCATTCTGAATGCAATCTACGATGCAGAAATCTTAGCGGCGTTACGGCAAAACTGTTTCTGTTATGTTCATGGCAACTCAGTCGGCGGAACAAATCCCGCATTGCTTGAGGCTATGGCCTGCTGCCCTCGCGTGCTGGCGATCGAATCCCCGTTCAGCAGGGAAGCGTTAGCCGAAACCGGATTTTACTTTACGACCGATACCATTGCCAATGATTTGCGAACCGTGCTAAAACAAGCGGAGCAACGCTCCCAATTGTTTAACCGGGTTACGTCCCATTACAGTTGGGATGCGGTTTCTGAAGCCTATTACCAGCTCGCTAGGGGCCAAAACCCGCAATATCGCTTAGCAACAAAAGCGGAAACAAATGACGGCGTGTTCAGGAAGGAATTTCCGGCCACCGAAGATCTGGTTGTTGTTGAATAGCAAAAGCTGTTGTCCGACAATGCGAAACCATACGTTAGTCAACACCCAAAAGCGGCACGTGATTTGATAAGTAAGTGAATAGGAAAATAGCATGAAGCTGACTTTACAGAAAAACGAAGAAACCGGAAACGCCCGGGAAAGCTCACTCTTTGCCGCGATGAGCGGCTTTGATCTGTTTGCTATTCTCTGGTCACGCAGGAAACTAATCACCGTTACTTCTTTCACCGTTGCTGTGGTAACCGCTGGGCTGCTTTTTCTGGTGCCCAATAAATATGCTTCAACCGCTATCATCCTGCCGACCAGCACCGGTGATAAATTCGCCGATCTAAAAGCATTGGCCGGAATCAAGGGGGGAGGATCATCGAGTGAAAATTCCTCTGAACTTTTCCCGACGATTCTTTACTCACGCACAGTGCAGGATGCTTTGTTAAACCATCGCTTTACCATCGAGACCGGCTCATTGACTCTCGCTGAATACTTTAACGAAGAAAATCCCGACAAATTACGGGAAGCCTTGACCGGTATCACTGGTGTTTCCACTGAACGGAAAACGGGAGTGGTATCACTCAGTGTCGAAACCGAAATCCCGATGTTGTCGCAGGCAATAGCACAGGAATACCTCAATGAGTTGGAAAAGTACAACATGTACAAGCGCCGCTCTCAGGGGAAACTGAATGCCGATTATCTGAACCGCCAACTTCAGGAACAGAATGCACAATTAGCAACCGCTGAAGATAATCTCGAACAGTTTCAGGCTGAAAACCGTGACTGGGCTGCGACTACCAATCCGGAAATCGTCAAAGGAATCGCCCGTTTACAGCGTGAGATAGAGGTGCGTTCTTCCGCCGTGCTCTTTTTGAATCAGCAGTATGAGATCGCTAAATTTGATGCACAAAAGGATATTCCGATTGTTCAGGTCTTGGATGCCCCTTCCGTTCCGACCGTTAAATCCGGTCCGAAGCGGCTCGTCTGGGTGCTCTTCGCCGGGATGGCTGCGCTCTTTGTCATGGGCACACTTATCCTGCTTGCCACAGTTTTCAAACGGCTTGAAAATGGGGAAGTAGAAGCTAAACAAGAGAGCGCTCAGGTACGGCTTCCGGAGCCGATTTCCCGCATGGCTCGCATTTTAGCCCAAAAAGAAGTCGTATAATTACTGATAACCCCTTGTTGTATTTATAGTTTCGACGGCATTTTTCCGTTGCTTTTTACTCGTTATGGCTGTATCATGGCCGCCTTGAAAAGTCCGGAAATTGGCCGAAAATTGCCTTATATGCGGTACGCCGCATAGCTTGATTTGACTCCATGGTGGGGTACCCAAGTGGCCAACGGGAACAGACTGTAAATCTGTCGGCTAACGCCTTCGAAGGTTCGAATCCTTCCCCCACCACTTTTTTAACGCAATTCCGGACATCAAGAGATGATAGGTGAAAGCAGGTGATGCCTGCTTGTCTGAAACGCAGGGAAGTGCACTGTACACACCCGCGCAGCCTCATCATGTTAATGAAAAATAAGTGATGGTCATATAAACCTGTTAGCAGAAGGAGCTTCTCATGGGTGAGTCCTCGTTATTAGGACTGATTTTTGTATTTAGCATTATCGGATTGCTCGCTTCGGTCTGGTTGGCTCGCTGGGTATTGTCCCGCGGTATCGGTACCGAAAAGATGCAGTCTATTTCCAATGCGATTAAGGATGGGGCGGAAGCGTTCATGCGCCGCCAGAACAAAACGATTTTTCTGTTATCACTCTTGGTAGCGGCGCTATTGTTTATTGGATACGGAGTTGTCCGTTCACCGAAACCGTTTGACCCGGTCGATTCGGCCATGGCCTTGGCAGGCTGGATAACGATCTCCTTCATTCTCGGAGCGCTCTGCTCACTGGTTGCAGGGTATGTTGGTATGTGGGTGTCGATTCGTTCGAACATTCGTACTGCTTCCGCTGCTTTGACCAGTTTGAATGATGCTATGCGCGTTGCGCTTCGCGGCGGCGCAGTATCCGGCTTATTAGTCGTTGCGATGTCGCTTTTGGGCGTCGCGGGTTTATATGCTGCCGTAACGTTCTTTACTGATATTGAACCGGTTAAAATTCCGCTTTTGATCGTCGGTTACGGCTTCGGCGCTTCATTTGTTGCGCTCTTTGCTCAGGTTGGCGGCGGTATTTATACCAAAGCGGCTGACGTGGGTGCGGATCTTGTCGGTAAGGTAGAAGCCGGTATTCCGGAAGATGATCCCCGTAATCCGGCTGTTATTGCTGACTTGGTTGGTGATAATGTCGGTGACTGCGCCGGTCGTGGTGCTGACTTGTTCGAATCTACCGCCGCTGAAAATATCGGTGCGATGATTCTTGCCGCTACATTGGCCTCAGCCGCCGCACAGGCCGGTGTTAATTTTACCGCCGGTGTGTTGGGCGTAATGATGTTCCCGCTCGTTGCCCGTGCTTTTGGTATTGTGGCTTCGATTGTCGGTATCGTTTCCGTAAAATTGAAAAATGAATCCGAAGATCCGATGGTTGCGCTCAATCGCGGATATTTCTTTGCTTCTTTTCTCGCAATGATCGCCTTCGGTGCCGCCGCCTACTGGCTGCTCGGTTCATCGGAAGCGCCGGATGCCTGGTGGCATTTCCTGCTCTGTGGTATTGTCGGGGTTGTTACCTCGGTTCTTTTTGTGTTTATCACGCAATACTACACTGAATACCGGTATCGTCCTGTTAAAGAGATCGCGGAAGCATCCACTACCGGTCCGGCTACCAATATCATTTCCGGCGTTGCCGTCGGTTTTGAATCGACCGCCTTGCCGGTTATCGTGATGGGCGCGGCCCTGCTGATCTCATACTATCTCGGCGTGAATGCATTTCCGGAAGGATACGCCATTAACGGCGGTTTGTTCGGTACGGCTGTGGCGACGATGGGTATGCTTGCAACAGCGGCCTATATTTTGGCTATGGATACCTTTGGTCCGATTACGGATAACGCAGGTGGTATCGTTGAAATGTCCGGTCAGCCACATGAAATTCGTGAACGTACTGACCGCTTAGATTCAGTCGGTAACACGACTAAAGCGCTCACCAAAGGGTACGCAATCGGTTCTGCCGGTCTTGCTGCTTTCCTGTTGTTCCAGGCGTATATGGATGAAGTCATGAACTACGCCGGTATGGGACATGGGCATGCCTTCTCGGTTAACCTTTCCAAACCGGTCGTGTTCGTCGGTGCCCTTTTGGGTTGTATGTTAGTGTTCCTGTTCTCTGCCCTCTGTATTCGTGCGGTGGGAAGAGCGGCACAGTCGATTATCGGTGAAGTTCGCCGTCAGTATTCGAAGCTGACCCGCAAGAACGATATTATCCAGTTCCCCGATGATTTTCGTCCCGATTACGGCGCCTGCGTCGATATCGTTACCAAATCCGCTCTGCGCCAGATGGTGCTTCCGGGCGTGTTGGTCGTCGGTGCGCCGATTGTGGTTGGTCTTTTGTTCCGTGCCTTCATCTCTGAAGGTGATAAGCTGATTGCCGCTGAATCGGTCGCCGCTATGCTTATGGTCGGTACTATCGGTGGTATTTTAGCCGCGTTGTTCTTAAACAACGCCGGCGGTGCTTGGGATAACGCCAAGAAATATGTCGAAACCGGCGCTCACGGCGGTAAGTACCTGACCCTTCCTGACGGCAGCAAGGCGAAGAATCCCGTTCACGGCGCTGCTGTTGTCGGTGACACGGTTGGTGATCCGTTTAAGGATACTGCCGGTCCGTCGCTGCACGTGTTGATCAAACTGTTGTCGACTATCACGCTCGTGATGGCGCCGCTGTTTATCTAATACGAGTTTGATTGAAAATGAAAAGGCCGCTTTACAGCGGCCTTTTTTATTTGTGATACTTGCCGAACATTGCTTTGTTTTTCTCCTCCGATTTTCCTTTCGGAATACTGAGCGATGTCCAGTTATCTGATTTTAGATGTTTTGCCAGAAACACGATTTGCCCGACATGATAGGAATAGTGTGTTAACTGTCGGTTAATGGCTTTGAGTACTACATGCTTTTCACCGCGAATGGTGATTTCTTTTAACAGGTCATCCGGCTGAAGATTTTTGATAGTGCTTATTACTAACTGCCAGCTCGTTTCCCAACCCTGCATGAGGGAGGTACGAGTGTCTTGAGAAGTGATAACAAACTCGGAATCCCGGTTTCTCCACGGTTTTTCACCGTCGCTGGTCAGAAAATCGGTCCAGCGGGAACGCATATTACCGACTATATGCTTGATAATCAGGGCGATGCTGTTCGACTCATTGTCGATCAGCCGGAAAAAGTCATCATCGCTAATTTGTGCTAATGCTCCTTCAGCGAGTTTTTTCATTTTCTCGAACTCGAAAACTGCTTCGCTTATGAAAAGCGCCCGGACTTGCTGTTCCATGACGAAAGAATAGTCAGTTATTCACATAAAATCAAATCTTGAGCCTGCCTGCTTGCTGTGCGATATTCCCGGTATGCCCAAATCAGTTTCCAAGCCTTCAGCAGTCGGTTCGGTTGTACACGGCATCAGCCGTCTGACCGATTTCGATCTGCATCTGTTCAGGCAGGGTCGTCACGCGAATTTGTACGACAAATTGGGTTCACATCAAATTGAACATGAGGGGACAAAAGGAGCGCTCTTTTCCGTGTGGGCGCCGGCGGCCAAGTCGGTAGCTGTCATTGGCGATTTTAACGGCTGGAATCCGGTGGCTCATCCGTTGGGTGTGCGCTGGGATGGTTCCGGAATTTGGGAAGGGTTCATCCCTGGCATTTCATCCGGTGAGATTTATAAATATCATATTGTCTCCCACCACAACAATTACCGTGTCGATAAGGGAGACCCGTTCGCGTTCTGGTGGGAGCTGCCGCCGCGTACCGGTTCAAAAGTCTGGTCATTGGATTACCACTGGCATGATGAGATGTGGATGGGAGAACGGAAGCGGCAGAACGATCTCCGTGCACCGATGTCGGTTTATGAAGTACATCTCGGTTCCTGGCGACGTGATCCCCGCGATCCAAGCCGATTACTCTCCTGCCAAGAATTAGCGCAACCGCTTGCCGAGTATGTCAAGATGATGGGTTTTACGCATGTTGAATTTCTGCCCGTTATGGAGCATCCGTTTTATGGGTCATGGGGATATCAGACCGTCGGTTATTTTGCCCCGTCCAGTCGATACGGCACACCGCAGGATTTTATGTCCCTTATCGATTATCTGCACCAACAGGGAATAGGCGTCATTCTCGACTGGGTACCCTCACATTTTCCAGCGGATGAACATGGACTGGCTTATTTCGACGGCACTCACTTATTCGAGCATGCCGATCCAAAGCAAGGGTACCATCCCGACTGGAAAAGCTCGATCTTCAATTATGATCGCCACGAAGTCCGTTCATTTTTGACCAGCAGCGCACTGTTTTGGTTAGATAAATATCATGCTGATGGGTTACGCGTCGATGCCGTTGCTTCAATGCTTTACTTGGATTATTCCCGGCAGACGGGAGAGTGGATTCCGAATCGGCAGGGTGGGCGCGAAAATCTGGAAGCGCTTGAGTTTATTCGTCAGTGCAATCAGTTGATTTATGAAAGATTTCCGGATGTTCAGATGATCGCGGAAGAATCAACCGCCTGGCCGATGGTTTCCCGGCCAGTGTCGATGGGTGGACTTGGTTTCGGGATGAAATGGAATATGGGATGGATGCATGACACGCTGGTCTACATGTCAAAGGACCCGGTTTATCGGAAACATCATCATAATCAGATAACCTTCAGCATTTGGTATGCTTTCTTTGAGAATTTCGTTTTGCCGTTGTCACACGACGAAGTGGTGCATGGCAAGGGTTCGTTAATCGGCAAAATGCCGGGGGATGACTGGCAGAAATTTGCGAATCTACGCCTGCTTTTGGGGTATATGTTCACCCATCCGGGGAAGAAGCTATTGTTCATGGGAGGGGAGTTTGCCCAGCGAGCGGAGTGGAATCATGAGCATAGTCTGGAATGGCATCTGTTGCAGTACGCCGACCATCAGGGCATCCAAACTTGGGTTCGGGACTTGAACCACTTGTACCGGTCAGAAATTGGACTCCATACCCGTGATTTTGAGCCAGCCGGATTTCGCTGGATCGATTGCGAAGATTGGCAGCAAAGTATTGTCGGTTGGCTCAGATTCGGTGAAACAGAGCAGGATACGCTGCTGATAGTTGCTAATTTCACGCCGGTGTCGAGGGAGCAATACCGGCTCGGTGTCCCATCGGCAGGACTTTGGCGGGAAGCGCTAAACAGCGACGCTTCAATATACGGTGGAACAGATGTCGGCAACGGCGGAGCCTTGCAAACCGAATCACGCGGGAGCCACGGGTATGATCAGTCTTTGATTCTTACCCTGCCGCCGCTGGGAATCCTTGTTTTTACGCGTTCCTGAGCCGTTGACCACCGGTCAAAAAATCTTTGCATATACCAAAAAGTTCGTATATTAAGTCCCGCAGACAGTCCGCCCTGTCCAATGAGTACCTCCATCCAGCTCGGGGGGATTCTATTATTTTTTAAACATGAGAAAGAACAATTGAGTACCACCATACACAAAGGACAAAAGAACTCTATGGGACTGAGGACACTACGATTTGCACTGGCGCTTTTGGCGCTCCCGATTCTGAGTCAGGCAAGTTCTGCGGAAGGCAGTCTTCGTTTTCCGAACGGAGCCGGATGCGCAACCCAGGAAATCTGGACACAAAAACTGGGGATGCCGCTCAGTGATGCGCAGGCATGTACACCCAGCGGTCCATGCGACTTGCCGGGAGAACGCGATGCAATGATTCCGGATTCAACCACGCCGATAACGTATATCCGTTTGATGGTGCACATTCTCCGCAACGATGACGGCAGCAACCCGATCAGCAATGACGCCGCCACGCAAATCATTATTGATAATCTCAACGGAGATTTTCTGCCGAGTCGAATCCAATTCGAAGCGACTGTCAACTACGTGAACTCAACCGCATGGCGCCTGCTTTCCGAAGGTGAAATTTCCGCAATGAAAGCAGCCACGGCGATTAAACCGGATTCCTTTATCAACGTCTGGGCTACACAGGTTGATTTCGGTTACTCGTACGGGACATTCCCGTGGGATCCGGATGCATTAACGCCGCAGAGCGGTATCGTTATGGGACATTTCCATTGGAACGTCAACAGCGATGTATTCGCCCACGAGATGGGGCACTGTCTTGGTCTATATCATACCTTCAACGGCGTGGATGAAGTCAGTTCCTGCGGCGCCTGCTACGAAGCAGTGAATTCACCGGATCGGGATGTTCGCGGTGATCGCTGCTCTGATACTGAACCGGCACCGACAATCAGCGGCTGTTCAACCAGCGGCAATGATCCCTGCAGCGGTTTATCATGGGGAGCAGCCTTTAACAACCTGCATAGCTACATGGCATATTCCAGCTGCACAGAGTTTTTCACCCCCCAGCAGATGGGGAGAATGCACTGCTGGACGAATGATGAATTGTCTTCATGGGTTGCAAATGTACGAATCGAGGCTGATGTACAAGTCGGTCGCGTTCCGTTTGACGTAACATTTACCGGACTTACCGCAAAGTCGGTAAACTCGTGGGACTGGGACTTCGGCGATGGTGGCAACGGCGCTTCCCAGGCCCCGGTGCATCAGTACACCACCCCCGGTTTGTATGACGTTGAAGTGACGATTCAGACCAATGATGGCCCATTCACCACCAAACGGGCTCCGTTTATTGCCGCTCATGCTGACTCGGTTATCCCAGTCGACGTGGAAGCTGCTCCCGGTGACACGGCGTTTGTAAACATCTACTGCCGTAACTATGTTCCGATTGAAGATTTGAAGATTCCGTTCACTTGGGCAGGCCCGTTTGGAATGACCTTGGTGGATTTCAGAACGACCGGTCTTCGTTCTAATACTATGGGCTCTAAATCAATAACTTCATATATTCCCGGTAATGAACAGGCCGCCTATCGTTTGGCGAAAGGGGCCGGAACGGCTTTGTTACCCGGTTCAGGTCCGATTTTAACCCTTGTCTTTATCGTCCCGGGCGGTGCAACTGGTGGTCCGAATCCGGTTGTTGTTCAATCGTATCCCGGTCAGGATCTGCAGTTTCATAGTGAAGTGGGCAGCTACGAACCAACCGGACTTTCGGGTAATGTCGAACTTGATATGGGAATTTGCGGCGACGTGAACGGAAACGGGATTGGCCCGACTATTCAGGATCTCGTGTTCTTAGTCGCGTATTTGTTTAATAACGGTCCGACACCCGGTAACTTAGATTTGGCAAACGTCAACGGGTTGGGTGGAATTACGGTCGCCGATTTGACCTATTTAGTGGCGTATCTGTTTAACGATGGTCCGCCGCTCAATTGTCCGTGATATACTGTTCATAAAATCAAAAGCCCGATACAGAGTATCGGGCTTTTTTTGTTGGATCGCATGTCACCGCTATTTGGCTACTGTTTCGCTTTTGGATGCTACCTCATTCAGCAACAACCAATACAACCCTAAACTTCTGACTGCTTCGGAAAATTGTTCGAAATCAACCGGCTTGCGGATATAGCTGTTAGCTCCCAAGTGATAGCTTGAGAGAATATCTTGTTCCTCTTTCGATGATGTCATGATAACAACCGGCAAATAACGGGTCCGTTCGGTGGAGCGGATATGCTGAAGCACTTCATGTCCGTCAACTTTCGGCAGTTTCAAATCAAGCAGAACAACCTGCGGAAGTTGGTCGGAATTGCGGCCCGCATACTGTCCGGTACCGTGTAAATACTCAAGCGCTTCCTCGCCGTTACGGGCGATAACGATTTCGTTGAATATCCCATTTTTCTTAAGTGCACGCAGCGTTAGCTGGATATCGTTTTCGTTATCCTCGACTAGCAGTATACTCTTGCTGGTCATGAGCGACTCCTTGTGATGAATATGATCCATTCGATAATTCGAGGGTGAAATAGAAACTGGCTCCTTCGTTGACTTTGCCCTCCGCCCAAATTTTGCCGCCGTGACGGCTGATAACTTCTATCCGGTCGATATCTTCAAGCAGATAATCCTGCCGTTCCCAGAAAACACCGGAATACAGCGGCGTGTAGACCGTGCGGCCATCAATCAATACGAGCAGTTTGTTTGCCAGGCTGGTATTGAATCCTCGAGCAGCGATGCCCCACTCATGCGTTCCTTTTTGCGCAACATGCAGGTTGGTGGCGAGTCGTAATGCTTCCGGAATAGTAGTGGCTCCGGAGCGGCGTATCTCCTGTGCGGTGATTACCTGAATGGCAGAAGGAGCCGCAGAGAGTTTCTTAGGAGTTTTAGTAACTGAAGTGACCTCAAGGTTCATCAGTTCCTCAACGCTCAGTTTCTTAAGTTCACTCGGTGAAGGGAGTGTTTCGTAGGCGTCGGTAGAACCGGATGAGGCAAAGAAGATAAAAAGCACGGCAGTAGCGACAGCAGGAAAATGCGCTTCGTTTTTATTGATTGAATTGTTACTGCCTGTAAATATGCTGTGTGTCCGCATGTTGTCTTGTATCCCTCAAATACGTTTCCGTCCTCTTAGATAATTATTCGGCGAAAGCACTAAAAACTGAAGGGAAAGCCCATGTTCGATAACCGGTTCTGATTTTTTTGTGTTACGAAATGGTCAGTGTTGTGAATCGGTCGATTTTAAGCTGTTTCATGTGGAAACAGACTGCTGATATACAGAATAAGTTTTAGATGCTGACATATGTCCGTAACAGATATGGTATAAGTGTATGGCACAAAAAACAGTACGCCGCTTGCCATCGCGTACTTCGTATCCTTTTTTGTACCGTTTCCCTATATAGATAAAAAGTTGACTTACAATTCGAGCGGGCATATATAAACCAGCTCATGGAATGTATAAGCCGTAACCATGATTAGAAGAACCCAACCCCCGCTGTTCGGTATGTTTGTGGTAGTGCTATTAACCTACTTCGGGCAGGTGCAACCTTATATCCATTTTCATCATTCTCACGAAATTACTTCATGGCCGTTCGAGCTGAGTTTGCACCCAATGGATGTGGAGCCGGAGCATATCCCTGTTCACCATCATGACGACCACCACCATACGTATCAACAGTATACCGAACGCGGTCTGCCGCACCGCCAGCAAGTCATCACCATTCAATTTTCACCCCAATTGGTAGCGGCTGTTATCTGGTCACTGAATGAAACATCGAATCAGGTTTCAGCGATTTACCTATATGACTATGAGCGGCAATGGCGATTGCCTGATTTACCCTCGTCCGCTTCTCTTCGCAGTCCACCATTTTTTGCCTAATACCTCGTGTTTCTTTTTACCATATAGATTGCGCAAAGAATAGGCATAGATATATGCCTGTGCTTTGTTCGCTACGATTGTGAGAGGAAAATTATTATATGTCTGAAATGATGAAACAATTATTGAGTCATAGGCACCTATTTTTGTATATGGTCGTGGGGATAGCCTTTGTATTGCTTTGCGGTCTGAGCGCAGATGTGTTCGCGCATGGTGTCACGGACGGAGATAAAGGCTTCATTCAGGAAAGCTCCGGTATAATGCTCATCCCGTTCATTTATCTCGGCGCTAAGCATATGGTGACCGGCTACGATCACCTTCTGTTTCTGTTTGGCGTTATCTTCTTTTTATACCGGTTGAGAGATGTCGGTCTTTACGTTACACTCTTTGCCCTTGGACATTCAATCACTCTGCTGCTTGGTGTGTTGATGAATACCGGTGTTAATGCGTACATCATCGATGCAATCATCGGTTTATCGGTTGTCTACAAGGCGCTTGATAATATGGGTGTCTATCAGAAATGGTTTGGATTTCAACCGAACACCAAAATCGCTACGCTTATTTTTGGACTGTTTCACGGCTTTGGATTAGCGACGAAGATACTCGATTATCAAATGTCACCGGATGGCTTAATCCCTAATCTGGTTGCTTTCAATGTCGGTGTCGAGTTAGGACAGTTGATGGGATTGGCCATGATTCTCATCGCGATGGGGTACTGGCGCCGCTCACAGCAATTTAATAAGCACGCCTATTCGGCGAATGTCGTATTGATGCTCTGTGGATTCTTCCTGGCTGGGTATCAGATGGCGGGTTTCTTCCGGTCGTAACAAAAAGGATTAAAAATGGAAAATACAAATATACCACCGAATGTGACGCTTCCCTCGAAACGTACGCTCATGCAGTCAACTATTCTGGCTATCGGCGCTGCTATTACCCTCTTTTTTACTGTCATTCTACCCGCCGAATACGGAATCGACTATACCGGTGTTGGAAACATTCTCGGTTTGACGCGTATGGGGGAGATAAAGGCATCATTGGCAGCCGAAGCGAAATGGGATCATCAAATGCAACACGAATCGGCAGAAAGCAAAGAAAACACACTATCGCAGAAAGTGGAGCACCCAGCCGTATCTGCGCCTGATACGCAGGTCACTGCTTCAGTGAATGTCAATATACGGAGTGACAGTGTCACGATCAGTTTGCAGCCGGATGAAGGGAAAGAAATCAAATTGATCATGAATAAGGGGCATAAGGTCGAATACGTCTGGTGGTCGGATGGCGGAAAAGTGATTTTTGACACACACGCCGATTCAAAACCGCTGAACATAGAGTATCACAGCTATGAAAAAGGGTCTGAACAGAGCGGCGGTGGGATACTGGAGGCGGCCTTCGACGGGAGTCACGGTTGGTTCTGGCGCAACAGAAATGCGAATACCGTTAACGTGACGCTTCACGTGAAAGGGGCGTATTCAGAACTTAAGCATTTATACTGAGAGACATTTCTCAGGAAGAAAGCGCGGTAACCAATGTTCTGATTTCCTTGTTTTGTGTTCTGCGGACTGACTTTTTTGAAATCAAATTCGCAGAGTTGCGCACAGACCAGAAAGCCATTATCCTAGCAGTCCTTGCCGGAGTGGTGGAATTGGTAGACACCAGGGACTTAAAATCCCTTGCTTCCGAAAGGGGCGTACCGGTTCGAGTCCGGTCTCCGGCATACAATTTCCAAATCCCCACCGCTCAGTTCCCGACCTAACATTGCCACAAAAAATGGACATAGGTACAGTACTCTGTACCGAACGGGCCAAAACCGGACGGTGTTGTCGCTTTAGTCGTTGTCCGTAATTCATTGAAAATCAGTGCGTTATCCGTTAGTCGCGGGGCTTGGCATCTGCTTCGCTTTTATCTGCGTATTAACGTGCCTCGTTAACAGACGTAGTTAGAGGAGAAAGTATGAAAAGAAGCAGCAAGTCACTCGCAGCGATTATCTCCTGTCTCATCTTGGCAGCAGGTACCACCTCAGCCCAGCAGGCGAAAAACGCATGGGAAAAAGCGGAGGACCGTCAGCAGATCCGTCAGGATAGAGTGGCAATTGCGGACGACCGTGCCGACCTTGACCGTCTATCAAGTTTGATCGAGAAGTGGGATGATTACCGCTCACAAGGGAACACAAAAAAAATGCGAGACGTTCAACGGCAAATTGCGAAAGAGCTTCGTCGTGATCTTGCTGAAGCCGCGAATCAGGCAGCTCTGGCTAAACGTGAAGTGCGCCAGAGTACCCGTGAAATATATAGCGAGCGTGATGACTTGGCAGAACGCCAACGGGTAGAAGCTAATGCGCTGGCTAATCAAGAAAAGGAAAATGCCGCGCGTGCCAATGCTCAGGTTCAAAATGAACGTCATGATTTGCGAGATGACCGTCGTGATCGCCGCGACGATGTTCGTGACATGGTCAAGGCCGAAGAAATTCTTGCTGCAAAACGGGAAGTGGCGCTCGAATTGCGGAATGTCCAATCGAAGATTGACAGGGGTGTCATCAATGAAGATGAAGGGTATCGCAGACAGGAAGAGCTTTATAACAGCTACTTAGTGCTTTCTCGCCGTGAAATTACCTTGGGGCACCGTGAACTGCGCGAAGATCATCGTGAGTTACGCGAAGATCGCCGCGAAACCCGGGAAGACCGTCGTCAGTTCTAACCTGTTTATATAATAAATTCAGAGAGAGGATGTGCCTGTTGGCACGTCCTTTTTCTTTTGTCTGTCACGGCGGGTTGAGATTGATGGGAATTTTTCATATCTTGATTCGAAGATGCCGAAGCTGATATACCGCCAGTTCCCGCTTGAATACCGCAAAACACAACCGCTCCAGTTTTATCCGGAGCACGTTGAGGTTATTCACGCCGATGTGCTCGAAATCGGCCCCGGGCGCGGTGATTTTCTGTTTCAATCGGCGGAGGCAAATCCGGATGTCCGTTTTGTCGGCGTCGAAATCGGCCGGACACGGTTCACCAAACTTTCCACGCGAATCGAAAAACGGGGACTTAAAAATGTCCTGGTCGTTCACGGTGATGCCCGCGTTATCGTTCCGAAATACATCGAACCTACTTCGCTGCAGCAGGTGTATGTGCTCTTTCCCGATCCCTGGCCGAAAAACCGGCATGTGCACAATCGGTTGTTAAAGCAGGAAGTGCTGCAATTTCTCGTCGACAAGCTCAAAGTAAACGGGACATTGTTTGTCGCATCGGATGTCGGCGGCTATGTCGACTGGGTCGTGAACAATGCAAAGGGGATAACAGGGCTTACTCACTTGAACCCTGATTCTCCCAATGTTTGTCCTATTGCTATGTATCAGCCGACCTATTTCGAGCAGAAATGGCGCTCTTTGGGGCGTGAAATTCGCTATGCGGCGTTCAACAAATCCGGGGGGATAGCCGTCAACGAAACTATTGACAAGTAGGGTCTTACCGAATTACTTGACCGCTTTACCGCCGCACCGGAATTGGGCATAATGGGGCGAATTGCGGGATGAGGTACGACATGAACGAGGAAGAGGATACGGTACATGAAGAAGTGGTTACTACTCAGTGTGTTGACAGCGTTTGTGACGGCTGTGCCCGTTTTCGGACAGGATGCTCAGGAAGAAGCCGACGAAGAAAAGGATGCCTTAGAAATTCATCTGATAGGTGGAGCATCGGTCCCGGCTGCTGATTTTGCAACCTTTGCAGATACAATCGGCGCCCGAATCGGCTATTCCGTCGGTATTGAGGGTGGCTATTTTCTGACTCCAAACTGGGTAGTCGGTCTCGGCTTTTCCTATTATCAATTTGGTGTTCACCGGGCGGGAGATTTCGGTGATCTGAAACATCGCCTGTTTTCACCGCGGCTTTATGTCCGCCGTACCATTTCCATGAACAGCAACTTGGAGCCGTTTATCAAAGCGCATATCGGTATTGAAAATCCCCGTTTGGTTACGCCGGTCGACAATCCGGGCGGTGACCGTTTCCGTGAAATCAGCTATGACCCGGCGCTTTCACTCGGTATTTCAGCCGGTTTGACCTACTACACGGCCGATTACAGCGGCCCGTTTGTAGAAGTCGGGTACCACACCGCAATGACCAAGAATTCTGAAAAGAATTATACCGGCGAAACATACAAGGTCGACGGTACAATCGGTGTGCTGGATATTCGTTTCGGTCTGCGGGTGCTCTTCGGTTCCGGCGACTGATTTAGTTTACTGCATGAAAATTTTAGATGCGGCTGCGGATTCGTAGCCGCATTTTTATTGTATACCTGTTATGCGAATACTCTTAGCCGATGATGAATCATCCCAGCGGTCGCTGCTTGCCGGTTTTCTGGCCAAGCAGGGGTTTACTGTGCATCAGGCCGAAAGCGGAGAACAGGCATTAGCTTCGTATCGTGAGCATTTTTCTCCGGTGGTAATCAGTGATATGAAAATGGGGGGAATGTCAGGACTCGATCTGCTCGTGCATTTGCGAGAAATCAATCCGTTCGTGCAGGTCATTATTCTGACCGCGTACGGGACAATCGATACGGCAGTAACGGCGATGCGTTCCGGCGCGTATGATTTTCTCACCAAGCCCGTACAGGATTTGGATGAACTGCTTGCGAAGATTACCAAAGCATCGCAGCAGAATCGCATTCTTGTTGAACATCAGATCATGAGCCGGAAACTCGATGAACTCTTTCCTGATTCAGAAATAATCGGCAACTCGGAATCGATACGAAAAGCGAAAGAGAATATCGCCCGGTTCGGCAAAACGGATGCGACCGTGTTAATCACCGGGCCGACGGGAACAGGGAAAGAGTTAGTCGCCCGTGCGTTGCATGCTGTTTCGGATCGTGCTGACAAACGGCTCGTTGCTATCAATTGCTCTGCGTTTCCGGAAGGATTGTTAGAATCGGAATTGTTTGGGCATGAAAAAGGTGCGTTTACCGGCGCGGATAAACAGAAAGTCGGGCATATCGAACTGGCCGATGGCGGCACATTGTTCTTGGATGAAATCGGTGAATTGCCGTTAACACTGCAAGCGAAACTGCTGCGGGTACTGGAGCATAAAGAAGTTACCCGTGTTGGCGGTACGAAACCGATCTTTGTCGATTTCCGCTTGGTGTCGGCGACGAATCGCAATTTGGAATCGCAAGTTGCCTCGGGTTTGTTCCGGCAGGATTTATTGTATCGCCTAAATACTGTTTTAATCGATCTCCCGCCGCTTCGTGAGCGGGAAGGGGATATACTGTTGTTAGCGCAGGAATTTTTGAAACGGGCTTCGATACGATTCCGAAAACAGGTGACGAAAATCGACCAAAAAGCGGCTGATATCTTACTCCGTTATGACTGGCCCGGCAACGTGCGCGAGTTGCAGCATACGATTGAACGCGCCGTGATTCTAAGTGACCACGATAGAATAACGCCGCAAGAACTGACCGATTTGCTCCCCAAAGCAGTGTCAGCCCCTTTATCAGCGCCGTCTGATCTTACACTTTCAGAGCTCGAAAGCCGGCATATTAAAGCGACTCTTGATAAGCTCGACTGGAATATGGGGAAAGCCGCCGACTCCCTTGGCATCCATCGCAACACTCTCCGCCTGAAGATATCTGAATACAAGCTCGAACGTGACTAACACGTTTTTTGTGCGTTGAACTGAGTGGGTACTGTCCTAATTTGGAAGTGCAATGGGTTGCATAGTATAGGTTGACAAAGTGATTTCTTAAGTATATTTTTATTATACAATGGAACAAAAGGTAAGGGATAATTCAATGGCGGCAGAGCCTGAAGTTGAGTCTTCTACAATAGACCCATTTGTTACTATACCTAAGGTATACAGTAATACAATTAAGGTAAACTTTACACTTTTTGAATTTCAGATGATTGTAGCCAGTGCTACTATTAACTCAGTTGCTGAACCGGCGTATCAGATCGTTGAGCCAAAATTTATTCTCCAGATGAGTCCACAACACTTCAAAGTTCTTAGTGAAGTTCTCGCGAGACAATTAGAAAAATACGAAAAACAATTCGGGGTCATTTCAATTCCCGAAGAAAAAAAGACCCAACAATAAGCTGGGTTATATGTCAAAGTTCAGCCCTAAAGTGCTATGGGTAGTCTCAGACCCTATGGGGCGTCCTGTTGAGTTGAGGTCTGAGCGCGTAAAGCATATTAGGCAGGGACATAAAGAATTTCCTCTTGATTCACTACAGACTTGTATTTCGTCACCGACATACATTCAAGAGGACGTTCACGATATAGATACAAACGTATACTCCGTCAAGGGGTTACATTCTGACTTTCCTCATTTATTCGGTAAGGTTGTAGTAAAATTCGATATTACCGATAAAGGTAGTATAGTAACCGCTCATCTGACATCTGACTTGCCCGTAACGAGAATTATATGGATGCCAAAAGGTCAACTCAAATAAAGTACGATTACGACAAATCTGGTGATGTGCTTTACGCTTTCATAGGTGAAAGTACGCCTGCAATTAGCGAAGAAACGAGTAATGGTGTTCTTATCCGACGCGATATAAAAACAAACGAGATTGTCGGGTTTACAATTGTTAATTATTCACGAAAGAAAAAGCGTGGGCAACTCAAGGCAATTCCTTATTTCCCGAATGTAAAATTACCCTAAGCCGCCAAGCTATTCATTGCTGGTTCGTTAATCACTACCGCCCACGTTTGCACCCGATCAACTATTCCGGCCTTTACTGCCGGAGTGGTTCCAATACTTGAATGCTTCCGCATATAGTTGTAATGCCAAAAATTGACGTCAATAGCGGCCTGTAAGCAGTCCAGCTTCATATTCACGCACCAAATTGGGGCATACCTAAAACCGGTACTGGCCTAATTTGAAATGAGGCTTTTTTGAATTTGGAGGAGGAGACGCGTTCACTCAGAAGCTACCGTTTCTTGGGTTGAACCCAGAAATGGAAGAACTGAGCGTTTTTCGGGTAGATGCGTTTGCCTTTTACGGTTATGTAACGACAAAACACTTCTACTAAACCCTTATCAGGTTTAGCGCTCTTCGCCAATGGTCATCACCTCCTTAAGTGTTAAAAGTCTCTGCCCCTTCGACCCCCGTCGAAAGCCATGAGCTTCCGGCGGAGGGAAGGGGGGAGTGCTAATAACTAAGTAGGGATAACCAAGATGGGGAGCCGCTCTTGCGTACTCCTGCCTCCATATTAAATTATATATCATTTTCATTAAGCCGCCAAGCTGTTAAATGCTGGTTCGTTAATCACCACAGACCAAGTTTGCACCCGATCAACTATTCCAGCTTTTATTGCAGGAGTGGTTCCGATACTTGAGTGTTTCCGCATATAGTTGTAATGCCAAAAATTGACGTCAATAGCGGCCTGTAAGCAGTCCAGCTTCATATTCACGCACCAAATTGGGGCATACCTAAAACCCATGCACAATAACAGTGCGTCATAGCTGCCTTTCGGGGTACGCAAAAAACACCAACTCATTGGAAATACACACCTTACGGCTTCTGGCACAGTTTCTGTTTATATACTGACATAACGAGCGATGTGCTCAGGAGTATATATGAAGAAGATAATTGGAAGTTTGATGGTTGCCGTAGCAGTGTTCACCCTCACCGGTTGTGAAGATGACCAGATTCTTGGGGATTCAGTACCGGCCGCACCACAGGGAGTGTTTTCAATTACCGGTGACCATGCCGTGTATCTCTATTGGAACGGTCCGTATGAATCGGATATCGAAGAGTATATCATTTTTCGTTCTTTCGACCCGATCGACAACTACAATGAAATCGGTCGACGGGATGCACTTTCTAATGGCTCACTCGACTTAATCCAATATGAGTTTGTCGACAACAGCGCGCAGAACGGTCAAACCTATTACTACGCCGTTGCCAGTGTCGATCGAAGCGGCCAGATTTCTGATCTCTCGGCTGAAGAGGTGTTCGATACGCCGCGTCCGGAAGGAACCATCCGCGTGCTTGATACTACCGGTTCCTATGCAACTTCCGGTTATAGCTTCGCCGCCGAAAACACAGTTGCCTGGAACAGCACGGCAGCGGATATCTGGTTCGACCAGGTTGGCGGTATCATGTTCATCAACAAAGGACGCACTGATACGGATATGCAGGATATGGGATGGCATTCCTCACTCGATGCAGTCAATGTCGCTCCGACGGATGGATGGATTAACGGATCATTTGCCGAAGTGGTCGATGGTCACGTCTATGTCATCTGGACAGCCGACAACAACTACGCCAAGATTCAGATTGATAACATTAGCTTTGCAAATTCATATGTCGATTTGCACTGGGCATACCAGACTGACCCCGGTAATCCGGAACTGAGTTTGCCCAAAGAGCACCCGACGCAGCCGATGAATACCAGCTCGATGACTAAAGAGCAGTATGTTCAGATGCGCAAAGGCGCCACTAAGTAACGAAAACAATGCAACACGGAGATATGATTATGAAATCGTGGATGAAAACTCTGATTAGCTCAACCATACTGAGTATGGGGATGCTTCTGACGAGTGCCGTGGCGCAGGATAATATCGTGCGCGACTACGGCGATGATGAGCCAGTGGATCGTTCGGACAACCGGTATGACAATCAGCCGTTGATCGATCGATACTTGGATGTGCAGGTTTGGACTAACCATAGAGACGGGGAATATTACGAAGGAGATAATATCACTATTTCCTTTATGGCCAACCGGGATGCGTTTGTGGTGATCTACTCGATCGACACACGCGGCCGGGTAGAACTGTTGTATCCGGCTGATCCGGGTGATGACAACTTTGTTTCCGGGGGCGTGACGTATCGCTTGCCGAGCGTTAACAGCAACTATGATCTGAAAGTAACCGGCCCGTCAGGCACGGAGAACATTCAGATCATTGCTTCGCGCGAGCGTATTCCTATTCCGGACTGGTATCCGAACTCCGGTATTACGACCGATGAAGAAGACCGTTCCGACTTTATGGAATATATCAACGCCCGCTATTTCGTTCGCTATGATGGTCAGCGTTTCGCCTATGATCGCGCGGCGTTATATGTGAACGAATGGGAGCCCGTTTATTATCAGCCGGTCTATTATCCGGATTATCCGTCCTGGTCGGTCTGCGGTAATGTCTATATCGATTATCCGTACGGCGCGACGGTGTATATCAACGGTATTTACTGGGGATGCGCTCCGCTCTATATCCCGCGTATTCTGTGCGGATGGCAGACGGTGACTATTTATGATCCGTGGGGATATTGTTGGGAAGATGATATCCATATTTCCCGCTATCGCACGGTGGTGTTGAATAAGACTATTGTTCATACTTCCGTGAACAATGTGTCAAAGTACAAAGAAGTTCGTACTTCCGGTTACAGAGACCCGGTGAAAAACGGCTATCCGAAGTTTGCTGAAAAGCAGAAGATCGCGATGGGGTCATCGAATCTGAGCAAGACCGGTATCGATAAAAAGCAGATAGTTCCGTCGCAAAAAGGAAAGAGCAATAACTTCGACGGTGACAATATGGTATTACCGAAGAAGTACTTGTATGGCGACGGCAGCGTGACAAAGACCGATCGCGGTTATGAAACCAAAGGCGGCAGCGCCGCAGGTTCCGGTTACGAACGGAAACAACGTTCTGGCGTGAATAGCAAAAGTGATGGCAGCACGAGCAGCTATCGTAGAGAAAAATCGGATAACAACGGTTCAGGTTATTCACCGGCACCGCGAAAGACTCAGAATGGAAACTCATCCGTGAATAACGGAACGACATCCGGTAAAGAGTCCGGTGCCACCAAATCGCCGAGCAAAAAAGGATCGGCCGTGAAGAAAGCGCAGCCGAAGGTGTCTGACGACAGTGACAAACCGGCTCAGGCGAAACCGACGGCTCCACAGAAGAAAGCAGAAGGAAAAGTGTCACAACCTGCGCCAAAATCGAATGATGGCGGCGGTGCCTCGAAACGTAACCCCGGTAGTTATGGAAAGAAGAAAGGGGACTAACCCCCTTTCTTTTAAGGTTGCGTTCACGGAGGCTGTCGATAGATTGCGAAAGTGAGCAACAATATGAAACAGATACTTACTTTAACACTCGCGGTATGTTTCGCATGTAATCTCTCGGTTTGTGCTGTTGAGAAAACAGAAAAGACTGCAGAGAAAAAGAAAACGGAGCAGCAGCAACCTGCGCAACAGGCGCCGGCTCCGCGCCCTGATAGCGTGAAGAAACCTGCTGACCCGAAAGCGCAGCAGAAACCGCGCACGAATCAAACGGCGAAACGGTATGACAACTTTGTAGACAAAAACAACAACGGCATCGATGATCGAAAAGAGAATCAGAAGCCGAAAGAAAAACCGCCGCAGCAGCCAAAGTCTCCGAAGTAATTCAGCTACTCATATTTCATTAACGTCCACAAAAGCCCTCGAATGAGGGTTTTTTGTTGTTTGGGCATGAACCGTTTTGTCTTGACGCGTGTTATAAATGCGCTAAATTGAGAGAACTAAACTGACATGTAAAAACTGCCAATGTGGCAGATTGCGAAGTAAGGCAATGTCTTTCGAGAATCTAAGTGAGCGGGAAAAACAGATTTTGGCCAATCTGGTCAATTACTATATCGCCTCAGCGGATCCAGTCGGGTCGCGGGTAATTGCCAACCGGTTTGGGATGGGTATTTCCTCGGCCACGATTCGCAACACCCTACAGGACCTCGAAGAATTCGGCTTGGTGCAGCAGCCGCATACCTCGGCGGGGCGGATTCCAACTGATTTGGGATACCGTTTCTATGTCGATTCGCTTTTGAAACCGGAAGAGCTTACGCCTGCGGAAAAGGAAGCTATTAAATCCGCTGTTACGCAGGATGGGACAGGATTGAAAGAGATCCTCGGCCAGACCTGCAAAGTGTTGAGTGAAATTACGAAAGAACTCGGCGTAACTATAGCACCACGTTTCGAATCGGGTGTGCTAAAGCGGATGGATCTGATTCCAGTCGCTGCAGGGCGAATTATGGTTGTCGTAATTCTCTCATCCGGAATTGTCCGTAGCGTGATTATCGAGGTGGAAGCGACAATTTCAGAATCGATGCTTCGTGAGTTCGAATCGATCCTCAATGAGAAACTATCCGGCTTGTCGCTTGGGGTTATCAGAGACACGATGACCAAGCGGCTTGCGGATGTCGTCGGACACGGACGCTTGATCAAATTGATTTTAGATGCAAAAGATAAACTGCTGCAGAATGCCCCCTCGACGAATATCAATCTATCCGGTGCGGACAATCTGTTAAGCCAACCTGAGTTTCATGAGCGGGATAAAGTATCGGCGTTGGTCAAACTGTTAGAAGATGACCGAATTCTCACGGATTTTCTGCATAATGCGAGTGAGGAAGGCTTGGTAATTACCATCGGCCATGAAAACAAAGTCGACCAGATCATGAGCTGCTCGGTGGTGACCTCGACATATCGAGTGGGAGATATCGCTGGTTCAATCGGAGTTATTGGCCCGACCCGGATGCCGTACAACAAACTGGTGTCGGTCGTTGAATACACAGCCAAAACGATTACTGAGGCGCTTGGGGGAGCAAAAAAGGATACAACGAATGAGTAATAAAGAACGCGCACAGGAAGCCATGGAAGAACAGATGCAAAAAGCAGCCTTTGAAGCGGAAGGAGCGCATCCGACGCCTGCGGATGAGAGCACATCCGATACGGCTGAAACACTGGAACTCCGGGTCAAAGCATTAGAAGACCAACTGCTTCGCGCTGCAGCTGAATTTGAAAATTACAAAAAGCGAACAGCCCGGTTATATGATGATATGGCGAAAGCGGCCAATGACCGGCTGTTGGGTGATTTGCTCGATGTTATCGATAACTTCGACCGGGCGCTGCATCATGCGCAAGGGAACGGGGATCCGTCGGCAATCGTCAAAGGAACGGAACTGATTTTTTCGCAGTTACAGGGCGTATTGACTAAAGAAGGTATAACGGCGGTTGATTCACTGGGCAAACCGTTCGACCCGAAACTGCATGATGCTATCATGGAAGTTGAAACCGATGCCTATCCGGTTGGCTCTGTCGCGCTTGAATTGAGTAAAGCGTATGTGCAGGGGGACCGGGTGCTTCGCCACGCCAAAGTAGGCGTCAGCAAAGCGAAAGAGTAGGCGCATGAATTCGAATGTGTTAGCTAAATAATAAAGGAGGATGTTTTATGGGAAAGGTAATTGGCATTGACCTCGGTACGACCAACTCATGTGTGGCCGTGCTTGAAGGAAAAGATCCGGTCGTTATCCCAAATGCGGAAGGGGCGCGCACGACACCGTCGATCGTCGCCTTCGCAAAGGATGGAGAACGGTTGGTCGGAGCCGCGGCAAAACGTCAGGCGGTAACGAATCCGAAAAATACCGTGTTCTCGATCAAACGGTTTATGGGACGTAACCTCGATGAAGTTCGGGGTGAAGAAAAACTCGTTCCGTACAAATTAGTTTCCAATGATCGCGGCGGTGCGATGGTAGATATCAACGGTGATACCTACTCGCCGCCCGAAATTTCGGCGATGATTTTGCGTTCGCTTAAGAAAGCGGCAGAAAACTATCTCGGCCAGGAAGTCACCCAGGCGGTGATTACTGTGCCGGCATATTTCAATGATGCCCAGCGTCAGGCGACCAAGGATGCCGGTAAAATTGCCGGGTTGGAAGTGCTGCGCATTATCAACGAACCGACTGCGGCGTCATTAGCGTACGGACTTGATAAAAAGAAAAATGAAAAAATAGTCGTCTATGACTTGGGCGGCGGTACGTTCGACGTTTCCGTGTTGGAAATTGGAGATGGCGTGTTCGAAGTTCGTTCCACCAACGGTGATACCCACTTAGGCGGCGATGACTTCGATAAAGCGATTATAGACTGGATGGCAGAAGAATTCCTGAAATCGAACGCGATTGATTTACGTAAAGATCTGATCGCGTTGCAGCGCTTAAAAGAAGCGGCTGAAAAAGCGAAGATCGAACTGTCATCGACTTTACAGACGAATATAAATTTGCCGTTCATTACTGCAGATCAAAACGGTCCAAAACACTTGGACTTGACTTTGACCAGAGCAAAATACGAACAGTTGGTAGAAAAACTGGTCGAGCGCACCCTTGCGCCCTGCAAAGCGGCAATTGCCGATGCCAAGCTTTCAGTCAATGATATCGACGAAGTTGTTTTGGTCGGCGGTATGACCCGTATGCCGAAAATTGTCGAAACCGTTAAGCAGTTCTTCGGCAAGGAACCGCATAAGGGAGTCAACCCCGATGAAGTCGTTGCTATCGGCGCGGCTATTCAGGGCGGTGTATTGACCGGTGAAATGAAGGATGTCGTATTGCTCGATGTTACACCGCTTTCGCTCGGTATCGAAACCCTCGGTGGTGTGATGACGAAGTTGATTGACCGTAACACGACAATCCCGACCAAAAAGTCTCAGATATTCTCAACCGCTGATGACAACCAGACTTCCGTGACTATTCACGTGTTGCAGGGAGAACGTCAGATGGCGATTGATAACCGAACTTTAGGACGGTTCGACTTAGTCGGTATTCCCTCAGCTCCGCGCGGTATGCCGCAGATTGAAGTGACATTTGATATAGACGCAAACGGTATTGTCCATGTTTCGGCTAAAGATAAAGCGACCAATAAAGAGCAGTCGATTCGCATTCAGGCCTCATCCGGTTTGAGTGATCAGGAAATCGACAAGATGGTCAAAGATGCCGAGAAAAACGCGGAAGAAGACAAAAAACGCGGTGAGCTTATCAAAGCGCGCAACGAGTCTGACCAGTTGATCTATGCGACTGAGAAAACACTCAAGGAGCATGGGGACAAAGTTTCAGCGGATGACAAGACCAAAATCGAAACGGCTATTCAGAATCTGAAAAACGTAATCGGTAATGATTCTTTGGAAGCTATTAATAAAGCTAAAGAAGAATTGATTGCGGCGTCGCATAAGTTGGCTGAAGAGATGTACAAACAGGCTCAGCAGCAGCAGGCTGGTGCGCAGGGTGCCGGTCCGGAGGCGGGCGCATCGAATAGCGGTGGACAATCCGGAAGCGGTGACGGCAAAACCGGCGCGGTTGATGCTGACTTTGAAGTCGTGGATGACGACAAGAAGTAAGCGATGCAGCAAATCGATTACTACGAAGTCTTAGGTGTCAGCCGTACGGCGAATGATGATGAAATCAAAACGGCGTATCGTAAGCTGGCTATGAAATATCACCCGGACAGAAATCCGGGTGATAAATCGGCTGAAGATAAATTCAAAGAATGCACGCAGGCGTATGAAGTGCTCAAGGATGAAAGCAAACGCCGCAACTATGACCAGTTCGGCCATGCCGGAGTGAATTCCGGCGGATTCGGCGGGTATGAATCCGGATTTAATGGCTTCGATATCAATGATGCACTTCGCTCGTTTATGCGTGATTTCGGCGGCGGGGGTTCTATTTTTGAAGAGATGTTCGGCGGCGGACGTCGTCGGCATAATCGCGGGGAGGACCTTCGCATCAAACTTTCACTCACCCTTGAAGAAATTGCAAAGGGTATTGAAAAATCACTTAGCATTAAACATATGAAACGCTGCGAAGCCTGCGGTTCAACCGGGGTAGCAGCGGGTTCATCGCGAAAAACCTGCGGTAATTGCAAAGGAAGCGGACAGATTCGCCGAACCGCGCGAACCGTTTTCGGCATGATACAGCAGGTCAACACCTGCGCCACCTGTTCCGGAACAGGCGAAGTTATCTCCGATCCCTGCCGCACCTGCAAAGGGGAAGGGCGGGTTCAGGGGAACAGCACGGTGAAAGTCAAAGTCCCGGCTGGTGTTTCAACTGGTAATTATCTCACGATTGAGAATATGGGGAATGCCGCTCCGAACAACGGTGAATCAGGTGATTTACAGGTTGTGTTTGAAGAAATTGAACATGATCTGTTTCAGCGTCATGGGGATAACATCGTCGGTGATTTTCCAGTTTCATTTATCACCGCCGCACTGGGTGGTAAAGTAACCGTGCAAACAATTCACGGGGAAGAGAACCTCACTATTCCGGCCGGAACGCAGTCAGGGAAAGTTTTCTCACTCAAAGGCAAAGGGATTCCGCGCCTACACCGTTCCGGCAAGGGGGATCATTTAGCGCGAGTCCTTGTCTGGGTGCCGACAAAACTAAGCGGTGATGACAAGAAGACGCTTGAAAAGCTGTCGCAGTCGGAAGCATTTCAATCCCCTGCGCTCAATAAATCATTCTTTGACCGCCTGAAAGAAACGCTTGGTGTCTAATGATAACCGCTACCGGTGACTCCTATTTAGAGCTGCGGATCGACATTCCCAAAGAACAGGTCGATCCGGTCTGCGATTTTATTATCGAGCATATCAGCAACGGGCTGGTGTTGGAAGAGGAAGAAGACACCGTTAACACCGGCATTCTGTTTTATATTGCTCCGGAAGCCAAGGAACAGAGCAAAGCACTATTGGGCGAGTATTTGCAGGGGCTGAAACTCTCACACGCGAACATCAATCCGGTTGTTTCAGAACGGGTTATCAAGAGTGTCGAGTGGGTTGAACAATACAAACAATCGGTAACGCCGATTTTGATAAGTGATGATGTCTGCGTCCGTCCGCCCTGGGCAACAGCACCGAAAGATATCAAGTTCGATATCATTATCGAACCGAAGATGGCCTTTGGAACGGGACACCACGAAACGACTCGTTCCTGTCTCAAATTAATCCGTATGCACCTGAAACCGGGTGTTCGCGTTCTCGACATGGGCTGTGGTTCAGGGCTTTTGGCGATTCTTGCCGCTCAAATGGGGGCGACATACATCAAAGCAGTTGATTATGATCCGGAAGCGGTCGAAAACTGTCAGGAGAATTTCGATATTAATAATATCACCGTGCCGAATGAAATCGTGCATGGTTCAATCGAAGTATGCGCGAATGACAAACCGTACGATTTTATCTGCGTGAATATTATCAAGAGCGCAATTATAGAAATGTTCGAGGAACTGCATCCACTCTTGGCATCCAACGGCATTATGCTCTTATCCGGATTATTAGACCGGGACGAACAGGATATCACGGCATTGTTGACAAAGTATAATCTTACGAATTTCACGATCCTGCGCGACAACGAGTGGCTTTCTTTTACCGTACGAAAGCGGTAAGCATGGAAGCCCCGATTTTCTACGTTCCTTCCAGCAAAATCTCAGGTGACACAATCGAACTTTCGGCCGAGGAAAGCCGTCATGCGACGACCGTGCTTCGTCTAAAAAAGAACGATCCGGTTATTGTCGTCGATGGTAATGGGATGGCCTATAAAGGGGAGTTGGATCTCAATAAGGGGAGCAAGTATGCGTCGGTTCGCGTAACCAATGTCATGCGCAATGCCGGTGAGCCGATGGTGCGTCTGACCCTCGCTGCCGGGCTTTCGACCGGTTTCAAATTCGACCAGGTGATTCAGCAGGGGACAGAAGTTGGTGTCAGCCGGTTTGTCCCGCTTAAAACCGAAAAATCTTACATCAAATCATCCGATCTTTCCAACAAACTGAATCGTTTTGAAAAAGTCGCCGTTGCGGCGATGAAACAATCCCGCCGGTCTTATTTGCCGGATGTCGCCGGTATTCGCACGCTGCCGGAGTACTTGAAAGAGAGCATGGATGAACCGCTCAAATTGTTGTTTCATCCCGAAGTCGAAAACAACATTACCTTGCAATCATTGCAAGCTGTCACAGTAAACAGAGCCGCCTTGCTTATCGGGCCGGAGTCCGGCTTTTCGACTTCAGAAGTGACGCAGGCAGTAAGCGCCGGGTTTAAGCCGATTTCATTGGGGAACCGTGTTTTAAGGACAGAAACCGCCGGGCCAGTTTGTGCCGCCCTTGTTTTACAGGCTTTAGGAGAGTATACATAATGCAGATTTCTCCGATATACTATGCGTATGAATCCGTATCTCGCCGCCTGGATATTTCTGTTCGGAATCACCGTTGGCTCATTTCTCAATGTGGTGATTTACCGTCTTCCGCGAAAAATTAAGTTCTCAACGGGGCGTTCAATGTGCCCGACCTGCCGCAAACAACTTCGCTGGTATCATAACATTCCCGTTTTCAGCTGGATTTTTCTTGGCGGCAAATGCGGTTTTTGTAATTCGCCGATTTCCGCACGATATCCAATCGTTGAACTGCTGAATGGAGCAATCTATCTCTTTTTGTATTATCAATACGGATTCAACTGGTGGTTTTTAGTGTTTGCTGTGCTGTCATCAGCTCTCATCGCTATTTGCTACATAGATTTTGATTTTCACATTATTCCGGATAGTATCACCCTTCCCGGTATTATTCTCGGACTCGCCACTTCTTTGTTACCGGCTGGAATCGGGATAGTTGAATCATTGATCGGCGTGGTGGTCGGCGGCGGGCTGTTGTATGTAGTCGCTGAAATCGGAGACCGGATATTTAAAAAAGAATCGATGGGAGGCGGAGATATCAAAATGGCAGCAATGCTCGGTGCCTTTTTAGGATGGAAACATGTGCTGCTGATATTTTTCGGTTCAGCGTGTATCGGATTGATTGTTTCGCTGATTATGATGCTCTTTTCGGCCAAACTTCGTCGTTCCCGGTTGATTCCGTTCGGTCCATTTTTATCAATTGCCGGTTTTGTCGCGATGATTTACGGAGATAAGATCATCAACTGGTATCTTTCCTACGGCGGCGTAAACTAATCCCGAATTACCGATATGATGAAACAATATAGCAAAACATCAGGGGTAAAACTGACCTCAGAAATCCATGTTGGGTTGTTAGTCCTGATTCTCATTCTGGTATCGCTTAATTTTCTTTCCAATCTTTACATCTACCGGCAAAAAGCGAATTTGCGCGATGATTTAGTCGTAAAATTTACCATGAGCACAATCGGTATCGCCCGGTCGATGGCTTCAGAGTATGAGGCTTGGCTCGATGACTCTGCCATGACGCAATTACAGCGACAGTTTGGATTGGCCAACGTAGCATTCCTGACTAATCCGTCATCAGCAGGCGAAACTGTCGGCATTATTGCACATTCAGCGACATTTCCGCACGACTACTTGCAATCAGCGGTGTACCGGGAACTTCAGGAAAAAGGAGTTGGAGCGGTCGTTCGAGGGAAAGATGATTCCTACTATTTTGCCAGCCGCCTAAAAAAAGGAAATAGGGTTTTTCTATTAGTATTGGCGTACAGCGAGTCCAATCTGGCGTATTTGGAAGATGCCGGTAACACGTTGTTTATCGTAGGATGTATAGGCATGTTAGTCTGTCTCGGCGTCTATTTTGTTCTCTATCGTTCTTTCGTTAAGCCGTTCAAAATTCTTCGTGCCGCGGCGCAAAAAGCGGGACGGGGAGGAGATTTGCCTGAGGACAATGTCGAAGCGGTTATCGCCCGATACCAACAGATAATCGAAGAGCTTCAGGATAAAGAGCGGGAACTGAGAAAACTGCATGAAACTGCCCAGCGACGGGCGAAATCAGTTGAGGGATTCAATCAGTATATCGTCGGATCAATGCAAACCGGGCTTTTGTCCTGTTCACCGGATGGAAACATTATCGCAATCAATGACTACGGCGCGGTACTGTTGGGCGTTGATAAAAACGCAATTGTCGGAACTCGACTTGCAGATGTATTCGCTTTAGAAAAAACAGAAACAGAGCAGTTGTCGGCAGCCCGCTCGGATGGAAAAACAATCACCTGGCGTGAAGCCGAACTGACAGTAAAATCGGCAAAACAGATAAAGATCGGCTATTCCGCTTCGCAGATTCATGATGAATCCGGCGCGGTTGTCGGTTTCTGCGTGTTGTTCAGCGATATTACCGAACTGCATAAACTTCGTGTCGATTTAGAGCAGAGCCGCCGACAGGCAGCGTTGGGTGAAATGGCGGCCGGGTTGGCGCATCAGCTGCGTAACTCCCTTGGCGCGATTGTCGGGTATGGTCGCCTGATTCGCCGTAACCATAGTGAACCAGAAACGGTTGCGCAACGGTCGGAAACACTGGTCGATGAAGCAACCCAGGCGAATGAATTAATCAGCCGCTTTTTGGAATTGTCCAAACCAATGCAGGTGCAGTTTCACAATGTCGATATGGCTGATTTTCTAAATGGGGTGGTTTCATCACTACAAATGCAAAGTATTTATCAGCACAGAAACATTACTGTCAAGAATCAGTGCAGCGGCACGGTTTGGTTTGATCCCTTGTTGATGAAGCAGGCGATTACCAATCTTGTTGAAAATGCACTGCAGGCATCCGAAAACGGAACGGTAACCGTCGCGGCACAGTTCGACGGCAGTATGCTTACGCTGGCAGTCACCGATACTGGAAAGGGAATTGCTCCCGAAGTAATGGAAAAACTCTTTACTCCGTTTTATTCCTCCCGTCCAGATGGCAATGGCCTCGGCTTAGTGTTAGCCAGGAAGATTGTCGAACTGCATGGGGGAAGAGTATCGCTTGAATCTGTCCCGGGTCAGGGGACAACCTGTACCGTTATGCTTTTTTCTCTGAAACCGGAACTTTCGGAAATCCCTGTCATACCGACTCGTTAAGAAAACGGTTGGCCTTTTTCTTCTTCCCCTGTATATTTGTTGTCTATGATTTTTGGAGGAACACGTGTTTACACCGTCTGATTTCCGGCGCGGCCTGCGAATTATGGTTGATGGTCAGCCGTATTCTATTGTTGAATTTCAACATTTCCAAATGGGGCGTGGCCGGGCCAATATCCGGACCAAGCTGAGACATATCAAAACCGGCGCGGTAGTCGAAAAGGTTTTCGGTTCTGGGGATGTATTCCCGCCGCCGGATATGGAATCAAAGAAAATGCAGTACATGTACGAAAACGGCGGTGAGTATTCGTTCATGGACGTACAGACCTTTGAGCAAATTGCCATTCCGGCTGACAGCCTTGCTGATACCAAATGGTATTTGATCGAAAATCAGGAATACAAAGTTCTCTTTCTCGATAACGAACCTATATCACTCGAATTACCTGCCTCTGTCGTTTTACAGGTTGTCTCAACGGAACCGGTAGTTCGCGGAGATACCGTGTCGAACGTCACCAAACCGGCGACACTCGTAACCGGCTTGATAGTGAAAGTTCCCCCGTTCGTTAAAGAAGGGGAAATGGTTAAAGTCGATACCCGTACCGGTGAATATCTGGAGCGGGCATAGACATGCCGCAATCGCGTCGGGTAATCGGCGTCGATGAAGCAGGCAAGGGAGATTTCTTCGGGCCGCTCGTAGTAGCGGCCTTTCTTGCATCTGATGATGAGATACCCAGACTGCAAGAACTGGGTGTTCGTGATTCCAAAGTGCTTTCGGATGGGCGTATTGCAACGATAGCTGAACAATTGCGAGAGCGATTTCCTAATGTCGTACTGGTTTGTACGCCGGAAATGTATAATCAACGCTATGGCATTATCAAGAACCTAAACTTTCTATTAGCGGAAGAACATGCCGAAGCGATTTTCCGCGTTTTACAAAATGAACCGGCTGATCTGGCAATCTCCGACAAATTCGGCAAACCGGAACTTATCGAACGGGAACTTAAAAAGCGGGACAGCAAAATCAAAATGCAGCAGATAACCGGGGGAGAACGAATTCCTCAGGTAGCGGCGGCATCGATTTTGGCTCGTGCTGAATTTGTTCATCAGATGGAACAATTTTCAAAACAATATGGGATGGAAATCCCAAAGGGCGCGGCAGCGCATGTTGATGAAGCGGGACGCCGCTTAGTTGCCAAGTATGGCCCTGATGTATTGAAGCAGGTAGCAAAAGTCCATTTCAAGAATTATGGACGCGCCTTAGCCAATACACTTATCTCGCACTAAATAAAAAAGACGCGATGTTTCCACCGCGTCTGAATCGTGTAGATCTTTAATTACTTAATCCCAATAATCCAATAACTCACCAACCACTTGTCCTTCGGCGGTACTGAGTGTACCGGATGCGCCCAGTACGTACTTCACCAAACCGACACCGGGAGCGAACCAGTAGAGGTTTTCATCACCCGAGTTGGCGACACTGCCGGACGTTGACAGTTTCACGACACCGCTGAAAACAAAACCGTTGCTCAGGGTAATCGTTTCGATTCCGCGAACAGTAATCAGATTTGAACCGGCGCTCGGAAAGTTGTTCGAAGACAAAAGCGGTTCACCGTCTGACGTGTCCGGTCCTGTTCCACCGCCACCCGATCCGGAGGTGGGGAAGCGTTCCCAGCTTTGTCCTACCGCGAGCGGAAGCTCAAGCAGTTTTTCCGGCTCCGCAGAACGGTGGGCATAAAAGTAGAGGGCATTGTTGGTGGCGTAATAATAGCCGGTATCAATCGGCGCAGCGCCATATTTGAAACGGGCGGTAGCCATGATTGTTTGTACCTGCTCATCACCGCCGATGCTGTAGTTATCGACCCAGGTTTCACCGCTCGCCGTACGAACGGCAAATTTGGTAACGTAGCCGCTTTCAAGCGGGAAATAATTCGTTACGCCGCTGTTTACATTACTGCCGGATGATGAGTTGATGATGATTTCTTCTTTTCCGCAGCCTATCAAAAGGCCCGTAGTCAGAAGAATACTCCCCAAAAGTCCCGCTGTTGTACTCGTGCGCATGATGACTGTTCTCCTCCAAGTGTTCCAATACAGGTTATCCCCGTGGTCCCGCAAACCCTGTACCCGTCGAAATACGTCGCCGTATCTTGTTGTTAAACAGAACATTACATATCTAATCGAACGACTAACTTTAAGCTGATTTAGTAGGAATTATTGGGTACAAGCCACTCTCTCTCGGAAGAAAACCGGACATTTGGGGGGGATTTCTAAGGGAGAACCGGATAATGCCGATATTGATAAGTAACATGAAATTACGGGTGGAAACAGCATTATGAAACTACCAATGGTCGATATCCTTGTGAGTATTTTCTTTGTCGGCGCTTTGCTGGTAACGGTGCATTTTTACCGTCGTGCCGTACGCCGGGATAAAGAGGGGTTACGGAATCTCATGCTTGGATTATCCTTTCTTGTCTCGGTTTCCGTGCTTGAGTTAGTAAGCTCATATCAACTGCTGGCGAACGTACCAATGCTCTCGGAAGCATGGGTGTATCAGTTACTCGTTTGGATCGGGATGATAACCGGGATAGTCTGCGTTGCGCTCGGTGTGTCAAAACGGTTTGCCTCGCAGGATGCTTCCTCCGGCCTTTCCTCAGAAATCCAGCGCTCTGAAGTGCTAAAACATATCGAACAGCTTTCACAGGTCGAACGTCGTACCTCCGTATTACTTGAAAAGTCATTGCAAACGTTCGTTCGCGGGTTTAACTGCGAACATGGTGCTTTGTTCATTCGCTCCCGTGCGGTTGGAATGAACTTCGTCTGTGCTGACGGCACGATTGCTATCGATGCGGATACATACAAAAAAATCAGTTTTGATTTACAGCCGACGATTTTGGAGGTTACTGCAATTCCGGTAGCTGCGGGGTTGACGCATCCAGACACGATTGTTCCGGTCGTAACCGAAGCCGGTATTGCCGCCGCCTTTGTGCTTTGGCGGGGAAAACAGGCAGCCTGGGATGCAGAAGATCTGCAGACCATGAAACTGGCCGCTAATGTGGTAGCTCGGATTGTTGAAACCGAGCGGCTCCGCTTAAAACATGAATTTCTTGTCGATCGGGATAACTGGCGGGTCGAAGGACAGCGTCAGTTTACGGCTGAACAAGCATTACGCGATCAGTTGCCGGTGCTTCTTGCTTTGGTTCGGGAAAAGATGTCGGTCGATTTGCTATCGGTCGGTATTCTGACTTCTCCTCAGGTGATGCGCCGTATTTCTGTCAGTGAAGCGGGTGGCGTGTTGGATGAGCACCGTATCAATCTGTTCAGGCAGCCGAGCCATGTTTCAAGCGTATTGAATCGCAATCAAACGCTCTTGATACATAACATTTCTGAAGACAGAGCTTCAGCTTCGGATGATCTGTTACGTCGCAATGGACTGCAGTCGCTTATTTCACTGCAGGCAATGACCGGCCCGTCGGCGCAGGTTGTGCTCACCATAGCATCGAAAGAGGAAAGAAAATACGGTCGTAAGGATGCGAGTCTGCTTGAAGCGATATCACCGATCGTTCGGGAGATCGTCCAGCGTGAACTTTCCCGCGAAGTGTTCTCGGATTATCACAACCGCGTACTGGTGGTTTCCGATCTGCTCCGGAATGTCGCTGCAAATCGTTCGGTGCATGAAGTGATAGAACAGACGGGGCAGACGATTTCACGGATTATCAATGCCTCGATCATCAGGATATCCATGCTCGACCCCGATGGCGTTACTCTCCGCTCCCGTTATTTGAGCACATCACACGCGACGCATGTCAGTACGCCGTCAGATGGTCACATGGTGCTTTCGGTATTACCACAGCACGCTAAATTGATATCCGGCGAAATTGCCGAACCATTGTATTGCCAGACCGATAGAAATGAAATCAGCGAATCCGAAGCGGTATTAGTTTTCGCTCCCTCCGTCAAACAGATGCTGCTCATGCCGATCCGCGCCAACGGCTCTACCGTCGGTGTTATCGGTTGTGGTGATATGCGGGAAACGAGCCGTGGATTGTTCTCACAGCAGGATATCGTGCTGGTTCAGGCGTTGGCGGGAGTGGTTGGTACGGTTATCCACCGGATGATGGCTGCTGATTTGTTTTACTCACAGACCGGAAAATCAGGAGAATCCCGCAAAGAATTGTTCGCCAACGAAACCGTTCGTCCGGCTGTGCGCTCATCACTGTCCGGTATTGTCGGATCGCTTGAGATGCTGCAATCATCGCCTGCCGCTCAGGATGAACATGTGCAGCGGTATTTATCGATTATCGATCGCTCGGCACGGAGAATGTCAAAAGTATTTGAAACGGCGTCAGCTTGTGAATAAAGGTTGAGACTATATCATTCCATGAAGGAATGGTTGTAAAAACGTCAGATGGAACAGACACCACATAGCCTCATACCCCCGACCGAAGCGACAGAAACGACTGGGGACAGAACGTCCTGGCAGGGGGCCAGGGACTTGTTCGGCATTTTTGAACGCTCTTTCGTGCATATGAACGTCAACCAGCTTATGTCTGAGTTGGTCGGTCGGCTGCAGGAGATAGCGACGAAATGTCGCGTTGTCGTTGTTGTATTGAGCGATTCAGAGGCGGAACAGCATAGAATCATGGTCGATACGGACACCGATACAGCCCTCGATCAAAAGGGATTGTCGCTGGCGGCAGAAGCGCTGTATCGCCGAACATCGAATGACGGTAAACTGGACTGGCAGACAGCAGACGGTTTGTTTGAAAGAGAACAAACTTCCATCATGATGGCTGGTTGCCGGTTGACCAACAAAAAGCATATTCTCTTTTTATTGTTTAGTCCAAACAGCCAGGAAAACTGGAACACCGAAGAGCTTTCCCTCTTTTTAAGCTGCGCCTCATCGGCCTTGAATACCATGTACTTGGTTAAGTCATTACAGCGCGCTAATGACTTGCTGCGGGAATCGACAACCAAAGTCGCTAACTTAGAAACGCTGGCCGCCCTTTCCGATATGACATCCGGCGTGGCCCACGATTTCAATAATATCTTTGGTGCATTAATCGGTCGGATAGAACTGATGAAGCTCCGTCTTTCCGATCAGCGCTCGCAAAATGATTTGCGCAATATGGAAGGGATGATCCTTGAAGGGGCGGAAACAGTTAAGCGGATTCAGGAGTTCACCACCAGCGCCCGGTATAAGTCGGTCGAAACGGTTGATTTGGTTCAGATGGTATCTGAAGTGCTGAATAACCGGGCTTCATCCTGGTACGTGCTGGCCTCGCAAAAAGATCAACAGGTTATCAAAGATGTCAGCATCGATTCCGCCGTCGTACAGGGCAATGCCGATGATTTACAAACTGCTTTAGAAAAGCTGTTGCAAAACGCAACCGAGTTTTCACCGACCCGCGCTACTATTCGCGTTTCCTTGACTGAAGACAGCAGTATGTTTGTTATCAAAGTGCAAGACTCTGGGCAGGGAATTGCCAAGGACCTGCAAAAGAAAGTTTTCTATCCGTTTTTTACAACCAAAGGAAGCCGGGGCGCAGGGCTCGGACTGGCGATTGTTCACGGCGTCGCTGTACGCCATGGCGGGACGGTCAGCGTTGAATCTCTTTCGGGCGTCGGTTCAGTGTTTACCTTTACCTTACCCCGCGCTGAACGGACAGAGGATTCATCTGAACAGAGCAAAATTGTTCGAGAAGCCAAGTCACTTCGGATTCTGGTGGTCGATGACGATGAACAGATTCGCGGTGTGCTGTGTGACATGCTCGAAATGGATTCACACGAAACGACATCCTGCCCGGATGCAGTCGCTGCCCTTGAAGCATTCGCTAAAAATCAGTTTGATCTGGTAATTACCGATCTCGGTATGCCCGGCATTTCCGGTCTTGAATTGGCTGAGCGGATTCATCGTGAAAACCCGAATCTGCCCATTGCTATGATTACCGGATGGGGAACACAGTTGAACAAAGAGGAAGTAGCGCTTAAAGGCGTTCGGACTGTGTTGTCAAAGCCGTTTCACTTGAAAGATATTCGTACGCTTTTAGAAGATGTGCTGCAATCACGCAAATAATTCTCGAAAAGCAATCATAGACATAAAAAAAACCGGCGATGACACATCAGCCGGTTTTTAAATATTCGTGTGTGAATCACGGGCATGCGGCCGGTGGTATGCCGCTATTGAAGAGGAATGCGACAAGATAGGTGACATCCGCAACGGATATTGAATTATTCGGGCTGCCATTGATATTGGCTTCATCCGGGCAAGGCGGCGGTGGCCCCGAGTTCCAGATATATTGGATCAGGTAAGTTAAATCGGCAACAGTAATGTTGTTATCGATACTGCCGTTTACATTGCCGCGTATCATTCCTACGCAACAACCGACGTCACAAACATCGCCAATGTTGTTGCCATTAGTATCAGACTGCGTGGGATTGAAAACGAACGGGCAGTTATCTACCGGGCAGGTATTTGCCGGGTAACCAGGATTACCGAATCCATCACCGTCAGTATCGGTGCAGACATCACACGCATCACCAAAGGCATCTCCGTCTGCATTGGCTTGATTGGCATTGCTATTACTCGGGCAATTATCGCAGACATTTCCAATCCCGTCTGTGTCAGTATCGGTTTGGGATGCGTTAGAATTTGTCGGACAGTTGTCGGTCGGGCAGGTATTGTTTGGATATCCGGGATTGCCGAATCCATCGCCGTCGGTATCTGTACAGTCATCACAGATGTTGCCGAGCCCATCTCCGTCGGCATTGGCCTGATCTGGATTTGCAATAGAAGGGCAATTATCCAGCGGGCAGGTGTTAGCAGGGAATCCGGGGTTGCCGAATCCATCGCCGTCGGTGTCCGTGCAAACATCGCAGGCATCACCGATACCGTCGCCGTCACTGTCCGCTTGCGATGCATTGTTAACGGTCGGGCAATTATCGCAGGGATTACCTAAACCATCGGAATCAGTATCTGTCTGCGCCGGGTTAGAATCACTCGGACAGTTATCAGTAGGGCATTCATTTTCCGGATGGCCCGGGTCACCGTATCCGTCTTGATCACTGTCAAAGCAGATATACGGAGTCGTCGAAATAGCCGTAAGGAAAGCGTCTGAACTACCGCCTAAAATGTTTTGGAATGGGTTCAATAATGGGAAATTGCCGGACCCGGTGTATCCCGTAACATAGGCCATTGAATCGGTGCTGACATCAATCGCGATGCCGTAGCCGAAATCTTGAAATTGACCGCCCAAAAGAGTACTGTAAACGTAACCGTTGCCGGCTAAGTTTAGGCAGGTAATGAAAGCGTCCCCGGTACCGAGCAAGGTCGACTGAAAAGCGTCAGCGAGCGGGAAACCGGACGCTGAGGTGGTGTTGCCGGTTACATAGGTCTGTCCAAAATTATCGACAGCAATCGAATTTACGAAGTCATTTGCACTGCCACCGAGGAAGGTGGAATAGCTAAGTGAGGTTCCAGATGAACTAAGGCGGGTGACAATACCCTCAAATGAACCTTGGAATGTAGTATCAGCTGCGTTTGTCAGAGGGTACGAAGCAGATGACGTGTAGCCGCATATATACGGGCGATTTAACGTATCGACGGCGATGTCGAGTGCCGCTTCATCACCGGAAGTCCCGATATAGGTAGAATAAGTTGGCGTACCACCGGCAGAGGCAAATTTCGCTACAACTATATCACCGCTGCCTGTTCCGCCGTTAAAGGAGCTGTCGTACGCATTGATTTTCGGGAAATCATTTGACGTGCTGCTGCCGGCAACATAGATGTTGTTGGTCTTATCAATAGCGATACCGTACAGATCGTCAGTGAGCGAACCGCCGAGAAACGTGCTAAAAGCGAGGGTTGCTCCGGGTGCCGAAAACTTCGTTACAAACCCATCTCTCGTTCCACCGAGAGAGTTATCATATGCCACCATGAGCGGGAAATTCGAAGAAAGTGTGTATCCGGCAACATGGATAAGGTTGCTTGAATTAAGCGCGATATCGATTCCTTCATCCGTTCCTGTGCCGCCGAGATAGGTTCCTAAGCGTAGTGTGTCACCGTTGACTGAGAATTGAACGACGAATGCGTCGATGCCGCCGCCGTTGCTTCCCTGAAACGGATTCGCGGTCGGAAAGTCGGTAGAGCCGGTAGAGCCGGTAACAGTAGCGCGTCCGTTGGTAGCTATATCAACTGAGAAAGCTTTGTCTTCGCCTGTGGCGCCTCCGAAGAAAGTGCTGAAAATCAGTGAATCGCCGTCATTACTGAATTTACTCAAGAATGCATCATACGAACCGCTGCCTCCTCCGGCAAACGTACCGTCCCAGGCTGCTTGAACCGGGAAGTTACTTGCAGCTGTATAGCCGACAACAAAAGCGTTTCTTGTTGTATTAACTGCAACGTTACGGCCAAAATCATTCGCCGTTCCACCAAGGAATGTGCTGAAGCGAATAACCGGGTCAATAGTCAGGGGAAGTTTGGGGTCGTATCCGTGACCGATTTTAAAGGAAATCGTATTTGCTGATTTCAAGACATATTCACTGCGAATATCAGTACGTTTACCTTTTTTATTGGTTTGAAAGACAACAGGGCGCCCTTCAATGACTGTTCCTAAGGCTGTTTGAACCGCGAGTTCACCATCTTTGGTTACCGATAACCCCTGAATACCTTCATAGGTAAGTTGAATATCGGATGGGTTTGCCCCCGGTTCTATACGAAAATCATATTCTACGTATTCATTTGTCCCGTAGTACACCAGATCAATACCGGGATACACTTTGGCATACGTAATCGTCGAATAAAGCGGAACATTGGCATGCCAGTTTTCCGGCGTGTTCCCAATGAAATAATTGTGAACGGCAGTTTGTTTGTCGCTACCGGTAATGAGCGGGTTTGGCAGCGAGTTTTGTAATGAGACCTTAACTAGCTGAAAATGTTCGTTACGTGGCGAATGGGTGTTAACAGAAGATGCGTCATTTGCATCGAAGATGTCTTCAGGTTCTGTTTTGGTTAACTGATAGAAGATCGCATTGTCGGTAAACCAAAGTGTGGTTGGGCCGGCATCGGCACGGAAACGGACGGATTGGTCATACTGTCCTTCGTTCGCAATAAACGAGAGACGCTCGGCACCCGTCGATCCTTGTTCGGATGCTATCGATGTTGGTGAATCCGAGGAGAGAGTAACGCGAGACTTACGAGCATCAAGCGCTATGGGCAAGAGGAGTAAAACTAAACCCAAAGAACAAACTACAACTAAACTTGCGGTCTTCTGTGGTGCGCTCACAAAGGACTCCAATTGTTGGACGGTTCGTTTGTTTCGAGAAATGCTGGTGGGGCCAGCTAAGTTTATGTTACATAACTAAATTAGCTGGTGACCCGCGCAATGTCAAGTTAAATAACCATCTCGAACACGTTTGATTTATATGTCGACAACGAGGATACTTCCCATTATCACGCATAGGGCTATTTCCCCTACTTTTTGTGCTCCGTTCCATTTTGGGATGCTGTTTCATTATGGACACGCCGGCAGCTGAACTCCCGTACCGCCAAACAGGAACTGTACGAGATACGTTAGATCCGCAACTGTTATGCTTCCATTCGTATCCCCGTTGGCATTTGCTTCTGCCGGGCAGGGTAGGGGTACTAAAACCTGTCCAAAGAGGTAATTCACTAAGCGTACGATGTCCTGAACCGTAACAGCTTGGGACGCATCACCATTCACATTCCCTCGGACGCCGATACAACAGCAGGCATCGCCGATGTTATCTCCGTTAGAATCCTGTTGTCCCGGGTTGGCGACCGTCGGACAGTTATCAACATTCCCGCAGACCAAATCTCCGTCGGCATCGTTAGCGGGGTCATTGGCGCATGCATCGCAGGAGTTTCCTAAGCCGTCATTATCGGAATCGGATTGGGTCGGATTGCTTACTGTCGGGCAGTTATCGGTCTGGCAGGTATTGGCAGCAAAACCGGGATTGCCAAAACCGTCTCCATCGGTGTCGGTGCAGTTATCGCAGGCATCTCCCACACCGTCGCCGTCCGCATCCGCCTGATCGAAATTCGCCGTTGTCGGGCAATTATCGCATCCGTTACCCCGGTTGTCACCGTCGGAATCGGTTTGAGATGGATTGCTCAACAGTGGACAGTTATCAGCAAGGTCGGTGATACCATCTCCATCGGTGTCGCCGGTTTCGCATTCGTCCGGACGGCCGCTGAAATTCACATCAAGAGATGTTCCATTGGCGATATCACAGGCATCCAGAATGCCATTGCCGTTGCAATCATGCATGGTAGACGCTCCTCTAAAGGCAAAGCCGGTCGGTGAAGGGAGCCCCGGATCATCACGCTCCATCGGACGCCAGTAGCGTCCGGTACCATCGGCTAAAACAACATATTCAAGCAGACGGATCGTACCGCTTGAGCGCATGACAAAAACGCTGCCGTTGCTGCCCATCCGAATTCCCCATGCACCGGTCGGTGCGACGGCATCATTGAAGGTTTGAATAAACGCACCGGTCGTACCGTTGTACTCAAGCACTTTATTGTTGGAGAAACTACAGACCAACAGGTTGCCGTTCGGTTTAAATACTAATCCGCGAGGTCCGGAAAGGGTGCCCGCGCCGGAGGAAACGAAATTATTAATGAACGCACCCGTGGCGCCGTTGTACTGCTTCACCGTATTATCAGAACAGGTCACGAATAGATTACCATTTGGGCCGAATACAATTCCGTACGGACCCGTCGGTGCATTCGTCGGGGTCGGGGTGAACACATTAATAAACGCACCGGTGGTTCCGTTGTATTGTAACACCCTGCTGTTGACGTTACTGGCAACAAACAGATTGCCGTTTGGGCCGAACATTACGGATGATGGACCATCCAGTCCGCCGCTTCCGGCACTCACGAAGACTGAGGATGTTCCATTGTCAGGGTTGATCTTGATAATTTGGTCGGTCTGGAAGGATGCTACATAAAGCATGTTATCCGGGCCAAAAATGAGATCGTACGGATTGTTTACAACACCACCGCCCAAATTGGTAATAGGTACGCCGCTTAAGCCGTGATATTCACGGACATAATCAGCACGATCGGCGATGTAGATATTGAACTGCCGATCCATATCGATCCAGTCGCTTTTGCCGTTATCGTCACAGTCCTGACATTCATCAGGAACAACGTTACGGTCATAGTCGGTTACGGTACCATTTTCGATGTCAGCCCAATCCATTGTGCCGTTTCCGTTGCAGTCCGGTTCGCAGCCGTCAGGGACATTATTTCCGTTGCTGTCCGGTACCATTTCCTCTGCGACTTCATATTCATCCGGTAAGCCGTTATTGTTGCAGTCCAGCTCGCACTCGTCGAGAATGCCGTTATTGTTGATATCATCCGCGCCGCCGTTGATTTCAACCGGGTCAAGGATACTGTTACCGTTGCAGTCTTCGCATTCATCGGGGATGTTGTTGTGATTTACATCCGGCGCGCCAAGGGCAATGTCAGTGAGATCAGGAATATTATTTCCATTACAGTCGCGGGGGAGACAACCTTCTAAAATGATTTCCTGGTTGATTACATTCTGTATTCGGCGATGGAAATTCAAATCGATATTTTTCGTATAGCCCGGATGGGTGTGGCAATAGGACATAATTCCGCCGCGGGAAGGTACGCCGTTGCCGCAATCATCAATGGTCGGAATGTAGCCGTCATGGGTATGATACGTGCCCATGTTGTGTCCCATTTCGTGGGCAACGACGATAACATCCCAGTTGCGCAGATCCGGAGCGCCAAGCGGATTCGGAAAAAGGCCGTTCAGATATCCACCGATGCTAAAGGCCGGGTTGCCGCAGAAACCACTGACAAAGGCTACGCCGCCATAAGGGAGATCCCGGTGGCCGCTGAAGAGGTGAACAATGTTTATGCCGTTATCATCTTCGTTGTTCAACCACCAATCCTGAAAGCCACCTAAGTCGGCCGCGTTGAATTCATCCGGACCAAACGGCCAGATACGAATACGGTCTATACGGATACGACAGGCAAGCTCCCGTTCATAAATATCAGAAATCGCCCCCATCAATTGGACAATATAGGTCTCTGCATCGGTTTCGTTGGCGAATATAGCGAGGTACATGTCATCCGCTTCCGCCACCATCGTTATCAACCGGGCACCGGCGTTGGTATGAATTGCAGAACTGGCGCGTTCACCGGATGCCTTTTCGGCGCTTGTCGGCGGTTTCAAGCCGCATGCTTCCACGAATTCAGGGACTTCACCAAAGGCATCGGCATAGGCAACCGTTATCCGGTTCGTAGCCAGTGATTTTGGTTCTGTCGAAACAAAAAGCGCTTCCCCGGCGGCGTTGGTGACATAGCCGTTGACCATGCCGTTTTCACCGAAAGCGAGATAGGCGCGGGACAACGGTTCATTCGCTATCTGACCACGGAAAAGTGTCGTCGCCGAAGTCGGCAACAAACGGGATTGTCCGGTGTTGCCGATCAACACTTTCGTTTCCGGGGTCGTGACGGAGAATTGCGAGAGTTCTAATACGAGAACGCTGCCGTCCGGGGTCGGGAGCGAAATGCGAACATGTTCTGTTACGGCCAATGACTGATACGGTGAGCGGTTCAGTGTAACCTGCAGCATACCGGCCTTTGCAGGCTGATCAATCAGTACGAACGGCTCGGCCATAACGTACTGCGGTTTTTCAGCCGCGTGAACGAATGAGAATGAGGTAAGAAGAAAAACAAAAAAAACGGCGGTGAGGTTAAAACGAAACGCTGGACGGTAACAACATGGCTCAGATGACATGAATCGACTCCTCAGTGGTGGCTGATGTTTTCATAATACTATCGGCAGAGTTTCTACTCTTATTTTAGTTCGCTGCAATTAAGCGGTGGACCGCTGTTGAACAAATATGCGACGAGATAGGTTAAATCGGCAATGGTAATCCCGCCGATACCGTTCACATTACAAGCTTGAAGTACTTGCGGTGTCGGGCCATTGTTAAAGAGATAACTGACCAAATAGACAAGATCCGCAATGGTCGGGCCGTTGCCGTCATGGTTAACATCACCGCAAATCGCAATGGTTGCGACAACATGCAGGTCGGCAGCAATTATGGTCGGATTTTCGTTATCGTCAGGGTCGTTGTTGGCTATACGAACAGTCGCGTTGTAAACATCTTCCGCAAGACCGGCCGATGAAATCGAGGCGATGATCGTATCGACCTCTCCCGCCAGGACAACACCGGAAAGCGTGTTGATCGTCAGCCATTGATACGGCTGATAAAAACGAATGGATAAATTGTTGTGCAGGTAACTGGTTAAATAGGCAACTTCAAGTCCGTCGGTTCCGGCTGCATTTTCCATTCCGACCGCGCAGCTCATGACATCAAATGCGGGAGCTATCGTTTGGTACTGGAAAGTAATGGAGCCGTCGGAGGCCAGAATTACCTGGGCGTTGACAACATCTCCTGCCGCACCCTGATATTCCGGATAATTCTTAAACTGAATTACCAGCGTACTGCCAATTGTCTGCATATAGACTTTTGCGCCGGGATTGTTCAAGTTGGTCGGATCGAGATCATCCCACAACCAGGCAAGAATGTTATTGGGCGTCGACGATGTCGGAATAGTCGCTTTGAAACGGGAACCCATGTTATCGCTTGAAAATCCGACTATACCATTCGAGCCGATATAAAACTGCGAGTAGACATTGCCGTAATAGGGAAAACTAAATCCGATCGGGAAGGGACCAACGGAGTTGTCATCGGACAATCCGGTCGTGATATCTGTACCGGTTCCTGAGATATCTGTCCAAGCAAAGGTCGGACCACCCGGTTCATCGGAATCTATCCAGTAATAGCCGAACTGATCCGGACCGCCGGCGTCTCGCGTGACACGATGTCCCGCAGACATTGCACTATTGCTGCCTTTCGCTTCATTGATAACCTGCAAATCCTCCGGATAGCTGCGGGTTGCCGGTTCAACGAGTCCGGCAGCTTGCAATTGCTCAAACAATGATGATGAGCGGTTGGGGGAGACAATCACCGATGCCGTATAGCTGAGAGGCGCCTGACCGGTGTTGGTAATAAAGACACGACCGGTGGCAGAGTCATTGGTTACAAGTGTGCGATGCAATCCCGTCGAGCTTGTTTGGATTTCCGGTGGGATAATCGAGTAAAGCTTTACGTTATCGACAAACCAGTCATCGCCGGTTGAACCGATCGTACGGAAGCGAAGTTTAAAGACCGTTCCATAGGCATTACCCGGCAGCCAAACCGTGTTTGAATCAAAAACTGTCATGTCGGCATCAGCGCCGAAATGACGCGCCAATAGCTGCCAGTTACCGAGCGTATCGCGGTACTCAATGAACAGATCATCACCCGATTCCGGTGAGTCACCGCTTCCCGTGCGTTCGTAATGATACTGCAGAGCGACATCGGTTGCGCTGGTGAGATTGACAATCTGCGAAGCAACTGTATCTGCACCCGATGGGGAGGCGTTCAGGTTTAACGCATACGGAGAAGATGGGGGCGCGATTGACGTATTTGTTACTGCTGCACCACTGTTTTGAATCCAGATTGCGCCGTTTAAGCTGTTAACCGGGAATTGGTCTTCCACCGGAATGACAAGCGGCGTGCCTTCCGATGAAGTCACGATTGTCGTCGTATCGGCAAACGATGCATTTCCGTTCGAGGTTGCAATAATCTGTACCGTGTCTTTATCGCCGAAGATGGAGGAAGGAATAATAACGCGGGTGATAAATTGATACGTGGCATCACCGTTTAATGACGGGGAGCCAGAAATCGGCGTTATGCCGTCATCATCTAAAAATGATGTACTCCAATTCGCTCCTGAGGTCGACAGGGAATAGCTGTCCTGCAAGACACCATCATTGGTGACGGTCATCAGGTAGTCGACAGTATCGAGCGATGCACCCAGTCCATTGGCCGTAGCAGGAGTGAGGGCTATACCATAATCTTCAACTTTGAAATTGTAGGTTTCGGTCGTGTCTGCGTCGCCGGTACTATCGACCGCGAGCAGATAGTAAGAAATCTGCGTACCCGCGTCCTGTGCCGGAATGAGGGCATGATATTCATCGGGATTTCCGGTTGCTGTCAGCACAACGGTTGTCGTTGTCATGGAAACCGTGTAATAAAGCAGCAATGAGTCGGGGTTGAGCGGGTTCTCGGCAATAATTTCGCAAACGACATCATACGGATTCAGCGTGTCCTCGGTATCAGCAAGCGGGTCATGCTGAATACCGACACCACAGGCGAATGACTGCACAAGATTAAGACTGTTGAATACGTTCAACCGTCCGCCGGATACGGTCACACCGGCCATCGATGGTTTTGCATCGGTACCGTCTAAAAGCCAGTCTTTGAACATCAAAGCGAACGTTCCCGGATCAGCTTTATATTGGTTGATCAGATTCGGGCAGGCTCCGGACAGTAAGAGCGCGATTGCACCTGCGACATGCGGTGTGGCCATTGAGGTTCCGGTTAAATTGCCGTACGTGTTCCCCGGAAGAGTTGAATATACCGACGTTCCCGGCGCACCTAAATCGATTGTCGTTGCTCCAAAAGCGGCGCCGGAGTTACGGGCATCCGTACGGGTGGTATTCGTTACTGAAACCATGTACGGGCTTTCGCAGGCGGTAGGGATATCCCCCTGTGTATCGATATTGATATTCTGATTCGCTGTGGCACAGGCGGAAAGGATACCGACTTCACCGAGTGAGTCGTACATCGCGCACCAAAGCGGGAAATCTTCGGGCTGACCGAAATCGACACCGAACGATGAATTGGTCGAAACGACGAATGCTCCCTTGTTACCATTGGTTTCATTGTACAGGGAGCGCATTTCGTGAACGTAGCTGTATGCTATGACTGCAATCGCTTCGCTGCTGGTTGAACCGGCCACCGGCATTATTTTCGCGCCCCAGTTTACGCCGCTAACGCCTACGCCGTTGTTTCCTTTGGCTCCGGCGATACCAGCGACGTGAGTGCCGTGATCATTCCCCGGAAGGTTTCCGGTATTGTTGTATGCATTCCAGCCGTGGTAGTCGTCGACATAGCCGTTGGCGTCATCATCGATACCGTTGCTGGGGATTTCATCGCTGTTTTTGAAATAGGGGATATCGACATGGTTCAAATCGAACCCGCCATCGACAATCGCGATAACGATCGTGTCACCCGTGCTGGTTAGACCGCCGGTAGTAAGGTTCCAGGCTTCGGGTGCATCGATATCGGCATCCACAGTCCCGCCTGACTGTCCGGTGTTATGCAAGCCCCACTGTTGATTAAAAGAAGGGTCGTTCGGGGTGGCGCGCTGCGTCATTTTGTGGTTGAACTGCGCAATCGCAACAGCCGGGTGACGGCGCACATCGCTTAACAAATCTGCCTGATCGGCTGCTTTCAGACCAGTGGCATCGTATCGAACCAACCAGATATTCATCCGGCGGGATAGCTGCTGGACCAGTGTCATCCCTTTATTGGTGAAACTGTTGGTCAAGGAACCGATGTTTTTCCCCGGTTCGACCTGAACAATAAGCTCCCCTTCAATAACGGATGCTTCCGGAGTGGAGGTTGCCTTGGTTACTGCTGGGAACAGAAGCAAAAACAGGATTGTAAAACTCAACAGAATGAGCGATGCGATAAAGAATCGTACTGATTTACGTTGATTCTCACCGATGATTGTAGCGTGACTCTCTGAAACTTTCACCTAACACCTCGTGATATCAGTATCAGCCATGGCGGCCAGTAAAATGGATTTCTTCGCTGTAAATGAACCTGCTTCGGTCAACCTGCGAATGCGAATCTGAGCCGAAAAAGGCGCGTATCATGCTAATATAGACCCGTATAATCGTAAGTCAAGGAATGATATACGGGGTAGGGAGGGCAGTCAGTTTTTGGACGGGAGGGGAGATAATGGAGTTATTAATCTGATGGCGTAGGTGCCCCACCTTTTAAGGTGGGGTCAGATGTGATACAGAACAAACCCTCGAATCATTTATCTTATTACATGTCTTTTCAGGGGCAAAATAACAATCTCGTTCGATTTACCACTTTCAGTTGTTACCGGCGGCTTCCTTTTCTTCGTGATGACCGAGCATGCATTCAATTCCTTCAGGTATTGAGCGAACTCAGACAAACTAACAGTTTCAAGCTGTATGGCTACGTTCTCATGCCTGAGCATGTTCATTTGGTTCTTCATCCGCAAGAAGGTGAAAAGGCCGGTTTGCTGATTGGGCAGTTAAAAGGGGTAACATCACGGAGATTCTTTCAGCTACATCATGGAAATGACAAACATGTCTTTTGGAATAAACGATGTTATGACAACTCTTGCCGAACAACCGAGGATGTTAAACAGAAAATTGAGTACTGTCATAACAATCCGGTTAAACGCGGATTGATCACCCAGCCAAATGAATGGAAGTGGTCGAGCTTTAATTGGTACAACGGTAAGAGGAATGAATTGATTGAAATGGATGAAATTGGTGTGTAATTGAGGGGAACCCACCCTAAAGGGTGGGGCACCGACGCCTTATTTATGACGGCTTTTCAATATGACAGCTTGATTTGCTTCTCACATATGTAAGTTATCAAAGCCACCGAGCGGGATCGAACCGCTGACCTATTGATTACGAATCAATTGCTCTACCAGCTGAGCTACGGTGGCTAATACCAAGCAGGCCACAGAATAGACCGAAATCTCGTTCCTGTCAACATTGGTGTCTATGTCCCTTTTATGCTTTAGTTGATTGTCGGTTAACTATTTCCATATATTCAGGCCATGAAACCTGACCAGACAACAGCGCCCGACCAAACCGCGGGCTGGCAAATCCAAACAAGGTTTTTGGACCTCCAACCAAATGCTATCCGTGAAATTCTCAAAGTCGCCACAAAACCGGGGATAATCTCCTTTGCCGGTGGTCTTCCCGCGCCGGAACTTTTCCCGGTCGAGGACTTGAAAATAGCAGCCGAAACCGCCTTAGCCAAACATGGCACCGCGGCGCTGCAATATTCAATTACCCGCGGCGTTCTTCCGCTCAGACAGGAGATAGCGATTCGGGATATCGCCGATGGCTCTCTGACCTCGATTGAAAACATCATGATTACCACCGGCGCGCAGCAGGGTTTAGATTTGCTGGCGCGGCTGTTTATTGAGCCGGGGGATTATATTTTGACCGAGCGGCCAACGTATGTCGGCGCGATTCATACCTTCAATACCTACGGCGCCAGGTATGTCGATCTGCCGATGGATGAGCACGGGCTTTTGCCGGATGAGCTCGAATCGGCGATTACCAAATACAAACCGAAATTTATTTATGTTATCCCGTCATTTCAAAATCCAACCGGAATAACGCTGGCCAAAGATCGACGGCAGAAGCTGGTCGAGATAGCGGCGAAACATAACGTGCCGCTTTTGGATGATGACCCGTACATGAAGCTCCGCTTCGAGGGGGAATCATTGCCGAGTTTGAAATCGCTCGGCGGGGATTCGGTGATTGCGCTGCGGACATTTTCCAAAACCGTAACGCCCGGTTTGCGAATGGGCTGGATAAATGCGTCGGATAGTTTTCTGGGACAATTGGAAAAAATCAAACAGGCGACCGACCTGCATACGCCGAGCTTGAATCAGTATATGATTCTTGAATACATCAAAGCGGGTAAACTCGATCTGCATATTCAGAAAATCTGCGCCGATTACCGGTCCAAGCGGGATCTAATGGTATCCGAAATGACCCGGCTGTTCCCGAAATCAGTCAAATGGACAACACCCCAAGGCGGGATGTTCCTTTGGATAGAACTGCCCAAACATATTTCGACCAGGGAGCTGCTGCCGAAGGCAGTTGAGGTTGATGTTGTCTACGTACCGGGCGGGCCGTTTTTCCCGAATGGCGGTAATGACTACTGTTTGCGCCTGAATTTCTCCAATGCAAGCCGTGAGAACATCGTGGAAGGGATAAAACGTCTGGACAAATTACTAAGATCGGTTATATTGTAACCGTTATGAAAAACCTGACCGGACAGAACTATTATTGGTGGTGGCGTAAGGGAGTTTGTTTGTCCGGCGTTTGAGTTACGTTTATAGTTGATAGTAGGAACTACCGAAAGCTCGCCGGAAGGCGGGCTTTTTTGTTGCCTATAAAACCGATAACAGATGAATTAACAGGACTATGAATATACAATTCCATAAATACCATGCGCTTGGAAACGATTTCATCGTTGTAATGACGAAAACTGGGCAATTTACCGCTAGAATGCGCAGCCACTTAACCAAAGCGATCTGTAACCGCCATACCGGAGTCGGGGCGGATGGTGTCCTGTTCGTTCAGGCAAACGGCAAAGCGGATATCTACAACGCCGACGGCAGTTGGGCGGAACGCTCCGGAAACGGATTGCGGATAGCAGCGCTGCATTTACATCACCTGCAGAGGAAGAAACAATTGAAAGTCGAGATGGGGGGAACCATACAGGATGTCATTATCGGGAATAGCTCAAAGGCCGGAACGATTGTGTCTGCTGATTTTCCACCGCCGAATTTTCTGACTAAGCAGATTCCGATGAAGGTCGCGTCACGCAATTTCGTTAACCAACAGCTCAAAATAGCGGGGATAGGGTTACCGGTAACGGCGCTCTCGGTTGGAAATCCGCATGCAGTCTTATTTGTCGATTCATTCGTCTTTGACTGGAAAACAGTCGGTGCCGATATCGAGGCACATCGAGCCTTTCCTAACCGAACTAATGTCGAATTCGTAAAAATAAAGAGCCGTCGGCTCTGTGAAGTGAGATTGTGGGAACGGGGAGTGGGGGAGACCTCGTCGTCCGGAACCGGTTCGATGGCTTCAGTCTGCGCAGGGGTGATGCTCGGATTATTAGATCGAAAATGCAAAGTCAAATCGGTCGCCGGTACAGTTTCCATTGAATGGAACGCGAAACGTGACCGGGTTACGTTATCCGGACCGGTTTCATCGGTCGCGTTTGGAGTGTTTAAGTTTGCATGATTACGCTGAAAGATGCGATACAGCTGAGTAAGCGAGGAAATGTTATCCCGGTATTTACCCGCATTCCGGCGGATTTGTACACGCCGGTACTGGCGTACATGTCGGTCGCGCATACGACAAGTGAAAACTTTCTGCTCGAATCAGTTGAAGGTGGCGAAAAGTTAGCACGATACTCGTTTTTGGGCGCGGAGCCATATTTGATTATTGAAGGGGCAAGAGATTCTGTAACGATTATTCAAGGTAAGAAAAAGAAAATTGTATCAGGTCAGCCGTTAGAAATCCTACACAAATTTTTCTTTCAATACAAGCCGGTTGCTATGGAAGGATTACCACGTTTCACCGGCGGAGGGGTCGGGTATTTTTCCTATGAAACGGCCGCACTTTCGGAAAAGCTGCCGATTACGAATCCTGATTCACTTGGTCTGCCCTTGTTTCGATTCGGTTTATATAACCGATTATTGATTTTCGATCATCTGAAACAGGAACTTATCATTTTAGCGAATATCATAACGCCGACTTCACAGACGGATCTGACTAAACAATACAAAGCAGCTGAACTTTGGATTAAGCGTATTCAGAAACAGTTAGTCACGCCAAGGCGAATTGCCGAAAAGAAAGAAATAAGCAAAAGTAAAATCCAGCCGCATATCAAACGTAACGCGTTCGTGGAAACCGTCAAGAAAGCGCAGCACTACATTCATGAAGGAGACATTTTTCAGGTTGTGCTGTCGCAGCGGTGGCATGTCGATTCCAAACGTAATCCGTTAACCGTGTATCGCCGTTTACGAAGATTGAATCCGTCCCCGTACATGTTTCTGTTGAACTTCGGCGACAACTCGTTAGTAGGAGCCTCTCCGGAAATGATGGCGCGTGTCGAACATGGAGAAATCGAAACCCGCCCAATAGCGGGAACTCGTAAACGGGGCACAAACGAAGCGGAAGATGCCGCCATGATTAAAGAATTACTGAAAGATGCCAAAGAGCTGGCTGAACATACGATGCTTTTGGATTTAGGTCGGAATGATATCGGCCGGGTCAGCGAACCCGGTTCGGTGATAATTCAAGAGCAGATGAAAATAGAAAAGTATTCGCATGTAATACATATCGTAAGCTCAGTTAAGGGAAAGCTGCGTCGCAGCATACCGAGTTTGTCCGGGCATATGGCCTGTTTTCCGGCGGGTACTGTTTCCGGAGCACCGAAAATTCGGGCGATGGAAATTATCAATGAACTGGAATCGGAACAACGTGGTGTTTATGCCGGGTCGGTTGGGTATATCGATTTTTGGGGGAATATCGACTCCTGTATAGCAATACGTACTCTGGTAAAAAAGAAAAACCGGTACTTTCTGCAGGCAGGAGCCGGTATTGTTGCCAATTCCGTTCCGGAAAAAGAATTTGAAGAGACCGAAGCGAAAGCCCGAATCTTAGTCGAAGCGGTGACCGGAGAGTAACAATGTTACTGTTATTAGATAACTACGATTCGTTTACCTACAACTTGTACCAGTATTTGGCTGAGTTGGGAGCGGAGGTGAATGTTATTCGTAACGATGCCGTTTCTGTTGATCAAATTATGGCGATGAAGTTAAAAGGTATCGTGCTTTCACCCGGCCCGGGTCGTCCTGAGCAGGCCGGAATTATGAATAAATTGATTACAGCCAACAGCGGAAAAATCCCGATGCTAGGTGTTTGTCTTGGTCATCAGGCAATAGGGCAAGTCTACGGCGGGAGTATTACCTACGCGCCGGAACTGATGCACGGGAAGACATCGGCAGTTGAACATGACAAGTCGAAACTCTATGCGAATGTTCCTTCCCCGTTTACTGCAACACGGTATCATTCACTCGTTATAGATCCCAAGACTCTGTCAAAAGAGTTTACGCGAACGGCTTGGACTGGTGATGTCATCATGGGGATACAGCATCGTGCACTGCCGATCTACGGTGTGCAGTTTCATCCGGAATCGATAATGACCACCCACGGCAAGCAGATCCTCAAAAACTTTCTGGAAACGCTCTGATGATACAGGACGGCATTAAAAAAATCTTAGCCAAAGAGTCACTGACGCAGTCGGAAGCGGCGATGGTGATGAACAGTATTATGAGCGGTGAGGCGACTCCGGCACAAATAGCAGGATTTCTGGTCGCTTTGCGTCTCAAAGGGGAAACAGCACAGGAGGTGGCAGGCTTTGTACAATCGATGCGGAATTATTCCGTGCGGATTCAAGTCAATGATACGAATGCTATTGATGGCTGCGGTACCGGCGGAGATGGAAAAGGAACATTCAATATCTCGACTGCTGCATCACTGGTTGCCGCCGCTACCGGAGCAACGGTGGCCAAGCATGGTAACCGTTCGATCAGTTCAAAATGCGGCTCGGCCGATTTGCTTGAAACCTGCGGTGGCGCGATTGACCCGGGACCGGAGCAAGTCACGAAAACAATCAATGATATCGGATTTGGATTTATGTTTGCGCCGAGGTTTCACCCGGCGATGAAACATGCCGCCACACCGCGCAAAGAGCTCGGTATTCGCACCGTATTCAATATTCTCGGGCCGATGACCAACCCTGCCGGGGTAAAACGTCAGGTGATCGGGGTCTACGATGCAGCGTTGCTGCCTTTAGTTGCGGAAGTATTAGCTATTACCGGATCGGAGCATGTGCTGGTTGTTCATTCACGGGACGGACATGATGAAATTTCCGCAACTGTTCCGACTGATTATGTCGAAATCAATCATGGCAAATACAGCAACGGGACGATTGACCCGTCGAAAATGATGCGAATCTCAGCAGGTTCCGAGGTGTCAGGCGGGGACCCAGTACATAACCATCGCCTGCTGCTTGATTTGTTGAACGGTCAGCAGGGAGAGCTCCGCAATGCAGTAGTGATTAACTCAGCGGCATTACTGTATGTTGCGGGCAAAGTTGAGGCAATAGCGGACGGTATTCGTAGTGCCGAAAAAGCAATCGACTCCGGTTCGGCGCAAATAAAATTATCGGAGTGGATTAATGCATCGAGGATGCCGTGAGTGACATACTCAACAAAATCACAACCGATAAACGGGAAGAGCTGGCATTGTTAAAGAAGCGCTTACCATTATCGCAAATTGAGTCGGTACGTAAATCCTCCACACGTTCCTTTCTTAATGCATTAAGTCAAAAAGATAGCGTTAATGTCATTGCCGAAATCAAAAAAGCGTCACCATCAAAGGGATTGCTCAGTGAAAACTTCGATGTCGCGCAGATCGCAAGGAACTATAAAGCAGGTGGAGCAGTTGCGTTATCGGTACTGACGGAAACCAAGTATTTTCTCGGTGATTCGAGCTATTTGAAAATCGCGCAGGAAGCTTCCGGTTTGCCCGTGCTCTGCAAGGATTTCATGATCGATGAGTACCAGTTTTACTACGCTCGATATATGGGAGCAGATGCCGTTCTGTTGATCGCTCGTATGTATGACAGCGGCACATTGATTCGTTATATCGCCCTCGCGGACTCACTTGGGTTAGATAGTCTTGTTGAAGTACATAATGAACAAGAGTTACAACAAGCTTTGGATGCGAATGCAAATATAATAGGCGTCAATAACCGGGATTTGACAACGTTCAACGTCGATTTAGGTTTATCCGAGCGTCTTGCCAAGCAAATACCGGATTCAGTAATTCCTGTTGTTGAATCCGGGATTCTTACCCATGCCGATATCAAACGGATGCAGCAGCATGGTTATAACTGTTTCTTGATCGGCGAAGCATTAATGAAATCTGCTAATCCGGCAGCTTTGCTCCAGAAACTGCACGGCGTATGAAACATTTTTCGGTCAAAGTCTGCGGAATCACCCGTGCGCAGGATGCTGCTTATGCCGCCGAACTCGGTGTCGATATGCTCGGTCTGATTTTTCATTCCGCATCTCCGCGTTACCTGACCTTGACCAAAGCAAAACAGGTCGCCAAAGTGATTCCGGTAACGGTCGATAGAGTAGGAGTGTTCGTAAACCATACCATATCGGAAATGACGGGAATCGCTGATGAGCTCTCGTTGCAATACGTTCAGGTTCATCGAATGTTAACCAATCCGGAAATGAAATCGTTGCATAACAGCCATCTCAAAGTTATTCAAGCCTGTTTTGTTTCGAATAAGACAGAAACTGCATGGTTACAGCGAATTTCGGCAGATGTAATCTGTTTAGATAACCAATCCGGCGGCACAGGAAAACCGTTCGACTGGTCGATTAAGCTGCCGAAACGGTTACCGAACCTGATGCTTGCAGGTGGTATCAATGTCAAAAATGTCGCCGAAGGCGTGGAGCGGTTCGCTCCTTTAATTGTCGATGTTAATTCCGGAGTGGAAAGTTCTCCCAGCATCAAGTCACCAACCAGGCTCCGCGCGTTTATGCGGGAATGTAACAGGCTGCGCTATGGCAAATAAATCATATCCAGACAATAAAGGACGGTTCGGCGTTTATGGCGGACGGTATGTGCCGGAAACGGTTGTCTATGCGCTTGATGAGTTAGAATCGTTCTACGCTAAAATCAAAACCGATCGCACGTTCAAACAGGAACTGGAAAATCATCTGACCACGTTTGTCGGGCGGCCATCTCCGTTGTATTTCGCCGAACGGTTGACAGAACACCTGAAAGGACCAAAAGTCCTGTTTAAGCGGGAAGACTGCAACCATACCGGTGCGCATAAGATCAATAACACATTTGGTCAAATTCTTTTGGCCAAACGGATGGGAAAGAAGCGGATTATTGCCGAAACCGGCGCAGGGCAACATGGCTTAGCGACCGCCACGGTTTGTGCACGATTCGGAATGGAATGTGTGATTTATATGGGCCAGGAGGATATTGTCCGTCAGGCTCCCAACGTCGAGAAGATGAAACTGCTTGGCGCGGAAGTTATACCAGTCACGAGCGGTTCCGCAACTCTCAAGGATGCCACTAGCGAGGCGATGCGGGATTGGGTGACTAACATCCGTACGACCTTTTATATCATCGGCTCGGTAGTCGGACCGCATCCGTATCCGATGATTGTCCGTGATTTCCAGCGTATAATCGGCAAAGAGGCAAAACAGCAATGCAAAGCGCAGCTTCAGAAACTGCCGAACGCGGTGATTGCCTGTGTCGGCGGCGGCTCGAATGCGATCGGGATGTTTTACGACTTTGTAGGTGACAAAAAGGTCAAGCTTTACGGTATTGAAGCGGCAGGTGAGGGTGTTAATACAACCCGCCACGCAGCAACGCTTTCCAAGGGGAAGCCGGGTGTGCTTCATGGATCGTACAGCTACCTGATTTACGATACGCACGGACAAATCGAATTGCCGCACTCAGTCTCAGCCGGGCTTGATTATCCCGGTGTCGGGCCGGAACATTCGTTGTTGAAAGATACAAAACGAGTGACCTACGGTTCCTGTACCGACAGTGATGCTATTGCCGCATTCAGGTTAGTTTCGAGATTAGAAGGGATTATCCCGGCATTGGAATCATCTCATGCGATCGGCTGGTTGATTAATAACAAAAAGCTCTTCAAAAAAACCGATGTCGTTTTGGTTTGTCTTTCCGGGCGCGGTGATAAAGATATGCCGATTATCGAGCGATGGAACAAGGAGCACAAATGAACCGGATCGACAGCCTTCTTGCCAAGACTAAAGCAACGAAGTTGCTGATTCCGTTTTTCACCGCTGGATATCCGACGTTTGAAGAATCTTTGTCATTCGTCCGTACCGCTGCCAATAACGGTGCGAATATGATCGAAATCGGAATCCCGTTTTCCGACCCGTTAGCTGATGGTCCGGAAATCCAATACGCGTCCCGTGTTTCCTTAGAACAGGGAACAACACTCAGGCGAATACTTGAAGGGGTCGTTGAACTTCGCAAAACAGTCAATATCCCGCTTATACTCATGGGGTATTTTAACCCGATACTCGCCTACGGTACAAAACGCTTTTTATCGGACGCCAAAGCAAGCGGTGTCGATGGGCTGATTATTCCTGATCTACCGGTCGAAGAGGCCGATGATATTATTTCACTGGCTAAAACTGCGGATATATCGCTCATTTTCCTTGTGGCCCCGACAACTACGCCGGAACGTATGAAACTGATCGACCGGGCGACAACCGGCTTTGTCTATGCGGTTACGGTCACCGGCGTTACCGGAGTAACCGGGCGAAAGAAAGTTTTCGACCAATCGACCGATACCTATTTGAAGCGCCTGCAGAAAACACTCCGTCATCCGTTTATGGCCGGTTTTGGCGTCAACTCTCCGGAGTCAGCCGCCCGGTTATGCCAGTATAGTGATGGTGTTGTGATTGGCTCGGCCTTAATAAAAGCGATTCGTGAAACGAACGGAAAAGCGAACGAAGCAATAGGACAGTTTTTACGTCAGATACGGCAGAAATTAGATGAGTAAACCGGATTTGGAAAATTTGCGAAAAGAGATCGATGCTATCGACGCCCAGCTGCTCGATCTGTTCAACCGCCGCGCCGGTTTGGTGCTGAAAGTCGGGCAGGTAAAACAGCAGATGGGACTCAAACTGTTCGATCCGGAACGGGAAGAGCAGATTCTTTCCGCCGTCAAAGCGAGTAACAAAGGACCATTACCCGAACAGTCGGTTGCCCGATTGTTTGAACGAGTAATAGATGAATCACGTTTCTTGGAGCACAACCGCGTCTACAAAAAAGAGAATGAGAGTGAATCATGATAGTCATCATGGCTGAAAACGCCTCCCCGGAACAGATACAGCACGTTTTAGAAAAACTTCATGAACGCGGGTTCGATATTCACCGTTCCACCGGTACCAGCAACACCGTACTCGGAGTAGTCGGGGAAACGCAGACTGTCGATTTACAGGATTTCCGGGCGCTTGACGGAGTCAAAGAAGTACTCCGCATCTCCGAGCCGTACAAACTCGCCGGAAGAACATTCAAGCCGAAAGATTCAATCGTAACCGTCGGTAACACTGTTTTTGGCGGAAATAAAATTGCGATGATTGCCGGGCCATGCTCAATCGAGTCCCGTGAACAGATCCGCCGGATCGCCAAAGAAGTTAAAGCGACTGGCACGACGATGTTACGCGGCGGCGCATACAAACCGCGCTCTTCACCATACAGTTTTCAGGGTTTGGGAGAAGAGGGGTTGAAATATATGCGGGCGGCTGGTGATGAAACTGGATTGACGGTTGTCTCCGAAGTTATGGACCGTATGGATATTATCCCGGCACTTAAATACGTGGATATGATTCAGGTTGGCGCCCGCAATATGCAGAATTTCGCGCTTTTAAAAGAGCTCGGTAAGGTTAACAAACCGATTTTGCTCAAACGCGGTATGTCGGCGACGATTCAGGAACTGCTGATGGCGGCTGAATATATCATGGCCGGCGGAAACCACGACGTGGTGCTTTGCGAACGCGGTATCAGAACATTTTCGGATATTACTCGCAACACGCTCGATATTGGTGCAATTCCGGTGCTGAAAAAGCTGACCCATTTGCCGGTTATCGCTGACCCTTCGCACGGTATCGGTATCCGCGACAAAGTCTCCCCAATGGCCCGCGCCGCTATTGCCGCCGGAGCCGACGGGCTGATTATCGAAGTTCACTACGACCCGGATAAGGCTTTCTCCGACGGCGCGCAGACGCTGTACATGGAACAGTACGCCAAATTAGTGGAAGAAGTCCGTATAATCGCCACGGCTGTCGGCAGGACTTTATAAGTCTTTTATTAGCGCAACACATAGCCATTCATAGTTCTTATCAATTAGAGTTGATTTTACTCGCGGTCAGCAGATACATTACAACAACTATATGATCAAAGACCATTTCAAACAGCAGTTTGCTGAACTTATCGCTGTTTCTACAGCCGAAGCCTATCCTGAACAGAAAAATCAGGTTGGGCAAATTGGTCTGTTTAATTCTGCCGATGTCTACGACTTGATTGAACGCCCCAAAGATCTAACCAAAGGGGAATATTCAATTCCGCTTTTCAAATTCACCAAAGCATTTGGTCAGCCGCCGCAGGTGATTTCCGCTGCATTAGCGAAAGCAGCCGAAGCGCATGTGGGACGAAACGGCGCGCAGTTTATCGCCGGTGTCGAAAGCGCGGGAGGGTACTTAAATGCGAAAGTTAATTCAGAATTTCGCGCTAAAAGCGTTATCGATGCTATTCACCGTGACCCGTCAGGGTATGCCTCATCCGATATCGGCAAAGAAAAAACGCGCTTAGTCGAGTATTCATCGCCGAATATTGCAAAACCGTTCGGCATCGGACATCTCCGCTCAACTGTTATCGGCAATTCACTCCGCCGTATTTTCAAACGATTCGGATATGATGTTGTCGGGATCAATTATCTCGGTGACTGGGGCACACAGTTCGGCAAAATGATTGTCGCGTTCGATCTGTGGGGGAAAAATATCGACCTGACCCATGATGCGGTTGAGCAATTGTATGAGCTGTATGTCCGTTTCCATACCGAAGCTGAAAAAGATGAATCGCTCAATGATCGCGCGCGGGAAGCGTTCAAGCGACTGGAAGATGGTAACGCTAAAGCAGTAGAGCTGTGGGAACAGTTCAAATCAATTTCACTAGCTGAGTTCAAGCGAATTTATGATTTGCTCGGAATAGAATTTGATTTGATAACCGGCGAGTCATTCTTCAACGATAAAATGGAACCGGCAGTGCAACGGTTTATCGCTGATGGACTCACTGAAATGTCACAGGGTGCGCTTGTGGTTCAGCTTGATGATCCGAATTTGCCCCCCTGCCTTTTGAAAAAGGGGGATGGAGCGACACTGTATGCGACTCGCGACTTGGCCGGAATGATCTGGCGGTGGGAGACCTATCATTTTGATGAATCTCTTTATGTCGTCGGTTCAGCGCAGGCTGACCATTTCAAGCAATGCCTTGGCGTCATGCGAAAAATGGAAGCAGCCGAACATGTCCCATCGGATAAACTGATGGCTGATCGGGTAAAGCATATTGACTTTGGCTGGGTGAAGTTCGGCGAGAAAACGATGTCGACCCGTCAGGGTAATATCATTTTCCTTGAAGAAGTCATTGACCGTGCAGTCGAACTCGTACAGCAAAGGATGGTCGAAAAGAATCCTGACCTGAAGAATCTAAAACAGATTGCGCACGTTGTCGGTGTTGGGGCGGTTATTTTTTCGCAGTTGTCGGTACGTCGTCAAAAGGATGTCAACTTCAACTGGGAACAAGTACTCAGCTTTGAAGGTGAGACCGGACCATACTTGCAGTATACACATGCCCGGCTTTGTTCACTGATTCGGTTATATGGAAAGACAATCATGACTGATGTGCAATGGTCACTACTGAATAACCCCGAAGAGCGGTTAGTTATTGAAACACTCGCTGATTTTCCGGATACGCTTCAGGATGCTGCCCGAAATTACGATCCATTTTTCATCTCTCAGTACTTGTTGAAACTGAGTTCAGCGTTTAATGCTTTCTACCAGCGCAAAGATGCCAATGGCCGCACGGATAAAATAATTTCTGATAACGTTGAGCTTTCCGCAGCTCGTATGGCGCTCGTGAAAGCCGTGCAGTTAGTAGTTAAAGAAGGACTTTATCTGTTAGGTTTACAAGCGCCGGAGGAGATGTAAATGGTTCGCACAGTCGCCATTTGCGGATTCGGGCTTATCGGCGGAAGTATAGCGCTTGCTATACAGAAACGCTCAAAAACTACCAGGATTGTTGCGATTGATAAACCGACGGTCATTCGTAAAGCACGTTTGAATCGCAAATTCAAAGCTACTTGGTCGACTGAACTAAAAGCTGCCGCCGAAGCTGATATTATTATTCTTTCCGCACCGTTATCAGCGAATGAGGCGATGCTCAAGCAGTTATCGAAATTGAAAGCGATAGAAAATGCGCTCATTCTTGATACCGGTTCAGTGAAACAACCGATCGCGAAATTGGCAAAAACATTGCATTTCACTGAGGATATGCAATTTCTCGCGTCACACCCGATGGCCGGAAAAGAAGTCGCCGGATTTGCCAACGCCGAAGCGGATTTATTTGCCAATCGTGTTTGGTTTTTTGAAAACAGCACTGAACTTAGCAAAATAAACAGGCGTCGCCTGAATTGGCTGATGAAAGTCACGCAGGCAAAACCTGTAGCTGTCGCAAGCGGGACGCATGATGCTATCATGGCCGAGCAGTCTCATCTGCCGCAATTATTGTCGACACTTTTAGGCGCGCAGATGTCACCGGATTTATTGTCTTTGGCCGGTCCCGGCTTGAAAACGATGCTGCGCCTGGCGGGATCACCATATCCGTTATGGGATGAAATTGTTAAAGAGAATCGCGCTAATATTATTACCTCACTGCAAATGTATAGTGACAATCTGAATCAAGTCATCAAACGAATTGCCGCAAATGAATCAATCGATGACATTTTCAAGGAAGCAAACAGGAGCTATAGATGCTTATCGTAATGGAAACCGGCGCCAGCCCGGAGATGGTTGCGGGAGTTTGCCGTGCTATTGAAAGCATGGGGCTGACGGCGCATCCGATTCCAGGGGCACTACGCACGGCAATCGGCGTAACCGGCAATAAATCACAAGTCGATTCCGACCGGATTTTAGCCCAGCCCGGTGTTAAAGATATCATTCATGTCACACAGCCGTTCAAATTGGTCAGCCGGGAGTTTTTTCCAGAGGATTCAGTTATCGATGTCGGTCACGGGGTCAAAGTCGGCGGAAAAGAATTGGTTATCATGGCCGGGCCATGTTCGGTGGAAACACGTGATCAGGCAATGATCATAGCCGAACAGATAGCCAAATGTGGCGCAAAAGTATTCCGCGCCGGAGCATATAAACCGAGAACATCGCCGTATTCGTTTCAGGGATTGGGAGAAGAAGGATTGAAAATCCTCGCTGAGGTACGCGACAAATTTGGATTACTGATTGTAACTGAGGCGATCGATACCGAAAGCTTGCCGATGGTCGCTGATGTCGCTGATATCATCCAAATCGGTGCCCGCAATATGCAGAACTACTCGTTGCTAAAAAAAGCAGGGAAGTCGATGAAACCGGTGTTGCTCAAACGGGGTATGGCGGCGACGCTTGAGGAACTGCTCATGTCGGCAGAATATATCATGGCTGAAGGGAACCGCCGTGTCATTCTCTGCGAACGAGGTGTTCGCACCTTTGCCGACCACACCCGCAACACACTCGACTTATCTGCAATTCCGTTTGTGAAGCGTACCAGCCATCTGCCGATTGTTGCAGATCCAAGCCATGGAACGGGGAAGAAAAGCAAAGTGCTGCCGTTATCGCGTGCATCGATTGCTGTCGGTGCGGATGGATTACTGGTGGAAGTGCACCATGATCCGGCGTCCGCCTGGTCGGATGGTCCGCAGTCAATTACACCGGATATGTTCGGTCAGTTAATGACAGAGGCCCGCGCCCTTGCTGGTGTATTGGGAAGGACGCTTTCATGAAGCGGGAGCTCAAACCGGCTCGCAAATTCGGCGGGACTATCAAAGTTCCGGGAGATAAATCAATCGGCCATCGCGCCGCTTTGTTTTCAATCATTGCCAAAGGTGCAATTACTGTCCATGATTTTCCGGACGGACAGGATTGCCGAAGTTCTTTAGCCGCCGCAAAGTCACTCGGCGTTACCGTTGCTGATAATAACGGCGTATTAACGCTGACACCACCGACGCAATTAGGTAACGGTCAGAATGTTTCTATCGATTGTGGCAACTCCGGAACAACGGCTCGGCTTATCGCCGGTATTCTTGCCGGTTCGCAAATTGAAGCAACGCTTACCGGAGATGAATCCTTATCCCGTCGTCCGATGAAACGAGTTATCGATCCACTTACCAAAATGGGTGCTGATTTGTACGCGACAGAAGGACATCTCCCGATGACCGTTCGCGGAAAGCGACTACTGCCGTTTGAATACCATCTGCCGGTCGCATCGGCACAGGTGAAGTCGGCGTTGTTACTCGCGGGGATAGCATCCAGTTGCTCGGTTACTATCCGAGAAGATTCAATTACCCGTGATCATACCGAAGTTATGCTTTCTGCATTAGGGGATGGGATCACGATCAGCACCCCGAAACCGGTGCGGGTGCAGGATCCGAACGACCCTCGCAAAACGATTTTGGAAAAAGCGGAATCATTCAAAAAAGAGATTCGTATCTCTGGTGGCGCAAAAATCAATGGAGGGGAAATCGTTATCCCCGGCGATATTTCAACCGCTGCCTTTTTTTGGGCAGTTGGTGCGCTTTCGAACAAACCGGTAACGGTAGAAAATGTCGGCTTGAATCCAACCCGTACGCAATTTTTAGATTACTTGAAAGCAATCGGCTGTACTGTCGAAATTTCCGACAAGCGGATGCAAAGCGGAGAGCCGCGCGGAACGGTAACCGTTTCCGGCAACCAGCTGAAAGCAAAAAAGATCAGCGGCGAAACAACGGTCGGCTTGATTGACGAGATCCCTATCGTCTCTGTACTTGCCGCTTTCAGTGAAGGAACAACCGTTATTCGGGATGCATCTGAACTCAAAGTCAAAGAATCGGATCGGCTTGCCGCAATCGCACATAATCTGATTCAGATGGGCGTCAAATGCGGCCTGCTCGAAGATGGGCTTATTATCGAAGGTTCTTCTGAACATGAAGGAGCAGATTTTGTTTCGTTCGGCGATCACCGAATCGCGATGGCTTTTTCGATTGCGTCGCTATTCTGTAGCGGACCGTCGACCATCGACGATGCCGACTGCGTGGCAATTTCCTGTCCGACATTTTACGATTTGTTGAAGGAAGTCGCCCGATGAATGAGCCGTACCAATTCGGCCTGATCGGATATCGCGTCTCCTATTCCCGCTCCAAACAGATATTCGAGGCAATCTTCGACCAGCAAAAGGTCAAAGGAAGCTTCACCATTTTCGATATCGTTCCCGAACATTTCGATCTGGAAGCGGAAAAGCTGTTTCACTCTGGCGTACAAGCGGTTTCGGTTACGATTCCGCACAAGACTCGAATCATGTCGCTGCTTGATGATATTGATCCGGTGGCGAAAGCGCTCGATGCCGTTAATTCTGTTTGCGTTCGAGGCGGCCATCTGTATGGATTCAATACTGACACCTACGGCTTCGCCCAACCGCTGCATCAGTATGCCCAACAGTTGAAACAGGGACACGCCGTTATTTTAGGTTGTGGTGGAAGCGCGAAAGCGGCGGTCTATTCCTTATACATCGATTTAGAAATACGAAAATTCTCGATTATCTCCCGCTCATGGGAAAAACTCGATACCTTTAAAGAATCAATCGCCGAGATTTTACCCGAAGCAGAAATACAGATAGTAACGCTCGGCCAATCGCACGGAACAGTGTCGGATTATCATATTCTGGTTAACTGTACGCCGCTGGGCGGGTGGAATCATCCGGAAGAAAGCCCGTTCAACCCTCGTGTGCCGCTCAATCGCGGGAAACTGTACTACGATCTGAATTACAATGACATGAATATCGCTATCGCACTTGCGAAACAGATGGGAATGACTACGATTAACGGGAGCGAAATGTTAGTCGGACAGGCAATACGTTCATTCTATCTCTGGACCGGTACAAAAATCGACCATGCCCCGATTTACGACGCTGTCTTTCCTTCATGAAAACCAAGAAACGTTCCATGAAAAAAGCAACGACACCGTTACCCGATAAGATTTTCCTGATCGGGTTTTCCGGAAGTGGGAAATCTACTATTGGCAAGCTTTTGGCTGGCCTGCTGGAGTATCGTTTCATAGACACCGATACTGAAATAGTGAAACAATCAGGAATGTCTATACCACAGATTTTCACCCGTAAGGGGGAACCGTATTTTAGGCGCCTGGAATCAAGTATTATCAGCAAGGTCTGTCAGAAACCGGTTAAAGCAGTTGTCTCACTCGGTGGCGGAAGTTTTTTGAAAGCGGTCAACCGTACACGGGTGAATCGTACAGGGTTATCGATATACTTAAAGTGTTCACAGCAGGAATTATTAAAACGGACACTCGGTGATCGAAATAGGCCATTATTGAAGCCTTCCGAAATCCAATCAATCGAAGAAGCGAAGCTACATTTACGAAAGTTATTGCTCAAACGCCTTCCCGGTTATGCCACCGCACACGTAACCTTCAGTACAACGAAATACACGCCCAAAGTCGCAGCGAGTGAGATCGTGAAAACTATCAAGGTTCGATATGGCTCGCATTGAAGTTAAGCACGGCAGTTCCCGCTGCCCGATTTTTATCGGAACGAATCAAGGAAGCAGACTTGTTTCCGAACTCAAACAAGTCATGCGAAGTAAGCGACTGTTTGTTGTTACCGATGCCGGTTTTCTCAAAAAGAACCGAGCCGCGTTGCTTGCCATGCTTAATAAAACCGGATATACGATTCACCTGTTGCCGATTCCTTCAGGCGAAAAAAGCAAATTCAGCCCCACGCTCTTAAAATTGTACGAATGGCTTTTAACCAACAAAGTGGCACGACATGATTTTCTCTTGGCCGTCGGTGGTGGCGTGGTTACTGATTTAGCCGGATTTGCCGCCGCAACGACTTTGCGGGGAATCAAGTGGGGCGCGATGCCGACCACGTTACTCGGCATGGTCGACGCCGCAATAGGCGGGAAGACCGCTATTAATCATCCTCGCGGGAAAAATATGATCGGTGCATTCTGGCAGCCTTCGTTTGTTATATGCGATATCAACTGGCTGCGCACGCTGCCGCATAATGAAACAGTTTCTGGTATGGGAGAAGTAGTCAAATATGCAGGACTAATCGGCGGCAAAACTATTCCGCAAGCTGAACGGATATTGAAACAAATGAGTTACTCGAATACTGCGGCCCTAACTCCGATTATCGAATTCTCTGCTGCCTATAAAGCCAAAATCGTCTCGCAGGATGAACGGGATGGCAGCAAGCGGTTATGGCTCAATCTCGGCCATACCTTTGCGCACGGTATCGAAAAAGCGACCGGCTTCAAAAGGCTCTCCCACGGCATGGCAGTCACACTCGGCTGTTTCGCCGCCGTCGAACTCAGCGCGCTCACACAATTAAACAGGCAACGCCTGTTTGACACATACAGAGAACTTTTACAGCAGCTTATTAGGCAGATACCATTCGTCGATTTCAAGATCGAGTCGGTCTTAGACGGCATGACACAGGACAAAAAACGGAATACAACCGGACTCCGATTTGTTTTGCTAAGAAAACCGGGCGCTCCATATATTGCCGAGAATGTCGATATGAAGCTTGTGCGTACCGCCATTATTCGTATGCAGGCTATCTATCGAGAATATGGGAAAACCGATGCCTAAGCTCTTAATCGTCAATGGCCCGAATCTGAATCTGCTGGGTACCCGTGAGCCGAATATCTACGGCAAAGAAACATTGGCGCAGATGAACGCCAATCTTGCGAAAAAAGCGGCAGCGCTGGGACTATCCGTTCAGTTCTTCCAGTCGAACAGCGAAGGGGCGATTATCGATTTTTTGCACGCTGAATACAAAAAAGTGAATGGATTGATTATCAATGCCGGCGCATACACGCATTACAGCTATGCCATTGCCGATGCGATCACCGCGACCAGCCTTCCTGCGGTGGAAGTACATATTTCCAATATCTATGCCCGCGAAGAATTCCGCCATAAATCGGTCTTGGCACCGGTTTGTGTGGGGCATCTGACCGGATTCGGCCGTCATGGCTATGTCATGGCGCTTGAATTTTTCGCCCAGTATTTCAAGAATCGCAAAAAGCGATAATCTGTTTTCTCTCCTCACTTGATTCCTTCCAAGTAAGACGGTACGTTCTCTTAATCTATGTCCACCACCGAACCTATTTCCACACAACCGACAATAGGCAATCAGGTTACCAGCGGACCGATTGTTAAAACGGTTTTCAACTTGGCTATTCCGGTCGTGCTCAGTATGCTTTTGCAGTTCGTGCTGGCTGGAACTAATATCTTCTGGGTTGGCAAAATCAGCCCGGCGGCGCAAGATGCGGTCACCACCGCGCAAATAGTCATCTGGACTCTGTTTGCCCTGGCCAGTTTAGTCGGAATCGGCGTAACGGCGCTCGTATCCCGCTATGTCGGCGCAAACGATCGCTCGACCGCCGCATATTATGCCGGACAGGGAATGAGCATGGGGCTGCTCTTCGGCATCATCGTATCAGCTTTGGTAATAGTTTTCACGCCGCAGATGTTAGGATTTATGGGAACCTCGCCGGAAACAGCGAGCCTCGCTATTCCATATCTCCGCGTGATGGTTTCCATCGGCGGAATTCTGTTTTTACTGGAAACGACTTACGCGATTTTTCGAGCTTCGGGAAACACGAAGATTCCGGCGATTACGTTTGCGTTCATTGTCAGCGTCAACATGATACTCGATCCACTGTTGATTTTCGGGTATGGCCCATTTCCTGAACTCGGCGTAACCGGTGCGGCAGTCGCTACGATTACTGCGGAACTGCTCGGCTGTCTGTATATGTTTATCTCGTTATGGAAGGGAAAAACCGGACTTAGTATCACGAAACAGCAATTAGTCACACCGAAATTGAAAGAGTTTATGCGTATCGGTCGTATCGGATTGCCGATCGCCACCCAACAATTCATTTTCGTTTTGGTCTATTGGTTCTTAATTCAAGTCGTTCACAAATTTGGTGAACCGGCAGCCGCAGCGATGGGAATCGGTAATCGAATGGAGTCATTCTCTTATTTAACCTGTCATGGTTTTTCAGTCGCAGCGGCAACATTGGTCGGGCAAAATCTCGGCGCGAAGAAACCTGAACGTGCGGAACGTTCGGCCTGGGTTGCCCTTGGTTTGGCGGTTGGACTCACCGCCCTGATGGCAATTTTATTCATTCTTATTCCGCAGACAATCGCGACGCTGTTTACCGACGACCCCGTCGTACTTACGATTGCAGCCGACTATCTGATTATTCTGGGTATCTCGCAAGTTATGATGGCGGTTGAAATCGTCATTGAAGGGGCATTCAGCGGAGCGGGGGATACGTTGCCGCCGATGATTGTCATGATTCCCGGCGCGGTTGTCCGCATTCCCCTCGCCTGGTATCTCTGTTTTGACTTGAATTGGGGAATTAACGGGGTCTGGTGGACATTGACCATTACTACCTTGGTGAAAGCCTCGATTTTAGCCCTCTGGTTCAAGCTGGGACACTGGAAGAAAAAACAGGTGTAATTAGGTTTGACCGCAGGCTGTTTTGGCTGTTTTTTTCACCCAGTATTTAGATAAGAACAGAAGGAGAAGGCATGTCGATTTATCACTTTGTCCGATATTTCAATCCAGAAACAGAATCTGTCCATTTCGGCCTGCGTGAAGGGCACTCGATTATCCGTTTACTGGTCGAACCTTGGAAACGGGTTGAGCCGATTGGCGTACCGATCCCGCTGGAACAGGTAATAATCAAATCCCCGACTGCCCCATCCAAAGTCGTTTGTATCGGGCTAAACTATCATGCCCATGTAGCCGCATCACAGTCGGCCGATAAACCGCCGGATTACCCGCTTATCTTTTTGAAACCGCCATCATCCGTAATAGCGACCAACGAACAGATCGTTCATCCTCGTATTTCCAAACGGGTCGATTTTGAAGCAGAACTCGGCATTGTAATTGGAAAAACGGCTACTGATGTCCCACTCGACAAAGCCGAGGAGTATATTTTTGGTTACACCTGCGTTAACGATGTCACCGCCCGGGATTTACAGAAAAAAGATGGCCAATGGACACGCGCCAAAGGGTTCGATACTTTTTGCCCGGTAGGGCCGTCGATAGTCAACGGTATCAATTGGCGTGATTTGACGATCGAAGGGCTTGTGAACAACGAAGTCCGGCAAACCGGTAATACGAACCAGATGATTTTTTCCGTCCCGCATATTGTCAGCTATGTGTCATCTATTATGACCCTCAATCCCGGCGATCTGATTTCCACCGGTACGCCCGAAGGATTATGCACGTTCGTTCCCGGTGACACGGTCGAAGTTCGTATCTCCCGAATCGGCTCGCTGGTTAACCCGATGGTAGCGGCCGATTAGCCGTATGACCGAGCGGTTGTATTATCGTGACCCGGCCTTAGTGGAATTCACCGGTCGGATTCTCACAACTGAACAGCGTGATAACCGGTGGATAACGACACTGGATCGCTCGGCATTTTATCCAACTTCCGGCGGGCAACTCTTTGATACCGGGCTTTTGAATGTGATTTCCGTTGTTGATGTAACTGAATCCGACAACGGCGACGTGCTGCATATATCTTCGCTGCCGATCGGTAAAGTTGGAGACACTGTTACCGGAAAAATTGATGCCGCTCGACGCATGGACAACCGGCAAAAACACACCGCGCAGCATATTCTCAGTCATTGCTTTATTCACTTGGCGAATCAGGAAACGGTATCGGTGCATTTGGGAGAGGAATACGCTGCTATTGAGCTGGCAGTCGCTGAGGTCTCGCAGGAATTGCTCGATAAAGCGGAAATGATGGCGAATCGGATTATTGTCGAGAACGTGCCGATCAAGATTCTCTTTATCGACAGCAGTCAGATCGATTCCGTTCCTTTACGAAAAAAACCGCAACGAACCGGCGAAATCCGCGTCATTACGATTGGAGACTACGATTACTCTGCCTGCGGCGGAACGCACTGCACGCAAACCGGAGAAGTCGGCTTGTTGAAAGTTATCTGCGTGGAAAAAATGCGCGGACATTCATTAGTGAAATTCTTAGCCGGACGACAGGCGTTTGAAGATTACCGCAAACGGTTCGCAGTCACGAACGAATTGTCCGGTTTGTTTACCAGCCACTTCGAAACGGTTGTACAAAACACGCAAAAGCTGATTACGCAAAACAAAGAACTCAGACAACAAATCGGAAAACTACAGGAAGAGTTACTACCGATTCAAGTCGAGCAGTTAACCGCCAAAGCGGAACAGATAAAGGAACATCTGTTTGTAACGGCTGTGTATGATGACTTCGATCCGAAATTGTTGGGCCAATTAGCCGGTATGGTAAGTGCAAAAACCAAAGGCGCCACGCTCCTGTTCAGTGAAGAGCGGTTCGTTCTCACCAGCGATAAAGCGACGGGACTTCATGCCGGTAATTTGGTAAAGGAATTAACGCAGTCATTGGGTATAAAGGGGGGAGGAAATGAAACTTCCGCGCAGGCAGGAGGCCTGAGCAAAAACCAACAAGAAGCCGTGATCAGGAAGATACGTGATGCGCTCGCTGCCCAATAGGCTCCGCCTAATTATTTTAATTGGTCTGCTACTCATTGCAGCTGCGTCTGTCGCGCAGCAGCGGTCTGCGCGCGTGGTCAATTACGACGCCAAGCAGTTTGAAATCTCGTTCGAACAGGGGAAGCAGGTTATCTATTTAGTCGGAGATGTTGTCTTCGAAACTGAGGACGGTTTTATCTATTGCGACTCTGCTGTTTTGAAACCGGGGGATCAGGTTCGACTCAAAGGGCGGGTACGGATCGATGATCCCGAATATCGCTTACAGGCGGATTCGGTTACGTATCACCTTGCTATCGGTGAAGCAGATGCCTGGGGGGAATCGGTGCGAATCTGGTCATTCAAAGATTCTCTGTATGCCGCCGGCACGCATGCGTTTCTGAAGAGAGATGACCGCTACTTTTTTATGGATAACCGCCCGACGCTCTATCTCCGTTACCCGGATTCTGCGAAAATGGTGGAAGTTATCGCCGATCAGATTGAATACGCCGGAGTTGGCAAAGGGGCGCAGGCATCGGGTAAAGTAACGATTACCTCCAATGAGATCGCGACTTCTTCCGGCTGCGCGGTGATGAATCTGGAAACCCATAATCTCGATTTGTTTGATAAGCCATCGCTGATAAAAGGGAAATCGACCCTCGCCGGTGAGTTTATCACCGTCGTGTATGATGACAGCCTAATCAAGCAGGTCAATGTCTACGATTCCGCGCAGGGGAATTTCAAAGAGCCGGTCGATTCTGCAAAAGGCTGGTACGATGAGGCGGTGTTAAAAGGGAAGATGATAACCCTGATGTTCACCGCCGGTGAGCTCGACAGCGTTATCTGCGCCGGAAGTGCGTATTCATGGTATTATCCGTCGCAAAAAGACCAGAACACGCAGTACGAAAACAACGTATCCGGCGACACGATATATTTCGATATCGCGAATCAAACGCTGGCCCGCGTGAACGTGGTCGGGGAAAGCATCGGCAGATATGTCACCCGCAAACAGACTGTCGACGATTCAACGGCAGCACCTATCTACAAGGCTGATACGGTCGATTATCAGGCACGGCGAATACAGTATTCGGTGAAGGATTCAGTTATCGCACTGAACCGTCAGGCTGTTGTTTCTTCCGGCTCGCTTGCGTTAGAAGCGGAACAGGTGCTTTTGGATACCCGAACAGACAAAATAGAAGCTTTTTCCGCAACCATCGATTCCGGCCTATCAGTCGAAATGTCAGAAGGGCTTCATGTCCAGACCAACACGATTCCGGTGGTCTTAAAGGATAAAGATGAAGTTCTGTATGGCGACTACCTGGAGTATTCCCTCAAAACTGAGAAAGGGAGAATTCTTCAATCAAAGAGTAAGTATGAACAGGGTTTTTATTACGGCAGCAAGCTGTATCGGGAGCAGCGAAAAGTATTTTATGTCGAGGATGGCCGCTACACCACCTGCGATGCTGAACAGCCGCACTTTCATTTCTATTCTGCCAATATGAAACTGATCGAAAATGAAAAACTGATCGCCCGTCCCGTTGTGTTTTACATCGAACGGCTGCCGATTCTCGCGTTGCCCTATTACGTATTTCCGCTCAAACGGGGAAGGCACTCCGGTATTTTACCGCTTGAGTTCGGGCAATTCCAGCGGGAGAAGCGATATATCCGCAATGTCGGCTACTATTGGGCAGCGTCACAGTATTGGGATGTCCAGGGGGCGTTCGATTATTATGAATTGCAAAAGACTGTTAATCTGAATAGCAGGGTTAATTTTGCGAAACGGTATGTTTTGAACGGCTACATATCCGGAACCAGTTCATTTGTAAGCGGCTATGACCGCAGCGTTGCTCAGGAAACGAAAAGCCGGCGCTGGGTGTTAAGCGGCGCCTACAACCATACCTTTACGCCGGATTTCCAAGTGAGTTCTTACGGACAGTTTCAATCTGACTCACGCTACTACACCGACTATTCCTCCAACCTGGATGAACGTTTAAATCGCTCAGTCAAATCGCAGGCCTCTTTTGTCAAAAAATTCGGAACACAGACCTCGTTATCAGGGCAGTTTTCGCATACCGACGATATTGACTTGAAAGCTCGGACCGATCTGCTGCCGGATATGACGCTTTCCCTTCCGACTATTCGACCGTTCGGCAGTGGAAAAGTATTAGCGGATGGCAGTCGGGAAAACCGCTGGTACCACGGTTTCAGTCTTCGCTACACGCCGCACTTAGTAAATTATTCAAAACGGACGACCGATCGTACAACATTGCTCCGCACCCGTCGGGAATATGCCCGAATCGACCATAACCCGGTGTTGACGCTGCCGACTATCAATATAATCCCCTATTTCCCGATCGTACCCTCTTTGCGCTACAGTGAATCATGGTACAAGATTTTCGAAACTGACCAGTCGGATGCGGCCGGATTCGATGAACAGACTACCTACCGCACCTGGAGCTATAGCGGAACGCTCTCGGCAAACACCAAGCTCTACGGAACAATCACGCCGGGTGTGCTCGGTATACAGGCAGTCAGGCATGTACTAACCCCTACAATCGCCTATTCTTTCACGCCGGAACTCGACAATAACTCCTTTGTCAGTTCCTACGCAGGGGGAACATCGGGGAAAAGCGTCAAAAGTTCATCTATTAGCTTCGGATTAGGGCAGCTGTTTCAGGCGAAAGTTGGGGAGGGGGAGTTCGCCCGAGCCTATGATGTCTTAAATCTCAATTCCGGTTTCTCATACAATCTGGAAGCAAAAACCCGTCCTATCTCGGATATGTTCACCTCCTTCCACACCTCAACTATCCCACGCATTAATGTGTCCGGAAATGCGACCCACACCTTCTACAAAAAGAATAGCGATGATTACGACATTTCAAAACCGCGGTTGACCAATTTCGGCATCAATTTCAGCACTCAGCTTCGCGGGACGCGCTTTTTCTTCGACGATCCCGCTACGTCATCCCCCAGACCGACCCAGCCTTTAACCCAACCCGGTGACTCCTCGATTGCCGCTACCAAAGCACAGTCACAGCAGGTGAACTCCCGGCCGCAGGGGTGGAGTATGACGATCCAGTACGGGTACGGTGAATCCCGAATCGATGAAGCTATTCGCAAAAGCAGCAGCTTTGTTTCCTATACGCTCAATTTCAATCTGACGCTGTCGACATCCGTTTCCTACAGCCACCGTTATGATTTCCTTGAACACCAGACCACCAGCAGCGCAATATCGATTCAAAAGACACTTCACTGCTGGACCGGCTCATTGTTCTGGGTACCGACCGGCTCCAACCGCGGGTTCGGATTCCGGCTGTTTGTGACCGGAATGCCGGAAATTAAAATCGACGACCAGTACGACAACTTTTTAGAAGGCGTCCAGCGCCGCTAAATCTGCGATTTTCTTTCTGTAAGTTTTGGTTGAATCAAATTTCCCCTGTCTGTACCTATAACAGCTTATGGTGCAGCGGAAGAAAAAATCGAGTAAAGCGCCCAGTCGCCGCCCCTACGGTATCAGTGTTATCCTGATTCTGGCCGCCGCCGTTTTGGTGGTAGCCCTCGCTACCCGCACCGATCAGGATACGGCGCGAGTTTTAGGGGATTTAGATACCAACCTCAGCCCGTTGGATATCAGCTTCGACAATGAAGCGGGTGTGTTCGGCGCCTATCTATCCTGTTATCTTGATTTTCTGTTCGGCTGGCTCGCTTTTTTTATTCCCGCAGTGCTGTTGGCCCGCGCAACACGGTTGTTGTTTGCTGATCTGCCCGTGCGGTTGGCAGGAAATCTCGCCCTGATTTTCCTGTTTTCGCTCTTCGGAACGATGCTCCTGAATATCCACCTCTGCGTTCCTGTCGATCCACTTCTGCCCACGACAGAGTACGGAGGCGCGTTTATCGGGAAACATCTCACTATTATTATGACCAAACTAATCGGCGAAACCGGCTCCTACTTACTATTAAGTGGTCTGATTTTACTCCTTCTTGTGCTGTATACCTCGTTTGTGCTGGTCATTAAAGAGCAGTTGACCGAAAAACGGGTTGAGAAAATGAAAGCAGGGGCCACTGCTATTGCCGGAGAAATGAAACCGCTCTTTAACTTCAGTTGGCTCAAGAAAATATTCTTACATACCAAACCCGCCCGTACTCCGGAACCGGAAGAGGATACGTTCGCTGAGACATTAGAAGAGGAGATAGAAAATGTCTCGCAAGCGGATATCTTTGACGGCACCGAATACGCTGCCGAGGAAACCGAGTCACCGGCTCCCAAGAAACGTCAGGCAAAAAAGCGGACGGTAATGATACGAAGCGGGGAGCAGGCAAATGCCTCCACCGTCGAATACACCTTCCCGGGTCTTGATTTGTTGACCGAAAACCAGCAAACGGGGCAAACGGTAACTCCTGAAGAGTTAGCCGCTAACGCCAAGATGCTTAAAGATACGCTTGAAACCTTCGGCGTAGCCGTAGAAGGGAACATTTCCTCATTCCCCGGACCAGTCATCACTCGTTTTGAATTCAAACCGGCCGCCGGTGTGAAGGTAAATCAAGTGCTGAACCTCTCCGATGATTTAGCCCTCGCTTTAAAAGCCAAACGGATTCGTATTCTCGCTCCGATTCCGGGTAAAGCGGCTGTCGGTGTCGAAATTCCGAATCGCGCTGCGCAAACAGTGTTCTTAAAAGATGTTCTGCAATCCGATCCGTTTAACGCTACGAACCTCAGACTTCCGTTGGCGTTAGGAATGACGACCTCCGGAACACCGTTTGTAACCGACCTTACCAAAGCGCCGCATTTATTGATCGCTGGTGCAACCGGGTCAGGGAAGTCGGTTTGTATGAATGTGCTGATAACTTCACTTATTTATCGTCTCCATCCGCAGCAGGTACGGTTTATTTTCGTTGATCCGAAGATGCTCGAACTGTCTGTTTACGCCGGCATCCCGCATTTGGCACGTCCGGTCATTACCGATCCAAAACGGGCAGAAAAAGTGCTAAACGATATGGTCAATGAAATGGAAAACCGCTACCGCCGTCTGGCTGCCGTTTCCGTACGTAATATCGAAGACTTCAACCGGAAACAGACCGAGGAATCAGAAAAGCTCCCCTATATCGTTATTTTTGTCGATGAGTTAGCCGATCTCATGATGTCATCGCAATCCGCCAAGACCGAACTGCTGATTACCCGTTTAGCCCAGATGTCCCGCGCGGTTGGTATACATTTAATACTGGCAACCCAACGCCCATCGGTCGATGTTATTACCGGTCTCATCAAAGCGAATTTCCCGGCGCGTATTGCCTTCCAAGTATCATCGAAAGTTGACTCCCGCACTATTCTCGATGCCAACGGCGCGGAGAAACTCCTCGGCAATGGCGATATGCTGTTCATGAGCGCCGGACAAGCTGAGCCGACTCGTATTCATGGCGCGTATCTGTCAAGTGATGAAACCGACCGTGTTGTGTCCTTCATCAAAGAACAAAACGTTGCCGCGCCGACTACCGACTCGGCTAATGTTACCGGTGGGGATGATGACGCCGCCGAAAGTATCGACTTCGGTGATCCGTTGTTCCGTGAAGCCTGCGAAGTAGTCATTCGCCATAAACAGGGATCCGTTTCGTTATTGCAGCGTCGTCTGGGAATCGGCTATCAACGCGCCGCCCGGTTGATTGATAAGTTAGAAGAAGCCGGTATTGTCTCCCCGTTTGACGGCTCTAAAGCGCGGGATGTCGTTGTTGATAAAGCATATATCGACGCGCTCTTTGCCGGACGGAAATCCGCCGCTCCTGCATTTTCTGATAAGAACTGACGGCGTTTAACTGCGTATAATCAGGTATGAAATCACTACGAAAGATAGTTCTGTTGTTTTCTCTTTTTATATCGGCGTCATCACTGATTGCCGTCGATGCTTTTCTTGCCACGAAGAAAAAGTTGGAATCGGCAGAGTGTCTACAGCTTTCTTTTCGTTCATACGTCCATTCCGATGTATTCGAAACGGTCGATACGCTGAATGGAAAAGCGTATATCGACGCCGATGGCCGTTACCGGATACAATTAGGTTCGGATGAATATCTCTACGACCGAACAACCCTCTACAGCTACAGCAAAGAGAACAATCAGGTGACCATTCAGAAGGGGGATACCCTCAATTCCAGCAACGAAATACAGCTGTTAACCCGTCTTGACGAATTGTACGAATCCAGCGTTATTACCCCGAACGAAACGTACCGGCTGGTCAAAAAAGTCGGGACATCTGAAAATATGCCGGATTCAGTCCTGATGACTGTTAATGCGGCCAAAGCAACGGTAAAACGGCTGGAATACATGAATGAAAATGGTGACCGCACTCAAATCGACATCTCCGAGCAGAAAATGCTCTCTGTTTGCGATGCCAAACAATTCCTGCCCAATTACCCGGATTCTGTAGAGCGAATAAAACTCTAATCATGCGATTTTACATCCATAAGCTCGGCTGCCCTAAAAATGATGTCGATGCCGACTATATCGCAGCCCGGCTGATTCATGACGGCCACGAGCCTGTCGGCGCAGCTGAAAAAGCTGATACTGTTATCGTCAACACCTGCGGGTTTATTCTTCCGGCAAAAGAGGAATCAATCAACGAAATTCTCCGTTTCGGACAATGGAAAACGGAAGGGAAATTGCGTAAACTTTTCGCTGCCGGATGCCTGACACAGCGCTACGGCGATGATATGCTGGCCGAAATCCCTGAACTGGATGGCGCATTCGGGCATGGGGCACTCGATTCCTTAGCTAAGGCGATGGAAGCGCCGGAGCGCATGACTCAAGCGGTCAAAATAGAAACCCGTAAACTTGGGTATCTGACCTGGCGGAACCGCTTTATCTCCGATTCGTATCCGTATGCATATTTGAAAATCTCCGATGGCTGCGACCGCGGCTGTACCTATTGCGCGATTCCCGGCATGCGCGGCAAATACCGGAGCCGCCCGCTTGATTCGATTCTGCGGGAAGCGGCGTATTTAGCTGAAAACAGGAAGAAGGAACTGATCTTAGTTTCGCAGGAAGCCACATTGTGGGGATGCGATTTACCCGGTACACCGGATATTATTACACTGTTAAAAGAACTCGAACAGATCGACGGCGTAAAATGGATTCGTCTGTTATATCTCTATCCGGCTCAGTTGGAAGACCGCGTTATCGATTATCTGGCCGATGATAACAAAACGCTCAATTATTTTGATCTACCGTTCCAGCATGTTAATACCGATGTGCTAACTGCAATGCGCCGCCGGGTTGATAAATCCCGAATCGAATCGATTATCAACCGGATTCGCACAGGCAGTAAGGATCCGGTGCTTCGTACGACGTTTATCGTCGGTTTCCCGGGAGAAACCCAACAGCAGTTTGCCGAATTGTATGACTTTGTTGATGAATACCGGTTTGAACGGATGGGTGTGTTTACCTATTCACCGGAAGAAGGAACTCCGGCCGAACAATTTGCGAATCAAGTACCGGAAGAACTGAAACAGGAGCGTATGGATACACTCATGAATCTCCAGCGGGAAATCGCCTTTGAAAACAACGCCTCGCAGATCGGCAAAACCTGCCGGGTGCTGGTGGATGAAATCGACGAACAGGGAATCGCTTTGGCCCGTTCAGCCGGAGATTGCCCGGATATCGATCAACAGGTGATGATTCATGAACCGGGACTCAAAATTGGCGATATGCCGCTCGTGCGAATCGAAAAGGCAGACGGATACGACCTGATTGGAGCGAGATTGTGAAACGAATATTGATTAGCTGTCTGCTCTGCCTTTCATTGTTTGCCGCAATCGGCTGTGGCTCTAAAAACACGATGTCACTTTTGACCGGACGGCAATTGTATGACAATGGCATGGAGCAGTACAACAAGAAGAAATACCGTAAAGCGATCGAATATCTTCAGAACGCGATTTACAATTTCCCCGGCGAATCGATGATCGATTCCGCACAGTATTTTCTCGCCATGAGCTATTTTGAAAACGAAGACTACGCACTGGCGCATACCGAGTTTAACCGACTGGCTTTGAATTATCCGACTTCAGCCTTTTTTGAAAGCTCAATTTTTATGCGGGCGTTGAGCCAGTACAAAGAAACCCCGAACAACCCGGGGCTCGATCAATCCGCCTTACAGCCGGCGATAACACAGTTTGAAGATTTCCTGCTCGATTACCCGGAATCAGAGGTCGCTCCGCAGGTAAAAGAATACTTGCTGAAAGCCCGCACCAGAATAGCCAAAAAACTCTATGATAATGCGGTCGTATACGAGCGTATCCGCGCCTACGATGCTGCTGCAACTTATTTCCAGCGGGTTATCGATGAATATTCCGAAACAACGTTAGCCGCACAGGCGACCTTTAAAATTGGCTATATGGAGTTCAAGCGCGGCCGTTTCCAACAGGCAAAAGAAAAACTGCAAGCGTATGTAATTGTTTTTCCGCAGCATGAATGGGTTCCCAAAGCGACTGATTATATCGAGAAAATCGAGCACAAGCTCGCTGAAGAACCGCCCGATTCGAATGCCAAGTCCTGAACCGACCGAACGATGGGGGATACTCGGCGGGAGTTTCGACCCCGTACATAACGGACATCTTGCCTTAGCCATAGCCGCAATCAACGCCCAACAACTCACCGGCGTTCTTTTGATCCCCTCTATCAAAAATCCACTGAAGAAGAATGCCGACATGGCTGACTTTGCGGACCGGATCGCCATGCTTAAACTTGCGGTTGACGGCAACAAGCAACTGGAAGTATCAGATATAGAACAAAACAAAACATTATCGGGCTATACGATTGATACAATCGCTGCTCTGCGCGAACAATTCCCTAAGCGAATGTTCAGCTTTTTAATTGGGGCTGATTTGCTTGAAGAACTCCCCAAGTGGCACCGTATCGATGAATTATGTGAGCTAATGTCGTTTATCGTCATCAGCCGCCCCGGATATGATTTCAGCCAGATTCCAGCCGCATATAAAGACACAGTCGAAGTGTTAGTGGCTGACACACCGGATGTTTCTTCCACAGAAATCAGAAAACTACTGAAAAAACGGCCGTTACCTGAGCGATTGAATGCCCTTTTGCCGGCGCCGGTTATTACGTACATTGCAAGCAAAGGATTGTATCGGTGAACCAAAAACGGGAACGACTCTTTTTAATCGATGGCTCCGCGCTCGTCTATCGGGCGTTTTTTGCTTTTATTCGTAACCCACTGATCAATTCAAAAGGGGAGAATACTTCGGCAACGTACGGTGTAGTAAACTCATTATTGAAAATCATCAAAGATGAGGCCCCGGACTACCTTGCGATAGTGTTCGACACCAAAGAACCGACCTTCCGCCACAAAATGTCGGCCGACTACAAATCGACCCGCGCAAAAATGCCGGATGATTTGGTAAACCAATTGCCGCGGATGCGTCAGGCGATAGAAACGCTCAATATCCGTTCTTTTGACATGGTCGGATTTGAAGCGGATGATATTATCGGTACCTTCGCTGTCCGCGCCGCTGCTAAAGGACTCGATGTGTACTGCGCGACCGGAGACAAAGATTATTTCCAGCTCGTGAGTGACCATATCGCTATCTACTACCCGAAACCGGCGGGTGAATCAGCTGAGATAATGCGCAGGGAAGAGGTCAAAGCAAAGTTCGGCGTTTATCCGGAACAGATTATAGACAAACTCGCTCTGATGGGGGATAGTTCGGATAATGTTCCCGGTATTCCCGGCGTCGGTCCGAAATCGGCCGACCAGTTACTTGAACAATTCGGATCACTGGAAGCAATTCTGGAACGACATAGTGAAATCTCCGCTAAGGGATTGCGCGAGAAAGTAGCCAACGGTATCGAATCTGCGAAGTTGTCCAAGCAGTTAGTAACAATAAAAACCGATGTGCCGCTCGATATCGATTTAGAGGAGCTTCGCCGCAAACCGATCAATTTCACCGCCGCCAAAGAACTGTTCATGGAAATGGAGTTCAAAGGACTGGTGAAACAGGTTATGGAATCCGGCGCGCAGGTGGAATCGACAATCACAGAAATTACGGCGCAAAAATCGACTCAAAAAGCCGAATACGAAACGATCGACACAATACCTGCACTCAAGAAACTCATAACGAAGCTCAGCAAAGCAAAAGAGATAGCAGTCGATACCGAAACAACTTCAGTTGATTCATTACAGGCAAAATTAGTCGGCGTGTCGCTCTCCGACGCAGCAAGCAGCGGCTATTACCTGCCGTTCGCGCATCAGGAAGGGAAAAACCTCCCGTTCGATGAGGGGCTCGCACTGGTCAAAGAACTTTTGGAAAATCCAAAAGTGCAGAAAATCGGACAGAATCTCAAATACGACCTGCAGATATTCCGGAATTACGGCGTCGATATAATTCCCGCGTCATTCGATACGATGCTCGCGTCCTACGTAATCAACCCCTCTTCACGGCAGCATTCGCTTGATGACCAGGCGTTAAAACATTTCGATTATCAGATGCAGCCGATCAGTGACTTAATCGGCACAGGGAAAAATCAAAAGACATTTGACACCGTTCCTGTCGACAAAGCGACCTTTTACGCTGCCGAGGACGCCGACTTTACGTTCCGGTTACGCGGCATACTCGCTCCGCAAATCGACGCACAGGATCTGCATAATCTCTATTACAATGTCGAGTTGCCACTCGTAAAAGTTCTCGCTGACATGGAGCGGGAAGGGGTGCTGATCGATAAAGATTTTCTCGGTAATCTTTCCACGCAAATGGAGATAACCTTAACCCGGCTAACCAAAGAAATCTATGCCGCAGCAAGTGGAGAGTTTAAGATTGGTTCCACGCAGCAACTTGCCCATGTCCTTTTTGAAAAACTTGGCTTGCCGACCAAAGGGAAAACTGCCAAGAAAACCGGTTTCTCGACCGATGCCTCCGTACTCGAAGAACTCGCCAAGATTCACCCATTTCCAAAATTGGTTTTGGAGTTTCGTGAACTGACGAAACTGAAAAGCACGTATATCGATGCCTTGCCCTTGCTAATCAATCCGAATACCGGAAGAGTTCATACCACGTTCAATCAGACAGTAGCAGCTACAGGAAGATTGGCATCGACTGACCCTAACCTACAGAACATACCGATTCGCACCGAAATCGGCCGCCAGATACGTAAAGCGTTTCTGCCGCGGGATAAAAATCATACGCTGTTAGTAGCGGATTACTCGCAAATCGAACTACGTATTCTCGCTCATTACACCGAAGACCCCGGTTTGATTTCGGCATTTAAGAACAATGAAGATATTCACCAGCGTACCGCCGCCGAAGTGTACGGCGTTCCGCTCAATCAAGTTACACCCGACATGCGCCGGGCCGCCAAGACCGCCAATTTCTCGATTATTTATGGTGTCACAGCATTCGGCTTGTCGCAGCAAGCGGAATTGACGATGGAGCAGGCGAAAGAGTTTATCAATACGTATTTCACTCGCTATCCCGGTATCAAGAAGTACATGGAAGATACCAAACAGTTCGCGAGGGATAACGGCTATGTCACTACGCTGTTCAAACGCCGCCGCTATCTGCCGGAAATCAACGATAAAAATCCGACTATCCGCCAATTCGCCGAGCGCGTTGCTATCAATACGCCTATTCAGGGAACCGCCGCGGACATGATCAAAGTCGCCATGATCAACATCCACAAAGAGATGTCGGGCATGAAATCAAAGATGATTTTACAAGTACATGACGAATTGGTTTTCGATGTTCACAAGGATGAAGTCGAGAAAATGAAAACTATTGTAAAAAACGGTATGGAAAAGGCGATGAAACTCAAAGCTCCAATCGCCGCCTCAATGGGTACCGGCCCCAACTGGCTGGATGCCAAGTGAGTGACGCCGTCACTTTTATTTGACTAATGATATTTTCTTCGTTTGTTTTTCGCCGTCTGCTGTAACAGAAATAAAATAAACGCCAGACGGATACGCGCCGGCATTCCAGGTGAACCGATGCTGCCCGGCTGTTTTTTTACCTGAAAAGAGTATTTCCACTTTCTCACCCAAAATGTTATAGGCAGTTATGGTCAGATTCATTTTTCGGGGAGTCTCCACTGGAATCGTTACGGTCGGGTTAAACGGATTCGGATACGGCGTTCCAAGCGTGAATTTAGCCGGAAGCGGCTGGTTGTCGCGAGTATCGGCACCCGTTGATGCATCAATCGTGTAAACTTCAATCGTGCTGTCATGGCTGGCAATAAGGCGTGCGGAGGAATCAGGATAGATATTTGCCCAACTCAGTTTACCGTTTGGCAGTATAGACGTGCGATGAAATTCATTTCCCAAATCTCCACGAAACATGACCAAAGCACCGGCGCTGTCGAAAGCGAAAAAGAACCCGGGGTATTGTGACAGATAGATGCCGTCATGATAGTACTTCTTGCTTTGATGCGACCAGACTTCCTGAACCGCCTGCCCACCGATTGCGCGGTAGCAGGAAAGCACATTTGCCGTGATATAAATTGTCGGAGCAAAGGTATCACGATTCGGGTCGGGCATTTGGTAGCGTGATTGCACAACAAATTCATAATCCAAAGTTGCGGCATCGACATTCCCAGTTGCCAAAACGGTCACATCGGTTAAGGGTAAACAAGTATCCTGCGTAATACATGATGCTTCCGGAATGTCGACAGGTGCATCAATTACTGCTCCTGAATCATTGAGAAACCCATAAGAATCACTCCGGATACAGCAATCCGGATAAGGGAAAAATTCATTGTATTCAGAATACCGCGCCAATGCGTATGCTGAGGCAGAGCCATTCGGCCATTGAAATGTCTCGATTTTATCGGGAAGAAACCTGCCGCTCAGTCTCTGAGTCGAATCCGGAAAAGAATAGTAGTGCCGGGATGCTCCATAAACATATACGTGAAAAGGCGGACCAGGATAGGCACCGATATTAGCGTAGGAACGCAGCAATTCTTTGTAGCCATCTCCGTCAAAATCCGCAATCACAGCCGATCCATTGGTTGGATCGCAGAGCATATAAATTACCGGGTACTCAATTTGATTTGGCAATGCAATAAGCGTATCGACAGTAAATCCCGAGGCACCATCGAAAAAGGCGGTATTACCAATGTCTCCATTGATTCTGATAAAATAACCCCAGGTAAACGCAACCAAGTCGGGAATACTATCCCGGTTACAGTCATCAAAGAGCAGTTGACGCGTTACCCCTCTCCAATTTAATGCTTCACTAACATCATCCCTGGTTGGAACCGTAATCGACCAAAGAATACTGTCACCGGTAATCGAGTAAACAGCGATACTCGAATCGTCCCAAAACGCGACTTCAGAAGTACCATCAAAATCATAGTCCTGAAATACAATGTTTCGTACCAGTCCATGAGTATTAGGGAGTGTTATGGTTCGTTCAATCGACACCCCTAATTGAGCAAACGCCGATGTTGCACTGATGGTTAAAACCGTGAGAATCTGTAACAACCGCCGCATTATCGTTCTCCTGCTTCTAATCCGCAGAAACCTCTGTATAAGAAGCAATGTTTATCGTATTTTGGCAACTATGTTAATCGGCTTAACCGGACAGATCGGCGCAGGGAAGACTGAAGTTGCCAAAATTCTCACGCAGCTTGGTGCGGCCATCATCGATGCTGACCAGATCGGCAGGGAAGTGGTCGATCGGAATGCTTCTGTCTTACGTCAACTGACGAAACGATTCGGTAGCAGTATTCTCACACCGAAAAAGAAACTCGACCGAAAACGGCTCGCTGAACTCGCCTTCAAGACCGAAACGAGCCGGAAAGCGCTGGATAAAATTGTTCATCCGCACCTGTTGAAAGAATTGAAGAAACAGGCGAACCAGCTTTCTCAAAAACATCGCATTGTCGTTATCGATGCCGCCCTGCTTTTGGAATGGAAAATGGGAAATGCCGTTGACCTTGTTTTGGTTGTGACTGCTCCTCAAACAGTGCGGTTACGGCGACTGCAAAATCGGGGAATAGACAGGACAGACGCGCTCGCCCGTCAGCGCCAGCAGGCCAGCTATGCCGAGTTTAGGCGAAAAGCAGACATTCTTATACCCAATTCAGGCTCAAAAACCGCTCTACGCGACCGGGTGAAACAAATCTGGCACGGGCAGTTGACAGATTAGTTTAAAACCCTACCTTTGCCCCATGCAATTCTCCGATCGTATCGGCCGCCTAAGCGGCGAAGGCGCGTTTGAAGTCCTCGCCCGCTGTAAACTGCTTGAAAAACAGGGGAAATCGATTATCCACCTCGAAATCGGGGAACCGGATTTTAGTACCCCACCCAACATAGCAGAAGCCGGTATCAAGGCGATTCGTGACGGTCACACGCACTACGGCCCCTCAATCGGGCTGCAGGAAACACGAGTGGCGGTTGCCGAGTTCATGTCAAAAACCCGGAATATCTCGGTTGGGCCTGAGCATTGCGCAGTTCTGCCGGGTGTTAAACCGGTGATTTTTGGAACGGTGCTGGCCCTCATTAACGAAGGGGATGAAGTCATCGTCCCTGACCCCGGTTACCCGACCTATGCCTCGGCTGTCAATTTTGTCGGTGCCAAACCGGTACCGATTGTCCTTCGGGAATCAAACCAATGGCGTTTTGATGTGAACGAGCTTCGCTCGCTTATCACTCCACGCACCAAAATGATAATGATTAACTCACCGGCCAATCCGACCGGCGGCGTTCTGACCAGATCGGATATGGAAGCGATTTATGAGTTAGCCGAACGGCATGACCTCTGGATCGTTACTGATGAGATATACTCCCAATTCGTTTATGACGGCAAATTCGAATCGATAGCTGCCATTCCGGGGGCGATGAAGCGGACGGTTATTGTCGAAGGAATGTCCAAAGCATACGCAATGACCGGTTGGCGAATGGGTTTTGGGGTCATGCCTGAAAAGCTCTGTACTTACTTTGCGACATTGTCGGTAAACAGTTTCTCTTGTCCGACCACATTCTCGCAATACGCCATGATTGAAGGGTTAAGAGGTCCGCAGGATTCCGTTAAAAAGATGGTCGCAGAATTTCATAAGCGGCGGGACATTTTCGCCGAAGGGCTGAACAAAATCGAAGGAGTCAGCTGCTTGATTCCGCACGGCGCGTTTTATCTGTTCCCGAACATCAAAGAAACCGGGTATACCTCAAAAGAACTGGCCAATAAACTACTCGATGAAGTCGGGGTCGCCTGTCTGGCCGGAACCGCCTTTGGCGCTGCCGGGGAAGGGTATCTCCGTTTCTCTTACGCCAACTCAATCGCCAATATCAACGAAGCCGTCAACCGTTTCTCCAAAGCCCTCTCAGCTACCAAGGTATAATACGGGTGACATAGTCACCTTTTTGTTGATTGAATAGGTTTCTGCCGATAACCTATTTAGTATGTCGTACGCCTGCGTAAACCTCAATTTAGTCGATATGTGGGGGGAACCCCGCTTTAACTCCGAACGGGTCAGCCAGCTCTTTTGGGGAACGGTTGTATCTCTCGGAAACAACCAAAACGGGTATGTGCAGGTCACCCAATCTGACGGCTATACCGGCTGGGTGAATGAGAAGTTTTTAGCCCCGGTTTCCGATCAGTCCGCAAAACAGGCTGCTGACAAGCAGAACGGAGTGGTGACGGTGAACCAAGTGGTAACTTTCGCTACAAAAGGTGGTAAAGCCACCGCGCCGTTTTTTTTATACTATGGCACCAAGCTCACTATCAAAAACTGGAAGAGTGCGATGCTCAAGGCAGAATTGCCGGATGGCACAGCAATTGCACTTAAAAAATCCGGTGTGAAGCAGTTACCGGTGAAAGCAACGAAATCGACGCCTGATGCGTTGATCAAAGAGGCGCATACGTTTCTCGGTGTCGGCTATCTTTGGGGTGGAATCAGCCCGGCCGGGTTCGATTGCTCCGGGTTTATGCAGACGCTATTCGGTCGCTTTCGCATTGTGCTGCCGCGAGATACGAAAGATCAGATTACGGTGGGAAGTTCTGTCGCTCGCGATGGTATAACAAAAGGAGACATGCTCTTTTTCGACAGGCATGTCGGCCTGGCAATCGGAAACGATCTGATGATTCACGCTTCCGTTGGTGGAGGCGGTGTGCAAATCAGTTCCTTATCGGCAAACAAGCCGCACTATAGGGCTGATTTGGATAATAGTTTTCGTGAAGGAAGGAGAGTTTTCTAATGAAGAAGTTTGACGCCGTGCGGATATCTCTCCCGCTCAAAAAGAAATTTATGGTCGCCAAAGGTGGCGCTGAAATCAGCAAAACGAATTTTCTGTTGGTAATGAATAACCGGTATATCGGTGAAGCAGCCGGATCTGTCCATTACGGCCCGACCCTCGACCAGATCGAAGCTGATCTCTATAAAGGTATCGGCTATCTGGAACATGAACCGGAAATCACCGTCGATACACTTGAGGCAATAAGCAAATACGATATCAACTCAATCGCCCGTTCCGCCCTCTCAGGAATGGTGCTGCATTATCTGTCCGGGGAAACGCATCGCTACCCGTGGGAAGTCCTCTGTGTGCCTAACCCGGTCAGCTTGAAAAGTTCGATTACGATTGGTATCGATGACCCGAAAGAAATGGTCACGGCTATCAAGCAAAGCGAATACCCGATTGTCAAAATCAAAATGGGGAATAACGATGACGTAGTCGTCCTTGAAGGAATCGGCGACGTGATAAACAAAGATATCCGAATCGATGCCAACGGCGGCTGGGATTGCGCCAAAGCGGAAGAGATGATTTTTCATCTCTCCCAAAAAGGGATCTTTATTATCGAACAGCCGACCGGTATTGAGCATATCAAAGAATGGAAACATCTCAAGGGAAAAAACGAAAACGTTCAGCTGATTGTCGACGAAGGGTTGAACAGTTTCGAAGACTACGAAAAAATCGCGCCGTATGTGGACGGTATCAATATCAAGATGGAAAAATGCGGCGGCGTGATGGAAGCAATCCGGTTAGCCGATCAGGCGAATGAAGACGGCAAAGCGGTGATGCTTGGTTGTATGGTTGCCTCATCGGTCGGCATGGCGCAGGCGATATATATTTCCGCTCTCGCGGATTATCATGATTTGGATGGCCCGCTATTGTTACAGGATGACATTGCGCGCGGCATTAGCTATGACAGGGAGTCAATTGAGGTAGTCGGTGATGATCTTATCGGCGGCCCCAAGTTGAAACGGGATGTTGTCGAAAAATATATTCAGTAGCCTATTAGCAGCTTTCATTTTTCTTCTCTTGGTTTCAGATCCGCATGCCGAGGACTGGCCGAAGATTACCGTTGTCTATCCCAAAGACAGCCAGACTGTCGCGGTCAGGGATTCGAGTTTTATTTTCGGAAACATCACCCCGCCCAGTTCAACAGTTAAACTCAGAATTAACGGTTCACTCGTTCCGGTACATAACGAGGGAGGCTTTATCGCTTTCCTTCCGGTTGTACCGGGTGATTTCCGGTTTCATTTGGTGTGCAGCGTGCAGGTAGCAAAGAAATGGACCATCGCCCGTGATACTGTTCTCATCAAAATTCCACAGCCGACTACGACCGTTACATCAGATACACTCAAAATCGGCGGTGATTACAATCCACCCTCAGGGGATTTGGAGCTTATTACCGGCTCGGAATTGGTCGTTCGCTTTTTAGGGACACCCGGCGCAAAGGGATGGTTCTCACTGCCGGGAGTTGCTGACTCTGTTCCGATGATCGAGACGAATTCCTCAGATAATCCATACTGGGGACAGGCGACCTTCGGCGAAACGGTCGAGAAAAACAAGACCACGATTAAGGGTATCTATGTCGGTTCATTCCGCATTCCGGCAAAAGCAAAGTGTGACAGTTCGAAGATTACATACTATTTAAAGCAGACAGGAAAGAAAGCAGTCACGCTGCAAAGCAATTATCGCGTGTCGGTCAATACCGGCCGGTATCCGGTAGTTGTGCGACTGAAAGATTCAATCCAAACCCTTCGCACAGGCCCGCGCAAAGGATATCTGACTATTTTCCAGCCCGCCGGAGTCGAAGCAGTTGCTAACGGAGCGGAAGGGGATTGGATACAGTTAAAACTCGCCAATGCCCATGATGCCTGGGTTTTTGATACCAGCGCAATTATGCAGCCGAAAGGAGCCTTGTTGGCGCAGTCATTCCCGACAACTATTCGCATGTCCGCCGACAGCAAAAAAGTAGTATTCCAAATTCCACTTTCACGTAAGCATGCATTCCAGATAGATGAACCATCTCGCCGCACGTTGACTGTTCGTTTGTTCGATGTCGTCAGCAATACCGACTGGATTCGTTATGTATCGACTGATTCACTTGTCGATTATGCCTATTGGCGGCAGGCGGAATCTGATGTCTATGAGTTTACTATCGCGCTGAACAAAGATATCTGGGGATATGATGCGTATTACGACGGCAACACGTTCTGTATAGCGTTCATCAAACCGCCGCATAACGTGGGAAGTATTCACGGAAAACGAATCGTGGTCGATCCAGGTCATTCGGCTGATCCCGGTTCAATCGGCCCGACCGGATTTATGGAAAAACAAGCAAACTTGCAGATTGCATTAGAGTTGGAAGCGGTTCTCAAAGCGCGCGGCGCGATGGTGATAATGACCCGTAACGACAGCTCAAATGTTCCGTTGGCACAACGTCCGATAATCACTAAGCGAGCCGATGCCGATCTGTTCGTTTCGGTTCATAACAATTCATTGCCGGAAGGGGTAAACCCGTTCGAGAATAACGGTACTTCAACCTATTACTACCATATCCACTCGATTGATTTAGCCAAAGCGATTCAAAAAGAGCTGATTTCAGCCAGCGGGCTTCGGGATCACGGCCTGTATTACGGCAATTTCGCGGTTTCCCGGCCGACCCAGTATCCGGCGGTATTGGCCGAATGCGCCTTCATGATTCTGCCGGAACAGGAAGCCTTGCTTAAAACAAAAGCCTACCGGTTAAAACTTGCCAAAGCGATTGCCGACGGTATACAATCGTTCTTGGAAGGATACGAAAATGGGAACTGACGCCGCACAAAAACCGAGTGAACCGTACTGGCTGGTCTATATCGCCTTGCTGTTAGGCGGACTTATCCTGCTTGGGAATACATTTCATATTACCCAGCTGACCAAATGGACAAGTATTGTCGGAATAGCGATGGTCTATTCCGCGTTTGCGTTGTTTGTAGGGAAGGGACGCACACCGGGCTGGCTGGCTGCGGCGCTGATTTCAACAACTACGTTGCTCGTGCTTATCTTACGTTAAACTATCTTCACGCCGGTTGAAACAACTCAATCGGATTTCCAGATGGATCTTCAATCAATACCTGTTTACCGCCCGGCCCGCTGAGTACTTCATTGCGAAACTTCACATTCGCCTGCTTTAACGTCTGAATAACCGGTTCGACATCAGTGAATACGAGCACCATCCGGTTCCATCCACCCGGTTCCGGTGTATCCCCATTCGGCATCGGTTTGGCGGCCGAGGTATTCGGACCGCTGAGCCATACGTTGATATCGTTTCGTGAAACAATCGCAAACGCACCACCCCAGTTTTCTTCGAGCGTAAATCCAAGCTGTTCGGTGTAGAATGAAACCGCAGCTTCGACATCGGTTACTAAATAGCGGAACGTAGCCATCCAAAGCCTAAAAGTTTACCGGATCAAACCCGGCAAACAGCTCTTTTGATTCCAGTATGTCACTGACCGGATGATAGGTACAACAGGCTTCAAACCGACCCCACATCGCCAAAACGTTCGGGTTTTTGTGGGCAGACTCGATAGCCTCGGCTGACTTCCATTCGAATACTTCAATAATTGTGCCATCCTTTGCCCGCATGACAATCGGCAAGCGGTCAGTCACTAATCCCTCTTTGCGGAGAATCGGCTGGTGTTCTTTAACCACCGACAACAGATCAGCTTCTTTGCCCGGCTTTGGACGAAAACAGGCGATAACGATTTCAGGTGACATAACAAACCCTCATAATCAGGTAACGTTTATCCCATCTGCGGGCGATCAGGGAGTTCATCCTTATCATCGGTCTGGCGGGGGAGAACAGAGGCCAACTCACGACCGATTATATTGACCGCGCTGCAAATCCCTTCTGCATGATCACCTCGTTTTATACCGTCGACAATCTCTTTCAGCGGTGTTTCCCAGAATTCTTGCGGTACGATTTTGTAGACGGACTGCTCACCTAACACTACCGCCCAATGCTCATCGAGTGAGACATAAATCAACACACCGGTTTGTCCTTTAGTCGATGGCATCCGCTTGAGTTCCAGTTCGGCTCGTTCATGCACCATACGTTTGCGTCGTCCGACCGATTTGAGCATCGAATCCGAAAAGAGGAAAAAGAACAACACAAAGGCAGCGCCCCCCCACAGCAGGGCAGAGCCATAATCGTAATACGTTCCCCAATCCTGCGTTCGTGTCCACCAAAGCGAGCCTAAAGCCACAAGCAGAGCTAATGAGCCGGATAGTACAAGCCGTTCGCTTTTCCAATTGTGTGAGCGGGTAACAATTCGCACGAGAATTTCACCAGCGGTATGCGCTTCGGCTTGTTTGACCGCCTGCTCGATAGCGTCAATATCTGCTTTCGAGAAAAATTGTTTTACTAAATCAGCCATAACCTACCATCCACCGCTTGCGCCGCCGCCGCCGGAACTTCCACCCGAGAAACCACCGAATCCACCACCGCCACCTCCTCCAAGGCCACCACTGCTCCAGCCGCCGCCGCGACGACCGCCGCTGAGTAGAGAGCCAATAAGCGCTCCAAGCAGGATATCACCCGCTCCGCTGCTGCCGCGCCGTCCGATAGTGTGTCCGGTACCGCCGCCACCCTTGCGAAAGAATTGCCCAAAGATCGCAAACAGAATAAAGGCAAAAACAATCCAGAAGAAGAAGCTTGAAGAACTTCCGGGGGCACGTTTTTCATTCTTCTCCGCGTATTTGATATAGTCACCGCCGATAGCAATGATAATTCCGTTAATCGCTTCGTTGATACCTCCGGCGAAATCCCCCTGACGAAAATGCTGCGCCATCGGCGCGTTGCGGCTGACAATTCGATTCGATTCGGCATCGGTGAGTGCACCTTCTAAACCGTATCCAACTTCAATACGAGTTTTCTTCTCGGCTATGGCAATCAGTAAAAGTACGCCGTTGTCGGCGTTGTCTTTTCCGATTCCCCAACTGTTAAAAACTTTGTGAGCGTAATCTTCGAGCGGTGCATCGTCGAGGCTTTCGATAATAAGTACCGCAATCTCGATAGAGGTTGAATCTCTATACGATTGCAGCTTACCGGAAAGTTCACGGACATCACCGGAGGAAAGCAAGCCGGCCTGGTCAACGACCGGCTGATTCGGTTTACCGGGAACATCAAAGGAAAACACCGCTCCGGCTATAAGCCAGAGCGGCAGAAAAGCGCGAAGAAGTAATCGCATTAGCGCCGCTTAATTCCCCTGAAACGCATCACGAACGCTCGGAGCGGTCTGCGCTTCATCCGTTCCCTTGAAATAATCCCGTTCATACGGAAACCCAAAGATCGCACCGGCAATTAACGCCATGATTCCTTTTTGTCGATAGGTATTGTATTCACGGACAACTTCGTTATACGTGCGACGCTCCTGGGCAATCCGGTTTTCACTCCCTTCAAGCTGCGCCTGCAAATCGGAATAGAGCTGGTCACCCTTGATATCCGGATACTTTTCAACCACGACATTGATAAAAGAATTCAACTGCCGTGAAAGCTGGTTCGACAATGAATCAAGCACGCTCGGCTGCTGTTGCTGCAGGGCTTTCTCCGCGCCATCCTTGAGTTCGATCACGCGCTGACGCATGCCGATGACTTCGGTCAGTGTTGACTGTTGACGCTGCATGAAGTTGTCGACGCTCGCCACTAAGTTCGGCACAAGATCAAACCGGCGCTGGTAGACATTCTGCACCTGTGCCCATTTTTCATCCACTCCCTGTGAACGGTCAATCAGGCCGCCGCGTCCGTTCCAGACAAAGATTCCCAGAACGACAATGATACCGACGATAATAAGTAACGTTCTCAATTTCAGACTCCTTTTGTCAGTGTAATGCGGTAAACCACGCGCGAAATATATATACGCAGGTTTCGAGAGAAAGTGATATTTCAGGTTATTTATTTTTATAGAAACTCGGCAAACGAGTTTTCGTATGCTTATGTATGAGCAAGTTTTTCTTCTTTCTCTTCTTTTTTGTCTTTGTTGCGGCGGCAATAAGCTCGCTCAACACCCCTAAGGCACCAGAACCGATTACGGAAGAAGAGTGTGCAACCTCGCCCGATGGCAGCGTCCACTGCTGCTTTCTGGCAATGCCGCAGACATTGACCAATCGCATGGAGATCGCTGACAGCACGGAGACAGGGAGGCGGATCGTTATTTCCGGCGTCGTCTATAAAGCAGACGGCAAAACACCATATCCGAAAGTTATCATCTACGCCTACCACACCGACAACACCGGACATTACAGCAAGCGGGGAGATGAAACCGGGATACAGAAATGGCATGGACATCTACATGGCTGGTGCCGAACGAACGATAAGGGAGAGTACGAAATCCATACGATCCAACCTGCGCCATACCCTTCCGGCGGCATTCCTGCCCATATTCATGCCGTTGTAAGAGAGCCGAACGAAAAGGACCCGTACTATATCAATGATTATGTCTTTTCCGATGATCCGCTCGTGGATGCAAAATACATTGCAGACCAGCCAGAAGTAGGCGGAAGCGGCGTAGTTACCCTGACCGAACAAAACGGTGTCTGGGTTGGTATAAGAAACTTAATTGTTACGAATTAAACTTATTCAGATTTGATTACAAACGGCAGCAAGCACAATGTCAGTGCTGCCGCAGCTAACAGCCACAAATCATCTATCAGATATGGCATAACAAACAATCCGATACCGCAGAGCATCGGCACATACTTCTGCTGTTTCTTCCCATAAATAAAAAAACCGGTACCGATCGTTCCGGCCAAAAATCCCATAAAGAGCGTTGAACCGTTCATAGTTGGTATATCGGCAGATTAGGGAATGCAATGAAACTGCACGTTCTGGTTTTGCAGAAACTCTTTTGCTCCTTTGCCGTGCAATATCGCCAGAGTAGTCAATAAACCGGCTTCCATACAGAAATCGGCGATAACCGTCACACTTTGCGGGGTGTCATCAATCGGCCATCCGGTTTTTGGATTGAGAATATGGCCAAGTTTTTTCCCTTTGTAGAAGCAATGACGATACCCGTTTCCGCTGGTCGCTACTGCGCCGTGTAGTAATTCTATCGATTTCACCGACACACCGGGAACATTCGGATTTTCGATACCGATATGCCACGGTTCGGAGTCGTCGATTTTTCGAATCGCTCGAATGTCTCCACCGAAATTGACCATCAATGAAACACCGCACTGGTTGAACAGCATTTGCGCAATCCGGTCAACGGCATATTCTTTGCCGATACCGCCGAAATCGATCTCCATACCGGACAGCAAACGGAGTTCATGCCCATTCAAAATCGCATGGTGCCAGCCTACTTTGTGCATGAGCGATTCGATCAATTCCCAATTAGGAGAGACCTCTTTTCCTTCAAACTTCCATGCTTTGCGCAAAAGGCCGGAGGTGATGTCGAACATACCATCGCTGATTTCATAGCACTTTGTCGCGTAGTGTACCAGATGCAGCGTTTCATCATCAAGCTGCACCGGCTTACCGTTTGCAGTGTTGATCGTGTGCACTATATTGTCTTTGCGATACCGGCTGAATTTCTGCTCAATGCGCATCGTTTCGATGTACGCAAGCGAGGCCAGGGAACTGGCCTCGTTTTCGCTTTTACATCGGACAAGCACCTCGCAGGGGCTTGCCATTGCCGAATACGTAATCGACCAATACCGGTCGGCACGTCGGACATCAACACCGTTCATTGTTTTAGAAATCATGCGACAACCCCAATCGTAACATGACCGCATCCAGCTTCGGGAAAAAGTCAAACGCTAAAAGCGGTCCAAATGCTTCCGGCGGGCTTTTATCACCACGTTGGGAATACCACTCGACAGTGATGTTAAACCGGGAACGGGAACTGACCGGAAGGCTATGATTCAGGCCGTATGTCCAGGCATCGAAACTCGCCAGACGGCCGTCGGCAGAGGCATAGTCCGGAAGCGGTTCTCCCTGAAGTAAAAACGGGCGGGAGAAATCGGCTCGCAATTGATGGTACAAGCGTATATGCGGTTGTGTAGCGCCGAATTTTTTGAAATCGAAGCGAACATAGAGATCAACGGTATGCGATGTCACACCCCAGTCATCCCAAAAGAAACGATACGCGAGATCAACCGAGGCGCCATGCAGATAGCGCTTCATTTGTCCATATAAGGCATGTTTGGTGCGTGAGTCCGGCCTGTTCTCGTAAATATCCTCAACGGGTTCACCCGGATCGGCTGAATCAGGCGGTTGGACAATACTGATAACTTTGTAGGGATCGGTTAAGTAGCCGGTTGAATAACTGAGCGAGTAGCTTGCTCGTAGCACCGTATGAGGTCCTGCAATCTGCGTGACACTAAATAGAGCATCATAGATTCGTTTCGACCAGCCGCCAAGCTGATTACGATCTTCCTCTTCACCTTCACCGGGTTCAATAACCGGAGTGTACGGAGTCGGATTTCCGCCAATCGGTTCAATAACATCACGACCAACGGCACCCAAAAAACCCAGTGTTGTATTGCCGTCGTTAAACTCCTGCGATATTCCGGCACCGACACTCAGTGATTTGTAGTCATGCTCGGTAGACCCGTGGAATTCACCGGAGAGTGACATTCCTGACAGCATCGTTTTTGCTAAACTCGCATCCAGTGCAAATCTCGTTTCGCTAAAGGACTGATCGATTGGCAATGTACCGGCCGGAACAACCGTACGTTCACCGCCTGAGGCACGCGTAAGCGTCTGCGCCTGTTTAGACGGGGACCCGCCGGTAGGGGAGGCACCCGTAAGGCCGTCGTAGGTTAGCCGCAATCCGAGACTGTAGTTGTTTTTCAGCAGCTTTGAGAGATCATAGATGACCTCAGTCGCACGAACTCTGTCCCTCTCTGAATAAAAGAGTACAGATGTCTCCGAATGATTACCGGTGGCAGCCTGAACGACAGTGGCGCTTAGGAATGCGACCGTAGCGGTCGTTAAAGCACCGCGAATTGATTTGGTCTGTTTCAATTGCACCCGCAACCACCACCACCGAAACCACGTCCGCCGCTTGCCGCTTCTTTGGAGAAATAGACATGGTCATCGATTATTCGTTCATGCGATTGATAGTTCATCTGCATTTCCGGTTTTGCCAATGCACCGGTACGGCACATTTTGGCGCCGCCGGCAGCGCAGCCGGATAGACTTATCGCGACGGCGAGCATCACGATACCTGAACAGAAGGTCTTTTTTGTTTTCATTGTAGTAGTTTTTGTGTCAGGGATACGAGTTATCGTATCCCTGACACTGTATGCTTTTTAGAAGTGGTATGACAACCCGATCATGGTACGGATTTCCATTTCGGGTTGATTGATTGCGGCATCAGCATCCTTGTACGTATAGTTGTCAATCGGATGCGTGTCATCACCGTTCGGACGGTAGTAGGTGTCATGCCCGTCCATCGTGGTGCGGAAATAATAATCGGCACCGCCAGCTACGAGCAAATCAACGCGAGGACTGATAGGGAAGGAGGTTTCCAACCCACCGCCGATACCCCATTGTGTCGAGCTGACGTCAAACGTTTCAGCACCGCCGATGTATTCGAAATAGCCGTCAAAGTCGCAATACCGCGGACCACCGAATACAAATGTGCGTTCAAGAGAGAAGAACTGAATCGGATACATCAAATCGAGCCGGACATCCCACAGGGTACCGCGATCTTTCGGCGTGCCATCAGGATCTTCTGCAATAAAGACTTCATGTGCCTGAATCGCATCACCCGGATCTAAGCGCACATAACCCAATCCTAAACGGGCACGAAACGGAAAATCGTCAGCGAAGTTTGCGAAGGTACCGCCCATGTAGATACTCATACCCCCTGCATATCCGGCGAAGACCGTCCCTGAAAACAATCGTTCTCCGGTGAACGGGGCACTGTTTGCGGTTGTTGTCGACAGCGCACAAGCAATAACGGCTGCCGCGAGTAATGAACGTTTCATAAAAAGCTCTCCTTTCATCAGAGCGAACTTTCAGTAGTCAGATCGGGAAAGGGAAACAGACAGACCTCTTGCCCGACTGACTATGTTTCGTCTTGAAACAGAGCTATCTTTAGAAAAATCGCGCGGCACCGCAAATCAATATCAATCAATGCATTACGGAGACCGCTTAAACCATTTTCTGACGTTCGTATTGAAGGGGAAAGAAGGAAAAAGAAATGCCGGAGGTCGGACTCGAACCGACATGGTATTGCTACCGCGGGATTTTGAGTCCCGTGCGTCTACCAGTTTCACCACTCCGGCAATGGGGGAGAGTATAGATCAGTTACCTATGACTGTCAAGGTTGGGTGAATACGTCAACGTCGTTGCTAAAACCGCATTCTTGGTTTGTTGCTGGAATTAGTTGTATCGGAGCGGGAATCGGTGCCGGGATTATACAGGCGTTTGGAAGCATGTTTTGAGCACAGACCGGTCGGCTGTGTTTCTTCGGTGAATACTTCACTACGAACTATCGGGCAGCGATCAGTCGCTAATTCACCGGTTTCAGTGCAGATATAGGCGTGAATAATGCCTGCCGGTTCAGGGAAATCGAGATAGGGGAGAGAATCATGCGCCGCCATCATAAACTCCGCCCAAATCGGCACGGCGTTGGTCCCGCCATCCTGCGAACGGCCAAGCGACGTTTTATCATCGAACCCGATCCAGACACCGGCAGTAATCTGCGGCGTGTAGCCAACAAACCAGTTATCGCAAAAGTTATCCGAGGTTCCGGTTTTACCGGCAGCCGGGCGGTTGAAACCCATCCGCCGTGCACCTGCAGCAGTTCCGTTATCGACAACTGATTTCATTATATCAACCATGATAAAGGCAGTCTTTTCCGACAACACTTCTTCCTTTTGCACGGTTGTATTGTTTTCGAGTACGCTGCCGTAGCGGTCAACGATCTTTTGAATCATCCGGTACGGCACCCGGACGCCGCCGTTCGGAAAAACAGTGTAAGCAGATACCAACTCCATCGGGCGAACATCACTGACACCAATGGCCAGCGATGGGACTTCCTGCATCGGCGTGGTGATACCAAACTTTTTGGCGTAGAAAATCACCTGTGAAGGAGTCATTTTCAACAACAGACGAATCGCCACCAAGTTGCGGGAGAGACGTAGTCCGTCGCGCAATGTTATCGGGCCAAGAAATTCAAAATCGTAATTATGCGGTTTCCATTCTTTGGAGCCGGGGATGTCGAGCACGATCGGGTTGTCATCGATGATATCACTCGCCCGGAATCCGTTATCGATAGCGGCGGTGTAGACAAACGGTTTAAACGCCGAGCCAGGTTGGCGTAATCCCTGAACGGCGCGATTGAATTTGGTTTCATCGAAGGACCGTCCGCCGACCATCGCGAGTACATCACCGGTCGCGTTGTCGATAGCGACAAATGCACCCTGTACCAGTTTCAGTTCCCGAACCGGTTGCCCGTATTCATCGGCCGTATCCGGTAAAATGCGGCCGTAGTCTTTATGCGCCGGGTCATATTTCCGGTCGATTGCTTTTCTGAGTGAATCGATTTTTTTAATAATCGCTTTTTCGGCCACCGCCTGTAAACCGGCATCTAACCCGGTAAAGACTTTCAACCCGCCGGAGTAGAGCGCATCTTCACCATAGCGGTCGAGCACATACTGACGGATCGTTTCCGTAAAATAGGGAGCAACGCCGTCATCCTGCTGCGGTGGATTGATGGTTAACGGCAGCGCTTTCAGTGAATCATATTTCTCATGACTAATACCGCCAACATCGTAAAGGGAATAGAGTACACGATTACGAGCCGCTAAAGATTTTTCCGGACTCAAGAACGGAGAATTGATATTCGGCGCCTTGAGTGTTCCGATAAGGACAGCGCAGTCGTTAATCGTTAAATCTTTCGGCTGCTTGGAAAAGAACGTACGCGCTGCCGATGCAATACCGTACGACCCGCGTCCGAAATAATACTGGTTCAAGTACATCTCCAGTATTTCTTCTTTTGAATAGGTACGCTCGAGCTTGACGGCGGTAAGCGCCTCTTTGATTTTCCGGTTCAGCGTTCGTTCCCGATTCAAAAAGAGCATTCGGGAAAGCTGCTGGGTAATGGTCGATGCCCCCGCTGCCCGGTCGAAACTGATCGTATTTTCGACCATTACAATAGCGAGCCGGCGCAAGTTGATTCCCCAATGGTTGAAAAACTCCCGGTCTTCCGATGCCAAAAGCATCTGGATCAGATACGGCGGCATATCTTTGTACGGGGTCAGCAGACGATTTTCACTGTAGAACTCTTTCAGCAGTACGCCGTTTCGGTCATACACTTTGGTATTCAAACTCGGCTCGATATTGTGCAGCTGCTCAAACGAGGGGAGATCCGACTGGTAAATACTATATGCCTGATACCCGATTGCACCGACAATTACGAGGGCAAGCAGGAGCAAAAGCAGGCCGGTAGTAACCAGCCGTTTGGCGCGGGTAGTTTGTTTACTGGCGAACTCATCCATAGGATTCGGAAAGGTCAGCGGAATGGGTTAGGGAGTCAAATATAAAATGGGGACTTTTGATATTCATTTGATTTTGAAGGATTTCCCGCATATTCTTGACCATTCTACACAACGGGTTACCCCGTTCGGTATGTGCTTTATATGCCGATAGTGACTAAAAGATTCGAGACGGAGTATTTGCGTGACAGAGACGGCTGACATAAAAGAGCTTGATCCGGAAACCCGACGCCAATGGGAGATTATCAAACGGGGAACAGTCGATGTTCTTCCGGAGGATGAATTCAAGCGTCGCCTGGCAAAGTCGATTCGGGAAAACAAGCCGTTGCGCATCAAACAGGGGTTTGATCCGACATCGCCGGATATTCACCTCGGCCACTCGGTCGGGATACGGAAACTCAAGCAATTTCAGGAGCTCGGGCACCAGATCGTGCTGATTGTCGGCGATTACACCGCTATGGTCGGTGACCCATCCGGACAATCAGCTACCAGAAAGCAATTGAGTTACGATGATGTCATGCGTAATGCAGAAACATATCAGCAGCAGTTTTTTAAAATTCTGGATAAGTCGAAAACCGAAGTGCGCTTTAACGGCGAATGGTTCAAGACAATGGAATTTTTTGAAGTAATGGCCCTTGCGAGCAAGTTCACCGTCGCACGGCTCATCGAGCGAGAAGACTTTACCAAACGGTTCAAAGCCGGTATTCCTATTTCCATTCATGAGCTGTTTTACCCGCTGATGCAGGGATATGATTCCGTGGCAATCAAATCCGATGTCGAGATCGGCGCGACAGAGCAGAAATTCAACCTGCTTGCCGGACGTACGATTCAGGAAGCATACAACCACCAGCCGCAGATGATTCTCACCATGCCGATTTTGGTCGGACTCGACGGGGAAGCGAAGATGTCGAAATCGCTTGGGAATTACATCGGTATCGAAGAATCACCGCAGCAGATTTTCGGTAAGGCGATGTCGATTCCGGATAATCTCATTTACTCATATTTCGAATTAGCCAGCGATGTAACGCTCAAAGAACTGGAAACAATCAAACAGCGCTTAGCGCAGCCGGATATCAATCCTATGTTAGTCAAAAAAGAACTTGGCGAACATTTAGTTGATATGTACCACCCGCAAGGTTCCGGCAAACAGGCGCGAGATGAATTCGAGCGCGTGTTTTCGCAAAAGGAATTGCCGGATGATATCCCTGAAATGCCATCTGCGAAACTGAAAGAAATGGGATTGGATACTTCCGCTGTCGGAATCGTCTCCTTAATGGCAAAAGCGGGATTGGCGAAATCGAACAGCGATGCCCGCAATTTAATCGACGGCGGCGGTGTGTATCTGAATGGGGAGCGCGTCACCGATACCACACACACGTTCTCACTTACGACTGAAACTATCGTCAAAGTCGGCAAACGTAGATTTCTCAAGTTAGTCCCGTAAAAACCGTCTTTTCACGATTTTACGGGTATAATAGGCGGTCATGCATCAGATATCATTTCCTTTTCATGCTGTAACGATAAGCAGAACTTTGTTCATTACTGTTCTGCTGGTGTTTGGCTTATCTGCGCTTACGTACGCGCAATCGACAACGATCCCATTCGACAAGCAATCTGAACAAGTAAATGATACCATCAGCCGACAAGCCTTTACTGACTTTATCAACGGGAATGCCTACGAGCAGATGGGAAATTTTTACGCCGCCGCGGAGCAGTACCAGCGCGCACTCGCAGCAATGCCGAAATCGACCGAGATTCGCATGGCGCTTGCGGAAATGCTATATCAGTTGCAGCGCTATGACCTCTGTGCTCAAAATTTGCTGGAAATCCGCCCACCCACACCGCAGGCGCTTGAACTTTTGGGGATGGCATACCGCGGCGCAGGGAATGATGATTCCGCGTTTGTCACCTTTCGCCGCCTCGTGCAGCTCGATGCTGACAATTCGACCGGATATTCATTTTTGGCTTCTTACTTCCGTTACAAAAATGACAAGGACTCAACCATTTGGTCATACCGGAATTTGATTCGCATTCATCCAGACAATTACCGGCTGCCGATGGAACTGGGACGTTTACTGACCGACGCAAACCGACCGGAAGAAGCAAAAGCCGCATATCGTAGCGCCCTTGCGGTAGTCAATGATGCGACAACGCTTTTAGCCTGGACCGGTCTTGCTGAAGTCTATCAATCGCAGGATTCGATGCAGCAGGCGAGAGAAATGTTTTTGCAGGCTGTACATAGTGATTCGTCTGATGTCGTTACGCGAAGAGATTTGTCGGATTTGTATTTTCGTATGGATTCCATACCTCAGGCAGTCGAGCAGGCAAGAAAAGCGAGTGAACTCGCACCCTTTGAGCGGCGGTTGTCCCGCAAGTTAGGTGCATTCTACTTTGCCCTTGATTCATTGCGATTAGCCGACTCGGTACTTTCTGCAGTCATCGCAAGCGGAGAAGAAACTCCGTTCGATCATTATTACCTCGGCCGCGTTGCTGCCGCGCAGGAACAATATCCGGTCGCACTGGAACATTTCAAATGGGTCGCCAATGTCGCCGATACCATGCCGGAAAGCTGGATAGATATCGGCGCAGTGTATCGTCGCATGCAGCAGCCGGAACAGGAGATCGAAACCTATCGTCAGGGACTGGGAAAAATGCGGGATGACAGTTCAATGTTCCGCATGCTGTTCGTCCTCGGCGCTGCGTATGAACGAAACGGCCAGATCGATTTGGCGACCACAACGTTTGAAGAGCTAATCGCCAAATCACCGGATAATGCCGCGGCTTTGAACTATCTTGGCTATATGCTCGCCGACAAAGGACAACGGCTGGAATACGCCCGAGATCTTATCGAACGCGCGGTTAAACTCAATCCGGAGAATGCAGCGTACCTTGATTCGTTCGGCTGGGTTTGTTATCGACTCGGAAAATATCCGAGCGCAATTCAACATCTAAAAAAAGCTTCTGCTTTGACCTCTGATTCGGTAATATTCGACCACTTAGGTGATGCGTATTTGGCAACAGGTAATAAGGATGAAGCGCGCCGATGGTGGCAAAAAGCACTCGAATTAGATCCGAAGAACGCAGGAATACAGGAAAAGCTGGCTCGTTAACGCTGCGTCATCTTTTTTCCATTTTCCCGATACTTTTTGTTCTGTGTTTACGCTGCGCAGAAGTCGCCCCACCGCCCGGCGGGGAAGAAGACACCGTTGGACCATCGGTTACTCTTTCGGAGCCTGCGACCGGTACGGTGAATGTACCACCCGGCAGCAAAGTTAAAATCTATTTTTCAGAACGCATAATAAAACCGACTACCGGAACGTCGGTCAGCATTTCTCCGCGCCCGAGTAAACCACCGAAACTGAAATGGGGAGCTGACCACCTGACGATTACCTTACCCGAAGATTTCCAGCCGAACCGAACGTATACTATATGCCTCAATTCCGGTGTTACCGATTTACGCAGAAAGTCAATCGAAGGAATTTCAAGCATATCATTTTCGACCGGCCCGACAATCGACTCCGGAAGTTTAGCGGGAGTAATATATCGCAATGACCAACCAGCCGCACGAATTGCGGCGGCACTGTTTAAAAGCACTGATTCGACAACGACAAAAACCGATTCACTCTATCCAGACTACCTGCTATTCACCGACAAAAGCGGCGGCTTCCGATTCACCTATATCGCCGATGGTCCGTACTACCTGCTTGCCTTCGATGACAAAAACCGGAATGAGCTGTTCGATGCCGGAGATGAATCATTCGGCGTTCCCGACCGACCGATTCAGGTCAGCGGAAAGGCAGGATTAGACAGCCTGTCAATTCGCCTGCAAGACCCGTTGCCGGACACTTTGCGCATAGTCGATGCCAGCATCACCAAAAACCAACTGATACGAGTACGGCTGAATCGGTCAATACAGATCGATTCATTACGCTACATGCTGTCGACGATTCATTTGAAACCGGTCGATTCGCTGCAGGCGCCCCGATTCGCACAGAGCTTTTTAGAACAGGATTCAACCAGTACGCCGGTATTGACGCTCGACTTCGGTGCTTTGCCGAGTGGCGTTTGTTCTCTTAGCTTTCCGATATCCGCGCGTGATACGATTGCGACGCGCCGACAACTTACCATCGAAACCCAACCGGACACCGAAAAACCAAGACTAGTACGGATATTGCCGTCCGGAACACTAACCAAACTGCCGGATTCATTAGCGTTACTGTTCTCTGAACCGATTCGAATCGATTCGACGTTCGCAAAACAGATCCGGATTATAGCCGCGCCAAGCGACACGCTTCGCATGAAAATCACACAGTCGACACCGTTTTCTTTGAAACTGAAAGCGGAGAAAATGCGGACTGACCGGAGATACCAAATCAGTATCGATACCAGCGCAAATCTTGTCGATAGAGTCGGAAACAGACTCTCCGATACTTTGCCTACAACCGGGTTGAGTTTTATCGCACTGTCGGCCGATTCATTGGGCAAAATCAGCGGTACTATTTCCAATGAACTGTATCCCGATTCACTCTATTCGACTGTTATCACGTTCAAGCGTGTGCAGGCCGAAGGATTTTATACTATAACTGCGACCCGGCAGTTTACGATTGACCTTCCCGGTGGAAAATACCTCGTTTCGGCCTTCGTCGACCGTGATCTGGATGGACAGTACGGTCTCGGACAATTGCGGCCGTTTATTCCGGCAGAGCAGTTCATAAAACTAAAAGATACCGTGACGGTACGGCCCCGTTTTGATATATCAGGATTGGAAGTAATATTTAAATAATATTGTATGGAATCATTTCTCGATCAACTACAACTGTCCGGAACCACCAGGGTCTTAGCCCACGGTGGCGGTATTATTCTATTAACCATACTCGCCGCGATAGCCATGCGGTTGCTGCTCTATGTTGTCGGTACGCAGATTACCCGTCACACGAAATCAGATCTTGACGATCAGCTGCTACTGGCAACCCGCAAATACATTTACTACCTGACCTTTCTCGTCGGCTTTATTGTCCTTGGTAATTACTGCGAACGGCAGATGGTGGATGACTTCGGGGAAGGAGTATTCAAAATTCTTGATGGCATTTCTTACAGCGTCGGCGTTTTGATTGTTGCAGCGCTTTTGGTGCGCATTTTGACGATAACCTTCCGTCACTATGCGACCACCTCCGAAAGGCATGGCAATACAACCCTTGAAGAATTTGTCCCGCTTGTTCACCGGGTAACATCGATTGTGCTATACATCGTTGCCGGGGTAACGATTCTTGAACATTTCGGCATCGATGTTAAAGCGCTTATCGCCGTTTTGGGTGTCGGTTCACTGGCTGTCGCCCTCGCTGCCCAGGATACGCTGGCAAACATGATCGGCGGCTTCGTGCTCATGGTTGACCGGCCGATTCGGGTAGGAGATTTGGTGCGCATGCATGATGGAACAATCACCACCGTTAGTGAAATCGGTTTGCGTTCAACCCGCCTTAAAACGATGGACAACACCCTGATTATTGTCCCGAACGCCGAAATGGTCAAATCGAGTATTCATAATTTGTCCTACCCGAATCAGGACACCGGCATGAAAATAGAACTCAGCGTTCCCTATGACAGTGATATCAGCAAGGTCAGAAAGATGCTTTTGGAAGAAGCCGGAAAACATCCGCTGGTGCTCAAAGACCCGGCTCCCGTATTCCGCTTCAGCGAATTCGGAGAAAGCGCATTGCGCGTTCGCGTGTTCTGTCAGACTGCACAGTTTACCGATCGCTATGTCGTCGAGTCTGATTTACGTTCCGCTATTTTAGAACGATTCCGCGCGGAAGGTATCGAGATGCCCTACCCGCAGCTGGTCATTCATCAACTGCAGCCCCCAGAGCAGACAAAAAAATAAGGCCCCGATTTCTCGGAGCCTTGGGAAACCGATGGTTTTACTTTGTTACTGAGTTGCCGGGTTATCGGTAATCTGAGCGATCGTAGGATCACCCCACAATTGCAGGGTCACACGACGGTTACGAGAGTCGGCATTCCGTGAATCCGACATCGTAGTCGGTTTATCTTCACCGAATGATACGACATGTAGACGATACAGATGTACACCGGAGTGCTCGGCAATATAGGTCTTGGCCGAATTTGCACGGCGCTCGCCAAGAATCATATTATAAGTCTTGGCACCATGCGCATCGGTGTGGCCGCTGATTTCAAGCAATGAGCCGCCGTGCAGTTTCATCTGTTCGCCGGCTTCATCAAGAATCTGCTGTGCAGTCGAAGTCAGTTCGAAGCTGTCGAAGTTAAAATTAACTTCACCGCTCCACAACACGACATAATTTTCAAACCCTTTAACTTTGTTGACCGCAATGTTGACTTGCTTGTCCAGTTCAATGGCGAGTGTGTTCAGCCGGGCAATTTCATCTGCATTCATCTGGGTTTGGGCGCTCACCGCATCCACGCGGGCATTAGTACGCCCTTCTGAAGCATCGATCTGCTCCTTAATGTATCCCTTGCTTGCCCCGCAACCGATCAAGCTGCTTACTGCAAGCAGCCCTACAAGCACGAGTCCAACCTGTTTCATTGTTGAGGTCCTTTCTTTTTTGGATATACACATCCGTACATTCCCGTTTGTTATACAAACGATGGTCAGGCAGGAACAATAAAATATCAAGATAAAATCAGGCTATTGTTTGACCGCCCCGGCCGTAATGCCGGAAATAATTTGACGCTGGAGAATAAAAAAAACGACTAAAACGGGAATAACGGCGATTGCAGAACCCGCCATAAGCCGTTGCCAGTCAATTGCCTGATGCCCCTGCAACAAGGACAATGCAACCGGAAGGGTGCGGAGGCTATCGCTTGAGGTCAAAATAAACGGAAATAAGAATGAATTCCAGTTTGTGAAAAATGTTTGTATCGCCAGAACTGCCAAGGCCGGGCGGCACATCGGCATAACCACACTGAACAATATGCGCATCTCGCTCGCGCCGTCGATACGGGCAGCTTCTTCCATCGATGTCGGAATAGATTCGATATACTGTTTCAACAGAAAAATCCCGATCGGTGTCACTAACCAGGGGAGAATCAGCGCCCACATTGAGTCATACATGTGCGCCTTGACCAAAAGTACATACAACGGAATGATGGTAATATGCGCAGGAATCATCAGAATCACGATTGCCGAACCGAAAAGCGCCTTGTTCAGCAAAAACCTATGACGAGCCAGGGTATACGCGGTCATAAAACAGAACAGAATGTTTCCGACCACAACAACGCCTCCCACCAACAAAGAGTTAACAATCGCGCGCAGCATCATATCGCTGGAAAGCAGGGAATTATACGCCGCCAATGAAAAAATCGGGCTGAACAATGTGCTCATTGTCGTTTCACTGCCGAGGGGCAACAGCGACACACGGAACATCCAGAACAAAGGGAAGATCATCGACAGCAGTAGCACCCCTAAAATCAGATACCGCCACATAAGGTTCATCTGCAGCTTTTTTACCATGTCGGCGACTTCTTTCGTAACAGGAAAAACTGCGCCAATGAGAACAGCCCGATAAGTCCAAAGAGTAAATAGGCGGCAGCCGATGCGTAGCCGAACTCAAAGTGAGTCGTGAGCCCTGTTTCGTAAATGAAATAGACCAACGACATCGTATCGAACTTTCCTTTCGTCATCACGAAAATTTCAACGAACACCTGAAAGCTCTTGATAGAATTGATAACCAGAATAAACAGGGCAACCGGACGAAGCATCGGCAGGGTTATGGAAAACAGTCTTCGCATACCCGAAGCGCCATCGATAACGGCGGCTTCATGCAGTTCATCGGGAATGCTCTGTAGACCTGCTAAAAAGATAAGCATGTAGTAGCCGACCGACATCCAGACATCCATCCCCATAATCGCATAGAGCGCCGTTTCAGAATCGTAAAGGAATCCATATTCCGGCGGTGCAAATCCGGCGATGGTAGCCAAACCGGCGATATAACCACCTCTGCTTAACAAATTGGTGAAGATGAGAGAAACCACAACGAGTGACGTTATAGACGGCAGAAACAACCCGGCTCGAAACAAGCCTCGCCCGGGAAACTGGCGATGAACAAGCAGGGCGAGCATGAGCGCTATAACTGTCGTTACCGGAATCGTCCCAAATACAAATATGAGCGTATTTTTTAATGCCGAAAGAAATGCTTCGTCTGCAAACAACCGACGATAGTTTTCAAGTCCGACCCATTGATAATCAGGTCTTAGCAATGACTGATCAGTAAAGCCAATGAAAAAAGAATAGACAAGCGGAAACCCCCAGAAAAACAGAAGGGTCAACAGCCAGGGAAGCCCAAGCAACACCGCTGTTGAGCGCTGAAACCTCATTTTGATTTCAACTGAACAATCTTTTTCTGGGCGCGCCAGAGCGGCTGGGCGACTAACTTGGAACCGAACAAGGCATCTTCCACTGCCGCTTCAATGTCGGTTTCGATTTCCACCCAATCCGGATCGACCGGCGGATGTTTGGCCAAATGCATTTGCCGGATAAACAGATCAAGATGAGGGTTAGAAGTAAAAAATGGATCCTTTTGGGCCGTCTTCGATGACGGGTTCGCTGAAAAGTTCGCTTTACAGAACCGAACCTGCTGTTCCGGCGCTGTCAGATACCGTACAAAGGCCAGCGCGGAGTTCTTATTTTTGGTTGCTGCATTCACGGCCAAAAACTCACCACCCAAAAATGAGAACCCGGGAAATTTTGGACCCGGTACAAGGGTGGTAACGAGCGGAAAATTCGGTTTTTCTTGCATGATTCGTTTCAATAACCAATCGCCGGAGAAAACGAACCCGACTTTCCCTGCCAGAAAAGCATCTTCAATACCGCGTTGGTCGGCCACGTACCCGGCGGAATCATGCAACTGCTGATAATAGAGCAACGCATCGATTCCTTTCATCGACGCCAGCACGACATACTTGCCATCCGGCGTATATAACTCACCGCCGCCTGACCAGAAGAAAGGGAGAAACTTTTTATACAGGCGATGTTTTTCGGCGATGTTCGATCCCCAACCATAAGTATTCTTATCTATTTTCCGAATTAATTTTGCCGTACTCAGCAAATCAGACCAGGTTACCGGATAATAGTTGGTATCTCGTCCCGCCTTGGTCATCAAGTCACGATTTCCGAAAATAACCCGTGTTCCTAAAATCCAAGGATAGGCATAAACTTGACCTTCATACGTAGACATTCCCCAACCGTCAACAGTACTGCTGTCAGATGCAATATCAGCAGAAATGTTGGCGAGTTTTCCTTCCGAGGCAAACTGAGCAATCCAATCAGAACCGAGCTCCAATACATCCGGACCGGTGCCGGAAGCAAGCGCGATAACGATCTTTTCATGGCCATTCGCCCAGGTGAGATCGGTCACATCGACATCTATATCCGGGTGGGCTGCTTCGAACTCACGGACAATTGAATCAAGCGTCGGCTTGATACCTTCATCTGTCCAGAATTGCCACCAACTGACGGTCGTGGCGGCGGAAAGGGAAGAGGTAATGCAAAAGGCCAAAAGAAGCGATACGATTGTTTTCTGTTTCATTCTGTCTATACCATAGATTTTCGTTTTGCCAAAGGTATTTCGGCAGTCGCGGCGGGTCAACTCTAAAACTTTATCTTGCTTCAACCGTCCGGTAAACGGACTTTCCTCGACATGATTGGTGACTGGCTCGACCCTTCCAAATTGCCGCTCTTCGTCGCCGCACTCATTGCCGTTTCGGTCGTGCTGTACGTTACCTATCAGGCCAAACGGGGGAAGAAATTCAGTATACGGGAAATCGCCGGACTGAAAGCAGTTGACGATGCCGTCGGCCGTGCCACCGAAATGAACCGCCCGGTCTTGTTTACACCCGGATGGGGAGGAGATATCCAGCGCCCCACCACAATCGCCGCCATGAACATCTTAGGAAATCTTACCGAACGCACAGCTCAGTATGATTGCCGTCTTTATTTTGCGACCCATGACCCGGTTATTTTGGCCGTTGCACAGGAAGTTATCAGGGAATCATGCGCACGGGCCGGATATCCTGATCGGTATCGATCGGATGATGCCCAGTATGTTTCTTCATCCCAATTCGGCTATGCGGCCGCTGTAGATGGGATAATCGTCCGTCAAAAACCGGCCTCTATTTTTCTGTTAGGGACATTTGAAGCGGAATCGCTGATTCTGGCGGAAACAGGTAACTCGGTCGGAGCAATTCAAATTGCCGGAACCGATTCGACCATTCAGCTAGCCTTTTTCATCGTCGCCTGCGACTACACGCTTATAGGAGAGGAACTATTCGCCGCATCCGGATACCTTTCTGGCAACCCATCTATTTTGGCATCGATCCGCGCGCAGGATATCTTGAAAATGATAATCGCTATGCTCTTACTTTTGGCTGTTATATCTGCCACGCTTACACAAACCGGTGTAGTTGATTGGCCGCAATGGTGGAAATGGTAATGAGTCGCCGCTTACCGCTTTTTATATGTCTGATTTTCGGCGTTATTATGGCGCTGCAGTATTTTTCGCCGCATCCGATCGCGCGCAGCATTAACACCACTATTCTTGATTACTGGCAGATAATTTTTGCCATGACCTTAATCGTCGGGATTATCGGAGTGGTAAAGCATAATGCGGTTGAGTTGGGGAAAGCAGATGATGTTTCCTATCGTTTGACGTTATTGGCCGGTCTTGTCGCTATGCCGATTACGGCGATGATTTGGGGAACCAAAATCGGTTCACCGTTTATGTGGTTGTTTGAAAATATGCAGGCTCCTATGCAGGCGACCGTCTTCGCATTGCTCGCCTTTTATGTCGCTTCAGCATCACTTCGCGGTTTCCGCGCTCGCTCATTACCGGCAGCAGTTCTGCTTGGCGCCGCCGTATTGATGCTGCTCAGTCGTTCCGGTATCGGGGACAGCCTTCCGGTTATTTCGACTATTGCCGATTGGGTGCGTGATGTTCCTTCCATGTCCGGCCGTCGTGCTATTCTGATGGGAATCGGACTCGGTTCACTTACCACTTCATTGCGCGTTATTCTCGGCATTGAGCGAACATGGCTGGGAGGGGAAAGAGCATGAAACTGGAAACCCGCCACTTTGCCTTTCTCGGGTTATTTGCCGTGCTCACTGCCACTATGCTGATTCCGACCCAACCCGATATCAAAATCTCCCCGGCTACCGAACGCCTGTACCTCTATATCGATTCACTCCCACCGAGCAGTACGCTGATGGTTTCATTTGATTATGAAGCCTCCGCAACACCGGAAATCGAACCAATTTCATCGGCGTTATTACGACATGCATTTAGTAAAGGACACAGAGTTGTGGGCGTTTCGTTATTGGCGGAAGGAACTGTTATCGGCTATCGACTACTTGAACGCACGGCGCGTGAATACCAAAAAGAATATGGTACCGATTATGTCTATCTCGGTTTTCGCCCGCAGGTGGTAGCAGCGATTCTGGGAATGGGGGAAGGAATCGGCAATGTATTCCCGAATGATTATTTCAATACGCCGATAGGTGAGATACCGCTAACAGCGAATCTCAAAAATTATCAGGATATCAGCGCGGTGCTTTCGATCACCGACGGTTCCACTACCCAGCACTGGATCGAATATGCCGGACTGCGCTATCACGTTGCTGTTCTTGCAGGGGTAACGGCGGCGATGGCGACCACGTATGACCCATATCTGAATTCAGGACAAATGAAAGCGATGATGGCTGGACTTCGCGGGGCTGCCGAATATGAATCGCTCATGAAACAGCCAGGTGGCGGATCACGCGGAATGCTGGCCCAATCGGTTTCTCATTTTTATGTCTTAGCGCTTATCGGAATCGGCAACTGGATCTATTTCCGCAATCGACGGAAAGGAACAAACTGATGGAATTCGGAGCGATCGTTGCTGTCATTTTAACACTGGCCATCTTCACCTTTCTCTATCGGGATAATCCATTGTATAAACTGGCCGAGGCATTGTTAATCGGCCTTTCGATCGGCTATACATTAGTGATAATCTGGGAAGCTTCCATAATTGGTTTGTTACTGAAACCACTCTTTGGTGAAGGGAAACTATCACTGATTCTGCCGTTAGTATTAGGGTTGTGTATGTTTCTGCGCTTTCATCCGAGAACCGCTTCCCTCTCCCGCATTCCGCTCGCGCTTATGATCGGTTCTGGCGCCGGGGTTGCGATTCCGGCAATGCTCGATGCCCGCACACTTAAGCAAATTTCCGCAACGGTCGTTCCACTGGTTGCTGCCGATGGAGGAGTAAATTTCTCCGGTCTCATCGTGCTACTCGGTGTCTTGGGTTGCCTTTCCTATTTCTTTTTCAGCCGCGCACATTCCGGTGTGTTAGGAGGCTCGGCGAAATTCGGAACGTATATTCTGATGATATTTTTCGGCACTACCTTCGGATACACCGTGATGTCCCGCATGTCGACGCTTATCGGGCGGCTCGAATTTTTGTATTCGCAAGCATTTCATCTGACCAAGTGACGCTATGACCTGTCCCCGGTGCAAGGCGACGATGAAGGAAGAGAAACGCTCCTTTCATAAACAGCGGAAATGGATTTGTCCCGAATGCGGTCGTGTCCGTTTTCAGCAGCCTAAAAAACCGACGAAACACAAGCGCGATCACTCCTGACCCTGCAACAATTTTCCGGTTTCTGCGTTATCACTCTGTATGAACGCAGAGACATTTCTTGTTGACCATTTCGTTGAATAATCAGACATTTCCCGCCACAAAAGGATAGGAGCCTGTGAAACTAAAACTCGATAAGATACGCAAAGAATTCGAAGATAAAGTTGCCGTCAACGAACTCTCGCTTGAAGTTCCCAACGGCGTTATCTACGGCATCATCGGCCCGAACGGGGCGGGGAAAACTACCACCATCCGCATGATAATGAATATCACCATTCCAGACAGCGGCGCCGTGTTGTGGGACGGAAAACCGGTAGACCAAAGTTTCGTTAATCGCGTCGGCTACCTTCCGGAAGAGCGCGGTCTTTATAAAAAGATGACCGTCGAAGAGGTCATCATCTACATGTCCCGGTTAAAGGATTATCCTGACAGCAAAATCATGCCGGCTATTGACCCATGGCTTGAGCGCGTCAATCTGCTCGATTACAAAAAGAAAAAGGTGCAGGAACTGTCCAAAGGGATGCAACAAAAGCTCCAGTTCGTTACCACTGTTCTGCATGAACCTGATATCATCATCCTCGATGAAATCTTTTCCGGCCTTGATCCGCTCAATATGGAACTCATCAAAGGAATTATCCTCGAGTTGAAACGGAAGGGAACTACGATCCTGTTTTCCACCCACGTTATGGAACAGGCCGAAAAGCTGTGCGAATATGTTGCTATGATTTCCAAGGGGCACAAAGTACTTGACGGACGAATGTCGGAAGTAAAATCCCGCTTCGGCAAAAATTCGATTCATGTCGAGTTCGAGGGGGATGGCACCTTCATGAAAACGCTGCCCGGAGTCGAGAAGATGCTTGAGTTCAACAACTATTACGAATTGACGATCAAGAACGGCACCGACACTAACGGCCTGTTACGGGCGATAGCCGATAAAGTAACAATCCGCAGTTTTGCGCAGGTGGAGCCGTCGTTGTATGACATTTTCATCGACACCGCTAAAATCGATCCGGCCGAATTCCAACGCTCGGCAGGAGGGAGCGAATGAATAAGTTCTGGATAATTTTCAATCAGGAATATGCGCAGATCGTCAAAAAGAAATCCTTTATCTTCGGTCTGTTATTCACCCCGGTTTTGTTGGGCGCCTTTACTATTATTCCCGGTCTACTGGCGAGTAAAAAGGCGACTGAAACCGAAAAACTGGCGGTTATCGATCAGAGTGGTTTGCAATTAGGTACGCAGTTCAGCGAATCATTGAAAGCATACAAACTGGATGACAGCGTTACCCCCTACTATGGCGTTGAGCAGATTTTTGAAATCCCGGCTGACGATAATGCCCGATATCAGGTCGTCCATGATTCTCTTGCTGAATGTATTAATGAAAAGACAGTGAAATATGTTATGGTCTTCCGCCCCGGCGCACAAATCAATGACAGCAACTTTTTCCTGATAACAAATGCGGAAAATTTCCGAACGGTAGCCCGATTCGAAAAGAAGACATCCGATATTCTGTCTTCGATCCGCCTTGCGCAGGCGAATGTCAATGTTCCGATCGATTCCGTTTTGAGCATGGCCAGAAAGCCCGACCTGATTACCAAAGCGGCAACAGGTGAAAGCATCTCGTTCTCTTCGAAGTATTTCGCATCGTTCGGCTTCATCATGATCATGTACATGATGATTATCGGGTACGGTATGCTTGTCATGCGCTCGATTATCGAAGAGAAAAACTCCCGTATCATGGAAGTACTGGTTTCTTCGGTAACTCCGTTCCAGTTGATGCTCGGTAAAATTGCGGGACTGGGTGCGGCTACACTGACTCAGGTAGGTATCTGGATTGCCATTGGTATCGGCATTTCCAGCATGACCGGTACATTTGCCCAGCAGCCAGCCGTTCAAAAAATCGTGTTTCACCCGGCTATTCTGACCTTTTTCATCCTGTTCCTGGTCTCCGGATATTTCCTCTATTCGACGTTTTACGCCCTTATCGGCTCGATAGTAAATGAGGAAAAAGAAGCGCAGAATTTCATGTTCCCGATCATTATGTCACTTATGCTTCCGTTTATTCTGATGACCCACGTTGTTCAGGAACCGAACTCTACTATGGCTACGGTCCTTTCACTGATCCCTATATTCACCCCGACCCTGATGCTTATGCGCCTTATTTTCGTTGTGCCGACCTCGACCGACCTGTCCCCATTCTCAGGGATAATAGGAGAGGCTATCATCGGGGTGGTGCTGGTTACCCTGACCACAGTCCTCTTGGTCTGGCTGACGGCAAAAATTTTCCGGGTCGGTATTCTGATGTATGGAAAAAGACCAACTTTGCCGGAAATTTTAAAGTGGGTGAAACAATAAAACGATATATATTTATATGATGAAGGCAGTGCTCACCCGTTTCGTTCCCTATCTGTTAGTTATTCTGGCCTTGGTATCCCCAAGCCATAATATCTATTTTGAACTGGAAAAGACCGCCGCAAATGCCGGTACAGTGGAGGCCTCAGTCCGCCCGGTTTCTGGAGTGCACTATAACTGTGAGGATGCCCTTAAAACCAATCTGAAATGCCGTGTCGAATCAGCGGTTTTAATCAACTACGACAAAAGCAAAGTCATCTACGCCAAGAATCCGGAGAATGTCAGACCGATAGCCTCTATCAGCAAGTTGATGTCGGCAATGGTGGTCATTGACAGCCGGATCAATTTGTCCCAGACCGAAACTATCACCAAAGAGGATGCGCTTAATTCCTCGAAATCCAAGCTGCGGGTCGGAACGAAAATGACCCTGATGGATCTCCTGCATGCCTCGCTGATGCAGTCGGATAACCGGGCAACCAGGGCGTTAGCGCGAGCAGTGGTCGGCTCCAATGCCGAATTCGCAAAACTGATGAATCTGAAAGCGCACGATTTAGGCTTGGTCAATACTCGCTTCAATGAGCCAACCGGTTTGGATTCCGGCAATGTATCCACCGCTTTGGAGGTGGCACAGCTGATGCACACCGCCTATGAATACAAACTGATTGCTACGATAACGGCTAAGAAATCTTATAGCTGTAATCTGCTCAACAAGCGCAAAGGTATCCGGACTCTCAATATTCATAATACCAACGCCCTTATCGCCTCACCGTACAAGGTCCTGGCGGGAAAGACCGGCTTTATCAACGCGGCGGCTCATTGCCTGACGACATTGGTTCAGAAAGGCCCGGGCGGAGATAGAATGTTGCTGGTCGTATTAGGCGCCCCATCCAGCCAGACCCGTTTCCGTGAAGCCCGCAAGCTCGTCAAATGGGGCTACGAACACCCTATCTGATCTGTTTTTTTTCTCCCGCTAAATCGTTTGCGCACTCCCTGATATTCCCTATATACTTCCGCCTTACTTTTGTTCATACAAGATGAAAAAAAACGCTCATAAGCATCCGCAAATTCTTGTTGTCGGCGCCGGCTATGTCGGTCTTGCCACTGCTGTCTATTTAGCGGACAAAGGGGAAGCGGTACTTGTTGTCGAGAAAAACGACCAGATAATAGATTCTTTGAAACGGCGGAAACTCCATTTCAGCGAGCCGCTTTTGGAAAAGAAACTCGCGAAGGTAATCAGAAATGGCAAGCTGACCGTCGCCGAACCGACTCCTGAAGCCTATCATAATGCCTCGTTGATTTACATCGCTATCGATTCAGTCGATCATCTCGATTGGAAAATGCGGCTTGGCACCTTCGACCTCCTGGCCCAATGGATAGGGGAGAGTGCATCACCGAGGAAAACCATCATTCTCAAATCGACCAACGTGCTTGGTTTTTCCGAACTATTCAGAAAACTTTTAGACAAAACCAAATACGGAAAACAGGCCGGGATTGTGGTCAATCCGGAATTTTTGCGCGAAGGTTTCGCCTTTGAAGATACAGAAAAACCCTGGCGAATCGTGATCGGCGCAGATTCAAATAAACAAGCAGAGCCGCTGGTAACATTGTATCGGAAAGTTTATTCAAAAAAAGTTCCGATTATTGTTAGCGACCGGAAATCAGCGGAGCTAATCAAACTCGCCGCGAACCTCTATTTGTCTCACCGTCTCGCCTTCATTCATGAAATTGCGCTCTATGCCCGCCGAGAAGGGCTCGATATGGATAAAATTCAAACCGGAGTCGGGTTGGATCCGCGTGTCGGAATGAGTTATTTATCTCCCGGTTTAGGTTTCGGCGGCTCCTGTTTACCGAAGGACTGTCACCTGATTAATTCCGATCAGGCAGGCAACCGTTTTTCATTTGAAACTGCGAAGACAGCGTTGTCTATTAATGAACGGGTGTTGGATGGATTGATCGATGATGCAGCCAAACGTATTGGCACACTAAAAGGAAAGAAAGTTGCGATTCTTGGTGCAGCATTTAAGCCGGATTTGGATGATACCCGAGGTTCGCGTTCGGTTGCCTTGGGACATAAACTGATTCGTCGCGGTGCCAAAGTAACATTCTATGAGCCGCTGTTACCAAAAGGTGCTCGTATCTGGGAAGGGCAATATGAACCGGCTCGGGATGTTCATGCTGCCATGCATGGCGCACAGATTATTGTCATCGGCACGGCGCACTCAGCTTTTCGCAAGCTAACCCCGAAACGAACGGTCAAGCCGGTTATTGTGTACGACTATTTCCATATCCTGAATCATGCCAAATGGCAGAAACTGGGGTATCAATTCGCGTAGGAAAGCTTGTATCGAAAGTTAGTTCTGTCGATATAATACGTATATGAGTTTCGTCCCGTTTATTGCAGCCTATTGGGTAGAGATTGTAATCGTCATGATTATTCTCTACGTCATGTACCACTTGCAGCAATTGACTGTCCGTTTTGAAAAACATCGCCACGAAAGCGGCTATGATTTCAACGGATTTTGGAACTACTACCGCAACAAATGGGGTGGACAGCCCTTTTTGTCTAATGCCTTAACGGCGCGGCTCTTTATTCTCAGCAAACTGTTCGCGGTCTATCTGCTCGATCTGATGCGCCGCGCCGGATTTATCGATTCCTATATTCCGGAATTGATAGCAGCCGGATGGGTGATTGCCTTTATCTATATAACGCTTATTCATAATAAGCTTAAGGCGCCAAAACTGCATTTTCATCCTTCGGATTGGCTCAGGCAGATACGCACTCCTGACGGAACCACCAGATGAGCAAACGTATTCTTGTAACCGGCTCATCCGGAACCGTCGGTACTGCCTTGTGTATTCGTCTTCGTGAGCTTGGTTATCAGATCATCCCGCTTGATATCAAAGCCACTATCTGGGACAAGGAAATCGACAAAAAAACGGTCCGCTTCGACCTTCGTAAGACCGTTTCCCCCAAACTTTTCCCCAAAAAACCTGATTTGATAGTTCATTTGGCGGCCAATGCCCGGGTGCATGAGCTGGTGCTGCATCCCAAAAAGAGTTTAGACAACTACTTGATGACCTACAATGTTCTCGCGTATGCCCAAGCAGCCGGGGTAAAGCGGGTACTGTTCAGCTCTTCCCGCGAAGTCTACGGTGAAACGCCGGCCGGCAAAGCAAGCAGGGAAGGGGCGGTATCACCGCCATTAGTTCGCTCCCCATATACGGCATCTAAGTTAGGGTGCGAGGGATTGCTGCATGCCTATCATCACTGTTACGGCATCAAGCCGGTGATTGTACGGCTGTCGAATGTGTATGGCCGTTATGATGTCTCCGAACGGGTGATTCCGGTCTATCTCCACAATGCACTGCGAAACCGGGACATTGTCATATTCGGAAAAGAAAAGAAACTCGATTTCACCTGGATCGATGATGCGGTCGATGGACTTGTCAGTATCATCCGTCATTTTGATTCAGTGGCCGGACTTTCCTTTAATATCTCAAGCGGTAAAGGTGAAAAGATTCAGGATATAGCGAAACAGATTATTGAGTTAACCAATTCCGATTCTCGAATTAAAATCGGGAAAAAGCGCACCGGGGAAATTTCTCATTTTACCGGCGATATCAAACTCGCCAAAAAGAAACTTGGATATAATCCGAATGTTAAGCTTTCAGATGGATTAGTAAAAACAGTCGAATGGTATTTGAGCGCTATGAAAGACCGACGCATTGCCAATACACAAAAGCGAATTCTCCGCTCACAGGGAATCCTATAATTAGCGCTTCTCAAGTCGCCAGAGAAATTTCAATCCCGACCAGGTTTCATCTATCGCACAGACCTTAACATCAACTAATCCGGTCGGCAGAATAATCACACGAAGCGTGTCTTCGGTAATATCGGTCGGAACACCGGAACTCTTTTTCGGCCAGGATACCCAAAGGATGCCATCCTTTGCCAGTGACTTAGTAATTGCAGATAGCTGTTTCTTTAAGTCAACTTGTTCATCTGTGAATAAATGGATAAAGGCAGCATCTTTAGCAAGTTTAGCAACAATCTTTGACCCTCTCGGAAGTTTTCCTAATAAACTTGGATATTGTTTCGGTGCATTGAGCGCAACTATCTGGGTACCATCTTTGATCCCCAGTTTTTTTACTAAAGAAGTGCCGGAATAACCAACAGATGCTCTTGCCATATAGTTTACTTTGAAAAGAGATTGTATTTGATAATGCAGTACAAGGCCGCGACACCATCTTTCCAGTTTATCTTTTTTCCTTCTTCATAGGTGCGGCCGTAATAGGAAATGCCGATTTCGTAAATGCGAACTTTCATCTTGGCGATCTTGGCAGTCAGTTCCGGTTCGACACCGAACCGGCGTTCTTTGATATCGATCTGCTGAATAATCTCCCTGCGAAACGCTTTGTAGCAGGTTTCCATATCAGTGAGATTGATATTGGTGAGCATGTTGGAACAGAGTGTCAGAAACCGGTTGCCGACCGAATGCCAGAAATAAACGACACGATGCGCCCCGCTGCCGATAAACCGTGAGCCGTAGACCACGTCCGCTTTATCAGAAAGGATAGGCTCGATCAGGGCAGGGTACTCGTTCGGATCATATTCCAGATCAGCATCCTGTACGACTACAATATCTCCGGTAGCTTGCGCGAATCCGGCTTTCAGCGCCGCGCCTTTACCCATATTTACCGGCTGATAGATGACCTTGGCGACCTGTGATTCGATCTTTTGCTTTATCAAATCACGGGTACCGTCGGTAGAGCAGTCATCGACGAGGATAATCTCCGGACTGGAAATAGGAGAGCCTTTGACCCGGCGGACTAACTCCTCAAGCGTATGGACTTCATTATAGACAGGGATAACGACTGAGAGTTTCATGAACTTCCGAATTAATGTCCCATAAGATATATTATGTTAACCGATAAGCACGGAAACCAGAAGCCGGGTCATTTGACCACGATATTCAGTATCCGCCCCGGCACATAAATGACCTTGACCACTTCTTTGCCGTCTGTAAATGCCGCTACCTTAGCGCTGTCATAGGCAGCTTTCTCTACCTCTGGTTGACTGACAGTCGGGGCTACTTCTAATGTATCCCTGAGCTTCCCGTTCACCTGAACCGCCACGGCTATCGTGTCACCGACAGCCGCTTTCGGGTCAGCTTCCGGCCACCATGACTTGAATACCGAAAATGATCCGCCGATTTCCGACCACATTTGCTCGGCCAAATGCGGCGCCAGCGGCGCTATTAACTGAATCGCCGTCCTGATTATCGAATCATTCAGCTCATTATTGGTGATCTTGGATGAATCATATTCAGCTTCGAGTTCCATTAGGGCTGCTATCGAAGTATTAAACTGAATTCGCTTGCAGCCGTCCGTTACCATGGAAATCGATTTGTGTAACCGGCTATGAATTTTCCGTTCGTATTCGGCCATACTGTCACGGTCGAATTGTTTGTTCGGCTCGGCTTTGGTGCCGCGGTATTGCTTGACCATCGGATACAGCCGATTCATAACGAACTTCTCGACTCCGGTGACGGCATCGCCGGTCCAGAGCAATTCACGGTCTGACGGCGCCGAGAAAAACATCGCCAACCGGGCGACATCGATACCGCGCTGATCCATGAGTCCTATTGGAGAAACGACATTTCCTTTGGATTTTGACATCACCTGACCGCTTGCATCCATAACCATACCGTGGTTGAACAATTGCGTATCCGGTTCATCGACTTTGAGCATGCCCATATCATGAAGCACTTTGGTGAAAAATCTGAAGTACAACAAATGTCCGGTCGCATGCGTGATACCACCGATATACAAATCAACTGGCATCCAGTTGTTCGCTTTGGCCGGATCAAACGGCAGATTCTCATTATTCGGATCGACATAGCGCAAGAAATACCATGACGAACAAACGAACGTGTCCATAGTATCCGGATCTCGTTCCGCCGGACCGCCGCATTTCGGACATTTCACGTTCATATACTCAGGCACATCAGCCAGCGGCGAACGTCCTTGCGGCATGAAATTCATCACATTAGGCAACAACACCGGCAACTCAGTATCCGGCACCGGCACTTCACCGCAGGCCCTACAATGAATAATCGGAATTGGGCAGCCCCAGAAGCGTTGACGGGAAATCAGCCAATCCTTCAACTTATAGTTTACCTTTTTGCGGCCAATGCCTTTGGCGGCAACAGATTCTGTGACTTTAGCAATCGCCTTTTCTCCGGCTAAGCCATCGAATTCACCAGAATTGGTCATAGGACCATATTCAGTATACGGTTCATCCGGCGTTGTTTCTGAACCATCCTCTTTGCGAATCACTATTTTGACCGGAATGTTGTATTTCTTGGCGAAGGCAAAATCCCGCGAGTCATGAGCCGGGACGCCCATGACGACACCGGTGCCATAACCGCCCAACACATAATCAGCGACCCACAACTGCACTTTATCGCCGTTCAACGGATTGATCGCATACTTGCCGGTAAAGACACCATCCTTGTCGGTGTTCACTGCCGCGCGATCGATTTCCGAACGGCGCAATGCTTCCGCCCGGTATGCTTTCACTTTGGCGGCATGCTCGGCATCCATCTGTAAGCGGTCAAGTAACTCGGATTCCGGTGAAATCGCCATAAACGTCACGCCGAACACCGTGTCCGGACGAGTCGTGAATATCGGCAGTTTTTCGTTCGTGCCTTCAATAACAAAATCAATTTCGGCACCATACGAACGGCCAATCCAGGCGCGCTGCATCGCCTTCACATTTTCCGGCCAATGCGGAAGCTTGTCTAAGTCATCGGTGAGACGGTCAGCATACTCGGTAATTTTGAAGTACCACTGAATCTGATCCTTTTTCTCGACCAATGTTCCGCACCGTTCGCACTGACCATCTTTAACTTGTTCATTCGCCAAAACCGTTTTGTCTTTGGGACACCAGTTCACGAACCCGCGTTTGCGAACGGCAAGACCGCGTTTGAACATCTGCAAGAACATCCACTGCGTCCATTTGTAGTAATCAGGCGCACTGGAATTGACTTCGCGCGACCAGTCATACGAAATACCGACTTGTTGAATCGTGGTGCGGGACACGCCGATATTTTTGACTGTCCATTCTGACGGATGAACCCCATGCTTAATTGCCGCGTTTTCGGCCGGCAATCCGAAGGCATCCCACCCGAACGGATGCAAGACATCCTTACCGAGCATCATTTGATAACGAGCGACGGCATCGGCGATAATGTAATTGCGAAAATGCCCCATATGAATATCCCCGGATGGGTACGGGAACATCACGAGCATGTAAAATTTCTTATCCCCGCCGCGCGACATTTCCGGGGCGCGGTATAAGTCAGTTTCTTTCCAGCGCTCCTGCCAGGTGCGCTCGATAGTCTTGAAATCGTACTTAATATGTGCTTTGGTCGTCTGTTCCATAGTATGAAAGGAGAATTAACAGCGTAACGCCAACCGGCGCAATAGATTTGCCGTATTAATCCAACAGCTGGCCGCTCATCCGTTTCCAAAGCGGCGTGCCATAAGAAAGCGCTCCAGCTGTTTTGACAAACCAATTCAGCGGATGATAAAGCATGCCCTGCGTAATCTTTTGAATAACCATCCCAGCTGTATCGCAGGCATAGACAGGGTATCTCCCCAGTGCTAATCGGCTGTCTGTTGGTTTCGGGAAACACATGGTGAAGCCATTGGTAAAGCCGACTTCTTTAGCAATATTGATTGCTCGCTCATCATACCGACCGAATGGATAGCTAATCTGGGTAACGTTGTTGCCGGTTATAGATTCAAGTGAATCCTTGGATTGCTGTAGCTGCTCTTTCAATGACTCATCCGACAATCTTCGCAAATCGACGTGCTGGTGCCCATGCGAGCCGAACTGCGCGCCGAGTCGATGTAATTCACGGATATCGGTCTCACGTAAATGATTAAAGCGGCGTAGCCGCCCGCCGTAGTCCCAACTGTTGCTCTTCCCTATGTATGCGGTTGGCATGAAAATAACCGGCGCAAACTGATACTTGGCTATGAGCGGTGGTAGAACATCTAAAAGATGCGCGTAACCGTCATCGAACGTTGTCACCATCCGGTTGAGAGTTGTTTCAGGCAGTTTGTCGCACAGCGCTGCAAGTAGTTTAGAAAAACGTTTCGGTGAATAATTGGAGATACCGAAGGTGAAACGATCGCTCAACGAATGAAACGCCAAAACCAGAGAAGTCTCCTCACCTCTCTGATTTGGCGGACTCGCGCTGATATGTTGCGTATCAGGCTGCATGGCCGGCTGCGGGTTTGTCCGCGGGGCCAAGCGTCGCAAGTGTCATCAATTTGTCGTGAAACAGCCGCTCGGCCAATGCTTGTAACATCGCGGGCTTAAGCGCGTCGATTTCTTTGAGGGTAACCGACAACGGACGGTACTCACCAAGAATCAATTCATGCCGGGCAAGACGGCTCATCCGGCTGCTGGTTGATTCCATCGCGAGGGTCATCTGTCCTTTTAACTGCGCTTTGATTTGATCTAAGGTAAGCGAATCAAGCGGTTTCCGTTTCAGTTTTTTGACTTCGGAAAGCGCAATATCGATTGCCTGCTCTTTTTTCCCATTATCGGTTGCGAGATAAATCCCGAACAAACCGGCATCCCGGTAAAAATCGGAATAGCAATAGACAGTATAGGCAAGCCCTTTGTCTTCACGAATCTTTTGAAACAAGACTGAAGACATTCCTCCGCCCAAATACGTACTGATCGCAGTCGCGACCGTACGTTCCGGCGAAGTGAACGACACACACGGGAATCCGATACAGAGATGCGCCTGCTCATGCGAATCCGTTTTGTGCACGGTCCGGTTGCCGGGTATTGAAGCCAACGGCGCCGGATAGGCTGTTCCCTGCGGAAACGTAAAAAGCTTACGGCATAAATCGACAAGCTTGTTGTGCGATACCGAACCGCAGGCCGCTACCACCACCGAACCGGCACGATAGTTACGCTTCACATACGACATAACCCGCTCACGCGGCATCGCCTGAATCGTTTCCATCGTTCCCATAATCGGGCGTCCCAAGGGATGATCCCCCCAATACGCTTCCGAAAAGATATCATGGATATGATCAGACGGCGTATCGAGCGATTCTTTGATCTCTTCGAGAATAACCAGCTTTTCACGTTCAAGATTAGTTTTCGTGAATGTGGCATTGCAGGTGATATCGGAGAGCACATCCATTGCGATCGGCAGATGTTCATCCAAAATCCGCGCGGTAAAACAGGTCTGCTCACGCGAGGTAAACGCGTTGAGCATCCCGCCGATAGATTCCAGCGACTCCGCGATCTGTTTGGCTGAGCGTTTTTTGGTCCCTTTGAACACCATGTGTTCGATGTAATGGGAAATGCCGGATTCTTCCGGTTTCTCGTTACGGGAACCGACATCGATCCAAACCCCAAGCGATATGGAACGAACCGACGGAATAGTTTCCGTCACGATTCGCAAACCGTTGGGCAGGACTGTCTTTTTATAGACGATGTCGCCGTCTTTGGGGACGGCGACTGGTCGTTTAGTTTTTGACTTTGGCTGCGTCGCCATTTTCACCGGTTAATACCGCCTTACGAGAAAGGCGAATTTTTCCGTCTTCATCAATGTTGATCACTTTGACATCAATGCGATCACCCACTCTGACGACATCTTCAACCCGGTTGACGCGATTCACATCCAACTCGGAAATATGCACCAACCCGTCGGTACCCGGAATGATTTCCACAAAAGCGCCGAATGCTGCGATGCGCCGCACCGTGCCGCTGTAGACTCTTCCCAGTTCCGCTTCTTCGACAATCGCCTGCACGCGTTCTTTGGCGCGGCGACCGGCTTCACCATCGACTGAGGCGATGATAACGGTACCATCATCCTCGATATCGATCTTCGCGCCGGTTTCTTCAACGATTGCACGAATGACTTTACCGCCGGGGCCAATGACCTCGCCGATTCTCGAGGGATTGATCTTGAAGGTAATAATTCTGGGGGCATATTCGGAGAGTTGATCCCTGTGTTTCGAAATAGTCGCATTCATACTGTCAAGAATGCTTAACCGGGCCTGACGCGCCTGCTCCAAAGCGGTGCGCATCGTTTCGATATCCAATCCGGTAATCTTGATATCCATCTGAACCGCAGTCACACCGGTGGTAGTACCGGCGACTTTAAAGTCCATATCACCGAAATGATCTTCATCACCGAGAATATCGGTCAGTACCGCGACACGTTTCTTATCATCGGTGATAAGTCCCATCGCTATACCGGCAACGGCGCTCTTGATCGGTACGCCGGCATCCATGAACGCAAGCGATGCACCGCAGACTGAGGCCATTGAAGATGAACCGTTCGATTCAAGAATATCGGATACGACACGAACGGTGTACGGAAATGAAGTTTCTGACGGAATCACTGGCAGCAATGCGCGCTCAGCAAGAGCGCCATGGCCGATTTCACGACGGCTTGTTCCGCGGATACCTTTCGTTTCACCGGTTGAGAACGGCGGGAAATTGTAATGGAGCATGTAGCTCTTGGTCGATTCCCCTTCCAGTTCATCCAACCGTTGTTCATCCATCTTGGTGCCGAGGGTCACGGCAACAAGCGCCTGTGTTTGACCACGGGTAAACAACGATGAACCATGGGCGCGTGGAAGCACGCCGACATCGCAGGTAATCTGACGAATATCGCGGGTACCGCGACCGTCGATACGCTTGCCTTCATCCAAAATCATCGAACGCATCGAAACGGAATCCAGATCATGGATCGCGTTTTTGATCGTCGCTTTTCCATCCGGAAATTCTGCCACAAGCGCCTCGACAATTTCATCCGTCATTTTTTTCTTTTCAGTACGACGGGTTTCTTTGTCGGCGATACGGTTGTAGGTATCGAGGCGGTTGCCTACCAGCTGTTTGGTCTTTTCGACGATTACGGGATTCGGCGCCAGCGGCGTATAGGTGAACACCGGCGGGTTGATCATCTTTTTCAGTTCTTCGATTTTCGCCACGATCTGTTTGATGTGGTTATGACCGAAGATCAAGGCGTCGATCAATTCCGTTTCGGAAATTTCCTGACAGCCGCCTTCTACCATCGTGATGGCATCGGCTGAACCGGCAAGGGTGACATTGATATCACTCTCGTCCAGGTGCTGAAACTGCGGATTGATAACGAATTCACCGTTGATACGACCGACGCGGACACCCGCAACAATTTTGGCAACCGGAATACCGGAGACTGCGATTGCAGCCGAGGTGCCGATTAGTGCCAACAGGTCGGTGTCGTTTTGCTGGTCGTGGGAAATGACATACGAAATACACTGTGTTTCACAGCGGAAATCATCGGGAAACAAAGGCCGGATCGGCCGGTCGATGATACGGGCGGAGAGAATCTCTTTCTCCGACGGTCTCCCTTCCCGTTTAAAAAAGCCGCCCGGAATTTTTCCAGCGGCGTATGAACGCTCACGATATTCGACGGTGAGCGGAAAAAAGTCCTGATCTACTTTCGGTTCGCTGGCGGCACAGACAGTGGCAATAATCATCGAATCACCATACTGCACTGTGGTCGCTCCCTGCGCCTGTTTGGCCATCCTGCCGGTTTCAATAATCATCCGACGGCCGCCGAGTTCAATTTCTACGCGATGAGCCATATATATTTTCTATTTTCCTCTCGCGTTAGCGGCGTAAGCCAAGACGGTTGATTAATTGTCGATATCCGTCGATGTCCCGATCCTCTAAATAATCGAGCAAACGGCGGCGTTTACCCACCAGTTTCAGCAGCCCCAAACGGCTGTGATAATCTTTGGTGTGGGTTTTCATGTGATCAGTGAGCTCATTGATCCGGGCGGTCAACAGCCCGATTTGGACTTCAGGTGAACCCGTGTCGGTATTGTGTAACCGATGTTCACCGACAATTTGAGCTTTCTGCTCTTTTGTCACAGTCATTCTTCTTCTCCTTTATAAGTATAGTATTCGCAATATCAATGTCATGTCGTATCTGCTCCATCAATGCATTGGTAGAGCTGAATTTCCGGTTTTCCCGGATTAAGCGGACCGGGCGGACCGTCAGGGTCTTCCCGTAAATGTCCCGATCGAAATCAAACAGGTGAGCCTCGACGGTAATTCGGGGCTCAGGGTTAAAATGATTCCTTCCAATAAACAAAATACCACCTTTTTTGTCACTGTCAACGTTTGCGAAACAGGCATAAATCCCCTCGTCTGGGAGCAGTTTTTCGTCTGATACGGCCACATTTGCGGTCGGAATCCCCAGTTTTTTACCCAAACCGATCCCTTTTTCGACTGTTCCGGTCACCAGAAACTCCCCGGCCAACAGCTCAAGGACTTGGTCGAATTGGCCATCTGTAACGGCCTTTCGTACCCGGGAAGAGGAAACCGGCTCTCCTCCAACCATAACCGGCGGAACGATTGTCACGGTAAAGCCATGCTTTTTCCCCAATTCAGCCAGCTTTTCAGGCGTTCCTTCCCGTTTTTTGCCAATTGTGTGGCTTGGGCCGATTATTAGGTGTTTCATGTTCAGTTTATCAAGCAAGTACGTTTTCACGAATTCTTCGGCCGGAACATTGCGAAGCGTTTCGTTGAACTGCAGCGTCAGCAAAGTCAGGTCGTAGTGTGCGAACAGTAATTCTTTTTCTGCGGGTACGGTCAACAGTTGCGGGACATCGTTCGGTGTGACAATAGTGCGCGGGTGCGGATAGAATGTAACAACAGCGGGCTGGCGATTGTGCTGCTTCGCATCGTTTACAACTGATTCGATAATCTGGCGATGTCCCAAGTGCAACCCATCGAACATACCGATAGTGACACTTGCCCCGTTCGGATCTGGTTTGAACGCAGAAATATCGGTAATCGCTAGAAAACTCACGATAGAACTCGCAAATATCTAAACACCCGCTGATTCGCCGCATCGGCCAATTGCGCGGAATTAACCATCGCTTCACCGATAGCGCGGATTTTCCCATGAGAATCCCGCAGCGCAATCCGTTCACCTAACGCAAACGCACGGTCAGCGCTGACAACATCATCACCGAGTAATGGCTGGCCATGCTGTACTACGTTAGAAAAACGATCGCTGATAGTCAGTGCCGCATATGAAACTAATGTTTCTCCTGAGATCAGATGCGATGATAACTCACCGCTTATATGCAGCGTTTCGATTGCTTCAAGCGATAAGGCGTCATCAAGGGAACATCTCCCGACTGCCGTTCGTTTCAACTGGGATAAATACGCTCCACACCCAACTGCTTCACCGATATCATGCGCGAGTGATCGGATATAGGTTCCTTTCGAGCAGCCGATTCGAATACTGAGTTTGGGAGTCTGGTATGAGAGCACAGTTAATTTCGAAATCTCGACGGTGCGAATCGGTAATGATTCGATTCTTTCTCCCTGTCGTGCCAGTTCGTACAATTTCTTTCCCTGTACTTTCACTGCGGAAAATGGCGGGACAGTCTGTTCAATTGTTCCGGTAAACTGTTCTATCAGAACATTTATTTGCTCGAGGGACAATTCAGGAACTGGCTGTATTGGCGTTTCAGCATCAATACCTTCCCGGTCATAGGTCTTTGATCGCATGCCCAGGTAGATTTCCGCTTCGTATTGTTTGGTTTCATCGCTTAAAAACTGCGACATCACCGTCGCATTACCCAAACAAACGACTAAAAGACCCTTGGCCATTGGGTCAAGTGTTCCGGTATGGCCGATACGACGTTGTCCGGTAATTTTACGAAGACGATCGATGACGTCATGACTGGTCATGCCGATCGGTTTGTTGACGAGGAGAATACCGCTATACATGGTCACGCAACGCTGTTTAAAGCTTCGCCGATCTTTTCAACCAACAACGCTTTCGCTTTTTCAAGCGGCAGTTCGATAACACATCCGGCCGCATTCACATGCCCACCGCCGCCGAAATCAGCTGCGATAGCGGCTACATTGATAACATCCTTGGAGCGCAGCGATGCTTTTGATTTAGCGGCATCGACTTCCTTAACGAACACGCCGACTAATACGCCGTCACTAAGCAATGTCCAATCGACAATCCCTTCGGTCTCAGTGCTACGCGCTTCGCACTCGGCCATCATTTTGTTCGTGACCGAAAGCATGCAAAGCTGGCCGTCATGGTACATTTCCATTCCACCTAACACGCGGCCAAGCAGTTTTAAAGTCGATGGTTTGGTACGGTAGTAGATTTGTTCGACAATCGCGTACGGATCAGCGCCGGCATCGATCAATTCTCCGGCTATTTCCATTGTTCGCGCTGATGTCGAATTGTACCGAAACCGTCCGGTATCGGTCAGAATTGCAGTATACAGAGAGACCGCTTCTTCCCTTGAGAGTTTGTATCCGGCAAATTGCAAATACTCATACATCATCTCCCCTACCGAAGATGCGCCACTGTTCACCCAGTTAATATGGCCGTAGATCGTATTGTCAATGTGGTGGTCGATATTGATAACTTTAGTATTCGGCGAAATCAGTTTTTGCCCTTTCCCCAACCGCGATGGGTTCGGGCATTCCAAAATCAGCGCGGTATCAACCGGTCCCGGTGCAGTTATGTCATCGCACAACGGAATTTCGTCACACCCCGGCAGGAACTGATATTTGTCCGGAATATTTCCATCCCGGCACACAATTACGTTCTTTCCGAGTGACTGCAGATACGATGCGACCGCCAACTGCGTACCGAGCGAGTCACCATCCGGATCAAGATGCGATCCGACATAGATCAGCTTGGCATCAGCTATCCCCCTCTGAATGTCTGCAAACGGGGGCATTGCCGGATGAACAACGATGTTATTTCTTATTTTGGTCTCTGATTTCATTGAACAATTGTTCCAACCGGATTCCTTCTTCTATGGAAACATCATACTTGAATAAAAACTCCGGAATCTGACGAATCCGCAGCCGTTTTGCGACCAGATGCCGGATATGCTTTTTCTCATTTTCTAAAAACTCAGATGCCAATGTTCGTTTGGCTTCATCCCCCAATACCGAATAAAAGATAGTCGCATGACGCAAATCACCGCTTAAACGTACCTGGGTAATAGTCAACAAAGCCGGAAGGCGATCCCGCATTTCATTCTCTAAAATCATCGAGATATCGCGAAGAATCTGTTCTTCAAGTCTGCTTGAACGGCTGAATTGGCGCATGGTTACCACGTCTCCGTATGATAGTCACTGATAAAAACGGATGATTCGTTCTGAATTTTGTTTACGACTTGTGCCATAACCTGATCTCCATAGCTCGTGCTGTTCGACACAACGGCGGCACCGATAATTGCAGTCTGCAGCGTATCGTTTTCCCCGACCTCTGCGATTGAAATATTAAAATCATTGCGCAAACGAGTCAGCAGTGATTTCAGAATGCGGCGTTTTTCCTTGAGCGAACTCACACCGGGAAGCTGCAAATGCACATGAAGCAGTATAGCTACCACAACAGGAACGAGACTGAATTGTTACAGCGTCCGAGCTTCTTCAACCGTCTCGTACGCTTCAATAACGTCGCCGACCTTCAGGTCGTTATAATTTTCGATACCGATACCGCACTCGAATCCCTCTTTGACTTCGCGGGCATCATCCTTGAATCGTTTGAGCGAACTGAGTATGCCGGTGTAGACCACCTTGCCGTCACGAATCAACCGGACTTTATCTTTACGGTTAATACGCCCTTCCTTGACATAGCTTCCGGCAATCATGCCGACTTTCGGAATACGGAACACATTACGCACCTCCGCCGTACCGCCAAATTTGTCGGTCAAGGTCGGAGTTAAGAGTCCTTCAAGTGCTTTCTTAATATCACTTTCCGCTTCGTAGATGATACTATACATACGGATATCGACATGTTCCTGCTTGGCGACTTCACGCCCACGGGCATCGACATTCACATGGAAACCGATAATGATAGCATCCGAAGCTGCTGCCAACAGCACGTCGGATTCGGTAATCGTACCGACTCCGCTGTGAATAATATTGGTTTTCACTTCGGCATGCTGAATCTTACCGAGGGTATCGGAAAGCACTTCAACGGAACCGTCCACGTCGGCTTTGATAATAAGCCGGACTTCTTTGATCTGACCTTCTTTGATCCGGTCGAACACTTTATCAAGTGAGGCACGTCCGAGAGTGCGACGGGCATCCTGCTCGCGGCGCAACTGTGAACGGGTAGTCGAAATCTCTTTTGCTTCCTGATCCGATTCCACGACCATGAATGAATCACCTGCCTGCGGAACGCCATCCAAACCGGTTATCTGAACCGGGGTAGACGGACCCGCTTCGGCGAGTCTGCGTTCACGATCATCGGTCATCGTACGCACACGGCCATAATTCACGCCGACGACAATCGAGTCGCCGACATGGCAGGTACCGGCCTGAATGAGCACAGTCGCAACCGGGCCGCGGCCACGCTCCAATTTCGAGTCAATAACGACGCCGCTGGCACGAATATGCGGGTCGGCCTTGAGTTCCATCGTTTCTGCCTGCAACAGAATCATTTCAAGCAGGCGGTCGATTCCTTTTCCGGTCTTTGCGGAAACTTCGACCATAATCGTTTTACCGCCCCAGTCTTCGGACAATAAGTTTTGACCTGATAACTGTGTGCGGATTGAATCTATATTCGCTGTCGGCTTATCAATTTTGTTAATCGCCACGATAATCGGCACGTCGGCCGCACGGGCATGGTCGATAGCTTCAATCGTCTGCGGACGGACGCCGTCATCGGCTGCGACCACAAGCACGACAATATCAGTTACCTGTGTACCACGGGCGCGCATAGCGGTAAAGGCTTCGTGACCGGGAGTATCTAAAAACGTTATATACCCGCCGTTATGTTCAACCTGATAGGCACCGATATGCTGTGTGATTGCTCCCGCTTCACCGGCTACGACGTTGGTATTGCGGATATAGTCGAGGAGTGAAGTTTTGCCGTGGTCGACGTGTCCCATGATCGTAACCACCGGACCGCGCGCTTCCTGATCCTCTTCATGTTCTTCCTCACGCGCGAATTCGCCAACCTCTTCCATCTCGCGGACTTCAAAACCGAACTCCTGCGCCAATAACTCGATCGTATCCATATCAAGGCGTTGGTTGATGGTCGAAACCATTCCCATCTGGAAGAGTTTGCCGATCAACTCCGCCGGTTTTTTATCCATCATATGTGCCAAGTCAGCGAGTGAAATAAACTCATTCACTTCAAGCACATTATCCGGCAGAACTTCTACATCTTCTCCGCCTTCATCATCACGGCGATACCGCTTTTTGGTTTTAACGGTAGTCAAGTTCGCCATGGTAGAGCGAAAACTCTTGGCGACTTCCGACTGATCGACCGTCGGACGGTCTTTCTTTTTGCGGCGTTCTTTTTTCTTTTGCTTCTTTTCGATTTTCCGCATCAACCCGGCAACCGGCGAGGAAGAATTATCGACGCGCAATCCGCCATAACTGGTAGATGCACCACCGACCCCTGCCGCCTGCGGTTGTGCCTGTGTTGCTGCTTGTGTTTGTGTGTGCACCTGGGCTGCGGCTGTACGCTCCACCGCTTCTTTGACCTGCTGACGGTGCTCCATCTCCTTTTTCGCTTCCTGTTTTTCGGCGTTGAATTTGTTTTTCACCGCCGCTTCCATCTCATCAGTCAACAGTGACATATGGGATTTGGGCTGGAAGCCGAGATCATTCAGGATTTTGATCATGGCATTGGAGGATATCTTGTACTCCTTCGCCATTTCATAAATGCGGATTGGCATATTACTGTTGCGTACTCCGTTTTAGGTTAGATGAACGGACAGGACTTACTTTTCATCCTCATCAGCGTCATCTTCGACATCGCCGAACTCCGGCGCGGTCACTTCAAGCTGGTCATCAACTTCCGTGACGTAATCCTTGTCATCAACAAAGACATCCTTTTCCGTCAGCTTATCAGGATCAGCAGTTTTCGACTGCTTCGCTTTCTTTTCTTCAGCTTTCCGTTTCTTCTTGTAATCAGCTTCGAGCTGGGCGACCATTTGCTGCGCTTTTTCAAGCAGGGTTTCAGCGGTCTTCTGACCGATGCCTTCAATGCGTAGAAGCGTTTCCATAGAGGTATTCGCCAAGCGCTGGACAGAGCCGATATCGGCCGAAGCCAGACGTTCTTCCAACTTGCCGCCGACACCTTCGAGCTGTCCGACCGGAACAAGCATTTCTGCTTCCCGTTTCTTCATGTCGTTGTATTCAGTTTCCGACATGATATTGATCTTCCAACCGGTCAACTTGGATGCAAGCCGGGCATTCTGACCGTTACGGCCAATCGCGAGCGAAAGTTTTTCATCTTCGACGGCGACAGTCATTTTAGCGTCATCATCGACATCAATATGAACGACTTTGGCCGGAGCCAACGCGCGCGTAACGAACACTTCCGGATTCGAAGAATACGGCACGATATCGATACGTTCATTATTCAATTCACGAACGATTGCCTGGACGCGCACCCCCTTGACGCCGACGCATGCGCCGACCGGGTCGATACGTTCATCCGATGAAAACACGGCTATCTTCGCCCGTTCACCGGGTTCACGCGCGATGGCGCGAATCTCGATTACCTTTTCGTAAATTTCAGGCACTTCTAATTCAAACAGCATCCGCAAAAATTCATTGGAAATACGGGAAAGAACAATCTGTGGACCGCGCTGGTTTTTTTGTACATCAAGCAGATAAGAACGAATACGATCTCCCTGACGGAATTTTTCGTGCGGGATCTGCTCTTTTAACGGCAGTACCGCTTCACCGCGGCCGAGATTGACGATCACGTTCCCTTTATCGATCTGCTGCACAACGCCGGAGATAAGCGTACCGACTTTATCGATGTATTCATCATACGTGCGGTCACGTTCCGCTTCGCGGACCTTCTGCACGAGCACTTGCTTAGCTGATGCAATCGCGTTGCGGCCGAATTCACGTTCGTAATCGATATAGATTTCGATTTCATCGCCAAGCGCCGCTTCGGAATCGATTTCTTTTGCTTCCGCGAGCGTCATTTCAAGGGATGGATCAGTGACCTGCTCGACGACTTTTTTAGTCGCCATCATGAGCAGCTCGTTCGATTTGCGGTCGAGTCGGAACGTTATGTTATCCGTATTCGGGTATTTCTTTTTTGCCGCCGCCAGCAAACTCGCCTGCAGCGTTTCAAGCACGGTATCGAACTCGATATTTTTCTCGCGTGCGATAATAGTCAGGGCTTCAACCACATCGAATGGCATTGCCTATCTTCTCCTTACAAAATCAAAATTTTTGCCGCTTCAATATCGGCTATATCAATCGTGCGGGTTCCGGTGGAATCACCCACTTCGACACCGAGCGCCGAGGTGCTGATAATCTTGGCCTTCACCGCTTTCTGTTTTCGATCCTTAAACCGAATTTCTACCGTCTCCCCGACCCGGTAGGAGAAATCCTTCAATGTTGTCAGTGGGCGATCAAGTCCCGGTGAGGAAACCTCTAATGTATAACCACCTTCAAACAACTCAGTTCCGTCGATTAGCTCTCCCACCACACCGGACAGTCTCGCACACTCGTCAATGGTCGTCCCCCGCGAGGAATACACATACAAGCGAAGCAGGTGACGATGACGGTACGCGGACAAAACTAAATCCACGATTTCGCACTGTTCACGCCGCAATGGCTCCTCTAAAAGAGCCAAAACCTGCTGCTTTACTTTGTCGAGCGACATACCATTAAAAACGAAAAAGTGGGTAAAAACCCACTCAGACGCCCCTAATGTACTGCCTATGTCAAAGCAGCGCAACAAAATAGTTTCTTAGTTCAAACGGGCGGCCAAAGCCTGAACTTCGGCCACGACATCTTCGACTGCAACCAGCTTCATGTCCGCTTCGGCCCGGGCTTTCAACTCCACCTTGTTGTCGATCAGTGACTTATCACCGATAGTAATGCGGATCGGCATCCCGATCAAGTCGGCATCGTTGAACTTGACCCCGGCCCGCTCCGAACGATCATCGAACAGTACGTCGATTCCGGCCTTTTGCAGATCCTGATAGATTCGCTCCGCCGCCACCTTCTGGGCTTCCTTTTCCAGATTGAGTGGAATCAGGTGAACCAGATACGGGGCGATGTTTTTCGGCCAGATTATTCCTTTGTCATCGAAATAGCGCTCCAAAGCTGACTGCGGCGTCCGGGTGATACCGATACCATAGGAACCCATCAGAATCGGTTTTTCGACGCCATCCGCATCGGTAAACGTCGCACCGAGTGATTCAGAATATTTGGTGCCGAGCATGAAGGTGTTGCCGACTTCTATTCCCTTTTTAGCAATCATCTTGTTGCCGCAATGTGGACACATGTCACCGGCCTGTGCTTTGGAAATATCGGCGACTTTTGAGGCTGTGAAATCGCGCTGGTAGTTTACATCGACAATATGTTTTTCCGCGGCATTCGCACCGACGACAAAGTTGGTCATTCCGGTTACCATCGGGTCTGCGATAATCGCGACATCTTTCAAACCGATTGGTCCGGCAAACCCAACCGGCGCTCCGGTATATTGCTTGACCTGCTCAGGATTCGCCATTTCCAGTTCAATGACACCCAGAGCATTTTTCAGTTTCACTTCATTCAAATCTCTATCACCACGCACCAGGGCCGCGACCGGCTTGTTGTCCGCCATGTACATCAGTGTTTTGACTAATGAACGAGGTTCTACCTTTAGAAATGCGCTGACTTGCTCAATCGTCGCCGCTCCCGGCGTGTCGACAATTTTCTTCTCTTTGGCTGTGCCTGAGTTGGCTGAAGCTTCTACTTTGAAAATCGCTTTCTCGACATTAGCGGCGTAGTTGCATGCTTCGCAGAACAAAATCACTTCTTCACCCGCTGTCGTATTAACTAATAGCATGAACTCGTGGGCGGCTTTTCCTCCCATCGCGCCGGTATCTGACTCGACTTTTTTAACATCGAGTCCGGCACGGGTGAAAATACGGAAATAGGCATCGACCATTTTCTGGTACGACTCCTGAAATGATTCTTCGCTCGCATCGAAGGTGTAGGCATCCTTCATCATAAATTCCCGACCGCGCATAAGACCGAAACGGGGGCGGATTTCATCACGGAATTTTACTTGAATCTGATACAAATTGAGCGGTAGTTGTTTATAGCTTTTCAATTCACCGGCGACTAATTCAGTAACGGTTTCCTCGTGCGTTCCACATAAGACCATTTCATGATCGTGCCTGTCTTTCATCCGCATCTGCTCTTTACCGACAGTCCAATACCGTTTGGTGCGCTGCCAAACCTCAGCCGGACATAATACTGACATCGTAATTTCCAGCGCTCCCGCCCGGTTCATTTCTTCGCGGACGATATCTGAAAACTTGTCGATCACGCGCTGCATGAGCGGCAGATACAAATAAACTCCCGCCGCAAGCTTGCGGATATAGCCGCCGCGCAACAGCAGTTGATGTGAAATCAACTCTGCTTCGGTCGGGTTTTCTCTCAGAGTCGGTATGTATGTTTTAGTCCAGCGCATGATTGTTCTATCTCTTGTCAAATGTTCATGGTATTTGTGAGTCGGTATGATAGAAAAGAGAACGCTGAAAGCAAACTGAAATAAGCGTTCATGGTTATCGTGATAGTTTCGATGACAATTGCTTGTTGGAACAGGGGGACATATATTCACCGCTTGAAGAGTTACCCGTCCCCGTGGTGTAATGGATAACGCGTCGGCCTCCGAAGCCGGAAATTTAGGTTCGATTCCTAACGGGGGCAGTTACAACGGATTACCGACAATCGCCCCACAGCGAAGCATTACCGAAGCAAAAGCAACAGGCGAGATTAATTCCGTAACGCCATATAAAACAGTTATTTACAGCGTCACGACAACTACATATATTGGTTCGGGTCGAGAGGTTGTCTAAGGGATAGAAGGAGAGGTATCATTTTCTGCCGATATTCAGGTAATGAAATCGCCTGAACACTCGGTATAAATGGTACCCGGTTGATATGAGTTCTGAAATAACAGTAGAAACAAAAACGGCTAACAAAAGCGCAACATCACTGCAATCATTGCGCGTGGTGGTTGTCGATAATTTGCGTGATCTCGCTTTCTACGAAGATTCTTGGAATCAATTAGCGGACACGACCCAGCAGGGACAGCCGATTCTTTCCTACGCCTGGATAGCATCATGGCTTGAAACACAACTGTTTCCTAATCAGGTATGGAAATGCTTTTTTGTCCTGCGAGGAGAAAAACTGCTTTGCGCCAGGCCGCTGATTGCCACCAAAGTTACCCACTTGGGTTTCGGGACATACAGACTGATTCCACCGAACGATCTCCACACGCCGTCGACAGATTTGCTTTGCCACACGGAAGATGCCCGAGCAGTTGTGGATGTACTGATTCCGGCAATCGCCAAAGCGTTTCCGAATCTCTATTGCTACGGTCATCCCCGTATACCGGATAATTCTCCCGCAGTTGCCCTCTTTCGACAGGGATATCGAAACGGTTCGCCGATCCTTGAGCCGATTGATGCCGCCGCGTATCTAACCATCGGCGAAAATTATGATACCTACTTCAAGTCGCTTTCACACAACTTCTCCCGCAATCTGCGGCGTTTCGAGCGTAAATTGCTCGATATCGGCGCTACGACCGAGTTTATCACTGAATCATCCAGAAATCCGGAATGCCTTGAACGGTTCATGGGCGTTGAAGCTTCCGGCTGGAAAGGGGAATTGAACGGCGCAATTAAACTGGATCCAAAACTTGTCCGGTTTTACACGACACTGACCGACCGCTTGTCAAAACTCGGGTGGCTCGAATGGCAATTTATCAGCGCCGAAGGAAAAACGATTGCAGCACATATGGGCGTTCGCTGCGGACGGGTTTTGAATCTGATGAAAATAGCGTACGATGAGTCATATTCTTCGTACGCACCAAGCAACGTGCTGATTTTGCAGACTATCCGACGGGCATACGAGACCAGGCCATATGATGAAATCAATTTTCAGTCCTTTGGCAAATGGCAAAAAAACTGGGGTGTCAGCGGTAGAAAGTATTATAATCTCACGGTTTACCCGCGAAAGCCGATATCATTTATTCGTGGGTATGTCCCACGGCGTTTACGGGCCGCCCTGCGCAATACGCCATGGCTAATGGAACCGTACCGTAAACTTCGGGAACGAATGCACGGCAACGGTGTGAAACCAAAACCGGATTCAACCAGTGATAACGAAAAGTAGTGTTTAGGCAAAAGGCCGGACAATGAATATACTCGGAATATCAGCATACTATCACGACAGCGCCGCGTGTCTGGTGCGGGACGGCAAACTGATTGCCGCCGCTCAAGAGGAGCGGTTCACTCGTATCAAAGCCGACCATGAATTCCCCAAGCATTCGATCGCGTATTGCTTGAAGGAAGGCGGTATCACCGGCGACCAACTCGATTACGTTACGTTTTACGACAAACCGTTCCTTAAATTCGAGCGTCTGCTTGAAACCTATTTGACTTATGCCCCGGTCGGGTTCAAGTCATTCATCATGGCAATGCCGCTTTGGCTTCGCCAGAAACTCTGGATGAAAGAGCAGATCAAAAAGGAACTCGGCTTTGAGGGAAAAGTCATTTTTCCGGAACACCACATGTCCCACGCGGCATCAGCCTTTCTTCCTTCCCCTTTTCAGGAAGCTGCATTTTTGACCATAGACGGCGTCGGCGAATGGACAACGACCAGCTACGGCGTCGGCAAAGGGAACATGCTTGAGATTCAGGCGGACATTCACTTCCCGCATTCACTCGGTTTGCTGTATTCAGCGTTTACCTATTACACCGGATTTAAAATTAATTCCGGTGAATACAAAGTGATGGGACTCGCGCCATACGGGGAACCTAAGTACGTCGATCTGATTTACAAGCATCTGATGGATCTCAAAGAGGATGGCTCTTTCAAGCTCAACATGGAGTATTTCAACTACTGCGCCGGCCTGACTATGACCAATAGCAAATTCCATGATCTGTTCGGCGGTCCACCTCGTCAGCCGGAAACCTGGCTTACTCAGCGTGAAATGGATTTAGCCCGTTCGGTACAGGAAGTGACCGATGAAGTTATGCTCCGTATGGGTAAACATGTCCGCAAAGTCACCGGGCAGAAGTATCTCTGTCTTGCCGGCGGTGTGGCACTGAACTGTGTCGCCAACGGCAAGCTGCTTCGCAGCGGCGCATTCGATGACATCTGGATTCAACCGGCTGCCGGTGATGCCGGTGGTGCTCTCGGTGCCGCCATGTATGTCTGGCATCAATATCTCGGTAATCCGCGCAAAGCTGATAACAAGACTGATTTCCAGATGGGTTCATATCTCGGCCCTGCTTTCAGCAATGATGAGATTCTTACATACCTGCAAAAGCATGAAATCGTCTACACCCGTATGGCGGATGAAGAAATTCCGCGCAAGGTGGCCAGTATTATTGCGGATGAAAAAGTGGTTGGCTGGTTTCAGGGGCGTATGGAGTTCGGTCCGCGCGCATTGGGCGCCCGTTCGATCATCGGCGATGCCCGCTCACCCAAGATGCAGGAAGTGATGAATTTGAAAATCAAATTCCGCGAAAGCTTCCGTCCTTTTGCACCATCGGTACTGAACGAAAAAGTCTCCGACTATTTTCAGATCGACCGCCAAAGCCCCTATATGCTGTTAGTCGCAGATGTTGTCAAAGAACGACAGATTGCAATGTCGGATGAGCAACAGAAACTGTTCGGATTGGATAAACTCCATGTGCTTCGTTCCGATGTTCCGGCGATTACCCACGTCGATTACTCGGCCCGTATTCAGACCGTACACAAGGAAACGAACCCGCTCTATCACGCGATGATTTCAGAATTTGAAAAACTGACCGGCTGCCCGGTTATTATCAATACCTCTTTCAACGTCCGCGGCGAACCCATTATCTGCACGCCGGTGGATGCCTATCGCTGCTTCATGCGCACCGACATCGATTATCTGGTCATGGGAAATTTCCTGATCGGTAAAGAAGGTCAAAAAGCGTACGAAGAAACCGGCGACTGGCGCAAAGAGTTTGTGTTGGATTGAGGAGAACAACGATGTTAAAACAGGAATTTAAGGAAATTACCAGCACCAAACGGGATTGCCGTAACTTCGGCCTTTCGGTTGGTATCGTTTTGCTACTTATCGGCGGCTTTCTGCTCTGGAAAGAACGTCCGGCGGCTCCCTGGCTTTTAGGTATTGGCGGTACGCTTGCCCTTTTGGGATTAGTCGTCCCGATGGTGCTGAAGCCGCTTCAGCGCCCGTGGATGATGTTCGCGATTGTCCTCGGCTGGTTTATGTCCCGCGTGATTCTTAGCATTTTGTTTTTTGTGATATTTACGCTGATCGGAAGAATCGCCCGATTGTTCGGAGCGAAACTTTTGGATACCTCATTCGACCGCACGGCCACTACTCACTGGAATTTCAGGGAGCACAAAGCGTATAGTCCGGTCGAAAGCGAACAGCAGTTCTAACTTTGCATTTGTGGTAAGGAGATAAAATAAACCATGTCTAAACTGGGAATTCTTGGCGAACTCTGGTCCTTCATGCGCGCCAGAAAAAAATGGTGGCTCGCACCGGTACTGATTTTCCTGGTGTTGTTGGGCGCAATTATGGTGCTGGCCAAAGGCTCAGCCGTTGCCCCCTTTATTTACACCCTATTTTAATTCAGTGCTTGTAGCCGCAGGGGACAAAATCCCCTGCCGAATCAGTTCGGAAGCAACAAAGTTTCCGACTATCGGGAATGCCGGATCACGATAGTGAACATCATCGGCAAAATACTCCGTGGTTTTCGGAACGGCCGTTTCCAAATCAATCAAGTAGACTCCCGGCTGGTTCGCTAATTCACGAATAGCGCCGTCATACTGCTCCATCCCGCTCAACACCGTTTCCAATGTCCATTGCTTCGTCGGCCCGATCGCTTCGGTATTCAACATCCCCAAGCGGGCAAGCTCTTCCGGTGTCATCTGAGCTTTGAACAGATACGGCTCGGTCATAAGCACCACTTTGGTACCATCAAGTCGAGCGACATCAATCAGATTTTGCAAGTTTCTTTTAAACGGCTCCAGACCGGGAAACTCGGTAGTAGTTATTTTTTCCCTTCCCGGGAAATTCCAGAGCGGAGCAATTTTATTTTTGAGCGATGCGAACATCGTTTCATGCTTGATCAATCGTGTTACCGGACCGTAAAAATGACGGTAATCATCCTGAAATTCCGCGTTGCTGAAACGGCAGAAATCAGCGTTGATGAGCATGTCGTTTAAGGCATGCATCACGATTATTACATCCGGTTCATGCTGTCTGAGATTCAGCATATAGTTGATCAATGAATGCTGGCTCGTGTACCACTGCCGCCCCTCGTTGTACACCTGCACCGTTCTTCCGGAAACGGTGCCAGCCAGTCTCTCCTCTGCAATTTCCGGCCAGCCGGTATGCTGCGAGTTTTCCCACTCGGTTGTCGAACCGCCAAGACAGAACACTTTGAGCGGCGGTGCGTCGGCAGGAGCTACCCGCTCGATATGCTTGGTCGGCGTTAACTGCAAATAGGGATGGTACTGGGCGAGTTTAGCCGGGTCTTCCGGTTTGTCTAACATCCAAACGGCGACCGGAAACAACAATAACAGACAGACTACCAATACGCCTATCAGTGATGCCGCCACTGTTCCGGGGATACGCTTTGTTCGCACACCCCAGTAAAACCAGAGAATGCCAAGCACGATTGCAGGGAACATAACCAGCACAACCGCTTGTACTAAGTTGCCGTCATGGACAACTGCCGAGTCCGGATGAAAGAATCCCATATACAACCAACCGGCTATTGCCAGTACGATCAAACAAAGGAGTATGTCAACGATGCCGAAGCGACCTTTTGAGCTCACAAAACCTCCTGCCTATAAACTAATATCAACGATATTTCAATTTGAGTATCAGAATGATTCCGGCCAGAATGATAGTAATCCCATTCCACAAAATAACGGCCAGATCACTGCGTAAAATGCCATACGCAAACCATAACACCACACCCAGCGTGAATAGCGAAAACATGGCCAGCGAGATATCCTTAGTCGATCGGCTAACCCATGCCTTGTGTAACTGCGGCACAAACGCCGCCGTGGTGAAGGCACCGGCAACCAATCCGAGAACGGTATGTGATTCCATAGCCTGTGAAGATAGACAAATCCCGCAATAAAAGCAAAAGAGCCGAACCTGTTGGCTCGGCTCTTTTACTTTACGGAGAGCAGTCTATGCGTTTTTCATACGCAATGGTTGGTGCAAAAAACTTTGTCTACGCTACCCGGGCGTTTAACGCTCTGGTTTTGTCTAAGTAATTGGAGAGCATCATCGGCTCGATTTCCAGCGTTTGCAGCAGGCAATCTAAGCAAACGTGGGATTCTTTTATCTCTTCCATCTTGTAAGCAAACCCGCGGATCGCCGGAAAGTTGTTACCAAAAAGCTCTTTCCGCTTTTCCGATGAATCCGAACGATAAAAGTTCCCTTTAATGGAGACACCGCCGTCAACACGGGTAATAACCTTTTGACAGCAATCGCAGATGTGAAATTCTTTTGCAGACATGATTACGATTCCTCACTTTCCCATATCTCGAACTTATCTTTTTTCGACTCGCTGCCAGGGATATTGCAAGGGTCATGCCAATTCCCGTTAAAACTACCACCTGCTTCTATTTCCTTTATTTTCGAGTAGTTAGCCGTCTGTTCAGCTTTTGAACCCGCAAAAAAGGACTACCTTTTGATGAACCAACCTGCGTATTTTAGCCGAGCGGAAAAGATGAACGGAGGGTTATGATTTTAGGCTTTAACTGCCCGCACTGCGGCATGGTTACACGAGTAAACGCTTTCAAGCCGGGTGACACTATTCAGTGCCAACGCTGCGGTAGATATCTTGTTATTCCGGAAAATCTCAGTGACATAAATACCCTTGGTGAAAGCCCAATTAGCCATACGAACCCTGGCACTCAGTATATCCCCGAAGTAACGATCACAAATCCTTACCTGCAATTCTGGTCTGAGCCGCGTGCAACGTTCCGCTATGTGGTAGCGAACGATCGATTCATGGAAGCTTTGGTCTTTATCGTTGCGGCATCGGCAATCGGCTCCGTTAACAGCTTTTTGTTTACACCTGCAACGACCGAGGAAAATATATTTAACGGCGGCGGCGGCGCTGTGCTGCTTTTTCTGTTTAGCCTGATCGCGTTCTTTGCCGGCGGTTTCATGTACTGGTTATGCGGAAAAATGCTCGGCGGGAAAGGGGAATTTTCCCGCATTGTGACAGTTCTGGGCTGGGCACAGCTCCCGGGACTTTTGTTAGCCCTGGCAATACCCCTTGGAATTCTGCATCAGTATACGACTCAAGACAGCTCCGGCAGCGTGTCCGCTGCTTATGGACTCTATATGCTTGTTGCTTTCTGTTTTGGTATATACGCGATAGTTCTCAGCGTGATTGCAATCTCAGAAGCTCATCAACTAACTATCGGGCAATCAATAGGTACGCTGGTACTGGCATTTTGTGCCATCGCTGTTCTGTTTGTTGTGCTCTTGCTTATCTTTGTTATTTTTGGCCTTGCAATAGGCGGTCTCGGCAACACGACGAGCTGACCGCTACATTTTTCGATTATCTTGCTTTCAGGACTTGCCTCATCTATTGTTTGTCCATGAGACTATACCGTTCCTGTTTTTTCTTTTTTCTCATCCTTCTCAATCAATCTGTCAGTACTCACCCGGCAAATGGTATTGTTGAAGATCAAAACGGCAACGTACTCTTCGCCGATGTCGGTAGGAACATCATCTGGAGAATCGATACAACCGGAAAAACAGTCCCCTACATAACCGGCGTTCACAGCCACGACCTATGGCTCGACAAGTTTGGCCAACTGCACGGAGAACATATCGAATACAAGGCAGCCGAACAAACTTTCTATTACAGCTATTGGATTAAACCGCACACCGACACTCTCTGCTGGGCATATTTACCGACAAAAGAAGAGCAACGCCCGCTTGCATATGACAATCAGCAAAATGGCTACCTGTGGCGGGGAGACAACAATAAACGAGATCATTCCGAACTGTGGGTATTAGCGGAAAGAAAATGGAAAAAACTATGCGGAAACAAATACGGTCATTGCGACGGCGATTCTGCCACTGCCTTACTCGATGCCGTTACTGATCTGTTTGTCACCGAATCCGGAGATGTGTACATCGCCGACCTCCGCTCTATCCGGCTGTGGAAAGACAATAAGCTCACTACCCTCTATCGGGAAGTTGATAACAACGGCTTGCTGAAAAACCGAGATGACTCTCAGTACAATTCTGTCTTTGGCATATATGCTCATTACGACGGTTCTGTCTTACTCGCCAACTACGGCAATCAGAATGTGCTAAAATGGACTAAAGATTCTGGTCTTACCGAACTCTATCGCTCTGACAGCGCATGGTCACCGGTAGGCGTAACGAGACGCTCTCACTGCGATACCGAATGTCGTGTGCTTATCTTAGAAGGTGCTTACGGCACTGATGACCACCTAAAAGTGCGAGTGATCGATCTTAGCGAAAACGGTTCAAAGCGAGTGTTAGGAGGGAACTAACGATTGCTCTCGTAACCTTCAAATCCCCTCCACGCCCTCGGTTGGCATTAGTATACCTATCAACATGGTCACCAAAACGCTCCCAATAGCTCCAACTATCATCAGACGAATCTTTTTGTTCGTTCGATACACCATCGCCGTTAATCCACCTATTAACGAAAGCATCAAGAAACCAAGTCCCATCGTCCATATCTCCGAGGCAAACTCCGGATCAAACCAAAAGTATCCCCAGAACAAACCAAATGCGATAAGTGAACCAAGTGTACCGTATTTAAATCGATCAAACGGTTTCAAGCAAACCTGTCTTGCTTTCACCTTTTCCGTTACTTGATCTATCTCCGCCTGCAGCGATCGCTTGAGGTCACCGAACTGTTCACCTTCTTCCAATGCTTCTACTTCAAAGATGAGCTTTAACAGTTCGAGATTTTGCCGCGTGGTAATCCAGACGCTATGCCGACTTATCATCGCACTGATTTGAGGATACAGGAAAAAGATAGCGAACAAAACGAGTACGACCGGAAAGCGATACCCTTCCGGAACTACACCCAATAGCTCTTTTTCAAATCCCATACTTCCCCCGTACTTTCTTACTGTTTCCGGATACCTTCCATGTTGATGAACATTTCTACCCGCTTTCTACGAAACGTGCCGGGTTCATATTTTTTCAACCATGAATCGTTCGGTTTTAGAAAAACGCTTTCCGCAATCGAAGCTTGCTGCTTCGCCGTCCCTTCGCGTGCTAGTGTTTCGAATACTGATCTGAAATAATAATGCGTGAATAGACGCATATACTCAGTAAAGTAGATGTCGGCAACGCGATGATCACCTTTGACAACCAGCATATTTTCATCATTAGAGACAGTGGATGCCTTACTGAAGTTAGCAGAGCCCGTTATAACTACAGGAGCTTTAGATAACGGATCTAACAGCATGAATTTGGTATGAATGTACGCTACATGCCCGTTGATCTAAATAATTTTGGTGTTCGTTTCTTTGGCAAACTGATACACTGCCATCTTTAAATAGGAACCGAATGCCTGATACACGTTATTCTTTGCAGTAAGCTTAACAAAAGCAGGAGTCGCCTTAGCCTTTTTTTTGCTCGATGAAGTCTTTTTTGCCTTCGGTGGTTTATCTTCCTTTTCCAGCAGCATGAGCGTAAGTGGGTTTCGGGCTGTGTTATCCATCAGCTTATCCTTAAACGGCTTGCTGACCCCAAAAGCCAAAGTAACACACCCGTTACGCTTAACCGTGTCCAGTAACTCAGTATAGGTTTTCAACATGTTTTCATTCGGGCGGGGGCTGAAAATGCAGGTTACTCCATTCGGTATGGTGGCCGCTGTCGTCGCGATATCGGTCTGAATCGCCGCTACTGCTTTCTTATATTTCTTATTACTAGCCGTACCCTCTGATCGTGTCATCCCTGTCCGATTACCGGGATCATCTTTGAGCAGATTCCAATACTGAAGAAACCTGTCTGCCGCATCTGCATTGCGTACCCAATGACCCACATTCGTCTGTCCGAAAATACCGCCTTCAGAAACATTGGTCGAACCGGTCCAGACTGCTTGTGGTTTTTTCCCTTTCGCATACACGATAAACTTGTTGTGGTGGATATTGCTCTTATTCGCAGTTCTCAGAATGCAGTGTTTTGTAATATCGCTTTTCTTCGCCATACGAATATTGTCTTCGCGGGGAAAACTTTCGATGGTCTTACCGGTCTTCTTATCCTTTCTCCCATTCTTCTTTGCATCAAAAATAATCTTAACGTTCACACCTCGATCGATGGCTTTTGCAAATTCAGCTGCTACCGGTTCATAACGAAATTCATAGAAACAGCCGTACAGAGAATCTCCTTTTTTCGCTTGTCGGATAAATTGAAGGATGGTTTCGTCCAGTTCACGACTGAGCCATTCGTAAGCCTCATCTTGCTGTTTTTTATTCTTGATCAATTTCGGACTCTTGTTACCAAACTTACGCACATACGCCTGACTACTCGCGACACCGCGATTGAAAATAATATCGTGCTGACTTTTGTCATCCCTTTGGAGTTCTGTTTCAATTCGAATTCGTATTGGCTTTCCGTGCGAAAGTTTTCCAGGAATTCCAGTTGCCGGATAAAAGTAATAATCGTATTTGTTGCCAGGTTTGACAGAGAAATCATCCCAGACAAAACTCTGAACCGGATGCTGTTGTGAACTTTGTGTCTTGTTCGGGCTGGGCTTTGGAACGAGTTTTTGAAACACTTTGGTATTGTACATGAAATACCGTTTATTTGCCTGTACATCCGATCGCTCGATTGAAAAGCCCAATAGTCCGGCAGTTTTCTTATTATCCCAATCAATTGCGAATGAAACAGAATGAACGCCGGTAACAGCGTAAACGGAATACCCATCTGCCGAGGTATCGGATTTGAACCGCATAGTGCCCTTTCGTTGCATGCATGGCATGCTTTTTCTGGAATCCCTTTTTGTCCGCTGTAGTACGAGTTGCTTCTGCCACTAATAACATAACAGCACCCACCCGTCGACGCAAGCATGTTTTCGAACCCTACAAAAGTAAAACCCCCAACCGATTACTCGACTGGGGGTCTATTTAATCCCGGCGACTTTCTACTTCTTCTTCAATTTCGCTGTCGAATAGACTTCAAACTCTTTCCCGGGTTCGGCAATTGAGAACGTTTCCGTAAACTCAGTGTCGCTTGTCAATTGATAGACTTCTTTGGCGCGAAACCCCTCCGGAATATTTTCGATAGCCTCGCTGACAAAGGTTATCGTTTTACCATCTTCGGAGATACTTTCCAGTTTGTACTGATTAACAAATCCTTCGATATGAAATTGCCGTAATACGAAGGTCTTGCGCATTTTATCATAGCTGATGAAACCACGATCCTCGTGAATCTCTCCTTTTTCATTTCCTTCCTGCGGCGGGTAGGTCGACTTGTTTTTCACTTCAATGTATTTCCCGTTGAAAATGAACTGATAAGATCGCTCATAGGTCCCTTTGCCGGACATGCCTTGAGCTTCCCCGTGCCATTCACCAACAAAGAATTTGAACGACATCCACAGACTGTCCTGCTTGGAGGTTTGTGCCATCGCCGTAGTCGACAAGAGCAACAGCGAAGCAAGTAGAAATGTTTTCATTGGTCTCCTTGTGTGAGGTTTACTGACGGTAAAATACCATGCGAACAACTAAAGTAAAACCCCCAACCGATTTCTCGATTGAGGGTCTATTTGATCCCGGCGACTTTCTACTCTCCCACGCCCTTCCAGGC
>CAYXJN010000001.1:441245-448914 GCA_964464605.1 uncultured Ignavibacteriales bacterium | reverse complement strand
CATCTTCTACGCCATCCGGAATGTCGTTGAACTGAACGAACACGATGTACAGTTTACCTTCGCATTCGGCAATGTTCATGTGACCAGTATTGAGCTGGAAGGTACCACCGTTACAGGTCGTCTGATCCCATTCAGCATTGTGGGCTGTACGATAGACGTTCGCCGGGAATGCTTCTGACCAAACGAAAATACGGCCGCGGAGCAAGCCGGCATCGCCGCCGGTGTTCGCATCGGCCGGCCAGACACGGGCGTTGAAGGCAACAACCACATTGTTGGCAGTACTAACGAGAGCGGAAGCATCGGCATACACACGATGCCCGGCTACGCCGTCCACGTTCTTCGTTATGTTAATACGGGGCTGCCAGGTGGAGCCGCCGTTAGTGGAAATCTGGCAATAGATGTCATTATCCCACTGAACGAACTGCTGTCCGTTGTTGCTTGAGCAGGTATCACAGTCGCCGGTATTCGGAAGGTTTCCGGTCCAGACAAGAGCGACTTTCTGCGTGGTGCGGGAAGCAGCAACTTCCCAGGAAATCAAGAAAGTTGTATCAACCTGTTTTCCTAACACCCACGTACCGACGTTATCGCGACCATCTTTACGGAAATATTTGAGCGTCTGCGGATCACCGGCAGCAGGGGCGCTTTCACCGGATAAAACGTGCGTAATCGTATCGCTACCGACAACCTGATACGCTACGGCCGGCCAGATGAATTGATTTTCAGTCGGCGTACCGTCATCGGCCACGGAAGTTGGGATAGGCGACAGCTTGGTGCTGAAAAATGCCGCACCCGGTGAAAAGTCATAATAAATCTGAACAAATCCGGCTCCGCTCACTTCGTGACCACCCACAACAGCCAAGTTGTCCGGAGTTACATCCTGAACAACATAACCGCCGCGGAAATCACCGGGAGGATCCTGAATGTGGACCTTCGAACCGGTCGTAAAGCTACCGGTCTTGGCGTTCCAGGCGCGATAGCCGTAACCACGACCGTTACCGCCGGCAAACGCACCGTCCTGGTCCATCCAGGCAAAGTGCACAAGCAGCGTATCGTTCGGGACTGTGCCGTGTTTACCGGTCTGAGCCTGGCGCTTCATTGAACCGTTGGCCTGATAATCATACCAGGTGTTTCCTACAACTTTACCCGGGCTGGCCGATTGGAAAGATGAGGAAACGGATGAGCGCACTTCACGTCCGCGGGACGTGGCGCTATTTGCTGATTCATCCGGAAACGCATACATCGTTCCTTTGTAGATGCGCGGATCAATCTTTCTGCGATTCAGCGCGTCCAGTTCTTTTTGCGAACGGACAGCGAACACAGCAGAAGCCGCCAGCATCACGGTCAGCAGTGCGAGGATACTCCATACGGAAAACTTTTTCATTCTCCGATGCTCCTTTCACATAGTTCTTAGTTCCCAACTTATCCCTCTCTCAAGATGAATAAGTCGCATTTTTTACCATTTTTACAATACAGTGGAAAGTTCTACCAGCGCCAGCGTGACATCACGTCCAATCCGCATATCACGGGAAACTGGTAACGGATTACTCTTCGTTACTCTGTGAATCACACTCCTTTCTGACCGCAATGCGGTAGATTGAGATTTGGTGCCGCATTCACATGCGGCGATCGATCATTTCAAAATTCAGTATTCGCCAAAACACTGTTTTCATAATCGCATATCGATTATGAGCCATACAATCAGCAAAAAAAGCTGCTCACCAAGGAAAGTGAGACAACCACACACCGAAAATTTGGCGTGATCATGTAGACTTCTTTTGTAATGTGGCGGGACTCAGTAATCAACCTAATGATAGCTGGTACTTAAAAAACTGTCAAGAACTTTACTGGTAAGGGGTTAGGAGAACTGTGGGTCAGAAAATAGAACAGGCCGCCTGTTTACAGGCGGCCTGGATAAGCCTAAGCCATTGTCTTTCAATGATCAGCGCAATTACTGCGGGGGGCGGGGGCCGGCGTTATAAATAAAGTTAATCATATAGGAAACGTCACCCAAGTTGACCGAACCCGTATTATCTGCGTCACCGGCCTGGAACGGCTGCGGAGAACTGCCATTTCTAAACAGGTAGTGCAGTACTTTCACGATATCGTTGAGCGTGTATTTCGCGTCATTATCCGCATCACCGCGCAGGGAAGCCGTCACCAGAAAATGGGTGATAAGCGTATCTGAGGTCAGTGACGGATGATCGGTTACGATAAACCGAACTTCATACACGTTTCCAATTTCTCCAACAGTCGGCGAGAAGGAATGTAATCCGCTGCCATCCGTGTTATCAATGAACACCGAATTCGCAAGCACCGGAACAACGGACAAAGAGAGTGAATCCGCATCAATATCAATCGCGCCAACCGGCGTTTGCGTTGTTAGTCCCGCTATCGCATTAATCGTATCAGGCAGGGTCGTCGTAAACGTCGGCGGATTATTGGAACCGACATCCGTTACGGTAATCGCAACGACTTCCGAATCTATAGAACTCGGTACAGCGCCATCCGTCGCATAGAACGTGATGTTGTAAGTTCCGGATTGCGAGAAGTTCGGAGAGAAATTGAATGTGCCGGTACCGTTCAGGTTATCGACAAACGATGCGTTTGCCGGCAATGCCGAGGTCGTCAGTATCGGTATGACGGCATCCAAGTCGCTTGCCGACACGTTAAAGTTCAAAGTCGCTCCTTCATTGACCGGACCCTGCGGTGAAATCGTCGCAAGTACCGGCGCTTGATTGGAACTGCTGGTCACGTTAAAAGATACGTTAATAGTATCGCGCAATCCCTGAATATCCTCGGACATAAATCTGACCACATATGATCCGACTTGTGCTAAAGTAGGACTGAAACGGAACACCTTCACATTCGTACTTCCGGTATAACTTGCATTGGCCGGTATATTCTGTGCGAATGTTGTCGGTGTGCCGCCATCTGGGTCAGTTGAACTGACGGTAAAGACCACGCTATCTCCACCCACAATCGTGAACGGCCCGGTGCCGAGCGAGAAGTTCTGCACCGGTTTTTGGTTACGATTATAGACACGGAACGCGATAGTAAACGAGGTCGCTTGCAGCGTCGTATCGGTTGCATCTATCGCTTTGAATATGACGTTATAGAAATTCGGGTTTGCGTTTCCTTGCGTGAAATTCGGCGAGAATCTGAGCACACCGGTACCGTTGCCAGAATCAGTGAATATCATATTCGTAGCCAATGAATCCTGACCGCTCAAGGTCGCGCGCAATGTCGGCGGGACACCATCCGGATCACTGCCAAGGGCGATATAGTTCAGGACTTCACCTTCCATCATCGAGTCACGCTGGGTCGGGTTCACGAAAATAATCGGCATTTGCGTGGTATCGAGAATGGTGAAAATTACCTGCTGCGAATCGATAGTTGCGGGTGAATCGAAGTCCTGAGCGCGGAAGGTTATTGCGTACACACCTTCCTGGCTGATTGTCGGCACCCATCTGAATCGGGCGCGGCCGTTTCCACTGTCGACCAAGGTAGCACCGGGCGGAAGAGCCGAACTGGTGATGATAGACGCCGTTGAATCCGGGTCGGTTGAAATAATATGAATGCTGATTAACCGAAGTTCTTTTGAGGTCACATCGGCAATCGGGTTCAAAGTCGGCGGCTGGTTACCGGCATCGGCCACGGTGATAACAAGAACACTGGTATCGGCAGCTGTGCCATCGCTGGCAATAATACCGATATTCCACACACCGGACTGACTGAAGTCAGGGGTGAATGAATAAGTCGCAATACCATTACCGCTGTCGACCAACACAAAACCAAACGGGGCGGTACCGCTTTGCACCGTGATAGTAATGGTTCCATTATCCGGGTCATGCGTGACAATACGGCCGGTAACTGGGGAACCTTCCGTTGTCGCTTGAGCCGCAGCGCTGTCGACTACCGGAGTCTGGTTGCCTGCATCCAAAACCTGGATAAAGACAATTTCTTTATCGATATCAAGACCATCGAATGCTTTGATGGTTACCGCGTACAGTCCCTGCTGTGCAAAGTTGGGCGTAAAAGTAAACTGCCCGGTGCCGTTACCGTTGTCGGTAAACGAGGAATTGTTCGGCTGATTATCGGCAGAGAAAACGATCGGCAGCGGGCCATCAGTATCAGTTGCAGAGAGATTGATGACCAGCGTATTGCCTTCCAGCACCTGACGTGGACCAATTGGTGCGAGTACAGGCAGTGCGTTGGTCGGGCGAACAATCACGACAACGTTCATCTGAGCGGTTTGACTCGGCGTTCCCTGATCAGTCGCTAAGAACGTAATCGTATCGGTACCTACCTGACCGGCAGAGGGGGTGAAAGTAAAGGTACCGGTGCTGTTACCGTTATCGACGAAGAAAGAATTGGCTGGTAATCCTAATCCGGAAACAAAGATACGTGTCGTGGTATCCGGCGCTGTTGGGTCTTTCGCGGTCAGCGTGAAGGTAAGTACTTTACCAACTTTCACTGCGAACGGACCGGCCGGAACAAATTGCGGAACCTGATTGACTTCATTCGTCGTTATCACGGCGATTTCAGTGCCGCTTAAACGGGGTAAACCGAAATCGGTCGCGATAAAGCGAACGGTATCGATTCCCTGATCCGTGTAGGTCGGCGAATACGTTAGGGTACCGGTTCCGTTATTATGATCGACGAAGGAATAATGCTGGAGACTTGTGCTAACTGAAAGTGAAACCGGGCCGGCTTCCGGATCGATCGCGCTGACATTGATAACCAACACCTGATTTTCGGCAATGGATGTGTCATTCACGATACTGACGATCGGCGATGCATTATTACCGGTTTCAATGACGGAAATAGTTACTACTTCGCTATCAATAGCGGCAGGAACCAGACCATCGGTTGCACGGAAGGTGATTGTATACACACCCGCCTGCGAAACATTGGGTGAGAAGGAAAATCCGCCGGTGCCGTTACCGTTGTCGATAAAGGTAGCGTTGGCCGGCAAAGCGGAAGTTGTCAAAATCGGCGTGGTGCCGTCACCATCGGTCGCTGATACGCTAAAGGCAAGCGTGAGCCCTTCCGCTACCGGACCCACCGGAGCTATAGTGGCAAGCACCGGCACCTGATTGACGTTATTGACCGTAATCGAAACAACTTCGGAGTCGATATCGGTCGGAACAATCGCATCAGTGGCATAGAAGGTAATCGTATAAATACCGGATTGCGTGAAGGACGGTGAGAAGCTAAAGCTACCCGTGCCGTTTCCGTTATCATTGAAGGTTGCATTGGTCGGTAATGCTGAGGTGGTAAGCACCGGAATACTGCCGTCACCATCAACTGCGCTGACACCAAAGTTCAGAATCGCGCCTTCATTGACCGGACCTTGCGGTGAAATTGTGCCCAATACCGGCACCTGATTCGTTCCGGTGACGGTGATACTCACGATTTCTGAATCTATCGCCGACGGAATCGCGCCGTCTGTCGCATAGAAAGTTATGTTATACACACCGGCCTGAGTCAGATCAGGTGAAAAGCTAAAGTCGCCGGTACCGTTTCCGTTATCAATAAACGAGGCATTCGGCGGAAGTGCGGAAGTTGAAAGAATCGGCGTGACGGCATCCAAGTCGGACGCAGAAACCGAGAAATTCAAGGTCGCACCCTCAGCAACCGGACCCTGCGGGCTAATGGTCGCCAAGACCGGAAGCTGATTACCGAACTCATCGACCGTGATACTGACCACTTCAGAGTCGATAGCAGAAGGAACTACGCCGTCGGTGGCGTAGAAGGTAATTGCATAGATTCCTGACTGAGTAAAGTCAGGTGTAAAGTTGAATGTACCTGTGCCATCAAGATTGTCGATGAACGAGGCATTCGGCGGAAGCGCGGAAGTCGAAAGAATCGGCGTGACTAAATCAGCATCGGTTGCCGATACGCCAAAGCTCAGGCTGTTTCCTTCCGTCACCGGACCCTGCGGCGAGATAGTGGCCAACACGGGAACCTGGTTACCGGCATCGGTAACCGTGATACTTACTATTTCGGAATCAATGGCCGCCGGAACAACACCGTCGGTCGCATAGAACGTAATCGTGTAAATACCTGACTGGGTAACATCCGGCGAGAAGCTGAATGAACCGGTGCCATCACTATTATCAACAAAAGTTGCATTTAACGGAAGGGTCGAGGTAGTCAGAATTGGCGTGACTAAATCAGCATCGGTTGCAGATACGCCGAAGTTGAGTGTGCTACCTTCGACAACCGGACCTTGCGGCGAAATAGTTGCGAGTACCGGCGTTTGATTGCCGGCTTCATCGACCGTTATGCTCACGATTTCAGAATCGATTGCAGAGGGTACTGAGCCATCCGTTGCGTAGAACGTGATGTTATATACGCCCGCCTGTGTGAAGCCCGGCGTAAAGCTGAATGATCCGGTGCCGTCGTTGTTATCAACGAACGAGGCGTTTGCCGGAAGCGCTGAAGTGGTAAGAACAGGCACAACCAGATCCAAGTCGGAAGCAGATACACCAAAATTCAATGTGTTACCTTCCGTTACCGGACCTTGCGGCGAGATTGTCGCGAGTACCGGTTCTTGGTTGCCGGCTTCATCGACCGTTATGCTCACGATTTCAGAATCGATTGCAGAGGGTACTGAGCCATCCGTTGCGTAGAACGTGATGTTATATACGCCCGCTTGCGTGAAGCCCGGCGTAAAGCTGAACGAACCGGTACCATCGTTGTTATCAATAAACGACGCGTTTGCCGGAAGCGCCGAGGTTGAAAGAACCGGGGTAACTAGGTCGGCATCGGTTGCGGATACGCCAAAGTTCAGCGTGTTCCCTTCCGTCACCGGACCTTGCGGCGAAATGGTCGCAAGCACCGGCGTCTGGTTGCCGGCGTCGGTAACGGTAATACTGACTACTTCTGAGTCGATTGATGATGGAACTGCGCCGTCGGTAGCATAGAACGTAATGTTATACACACCAGCCTGGGTCAGATTCGGCGAGAAGCTGAACGAACCGGTACCGTCGTTATTATCAACAAATGTTGCATTCGTCGGCAAGGTGGATGTCGTAAGAATCGGCGTGACCGCATCACCATCGGTGGCTGTTACACCAAAGTTCAAGGTGTTGCCTTCAACAACCGGACCTTGCGGGCTGATTGTCGCCAACACCGGCGCCTGATTGACATCCGTTACAGTAATCGAGACGACTTCGGAATCAATGTCAGCCGGAAGCGCACCGTCAGTCGCGTAGAACGTAATATTGAACGTTCCGGCCTGTGTGAAGTCAGGCGAAAAGCTGAATGAGCCGGTGCCGTCGTTATTGTCAACGAATGAAGCATTGGCCGGAAGGGTTGATGTCGTCAATACCGGATCAACACCGTCAGCATCGGTTGAACTAACGCCAAAGTTAAGAACAGCACCTTCATTGACCGGACCTTGCGGGGAAATTGTCGCGAGGATCGGCAATTGGTTCACGTTTGTTACGGTAATCGAAACGACTTCGGAATCAATATCAGCCGGAAGCGCACCGTCAGTCGCATAGAACGTAATATTGAACGTTCCAGCCTGTGTGAAGTCAGGTGAGAAACTAAACGAGCCGGTACCGTCGTTGTTATCAACGAAAGATGCATTAGCCGGAAGGGTTGACGTGGTTAACACCGGATCAACACCATCGGCGTCGGTTGAGCTGACACCAAAGTT
>CAYXJN010000001.1:0-441145 GCA_964464605.1 uncultured Ignavibacteriales bacterium | reverse complement strand
GCGTCGGTTGAGCTGACACCAAAGTTCAACACCGCACCTTCATTGACCGGACCCTGCGGCGAAATAGTCGCAAGAATCGGCAGTTGGTTCACGTTCGTAACTGTGATCGAAACGACTTCGGAGTCGATATCGGTCGGTGAAACAGCATCGGTCGCATAGAATGTAATGCTGAAGTTTCCGGCCTGTGTGAAATCAGGTGAAAAACTAAACGAACCGGTGCCGTCGTTGTTATCGATGAACGTTGCATTGACCGGCAGCGGTGAGGTAGTCAACACTGGGATATCCGTATCCGGATCGGATGCGGTAACACCAAAGTTCAACACCGCACCTTCATTGACCGGACCCTGCGGCGAAATAGTCGCAAGAATCGGCAATTGATTCACGTTGGTTACGGTGATAGTAACCTGTTCTGAATCGATATCCGGCGTTATCGGATCAGCGGCATAGAACGTAATGATAAACGGTCCAGCCTGCGTGAAATCCGGCGAGAAACTAAACGAACCAGTTCCGTCCAAATTGTCGACAAAGGTCGCATTGGGAGGAAGCGTCGAAGTAGTTAAAATCGGTATGGTGACGTCAGCATCGGAGGCCGACACGCCAAAGGCCAGGTTGCCTCCTTCAGCCACGGGACCTTGCGGCCCGATTGGATCGAGCACCGGCGGCGCTGTTTGGGCAGCCGCTCCGATGGCGAGTCCGAGGCTAAGAAGCAAGCCTGCGATGAGAATTCGAATACGCATCGTTTGTTCTTCCTCCCTGTCCTATTTCAAAAATATCATCTTTTTAGTTTGTGTTGCATCTCCGACTTCCAGTCGATAAAGATACATTCCTGTCGACACCTTCTCGCCAGCTTCGTTGGTGGCATCCCACACTTCCCTGAAGGTTCCGGTGCTGAGCGGCCGGTTCACTAAGGTTTTCACCCGTTGACCGAGGATATTGAAAATATCAAGTCGAACATTCTTTTGACCGACACCCGCGTCGACATCGATTGAAAATTCGATATTCGTGCTCGGGTTGAACGGATTCGGATAATTCTGCCGTAACGTAAATCCTGCGGGCACTGGCGCAGTTACATTGCCAACCTTCAACGCTTCAGCTGATGCTGTAGAAAGCAAGGCCTTGCTCAAGCGCAACTGCGTTTCATCATCGCTGGCAATATCCTGACGCGCCGTAATCGGGATTTCCAAGAATGTGCTCTTACCGCGTTGGATAAAGTCACTCGTGGTCAGGGGATTGGTTGGCGTAAGCAGAACTTTCATTTTCCCTTGTCCGAGATCCTGACTTTGCAGTACCAACCCGTTAGCGCCGTCTGGAATTTTAGGTGTACCTAACGAGACGGCAGTCCGGTCATAATTAATAACCAATTCGACACCGGCCACATCCATCGGTGCATCTAAATCAAGCAGGATGACATCTGATTCTCCCTGTTCCAGATTCTGGTAGTTGAGTGACATCTCTGCAATAAGACCAGGTATTTCCATGCCGGCAGTCGGAACCAGAGGAATGTTGAAAATAACATTCAGAATACCAACCATATCGAACACGTCAATATTTGCATCGGTAACAATATTACCGGCTGCGTACTGACGAGGAGTAAGCGAGAAGTTACCGAGTATGACACCAATAATGTTCACTACGTCAACAACGTTTACCACCCGGTCTAAGTTAACGTCACCGAATTGATCGACCTGCAGAACGCCACAGGAACCTTCGACTGAAACGCCGAACACATTCGGATTCGGATCAATGGCTTCAAAACCATTTTTAATGCAAACGTCGTAAAGTCCCGGAGGCGCAAGCGAGTCAACCGAGAACGCCGCATACAAAATTGGAATGGTATCGGTGCGCATACTGTCACCACTCAAATGGAAACTCGCGACACGCACAACACCGGGAATTTGGCCGATGTTATCGTACACTACAAATCCCGGGGTACGAGCAGTGGTAAATACTGAGTCTATTTCAAGCTGTAAGCTGTCGAACGTCAAATCGAACTGAATACCATAAATAGGCTGTGCAGTGAAAAAATTAATCGGGAAAAGTATCTGACTGCTTCCCGGTACACCGCCGACTGCTCTGCGGCCAGGAACAGTATCCGACGTAGTAAACAGTGCATCATCAAGCGGATTGACGACAATAGTAAGATAATTAGCCGATGAACCGCCGAATTCATCCCTGGCTTTGAAAATAATAGTAAACGCTCCCGTTTGCGAAGCATCCGGGGTAAACGTGAACATTCGTTCGACGGTACCTGTTCCGTTTGTCGAGTCACCTAAAAATGCTGCGTTTGCGGGTAGTGCTCCCATAGTATTAAGCACGATCGAATCACCGTTTTCATCATCAGCCGTGACTCGAATGGTGAGCGGTTCGAATTGATTTATTGTAATCGTTCTGTCTTCCGGATCCCTGAAAATATCTGGCCCATAATTAGTACTCCCGCCGCCGCCACCGCCGCCGCCGCCACCGCCGCCTGTGCCAACTGTGATTGTTTGGCTGGCTGTCGCTGTTCCAGAGTTGTTGTAGGCAGTCAACAAATAGGTCGTTGTCGATGTCGGCTGAACGATGGTATCGCTGGTAAGTTCCGTCGTTTTCAAGATGTTAATACTATTTACTGATAACGTGACCGAATCTGCATTCGTGACTGTCCAGCTCAGAATGGCAGCACCGCCTGAATTAATATTCGTGGCGCTGGTACTAAACGCGACAATACTCGGTAGCGGCGCTGTGTCGGCAACAAACCAAGCGCCAAACGTCCTCGGATATAATGTAGGGTTAGTAATACCCGATCCGCTGTTCCATGCGGACGCAATTTGCGTTCGTCGACAGCCGGTTTGAACCGGAAGGTTGTTCGAATCGAGATAGAACTGATCCGATTCTTGAAATCTGATAAAGAGTGATTCTTTATGCTGCATCGTCGGATTGGCAATGAAAGGAATATAGAAAATGATATCCCGACCCGGGTCAATGGTCACCGACACACTCTGAGAATCAAGCGGTATTGGTGGAAAGAAGGAAGCCAAAAGCGCACCGGAGTCAAAGGGATTATACGAAAGCTGGGTTAAAAATGCGGTTCTACTTCCAGCCGGCGGAAATTGTACGTCGATTTCATTTTGTGCGTTTCGCAATCTCCCCACCATTTGATTGCTAAAGAACAATTCCGGACCAACTAAAGTTGTATCGTACGCTTTTCCGGTCGGTTCCAGCTTAACGGTATCGACGCGAAAAATAAACTGAAAGCCAGCAACAGCAGAGTCAGTAGCCATATGGACCGGCATATAGACCGTATCTCCCGGTCTTCCCGTAAAACGTCTTACACGGACAGTATCACGAGTGGATAACCGATTCAAGTTAACAAACGCACAATTTTCAACTACCTGCGCTTTCAATTCGGGTACCCAGCTGCCTATCAGTTGCAATACCAGCAAAAATGCAAGGAATTTCAGCAACCGCATCATTACCTCCAAACTATCACATACATATACATATCTTCACACACAGTATCATTTCACCAAAGTCATCTTCTTGGTGAATGATTGCCTTTCTGTTTCCAGGCGGTAGAAATAAACGCCCGATGAAACCGGCGCACCGGAATCATCCCGGCTGTCCCAGACAACCGAATGATGACCGGCAGGATATTCTCGTTCCGCCAACACACGAATCTGCTGGCCGAGCAGGTTATAGACCGAAAGACGCACCCGTCCGGGTATCGCAATATCGAATGCAATATTTGTTTCCGGATTGAACGGATTCGGATAATTCTGCTGCAAGGCAAACGCGGTCGGTAATGTTTCTTTCAAGAAGCCGCCGCTTAGGGCAACTTGAACAATCTGTCCGTCAGCGCTTGAAAATTCAACAGAAGAGGCGGAAAAATTTGCCCCGGACGGCAGTGTTACCAGCGCATGTGTTCCCTGCGGAAGCGTATCACCCTGCATGCTGTAGACTAAAATTCGATCTTCATTATTTTCGGTGCCAACATCAACCAGCATGCTCGTTGGCGTTGATACACCTTCAGGAGCAAGCGTACCGGTTGAGACACCTTTGACTAATACGGCTCCAAGCGGGACATTCGAAGAATAATGAATTGTCTGTGTTCCATTGGGATTGGTAACGATTTGGACGGAGGCTAATCCGCCGGAATTACTGACTGGCGGGGTCAAATCACCGGAGATCACCCGAATAAGCGAGACCAAATCTGCAATAGTAGGCACCAATTCATCCTGATTGATATCGGAATTTGCCAACTGCAGCGGATTCATTATCGCATACGTGGGATTGATAAAAAACTGAGTAAAATAAATAGCATCGCCGACTTCATACGGTATCAAATTCAAATTGATATCACCGAGAAGTACATCCCCAAGGCTATTGATAAAGACAACGCCATCCTCATAATCCAACTGATCACTCGGCACAGTATTATTGGTCGAATCTTTGACCATATTCAACATCGATTGATTGAATCGTACTGGAATGCTTAGACCACTATAGTTGACATTTCCAACCGCGATAACACGCAGTTTGAGCAATGTGCCATTTCCTACTGCCAACGGCTGTGCACCAACTGTTCCCTGCATCAATACATCACCAATGACACCGCCGTAATTAACGGTTGAGCTGAAACTCGCAAAATTTGCAGAACGGGTACCGGCTCGTTGCACAGAATGAAGCGTCAACACTGTTGGATCAATGTGTAGAAGCAACGAGAACGACGACATTGGTGCCAGATTTTCAAGCGCTATAGGAATATCAACGCTGCCAGCCGGATTTACATTGGTATCGACAACAGAAAAGTTGAACAATGAAACCGGCAGTACGTGTAGCAGTACTTCTGAGGTATCGGCTGCACCGTGTGAATCGGTCGCGATAATCTGTATGGTCTGTTTGCCGCTATCGGCGAATGATGTATTCCATTCAAACGTTGCCTGGCGCAGCCCATTCACCGGAAACGCACTGCTGTACCCCACCTGTGACTGGGCGGGTGCGCTGACAATTGTCAGCGTTGTCGTATCATAATCCGGATCACCGTAGGTGATATCTACCAAAATCGGAAGACCGGCATCGACGGCAACTGAATCAAGCAGCGTAACGGTCGGCTTGCGGTTTTTATTGATAACATGTACTGCTACATCCAGCGTGGTAGCACGGATGCCATCCGTCGCCCAGAATTGAATGGTAAACGGAGAACCATCAGCGGAATTCGCACCGAGGAAATCCGGTTTCCAACGGAACAGGCCGTGACCGCCGGTCTGCGTGAAAGCAGCACCGGACAATGAACGGCTGCAGGTAAGCTGCACCGGATCATTATTGATATCTTTGGCGATAACCGGAAGTTTCAGACTATCCCCTTCCAAAATATAAACGGAAGCGGAGGTCTGAATAACCGGAGGCATATTCGCAGCCGCTACGGTAATTTGTCCAGCTTCGAAAGTCGGGCGAATAATTGCAGCAGACGTTGCTTCCACTAACAAAAGCTCACCACCGGGCGGATAGAAAAGGGAGTCAAGCATTACTTCTATCCCTACCGGTGCACTCGGCGAAACGGTGAAAGTAGCGGTGAACAACAAACCGTCACCAGCTTCGATCGGCTCTTCGGAAATGGAAACGATACCGGTTAAGAAATGTCCGGATGCAGAATTGACCTGTTCCGGCGCTACCATCTTGGTGGCAATATGCGCACCGCGGGAACCTTCAAAAGAGACCGAGGAAAGCGTCAGGTACTGAGGATTGTAAGTAAGTGGCACCGAAACAGAAGCAATCGGTTCATCGTTCGTCATATAGACCCCGACTTGCACCTGCTTGCCGCGGGTGACTTCTACTTTATCCAGATAGATACGATCCTGTGCCCCGAATTGATCGGTTTGCGAAAAGACACTGGCCGAGGTCAGTAATAAAACTGCCCAAACGGTTAAACACCAATTACGCAATTGTATGCACACCTTTCCTGGCAAAAAGAGTTGTTCAGTCATAATTCAGCAATAACCAGACCAAGCCTGGATATTGTTCACCTTTTCTGCACGTCCGTTCCCAGCCTGCTCATCATACAAGAAATACTTGTATGGGTGGACGCCCATAGGTCCGTCTAAGGGCATGTGTTGAACTGTTTTTGCTGGCGTCGTCCGGCGCCTGAATTACTGATAACTAATGAGCGATAAGCTCCCAAACAAGAACGTAAGAAGTTAGTAACGTACCTGAATATATATGCAGGGGAACTTTTATGCAACGGTCTGACACCCCAAAATAGGAAGAAAAATGAAGAATATTCATAGGCAGGAGGATCTCCTGCCTATGCCGCAAAAACTGCGAAAAAAGTCGATTTTTAGGGGTAGTTTTGCCTACCCTTTTAGGGGCTTTTAGCTCCCAGTCTAAAGCAGAAAAGTCTAATAGGGGTAAGGTGCCTGATATACGTACATACTATTCCATGTTACTTGAGAAAAATCATTTTCTTGGTTTCCGAGACATTACTGTACGTCAGCTTGTAAAAATAGACACCGGATGCCTGCTTTTCCGCCGTCCAGTCCACTGCGTTAATCCCGGTAGTTCCCATGGTGTGATATTCGAACACCGTTTGACCGGTAATATTGTAAATACTTAGCGTGTACATACCCGCCTGCGGCAGGGAAAACGAAATACGGGTGGTTGCGTTAAACGGGTTCGGATAATTCTGTCCCAGTATGAAGCTTTGCAGGCTGCCGCCTGCACGGGATGCATTCACCACTCCTCCGTCAGGTGTGGCAAATTCAATTGAAACAATCTCTCCGGTAACTGATAGAAACGAACCGGTGAATGTTTCAATCGTCATTCGATCAGAAATATCGGTATAGACTAAAATATGCGTGTTCGTGCCATCGAAGGCATACTGCATATCCATGTTCGGAGCCAGCAAGCTCGGCGTAACATTGCCTGCTACTACAATTACCGCAGCAGCTACAGTTGAGTCGATAGATATTTTGCCGTTGGCGATAGTGTAGGAGGCATCCATTTCGGGTGGCGATGTTTTCGGGAAGGGGTGACCATCACCAACCACTACTTTACCAAGATAGACTAAATCCGCAAGCGTGAGCTCTTTTCCATCAGCGTTGACATCGGTCGCTGCCGTTTGCCCATGCACATTAACGTTGAAAACACCAATACCATACAGGAAGTACGTGCTGAACAATGTAAAGTCTTCTACCTCGTTGCTTATTTCATTCAGATTAATGTCGCCACGCGCATCTATGGTATTATAGCATTGAGTCTGTATACCACCGCTGATAAAATCTACATTACGAATCCAACCTGATCTTTGCAGATCAGCGCACTGCTGTGCCCCTGCAAAGGTTGGATAGGTATCTGATGTGTTGGCAATATTGTTACCGCCCAGGGTATCCTGCACCATCCGAGACATAAACACGGTATCACCCGGAACGTTGGCAAACAGGTTATCTCCGCAATCAAACCAGACAAAGCGAATTGGCAGAAACGCGCATTCATACGTCCGGTCATCGGTCACAAGGAAATTGAAACTAAATAATACAAACGGAAGCGTTGGCGGAATGAAACAGCGAGGATATCCGATTCCGGCGTTATCATGGGCAATGCCGAGCACACGAATTTTTCCCGTCGCGCAGGCGCTGCCGCAGTCACCGAATTCACTATACCGATAGGTGAAATATTCCCATCCGCACCCGGTCGAATCATAAAACAGTTCCCGGTTCGGCATGACCGCATCCACACGAAGCGCGCGATTATCATAGGCAATCAAAAAATCAAAACCGCCTAGCTCTTGTGTCCCTTTATCAAGAATAACATCAACCCATTCATCCTGTCCTTGATAAGTACCCTTCGTTTTTTCGATGCGAACGGTCAGCGAAGTCGTATCAGGGGCCGGTTTACCACAATCCAAGATATCCAACTGCGCATTGACCAAACCACCTTCCGGTGAGCCAAACTCTGCTGAAACAAGCGTGCCGATATCCGCAATAATATATCCGGAAAATGATTGTAATGTCTCGGCGTACGGATCGGGATACACAAGTATTCGCGTATTCACACCATCGAAGCTGTATGCCATCTCCATATTGGTAGAAAGCAAAGTTGGCATAACATGCCCTTTCGCGACAAAAAATGCCGCTCCAACTGCTTCACTCACTGAAACTGTGTCGTTACAGATATGATAGTCTGTGGTAATAGGCGGAGGTGAAGGGATCGGACAAGGAACACTGTCTTTGATGATGCCATTGATAAGATACACTAAATCAGCAACGGAAAGCGGGATGGTATCCCCATTTACATTTGACGCCGCTATTTGTCCCTGGGTATTGATAACAAAAGCACTAACCCCTTCCATAAAGTACTTCACGAACAGTTCTGCATCGCCGGGCTCGTATGAAATTTCATTGAGGTTGATATCCCCCCGCGCATCTATGGAATCAGCGCAGACCATATCGATCCCGCCATGATTGAAATCAATGAAGCGAACCGGGTCCGGTTTGTTAGGGTTCGGATTGTCGCAAAGCTGCGCTCCTCTCCAAGTCGGATATGTTCCGGTGGAATCGGCGATATTACTGTTTCCGGTAGCGTAATCAAATACCTGCCGGGAAATATAAAGCGTGTCGCCTGCGGGATTCGCAATAGTATTGTCTCCGCAATTAAGCCAGATAAAGCGAATCGGATAAAACTCGCACTGAGAGTGACAGGGATCCTGAAACCCGGGAATAAGATTAAGCGTGAACAGCGTTGCCGGGAGCGTATCGGGTAAAAAACAACTCGGATGGACCGCGCCATTATTTGTTTCAGCTATGCCGGTAACCCGTATGCGCGCAAAATCACACGTGCCACCATTGCAACTTCCGCCGGATGGTTGATAGCGGTAGGTAAAATACTCCCACGCGCAGGAGGAGTCGCCAAAGAATGGATTGCCGGGAGTGACATCGACGAATTGCATAGCTGAATCAATAGCGATAACGAGGTCAAACCCGCCCAGTGGCTGGCTCCCGCCTGTCAGGGTAACATCGACACTCTGGTTAACACCAAAAAGGCTGTTATGTACGGTTTCGATTTTGATGCTGTAGGGTGTCGCGGGAAGCACCTCAAAGTAGACAACACAAGTATCGGCCATACCTGAGCAATCAGAAGCGATCACTTCGACATTATAAAGGTTAAATCTATCCTGCTCATTGGGAGTAAAGGTCACTTCTCCATTTTGGTTGATTGACAATGAACCGGAAGGAGTCGGATTGACAGCACCGATTGACCAAAACATCGAATCGCAGTGACCCTTCGTTGCTTCAACAGTGAAATGTTGTGTCGAATCAAAATACAATTGTATTGGAATGGAGGGACAGGTGATGATTGTCGGTGCCCAGGTTTGCGGAGGAACCAACGTAAAACAATATCCCTGGCCCGGCGTATATGCATATGCATGCGGCCCGCCGCCAAAATCGGGGGAATAGCACCGATCACTTTTGTATGCTCCGTATATCCATGTTTTCTTGCGCTGAATGGTCGTACAGGAATCGATGCAAAATGTTTTTCCGACATCAGAGCTTGAGAAGCTGTCTATGGTGATATGAAGATATCCGGTAAACGAAGCTATTTGCCCGAAGGGAGCAATACCGTCACGCCCGAACACTTCAAGTGTATCGTGGTCGTTGCCATTCCAGTTATAGGTATTCATTCCTAAATTATTACGTCCCCAATCGCGAGCCAGTTCAAACAGGTAGCCCGAACCAAAGAGGTGTTCCTGCGTGGCAGCAGCCCAGATAGCATTATCTGGTGAATACAAATCAAAGGTATTGGAAAAACTCTCCCATCCGTCGCAGGTATCAAACTCAGTACGCGTTTGGAATGTAAACGCAACCCATTTACCAACTTCAATCGTATTGGTTTCTGAACTGGAAGAACCCCAAAATGAAATTGCATTCTCTGCATGAACCGCAGAACAAAAAATAAACACAAGAAAGGCCACTGCGAATATGCGACGGCTCATACGCAGAAAAACAACTCCTTTTTATGCAGCAAAGAAAAGTATTACGGGCAATTCGCGCACGGCACAGGGCCGTTGTTAAACAAATAGCTCACTAAGTAAGTATTATCAGCAATCGTCGGTCGGTTTGGATCACCCAGACAGTTCACATTCGCTCGCGCGGTAGGCGCAGGAATGGCCGGTCCGGAATTAAAGAAATATTGAATCAAATACACCATATCTGCAACGGTTACAGTCCCGTTATTGTTAATGTCGCCACAGATGTACGGCGGAGTGGCTAGTGTAAAACAATATCCCATTCCGGCGGTGTAATTCGCGGCATAAGGACCAGTGCCATACGTTGCAGGACGTTCAAAAAGTTGTCCCTCACCTTCTTTAACAGTAGCAAATGACCAATGAAACATTCCCGATGAAAACCAGGAGCATGAATCAATACAAATTGCCTTACCTGTATCAGCTTGCGGAAATGCAGGAACCGTTAGATCCATCAATTGGTCATCAAAGGACGTTATGCCTTCCCACGGATCGGTATAGTCGCTGGCAAATAGTGAAAGCGTATCATGACCGCTACCGTTGGCATTATATGAGTTAATGAAAAAATTTATTGGCCCCCATTCATTCCGCAGTCCCATTGCCGCCGGATTGTTTGCCACAGTGAACGTCGGGACCGTCCACGTAGCTCCGCCCGGAGAATACAAATCAAAGGCGGTAGTGAAACCAAACAAAAGCTCCCCGGATGGCGCACTCCCGGTGTAACGGAATGAAAATCGAACCGGCTGCCCGACGGGTATCTTGTTCGGTGCCATAAAACCAGAAATCGAATCTATTGACACCGCGTTTTGCCCCACGCTGATATTTGCGACCATGAGAAAAGTAATGAATGAGAAAATTGCACTACGTTTCATACAACATTCCTTTCAGTTGTACCCGTTCCAACTCTGCGCATGGAAGATAGGTGTTTTTCGGATTTTTGTCGAGTCGAATTGGCGGCCATAAAAAATGACCTGATTCAGATTTGGATGCACAAAAGATGTGCTGGAATCGGTCACGCATAGTACAGTGGTATCCTTTTATACTGACTTTCAATTGTTATCTAGTGATTTCTCTTTACTCCTTTCGATAAAAAAAACCCCGGAAAGGGGTTAACCTTTCCGGGGGAATCAGAGGAAAACCTGAATTACTTCAGGAATACCATCTTCTTGGTTTCAGAGAAGGTACCGGCGGTCAACTTGTAGAAGTAGATACCGGAAGCTTCATTCGTAGCATCCCAATCGAGTTCATTGATACCAGCAACACCAGTACCTGAGACTTCTTTGACTTTCTGACCGGTGATGTTGTAGATGGTCAGCGAGTACTGAGAAGCGCTCGGGAGATTGAAGGAGATGCGGGTCTTCGGGTTGAACGGATTCGGGTAGTTCTGGTTCAAGACGAACTTGTTAGCAACCAGTTTACCCGCGGCGTTCACAACGCCACCTTCGGCAGTCGCGAACTCAGCTGAGATCACGTTACCGTTGACGGCGAGGAAGTTACCGGAGAAGGTTTCGATGGAATTACGATCCACATTGGTGTAAACCAGGATGCGGGTGTTAGTACCATCGAAGTTGGAGATCATATTCATATTGTTAGCCAGCAAGGTCGGGGTGACATTGCCTTCAACAACGATAGCGGCCGCAGCCACGGTGGCATCAATAGAGATTTCACCAGCGGCAACCGTGTAGGTAGCTTCGATAGAAGCCGGGGCGACCTTCGGGAACGGATTGGCATCGCCGATAACGACACGGATCAAGTAGACCAAGTCGGCAACGGAAAGCGCAATACCGTCGGCGTTCACATCAGAGGCAGCGATCTGACCCTGAAGATTTACATTGAATACACCAAGACCATAAACGAAGTAGTTGCTGTAGAGAACCGCGTCAGCGATTTCGTTGGCAATTTCGTTCAAGTTGATGTCACCGCGGGCGTCGATTGAGTCGGCGCAAACGATGTCAACACCGCCGTTATAGAAGTCAATAAAGCGAACTGGATCCGGTTTGTCCGGATTCGGATTGTCGCATAATTGAGCTCCATTCCAGGTCGGATAGGTGCCGGTAGAGTCGGCAATGTTACCAATGAGGTCGAAGTCAAACACGTTGCGTGAAATGTACAGGGTATCACCAAGCGGGTTAGAAATGGTGTTGTCACCACAATCGAACCAGACAAAGCGAACCGGAGCGTACATGCATTCGAACGTGCGGTTATCGCTGACTAAGAAATCAAGAGTAAACATAGTGGCCGGCAAGGTACCAGGCAGGAAGCAATCCGGGTGGTTCGGGCCGTTGTTGGTCTCGGCAATACCGGTCACGCGGACTTTTCCGGAAGCGCAGGCGTTACCGCAGTTACCAAACGCGCTGTAGCGATAGGTGAAATATTCCCAACCGCAACCATCTGGAGCTTGGTCATAAAGGTCTCCACCAGGAATGGCAGAAACGAACTGCAGAGCAGAAGCGTCATAGCTGATCAGGAAGTCGAAACCTCCGAGCGGCTGTGAACCCTGTTCTAAAGTAACGTCAACGTATTCATGCTGACCCTGAATCGTGTTGTGGGTCTTTTCGATCTTGACAGAGAACGGAGTGAGAATGAGAACGTCGAACTGAACGGTGCAGGTATCAGCCGCGCCAGCGCAGTCAGAAGCAATCACTTCAACCGTGTACAGAATGCCACCGTCGCCCGGATCATCGGTATTGAACGTAACGGTTCCGTTACCATCAATGCTGATCGTTCCGACCGGAGCCGGAGAGATGCTACCAAGTGACCAGACAACCGGATCGCAGTCGTTAGCGGCTGCGTTCAGGTCGGTATTACCAGAGAGACCTTTACCAATCGCCGTAACGGTGCCGCAACCGGAAGTAATGGCCGGGGCAACGTTGGTGACGGAAACGTCAACAGCGCAATCAGCAAAACCGCCGAGAGCATCGGTAACGCGAACAGTCAACGCGATCGGGGAAGCAGCCACGTCAGCGCAAGTCGGCTGATATGACCAGGCACCGGTGTTCGCATTGATCGTGCCAGGACCGGAAACGATCGAGAAAGTCAGCGGTAAGTTGTTGTCCGGATCTTGGGCCTGGAACTGGTGCTGCAGAATGGCGCAGTGATCGCCACCGAAATCAACACAGGTACCACCCGAGAACGCAGGGTTCAAGTTTGGCGGAATATACAGTTCGAAACAGTAACCTTGACCGGCAGTGTAGTGAGAGGCAAACGGGCCAGTACCAAAATCCGGAGTATAAATACCGAACGTGATACCACCACCGAATGACCAGTCACCACCTACGCCGTAGGCAGTTACTGAGTCAACGCAGATGTGCTTGCCAGCTTCGCTGCCGGCAACGGCACCGGTTGTCAGAACGGTAGCCAGGTTGTTGAAAGATTCAAACGTTCCGTACGGGGCAGGTCCATCAAATCCAGCGAAGCTAACAGTGTCATTACCTGCACCGTTGACGCTGAAATTGTTGATGAAATAGTTGCTACCCATCGAACCGAAATCGCTCAACACCGGACCGAAATTACCGTGAAAAGTACCGGCTAATGATGTCCATGTAGCGCCGTCCGCAGAATAGACATCGTACGCAATTGAAAAGCCGCCCAAGCCGTCGCCCGGGTCGGTCTGCCACTGCCAGCGCCACGTGAAGGCCACGTTGGCGGCAGGAACCGGGATCTTTTGGTCAACACCGATGTACGGACTTACCGCATCCAGTGAGACATGGTTTTGGCCATTGGCCAGCCCAAAAGAAAGAAGCATGAGCGCTGTAAGGATAAACGAAATGCGTTTCATTTCTTGCTCCTAAATACTTCGTTAACAGTTTCTAGATCAATTAACACTCTCGAATACGTTTCCCCCTCGGGATGTCTTGCGTATTTGCATTGGATGAGAGCCACCTAATCCGCAGCAACTGTTTCGACAGCGAGTTTGAGAGGTCAATCGTTCTTTCATTTTGAGCGTGTAACAAGTACCTCTGTACAAATCCTCCTTTCCTTTCTCTTTGTATGTATGGTTACAGCCCCGTCGTTTTTCAACGACAGGGCAGTCTTCTATCTAAACTCGTAATGTTCAGTCAACATTAGTTTCGCATTAATTAACCGACCGGACAGTTCGCACAGGGCACTGCTCCGCCGTTAAACAGGAACTGCACCATGTATACCAAGTCGGCGACCGTTATTGTCGGGTTTCCCTGGGTATTGACCGAGCAGTTGACGTTCGCACGATTGACCGGCGAAGGAATCGCCGGACCGCTATTAAACAAAAATTGAACAAGATACACTAAATCGGCAACGGTAACGTTGTGCGCGGAATTGTTGTTAATGTCGCCGCACACATAACAGGCGCCCGGCAAAATCGTCAGCGAACCGTTGTCGACGAGTACTACGTTCGGATCAATATAGGGGAATGAATCGTTGCGAATAGCGAGCGAGTCGAAGGGCGGGGTGGATACCTGTGTCCATCCTCCGATACAATTCGAACCTGCCCACTGATTACAGGAATAATAATTGGTGTCCGTATAATGCTGGTATGCAATACCGATAGCAGAACCGTTCGGTTTCGACAAACCAAAATTATTCACAAACGAAGTTTGAATGACGATGTTGGTCTTTCTTTCGTCACCCGTCAAGCTGGTATCGCAAAGATACTTGGCGTCGGCAAGCAGCTTAAGAAGCGGCACGTTACCCGGAAGATTGGGCGCGATACCCGGCTTTGTACCCGCTACAAACGGGTCATCCGCAAGCCCGACCAGTAGGATGTCGTACCCCTGACCGCCAAGCGAACGGGAGGTTACATACTGCCATCCGGCGGTACGGGTGCCAACCGTATCAAAGTTACCAATCAAAATAGCACTGGTATCGATATGGCGGAAATCCCAGTTGGCGGTTGGAACCGTTAAGGTAGATTCCACGCAGTTCGGACCTTGAAACGCCGTGCAATCCCAGTAAGTGGTATCGATAGCAGTACCGCTGTCACCCTGGAATTTCATGATGTCGGGGTTATCAAGCTGCAGGTGGATTTTGAAACCGGCAATGGTATCAGCAGTATTCTGGAGGAAAACCAGAATCTGCGTGTTTATCTGACCATTGGGTGCTGTCGTATCTGCTACTTTTACGACTACTGTTGGAATAGCCTCGGCGCGATGAGCACTAAGACCGAGTACTAAAAACGTGGCTAAAAGGAACGTCCATGTTCGGCCTGCAAGACCGGGGACTTTGGCGATAAAGGGCATACCGTCCTCCTCACTTCTGAGCATCAGGTTCAACATTCAAGACTTAATTGTCCCTTAGCCAAACGATCGATATAACTCCAGTCTCGAAAATAGGTGATGGCCCTGCGTATTCACGGAGCCGACAATACTAATTTTTCGTTACCAGAGTTTTTCGATACGTAAATAAACCTGTTTTGAAATATCCCCGGCAGATCCCACTCAGCGCCGAAGACGCAGTACTTAGTTTGGTAGTATGCTCGAAAAGTGATAGCCCATTGTCATATGGATCAATGAGGCCGTTACAACTATCATCCGAGCATGAATATATGGCTAAGGGCATTTTGTGTCAACTCGAAAACAGCATTTTCCTGCTAAAATTATCATTGGCAGAGCCACCTCCGCCTGTTTATTGACGCACCCAACGCGCGCATCTTTCCTACGCAAACGGTGTGCTACTTTTCAACTTTTTTTCATAGAAGAAAAAGAAAAGATAGCGGGACGGGTACTCAGTGTCTTACAGCCCCTTACGAACTTTAAACAGACCTTTTACCCTTCCTTAAACGTGAGCCTCTATAAAATCTTGCAGCCAAAAGCAGGCAAGCCCTTGCATACATGACGGTTGACGGGGCTTTGCAGGGTATACTGACCATGAGTTTCGTCTGCTATTTCTGTATTCGAACCAGCAGGTGGCTGGCAAACGGGAGCAAGAATTCCTGGGATTGGCCGCCACTAGCATCCGACTTTTCGACCAGCCGACAGAGCCGATTAAGCTCTTTTTGCGGGAGCGAGCCGGTAGCGAGAATACCGTAATGCAGCAGTGCGTAATGTGGGTTAGCCGATATGACGGTGAGTTTGGCACCTGACTTCCTGCATTCCGCCCTCAGCCAATCCAGCCCGACAAGAGCGGCAAAGTAGCCATCCTTTCTTTGTGTCTTGAGTTCATAACGCCGCTGTAAAAGAAGGTTCTCGGAATTGTTGACCACCATATACAAAGTACCGCGCCTTTTAAGCAGCCGGAGTGCCTCACTGACGCATCGTTTTCTCGGTGTTACCGGAAGATGTTCCAAAAGTCCAAAGCAGGTGATGATATCAAATGAACCATTAGAAAACGGAATCCGCTCCGCGGAGCTTTGAACGAGCGTTACGCGAGAATCCAGCTTTCGGCGTTTTGCTTCTTTGGCACAATGCAGAAGCATCTTTTCACTGACATCGACACCGGTTACCTCTGCGCCCCTCGCCGCCAATGTCAGCGTTATTCTTCCGATACCACACCCGATATCCAAGCACCGGGACGATGTCCCTTTTTTGATTTTCTCTATCGCCTTAACGAGTGAGTTTCGTTCCCAGCGATCGTACAGTTCATTGAGCGCTTTCGGGGCGGAATAGGTTAAGACAGCGGCAAGCGGATCAGTCGATTGCAATCTCCGCGACCAGAATCGTCCAGCTTCGTGTGAACTATACAGGTTTCTTGAATATTTCATTAGCAAAATATGCCTATCTTACTATTATATGCACCAGCATTTTAATAAGGGCAACCTGAGATAAAACTGTGAGCCAAGTTATGGACTTGTAAACGTTGAGGGAAACTATGGGCAACGAATTGCCGCAAGCTAAATCAGAAATCGACAAAGTAGTCAAAAGAAACATCGAGTGGGTTAGTGAACGCCCAGAACTCAATGGGATTGATTTTAAACTAGTAAGAACACAACTCGAAGACATTTACAACTTATGCCTTGAACTTTCGAGACTTTCCGTTGAAAAACTTCCGATTCAGCATCTATATGAACTGAATGACCGGCTGAGTGAACTAAATTCCATGTTAGATGGTCTGCAAGCTTTTTCCATTGTTAACGTAACTAATCCCCAAGGGGCTAGAGATAGTAAACAAGCAGAAGCCTTTCGTACAATTAGCAAAGTCTACCCTAGTATTTCCAGCTTCGTAACTTATCTAAATGTAGAAAGAATGAAAGAAACTCTTGCTGACTTAGGAATTGAGGATAGCGTAGAAAATCTTCGACAAAAGAGAAAAGAAGTTGATTCAATCATTAGTGAGGCAAAAGAAATCCTTAACCGAACGAGGCAAGGATATTTAAATGCTGGCGTCGAACCACATGACCGCAATTTTAATTCACTCGCCAAGCAATACAGAGACCATAGCTATATTTGGGTAGCCTTAACTGCAGTATGTGCCGCGTGCTGTATAGTGGCTGCAATCCTTCTGTATTCGAATTTTCCGATTTCTTCTGATGCTACAAATGCCCAAATACTACAAAACTTGACAACTAGGATAATTGTAATAACCATTCTACTTACAGCAACTCTTTGGTCTGCAAGAAACTATCGTGCATATAAACATCTACAAGTAATAAACACCCATCGTCAATTGGTATTAGAGACATTCGAATTTATTGCAAAGTCTGCAGATGAAGAAACAAGAAGAGCGGTACTAAATGCTTTAACACAATGCATTGCTTCTCATGGTGGAAGCGGTTTCATCCCAAGCGAGGATAATCCATTACCTATAATGAATATAATTGAATCAGTTAAGCTACAGAAAATACAGGGTAATTAAGAGAGTCTTTGTGTCACAACCGTTCGGTCACAACATCTGTCAAAAAACATTCATTGCCGCAACACCGGAAAAAGTGTACGACACAGTTACCTCCGCGGATGACTGGAACCGGTTTTTTACCCACAGCACAGAGCTAGATCCGAAACCGGGCGGCAAGATGGTTTTCCGTTGGAAAGACTGGGGACCGAATCTCTATACCACCAATGCCGAGTGCACTATTCTGGTTTGCGAGCGGCCAAACCGATTTGTGTTTCAGTGGTATCCGGTAGGCAAAGAAAATCCGACGACTATCGAATTCTCATTAGAAGCAAAGTATAATGGAACGGTCGTGATGGTTACCGAATCCGGTTATCCTGATACTCCCGATGGCCGCGCGATGATTTTGGAATGTGCTTCAGGATGGGGAGAGGCTGTTACACTATTAAAATTCTATTTAGAGTTCGGGATTGTATATACACCACCTAATTCATCTCTCAAAAAATAACGGCGGCGTCGCCACCGTCACCTTAGAATTGGTAGCCGGCGCTGACGCGGAAGGTTTCGTCGAGCTGGCTATGATGTAAATATGCGAAATCAATCGTAAACCGGCGGACATTCACGCCACCCCCTGCTGTAAATCGACCGATATCAAATCCCGCCCGCCCGAATAACATTTCCCGCCAACCTATTTCCCACCCGAAATGAGAATCGAGCGAAATTGCACCCGACCAATACTGAGCGGCATCTTTGAGATTTTCAAATCGAATTTCTGCTGCCGTAGCAAACCGTCCGGTGAAATCCTGATAGGTATGTTCAAGCGTCAATCCCGGTTTGACAGCCGGATAAATTGATTCGGTGTTCGCTTTCGTATCGAATGTTTCTCCCGAGTAGCGAATAAAACCGGTGGTGGCATCGGTAATCATCAATCCGACCGTCGCCCATTCCCGCAGTGGATACAGCGCACCAATATCGAGCGTTAACCCGACACCGGATTCTGTGCCGATATCCCGGTAGATAATTTTCGCCGTAACACCGACATCTACTTTCTCTTTGATTTTTCCGGATAGCGCAGCCGCCAACAAAATGTCAGCGTGGGAGACCTCTTTGATAACGACCGGACGTTCCAGATCATTCTGCGCTGTCAGTTTGATTCCGCCGCCGCCGAGATAGTACAGGTAAAACCCGTATGACCGGGCAAAGCCGTTTTGCTTTTCCGGGCGGGCATGGGTAAAGCCGACAAAATCATGATTCAATAGCGATCCGAACGTTTCGGCGTGCATTGCCATGAGGTACTTCCCCGAAAGGGTATTCATTCCGGCAGGATTCCAGTATGGCGCGGAAGCATCGAACGGCCCGGCGATAATAGCATTCCCCATCCCCATACCGCGTGCGCCAACACCGAGCGTGAAAGCATCACCGGCATATTTAGCGGCGTTCACGGAAGAAATGATTAAGAAGGAAAGAGCGAAAAAAAGGGCTAATCGCTGTGTCATCTGTCTGGTCATGTGTGGCATGATATATAAGAAACGCCAGAAGTTCTACGATATAAAAAAGGCGGAACTGTTTGCACAAGTTCCGCCTGAAAAAATCTGAGTTACCGGCTTAGAGCGGGCTCTTGGTGTCCTTGGAAGCGGTAGTGGTCTTGGTTTCTTCGGTCTTACCTTTGCAGCAACCGGCGGCTTTCGCGTCGGTCGTGGTGGCTGAACCGCAAGCCTTCGCTTCGGTATTGGTGGTCGTTGTGGTAGCAACGGCCGGAATAACCTGTGCTTCGAAACCTTTGTTGGCGACAGCAGTGGTTATCACTTTGTCTTCAACTTTGGTCGGGTCAACACAGACAACGGCAGTACCGGTCTTGTAGTTGACGGAAACAACTTTGAGCACGCCCGGGGTGCTGGTCAACGCAGTCGTAACTGACTGTTCGCAGCCGCCGCAGGTCATACCCTTGATTGAAATTGTACGGAATTGGCATTTGCCGGCGTAGTCACAGCTCTTGGCGCAATCCTGCATAGTGCCGTTGGCCAACTGAGCAGTAGTTGTGCTGGCGCCACAGGCAGCTTTGTTATCAGCAGAGCAGGTAGCTCCCTTAGCGCTGACAGTCTTGGCTGAAGCAGTTGTAGCAGTGGTGCCTTTGCTGGCGCAGCAGGACGACGTTGTCGTTGCGCTGGCGGTGGTGGCTGTGGTGGTCTTAGATGCACAAGCCGAAGCGGTCGAGGTCTTCTCTGTTTTGGCTTCATCGCCGCAGGCAGAGCTGGAACCGACCATTACGAAGCCGCACAGGGCGAGCATCGCAATTGAGGTGCCTAAAATCTTCTTCATGGTTACTCCTTCACGGATGACGTGGTCAGTATCTATCTTATTCTTTAATTTACTCTATTTTCGAAAAGTACGCTACAAAAGAATCGTTTTTGTGAGGCGGGAAAACTCCCGAAAATCCTATCAGTCCCTTTTTATAAACCTATATCGGCCGTTGTGTTCCAAAAAATTCGCGGATATTTTCTGACCGGCCGCCTACCTCCTAACAATCCCCTAACCCTTTGGGAATTGACAGGTTAATTACCAGGTAGTAGGATTGCCCATGAGAATTTTAGTCCTTTGTACCGGAAACTCCTGCCGCAGCCAGATGGCCGAAGGCTTCTTCCGTCATTTTCTCGATTCGACCGACGAAGTCCGGTCTGCTGGCTTGACGCCAAAAGGGGTGCATCCTCTGGCGGTACAGGTAATGCAGGAAATCGGGATCGATATTTCCAAACAGACATCCAATTCACTTGAAAAGTATCTGGCTGAAAAATTCGATTACGTGATTACCGTTTGCGATAATGCCGCAGAACAATGCCCGGTGTTTCCGGGTGATGCCAAACGTCTTCATTGGCCTTTCGAAGATCCCGCCCACGCTGTCGGTTCTACTGATGAAGTTCTTAGTGTATTTCGTAAAGTTCGTGACCAGATCGGCGCACGAATCGAAGATTGGCTGCGGTATTCGGAGTAATTCTGTTCACACCCTAAAGGGTGTGTCACCGATAAATCAGAACCCTACTGTGACAGTTTTATTGCCGATATTTTGGATGAGGTAACGTCAGTACCGATTGAATATGCACCTAAATGAAGTTCGACTTCTTGGATTCTGGCTCGCTCCTCTGTTCGCTCAGACTGAAAATGCATCGAAATTGTATCCGAGGGTGCCACTACAAACTGTCGATCAGCAAAGAAATCAGAATATCTCACATGCCTACCCCCTGCTTCGAATTTGCCTGAGTATTCAACTATGTAGAGTTCCTTCTTCACACCGCTTCCGTGCATCACAAAAGCGTCAGAGTAATCATATCGGATAGTATCATCTGACAAATTGCGGATAGTAACGCGAAAATGAAGCGGTGCCGATTCTGAGATGGTTTTGCCGCCAGTAATAGCATAGGAGCTCAAAGACATTTCTAGGTTGGAGTCTATTACTCCTACCCAAACTAAACTGTCTGTTTGAGATTGCTCAAAACCTATTGACTTCACCCTAAGAAAATTAGTTCTGTCGCAACCTATTAACGTGAAGAAGATGCTAACGCAAAATGCTAGTACAATTACTAGTAGTTGTTGATTCATTTTCACGTCCTATCCCCGTTTCTTCCGGTTCGACACAAAATCCCAAATAACAAATCCACCTAAATTTTCAACCGAGGAAAAATAGGCGCGTCCTTTATTCAGTTCCGTCAAACGCTGTACGAACTGCTGCAAATACGGATCATCCGTAACCATAAACGTGGTAATCGGGATTTTCTTTTTCCGGCAAATTACCGCTTCATCGAGGGTACGGTTGACAATCATGGGATCAAGCCCGACCGGATTTTTGTAGAGTTGTCCATTGGAACGGGTGATCATCGATGGTTTCCCGTCCGTAATCATGAATATCTGTTTATTCACGTGCTTTTTGGTCAGCAAAATCTGACGCGCCATCCGCAGTCCATCCTGCGTGTTGGTATGAAACGGTCCGACGCTCACATACGGCAGGTCTTTAATCTGCACCTGTTTGGCGGTATCGCCGAATAAGACAATCGACAAATCATCTTTCGGGTATTTAGTCATTATCAATTCGGTGAAGGCCATGGCAACCTGTTTAGCCGGAGTAATTCGGTCTTCCCCATATAAAATCATCGAATGAGAAATGTCGATCATCAGCACCGTTGCGCAGGAGGAGCTTCGTTCCGATTCATATACTTCCAAATCTCGTTCCGACAAATCCATCCCCAAATCGCCGGTGCGGGTTATAGAATTGAATAGTGAAGAATGATAATCTATCGAGCGAAAATTATCACCGAATGCAAACGGCCGTTTTTCAGGGAGAGTTTCGTCGCTGGTTCCTCCTTCATACGGCAGTCGATGTTGTCCTGACCCTTGTGCGCGCATTTTTTGGAAGACGATATCGAAGGCATCCTGCCTGAGTTTACGTTCCCCTTTGACAGCGAGCTTCAATCCGTCGGGAGTATTTTTCACCAGTTTGGACTGTTCAAGCTGGCGGCGAAACTCCTGAAGGTCGTATTTGGCGTCAAGTATCCCCTGCTTTTGTAAACGCTCCATCAGCTTCAGCGTTGCCTCGACATCCCCACTTAAACGCATAAGCAGATAACTGAAAATCGACATCAAATCAGACAGCGCTTTGAGCTGATTGAATAGTTCATCATCCCATTTGGAATAGATAAACTTCACGCTCAGTCTCCCATTCCGCGAAGCATGTCGGAGAAAATATCGGCATACCGAACGAGCCCGTCATCGGTTTCCCGCGCGATGAGGTTGTTATGGTGCAATCCTTCAAGCACGAACTCCATGCCCAAAAGCAATTCCCGTTCGTTGGTGGTATTGAAATATCTCTGCGCGATTTTTTTCAGCCCGACGACCGCATCCAGTTTTTTCCGGTATTCTGAAAACGGCATGGTGTCAGAAATTTCCAGTTTCACGCCTACTGAAAAGAAATCGATAACCGCTTCGTACGGATTCTCCCGTGACGGTTTATCAGGATTCGGTTTTTCTTTGGAAGGTGCCGGGAAATACTTCAAGAAAATCGATTTCACCGCCATCCCTACCAAATTACGCGACACCAACAGTGAACCTTCCTGCTCACCTTCATACACCAACTCAACTTTACCGCTGACTGAGGGGATTATCGCATACAGATCGCACATGCGGGGATACAAATCATTATCTTTATTCCGCAGTGCGCGCCGTTCGATATTCGAAAGGAAGTTTTCATAGGCGGAAATCGACACACGGGCAGAAACACCGGAAGTTTGATCGACATATTCCGATGATCGCGCCTGAAACGATACCTCTTCGATAATATCCTGCATAAAATCCGGCACCGGAATATCGACCGGTTTCGGCGTGATTTCGCTGACGGTTATTTGTTTCGCTTCATCAATCGTGCGCGGATAGTGCGTTACTATCTGCGAATCGATACGGTCTTTAAGCGGTGTAATGATATTACCGCGGTTGGTGTAATCTTCCGGATTCGCTGTAAAGACCAGCAGCATATCGAGCGGAACGCGAAGCGGGAACCCGCGCACCTGAATATCATTTTCTTCTAAGATATTCAACAAACCTACCTGAATACGCGGTTGTAAATCGGGAAGTTCATTGATCGCAAAAATTCCCCGGTTTGTCCGAGGTATAATGCCCCAGTGAATCACTTCTTCATTCGAGATATCCAGTTTTTCCCGCGCTGCTTTGATCGGGTCGATATCGCCGATTAAATCAGCAATCGAAACGTCGGGCGTGGCTAATTTTTCATGGTACCGCTGCTCACGAGTTATCCACTCGATCGGCATCTTATCACCCTGCGATTCCACCATCTGCTTTCCTTTTGGTGAAACCGGGTTGAGCGGGTCTTCATTCAGCTGCGTGCCGGGAATAATAGGCATGCGTTCATCTAAAAGCGCTCCCAATAGCCGCACGATCCTGCTTTTGGCCTGACCGCGCAAACCGAGCAGAATAAAATTATGCTTGGATAAAATCGCGTTTTCTATCTGGGGAATAACGGTTTTTTCATAGCCGACAATCCCAACAAACGGCGAGCTGCCGTTTTTAATTGCCGCAATCAGATTGTCACGAAGTTCATCTTTTACCGACCGGCTTTTCCAGCCGGATGCTTTCAGTTCGCCGAGAGTTTTGGGAAGCTGCGCGCTCACATTCCGTCCTTTTGTAAAATTGTCATACCGTTGTAACAATCGACGAACGATTGCGGTTCACAAAAAGAGAATATAGGCAGGAAACGAAGAGAAAAGAATGACTTCTTAGCGAGTGTCAGTCACATCCGATTTTCGGCTGCGGGCCGCCCCTGAACAGATAACCGATCAGGTAGGTAAGATCCTGAATATTAACCTGGCAATTACCGTTCATATCTCCCACAAAAAGTGGTTCGATAGTATCCATCCCGGTAAACAGAAACCCGACAAAGGTAGTGACATCGCTCACCGTTACGGTATGGTTATGGTTAACATCACCCAATGTCCAGGTCCAAAACGATGACGCCGCGATGGCTTCGGTGCCAAGACCGTTTTGATCAAACGCACTCACTTTCCACCAATATTGCGTCTGGAATACTAACGAATCGATACTGGCGTATTGCGGCTGGCTGAGTGAATCGATAACGATACTGCTGTCAAACAGTGAGTCGGTTGAAACTTCAATCGTGTAATAGATCGTGTCGAACGGATCCGGATCGGTTACCGGAAGCCATCTGAATATCGGCTGCATATCGAAAACAGGAAAATCTGCCGGTGTGGGCGGATAGACCGTTGTCGGCACCGCTGGAACTTCCGGCATATTGTTTATCCAGAACGGCTGGCTTAAAGTCCAGCCTGAACCTTCATACCCATCATAGGCGCGGGCACGCCACCAGTAGTAAGCGTTTTCTTCAAGCTCAGGATCAACAACCCATCCCGTTGAATCGGGCGATTGCACTACCGACATACCCGTTACCATTGTCGTAAGCCCGCTATCGCTGAACAATTCAAACTGGTAATTCAACGGATCATCTTCCGCATCGGCAGCATTGCTCACCCAAAGAGTCGGCGCAAACGTAGAAATCGATACCTGCGACGGTGAAAGCGGCTGCGGTGTGAAAGGAGCGGTGTTCATGCGAAAGGTTGTTTCTTTCCACTCCGTCCAATACTGACCGTTCGAAATCCGAGCGCGTACGTAATATGTTTGTCCATCAACAAGCGGCGCTCCCGCATACGGAACAGAACCGTCACTCACCGGGAGCATTTCTGAATTCCATAACTCGGCAACATCCCAAACAGTATCGCTGCCCACTTCTACTTCCGCCTGCGTGGGTACATCGGCAAGCGAGTCCTGCCCATTCCAAAAGATCGATGGCGTTTGATTAATGACATGTTGATTGTCGGTCAGTGAGTCGATAGTCAGAGAATCTAACTGCATATAAGCACAGGCAACGGACACCGCACCCACAAGCTGGCCGCAGGAACTCAACAGAGGTGAACAGGGAGAATTGCCATAGATCGAATACAAGCCGGCGGGGGCATTACAAAAAAACGGGTCGGTCGAAATATTCCCGTTTTGACCATCTTGCGACGGTATTCCGTTATAATCCCCCATTCCGTTATTATTGTTATAAAAATTGCAGCAGGAAATACTCCAGGCAGAATCATAATCGAAATGACTGAGGCGAATACCGGGACCGGTGTTGCTGTAAAAAATAGAACGTTCGATGTTGACCGACCAATCTTCAAGCCAGGAATTCACCGCTGAACCGATATTGTCCGCAAAGGTGCAGCCGATAATTTCTAATCCGGTTCCGGAACCGCGTACCTCAAGACCATCTCCGTTATGCGCATAGACACAATTTTCAAAGCGAAGCCGGTGCAGCCCTTCCACCGCCGTAATGCCGCCTTGATTGTATTGAAATGAACAGCCGGTAAAGGTCGCGCCGATCGGGTCTTCATCGATAAACCCGCCCAACGAGGCAATAGCACCCGGGTTATTGATAATCGTACAGTTTTCCAAAAAGAACCCAGGATCAAAATTAGAGGGTGGCTGTGACTGATGGTTTCTCCCCCACACGTTCGACTCTAAAACGACATTCCGAACTTGTTCAAATCGGCTGTTACTGATTTTGATTCGACTGGATAAGAAACCTTCGGCAGCGACATCACCACCGAAAAATGTCGAATTGCTAACCGTAACACTGTTTTGAAGTGCTGTTTCATTGCTGTCGAATTGGCAGCTGTCAAAAACAAGTTCAGGGAAGTAGACATAATCAGATGATGCCACTGCCCGTTCATTATTGGCAAAGCGGGAATTATGTACTTCAAAACAACGCTCGGGTGACGGCTCGATTGAATAATACGTGAGTCCGCGGTTATTGCCGGTAAATGAACAACCGGCAACGGTCGCTATTTTCCCCAGTGCGGTGGAACCGGATACCGCGTGTATACCCGTATCGTTGAACACGAATTCTGAATTGAGAATTTGCAGCCGTTTGGTCGTGTCGCTTTGATCCCAGCGGATATAGAAAACGCCGACATGGTTGTCGACAAACCGCATATTGGTAAGCAACGGGGTTGCATCATCGATAAACAATCCGGATTGTGCATGGCGAATCGTAATCCCTTGAAAAACAGTACCCGCCGGATCATCGGAATCCATCCGAAAAGCAGGAATGGACAGATTTATCAAATCTATAATGGTGTTTTCCGGACCTTCTTCGCCCAAGAAAACCAATTGTTTATCCTGCATGGAAATGTTGCGGTTGCTGCTTCCGGTGTAGGTTCCGGGTGCCAGCACAATTGTATCGCCAGTGGCAGCCATACTGACGGCCGATTGAATAGTCGGCGCTGTTGTGGGAACACGAATGGAAACAGCCGCTGCCTGGCTGGTGACAAGACAGAAGATGAGGGTACTCAGATGATAACGACTTACAGAACGGCTCATAGTTTGTGTATCGGCACAGAACGTACCGTAACGTAATATAGCGCAGCCACGCCGTTATCTGTCAAACTTTAAACTACAGAATGTGACGTGCTTTGTGAAACCACACGTCTGATCTAAAACTTCCCTGCTTAGAGTAACTTGATATACCGGTTTCTTTCGGTTTTTGCAACTGATCTGTGCGGAACATCGAGTATTTCCAACGAAATCGGATGCGATCCTTTGACTCGAACAACATCGTTAACCCTGACATCGTACGACGGTTTTATAACCCGGCCGTTTACTTCTATCATGCCGGAGTCGGCCAGCCGTTTTGCCTCGGTACGACGAGTAATTACACCTAACGTTGAAAGGAAATCATCAATTCGCATCGTCGAGTCGGGTTTCGACGTAGGTGCGCTTGCGAAGCTCGGCAAGCCACTGGTCTACCTGATGACCGGCTTTATCCTGACGGGCGAAGTCTTTAATGCGATCGAAATCGGTTTCGAGAGAAAAAATCTTTTCGGGAGATTGTTCCAGCAATTTCAGGATTTGCACGCCGTTGGCGCTGAGAATCGGCCCGCGCACTTCTCCGATTGTTGTCCATCCTTTTACCTGCGACACCATGTCCGCCGGTAATTCCGGAATAGAAACCCAGCCGATTTCCCCACCCTGAGCCCGGCTTTCGTTGTCATCGGAAAACGCTTTAGCCAGTTCGGCAAAGTCCGATCCATTTTTAATGAGCGTTACCAGCGAATCACCAAGCCGCATAACGCGGACGGTGTCTTCCTGAGTCGGAGTAACTGCCAGAAGAATATGCCGTAAATGCAGTTGTTCTCCCCGTTTGTCTTCGCATTTGATGACATGGTAGCCGAATTCCGTTCGAACGACCGGTGAAATACCACCCGGTTCGAGCAGAAACGCCGCTCTGCTGAATTCCGGAACGACATCTTCACGGGACATAAATCCTAAATCGCCGCCATTTTCCCGTACACCGGGCATGGAGTAATGGGAAGAAAGAGTCGCAAAATCAGCTCCCTTTAGAACTTTGTCACGCAATGCAGCCGCCTCTGCTTTGATGGAATCTTCTACCTTTTTGCTTGGTTTAACGGTCAATACAATCCGGGCAAGGCGGGCGGCCTCCGGCTGGGAAGGAAGCGAGTCTTTGAATGTGCGGTAATACTCCTCTACTTCACGTTTGGAGACCGACACAGAATAAAACCTGCGCTGCATGGCGCGTTGTTTGAGCAACTGGTTTGCCGTTCCGTCCCGATATCGCTTTCGCAGATCCCGAAGCGTCATATTTTCAGAGTTCAACGCCGCAAGAAACTCTTCATTGGAAGGGAAATTTTTGCTTATGCGGGCAATTTGCTCATCAATCGAAGCTTCGATTTCTTCATCACGAACCTGAATAGTCGTATCCTCTTTTGCCGCCGCGATGAAAAGCTGCTCATTGATCATGTCATCCAAAATACTCTTCTGAATTTCATGTGCCTGGGCTTCGCTGGTTATTTTCTGGCGATTCTGCAGCATATACAACTGGATCTGCATCTCAAGCTCGGAGGCAAGAATGACCGTATCGCCGACAATGGCGACAATGCGGTCAACTATCCCTTTATCAGGAGTTGTTTGCGCAGAGGTGCCTGCCGCTGTCAGTGCCAGAAGCAGGAAAAGGCTATTTCGCAATGTACGCACAGGTAACAGAATCAATTATTCGCCGCGTTTGATGCATCGGCCGGATACGCATTCTTATCGATAGTCGACCAGATAGCATCTTCTTTCACTTCAATTGTCGTTGCCGCCCGCTGATCAGCCAGAAGCTGGCGAACCGCCTGCTCTTTGGCTTGTTGCTGGAAAATGTTGACTATTTGCGGTTTCACAGCCAGATAATCTCTGGGACTTGAAGCTATTTTATCTACCACGTAAAAGACAGAGAAGAATATGCCGGTAGCAACCGGACCGCCGATCCGACCGACCGGGGTTTTTTCTGCTTCAGCATAAATTTCGGGTAGTTGAGTTTTTTCAATATAGCCCAAATCACCGCCGTTCTCACGTTTTCCTTTACGCATCGTCAAGTCCATAGCCATGTCACGGAACACATTCAACAAACGAACAGTTTCTTTGATTTGCTTCGCTTTTAACTCATCTGAAAGCAGAATCTCGTATACATGAATCTTTCCCGGATGGCTAAACTGATCGATGTTGGCATGATAATAGCCATACAAAATAGAATCGGGCGGCAATTCGGTAATCTTTATCGAATCATTTTTCATGATATCCGCCATTGTCAAATCCTTAAACAGCTTGACTTTTCGCACATACCGAGGGTCGTTATCCATACCGTTTCTTAGCGCTTCGGCGGCAAGAATATCTTCCTGCTTGAGCAGGAAAATAAAGGTCCGTAACGAATCATAACTGTCCAAACTCGGTTTCATTTGCGGCGGAACCTGCTTGATCAAATCAAGATAGCCGCCGAGCGTTAACTGACCCCCTTCCCAGGTTGCGATCACTAATTCCCGTTCGTTGCGGTCCAATTGTTCGATATCAAAATCATTGCGCGGAAGTTCTGAAACAATTTGCGGCGGGTACAACTGCTCCCGCTTGTGGAACAGATATTGGCAGGTTACGGTATCGACTGTCACTGCATACTTTTCACGGATAGTTTCCATATACGTACGGGTCAGGTCCATACGCTTGCGATTTTGAATCTGCGTTTCGATTTCTTTACGGCTTTCTTCCAGCGTACCGAGTGCGTCGTTCGCGATGCGATCGACGAGCTTGATAATATGAAAGCCATACGGCGTTTTGACCGGCGGGCTGATTTCTCCGGGTTGCATCTTGAACGCAACTTGCTGGAATTCTTCGACCATCGAACCCCAGACAAAATAACCTAAGTCACCTTTGGTTCGCTTGGCGTTGGAATCAAGCGAGTAATCATACGCTAACTGTTCGAAATTTTCACCGGCTTTGATCCGGTTCAAAAGCGCCTTGGCTGTATCCTCGTTCGCGACCAAAATATGCGATGCCCGCACCTGGAATTTCAGATTGTCGTAGTATTCTTTGATTTCCGCATCGGTAACGGTAGTTTTACTCGCGATTTCTTTGTTGTACAATGCATCCAAAAGGAATTTATCCCGGTTGGCCAGCACGGCGCGGGTAAGCTCTTCGGATTTATCGATGCCGTGTTTGTATGCTTCAAGCGTTAACAGGCGGCTGTCAATCATACTGTCCAAAAACGCCCGTTTTTGCGTGAATTCATCCTGCGCCGAGGTGAACGACATTCGACGGTTTTCAAAGTAATCTTTGAATTCCTGCACGGTGATATCATAGTCGCCTACTTCGGCAACAACAGTGTCGTTTGACGTGCTGCAGCCCACTAAACAGGCAAAAAAGCAGAGTACCAGCGCAAACAACGCATATACACGAACTGACTTCATTGTACTACATTCCTCCGATAAAGCATTGTACTGACCGGTATTGCTGGGGTTCCCAACCGGCAAAGACAGGAAGCATACTCTTTTTTCCCGTTTTTGCCAAGTGGCAGTTTTGCCGCTAAAAAACCGCTTATTCGAAGTCAGATTCCAGATATTCTTCGGTCATGGATTGCCGGCTTAACCGGCGGGCGAGCTTTTTACTGAATTCAAGCGCCGAGTTTTCCCCATACACTTTGAGCATATGGTTCATGGCGATAACTTCCGAGATTACGGTGATATTTTTACCCGGGGAAATAGGGACATTGACAATCGGGATTTCCACCCCCAAAACGCTGGTTTTCTTTTCATCCAGCCCCAATCGTTCGTACTGCGCCGCCTCCGACCAATAGGTCAAATGCACTTCCACTTCAATACGTTTTTGTAGGCGAATGGAGCGAATACCAAAAAGCTTTTCGATATCAATAATACCGATACCGCGAATTTCCATATGATGCCCGAAATCCGGTGCGCCGGTTCCGATGATAACATCCGGCGCTGTGCGCGTAATCTTGACCATATCATCCGCCACCAGTCGGTGACCCCGTTCGACTAAATCAAGCGCGACTTCCGACTTTCCGATTCCGGATTTACCCGTGTACAAAAGCCCGACACCGTACACGTCGACCAGTGAACCGTGCACATTGGTTGAGGGGGCAAAGAAATTATCCAAGAATGCACCCAATCGCGTAACCAAAACGGTAGTGGTTAAGCGGCTGGAAAAAACACAGGTGTTGTATTTGTCGGCGATAGTCAAAAACATGAGCGGCGGCGTAATAGCCTTGCTGATAATCAGCGTCGGAATCTCTGTGGCAAAAAGAAGCTCGGAAACTTCCACCAGACGTTCCGGGGAAAGCTGGCCAAGAAAAGCCATTTCCGTTTCGCCAAGTATCTGGATTCGTTTGTGGGGGAATCGTTCGGTAAAACCGGTCAGGGCAAGACCGGGACGATGAAGCTCGGCAGTAAGAATCTCTTTTTTGAATCCGTTTTGAGTCGTGTTCAACAGCGTGAGTTCAAGATCACGGTTTCGGGCAACAAAGAGTTTTTCAACGGTACAAATTGCCATGCACAAATAATATAGCGCAGCCGGCTTATGAACAGCAAGTAACAAACTGAAAACGCTCCGTGGCGGCGGAGCGTTTTCTTCGATTGCTATATGCTAAGAGCTAAAGAGCTTACTTCATCTTCGCTTCTAATTCTTCCAGTTTGGCACGAAGACGATCCATTTCAGCCTGAAGTTTCTGTATATCTTCATCGCTCATTCCTTTATAGTCGCGCAGATGTTCTAATTCTTTCAGGCTTTTTAAACTGCGGTTAACACTACCGGTCAATGCGCCAAGATCCAGGGCGTAGGCCGCATCGGCATCGTCCCAATACAATCCATGCACCCGCGGTGCGCGGCCGGAGAAATAGTTAAAGCGACCCGGTGCATCTTCGATCTCCATTTTGATTGTCATCGGTTTGCGATCACGAATAATCGAAAAGGTTACCGTGTCCCCTTCATCCATATCCGATAACGCTTCCAACAAATCGTCCGGTTCGTAGAGTGATTCTTTATCCACTTTCAAAAGCACATCACCGGCTTTGATTCCGGCTCCGGCCGCCTCGGAGCGTTTTTCGACATCGACAACAAATACGCCGTACTTTTCAGTAACGCCGAGGTATTCTTCCAACCCGCGGGTCAATTCTATCACCTGCATACCGCATCCGTCAAAGCGGTAGTGATCGCCAAACATAGAAAAACCGGCGTTGCTTCCCCAGCGCGGATAAGCCGGTGTCGGCGGGGTGGGAGGTGTGGGGGGAGTCGGTGGGGTCGGCGGCATATCCGGCATGGCATAACCATGTCCCCAGCCTGACCAGGATCCTGACCATGCACCGGATGAATTATAGCGCTTACGGGTGCGCTGACGTTCCAGCGTTACTTCGGCTGTTTGTTCTTTGCCGTCACGAATAAAGGTAACAGTCGCTTTTTCGCCCGGGTTCATGTCGCCGATAGTCCAGGTTAGATCATCGGCATCGACAATCCGTTCCTTGTTCACCCGGATAATGATATCGGATTCTTTCAGACCTGCTTCTTCAGCCGGGGAATCCGGTTCAACTTCATTAATGATGACCCCGGTTTCAGTTTTGAGTTTGTATGCTTTTGCTAAATCTTCGTCAACCGACTGTACTTCCACCCCAAGCCAGCCTTTAGCATGGTTCCGATATGACTTCGCCTGCGTGGGGGATGAATCAATTACTGTTAGCGACAGCCCGGTCAGACAAGCTACCGCGAGCATAGTCCAGCGTTTCATACCAAAGTCTCCTGTTTTGTAGACTGTTTGTTCATTCTTCCTTGATATACGGGGGAAAAGCCGGACTGTTTCCAAAAACATCGGGGCTCCGAAACCCCAAGATTTGCTGGACTTTGAGGCCGAAAACCGATATTCTGGTTCGGCTTAGCCCTTGCCAGTCCCTACGTAACCGTTAGCGTTGCGGTAAGATGGCGAGTCAACAAACGGTCTGCGAATACCGATAAAGACTAAAACTCGAAAAGGATAATGGATACAGAAATATGAAATGTCTTGTTACCGGCGGCGGCGGATTTATCGGCTCTAACATTGCGTCTACTTTGCTCTCCCAGGGACATTCGGTACGGGTTCTGGATAACTTTTCATCGGGATATTGGGAAAATGTCGAATCCCTAACCGGTAACATCGAAATTATCGAAGGGGATATTCGGGATTACTGGACAGTTGCCAAAGCCGTGGCCGGGGTGGATTATGTATTCCACCAGGCGGCGTTGCCTTCTGTCCCGCGTTCTATCGAAAACCCACTGACGGCAAATGTAGTCAATATTGACGGGACTTTGAACATGTTGGAAGCCTCTCGTCAGGCCAAAGTCAAGAAACTGGTCTTTGCCTCTTCATCATCGATTTACGGCGAGTCTGAAGAACTGCCCAAACATGAAGGGATGGTTCCCAGCCCGCTTTCCCCCTATGCCGTCAACAAGCTGACCGGTGAATACTACTGTAAAGTCTATTGGGAGCTGTACAAGTTTCCGACGGTAGCGCTCCGCTACTTTAATATCTTCGGGCCGAAACAGGACCCGGATTCTGATTATGCGGCGGTCGTCCCGAAATTCATTACTCGCTTTTTAGAAGGCAAAGCGCCGACAGTGTTTGGTGATGGAGAACAATCCCGCGATTTCACCTACATCGACAACTGCGTGCAGGCAAATATTCTGGCTGCGACGACTGACAGTATGGTCGGCGATTACTTTAACGTCGCCTGCGGCGGACAATATACACTGAATCAATTACTCGATCGTTTACGCGCGATTTTGGGTGTGAACATCGCCGCGCAATATGCCGAACCGCGCGCCGGGGATATTCGCCATTCCTTTGCGGATATCGAAAAATTGAAATCACATGGCTACCGCGTGGAAGTCGATTTCGATGCCGGTTTGCGCAAGACAGTCGATTTCTTTAAAAAGAAATTCGAGCAGAGCAAACAGGCCAACGGCGTCGCTGCTTTTCAAAAGTAAAAAGCCTGACCGCTTTACAAAGCCCCGGTCTTCGGGGCTTTTTTATTGGCAAAATCCGGCGATTGCGCTAACCGCCGCGTCCTTTGTATGTTGCCGAAAAGTAGTACCTAATGAAAGGTGACCAGATGCTCTTCGGCGCGCATGAATCTATATCAGGCGGCGTTTTCAACGCCATTATTCACGGACAAACAGCTACGTGTGACACAGTCCAGATATTCAATAAATCAAACGCCCAATGGCGGGCGGCGGCGCTCAAAGATGCGGAACTCAAAAAGTATTTTGACCTGCAAAAAGAGACCGGTATCACGGTCAGCACTTCGCACGCCAGTTATCTGATCAACTTGGCCTCTCCCAACAAAGAACTGGAAGATAAATCAATTGCCGGTATCAAGCTCGAAATGGAACGATGCGAGATTTTGAAAATTCCTTCTTTGGTTTTTCATCCCGGTTCACACGTTGGTGAAGGGGAAGAAAAGGGGATGAATCAGATTTCGAAAAACATCAATAAGCTATTCGGCATGCTGAAAGACAATAACGTGATGCTGCTGTTGGAAGTGACTGCCGGACAGGGTTCGAACCTCGGTTACAAATTCGAACAGATCGCCTACATGATCAGCAAAGTGGAAAACAAAAAGAAAGTCGGTGTTTGTTTTGACACTTGCCATGTGTTCGCATCCGGTTACCCGTTAAGCGATCCAGCTGATTATAAGAAGACGATGAAAGCGTTTGATGATATCATCGGTATCGACCGAATCCAGATCATCCACATGAACGACAGCAAAGGGGATTTGGGATCAAAGAAAGATCGACACGAACATATCGGAAAAGGAAAGATTGGATTAGAAGGATTCCGCAATATCATCAACGATTCCCGCCTCGCCAAAATCCCGAAAATCCTCGAGACGCCTAAAGAAGAAGACTTGAAAGAGGATATTCAAAATCTTAAAGTACTGCGGAGTTTAGTAAAGAAGTAAACATTCATGCGTGAAATCTCGTATCCTCTCTTTTTCAAAGATACCGATCATTACATGAGTCGTATCGATACCGTTGCACACTTAGATCATTTTGAAGCGATTGACATTGAAGCACAGGAGTATACGGGGTGGGATAGTCTAGGACTACCGGTGGAATTGTACATGAAAGGTGATGAGGTATGTGCAAAACTGCTTTCGGAAACAGTTGAACTCGACAAATTACTAGCTGCTATTTCTCGTTATGGAGAACTACGCAAAATTAAACAGCCAAAACCACAAACCACAGATGCTATGACATTGTTTGCGTGGGCCGACAATAATGTGGGTAAAAAGTGGTGGCGGTTCGGATTCTAAAACGCGAAGCGCAAAAGTGACAACGTCACCCTTGAAATCCATTCGTCTTATGCGTGCCATCGCAGAATGGTTTGGTCAGTGATGCACCGCAGCGGCAAAGCGAAAACTTTCCCTCTTTAATTATCACCGTACCATCCGGCATATGAATCTCCGCCCTCTCAGTTTCAATTTTGGCTGATCCGTTCGGGCTGATCGTAATTTTTACTGGGGTGTCCATTTCGTCCTTTCGATATCGCGGCGTACCGTTTGGCACGCCGCGTATATACAATCAACTTACTTCTTCGTCGTGTCGGCCGGTTGTTTCATCGGCGCCGGTTCTTTGAGTTCAACCTGAACGAGTTTTATAGCAGTCTCGCCGATATTCTCGCCGGCATGGGTGCAAGCCGGAAGCCAGAGCACTTCACCGGCTTTACCGGTCACTTCCACGCTTGTGCTATCCGGATTAAAGATGCGGAGCGTTCCGCCCTCAACCCAATAGACGACATGGTCCGGATGCGAGTGCATGCCGATTTTCGCCCCTTTGGCAAAATTGATTTCGTTTACCCGAATACGTTCGTTTTCGAAAATCGTTTTGTAAACATCCGGACCGATTTTGGTCGGGTCCTGCGCGAAAACCTGTGCCGATGCAAACAGCACAACGGCAGCCAACAACATCCCCTTAGACAGATTACGTGCGGCGGTGAACATAGATTCCTCCTGAACATTCCCGTAATACGTTGAATATCACTCCGGCTTTGTCAGCCGGTATCATCATAGAAAATATACAAGACAGGGTAAATATGATTCAAGCGAGAAAAGTTGGGGTCTGTTTACTTTCGTTCGGCAAATGCCAGCCGCGCGCCAAGCGCCAAAAAGACAGAACCGGTCACCCAGCGTTGAATGGTCATCCCCTTCGGACTGCGCATCAACCGCGTACCGGCGTACCCGGCAAACAAACCGACAAGCGTGTTGACTGTTGTTCCGGAGATATTAAAAAGTGTCCCTAAAAACAGAATTTGAAGTGCTGTGTTTCCTTTATCCACGTTCACAAATTGCGGCAGAAACGCCAAAAAGAACAACGCGATTTTGGGATTGAGAATATTGGTAATGACGCCCTGCCAGAACATTTTGCGCAAACTTGCCGTTTCGACATTCGGTACACCGAGAGTTTGTTTACTCAAGATCGTTCTGATTCCCAAATAAATCAGATACGCCGCTCCGGCGAATTTGATAACCATAAACGCAGTCGCGGAATACATCAGCACCGCCGAAAGACCGAACGCCGCCGCCAGACAATGGACAATACTCCCTGCGCCAATCCCAAGCGCCGACACAACTCCCGCTTTTTGCCCCTGATGCATCGATCGGGTGGCGACATACAGCATATCCGGCCCGGGTGTCAGATTAAGCATCAACCCGGCGGCCATGAATAACAGCAGTTGGGATGTTTCGATTATCATATTCCCAATATATGGATGTCGACAGTTTCGTCAACTTGTGTCTAATCAGGGAAACGTGTATCTTGCGTTATGCAAACGACTCACCATGGAGGTACACAATGAAAAAAGGAATCTTGTTTGGAGCAGTTCTCGCCATCCTAATCACGTCAACCTCGCAGGGGAAAATTGTAACAGATATAATCGAATACAAGCAAGGGGAAACGACACTCGAAGGGTATATAGCGTATGACGATGCTATTTCTGCCCTCCGCCCCGGCGTCATCGTCGTCCATGAATGGATGGGGCTCAACGAATACGCCAAATGGCGCTGCGATTCGCTGGCCAAACTCGGCTATGTTGCATTCGCGGCAGATATCTACGGCAAAGGAGTGCGGGCACAAAACGCCGAGGAGGCAGGTAAACTCGCGACCCAGTACCGGAATGACCGCCCGCTCATGCGCGCCCGAATTCAGGCTGCAGTTGACTGGTTGAAAGGGAATATGTTGGTTGACTCATCCCGAATCGCCGCTATCGGCTACTGTTTTGGCGGTACCGTTGTGCTCGAACTGGCGCGAAGTGGTGCTAATGTGAACGGTGTCGTTTCTTTTCACGGTAATTTGGAAACATCCACACCCGCTACTGCAACTCCGAAAGCAAAAATACTCGTGCTGCATGGCGCGATTGATCCGTATGTCGCCCCTGAATCGATTACCAAATTCGAAAAAGAAATGAACGACGCGAAAGCTGACTGGCAGTTTACGTCATTTAGCGGCGCGGTGCACGGATTCACGAATCCGAAAGCTGGCGACAACGTCAGCGGCGGATATGCCTACAATGAAAGCGCTGATCATCGTTCCTGGCAGGCGATGCGCGACTTTTTTGATGAGTTGTTTACGAAATAGTAATACCACAATTTAAGGGAGGAATGATATATGAAATCCGTGTCTCTTCTTTTTGCAGCTATCGTGAGTTTGTTCGCGATCAGCGCGTTCGCGCAGGAAAACACCGTCTCGATGTCGGCGGAAGTAAAAGTCGGTACTGAAATTGCCGATCGCATGATCGTGGGAGAGGCATCCAGCTTCCCCGCGACGGTTGGCAAAGTGTATGTCTGGAGCAGAATCACCGGCGGTGCGGGTGAATCGACCGTCAAGCATGTCTACAGCCACAACGGTACCGAGATGGCCTCGGTCGAATTGCGAATCAACGGCTCAAGCTGGCGTACATGGAGTTCCAAGAGCATTCTCCCTTCATGGACAGGTAACTGGGAAGTGAAGGTGGTAGATGCTTCCGGTGCCACTATCGGCAGCACGACTTTTACGATTGATGCCGGAAGTACCGAAGCTGCCCCGGCTGATTCTACGAAGTAAGTTTATTCTCGATTGAATGTATAAGCGGCGCATCGAAAGATGCACCGCTTTTTTATTTTTATCGTGAGCGAAGTCGAATGATGGCGAGCGCGGCTAATTATTATGAACAGCAAGTAAACAAAACATTCCCTATATCAATCGAATCGCTTTGTTGCACAGAATATAATCCACCAAAGTGTATCGTGAATGAATCTATGTGCTGTTTGAAAATATCACCAACGAACGTTGCTTTTATTTCTAGATCTTTCTTTTGCGGGAGAAAAAACGCGCGTGAGGCCGGAACATACGCGCGATTTGCCGTAACCCCTTCAGGAGTCAATACAATCGTGTCATGCGTAAACTGTAGTTTCTGCGGATCGAAAAGATAATCTGTCTGTGATGCATTATTTATCGTCATTGAGATATACAATCTTTTCTCATGCTGATGAAATTTCGCGTTTAGCTTGATTGATACGGAATCATTTTCCCGAACAAAAACCGCGTCAGGAATACGGAAAGTAATTGCGCCGAGTATCGAAGGTTTCTTGCGTGAAAATTCATCGGATTTGACATCATACTGCGTGAAGATTGGAACGCAGCCGATAGTGAGTATCAATACTGCTATCGATAGAACACCAAATGTTCTTTGAAACACTTTCATACTTTTTGTAGTTCAGCCTTTTTCAAAAGAACCCACCCGATGGGTGGGGTACAAAACATATACATTGAGTAGGTCAAAACCCCCGTGGTTTTGACATCTGGATTATCACACCCTAAAGGGTGTGCCACCCGAAGTGGCTACTTCACAGCCAGACTATCGCCAGTGGCATCGTAATAGATTGTGGCAATGTCATAAGTAAAAAACTCTGATGTGTCCGCTGGATTTTCTTGTGCTTCTGAATCATATCGTAAATCGCGCCCAAGCAATGTGACGGCACCATCTTTATTGACTCTCCAGGGCTTATCGTCAGCAAACACGCAGTCAATGTTGCGCACAATCTCAAGACTCTGCAATTCAAAACCACCCACACCGTCGTGCCTTACAAAATATGCGTCCGCCCAGGCAGTGCCACACATATCACAACTAAAAATGAGGACTGCTTTTCGGCCATCGGGAGCTATAGGCATAAGAAAGTAGTCAGAAGAATAGTCCGGAAATTCTACCGATTCCCCAAGAACGATCTCAAAGAATTCGCAGTACTTGAAATCATAGAGTACATATCCGTTTGTACCGAGAATAGTACAAGGGTTTGCTTCAGTACAGGAATCGAAGTAAATGATATGCTTTGGCACAGGATACGACTCATCCCACACGCATCCGGTATCACGCGATTGGTAAATAATCGTGCCTCTCTTGTTATCGTACGGCGGCTCAGCAAAAACAACCGAGCATAACGATACAATAAGAAGTGACAGAACTGAGATACGAATCAGTTTCATATATAGCCCCACCTACGCTACCGTCACCTCATTGCAGAGATAGACATCCTGAATGGTATGTAACAACTGGACGCCTTCGGCGAGCGGGCGTTGGAATGCTTTACGACCGGAAATAAGACCAGTACCACCAGCACGTTTGTTGATCACCGCTGTTTTTACTGCTTCGGCCAGATCGGTTTCACCTGATGATGCACCGCCCGAATTGATAAGCGGAATACGCCCCATATAGCAGTTGGCAACCTGATAGCGACACAGATCAATCGGGTTATCAGTCGTAAGTTTTTCATACACATATTTGTGCGTCTTGCCGAATTTGAGCGCGTTATAGCCGCCGTTGTTTTCAGGCATTTTTTGTTTAATAATATCCGCCTCGATTGTCACACCCAAATGGTTCGCCTGTCCGGTCAGATCGGCTGAAACATGATAATCTTTTTCCGCCGTCTTAAAGGCATTATTGCGAGTGTAGCACCAGAGCACGGTGAACATGCCGAGTTCATGCGCCCGTGAAAATGCTTCGGTCACTTCCTGCAGCTGACGGGTTGATTCATCTGAGCCGAAATAGATTGTCGCGCCTACCGAAACCGCGCCCATATCAAACGCATTTTTGATATTAGCGAACATTACCTGATCGAATTTGTTCGGGTAGGTCATCAGTTCGTTATGGTTGAGCTTGAGCATGAACGGAATGCGATGCGCATACCGCCGTGAGACCGCGCCGAGCACGCCGTAGGTCGAAGCCACTGCGTTGCAACCCCCTTCGATTGCGAGTTCAACGATTTTTGCCGGATCAAAATAGTCCGGATTCGGTGCGAATGACGCTCCCGCCGAGTGTTCGATTCCCTGATCGACCGGCAAAATGGACAAATATCCGGTTCCGGCTAAACGGCCATGCGAAAACATCGACTGCAGCGAGCGCATCACCGCCGGGGTACGGTCGGTTTGTGAATAGATACGGGTTACAAAATCGGCACCCGGCAAATGCAGCCGGCTTTTGGGTATCCCCTTGGATTCATGTTTCAAAAGCGCGGCATCGGCTCCGAGCAGCTGCTCTATTTTGGCAATCATGGCGAAAGTCTCCTTTATGCATTTTTCGTATTAACTGGGTAATAAGTAATAGAGAAATGACCCGCTGGCAAGCCCTGATGTCATCCTCTGAAAGATGTCAAAACCGCAGGGGTTTTGACCTACGAAATCAATCAATGCCTATCGACTGCAAAAAGAACGTCGCGATATTAGCGCGGATAAAGGGAGAGGTCCGGTGCGCGCCATCGACATGGTTCACATTGCGAACCCATTCCATACCGGCATCGACATTCAGATACAAAAACGAAGTTACATATCCGGTCAGCCCAAAGCCGGTCGTCGTGGTATTTTCAACCACGCCGGTTGGGAAAGATTCATTGTAATCCCCTTCGACATCCATCCACGGCTCTGTCCATTCAGCAGCGATACTTCCTTCCCCTTGTTGACGGATACCGTAATCGAACGAAACATGTAAATCATCCCGCAGCCAGCGAATGACGGAGAACGTGAACTGGTCGTAATCATTTCCGGATACTCCGCCGATCGGGATGTTGTTCATCACATACCGGTTGCGCGGTTTCGGCTGGTTGAATGTCCAGTTAGTAACACGGGTGTATTCCCACTGAAAATCGGTCTGCGAAAATATTTTGGCAAAATAGCCGCCGAATAAAACGCCGAACTGATCCGGCTCTTCATCCGCCTGCGTTTTTCTGTCGAGTTGGAAATCATCGACAAGCAATTGTCCATACACCTTCAGGTGCTTCATCGGCCGCGCAGTGATATCAAATCCCAAAAGCGTGTTGTCATCGGCGCCGTCGTTTAACTGCGCGCTGTGATAAAACAGAATCGGGTTGAGATAATACAAATCGATCTGCCGCCCCGGCCCGCCGAAAATGACGGTTTCAAACAGGGCGATGTTGAGATTATTGCTCACGCGAACATCGAGCCGATGTCCCGCAAAGTACCGATTTTCATTTTCGACATTGGAAGTCGCTAAAACGCTATCCCGTTCTGGGTAAAAGGAATTCAACCGCGCTAAGCGATAACTGAGGTTTAGTCTCCCCCAGCGGAAAGAATAGGCAAGACCGTCGAGCGTTGTCTGTGATGACAACACCAATGAATTGCGCGGTCCCCAGAATTGCGCAAAACGACCAGCAGTGATATCGAACATACCATGATGGTAATGCACGAATGCATTTTCCACTTCTCCGGCTAACCCACGCCATTTTTTACCGCTGTAATCCGGACTTTTGGCGAGTTGCTCATCCAGACGGAAATTCGCGAATAACTGCAAATTTTTAATCGGCTGCGCAGAACCTCCGGCGGCGATACGCTCATACCCAAATGATTTCTGCGATCTGGCAGTACCGAAATGCTCTCCCAAAGCGCCAAATGCGACAATTTGCCGCTGGCTGTTTGTAATAAGGTCTGAAAACGGCGTACTACCCAGTTCGGTTTCATTGAACCAGACCGGTCCCGTTGTATAACGAAAAGCTGTCGATGACAGCGCTTCCTGACGTTCCAAACGATCATAAACAAAATTAAACTCCGGCCGTCCGACCGGGATAATACCATCCGCTTTTGTTGAAGCATGAAAACTAAGATAAAAAAGCAGGCTGCCGGTAAGCAGTTTCGCAATCGTGCGCCACACATCCTGTGCAGCAGTCAGTGTATTCATGGTCATCCGTGACCTCATTATTCGTTCGTTATAATCCTGAGCCTTTCAGCACAGTCGGTATTGTTTTGGCTAAAATTTTGGCGTCCTGCCAAAGGGACCAGTTGTCGATGTATTGTAAATCCAATCGCATCCAGTCTTCAAAATCGATCGCGTTCCGTCCGTTGACCTGCCAAATACAGGTCAGTCCCGGCCGCACCGATAATTTGCGATGCTGCCATGGTTCATAGTTGATGACTTCCGTCGGAAGCGGCGGACGCGGCCCGACCAATGACATTTCACCAAAGAGCACATTGAACAACTGCGGAAGCTCATCGATTGAATACTTACGCAGAAAACGGCCGACTTTGGTTATGCGCGGATCAGCTTTCATTTTGAATACCGGACCGGACATCTGGTTATGCACGGACAGTTCCTTCTTTTTCGCTTCGGCATCCGAACACATCGTCCGGAACTTGAAAATTTCAAATACTCTTCCGTTTTTTCCGCAGCGACGCTGCTTGAACAACACCGGCCCGTGGCTATCGATTTTGATTGCGATAGCCGCCGCTAACATAACCGGCGAGGCAATAAGCAATCCACACAAGGCGCCGATTCGGTCGATCACCGATTTGGCGATCAATCCGGCGCGATTATCCGGCACACTACGGTAGACATACGTTGCCGTGCCATCTATCGAACCAACTTCACTGCGCGCCACCCGCTGTTGGTACAGGTCGGGAAGCAGGTAGATAGTAACACCCATTTCCTCGGCAGCGGTAAATAAAGATTTGGTTTTTGGTAAATCTTCCAAGTCGACGGCGATAATGATGGCATCCACCTGCCCTTCGGCGATAATCCGGCGGATAGCATCCGGATGCCCCATCAGCGGGATATCCCGGTACCGCCAGAGATCATGGCGGCTATAATCCAAAAACCCGCGAAGGGAGGTATTCAGTTCGGGGGCGGAAAGGACGGTGTCGGCGATATTTTTGGCCCGGTCACCGGTTCCGACGATAATAACCTGTTTTTCTAACTGTACCGTTCCGTTTTCGGTGTGCACCGAGCGCCAGTAATTCATCCCGACACGGGAGGTATAGGATAACAAAACGAGTGAAAACACGTTTAGGGCGCCGAACATAAAGAGCGCGAAACGGTCAGTCGGCAATCCGAACAGAAAACTGCCGGCTGCCAAAAGTAAAAAGAGCAGCGTTTCCACCTGAATAAGGCTTTTTGTGCTTTTGCGAACGAGGGGAGAAGTAAACGTTCGTACCGGACCACTGAATAAATAGAGGCCAATGCGAATCGCACCCCACGCGGCAAACACCGGCCAGGCAGTGGAGAGCGTGTATCCGCTGATAGTCAGCGCGAGATACAACACCAATGATGAAACCACACCCGTTACAAAATGCCCTGACGCCGCAACCAGTAAAAATCGAGCGAGCCGCGCCGTTAATGAAAGCGTGGCCGGAATCGATTGGGCGGATAAACGAAAGGGTTCATCGGCTGAAATCTGATAGACCGATGAACGCGTGAGCTTTTCTCTTTTTTGCGTAAATGCTTTTTTAAGCCGCGGGCTGGGGCGGGTGCCGGTTTCCGCGTGTTCAATATCGATAACAGTTGTTCTGCGAGCTGACATGGTTCCCTCTAACACTGTCTGATTATTCATGGCGTGACTCAGCGGTGAAGACCGTTTCGCGCGACATCTGCTCTGCTAAATTGGAATCTGCAAACAACTGGGCGAGACGATTGGTGCGGGTGGCTTTGGTTTCGATGGCGGAAGCAGTCTGTTCATAAAATGAGAGCGAGCGATTGGTACGGAGCGATTCCGGCATTCGGCTGACCGCATCTAACAAGCGATCATTGACAGCAGGTGATTGAATCCGGTAACGCAGATACCCGGTCAATTGCGGATAGCCGGAAAGGTTTTCGACTGTGACATGGTGCGAAACCAGATAGTTACCGGCACCGGCAACATCCGGAAACCGTAGCAGCAGAAAATTAGTAGCGGTAATCCAACTGCGGACACCGAGACGATTTAGTTTAAGCGCAAGACGCAAAGCCTCATCGTGTACTAACTCTACCTGCTCCGGTAAATCTTCCATAGTCGAAGCCAAAGCCCGCAATGCCTGCTGCTGTGCCGGAGTAGCGAGTTTGCGTTCTCCCGCTTGCAGCTGTTCATACACCTGGGTATTGGCGGTTGCGATAAATCCGGCTGAAGAGACTGAACAATCAATCGGACGAATCAGCACGACATTGTTGTAACGGGTTAAAAGCGGCGCAGCGTTGATTCCGAAATACTCATGATAGTGCTCATCGACAACCAACAGCCCGCTCGGCACCATCTCGGCCATCCGCTCAAGTTCACTGAGTGAATAATGCGCGCCGGTAATCCGGTTCGGGTTCGACACCCACAAAATATCGGTCGGTTGAATCGGCTGGTTGGCAAGCGCGGTGATATCGCCGCTGAATGGTGATGCGCCTAAAATTTCTTTAGGCCGCATTCCGGCGCGATCTAACGCGATTTCTAAATCCGGAAAAGAATGGCCTACTGACCAGAACGAAGCACGCGGCGGCGCGCAGTTGGTGCAAAAAAAGGTGACGGCATCGGTAAACTCAAAAAAGGGAATGATCTGGTGGGGGAGAATGTCATGGTGCGATGCTATCTGCGCGGCCAGTGTCCCGACCGGATTGGGCATCATTGCGGTCTTTTGTGACATCGGAGTTATCCTTTCCTATACTCGGCACCGTGCGGTTATGCCGGCACAATCCCTGTGCCAGCCCGCACGTCTACAGTTTTTCTTGTAATCGGAATTGCAAAGCGGATGCCGCGCTGTGCGATATTCGGACAATCTTGTAAGCTATTACTATACAATGCGATGCGGTGGCGGCCGATGCGATGCGATGGGCTATTTTCCAATGCGATGGAAACAATGTTCCGACTTGATTGGAATTCTCTTCCGAAGCGATTTCGCCCACAAAAAAACCGCCGGAGATTTCGCTCCGGCGGTCGGCAGGAAGGTATGACAAGCGATATCAAAGCAGATCTGCTCTGACTTTGATATTCCTGTTAGAGGTTACTTATGATATAGACTGAAGTCAGCACACCGGTGGCGGCGCCAAGCGCGGTAGTAACTGTTTTCAGCCAATTATGATCTTTCTCGATACGAGTCGGGACGACGATAACGTCACCCAACTGCACTTTCCGATTCAACACACCGGAACCGGATAACACTTCGCCGGAAGCGCGAATGAGCCGGGTCTGTTTCTTATCCGATTGGCGGGTGAAATCACCGGCACGCTCGACATAAAACTTAACTTTTTTGCCCGGAATATGCTGAATCGTTCCGTTCGAACTCACCGCACCCATGACCGGAATACCGGAAGGAGTAGCAGGCACGAACAGATGATCCCCCGGTTGTAACACGATATTCCCTTCCCGACCCTCCGTCCTTACCAGGCGGTTGACATCAAGAATGATTCGCTCCATCGAATTCAGATTCAGATTAAACATTTCCTCCTGCTGAATCCGTCCGAGCGTATCGCGCACTAAGGTTTGCGAACGTTTCATCATTTCGGTTATCTGCGCCCGTTCAAGACTCTTGCTGATACTCTTACGGGTAAGCACTAAGCCGGCAGGGAATGCGTTAGCGGTAAATCCACCGGCACGCTGTAATAGCTGGAACAAATTTTCATTTTGCGATGATAGCGTGTACTGACCCGGATAGGTAAACTCCCCTTCGAGTGTGATAAGTCGATCCGTTTCCCAGTCGGCGATTCTGCGGATAAATAACTGATCTTCTCCCTGTAAAATCACGCGCTGGGCAGTGTCCGTCATATTTATCTGCATCAAGCGGACATTACCAAGCGAATCCAACCGTGCGAGTTCGGCAAAACTTTGATCGGCAGCACGAGTGAATGATCCTGCTAAAAATATCAGATCGTGAGTGGTCATGCCATCGTACATCGGATAACGGCCGGGACGTTCCACTTCCCCTTCGACGGTTACGAATTTGTCACGACGGACATCGACAATTGAATACACATGCAAAGAGTCACGATCCGATAACAGATAGTTATCCGTCGAATTTTCTTGCAGCGCTAATTTCAAATCAACTGGGATAACTTCCATCCGTCTGTCCGGATGGGTGCGGAATAAATCGGCACGGTCGTAGTAGACATCATACGGCTGAAGCTGTGCCCGCAGAAGCAAGTCACAGACACGGGTAGAATCGGTGCGTTCATACACACCGGGATGCTGCACCATTCCGAACACGGAAACCATCTGCTTACGCATATCAAAAATTGAATAGACAGTAACACGATCACCGTCCTGCATCGAAACGTTATTATCAGGTAGGGTGGATGAGCCGTTATCTAATTTTAAATCTCGGACGGTCCATTCCTTTTGATTGCTGACGCGCTCGAGCATCACCCGCTCTAAATATGCTTCCGGAGTCGGCTGACCGGCTAAAGCAAGCAGATCAAGAACGCATTCGTCTCCCTTTAATTCATAAATAGCGGGACGTTTCACTTCTCCGCGAACAGCAACGCGCATTTCAGATACCGGGACAAATACGACATCACCGGTTTCCAAACGGGCATCGGTAGAATTGTCACCGCGAAGCAATAACTGATAGAGATCAACTTCTGATTTCAGTTTCCCATTGCGCATAAGACGAATACTGCGCATTGAACCGCGTTCATTCGGACCGCCAGCAACATAAATAGCATTGAACAATGATGTCAGTGACGTAACGGTGTAGGCGCCCGGGCGCTTCACTTCGCCGGTAACATACACGCGAATGGTGCGGATTTTACCGAGCGAAACGGTGACATCCGACTCTGAATATGTTTTTGAAAGCTGATGTTTTACTTTTTCGGTGAACTGTTCGACCGTTAACCCCCACGCGACGATTTCACCGAGCCGGGGAATAAATATTTTTCCTTCACGATCGATGGTCAGATCGAATTCTTTTTCCGCGCGTCCCCAGACATAAATAAGGACATTATCGCCGGGGCCAAGCAGATAATCGGACGCTGCCGCCATATCAACCGGCGGCGCTGTTTCTTCGGTGCCGCTAAAAAGTTCCATGCCGAACGGTTTGAGTTCGGAAAAGTCCGGCAGTTCATTTGTCTCCGCTTTTGTTGGCGCTAAGAAGCGAACGGTAGAATCAGTATTGCTCGGAAGCTGATTCTGTCCCGGCTGTAGCTGTGTCTTTTGCTGCGGCGGCTGCTGGGAGAACGCATCGGGAGTTTTGTATTTCCCCTGTTCTTCCGGAACCGGCGCCTTTTTTTGGATCGCTTTGGCGATTGCCTGTTTTTGTTCCTCGGTGAGCGAAGAGGCATCCTGTGCCTTCACCACCCTGAACCAGTTGAGTGATACCAGTACAATGACCAGTATCAGTAAAAATGAAAAAAACTTTCGCATATCTAACCTTCCTCTGGTATGCCGTTTCGCGCACTTCCTGATGCGCTCGGCAATCCCTATTGCAAGGCCGATGCCAAAATGAAACAGACTTCGCTAATCGCATGACAGGAAACGTGATAGCGAAGCAGTTCGATTTGAAATCTGAAGCAAAAAGTAAGAAGATCGGTATCCTTTTCCTGTTACGTTCGGAATGTTTTTCCGCGATCGTTTTTCAAACCTGAGTTTCACCGGTTCGCTGATCGCGCTTCTGCATTCTTCGTAACTGCATTTCGTACATACCGTTTTACTTTTAGTAAGTTTTTCAAGTGTCGTCGTTGGCCCATTGGACAAAGCGATATGTTTCCACGTCATACAGACCGGGTACTGTTTTGTCCGGCAGTGTCTTAGTCGGGAAAGGTTTGCATTGAATTAAGATTCGGCTTCTTGACATTTCGCCCAGCCCGACATAGACTTGCGGTTTAGTTTTTGAACCTGATGATGATGGTGGTGACGGATAATTCACCCCTGACAAGAGAAGATGGCTCGTCGTCGCAAACAGGCAGTATGGATGTAGCGCGGGGTGCCTAAACATGTGTAAGGCTGAATAACGACTTGCTTGTATGGAGACCAGAATGACCCTTGCGAAAATGATCCTGCGCGTTTCGGTTACTGTTGTGTGCGCCGTTTCGCTGAGCTTTGCCAGTGGATTCGAGGCGACCGGAGTCGGCTCGCAGGCACGGGCTATGGGCGGTGCGTTTCGCGCGCTCGCTAACGACTGGACGGCTGCCTACTATAACCCGGCGGGTTATGCATTCATTCCCGACAATCAGTTGGGTGGTGCATGGCATTTCTATAGCTACCGTAACACCCTGACCCCGAATTACCGCTTTAGCGGCTATGAAAACGGTGTCTATAACGATATCGAAAATTACAATAAGGATCAGGTGCTTGATTACCCCTCCGCCGGTTTTATCGTGCGGATGCCCTGGTGGGGCGAAACGGTGGTCGGTCTTTCCGCCTATCAAAGTTTTGATTACAATTTAACCTGGCGTTTATATAGTCCATTGGATGCCTACAACGACAGCGTCTTTCTGCCTAACGACCAGTATCGCAATAATCTCGACGTGGTCGTCTTTCAGGCAACGGCAGCCCGTGAATTTCAAGAAGGAAAATTAGCGCTCGGACTCGGCTTACAACTGATGCGCGCAGATTTGTTGTTTCACAACACTATTTTCCGCTCCAATCCATTGATTGCTCGTGACCCGAGCGCGCCTGAGGCCTCCCGCCCGAATGATCGTATCACCCAAATCAGCCGTAACAACGGTAACGGATGGGGATTTGGAATTAACGCCGGCGCGCTGTACAAACTGAATCCAAAAATGAATCTCGCATTCACGGCGCGTGTTCCGTTTGAAATGACGATTTCCGGAAAAACAGCTAATCAGTTTTACATGCCCTACATTCGCACCTTGATGGGTGACCCGAATTATGCACTGGGAACAGTGAAAAACCTGTTCGTTGCCGGTAAAACGATTATCGATTCTGCAGACTTCGAAACCAAGCTACAATTGCCCGCCTCAGTTGGTATCGGCTTTGCTTTTATGCCGACTGAAAAGCTTACCGTTACCGCCGATGCGGAATGGACTTTCTGGCAGAAATTCGAAGGGTTTGAATTTCTGTACAGCAACCACCACAACCTTGACGGAGCGGCCGGCGATTCTGCGATAGCACGAGATTTCTTTACGGCCGATCAGTCGGTAAACGTTGAATGGACCGGCGCAGGTAAAGCGATGTTGGGGCTGCAATACAAAATCATCCCGGCTTTAATCGCGATAGGCGGCGCGTCTGTTGACCAGACACCCTCTCGAGACGGCCGTTTCATGACTCCGGTTTTGATGGACCCCGGTACGAAATACAGCTTCCGCATCGGCGGACTCGCACATATCAAGCAATGGGACTTGGGCTTTGCCACTGGTTTCACCTGCTACGGTGACCAGACAGTCAGAACTCTTGAAGATCAAAACGGCGACAATGTCTATGACAATTTCCCCGGTTTGTATGAAGCCCAGCAATACGAAACTGTTCTATCGGTTAATTACCGGTTCTGAGAAGGAGCGCATCGATGAACACCATATATCAACACATACGCGTTCTGTTGATCGCCGCGATCTCCGCACTGGCACTCTCGCTTCTGAGTTGCAGCGAACGCGCGACGAATGTCACCAGAACAAATATCAAAGCAGGCGCACAGGCGCATCAGCAGCATGTATTCTACAACGAACTGCTGTTACAATTGAATAATCAGTTTCAGTTGATGCCAATTGAAATTTATCTACCGCACACCCATATCAGCGGTACGCCGTCAGGACAAATTCCTTTACTCGTTTTGCTTCCTCCGCAAGGCGGCGACCATTTGTTCTATTTCGATCACGGTCTTGAACAGGTTGCCAACGAATTGATTTCCAACGGAACGATTCAACCGATGGCAATCGCCTGTTTAAGCAATGCGCCGTTCTTAGGCGGTATTTTCGCCGGCGGCACCAACCCGGCAGCCGGCAACTATGACGCGCTGTTAGGCGATTCACTCATTAACTATTTCAATTTTATCTATCCCGGATTCTTCAGCCCGCTTGCTTCCAAACGCGGTATCGGCGGACTTGGTCTGGGTGGCTACGGAGCAGTTCGCGCTTCGATTTTACATTCTGACCTGTACTCTTCAGTTTCGGTGACCGACGGTCCGCTTGATTTTGACGGCGCAACCGGTAACGGCGGACTGGTTCCGCTGTTTAGCCAGGCGCTCAATGAGCAAGGCTTAGCCGGCAATCCGAATTATCTGAGTTTGTTTGATTCCGGAAACGGGTTCAGCAATTGGCGGCTTTCGAAATTGTTTATCGGCGGATCATTGGCATTTTCACCGCATGACACCAGCGCCGTTGCGTATACCCGAATCGTTGACCGCGCTCCGGCCGGACCGGACCCGAATGATGACATCCTTGTCGACAGCGTATGTACCCAGACCATTAACGACCCATCTTCATTGCTGACCGGCGTGTTCATACAAACGTATCGTTCCTGCTCAGGACAGACACTGAATTTCGGATATTCACACCTGCCGTTTACCGTTAACGGTAATATTCACGCCCCGATTTGGAATGGTTTCTGGCTGCCGAACAGCCCTGACCGTCTGTTGCAGGCGAATCCGGATGCACTTGATAATACCAAGTTATGGTTCGGCACCTCGCATGAAAGCGAATTCACCTATTACCAGATGACCCAGTCATGGATTGCAACGCTTAGTGGGGCGCCATACAACCTCGGCGCCAATATTACCGAGTTCGAGTATCACGGTACACCGGAGCTTCCGGCAGTAACCGACGAGTATACGTACGACCTGCTGAAAGAAATGCTGATTTTCCATAACGCGAATTTTAATCAGTAATTCATTTTCACAAGACATACCAAAGCCCGGATGATTTGCGTCATCCGGGCTTTTTTCATATTATCTTATTCGTGTCTACCAAAACAGACTATGATCTCATTGCTATCGGACCGCATCCGGACGATGTTGAAGTCGGCTGCGCTGGGGTATTGATCGATGCCGCCTCTCGCGGAAAAAAAGTCGGAATTGTTATTCTGACCCAAGGGGAAATGGGAACGGGCGGTACACCGGAAATACGGGCGGAAGAGCTCAAAGAAGCGGCCGGAATAATGGGGGTAGATATCATCGTCAATCTCGACTGGGGAGATACCAAATTATTCGACACCTACGAACGCCGTTTGGAGTTAGGGAAAATCATCCGGCAAACCAGACCAAAAATTATTCTTACACCGTACCCGATAGTCGGGCATGGACGCGCGCAATCACACGCTGACCATGTCGCCTGCGGTGAAATCACGATAAATGCTGCCTTTCTTTCGTCACTCAAAAAAGCAGATATACCGGGCGAGGCGTACCAGCCGCGGCGAATTTATCATTACTTCCTGCCGCACGGCGTTAGTCCGACATTCATCGTCGATATAACCCCGCACTTTGACAAGTACGTTGCTGCCTTGTCCGCGCATCGCTCGCAGTTTTTGAATCCGGAAAAGAAACTCGATTACATTGACCTGCTAAAAGCAAGAGCCCGCTCCTATGGCATGCAAGCGGGCTGTAAGTATGGTCAGGGATTCGCGGCCATCGATCCCGTAGTCGTGACCGACATTACCACCGTCGCCAAACGCTGGGACTGGCTCGAAAGTTAACTCGCATGTCGATAAACTTTCGATTGTGATCTCACAACCGGCTTCGACGCAAATACAAAACAGAACGACTCAGTAATCTTCAACCGCTTTCCGGCTTTCGCCAGAGCAGCAAACAATAACGCCTTCGCTTTTTTGTGTTTCTCACCTGACAAATGGTTAAGAAAATTCTCATTCATAATCGCATTGACCCGCACCCAATACTCTTCAGGGCTAATTGGTTCTTCCGTTGTTAGCAGAAAACTTTCGGTCACCGTGAATCCGGTTTTGCGAACGAGCGCGTTCACTTCATCGAGCGTGTGCCCTTTGGAACCGAGCATACGGAATGGCTTTGTATCCGGAAACAGCTTCGGATTAGCCAGCGCGACCTGCTTGAAGGCCATGGCAAACTCCTTATAACATCTGTTCGACACCGTCACGAGCGCCAAACGCCCTGCCGGTTTTAGTACGCGAAACACTTCACTCAAAAATTGCTGTCGCTCCGGCACCCAGGGGAAGGCATTAGAGGAAACAACTACCGCAAAACTTTCTTCTTGATACGGCAGCGCAGTTGCCGTACCGGTGCGGAAAAACGTGTTGTGTTTCCCGTGCAGTACAGCCATCCGCTTGGCCATCCGCACCATGTTGGGAGCGATATCGATCCCATGCACCGACCCACCCGCTTTCAGGCGATCGGCAATTTGTAACGATAAATGCCCCGGTCCGGAGCCGACATCAAGCACCTGCTCATGTCCGGCTAAATCAAGACGATGTGTCAGAGTTAAAAATTGCGGGAGTCGGCGCGGCACTACCTGTTTGGCATAGGCAAGCGCTACCGGATCGAACTGTGGCTTTTTCATTGCTACCTCGGAACCGGACAAGGTGACGACAAGACGCGCGGTTTCCACTCGCATCCGCTGTCGATAAGAAATAAGAAGAGAAGTATGATTAAATGCTCCCGAGCGTTACCTCGGGAGCAGAATTATTGCAAGTAAATTAGGAATGAGAGTGCGATTTACGCATCTCTTTTCGCACCACATCGAACGCATGGCGCAAATCGATCAACAGATCGTCGATATGCTCGATACCGACCGACAAACGAACCAACCCATCGCCGATTCCGCGCGCTTCCCGGATTTCCTTGGGAATAGATGCGTGCGTCATAGCAGCCGGATGGTTAATCAGCGATTCCACTCCGCCGAGTGATTCCGCCAGCACGAACACTTCCGTCGCCGTGCAGAAGGCCTTCACTGCATCGAAAGGGGCATCAAGCGTGAAAGAGAGCATTCCTCCCGGCATAGACATCTTGTTCGGCACCTTGCGGCCATCCTGACCGGGGAAGAATATCTGTTTCACCAAATCGACTGTTTCTAAGTATTCGACAATCTTCATCGCGTTGACCGAATGCCGTTCCATCCGTACATGCAGGGTTTTCAACCCGCGTAAAGCGAGCCATGATTCCTGCGGACCCAACTGACCACCAATAGCGTATTGATGAAAATGCAACTGTTCGGCGAGCGCTTTGTCGTTCACGATCAAGGCACCAGCGACCATATCGGAGTGTCCGGCGATATATTTGGTCATCGAATGCAGCACAATATCCGCACCCAGTTCCAGCGGACGCTGGATATACGGCGAGGCAAACGTGTTATCGACGCCGGTTAAAATGCCATGCTTTTTACCGATGGCTGAAACCGCTTCGATATCGGTTAAATGCATCAGCGGATTCGACGGCGTTTCTATCCAAAACAGTTTTGTATTGGGCTTGCGGGCGCGCTCGAAGTTTTCGACATCACGACCATCGACATAACTGAAATCGAGATTGAATTTCCGCATGACGCGCTCGAACTGGCGCATCGTGCCGCCATAGAGGTCATCACCGGAAACTATATGGTCACCCGGCTTTAACAAATGGAGCACTGCATTCAAAGCAGCAAGTCCGGATGAAAAGGCATAGGCATGACTGCCGCTTTCAACGGAAGCGAGCCCACGTTCCAGCGCACCGCGAGTCGGGTTTGACCAGCGGGAGTAGACATACCCGGATTCATCACCCGGAAATTTGACGCGATAGGTCGAGCTGGGATAAATCGGCGTCGTGACCGAACCGGTTTCATCTCCATCGACACGGCCAGCATGAATCGCCCGCGTTTCGAATTTCTTGTTTTTCAGATGTTCATCCATTAGAGAAATCCTTTTTCCCGCATCCAGTCATCATTGAACTGTTTGCTGATATATTTACCGCCGCCGTCCGGCAGAATGACCACCACGATTTTGTTCGCGTCAAGAGTCTTGGCATGTTTCAGCGCAACGTGCACCGCCGCACCCGAAGAACCACCGGCAAAGATGCCTTCTTTGCGCGTTAAATCCCGCGCGGCAAGAAAACATTCTTTGTCGGTTACTTTGTACACTTTATCGATAACGGAGAAATTCATCGTCGGGCAGAGCATATCTTCACCGATACCTTCAACAAAGTAGGTATGCGGTTCAGTCATCGTTTTGCTCTTGTGATATTCATAATAGATCGAACCGATCGGGTCAGCCGCAACCGTTTCGACTTTCGGATTCTGCTCTTTGATAAACTTGCAGGTGCCGGACATTGTGCCGCCCGTTCCGATACCGCCGACTAACACATCCAACTGTCCGCCAGTTTGCCACCAGATTTCCGGGCCGGTGCTTTCGTAGTGCGCCTGAATGTTATCGAGATTGAAATACTGCGCGATGAAATACGAACCGGGGTTTTCACGGTGCATCCGTTTCGCGGTTTCATAATAGCTTTCCGGTGATTCGGCAGGAACCGCCGTCGGACAGACATGCACGGTAGCGCCAAAGGCTCGAAGGGCGTCCACTTTTTCTTTGGACATCTTATCCGGAATAGTCAGAATTATTTTGTAGCCGTTGGCAGCTGCGAACATCGCTGCTGCTGCGCCGGTGTTACCGGAAGTAGCTTCTACGATGGTGCCGCCCGGTTTGAGTTTCCCATCCGCGACTGCTTTTTTCAAAAGAAAGACAGCCATACGGTCTTTGACCGATCCGGTCGGATTCAGAAATTCCGGTTTCACGAGCACTGTTGCTTTCACACCCGCATCCTTGGCCATGCGGTTCAACCGCACTAACGGGGTGTTGCCGATTGCCTCGGTAATATCATCCACCCAAAACTTCTCATCCTTTTGCGGCGGACGATAAGCGGGTTTACGCGTTGCTGTTTTCAAGTATCCTCCAAAGATTCTTTTGCTTGTAGTATATCCGATTTATCGGAATAAAAAAAGCCGCCATAAGAGCTGGCGGCCGAACGCGTAAAGTGACTGTCTAATAATAAGTTATGCGGTAGTCACTCGATAAGCGCGGCCGTGAGTATTGCAACAGCAGCTATCAATAGTCATGCAGCAGATGCACCGTCCAATAACGGTTTCAAATGAGATCGGGCTGTTCCGTTTGCTGAGTTGCATAGGGAAGTAATATAATAGAAAAGCCAAAATCGTCAAGGGTGAGAAAAGTAGCAATAACGAGGATATTATGGAGCAGCCAGAAAAACCTAAAAAGAACTCTGATTGGTTTACGAAACTAGTAGCTATTGGAGCGCTATATATTTCAATTCTTTCGTTACATTTTCAAATGTCTGATCGAGAGATGGATAAGCAAATCGAAGCTAAAAAACTCTTCAATGAATCGAATGATATACTTGCCAATCGTGAGGGTTCACCATGGCTAACAATAGGTATTGACAATCCATTAACTGCACTTGAATTAGAGCGGCTTACTCTAGCCGGACGAAGAGTTAGAGAAGGGTTAACTCTGAATCCTGATGCCTGTAGAGGAATGGAACTAATGGGTATCGTTTTAATGCGCTTAGGCGAACTCGACTCTGCTTTTACTTACGCCCAAAGAGGTATTCAAAAGTGCCCAAGTCCATACAAACCATATCTTTTAATGTCGGCAATCCTTTATAGACAAGGAAAGATAGACGAATGCGAGAAATATTTGAGACTTGATGTAGCTCAAGAACCTACCGACTACGTTAGATATCTAAATTTGGCTTATCACTTTGAAGCGTTAGGTAAAGATTCAATTGCAAAGGCTTACCGAGACACTTGTATCATTTTGAGTTCAAAAAAAGGGATAGCTCCTGCACTCTGGAATGATAGCGTAAGTAAGTAAATTCACATTGCGTTGAAAGCTGGCAGCCCGAAAATAGGAAACCCACCAAGGATTGGTGGGGGACCAAGGCATAAGATCACACCCTAAAGGGTGTGCTACCGGATTTGTAAACTAATAATCTTTATCTTCGGCTGGGTCGCCCACAGCTTGCTGTGGGGTCAAATGATTCGTGAAGAATTTGTCGGGTTTCTCGAAGACTCGAAACGCCTACCTACAAAGAAAATGTCAAAACCGCAGGGGTTTTGACCTACTCATTCAAACCTCGTTACTCTTCCTCCTCCGCAAGTAACGGCAGGTTTCCGAGTGCTTTCGCATATACATTGTACACGCTGCGCATATTCATGTAAGCTTCAGCTATTTCACCGTCGAATTTCAGCGGTTCCCACATAGCATCAAGCACCCCAAATGCCGAACTGTCTCCGTTCAAAGCGGCTGTCCAGATGCTGCCAAGAATAGAATACATCTCCGTTTGAGTGTCGTAGCTCGCCACTTGTCCTGATTCAACCGCCGCATGATACCGCGCCAATGCTTCGCTGATTTCATCTGCGGTCATCTGGCGAAACTTGAAAATCGTTTTTTGTTCGACCGGGTGGGATAAGTCAGCATAGACAACGAATTCGCGGACAGGAAAATCTATCCACCGCCAATTCTCGCCGATAGGACCCCGTCGGTATTCGGTTATGTGAAGTTTGCTGCCCGATGTGACCACTTTGCATACTTGATCCGCGTCAAAATACATCAGTGAGCTGTCGGATCCGTAAGAATATATCTCGTATTCCGATGCCAAAGCCGTAGTGTCATCGAGTTGAAAGTCCAGTGATCCGCACACGATAAGCGGGGGGTAGGTGCCGTTTCCTGTTGTTTTGATAATCGCGGCAGAACCGGATTTGGAACCGAAACCGCCGGGACAAGTGCAGCATGTTTCGGCCATCGTTTCGCTACTGACAAAAACCAAAATACAACTGAACAACAGAATAGCCAGCCTGTGTCGTTTCATAGTTACACCTCTTTACTCCTGCGTTTTGAAAAATGATACAGTCCTTCATGGAAAAGATATTCATTCTTTTGAAATAGTTCCATCGAGGGGAAATTATATTGCTCAATCAATGCACCGATTACTTCCGCACCCAACCCATGTAAAAACGTTTCGCATTCTTTAATTAGCATCCCTGCGATTCCCTGACGACGGTAATCCGGATGCGCGCCGATTCGGTTGATCCATCCTTTGCGTCCATCATAGGTCGCTACCACCGCGCCGACTAACTTGCCACCGTCGAACACGCCAAAAAACCCGCAGTGGTAGAGCGACATCTGTTTTTCGATTTTGTCGCGGCTGTCACGGCCTCGTGGTTTGTAGGGCAAGCCGGAATCCGCCCAGACACGGATAAGGGCATCGTAGTCGTCGATAGTTAAACGTCTGGTGGTAAAATGTGTTTCTGCCATGCGGCTTATACCATACATGGCAGGAGATACGAAGGCAAGATAAGACTATTTAGATGTACGCGGAGAAAGACGATCAACCCCATCTTTCGCCCGGATATTTTCGGTGTTCAGGTTCATAGCCATATGATACTGCAATAATGCCTGCTGCGCATTACCCGCTGACTCAGAAATGTGAGCCAGGTCAGTATACAGCTCGGAACGAAGCGGAGAAATATTCGGCGCAAACGCGAGCGCGTTTTGCATGCTGCTTTTGGCGCGGGGGTATTGTTTCAGCTCTTTGCAGGTCATCCCCAGAAAATAAAATGACCGCCAGTCGACCGAGCCTGCGGCAATTGCCTTTTCCAGTATATCCTGCGCTTTTTCAAACTGGCCGGAATTGTACAGTGCCACCCCAAACTGGATATCCTCCGGCAACGACAAAGCCAGATTGGCAGAAAATGAAGTATCAGCCTGATCGAGAGCCTTTTGCTCTGAACTGATAGCGGCCTGCTTGGAGCTCGTCGAAGGAGCCTGTTCTCCTTTGATAACCTCCGGTTTATGACCGCAGGACATACAGAAAATGCCGAGGGCTATAAGAAAAAAGGACTGTTTCATTGCTGGTTCCTCCACTGCTTGAGGACTGTATCGACAGATTTCCGGACTTGGCCACTCCCAATAAAAACAATGACCATTTATCCGGCGATTCCGTATATATTTTCAGCAGATTACTCAATAGGAGACAAAGCATGAACTCGAATTATCCGCCCCAACCGCCGGTTTTCTATAAGAACCCGGGACTTGCGGCTGTGTTTTCATTTTTTTACATGGGACTCGGCCAGATTTACAACGGGCAGATCGCCAAAGGAATCGCCTTTATTGTTATGTACACTATTTCCTGGGTGCTAATGTTCATCCTGATCGGATTTATTACCACACCGATTCTGTTCATTTACGGCATGTGGGATGCCTATTCATCCGCGCAGAAGATTAACCAGCGAATTGCGTATGAATCCTCCGCGGGCGGCACCCGCCAACCCGGCCCGGGAGTTAGTTAAGGCATCAATGATGCTTTTGTGCGCTTCAATCCCCATGCGTAGGTAGCCCACCCTTTAGGGTGGGATCAAATCAAACAGCTAAGTGCATGGAATCCACCATGAATGGTGGGGCACCGACACAAAGCTTTTTGATTTACCATATTTCATCCAAGAACGAACTTTCTGGACAGACCAGTTGTTTGATTAATAAGACATGTATGGTTTATTCACATTCATATGCCGCTGATTCGCGGCGTTGCCACCGCAGTTCCACCATATCGCGTGGACCAAGCAGATGCCCGCGCATTCGCACACGCGCTTTTCCAATCATACCATGCCGACATTGACCGACTGTTAGGGGTGTTTGATTCCTCGGGAATCGAAACCCGCTATTTCTCCAAGCCGCTCGATTGGTTCGCACAAAAACATTCTTTTGTCGAAAAGAATGCCGAGTATGTCAAACACGCCACCGATCTTTCGAAACAGGCGATAGAAACATTATTGCATCAAACGAGCACCAAAAAAGAGGATATCGACTATCTCATCTATATCAACACCACCGGATTAGCGACGCCATCCATTGATGCCCGTTTAATCAACTCGCTCGGATTACGTTCTGATATTCGCCGCACACCTATTTGGGGGCTTGGTTGCGCAGGCGGAGCGGCAGGGTTGTCGCATGCGTACCATTATTTGTTGGCGCATCCCAATCATAACGTGATTGTCGTTGCTGCCGAAATGTGCGGACTGACATTTTTAGCCGACGACTTTTCCCGCAGCAATTTAGTGGCGTGCGCATTATTCGGTGAAGGGGCTGCTGCCGTTTTGTTGAGCGGCGATGAAGTAGGAAAAACTGGATTAAAAATATTAGAGACACAAAGTGTCTTTTATAGGGATTCGCTGGATGTTATGGGATGGAATATGGTAGAGGAAGGGTTGCAAGTTATCTTCGCGCAGCGTATTCCGGATATTGTCCGTGATCAAACCGCTGGAGACTTACAATCATTTTTGAAACGACATGATCTAACACTGAGCGATATCAATGCTTTCCTCTTTCATCCCGGTGGACGAAAAGTTATTGAAGCATACGAAGCGGCGCTGGAGCTGCCAAGCAACGCGATGTGTATCTGTCGTGAAGTGTTGCGTGATTGCGGGAATATGTCTTCAGTAGCGATTCTGTTCGTGCTAGAGCGATTCTTAAATAAGTACTACCAACCCACCCCTATCAAACGTCATGCTTTGTTGTCTGCCTTAGGCCCCGGATTCAGTTCCGAATCTTTGTTGGTGGAGTATTAATTCTTGGTAATTCTATAAAACAAACACGGCGCAATTGCTATCCAGAGTAATAACAACAACCAAATTCTTCCTTCTGCAATATTGTAATCTTTAAGCAACTCACTCCAGGGATGCTTGCCGATATACCGTCCCATCCAAAATTCAAACGCAACAGTCATCACCAGCCAAAGAAGACCGATGAGTATCGCTTGTCTTGACGAAGTTGGCTGCCACTTTGCGATAACAGCCCAGATATATGCACCCATAAACAAAATCGCGGTGACTGTCGAAAGCTGGTGCGCCCGCAATTCCCCGACATACTTGAGATAACAATACTGACGAATTGTTCCGTTGATAATTGCGATGAGAATCATCGGAAACCAGAGGAGAAAGTATTTGAGCATCAAGAAACCCCGAAGGAGCAACCCTGATTACTTTACTATCACTCTCGGTATCGCCGAGTTCAGTCGCCCCAGAACCTCATAGTTAATCGTTCCCGCCCAGTCGCCGACCATCTCAGCTGATACGACTTCATCTTTCTGGCGGCCAATTACGACTACTTCGTCATGTAGTTTGACATTCGGAATGTGGGTGACATCGACCATCATCAGATTCATGCACACCCTGCCGCGCACCGGTGCGCGATGCCCGTGAACTAACACATGTCCGCGATTGGAAAGGGCACGGCTGTATCCGTCGTAATAGCCGATCGGCAACACCGCCAATTTTGTTTTTGTAGTAGTGCGATAAGTACACCCATAAGAAACGAATTCACCCGCCGGAACATTTTTCAACTGCGTTATCCGTGTTTTCCATGTCAACAGCGGCGTAAACAGATTATTGTTTCCGCCCATCAGCTTATGCGACAAATACGTTTCCTTCGACGGCCAGTGCCCATAAACAGAAATTCCCGGGCGGACTAAATCAAACCGCGTTTTCTCAAACAAAATAGCTGCTGCTGACGAAGCTGTATGCAACAACTTAGGGCTGCATCCATTTTTTTTGAGTTGGTTCACGAGTGTTTTGAATTGATCCAGCTGATGCTCGGCGTAGGCATGATTAGTTGTATCTTCGATATTCGCAAAATGCGTACTCGCACCATAAATACCACCGAGCGAAGCGTACTTTTTATACAACTTTACAAACGCAGGAATTTCTTTAGCGGTAATTCCCTGACGGTTCGTTCCCGTTTCCAGTTTCAAATGCGTCTTGATTGCACGTTTGTGTTTTTTACTCAGTTTGCCAAGCGCGTCGAGGGTTTCGATATCAAAAATCGTCGGTTCCAAATCATATTCGATAATCGCATCAACTTCACTCGGTGCCGCTGGCCCCAGCAGCATGATCGCGCGGTTCCATCCGGCGAACCGGCACTGCCGTGCTTCTTCAACAGAATGCACACTCAGATACCAGACTTCTCTAAGCGGTAAAAGCAGCGTCGCTACCTGCGAGATGCCGTGACCATACGCGTTTGATTTGACTGATGCCGCAATCGGCCTTCCTTTTACCAATTTGGAAAGTGAACGGATATTTTGCTCAAGCGCTGAAGCGGAAAGCTCGATCCAGGAAAGCATCGCAGCCGGTTTGGTTTTCATGCCGCAAATATTAATGACTCTGTGGCGTATAACAAGTTAAAGCTGAAGCGGAAATTCGTTTGTGACGCAATCGTAGTAAATTAGGCTTGATTCTGCCGATAGATACAAAGATACTGGAACATCATGAAATCAGATATTTCAAAAAGCATCATCGATGTTCGTGGTCGAATTGCGAATGCCTGCAACGAATACGAACGCCGGGTCGACGATATCAGTATTGTCGCCGTTACCAAGTCACACCCGGTATCGGCAATTAAAATGGCTGTTGCCGCCGGAATTCATAACATAGGTGAAAGCAAAGTGCAGGAAGCAGAAAAGAAGTTCGCGCTTTTGGAACCCGGCACTTCAAAGCTCCACATGATCGGCCATTTACAAAGCAACAAGGCAAAAAAAGCGGTGCAGTTATTCGATGTTATCCAGTCAATCGACTCACACAAACTTGCACAGGAAATCAGCCGCCACGCAGTCGAATTAAATAAAGAAATCGAATGCCTGATCGAAGTGAACTGCTCCGGCGAATCACAAAAACATGGTGTCGCGCCGGATGATACACTTCACCTGGTGGAAGCAGTCGCCGTCCTGCCGAATATCACCCTCACCGGACTCATGACTATCGGCCCGCTTAGTGAGGATGAAAACGATGTCCGCGAAGCCTTTCGCCTTTGTCATAATCTGTTCGAAGAGGCAAAAAAGCTCACGGATGAACATTTTGAAGCGCTCTCGATGGGAATGAGCGACGATTTTGAACTCGCTATCGCCGAGGGCGCCACGCTTTTACGGATTGGCTCGGCTATATTCGGTTCCCGCACAGGGAATGTCGAAATTGAGCCTGAAGAATCCTCCGAATAATCCTCTGTTTCAAATCGAAACGGGTGCCGTCGGCACTTTTGTTTTTGGGGTTATTCTCATTCCTTCCAAATCGAGATTCCGATAAAGATTTCCCTCTCAAAGTTCGATAATTAGACAGACAGTAAGACCGCTCTTTTTGGGGCTGAAAACGGTTGAATCGGGCGGTCTTGCTGCCTTAATAACGAGAACAAACTGCTAACATAAGAGAGTGAAGTATGGACATTTCCCCGAACGATCTTCGCACTTACGAATTCCAGACGCAAATGCGCGGATACGACAAAGAAGAAGTGCGAAACATTCTGGAAAAGGCAGCTACTGCCCTTGAGAAATCAAAACAGGATCATCTGCGTCTCTCGATGGAGATGGATTCACTCAAATCGCAGTTGGCAGGATTACGTCAATTTGAAGATTCAATCAAAAACGCCGCTATCGACGCCCGCCGCAACGCCGACCAGACTATTGCCCAAGCCAAGCGGGAAGCGGAAATTCTTCTGAATAAAGCAAAAGCCGATGCGGAACAGGTGTTTGGTTCCCGCACCAACCGTGTCGAAGAACTCGACGCAAAAATTAACGCGTTGGAAACTACGCATAAGAGTTACATCACCAAACTTCGCTCAATTGTCTCCGCGCATATGGACATGATCAACGAAGGGGCATCGATGAAACTCGATGGCACCCGTGTTTCCGACACCAGCCCGATCGATGTTACCGACTCCGCAGATATTACCACCAAAAGCCGCACGACCTTTGCCACCGAACCGGAAGCGCCGAAAGCTGTGCATTTCGAAGAAGCCAACGCACCCGGCAAGTTTGTCGCTTCTCTGCCGCAGCAGACATCATCGCAGCCAACCGGTATCGATCCGGAACTGGCAGCCTCACTTGAAAAATACGCAAATCGCTCCGGAAAAGTAAGCACACAGCCGGCTGCTTCATCGACGGCAAAAATTGCGACCCAGCAATTTGCCACCGTGCATGAACCGCCCGCAACTCCGGCTCCGGATGCCAGCGGACGTTTGCATATCAGCAGCAATTTTTCTTCACCGCAATCCTTTGAACATAGCAGCATCAATATCGATGCTAACGCCACTCCGGCCACAAAACCGCCGACATCTGACGGTTCATTATCAGCCGATAATTTGGCCGATGAGCTTGACCGCGTCGTCGCGAAATTCGAAGAAGAGATCAGTAAAGCTGAAAAAAATTAAGGGGCTTACCCACTGATCACGGGTGACTAAAGCCGGTGGATGTAGCGTCCACCGGTTTTTTCATGGTGGCTGCGCCACTTGCATGCGCTTCGCGGTTACCTATCACGCCTGCGATTATCTATCTGAACTCAACTGCCGAAACGAATTGAATTTATTACTGTGACGACGTCACTTTCCTGCTGACAGCGGGCGACGTCTGTTTTATCTTCTCCCATTCAACAATTATGAACTTCAGAAAGGCTAAGTGTTGTGCAGACAATTCAGGAAATGAACGCGATGATCGATGAAGCAGTCAGCTTCATCAAAGGAAAAGTTAAATTCGAACCGCGAGTCGGGATTATTCTCGGCACAGGGCTCGGTTCATTGGTCGACGGTATCCAAATGGTCGGATCAGTCGAGTACGATAAAATTCCGCATTTCCCCGTTTCAACCGTTGAATCTCACGCCGGACGTTTGCTGTTCGGCACACTGCGCGGCAAACCGGTGGTGGCAATGCAAGGGCGATTTCATTATTACGAAGGATACAGCTTCAAACAAATCGCTTTTCCGATTCGAGTGATGAAAAAACTCGGGATGGAAACAATGATTGTTTCCAATGCCGCCGGCGGCATGAACCCGAATTTCAAAGCGGGGGATATCATGCTGATTAAAGACCATATCAACTTTTTTCCAGGTAACCCGCTGATTGGTCCGAACGATGCCAACTGGGGGGATCGTTTTCCTGACATGTACGAAGTCTACAACTTCAAATATCAGGAAATGGCCAAACAGGTTGCGATTGATTTGAAACTGCCGATGCAAACCGGTGTCTATCTTGGTTTGACCGGACCATGCTTGGAGACATCCGCCGAATACCGTTTCTTTAGAACAATTGGCGCAGATGCGGTTGGCATGTCTACCGTTCCGGAAGTGTTGACGGCACACCATCAAAAGAATCGTATTCTCGGTTTTTCGATTATCACCGATATGGGATTAGCGGACAATATGCACCCCTGTTCATTGGATGATGTTATCCGGACAGCATCCCGCACCGAACCGAAACTGCGCGATCTGATTGCCGGTTGTGTTGAACGGATGGACGTTTGATTTTAAATATTACATTAGCAAAAAAGCGTTCATGTAATCATGAACGCTTTTTTATTTTGCTACTCTGCGCTTTTTTAACTCCACGCGTGCTGCTCCAATGTCTGGGCGATGACCTCAATAGTCGGATATGGCGCGGTATCCTCGGATCGCGGTTGATGCCGCTTTTCCTTGAGCGTAACACCATCCACCACCAGTATCACCTGCGCCACGTGTTCTTCGTGTTCGTAAATATGTGCGCGAATTCCGCGTTCCCGCACGAAGCGATACACAAAATCACGAGTTGAACACTGCCGCGGATCGGCTTTGGAATAGATGACATCGATATCCATATTCCACCTCGCCATTCATTTCCCACTTATTCTAAGTATCGCCATCGTAACGCCTTTGTCAACCAACAACGAGCATCATTTGGCAATCTGTGCAAAGTCTTGTCATCTGTTATATGTCGAACACCGTGCGATGGTTCTGCAATTCGTTGTTTTCCTGCAAAACGACAAAAAAAGATGCGGCGTATCGGATATTCGATACGCCGCACGATGATTTGATCCGCCAAAGCGGAGCACTGGCATCTGTTTTGTCCGGTTTTACCAGGTAGCTTTAAATTCTCCTGAGATCTTTTTGAAAATCTTATACCGGCGATCAACTTCTTTCCAGTTGATATTCTTAATAAAGGCATCAAGATACTTGGCGCGCGCCGGACCCTGATCATGGTAGTAAGCATGCTCATACACATCCATCGCCAGAAGCGGGAATGCTCCCCACACACCACCCTGATTGTGGGCATCGCCGGTAAAATTGTGGATGCTATCATCAAGCGGGTCAAGCGCCGTTACCACCCATCCAAGGGCGATCATGCCGGAAGCTTTGAAATCAGCCGCCCAGTTTTCATAGGAACCATAGGAGCGGTTGATATGCTCGGCCACTTCGCCGGTCGGTTTGCCGTCACCGCCAAGAATATCCCAAAACAGTTCATGCAGGTGCTGTCCGGCAGCATTGAACGTTTCGTGCCGCTTGAGCGCGCCGAATTCCGAATAGTTGGCATTAGCAGCACTTTTGTCGGCTGATTCGAGTTTGGTCATCACTTCATTACGTTTTTTAACATATCCGGCGTAATGGGTGTCATGGTGAAATGTATTGGTTTGGCCGGAAATGCCGTCGAGCTTATCGTACGCGTACGGCAGCGGCTTTACTTTGTATCGGTCGGACATAGAACCTCCTGTTATGTTTTCTCGTTAGTTTGCTATTCGACAACCAGCGCAAACTCTCCCTGTGCTTCGACGGTGCCGATACGCCAAATGGAAAGTTTGTGGGTTAGACAATCCCGTTCAAAATCTTCAACTCTGCTTTGCGGCATCGCAATCAGTAGTCCGCCCGATGTCTGCGGATCATACAGGACATGCTCCATCGCCGGACTGACGTCATCGGATATAACCACCCGACCCGCAACATACTCCCGATTCGCTTTCGCGCCACCCGGATTCATCCCTTCCGCCGCTAATTCCAATACTTGGGGTAACAATGGAAGGTTCGCAGATATGAGACGAATCGTGACGCCTGATGCACTCGCCATTTCGGCTGTGTGTCCAAGCAAACCGAATCCGGTAATATCTGTCGCCGAGTGCGCGCTGTTTTGAACCATAATTTGCGATGCAAGATCATTCAATTGCGACATCTGCTTGATTGCAATTTTTTCAAGTTCCGACGGGGCTTTATCCCGCTTTACCGATGTCGTAATAATTCCGGTGCCCAGCGGTTTGGTAAGGTATAGTTTATCTCCCGGTTTGGCGTTGGCATTGGTGATAATCCGCTTCGGATCGATTAATCCCGTCACCGAAACGCCATATTTCATTTCCGGGTCTTTAATCGTATGGCCGCCGACTAACACCGCGCCCGATTCCGCTATTTTTTCACCGCCGCCGCGAAGCACTTCAGTGAGAATTTCCAATGGAAATTTATCAGAGGGGAATGCGACGATATTCATAGCCGTCACCGGACGCCCACCCATCGCATAAACGTCGGAAAGCGCATTGGCTGCCGCGATTTGCCCGAAACTGTACGGATCATCTACGATAGGCGGAAAAAAATCGACCGTCTGCACGAGCGCTTGGGTATCGCTGATACGAAACACACCGGCATCATCGGCGGTGTTGAATCCCACCAATAAATCGGGATGGTTCTGCTTTTTCAGTCCGGCCAATGCCTGCGACAAGGCGTTTGCAGCTAATTTTGCGGCACAACCGGCACAGGAAACTTCGGCCGTTAAACGAACAGGCGCTGCCTGTTTACTTTCAGACATAATGCGTAAGGTATTGTTTTTTCCTTCGCCGGGCAATTGGCGGTCAGGAGATATTGCGCCGGCCGGGAAAGTCACTTAACTTGTTGTCGAAGTTGTCGATACGTTACTCACACGACAGTTATACACTAAAGAGAAAGAAACCATGGCATATAAAGTAACATTAATTCCCGGCGACGGTATTGGCCCCGAAATCAGCGAAGCAACGATGCGAGTCATTGAAGCGGCTGGTGTCGATATTGAATGGGAACGGATTGAAGCCGGAGCTCCGGCAATGCAGACACATGGCACCCCGGTTCCTGATGAACTGATTGCCTCAATCAAGCGAAACAAAGTCGCGCTCAAAGGACCGATTACCACCGATGTCGGCAAAGGGTTCAAGTCGGCGAATGTTACCCTTCGTAAAATGCTCGACTTGTATGTCAATTTTCGCCCGGCAAAAACTATCGGCGGCGTTCCGAGTCACTACGACAAGGTCGACCTGATTATTATCCGCGAAAACACCGAAGACATTTATATGGGGATCGAAAATCTGGTATCCGAAGATGAAGCCCACGCGGTCAAAGTGGTTACCAGAAAAGCCTCGACCCGTATAGCCAAGTGGGCATTCGAGTATGCCCGTGCGTACGGCCGCAAAAAAATCACGCTCGTACATAAAGCAAACATCATGAAAATCACCGACGGATTATTCCTCAATACCTTCCGTGATGTTGCCAAGGGCTACCCCGATATTATTGCGGAGGATAGAATAGTTGACGCGCTATGTATGAACCTGGTCATGGACCCGCGCAAATACGATATGCTCCTTTTGGGAAATCTGTTCGGCGATATCGTGTCCGATCTTGCGGCCGGCTTAGTCGGCGGATTGGGTGTTTGTCCGGGCGCGAATATCGGGGATGAATACGCTGTGTTTGAGGCGGTACACGGCTCCGCGCCGGATATCGCCGGAAAAAATAAAGCTAACCCAACGGCGTTGATACTTTCGGCAATGCTGATGCTTCATCATTTAGGAGAACATCGTGCTGCGGAAAAAATCTGGAAGTCGATCGTGCTCAATATCGCTACCAACCATTACCTGACGACTGACCTCGGCGGCAGTTATTCCACTACTGAGTTCACGAACGAGTTGATCAAAGAAATCAAAATGCGCCAGTAGCCGATACCCCAAGACTCATTTATCTGCACTTCACTTTGCCAAACTGAGAAGCTATAGTAGAAACGCTATGGCCTTCTCAAAACAGAATGCGGGTATTGCGGCGCTGCTTTTCGCGCATGTTGGCTTGCTTTTGTTTTTGGTTTTTTTTCGTATCCTCGATTATGATGAAGGGTTTTACTTACTCAGCGCCCGCTCTGTTGCAGGCGGCTCGACGCTGTACACTGATTTCTTTTATCCGCAGGCACCCTTTCTGCCATACCTATTATCTCCTTTTGCTGAAAACGGATTTGCAACATTACACGCAAGCCGATTAGTGGGTGCGGCTATGTGTGTATGCGGGCTTTTTGCATTCCTTTTTTTGGTATCCCGGCTGGCACAAAACGCCCAAACGAAACTGTTGGTTCTATTTTTGTATTGCTTCAGCACGCTCACACTTATTTGGCATTCGGCAGCAAAAACCTATGCCTGGACAGACCCGCTGCTCTTATGCAGTTTCGCCGTCATGTATCTGTACTCAGTAAAGCGAAACTGGGTATTTGCCGCACTTGCCGGCGCCTTGCTGGCTGTTGCCGTCAATATTCGTATCACACTTTCGCCAGTAATTGTTCTTTGGGGATGGTATATTTGGAAGATAACTAAGAACGAAAATCAAAATGCGGCAGTACCGTTTTTTGTATTTGTGGGGAGCACCGCATTAGTTTCGATTCCGTCGCTAATTATGCTGTTTACCGACACCAACCGTTTTCTTTTCGACAACATCATCTTTCACACCATGCGAAATCCGGGTGTCGGGTTTTTGCAATCGATAGTCGATCGCTTGGTAGTCATCGGCAAGTTAGTAATCAACCCCGTCTTGCTGTTTCCACTTATACTAACTGTTATAGCAATTCGGGAGAAAAAGTGTGCAGATGCGAAAAAGGACGAAAGCACCAATGAACAATTTCTCAAACTTTCCTGGTTAACCGCCCTTAGTATCAGCGTCATCTATCTGCTGCCGAACCCGATTCATCAGCAGTATTTCGTGCAGGCAATACCGTTTGCATTGATTGGCGGATGCGCACTCAAACGGCTGCCGAGTAATCGACCCGTACTGATTGCTTGCCGCGTTTTGTATGTTGGTATGCTTGTGCCGTATCTGTACACTTTTGTTGGCGGCGTACGGGAGAGCGATCAAAAAAGCAAACTCACGGATATACGGTCAGTTGTAGAATTTCTAAATAATGGCGACAAAAGCGATGAGTTAATTTATGCCGAGACACCCATTATTCCCGCTTTAGCATCATGCCAGACCTTTCCGGAACTGACCTTTGTCGGTTTCGAATATTACCTTCCAATTTCTGACGATCAAAAGCGACACTACCGCTTACCGGTAACAGCAGATCTTAACACGTTAATAGATCAAAAAATTCCCGCCTATTGCGTGGTTATCAATGAACCGGTTACGGAGCTGACGAAAGTTATCAACCGGCAGTACCGTGAAACCGCACGTTTTGGCTGTTACCGGGTCTTCGCACCTCGTTGAACGGCAACAAGAAAGCTCTGTTTTTCAGTCGGAAAATGACGCGAAGCTCCGCTTGACTTCCTTTGTCCCGTTCGATTACTTTGGTGCTTTATACGAGTGACCTTAGGTAATTTAGGGAGAACACTTGCAGTCAGAGCAGTCCGTTCAGGTCAGTTATCCTGACCTGTTTGAAAAGTGTGTCAATTTTACCGCGGCCGATGATGTCAAGGCCATGGGGATTTATCCGTATTTCCATCCGATGCAATCCGCGCCGGGTGATGAAGTACTGGTAGATGGGCACAAGTGCATCATGGTCGGATCAAACAACTATCTTGGACTTGTTAACCATCCGAAAGTAAAAGAAGCGGCCGCAGAAGCTGCCCGCAAATACGGTTCCGGCTGTACCGGATCACGTTTTTTGAATGGTACCCTGGACTTGCATCTTGAATTGGAACGTCGCCTTGCCAAATTTATGAAGCGCGAAGCGGCGCTCGTTTTTTCAACCGGATTTCAGACTAATCTCGGTGTTATCTCTTCTTTAGTCAGCAAGAACGACGCGATTATTATCGACCGTCAGGTACATGCCTGTATTGTCGACGGCGCCCGTTTATCATATGGAAAAACATACAAGTTCGCGCACAACGATATGGCCGATTTCGAACGGGTTATTACCAACGTTCGCAATCTGACCTCTCGCGGAGGAATTCTGGTTGTCGTCGACGGTGTCTTCTCGATGGAAGGGGACATTATCAAACTGAAAGAACTCGTCGAAATCGCTGAGCGGTTTGATGCCCGTGTGCTTGTCGACGATGCTCACTCAGTCGGTGTGCTCGGTAAAACCGGCGCCGGTACGGCGGAGCATTTTGATATAGTCGACCGTGTCGCCCTTACGATGGGCACATTCTCCAAATCGTTCGCGTCACTCGGCGGATTTGTGGTCGGCGATAAGAAAGTTATTAACTTTGTCCAGCACCATGCCCGCGCATTGATATTCTCAGCTTCTATTCCCCCCTCCAACGCCGCCGCAGTTTTGGCCGCATTGGATATTTTGGAAGCAGAACCGGAACGCCGTGAAAATCTTTGGAAAAACGCTCGCCGGATGAAAAAAGAATTCCAATCACTCGGTTTCAACGTCGGTCATACCGAAACGCCGATCGTACCGATTGTGGTAGGTGAAGATTTAGATGCATTCGCGTTCTGGAAAGATTTGTTCGACAACGGCGTGTTCACCAACCCGGTAATTTCACCGGCGGTGCCGCCCGGTCAGGCGATGATTCGCACCAGCTATACGGCAACCCACACCGATGCACTCTTGGATCAGGTTGTGGAAATTGTCGCGAAAGTCGGACGTAAACGAGGATTGATTTCCTAAATCACGATGGCCTCAGTAGAAGTCGTACCCGTAGAGACCAAAGCGCAACTGCGGGCTTTTATCGAAGTCCCGAATAAGCTCTACAAGAACAACCGCAATTATGTCACGCCGCTTATGATGGAGCGGCTTGATTTCTTCGATCAGGAAAAGAATCCATTCTACAAAACAGCTAAAGTGCAGCTGTTTTTAGCCATGAAAGACGGCAAAGCCGTCGGCCGTATAGCAGCATGTGTCAATTTTACCCACAATGAATTTCATTCGGAAAAGGCGGGGTTCTTCGGCTTTTTTGACTGCCCGGATGATTACGAAATCGCATCGCTCCTTTTGAAAGTGGTCATGATTCACCTTAAAAAAGAGGGAATGATGATCATGCGCGGGCCGATGAATTTTTCGACTAACCATGAAATCGGATTTTTGATTAACGGGTTCGATTCCCCGCCGTTCGTGATGATGACCTGGAATCCGCCGTATCTTCCTGAATTGGCTGAACGCTTTGGCCTGAAAAAAGAAATGGACTTAAACGCCTATATCTTCACCAAAGATTTGCCGTTTCCGGAACGGGTTGCAAAAATCATGGAAAAGCTCAAAGATCGTTCACCGTTTAAGATCCGAAAAATTAAGATGAACGATTTTGACAACGAAGTTCGCATCATCAACGACATTTATAATTCCGCGTGGGAACCGAACTGGGGATTCGTACCGATGGGAGAGGAAGAATTTTTCTATACGGCTAAAAATCTTAAGGAAATTATCGATCCGGAACTTGCGTTGATCGCCGAACTGAACGGGAAACCGGTCGCCTTTTCTATCGGACTCCCTGATATCAACGATGCGTTGATACACATGAACGGAAAACTGTTTCCTTTCGGCCTGCTCAAACTCCTGTGGCTTACCAAAGTGAAAAAGGTAATCAAGGGAATCCGCGTTATTACGATGGGGGTAAACCGGGAGTATCGTAATCGCGGCGTCGAATCGATGATGTTCTACAACACGTACAATATCGGAATTGCACGAGGCTATACCCGCGCTGAGATGTCATGGGTCTTGGAAGTCAATGACCAGATGAACACCATGGCGAAAAATATCGGCGCTACGTTGTATAAGAATTATCGCATTATGTCCATGCCGCTTCACGCTCCCAGCGCGCGATTCGGTACCGATGGTTCCCCACTGCCGGAGTAAACAATGGCTCGCTCTACGGTTTCAGGAATCCTGATTCTCACGATTCTCCTGACTAATCTAGTATTCATTGGCTGTGTCAATCGCAGCCGGTACCGGCTCGATCTGTATATGCAGGATTCGCGTGGCAAGAAGCTGGCGGAAGTTGAGAATACAAAATTTGTCGTCAAATCCCGCTTTGTTCCCCGTACAGACGATATCGAAATGCTGCAGGGGGACAACAACACCTTAATCGCCACTATATCGACTACCTGGAAAAAAGAGAGCGAACGTAAAATTGAAGAAGTGCTCGCCTTCGATGAAGTCAGCCGTTTTCGCGTATTTTTCAATATCGCTGAACCGGTAAAAGCAGGATTGATTTTTCTAAAAGGGAATTCTGCGGCGCAGCTTTCCGGAAACTATGACATCGCACCCGAGAAAAAAGTCTATACCCCTACCACCGGAAGTATGGTAATTGACTCCGTAAAGGATTCACATTTCTTTGCAACCATTGAAGGTCAATACAGAAACGTGGACGGCAAGTCACTGCAGTTAAAAGGTCAGTTTAAAGTGAAGTATCGCTGATCTCTCCACATTTTCTTCCCAACTATTTCATTCCCCTTGCCACATGATTTATCTGGTAATCGTGTTGTGTAGCAATACGTCACTTTCAAAAACTTATTTATTAAATGTCAGTTTTTGACACCACTAGATAGTATCCTGCGAAAGAAGGGCGGGCGATAGAAAAGTGAGAAGTGAGAGTTTATTTTCGCTTCGCTAAAGGCAGTGAAGAGCAAACTCGTGTAGCAAAAGCAGGCAGAACAATTGGACGGGGAAAAAGCCACTCAGCTCTCTGCCTACCCCAGCTGTGCGCGGTGTGTTCGCTTCGGTGGATGCACCGCGATTTATTTTGCGGATAACACTTCGTTAAATACCGTATATGCGACATCATCGAACAGATAAAAGACAACCCGTTCTACGTTTTGCGTCATATCGCCGTAATTGCGGACGACAGTTGTCATGATATTCGCACATGCTTTAATCGGAAACCCACCGACTCCGGTGCCGAATGCCGGAAACGCGAGCGATTTGAGCTTCAACTGATCCGCTAACACCAACGAACTGACCGTCGCCTGACGAACTAATTTGTCGGATGTCCGCAAATCCTGTCCCATTACTGCGGCGTGAATGATATATTTGAATCGTAACGTTCCGGCGGTGGTAGCGACCGCTTCACCCGGAATCACCGGTCCTTTTTTCATCGCTTCCTGCTCGATTACCTCGCCACCTGCCGCTTTGATAGCCCCGGCCACACCCGACCCCATCCAGAATCGGTTATTGGCAGCATTGACTATCGCCTCGGTATCGGCGGTGGTGATATCGCCTTGTACTATGGAAAGGGTAATGGGCATTATAAAAACAATGTATTCGGTTTTTATTTGTACTCGGAAATAATTTTTAAGAAAAGCTTTTTCGTTGAGCGAACACTCAAATGAGTAAAGAGAATTGCCATGCCATAGAATCCTAACCCTATCAGGATTGTATTACGGTATTCTTGTTGATTCATGGTAGTATCGAAGTAAGCATCGAACATCATTTTCTCGCACAAAAATAAAAGTACACTATATAAGAATGCCCAAAAAAATATGGGACGTACCCAAATCCACACATGACATTTCCCATCTTTGTAATCGACATACCCCTGATAGAGAGTAGCATGACGTGAATCTCTATCACTACTTTCTCGTAGGAGAAATGTATTGCGCACATAGTCAATCGTTCCGAACAATACTTTCGTTGTGTTATCATCTTCGGGAAAACTGAATATCGAAACACCGCCGGTATGTTCGGTCACCCGTCCGATTGCATGTAGTGTTTGGTCGATGGTAAAATGAGAAAGAACTGCTACACGCCAAGGGAGCATAGTATTACTGCAAATCCAACGTTACACGCCCGCCGAAGAGAAAATTAACATCGTCATCCTTAAAGTTCATCGTCAGAGGAGGATATCTCATTTCCTCCGAAGTCAAAGCCCAGACCTGCAGCAATAGTAAAATCATACTGTTGGCTTAAGGGATCGGAGAACGGCACGGTAATACCAATCAGGGGCCGAATCTGACCAAAAACGCCTACAATCGACAAGCCGCCCTGAAAGTTAAATCGATCACCGAGATCGTCTACATCTTCCGTAAGAATCCCCCGCATAATACCGCCAAACCCGAAACGAAAATACGTCGTATGCAGCCAGAGTGTGGAATTCCCATCAATGAATACCTCCGCATCAACATCTTCGGGCTTTATGAACGTTGCCCCGAACAGCGTTTCCCACTGGCACCGAACGACATTGTTTTTCTTACAAATAGTTCGATACCCTCCCGCGCCATGCAGAGACAACATGTCCGGATAATATGCTTCAAATTGTTCATACACTAACGTCGTACCGTAGCTGGCAGCTATATATTCATCAAAATCGTCTATACTGCCCGTGGGTAACCGCATCCCTATCTGCAATATGCCAGATGAACGATCGACATGGCCAAATTCGACGCCATAGTATAAATTACCGAGATAAATCGACGAGCCACCATTACCAAAAAAGTAATCGGGTGCTTTTCCATAACTAACCGGCAGTTGAAACATGCTTTGAATGGTGGGAGTGAAGCGGTACCGCCCGTTCAGCAACAAAGCAAATCCGGTTGCATCCCCATCTTCTAAACCGATCGCGTTACGATATTCCGCAGATACACAATGACTATTGTATGGCTGCATCCAAGTAACTTGAGCACTCAATGGCTCCGCAACAAGAAAGCCTAGTAGAACAAACAGTATTCGGAAGTATTGTTTGGTATGCATACTATCTCCGTATTGACATTTAAAATTCGTATGTTACAGCGGCAAACATGAACTGCCGGCCAGTGTTCTCATTTTTTTTATAATCCAGCTTGAAGCTGACCGATGTGTTCCCTTCGTTGTAGATTTTCACTGCCTTTTTAAGATTACTGGTTGCGGTTGTTTCGAAAATAGTTGAAATGACCGCAAGAGCTCCACCTACAATGATCATTTCCGTATATCCATCTTTCCACTCACCGCCACCGATATATCCGCCAATGGGCCACCCTATCAATGCTCCACCGGGAATTCCGGTAATAGCAGACCATGTCTTTGCGGTTTTATAACTCTTCATTCGCTTTTGCGCTGCTTCATTACCAACCATAGCGTCATATAGCTTTGTCCCTGAAAATCCGACTTTTTGATATTTTGTTCCATCGGTTGAGAATTTCCAACCAGTAAAGAAATTTTTCTTGAGGGTAATTTCTGCGGATGCTGTCGCACAGCAGCAGAACAGGACAAGAGATAAGACAACTTGCTTGAAAGACATGAGACCTCCATCTGACTATAGATTCTCAGCGTTTTTTCTTTATCCTAGTACCCCCGGCAGGATTCGAACCCGCAACCCTCTGCTCCGAAGGCAGATGCTCTATCCAGTTGAGCTACGGAGGCATGTTATCTTTTACTCCCTGCTACGAGCGAGTAAAGATAGCAATCGGCGGCAAGGATGCCAACGGCATTTTAGGGGTCAAAATTAAAGCGGCGCATGGTATATGCGCCGCTCACACGTAAACTACCTGTAGATTACTTTGGAAATGAGATTATCGACTGCCGACAGCCATCATCGACTGTTCGTTCTCGGCATAGATAAGGTTGAATCCACCACGAACGTTGGTGAGAAATTCGATTGTCTCCGGCGTAATATAGTCCGGACTTGTCCAGGGGAGCCGCACGAAATGACCGCGACTATACACTAACGCCAACTCTGCGAAGACACCATCATGCAAATACACGCGATGTCCCAACTCACGATGCGATGCCATAGTCAGATTAGTCGGTGATAAAATTCCCGGATCGATATTGATCGTACGGAAAAAGAAATCATCCCGCACACGGTCGGCAAACTGTGCTTCAATTTTGTGGCAAGTCGCTTTCAGTTCGGGAAGCGTGTCCCGCCATACTGCGCGATCGAATGAGAAAAACCGACGCTGCAGTCCGGAGCCCATTTCTTCGCGGTACATTTCGGCGTCCTGACAATCTGCCCCTTCGGTTTCAAACTGAACTCGTCCAAACCGTTTTTCGAGCGCTTTTAATCCGTCAGCAAGCGCGTCGAGAGAGGAATGAATAACCGAAACGACCAATCGTCCGGCTGGTGGTTTTTGAATTCGTGCCATGCGAACATGATTGAAATAGTTGACAAACAATTCAACAAAAACAATGAAAGAATGAACGACTTACACTATTTCTCTGCAGAACACCCGCGAATAATGGAAAAAATTTCACGGTATTGTCGCGTTTGACTCTCTCTGCCAACTCATCTATATTCCTCCCCATGGCTTTAGTAGCGGAAAAAAAGAAGGGAAAGCCGGTCGCCAAAAGCAGCAAAACCGGCGCGCAAACCCTCGTCTGTAAAGGCTGGCATCAGGAAGCCGCGCTTCGGATGCTCAACAACAATCTCAACCCGGAAGTCGCCGAAAAACGGGATGAGCTGATTGTCTATGGCGGGTCCGGCAAAGCCGCCCGCAATTGGGACTGTTATCACGCCATCGTTAAGTCCCTCACCTCACTCGCCAATGATGAAACACTGTTAATCCAGTCCGGCAAACCGGTCGGTATTTTCCGCACGCATGATCAGGCGCCGCGAGTATTGTTAGCCAATTCCAATTTGGTACCGGCATGGGCAACGTGGGAAAAATTCCGTCAGCTTGAAAAGCTTGGACTTATTATGTACGGGCAGATGACGGCCGGAAGCTGGATTTATATCGGCACACAGGGAATCATTCAGGGAACATTCGAAACGTTCGCCGCCGCCGCGCAAAAACATTATGGCGGAACACTCGCCAATCGCTGGATTCTCACCGGCGGTATGGGGGGTATGGGTGGCGCTCAGCCGTTAGCCGCGACTATGGCCGGAGCATCGGTATTGGTTGTCGAGGTCGATGAATCCCGAATCAACCGCCGGGTTGATCAAGGTTTTTGCGATGTCAAAGTCAAGGAACTCGACAAAGCGCTCAAAATTATCAAGGATGCCGCCAAAGCAAACAAACCAACATCGGTCGGATTAGTCGGCAATTGCGCTGAAGTGTTTCCGGAAATTTTCCGCCGTGGAATTATTCCTGACATGGTGACCGATCAAACTTCCGCCCACGACGAATTGAATGGCTACATTCCGGAGCGGATGACCGTCAGCGAAGCGGTCCGTCTTCGTAAATCCGATCCGAAGGGCTATATCGAAAAATCATATGCATCGATGGTGAAACACTGCGACGCGATGGTCAAATTCAGCAAAGCTGGTTCAGTCGTGTTCGATTACGGTAATAACCTTCGCGGACAAGCCAAAACCGGCGGACTACGCAATGCATTTGACTTTAACGGCTTCGTGCCTGAATACATCCGCCCGCTTTTTTGCGAAGGAAAAGGTCCTTTCCGCTGGGTTGCTTTATCCGGTGATCCGAAAGATATCGCCGTTACCGACAAAATCGTGCAGGAGCAATTCTCCAAAAATGAACTCTTGATGCGCTGGATAAAACTCGCTTCCGAAAAAGTACCGTTCCAGGGTTTACCGGCGCGTGTTTGCTGGCTTGGCTATGGTGAACGCGCATTGTTCGGCGATATCATGAACTCATACGTGAAAAAAGGGAAGCTTTCGGCACCGATGGTTATCGGGCGGGATCATTTGGATTGCGGCTCGGTGGCCTCGCCGTATCGTGAAACGGAAGGGATGCTCGATGGCTCCGATGCCATTGCCGACTGGCCGCTATTGAACGCGATGCTCAATTCGATTTCCGGCGCAAGCTGGGTGTCGCTGCATCATGGCGGCGGAGTCGGGATCGGCAACTCGATTCATGCCGGAATGGTGATTGTTGCCGATGGCACCGATGAAGTAGCCAAACGGCTTGAGCGTGTGCTGACCTGCGACCCCGGTATGGGAATTATTCGCCATGTTGATGCCGGTTACAAAGAAGCAATCGCGGTTGCAAAAAAACAGAACGTCAAAATCCCCATGCTAAAAAAGTGAGGCACGACAGACACGTTGTGTCTTTTGTTCTTAAAAAGTTCTTAGTATTACCATAATCATGCCCCCGGAACGTAAAGCTACTGTCCTTATCAAAAATATCCGTCAGCTAATCACCATGGAAGGTCCGGTGCCGCGCATTGGCGCATCGATGAATGATCTCGGCATTATCGAAAACGCCGGCTTAGCCTGCGCAGGTGAAGAGATTCTTGCCGTCGGACCGGCAGAAACGGTTGTCGGCCGTGTTCCGCTTTCAGAAGGATGCAAAGTTATCGACGCCAAAGGTGGCGTGGCAACACCCGGTTTTATTGATCCGCACACGCATCCGGTATTTTCCAAAACACGTGAACTCGAATTTGAAATGCGTATCGCCGGTAAAACTTATATGGAAATAGCGCAAGCCGGTGGCGGAATACGTTCATCAGTAAGACACCTGCGGGAAACTTCGGCGGAACAACTGACCGCATCAACATGGCTGCGCTTCGACCGAATGCTGAATTACGGTGTTACAACCGTCGAAGCAAAATCCGGCTATGGACTTTCCACTGAATCGGAAATTACGCAACTGGAAGTGCTTCGTAATCTAAGCTACTCGCATCCGATCGGCATTGTCCCGACACTCTTAGGAGCGCATGATGTGCCGGATGAATTCGTCGGTAAGACGGATGCGTTCGTCGAAATGGTCGCGAACGAAATGATCCCGAAGATTGCATCGATGCACTTAGCCGAATTTTCCGACATCTTCACCGAAACAGGTGTGTTCGATATTGCACAATCCAGAAAAATCCAGACTGCCGCTAAAAAATCCGGGTTTAAACTAAAATTCCACGCTGATGAACTCACCCCCCTCGGCGGCGCGGAACTGGCCGGTGAGTTAGGTGCGATTTCGGCTGATCACTTAATGTTCATCACTGACGCAGGAATCAAAGCGATGAAAAAGGCTGGGACGGTTGCCGTGCTTTTGCCGGGAACGACGTTTTCGCTTGGATTGTCATCGTATGCTCCGGCGCGAAAGCTGATCGATGCCGGTGTCGCGGTCGCTTTGGCGACTGATTGTAATCCCGGTTCGAGTTATTCGGAATCACTTCCGTTCATGACCTCACTGGCCGCTTTGCAGTATAAGATGACAGCGGCCGAAACGATTTCCGCTGTGACCGTCAACGCGGCCTGCGCCGTTGACCGGGCCGGAAAATTAGGACAATTGCGGGAAGGAATGGTAGCTGATATAGTGGTTTGGGATATGGCTGACTACCGTGAAATGCCGTATCATTACGCCGTCAATTTGGCGAGCAAAGTCATTAAAAAGGGACGGGTCGTCGTCGGAAAATAATATGAGATACTCACTCCTCTTCATACTCGTTGTAGCCTTCATGATGGTTGGGTGCCAGCCGTATACCTTTAATCCCAAGGGTAAACCGACAATCAAAAGCATCGCTATCGAACGTTTCCAAAACGAAACCGCCGAATTTACCATTTCCGACCGGATGACCAATTTTATCATCGACCGGTTTGTCGCCGATGGTACCATAAAGGTCATGGATGCCAACAGCGCCGAAGCGATTTTGGTCGGCAGTCTTACCCGGTATGAACGCCGCCCGCACGTCTACGACGCCAACGACCAGGTAACCGAATATGCTGTCTACATGGATTTCGAGGTCGCCCTGAAAAAGCCGGGGGAAGATACCGATATCTGGCGCGAACGAATGAACCAGATAGGCGTATACTCAGTAGCAGAAGAAACCGAAGAGATCGGCCAGAACAAGGCGCTTGAACTCCTGGTGCAATCGATATTTAATAAAATAAGTAAAAGCTGGTAACAACTATCGAGTTTTGCTATCTTTAGAAACAGAGCCTCGATGGAAAGGTATCAGCAATGAAGATGCACATGACTTTTGCCCGTTTTCTCATTCTCATAGCGTTTTTACTCGGCATAGTGAGCAGCACGGTTACAGCCGGATCAGCCAACAAGAATTCCGGTACAACCGCGTTCCCGTTTTTGAAATTGCATAGCGGCGCGCGGGTACAGGGGATGGGTGGCGCGGCGACCGGGCTGGCAGATGATGAATCGGCGCTCTATTACAACCCGGCCGGTATCACCGGTCTTGAGGGGATGCGTTTTATCGCTTCCTACCAAAATTATCTGGTCGATCTACAGAGCGGCTTTGTCGGTCTTACCAAAAAGCTCAATGATGTTAACGCTTTCGGTGTTCAAATCAGCTACCTGAATTACGGTACCTTTACCCGCACCGATGAGGATGCGACGGTATTAGGTGATTTCAGCGGCGGGAGTATCGTGCTGGGTGCGACTTTCGCGCACCAAATGAACTATTTCGTTTCGGTCGGCGGAACAGTAAAGGGTATCTACCAAAAAGTTGATGAATATTCCGCCACCGGTTTTGCGGTCGATCTGGGCGGAAAATACACGGCGAACCGCAACCGCTACACTATCGGCGCGGCGATTCAAAACATCGGCACCCAGCTATCAGGACTCGGCACGGAAAAAGACCCGCTTCCCGTTACCGGCCGTTTAGGCGGGTCATTTGCCCCGCGCAACTTATTCACGGTATTCACGAGTGATATTATGATTCCCTATGATCGCAACCCCGGCGTTGCGCTCGGCGTTGAAGTAAAAAAACTCGAACCGCTCTTTTTGCGCGCCGGCTGGAACAGCTACGGAATCGACATGAAGGCCGACAACTCTGATGACAACTTAGCCGGTATCTCTTTCGGCGCCGGCGTCAATTTCAAGCAACTCCAATTCTCATATTCATTTTCTCCAAGCAGTGATTTAGGCGACACTCACCGCGTCTCCATAGTCGGAGGAAAACTGTGAAGTTTGTCTGCTGGATAACCACTGCCCTGGTTGCTATTGCGTTGGTTATCTCTTGCGGAAGAAGTTCACCCGATACACCGCGCGAAGCGGTCATTGCCTTATTCGGCGCTATGGAACGAAACGACCGCGCAACTATTGCCCACCTACTTGATTTAGCGGAATTGATGAAGCCTGCTAACCAGGATTATTCACTTCAGTCCGATTCTCCGCGCACGTTTACCGGCCCGGAGCAGATTTTGGATGATTTAGTCGATGAAGGTATCACGAAAAAGCGCTGGTTTTCTTATCAGCGGATTGTGAACACAACCGAAATGCTTGCCGAAGATATCGCCAATGTGGAAGTTACCTTTGTCGATAAAGAAGAATCCAAAGGATACATGACCAAATTCGGCGTGCATTTGAAAAACGGAAAATGGAAAATCTTCTCGTTCAGTAATACGTCTACCTATAGCAACTGATCGCTGTAATCACGCCGCTCATTCTCCATAAAAAAAGAAGCCGCCCGATGGTGTCAAAATAGAGACAGAGGGGGGAATCTCTATTTTAAGCGAACCAAGGGAGCGGCTTCCGGGCAATGGTATAGGTACCCCAGTACCAAGTCAACACGATTTTAGAAAGGGCCGTTTCTCCCGGTAATCCCGTCAGTCACGCCTGTAAGCCCAAAAATCCCATCGAGAATCCCGAAAATCGCCGTTCAATCAATTGACATACAATAAGATAGCATAATGGTTGGCATTAAACGAAATCTATCGTTTCGCCGTCCTTTCACCAAGGCGCAACGGCGATTCATTTTCCGGTTGTGCGACCTGTGACCCGACTATATATTTTCGATTCGCTTAGAAGATGAATGATGAAGAGTAGGACCATGAAACAAATCGTAATAGCAGCAACCCTGATTTCAGTAGCCATCGCGGCCTTTTTGTCCGGATGTGCCAGCGACATTATTCTCCCGCCCGATCCAACCCTTAAAGGTGTTTATAAGGGTGAATACGCATACGTTCGTAATTTCGGCGCGCAGAACGAACAACGCTTTGAGCAACCGATCAACTGGACTTTCGATGACCCCCGTTATTTCATGACCATCGATACCGGTTCACCGAATCTCGGTTCGCACTCCTTCTGCAAAGTATCCGGTAACTATGTTCTGACTACTGGTGTGAAGATGCAGAAGCTTTCTTCCGTACCGATGGGCGGACAGTTTGTAGCCTGTATCTCAACTGAAGATCCGGAAGGCACCTTTACCTTGATTCAAAGAGGTGACACCCTTGTTATGACGCTTTTAGAGGGCTCGAACTTCAAGGAACTCAAACTCGTCAAAGTTCAGTAGTTAGATTTTACATTGGCAGCAAAAGACCCGCTAAAGCGGGTCTTTTTTAATCCCCCACTTCACATTTCAACTCCCCTCGAACTCACCTGCATTTAGACTGACATCATCTGTCAGACCCCCGCGCGATACTGTCGCGGGGCAGCAGAGACGTTAGTTGGCGCGCTGTGAAGCGCACCGGGGGTATGACAAGCAGACTGATGGGCGGCGCTTCGGTGCCCCCATCACCTGCGGTTACAGAAACGAAGAAGCAAGGAATACAGTATGCTGTCAAAAACGATTTCATCGGCAACCCTCGGTGTCGATGCCTATTTAGTCGAAGTCGAAGCAGACATTCAGCAGCAGCTCCCCGCCTTTGTTACCGTCGGCCTGCCAGAAGGGGCGGTGCGGGAATCGAAAGAGCGGGTGATTTCGGCTATCAAGAACTCCGATTATGTTTTCCCATCCAAGCGAGTCACTATCAATCTCGCCCCGGCAGATATCAAGAAAGAAGGCTCCGCATTCGATCTGCCGATTGCGGTCGGGATTCTTTCCGCTACCGGGCAGATACTTCGGGAGCGATGTGATGATTTTGTTATGCTCGGTGAACTCTCACTGGACGGCACCCTTCGTCCGATTCCGGGTGTGCTGCCGATGACACTCAATATCAAAGCTAATAATGGTATAAAAGGAATCATTGTCCCGCGCGATAACGCCAAAGAAGCGGCAATGGCAGGCACCGTTCCGGTCTATCCGGTAAAATCATTGCAGGACACCGTTCATTTTCTTGAAGATAAATCAACCATTCAACCATTTACGGTTGATATTCGTTCCGTATTTCGTGATGCCGCCAATCATCTCAACGACTTTGCCGATGTGAAAGGGCAGGAATCGGCCAAACGCGCGCTCGAAATCGCCGCCGCCGGTGGGCATAATATCATTATGGTCGGACCGCCCGGTTCGGGGAAAACAATGTTAGCCCGGCGAATGCCCACCATACTTCCTGATCTCACATTAGAAGAAGCACTCGAAACGACCAAAATCCATTCCGTCGCCGGACGATTGACAGCCGAGGAATCAATGATTGCGGTGCGCCCATTTCGGTCACCGCACCATTCCATTTCCTATGCCGGTCTTGTCGGCGGCGGTGCGAACCCGAAACCGGGGGAAGTATCACTCGCGCATCACGGCGTATTGTTTTTAGACGAACTGCCGGAGTTCAAAAAAGAGATTTTGGAAATGCTCCGTCAGCCGATGGAGGAAAATAAAGTCACTATTTCGCGAGTGATGAACACGCTGACCTATCCCGCATCATTCATGTTGATTGCCGCGATGAACCCCTGTCCATGCGGATATCACGGCGATGTCACCCACGAATGCACTTGCTCGACTTCGGAAATTCAGCGCTATATGTCCCGCATTTCCGGACCACTGCTTGACCGTATCGACTTGCATATCTCGGTGCCGTCGGTGAAATTCAAGGAGTTATCTTCAGATGCCTCCGGTGAAAAATCGGAAGTTATCCGTGCCCGGGCAAACGCCGCGCGGCAGGTTCAGTCAGAGCGATTTAAAAATGAGCCGGGAATGTTTTGCAACGCGCACATGGAATCGAAAGATATTCGCAAATTCTGCCCGATAGATGACAAATCCCAATCTCTGCTCGCCATGGCAATTAGCAAACAAGGACTGTCAGCGCGTGCCTATGACCGGATTATCAAAGTCGCCCGCACGATTGCCGACTTAGCGCAAAGCACGGACGTCCAAATGGGACACATCGCCGAAGCGATACATTATCGGACGTTAGATCGGAAGTTGTGGGTGTAAGTTGACGAGAAGTAAGTTTATAAGCAACTTGCCTTAACTCAACCGCATGCTATATTGTGCTTAACTGAACCCGAAGCACATTAGGTATGCGAACAGTACTCGAACGCGAATTTTTTCCATTTGTCATTAAACCCGGCCGCTACTCTGGCGGTGAGCAGGGGCAAATCACCAAAGGGCATTCTGCCCGTTTATTCACTGTGCTGGCAGTACCCGATTTGTATGACTACCACGCTACCGATTCACGATTGCAGAATTGGTATTCTCATCTGAATAGCAATGACAACATCGCCTGTGAACGCGTGTTTCTTCCTGACTTCGATGCCGCTCAGCTACTTTGTGAAAAAAAGCTGCCGCTGTTTTCTTTGGAATCATCAGCGCCAATCAAAGATGCGAAACTTATTTTTCTTTTAGTCGAAGATCCGCTCTATTTCCCGAATTGCATTACGCTTTTGGAATTAGCAGGAATTCCGGCAAACAAAGCCGAACGAAACGATTCTCATCCGCTCGTTATTGCAGTTACTCCGACGCACAGCAGCCCTGCACTGCTTACGGATATTGCTGATGGATTTCTGATTGATACTTCAACGCTGTTACCAATAGTAAACTTCAACCTATCTAGGCAAGATTTACTTGCCCAAATCAAAGAAGCAAAACTAACAGAAATTAATCCGGCGACGCCGGTTGCGCCACTAATTGCGACTGTTAGGCCACAAATCGAAATCGAATTGAATAGTACCCGTAAACCAAGCGATTTGGTCGAAAATGTTGAAAAGGGGTTACGCGCTACCGGGTTCGATGAAGTTCGCATTGCCGAAATCGAAAGCCATTATCCGGAACTGGAAAAGCAGCTTATCGGAGTAGCACGATCACTTGAGAACAAACACACGGAACTGACTCTTCCGCCGTTGCCGCCGGAATCATTCACACCGTATCTTGTTGATGCAGTCAAGAAAGTCAGCAGCGATCCGCCGACTATCAATGCTATCACCGGCAATGATCGTCTGCGCAGTATTATGGGACACACTACCAGTAATGCCCATATACTTAACGCGGCGCATCTGCTGTTCGAAAAAGGGTTCACCGAATGTCATTTACATTCTTATATCGGCTGTCCGACGGAAGAAGATATCGATATTACCTCTATCGCTTCTCTGATTAAACAAGTTCAGGAATTAGGAAAATCGGTCAATCGAACTATAGTTATTCGCCTATCCGCTTTCACGCCCAAACCACACACACCATATCAGTGGGATGCTATCCCCGATCCGGAATCGTTGCAACAAAAGGTGTCAATCCTTAAACGGCAATTGAAGTCATCGAAGATAATTATTAAACATGAGGACTTCGAAAAAGTAACACTTCGTGCTGCACTCACCAGATTGCATGCTAATACCAGCGGATTACTGCAAGCTGTCGCATCGAAACGAGTGAGCACTGATACGGATCTTTTTTCCTGCTGGGAAGAAGCATTAACTGAAAACAAAATAGCAGAATCGGATTTGCGTAAACCGATCTCATTTTCCGCGTCGTTGCCCTGGTCAATTGGCCAAACCGACGCTGCGAATGAAGAGCTTCGCACCCGCCGCCAGACTGCTTCGGCATTAACGGTGTCCATACCATTAACATCGATTTATGAAATGAAACAGGCAACGCCTGAGCCTGTTATGGAATTTGGTCGCGGCAAAAAAATAATACCTTCCCGCAACACTGCAGCGCCGACCAAAAATCAGGTTCGCTTGCGCTGGGGGAAGGATGAGCGTACCCGGTTTATGTCGCATCTCGATAATATGCGCTTACTGGAACGACTGCTCCGTCAGACACAAATTCCAGTGGCGTACAACAATGCCAAACGACCGACCATGAAACTTTCCCACTGTCATCCATTGCCGCTCGGATTTACCTCTGAATATGAATTGATCGAAATTACGCTTAACACCAACTGGATGTCGCATATGATTGATAGTCTAAAAAACGCACTGCCGGATGGGATTTTGTTATACGACATCCGTATCTCGTTCGGGCAAACACAATCATTGTCAGCAGTCATTAACCGAGCGACGTACACACTTTCATTATCAGATATTGTTAGCGCAGAACATTTTAATGAACGAATTGGAACGATAAAAAAAGCAAATGAACTTGTTATCCAACGAGAAGGGAAATCGGGTGTTACTCCCGTCGATATCAGATCCGCTTTGTTTGATGTGTTTATACAGGATAACACACTCACCATGACACTAGGACTTGGTGAAAAGGGATACGCCCGTCCCACTGAAATATTTTCGTTGTTGGATACTGAAAACAAAAATGCATTAGCCTCTTTGCCGTTTCATCGCAAGGAGTTATTCGCCGTTGATACTATAGGAAATCGTATTGAAGGTATGCAGGTGTAATCATGAACGATAAACGAGGATTTACTGGTTCACGAAAATTCGATCCGGTCCGTTTGGCCGCGGTCGAAGCGCTCAGTATGATCGAGCAGGGAGACCAAACCGATATCGCCGTTCAGCGCGTGATCGCCAATAAGGGGTTTCGCCCTATCGACATTCGTTTTCTCTTACAACTGATAAACGGCACAACCAAAATGAAGCGGCGGCTTGATCATGAAATGAAATTTTACCTCGCTCGCCCTGCGGCTGAATTGTCGATTCGGTTGTTGAATATCTTGCGTCTTGGATTTTACCAGCTTCATTTTACCGATCGCGTCCCATCCGCCGCTGCTGTTTCTGAATCGGTGAATCTCGCACATCATTTGACGGATAAGCCGCGTGCGAATTTGGTCAATGCGGTGCTTCGGACAGTTTTGCGTGAACCGAATAAAGTTCGGTTTGTTTCCAAAGATGAAAACCCGGTTAAATATCTTGCGGATTACTATTCTTTCCCTGAGCACTTTATCAGCTATTGCCTGCGTGAGTTTAAGTATGAAGCGACCGAGCAATTATTACAGCGGTACAACCTGCCACCGCATGTAACCTACCGTGTCAATTTCTTAAAAGCAAAACCGGAAGAAATTACGGAAGCTCTAGCAAACGCCAATATCAAATGGTCGCTCGGCGCATACCTTCCTGAGTTTATTCATATCGAAGAATCCGGTTTGCCGCTCGAACGTGAATTGATTGCCACCGGAAAAGTGTTTGTGCAGGATGAATCCGCGGGACTTCCGGTGCGGCTGCTTAATCCGAAACAGGGTGATGTAATGGTCGACCTCACTGCCGCTCCCGGTGGCAAAGCAACCTACGCCGCTATTCGTATGCGCAATAAGGGAAGGGTGACAGCGGTGGATAAATCCCGCAGCCGTCTACAGACCGTGGTTGATAACGCAAAAAATCTCGGCATAAAAATTATCGCGCCGGTCGCTTCAGACATGCTCGATTTCAACGCCGAACCTTTTGACCGGGTATTGCTCGATCCCCCCTGCTCCGGGTGGGGGACAGCCGGAAAACATTCTGATCTGCGATGGAGCAAAAGCGCGGAAGATATTGTCAATCTAACTCGCATTCAGAAAGCGATGATCGATAAGGCAGCGAAATTGGTTCGACCGGGGGGCGTGATGGTGTACTCCACCTGCACAATTATTCGGGATGAAAACGACCAGATCGTTGAAGAGTTTCTTGCGAAAAACAAAGATTTTGAAATCGATTCAGCAGCCGAGTTTTATCCGCCGGAAATCGTTTCAAGTCGCGGTTTCGTAAAAACCTACCCAAATGTCGGCTCGCTTGACGGCGCATTCTGCGCCCGGTTGAAACGTCGGGCAAATTGATCCGGTGTATAACAGATGATTTAAACTTGTTGCCTAAAAAGCGCCTGTTTATACTGCTGTACTGCTATGGAAATGAGTAAACCCCAAACGCAATTTGAGCGCTGGTTCCCTGCCGGATCACGTCGGCGTAAAGCACTGTATACCGCCGGTGTTGTAGTAGCTGCACTGATTGTCATTGTTCTCATTTTCGATAAAATCATCATGCCGAGTGTCACAAAGCATGGTGAAGAGTTTACGCTCAATGATTTCACCAGCCAGCGCATGATCGAAGCGGAAGTCGAACTGGAAGAGTTAGGACTGAGCGCGGAGGTCGCATCGAAGGAATACTCTCCCGGTAAAGAAGCCGGTGTAATCATTAATCAATTCCCTACCGGAGGCACCAAAGTAAAATCCGGCCGCGTTATCAAATTCGTTATTTCGCTCGGACAAAAGATGGTGCCGATTCCGGATGTCGCCGGAAAATCTGTCCGGCAGGCGACACTCGACTTAGAAGGAAGCGGCCTTGAGCTCGGCGAAATTGCCTGGGCATTTTCGGATACGCTGCCTGAGCGCGTGGTAGTGTTCTCATATCCGGCAGCCAACACTGAAATTCCAGCCGGATCAAAAGTAAATCTGATGGTGAATCGTGGACGCTCCACTGATTTTACCTTCGTTCCCAAAGTTATCGGACTCACACTCTCCGAAGCAATCAGCCGCCTGCAGGACAAATCACTCAAAGTCGGCAGTATCGCCCGGCAAACCGACAACAACTATCTCCCGGAAACTGTTCTTTCTCAATCTGAAGATGAGGGAACGGAAGTGGAAGTCGGCACCGCTATCGACTTGGTCATTTCGACCACGAAGTAACAGCATCATTTTATTGCCATGCGAAACGGTGAACTGATTAGCCGCACTCCGGTAACACTCAACCCGATTCAGCAGCAAGTTGTTCGCAATCTCTACAATCAACAGATAATCGACGATACTGTTGTCGAACGAATTGTCTATTACTCTGATAATCTCAAAGTCACCGGTTATCTCGCACAACCGAAAACAAACGGACGTTATCCGCTTCTTATTTGGAATCGTGGCGGTTCGAATGATTACGGTGCGCTTGATGATTTAACCGCGCATCTGATTTTGGCATCCACTGCGGTTTGGGGGTATGTTGTACTCGCAACCCAGTATCGCGGCAATATGGGAAGTGAGGGTGAAGAGGATTGGGGTGGCAATGATGTTCGCGATTCATTGAACATTTTGGAATTGGCAAAAGATTTACCGAATGTCGACATGAGCCGAACTGCTGTCGAAGGAGCAAGTCGCGGCGGGATGACAACCTACCGGATGCTGACAATGGAATCCCGATTCAAATGCGCGATGGTACACGCTGGAGTTGCCGATCTGTTTTCGTTCAAAACGATGCGTAATGATTTAAGCGCCTATATTCACAACAAATTCGGCAGTCTTAGCGATGAAGAACGGGAAATTGAATTTCAAAAAAGATCGGCAGTCTATTTTGCCGATAAACTGCCGAAAGATGTTCCTTTGCTCTTAATGCACGGTACCGACGACACCGTTGTTCCCAAAGAACAATCGATATCGCTCGATAAACGACTCACTGAAGTCGGAGTGCCGCATGAGTTAGTGCTCATCGAAGGTGGAAAACATGTCGCCCTCAAAGATGGCACCTACAAGCAAATCGATGTACTACGCAAAGGCTGGTTGGAAAAATACTGTGTTTAACTTTGCTTTTGTTTAGCCATAAACTCAGCCGCGCGTTTGCCAACCTCTTCCATCGTTAAATCTTCTTTATGCGTCGCGACTGACCAGCGATGCCCGTATGGATCTTCCAGCATCCCGCTTCGATCCCCATAAAACTGATCCTGCATCGGCTTGATTACTTTTCCACCGGCCGCAATCGCCGCATTGAAAACAGCGTCGCAATCCTCGACATACAGGTAAAAGGCGCAGGGTGAACCGCCGTATGATTTCGGCCCTTTGAAATCCATTTCGGGATGTTCATCCGCCAGCATGATTATCGAATTGCCGATTTTCATTTCTGCATGCGCTATTTTGCCGGGAGCGCCTTCCATCCGAAATAATTCGGTTGCGTCAAACGCCTTTTTGTAAAACTCAATTGCCTGCACCGCACCCTGAACAGCTAAATACGGGGTGAAGGTGTGGTACCCATCCGGAATCGGTTTAACATTGCTCATAACTAAAACTCCTTCTCCTGTTTTTTACTTCAATATAGGCGTCGTTTTGAACATAGCAGAAAGGGCGCAGTCACAACGTCACTTTTTTACTTACGAAACCTAAAACTAATTGCCTACCAGTGAATTACGGGAGATATGAGACATAAATCAGCATTCGGTAATTCCATAGCCCCGTTTACTTGCTAACTGACTGGTATTTGGTATATTAGGCCACTTTGCCGGAATCTGAGCAGTTCAATCGTACAGCTCGAGAGGCGGTTATAAAAAACAGAAGGATTTGGTGTCTCTGAAAGGGCACCCATTAACGATTTCGAAACGATATGTTTGCAAAACTGAGCGATAAATTAGAATCGGTTTTCAAGAAACTCCGCGGTGCCGGAAAGCTGAGCGAAGCGAATATCCGCGAGGCTATGCGCGAAGTGCGACAGGCGCTTTTGGAAGCGGATGTGAACTACAAGGTCGTGCGCGACTTTGTAAAGGCGGTTGAGGAAAAAGCCGTCGGTACGGAAGTGCTGGCATCACTTGATCCGGGTCAGCTGGTTATCAAAATCGTTCATGATGAACTGGTCAACCTGCTCGGTAAAACCACCGTTCCGCTCGCACATATCGATAAGATGCCGACTGTTTACATGGTCTGCGGTTTACAAGGTTCCGGTAAAACAACGCTCTGCGGCAAACTCGCTTTGCAGACAAAACGGAAAAACAAAAAGCCGCTGTTGGTAGCTGCCGATATTTACCGCCCCGCCGCCGTGAAACAGCTGCAAGTATTGGCTGGACAGATTGACGTTCCCTCATTCCATGTCGAAAAAGCAACACCGCAGCAGATTTGCAAAGAGGCTATCAGCTATGCTAAAAAGAATTTTATAGACCTCGTTATTCTTGATACCGCCGGTCGTTTGCATATCGACGAAGAACTAATGACCGAACTCGAGCAGATTAAAGCGCTCACCTCGCCGGATGAAATCCTCTTAGTGGCTGATGCAATGACCGGTCAAGATGCGGTTAACGTCGCGGAGCAATTTCATAAACGGATGGCGATTACCGGTGTTGCGCTTACCAAACTCGACGGTGATGCCCGTGGTGGCGCAGCGCTTTCGATTCGTCAGGTCACTGGATGCCCGATCAAACTCGCCTCAATGGGTGAAAAACTTTCAGACCTTGAACCGTTTCATCCGGACCGTATGGCTTCCCGAATCCTCGGCATGGGAGATATTGTTACTCTCGTTGAAAAAGCGCAGGAAGCATTCGATGCCGATCAGGCCGCTGAAATGCGAGAGAAACTCAAGAAATCAAAATTCGATTTCGAAGATTTTCTCAAACAGATGGATCAGATTAAGAAGCTTGGGCCGCTTGAATCGCTGTTGGGAATGATTCCCGGCGTAGGAAAGGCGCTCAAGGATGTCAAAGTGGATGAAAAAGAAATGGAACGGATGGTCGCGATTATCAAATCGATGACCGCCCATGAACGACGCAATCCGAATATTATCAACGGATCGCGCCGCAAACGAATTGCGCTTGGTTCCGGCAACAGCGTACAGGATGTGAACACGCTGCTCAAGCAATTCGCCTCGATGCAGAAAATGATGAGTCAAATGAACAATATGAATATGCGAGGAATGGCTCGACGCTTAATGCGCACCTGAGCTATTCCGAGCGAAAGGAGATTCTCTTGCCAGTACATTTACGCCTGAGCCGTCAGGGCACAACCAAACGACCGTTTTACCGGATAGTCGCAGCCGACTCCCGTCGCGCTCGTAACGGCCGCTTTCTGGAAATTATCGGAACGTACAATCCGATTGACAAACCTGCCACGGTTGCTTTGTCTGAAGAAAAAATCAGCAAATGGCTCGACAACGGCGCCATACCGAGCGACACCGTTTCTTCCCTTTTGTCTCAGACCGGTTTTACCGTGAAGTACATGAGCGCCAAAAGCGGCAAGGATGTGTCCACTATGACACTCAAGTCGGCCATTACCGAACGTCCGAAAAAAACGCGCCGGATGAAGAAAGCCTCGGCTGCAACTGAGGAAAAAGCCGGGTAAGCAACGAATCGACAGGACGTGCCGATTTCTCTTTGATTTAAGGGAGGCAGTAAATTCGGCGCCATGATTGATGTATAGCGGATGAGAAACAACGAAGAGGAATCGTATGAAGGAGTACGTTGAAAACATTGTAAAAGCATTAGTCGACAACCCTGAAGATGTAATAGTCACCGAGGTGGAAGGTCAGCGCACGACAGTGTATGAACTACGAGTAGCACCCGCCGATTTGGGAAAAGTGATCGGCAAAGCCGGACAGACCGCAAAATCCTTACGGACAATTTTAGCGGCGGCATCTGCCCGGTTAGGTAAAAGATCGGTACTTGAAATCATTGAGTAACGAGGAAAGAAAAGAAGAATTGGTTGTCATCGGCACTATCGGTCGCGCGCGGGATGTCAGCGGTGAATTTATCGTTAACCCGCTGACCGATGTGGAAGACCGCTTCACGGGATTAAAAAGTATTTTTTTGGTTTCACGTGCCGGATCGGAAAAGAGAAAAGTCCTTTCAGTTCGGTATGTAAACGGCACACCGATTATGCGACTGGAAGGTATCCGGTCAAAAGAAGAAGTCGCCAAGTACGCGAATAAAGAATTAGCTGTACTGAAAGAAGATATTGCGCAACTGCCGGAAGACCAGTTTTACCAGTTTGATTTGATTGGTTGTACCGCCTTTGAAGGTGAGAAGGAAATTGGAAGAATAACGAACGTAGAACAGTATCCGGCGAATGACGTGATATATATCGAAAGCAGCGACGGAACAACGTATTCCCTTGCGGCAATCGATGCTTTCGTAAAAAAAATAGATATACCGAACAAACGGATCGAAATAGATTCAAAGGGTTTGGTTAATAACAAAGTATGATATTCGACATTGTCACCCTCTTTCCGGAATATTTCCGGCTATCGCTTGCTCAGTCATTGTTAGGCAAAGCTGCCGACAAAGACTTAGTAACCATTAATATCATCGATCTGCGTGATTATGCGACCGATAAGCATCACACCGTCGATGATACCCCATTTGGCGGCGGCGGCGGTATGGTGATGAAAGTCGAACCGCTTGACCTTTGCCTGCAGAAAATCGGTATTCCGCGTAAATACGCCGAAAAAAAACCGTCGGCCAAGCAGCACGTTATTTTAACCTCGGCTGCCGGTGCAAAGTTTGATCAGCGGATGGCGATTTCCTATTCGCTTAGCGACCGTGTTACGATTGTTTGCGGTCACTACTTGGGCGTGGATGAACGGATTGTCGAACTGTACGATATCGATGAAGTTTCTATCGGCGACTATGTGTTAACCGGCGGTGAGCCGGCGGCGCTCGTGATGGTGGATGCTATCACCCGATTGATCCCACAAGTACTCGGCAATTTTGAATCAGCATTAAATGACTCATTCATGAACGACATTCTCGGCACCCCCTGCTATACCCGTCCGTCTACTTATGACGGCCACGAGGTACCGGCGCCGCTGATGTCGGGACATCATATAGAAATAAAAAAATATCGACGGCTGGCAGCTATTCGCAAATGCGCACGGATGCGTCCTGACTTATTGCGGAATGCCGAATTGACCGATGAAGAACTGGAATTTGTCCGGCAGTTGCTTCAGTCCTCCGATCAGAACCATGTAAATAACGAATGAAAGGAATAAAGAAAGAGCTATGAAACAGATCGCAGCAATTGATCAGCAGATGGTCCGCGATGACTATCCAAGCTTCAGCCCCGGTGATACCATTAAGGTACACGTAAAAATTAAAGAAGGTGACAAAGAACGCGTCCAGGTTTTCCAGGGCGTCGTTATCAAACGTCATGGCGCAACCGGCGCCGGCGCGACTTTCACCGTCCGCAAAAATTCATCCGGTGTCGGCGTAGAACGTATTTTCCCGCTTTATGCGCCGAGTATCGACAAAATCGAACTTGTCCGTCATGGTCAGGTACGCCGCTCCAAGCTGTACTACCTGCGTGATCTGACCGGCAAATCAGCTCGTATTAAAGAGCTTACCGAATTGGAAGATGATTCCAAGAGTTAAGATTCACTTCTTAGTCGACTATTATAAAGGCGCCTTCCAAGGCGCCTTTTTTATTACTGGGGATGCAAAATGGTGAAAGTCGTGTTACCGTAGGTGCGCTGCTGAACTGTTTCGTATTGCTCGAATTTGAGCTTCCGGGTTTCGGAGGTATCGTGCTGGCAAAGGATTTGCCCACCCTCGGCAAGAATCGTCTGTTCATGGAGAGCAACAAGGGTGCGCTCTATCAGCCCCTTATATTGTGGCGGGGCTACCATAATGATATCGAACTGCTGGCCGGTTCGACCGAATTTGGGAATAGCCTGAAACACATCCTCATTAAGGCATCGCATTCTATCCGATACCCCGAATGCCTTGGCATGATTGTTGATAGCATCCGCCAGCTGCTTTTCTAACTCCACACCCGTCACCATCTTAGCACCTCGTGAGGTCGCCTCGAACAGATACGAACCGGTACCGCTAAAAAGATCCAAGTACCGCCCATCCATCAAATAGGGATTCAAATAATCGAAAATCGAGCGGCGCACCCGAGTAAGGGGTGGGCGGGTGACACCGAGGTTGGGGGCATGAATCACGCGTCCTTTCAGGTCGCCGGCGATAATATGAAAGTCGAAGTCGGATCTGCTTTTTTTGCTCATGTTTCTCTGTTCATTCGCTCAAAACTCTTGCGTTAATATACGCTGCATATTTTGTTTATGAAAGAGCAGGCAACAGCCGATAAGAGGATTCAAAACAAGCACCTCGGTAAAAGCAGATTAAACGTCCTATGCGCAAAAACAGTGCAGTATTAAAATCCACGGCAACAGTTAATATCGAAACAATGCTCTATGAACAAGGGTATACGGCGCTGTGCGGCGTCGATGAGGTCGGGCGCGGCCCTTTAGCTGGGCCGGTTGTTGCAGCGGCAGTCGTTATACCGGCCGGTGTTACTATTGAAGGAATTGACGACTCAAAAAAACTCTCACAAATCCAACGGGAGGAACTGTTCGATGAAATCATCAACAGCGACCTGTTCTGCGCCGTGGGCATTATAGATAATGAATGTATCGACCGGATTAATATACTTCAGGCGGCGCTCATGGCCATGCGCAAAGCGGTAACAGACCTGAAAACGACGCCCGAAGTCGTACTTATCGATGGTAACCAAGTTATCCCAAAACTCGACCTTCCCCAGTATGCGATTGTCGGCGGGGATGGTATCTGTCAGAGTATCGGAGCAGCATCGATAATTGCTAAAGTCACCCGCGACCGTATTATGGATAAATACAGTGAACTATACCCTTCATTTAGTTTCTCTAAACACAAAGGGTACCCTACACCGATGCATGTTGAGGAACTCCGTCGTCACGGCCCCTGTATAATACATCGTAGGTCATTCAAACCGGTTGCTGATCTTTTGAAAGATTATGTCCTTCTCTGATGAGTCTTCTGTGGGGCGGGAAAATCGTGTCAAAAAAGGTCGTGAGTACGAAAAGCTGGCGGCATCATATTTCAAACAACAAGGTTTCGAAATTCTTGAGCGCAACTGGCGGGTCGGCTCAAAGGAAATTGATCTAATAGCCAAAAAAAGCGGACTTATTGTTTTTGTCGAAGTGAAATCCGCAACTACTAAAAAATTCGGACACCCGGCCGAACGAGTCGATAAAAAGAAGATTTCACATCTCACCAACGCCGCACAGCAATATCTGATTGCTAAAAAAATTAGTGGCGTAGACTTACGCTTTGATGTCATAACTTTCACCAACGGCAGCATCGAGCATTACCCTAACGCCTTTGATGCTGAAGAGTGACATACATGTCACATTCTCTCATCACTTCACAAAAAAAGTAATTGACAAAAACTGTCAGCTTTGATATGCTGACTGGGTAATCGTATTGCCAGCATGGCGGCAGAAACTGAGGCGCGTGTGCTCCATTGTGACACGCATGGACTCTATTGGAAGGGAGCGGCATGGCATTTCTATCTTCTTTTTTCAAATCCTTTTACGTGAAAGCGCTGTTTGTGATCATCTTGGGGGGGATTGGCATTACCGCAGGAATAAAAATCGGATATGCATATTTTGCTCCAGAAAGTGAGCACTCATTCGCTGGACCACAAGCACCACCGGCTTCATCACTTTCGTTTGGGCCTGGAGATCTATTTCCGTGGGAAAATTATGTTACGCAAAATGGTGGCACCGGGAATTTTGAGCAGCTTCTCGCAAACAAAAAAAGTGTCATACTATTTACTGACCTAGCATGTCCAACCTGTTTGGATCTGGTAGCATTTTGGAAGAAAGTGGTGCAACCGGAAGTACTATCCGATGTTCAGCAAATCATTTGTCTTCCACCCAACGACAATCCAATTCCCGGCCAATATGCCGGCTTGTTCGATAACTTTACTGTTGTTTTTGTGACTCTCTTTGGGCAAAAAAATACAAAAAACATTTAGCCCTATCATTATCGGTGTAGACCAAAGTGGTTTTGTCACGTATCAGCAATTTGGATTTGACGGTTACATCGAGCATCCAATCGTAAATCGTTTTTGTGTCGGCAAGTGACTAATAAAACCATGGAGGCATTTATGAAAACGATCAAATTAGGATTGATTTCATTCGCAGCGACTTTATTTCTTGGAATCGGTGTTGTTCTGCTTTCGCCGCCTGAAGCGAAATCGGATGTATGCCGTTGGGATTGTGGCGTGCAGGAATATTGTGGTGGGCCTGGCACGTGCGAATCGCCGTATGTTCCGCTGATTCGATGTAATGTACCAGCGAATATGCCGTGCGAGCCTGAGAATTTCATTTGTGCATGCGGACAGGTTGGATGCGTTATCCCCTGCTGAACCAGCAAGGATACTTTCCAATTACAAATCCGCAGCAGAAACAAATCAGTTACTTGCCGAACTTGGGTTCATGCAAATGAACCCATTTTTTATGTGAAGAATTAAAACAGCCGTTCCCGTTTGCTCAAGAACGCATAGAGTGCTTTGTCAAAAGGCATGGAGGTGTCGATCGGGTGGTAGTCGATATTGGACTGACGGCAAGCTAAGGCGATTTCTTCGGAAAAGGCTTTTACCTGATTCGCAAAGTCACCTTTCATTTGATACGGTAGTGTAGTAATCTCTTCACCGGTTTCCATATCTTTGAAAATAGCTTCCTGACCGAATGCAAAATCCCGTTCACGAGGATCGAGAATATGAAACACGATTACTTCGTGCTGGTTATAGCGGAAATGTTTGAGTCCGGAAATAATCTTTGAAGCATCATCTAATAAATCAGACAGAATAATAATTAACCCGCGACGGGTGATTCGTTCCGCCATTTCGTGCAGCGCGGCTGAAATATCAGTCTTATCCGTCGGTTGCTGCTGTGAAATTTCATTAAGCAGTAAATGCAAGTGCCCCTGACGGGAACGCGGCGGAATGTATTTGATAATCCGCTCGGCAAATGTTACCAACCCAGCGGCATCCCGCTGACGAAGCATCATGTATGACAACGCACCGGATAACAAACCGGCATAATCGAATTTGCTGACCTGTTTTTCCGAGTGATATTTCATCGAAGCGGAACAATCTAAAAGCAGGTATCCCTTGAGATTGGTTTCTTCTTCATACTGTTTGATATAAAACCGATCTGACTTCGCGTACACTTTCCAATCGAGATTACGAATGCTGTCACCCGGCATATACTGACGATGTTCCGCGAACTCAACCGAGAACCCATGATACGGTGAGCGATGCATCCCGGCGATGAAACCTTCCACTACCATCCGTGCGCGCAACTCCATCCCTTTGAGTTTGGAAACGGTATCCGGCTGGAGATACTTGCGATAATCCTGCTGCATCAATTACTCACTGTCGGTTTTTTCGCTAAATCGATAACTATAACAAATGCCATATAGACTATAAGAACTAAAATCGCTACGCCACTGATTGCCAGTATATCGTCGTAGATGGATGCATAATGCATCCCGCTTAAACCGATCGTGTGCACAACAATCGAAACAGCAAACAACCATAAAACAATCTTTTTTATTTTCTCTTTCGCAGACGTGAACAAAAAAATCAGTCCTATGGCAAAAAACAGAAGTGTCTGTCCGTTGATATGTGTATGCGCCAGTCCGAGGTTATGGCGCATATTCGGTTTTTCTGCATCATTCGTTTCAGTCATAGTTTGATTGTCTGGCTCAGTTTGCAAATACGCGGGAAGTTTGGAAACATCGACACTTCCTTTTTCAACTGCGTAAATCCATCCTGCCCACAAACAAACACAGATCATGAGCGCACAAAAAAGTGCGACAAATAGCTTTGCGTACGGCGGCAGATTGGAAAGGCGAATCGATTCGATCACGATGCTGCCCAATCAAAATCGAGCGAGCTTACGCCCGTTCTTTGACCGTTTCGAGAATCTTATTGATAACATGACTGACATCAATACCGTCAGCCTCGGCATTAAACGAGGTGACAATGCGATGTCTGAGCACCGGACCGGCGGCATAGCGAACATCTTCCGGACCTGGGGTCGGACGCCCTTCGAGAATAGCCTTTGTTTTTGCTGCCAAAATTAAATACTGCGAAGCGCGCGGACCTGCTCCCCAGTTCACCCAGTTCTTCACAAAATCAAGGGCGCCACTTTCCTGCGGTCTGGTGGCACGCGCGATAGAAACCGCATATTCAACCAAGTGATCCGATACCGGAACGCGACGGACTAACTGCTGAAAAGCGATTATCTGGTCAGCAGATAACACTTTTTGTGTCGGCTGTGCAACAGCGCTGGTCGTTGACTTTACAATATCCCGCTCTTCACTTGCGGTCGGGTAATTGACCAGCACGCTGAACATGAACCGGTCGAGCTGAGCTTCCGGGAGAGGGTATGTACCTTCCTGCTCGATCGGGTTCTGTGTCGCGAGCACGAAAAACGGCTCATCGAGTCGGAACGTCTGTCCGCTTGCAGTAACTTCATGCTCCTGCATTGCCTGGAGCAGGGCGGCTTGAGTTTTCGGGGGGGTTCGGTTGATTTCGTCTGCTAAAATGATGTTCGCGAAGACCGGACCCTTTACAAATCGGAACTCCCGTCGGCCGGTGGCACGATCCTCTTCTATAATGTCGGTGCCGGTGATGTCGGATGGCATCAAGTCGGGGGTAAACTGGATTCGGTTGAAGGATAAATCGAGCGCTTTGGACAGAGTAGAGATCAATAGCGTCTTGGCCAGCCCGGGTACGCCTATTAACAGACAGTGTCCGGAGGAGAGAAGACTGATAAGCAGCTGCTCGACGACCTGGTTTTGGCCGATGATCGTTTTGCCGATTTCGGTTTTGATTCTGGAGTAAGAGGCGTTGAGCTGCTCAACCGCCGCGACATCTGATTGCGCGCCCACAGGCGTCATGAATTCCTCCGGGGAATGGATTCGTAAGTTCTTAGGTACTGGATTCTTATACTCTCCAGCCGCCCGAAAGATAGGGGAAATCTCAGGAAAAGCAAATGAGGGGATAGTGTCATTTTCTATGAGTTATTCGAAATGCATGAGAAAATAATTATCAAAATGGTTATGGCGCTATTGACCATTTTCTGATTACTAACGTCTTTAGAATATGGGTGGATTTTGGGAGCGGCATAAATGAATAAATATCTCAAATTACTACTAGTCACAGCCATTATTAGTCTCGTTGGGTTTTATTCCTATGGTGTTGGAAAACCCTTAGGCAGTGCTTTAGAGTTACGAAAATATCAGAGTCGCGAGTTTGGCTTATTTACTGCATACATTGACACTTATTATAAAACACAAGGTAAGGCAGTATCGGGCTATGGTAGTGGTGTATTGTTTTATAGTTACATAGAAAGAAGTAACAAAGTAATAGTAGTTACGGCTGGTCATGTCATTCAACCCAAAGAACTCAATGGACAGCTTGTTGATTCAGTAGGTATCACTTACCGGATGTACAAAGCTGGAGATTCCTTGAAAACCACGAAAACGTGGGTAACATCTATATTAAACATAGACACTCTAAAAAACACTTATCGCATACCAAAGACTGATCTAATTGCAATTTTCATGACTCCAATCGCGCCAGAAGATTCAGGGTATGCTATAGCAACCTTATCAAGATCAGATTGCATCAATTTTGAAGATCTACTTCAAGGTTTTTCAACCATCAGTATCGGATACCCGCTAGGATTGCTGACTTCTGGATTGGATCCTGTTTTTCGAAGCGGCAAAATTGCAGGGTATGATCCAACCAACAAAGAGATACTAATTGAAGGATTTGCAATTCGGGGTATGAGCGGATGTCCCGTCTATCTAGATGGAGACGATGACGCAGTAGCAGAATATGCTGCAACACAAACTTCAAGACGTTTGTTTATTGGAATAACTGTTTCCTTTTCAAATGAAAGGTATCCATACCCTGTTAAACAGGACACCCCAAAGAAGAAGAAAAAGAAAGAGCCTCCAAGTTATGTTGAGGTAGATCAGAATATAGGGCTAGCTCGAGTTCTCCCAGCAAATACTCTGATGAAATTGTTAGATGATATAATTGAAACTCAAAAAACAAACGACACAACTAGTGAAAGTAGAATTATTGTTCGATAATGCTAAAGGTTATTTCTTCTTCTTCGCCGGTACTAAGAGCACCGGGATATCCGTCAAATGTCTGACAGAAGAGGCGACGCTGCCTAAGATAAGATCCCCCAAAAATTTATGGCCGTGGGTGGCCATCGCTATCAAATCACACTGAACGTCATGCGCGGTCTGGACAATCTTTTTAGCCGGATCACCCTGAGATAAAATAGCATTAACTGTAAAACCTTCGTTTCTCAATTGCGCGCGAACCTGTTCCAAATACGCGCGGTCAACTTTCATCTCTTCGGAATCTTCCAGATTAAAAGTATCCTGGTTGCGCGCCACGAAGCCATCCGCCACATGAATCAGCGTCACCTGCGCGTTAGTGAGTTTCAACAACGCCTGGATATGTTCGATGATCGCAGAATCAGTCGGTGAATTTTCAAGCGCTATTAAAATATGCTGGTACACAATTCCCTCGTAAGCTTTAGCCTAACCATTCCTGAAAGGTTTGGAACAACAAATAACTGTTCAGTATGATAATGAAAAAGGTAATCACCCAGGCAGTGATTTTTAACCAGGTAGCATTAACAAACCGACCCATTTTCAGTTTGTCGGAAGTGAACATCACGAGCGGCACCACTGCGAATGACAACTGCAGCGACAAAATCACCTGACTTAAAATCAACAATTCGCCGACACCCTGTTCCCCGTACAAACCGGCGACAATCGCTGCCGGAACAATAGCCACTAAACGAGTAATCAAACGACGCAGCCAGGGGCGCAGACGGATATTTAAGAACCCTTCCATAACAATCTGCCCCGCCATCGTTCCGGTAAGGGTAGAATTTTGTCCCGATGCCAAAAGCGCAACCGCAAACAACACACTCGCTAACGGAGCAGCTAAAACAGGGGTGAGCAGTTTGTATGCGTCGGAAATATCGGCAACGTTGGAGTATTCAGTGCCATGAAACGCCGCCGCGCTCAAAATTAAAATCGCAGCGTTAATGAAGAAGGCCAGCAGAAGCGCGGTGGTTGAATCGATAGTGGCAAACTTGATCGCCATTTTTTTACCGCCATCATTCTTTTCGTATGCGCGAGTCTGCACAATACTCGAATGGAGATATAGATTGTGCGGCATCACTGTCGCACCTAAAATTCCAATAGCGATGTACAACATGCCGGGATTGGTCACGATTTCCGGAGTGGGAAGTAATCCACCCATAATTCCGGCAATCGACGGGACCGAGACAATCATTTCATAGGCAAAACAGCCACCTATCAAGAATATCAAACCGGCTACTAAGCTTTCGATAATTCTAAACCCGTGATGCTGTAAGAAAAGAATCACCATAACATCCGCTGCCGTTAGAAAGACACCGACAATCAATGGCAACCCGAATAATAGATTAAGTGCGATAGCTGAACCGATAACCTCCGCCAAGTCGCATGCAGCGATTGCTATTTCACACAACACCCACAGCGCTATTGCTACCGGTTTTGAATAATTGTCACGGCAGGCTTGGGCTAAGTCACGTCCGGTTACGATTCCTAATTTTAGAGAAAGATGCTGAAGCATGATCGCCATAATGTTGGAAAGGAGAATAACAGACAATAAGGTGTACCCAAACTGCGCGCCGCCGGCCAAATCGGTCGCCCAGTTGCCCGGATCCATATATCCGACTGCGACCATCAAACCGGGACCTGAGAAGGCTAATAGTTTTTTCCAAAAGCTTGCGGTGTGCGGAACGGGAACGGAGGAATAGACTTCCGGCATGGTCGGCGAGGTTCGCTCATGGCGCCAAGCTTGACGTTGCGTTGTTGTCGTTTTATTGAATGAAAATAAAGGCATGGTTACGCTCTCCATCCACTCGATTTGCTGTCAGGCAGATTCCGAAAGTCACTGGTCGTGCGGACAACTCGTTTACGTGAACCGGTGATTCGCTGCTGGAGCGATGGATCTAACTTTTTGAAATGTTCAAGAAAATCATGCAGCCGCTGAGCGTTCTCGCGCGAAAGGCCATGTTCTATCTGACAGACATCATGTTCAACATCATCCGGATTTGCACCCAACAGTAATACAAAAAAATCGACCAAGTCTTCATGACGGTGGACGATCTCGGATGCCATCTGTCTTCCGGTCGATGACAGCGTGACTTCCTGACGAATCGAATGCTTCACCAATCCAAGTTCAGTCAGCTTGCGAACGGTGCGAGTGACTGTCGGCAGTTTGGTGCCGAGGGCAGCAGCGATATCGGTAACGCGCACCTCTTTGTCGGGTGCGTCCTGTTCTAATCGGTATATGACTTCGATATAATCTTCTTGTACAGCCGTAAGCATGGGAGTCCTTCTTTGTTTTACTATTTATTACCCTAAGGTAATTACCCAAAGGTAACTTTTTTATCAACAATGTCAAGGGGGACGTTGTCCCTTTTATCTTTTTGCGGTTGGTTTAGTACAATCAACATCGGTCAAGGAATGATCCAACACTTTACCAACGCTTACTTAACTCAAACAGATTCAGCATATTAGCATTGGCAGATGTGGAAAAGGCCCCGGCCAAAGCCGGAGCCTGTAAAATCAACCTATTGAAATGTAACAACTTAACGGGATATCAACAAATCCCGCTGGATTTCCACAGGATTGGAAAACCTTAGAAGATTTTCTTTTCCTTGTTCATCCCGGCGCCGGCCAACACACTCGACTTGTTATCATCAGGCGGCAGGAAACCGAGGTTCGGGCGGTTGTCTTTCATGTTGCATGCTCCGCAGAAGACTGCTCCCTGCTCAATTATCAACGACTTAGTGCGCAGGTCACCTTCCATTTCGCATTTCGCCTGCAACTCAATCTTACCGGTGGCATTGATGTTACCATTCATTTTTCCGGCAATGATCGCTGTTTCGGCTTCAATTTCCGCTTCCACATTACCGTTCGAACCGACCGTAACGGCATCGCTGCAGAGAATCTTTCCTTTTACCGTACCGTCAACATAGAGCGGCCCCTTAACATCCAGGGTTCCGGTGATGGTGGTTTCCCGCCCGATAGTGGTGGTGCTTCCCCCGCTTCCTTCGTCACTAAACGGCTTTTTAATCATGTTCTGGCCCTTCCACAGGATTTATCGGTTTATCATGTATTCTAATTTCATAATGTACGTGCGGAGCGGTCGACCTTCCGGTGTTTCCCGACAACGCTATACGACTTCCTACATCAATTTGCTGTCCCGGGTCAACTAAAATCTCCCGATTGTGGCCATAAAGCGTCTTTACCGTGTCGGAATGACGAATTGTTACCACATATCCATACTCCTGATCGAACACTGCAGACTCGACAACCCCGGATGCGGTCGCCAGCACCGGCGTACCGAGCGGGCAGGCCAGGTCGATACCGGGATGATAGTTGCCGTGCTCATCAGAAAAGGCGCGGCTGATAAATCCTTCTACGGGCAATCCGACCGGGAAGTCGATATTTTCTTGAGGACGCATAATAGTCGACGCACCCGGTACATTCGAAATGCCGAAGGAATCGAGCGCGTATTCATAATCGACACCCGCGATAGTAGCGAGGCGTCCGACAAATTCCTGCATCTGCCGCATATTTACTTCCAGATCTGCATAATTTTTTTGCAGCGACAGCAGTTGCGCGTTCTCCTGTCTGAGTGCATCCGTTTCGAGCGCACGGGAAATTACAGAACTCATCGATATCAACAACAGAAGCGATAACACAATCGCACCCGCCGATACCAATACCGCCGCAAACAACAACCAGCGACGCAAACGAAACGAATATTTTTTTAACGTACCCTCGTCAGCGAGGGTCAACGTTACATACCGGCTTTGTCCCATGTACTCATTTCGATCCGGCGCATCAGATCGATGATACGCGTCAGATCTTCATCGCTATAGTAATCTATTTCAATCCGGCCACCTTTAAGACTCGGATGAATTTTCACTGATGTCATCAACAACCGCTTGAGATTCGTTTCAATTTCCTGAATCATCGGCAGTTTACGAGTCGGCACCAAACGTCGCTTCTTTGTTTTCGTGACGGGTGCAACTTGCTCCGCCTGGCGAACCGTCATGGTACCGTTGGCCATCCGATCTGCCATGATGAGCATTTCGGTTTCATTCGAATAGGAAAGAAGGGTGCGTGCATGTCCTTCGGTGAGCTGACCGGCGCGAAGCATCCCTTTTATTTTATCCGGAAGTGAAAGCAAACGCAAAAGATTCGCAACACCGGAACGACTCTTACCGACTTTTTCGGCCAGCTCGTATTGTGTGAGTCCGCATTTGTCTAAAAGTGTCTTGTATGCTTCTGCTACTTCGATCGGATTGAGATCTTCACGCTGAATATTTTCAACGAGCGCGAGTTCGAGCATTTTGTTGTTGTCGATATCATCGAGCACAACCACCGGCACATCTGCAAAGCCAGCTAACTGCGAAGCACGGAAACGACGTTCTCCCGCTACTATTGTATAGCCTGAACCGTTCGTCGTGACCACGATCGGCTGCATTAATCCGTGCTCCCGAAGAGAAGCGGAAAGCTCCCGTAGCGATTCTTCCGAAAAATCACGCCGCGGCTGGAACGGATTCGGTGCTATTTTATCAATTGATATGCTCCTGTACTTGCTTTGAATGGGAGAGGCTTGTTCTCCAGTCGGAATCAAAGCACCTAACCCTTTGCCTAATACGACCTTATTCATCTACCTATGACCTCCTGCGTGAGCGAAAGATAGTTTTCTGCTCCCGTCGAGAGAATGTCATAAAGAATGATCGGCTTTCCGAAACTCGGTGCTTCGGAAAGTCGGACATTTCGGGAGATAGTGGTTTTATAGACTTTTTCATTGAAGTGCTTACGGACTTCATCTGAGACCTGGCGGGAGAGATTTAGACGGCCGTCATACATGGTAAGAACCACGCCTTCGACATCCAATTCTTTGTTAAGATGTTGCTTAACAAGCGATATTGTGTTCATTAACTGCCCCAAACCCTCAAGCGCGTAGTACTCACATTGGATCGGGATAATGACTGAATTCGCTGCTGTGAGTGTATTGACAGTCAAAAGCCCTAAGGACGGTGGACAATCGATGATAACATACTCGAATTCATTTCGAATCGACTCGATTGAGCTTTTCAGCCTTGTTTCACGTGAAAACATTCCGACCAGCTCGACTTCGGCGCCGACAAGTGAAATTGAAGAGGGGACGATATTGAGGTAGGCCAATTCGGTCGGTTTGATTGCATCCTGAATCGGACGCCCCTCGACGAGTACATTGTAGATGGAAAGCTCAACCTGATCTTTCGGCAAACCGACCCCGCTGGTCGAATTCGCCTGCGGGTCCATGTCGATAAGCAGCGTTTTATGCTCGGCTGCTGCTAAGCATGAGCTAAGATTAACTGCGGTAGTCGTTTTCCCGACTCCACCTTTTTGATTCGCAATCGCAATAACCTTTGCCAATTTTCCTCCATGGATATAGCAATTGCGATGATAGTAGCAAACTCGATTGTTTAAATCAAGACAAAATAAGGCATTGCCTTATTTTTTTCTGAAAATGGAGTACCCGAAGAGTGTTTGATCCCCGGCTATCTGATAGCGGAATGTTTCACGTGAAACTGCGCCATCCCGTGGCTGCATGAGGTTTGGCAGGACACTTGAGAAGTAGATAAAAACGCCACCCTTTTCAAGGATGGATTCGATTTTTGTGTTGAGCAGCTTGGTCAGGGTAACATAGCGGAGTGTGATCAGGGAAAATTTCCGGTCGAACTTGATTTCTTCAAAATTCTGCGGGATTACTTTCGCCGAAAGCCCGAGCGAAGCAGTCATACTTTCGAGAGCCTTCGCTTTTTTCCCGGTACGCTCTACCAACGTTCCTTTTTCTGCAGTTTGATTCAAAAGAAGGGGGATCGAGGGGAATCCGCCGCCGGACCCGATATCGAGGTAGCTTTCGAATGTTGCGCCGTTAAGCTTTTCTAATGGAAGAATAGATTCGGCAAAAAGCTTAATAAGCCCAGCATCGCTTGTTTCACGTGAAACAAGATTCACCTTCTCATTCTGCTGCATAAGAACGGTAAAGTACTGTTCGGCTTTAGATTGAAGGTTGTACTTGGCTATGAGCGCGGATGGTTCGAGAAGAAAAGAATCGGAATTACTCACAAAATTATACCTGTGACGACGCTACTTTATGGCGCTTGATATAAACGGAAAGGACGGCAACATCGGCCGGGGTGATTCCTTCTATACGGCCCGCCTGCCCGATAGATGCCGGCTGGAACCGCTGGAATTTTTCCCATGCTTCCTTTTTCAGCCCTTTGATATTTTCAAAACTAAAACCTGACGGGATCAGGTCTCGCTCCATCTGTTTGAACTTTTGAATCTCCCGATCCTGCTTTTCCACATATCCACGATATCTGATTTGTATCGCGGCGCGCTCGAGAGCTTCTGTGGATACCTCCGACAACAACGCCTGTAAAACCGGCATTGCCTGGTCAATATTCATTTCCGGTTGCGTTAGGAGTTTCTCAACGCCAATATTCGCTTCCGGCTGCTTGAAACGCTGAATAATTTCCGGAAACTCCGCAAGCGGAACACGTTGTTTACGAAGGCTTTTAATCGATGCCTCGGTCGCATTGAACAGTGTCGTGCGATCCCGATATTCTTCGTCCGAAATCAGGCCGTATTGATTGGCGTACTCGGTCAACCGGTCGATCGCATTGTCCTCCCGAAGCGCAAGTCGGTATTCCGCCCGGGAGGTAAACAATCGATACGGTTCGGTGGTCGATCTGGTAACCAAATCATCAATCATCACCCCGATATACGCTTCCGAGCGATCCAATATGAGCGGAGGCTCGTTCTTGATTTTCAACGCGGCGTTGATACCGGCGATGATTCCCTGTCCTGCCGCTTCTTCGTATCCGGAAGTTCCATTGATCTGTCCGGCGAAAAACAATCCCGGGAGCAACCGGGTTTCTAACGACGGCGTTATCTGATGGGTCGGGCAGTAATCATATTCGACTGCGTAACCGGGGCGTGTAATTATTACTTCCTCAAGTCCAATCACTGTGCGAATTGCGTCATGCTGTACTTCTTCCGGTAACGATGTCGAAAATCCATTCGGATAAATGTCATCTGTGCCATCCCCTTCCGGTTCAAGAAATAATTGGTGCGCTGCCTTATCGGCGAAACGAAAGAATTTGTCTTCAACCGATGGGCAATAACGTGGTCCGGTTGATTGAATCTGCCCGCTGAACATCGGGGAGCGATGCAGATTCGCCATGATGATCTCTTTTGTTTTCTCACTCGTATAGGTGAGATAACATGGTGTTTGAGCAAATGCACCTCTTTGCGATGAACGCGAGAAAAACGGAATCGGTTCTTCACCCGGTTGTATTTCGCAGCGTGACCAGTCGATTGTTTTTCCATCAAGACGCGGCGGTGTTCCGGTTTTTAATCTTCCGAGCGTGAATCCGATCGCATCGAGTGATTCCGACATTTTATAGGCGGCGTTTTCACCGATACGACCTGCCTTGATTTTCTTTTCACCGATATGAATCAGCCCACCTAAGAATGTACCGGTAGCAATGATAACAGCGGATGAAGTTATTACCCGCCCATCCTCGGTGCGAATCCCGGCGGTAATACCATCTTCAACTAAGATTGCACCGGCTAACGATTCAACGACGCTTACATTTTTTTGAGCGGCTACATAATCGACAATGTATTCATTATATCTTCTTCGATCACACTGCACCCGAGTTGACCAAACAGCCGGACCGCGGGAAAGATTCAAACGACGAAACTGAATGCCGGTTGCATCGGTCGCTTTCCCCATAACCCCACCGAGCGCCTCAATTTCTTTTACTAAATGCGATTTGCCGATACCGCCGATAGCAGGATTGCAGGACATAAGCGCCAGACGCTTCGCGTCCATTGTGATAATAGCTGCAGTAAGGCCCATCCGCGCAACCGCAAGGGCAGCCTCGACTCCGGCGTGTCCACCGCCGACTATGATGACATCAAAATCTTTCATTTCCCGATACAAAAGCTGGCGAAAATTTTACCAAGTATTTCTTCAGTATACACTTTACCGGTTATCTCTTCAAGAGCCACGGCCGCCTGTCGCAGATGAAAGGCTACCAATTCAGCCGCTGACGATGTCAGTTTGGTGCGTCCGTTTTTAATTTCTTTAAAGGCAGTAGAAAGTTTTTGACGGTGCCGCTCGGAGGTGACCATCTGCCCCGAACTGCTGTCTGAAAGATGCGCGCTGATACTTTCGATAATCCGCTTTCGCAATTCGGCGATCCCCGCACCTTTTAATGATGAAATCGCTACCATCTTGTCGGATGCGCCAAAAGATGTTATGGCAGTCTTATGTTGTTTCACTAAATCGACTTTGTTGAATAGCAGCAGATAGTTTGCATTTTTTAAGCCGCTGATATCCTTCGTCAAATTCGATTTCCAATTCGCTTTCGATCCGTCAAAGAGCCATAACACTAAGTCAGCACGCGAGATAATATTTTTCGTGCTGCGTTGACCGGTCTTTTCAATTTCACCACCGCCTACGCGAAGACCGGCGGTGTCGACGAGATTTACGGCGTAGCCATCGAGTTCGATCCATTCCGAAAGATAATCCCGTGTCGTTCCCGGTTTGGGTGCAACAATCGCCCGCTCCTTTTTCAAAAGCAGATTGAACAAAGAAGATTTCCCGGCATTCGGACGTCCGGCCAGCGCGACGGTGAAACCATCCCGAATGATTCGACCACTCTTATATGTGGCAAGCAGCTGCTCGATTCGGTTGAGCAAACTTTCGAGTTTTGCATCCAACGCTGATCGCTCGGCGGGCGTGAAATCTTCTTCGGGAAAATCAATCGATGCTTCCACCTCGGCAATCACTGCAACCAGCTCGTTGTGCAATGTATCTATCGTTTGGGAATATGCACCTGACAGATGTTCCTGGGCTGCTTTGAGTGATGATTCGGTGGATGCAGCTATTACTTCCGCGACTGCTTCTGCTTGTGAGAGATCGATTCGTCCCGATAAGAACGCAAGCTTGGTAAATTCACCCGGTTCAGCAGAACGTATTCCCGATTTCAGCAGCTCCTGCAAAATTAATCGGGCTACCGCCGTGCCGCCGTGACAGAAAATTTCTATCTGATCGAGTCCGGTGTAAGATCTCCCCTGCGGCATAAAGACTGCGAGAACGTCATCGATCGGTGTGCCATCGGCACGAACAAATGATGCGTGTCGTAACAGGAACGGATTCGGAGTTTTTTCGTTCGGCGTATCGGACGGATGTAAGAAACGCAGATGTCTATGATAGACCGACAATGCCCGTGCTCCGGCGATGCGGAGCGCGGCGATTCCTCCCTGGCCGGGAGGAGTTATGATTGCCGCAATACTATCACGGACATCTGCGCTTTTTTTTTACCGTGCATGATTATGCTACTTTAATGTGCTCATTCTTCGATCCGCGCTGAACGATGTAGTAATCGATCAACGAGAATAAGGAGAAGGCGGTCCAGTACAGCACCAATCCGGATGCAAAACTATAGAACAGGAAACCCATCATCGGCGGCATGACATACAGGAATATCTTGTTCTGCTGTGTCTGCGCCCCGCCGCTCTTGCTCATGGTCAACCATTGCGACAAGAACTGCGCGCCGATCATCAACACGACTAATATAATGTATGGATCCAAAAATCCGCTGGCGCCGCGGGAGAGATCATTAATAAACCCGACAAAGGGGGCATTGCGCAACAGGATGGTCGAGCGGAACACCGAGAACATGGCGAAAAAGAGAGGCATCTGCATCAGTATCGGCAAACATCCGGAAAGCGGATTGACGCCGTGCTCCTTGTACATTTTCATCATCTGCGTATTTAACTGCTGCGGATCATTTTTGTACCGCTTGCGCATCTCTTCCATCTTCGGAGCCAAATCGCGCAGCGCATTCATCGACCGCATCGACTTGAGTGACAACGGCAGCGTTAAAAGCTTCACGATCAAGGCAAAGAGAATTATCACGACGCCGTAATTCGGAATGATTTTGTGCAAGAGCGGAAGCAGCCACATGATCGCGAGTGCAAATGGTTTGATAATCCATCCGATCACCGGCGTGGTGCCGATATCGAACATCGCTTCCAAATCGACGCCGTATTTCGACATCATGAAATAATCCATCGGTCCGACAAACACGGTAAAGGAATCGGTCACCGTTTTCAGGCTCGCAATATCCATATCAAGGGCAACGGTGTGAGCGCGTTCTTCGTGCGATCCTTCGGACGTTGTAATTTTTTTCCGCTGTCCCTTTGCATGCACACCTTCTGCCGATTTACCAAGCGGAATTAATACTGCCGCATAGTACTTTTCACGCAGACCTGCCCAGGTGGTGGTACCGGGAAGAGATTGGTTCAATTGTCCACGATCATCATACTCGTGGAGATTAACACGGCTGCCGCCCATCATCGCGACCGCTTCCATCGCCTCGTAATCGGTCTTTACCTGCGGTTCGGTCGGAACGAGTGGTGTTCCCCAATTCAGATAATATTGCCGCTCGAATCCAAAGGTCGCCGGCTGATCGACCGTCAGCGTAAATTGATAATCGTATTCATCCGGCTTGAAGGTGTAGCTTTTAACAATCGCGCCACCTTGCGCATTGGTGAACGTGTAGCTGATAACCAGCGGCTGGTTGCTGGCGTCATATCGGCCGGCCGGTTGATTACAAGTGTAGTTCAGACTCGATGCGGCGAAGGTGTTGTTGGCAAAACGGACATCGGGGGTAACTTCGGTCGCGGTGGAAAGCATCTGGATTGGGCGGCCGTCCCGATAAAATTGTTCATTTAACTGCAGACCGATCGGACCACCACCCTGCGAGGTCAGTGTGACCGTGAACTTTTTGGTGGTGACGACAATTGTGTCGGTTTTAACCGGGACTGTGGTGTCCGCCGGTTGAATAGTATTTGCTGTAACTGAGCTATCAATTTGAGCAGGAGTTACTGGAGTCTGTTGCGTTGTCTGGTCTGTCGTGGCCGGAGCGGTTTGTTCCGTTTGCTGGGCTTGCTCTGGAGTCGGCTGTGGTTTGTAGAGTCCCAGAAATTGAAGAATCGGAAACCAGAAGACGACCAAAAGGCCAAGAGCAACAACGATAGCGATAGTTTTCTTATCCAAAGTAACTTCCTGTTAGAATTTTCAATTACGGAACCGGGTCATATCCGCCGGGATTCCAGGGGTGACAACGGCAAATACGCTTAACTGTGAGCATGCTCCCGTGAATTGCTCCATGTTTTCTATATGCTCCCTCTCCGTAATGGGAGCACGACGGAGTAAAACGGCAACTATTCGCAAAGAATGGGGAAAGTAAGAGGCGGTACAGGTAAATTGCCCAAATAAAGGGGTACGCGAACAAAGAGACCGGTTTACTTGCGGCCGGAAAGTTCGCGGAAGAGTCTCTTGACTTCATCATGAATTACCTGGAAATCCGTTTCTTTTGCCTGATGAGTGGGGAGGATGCCGATCATTCCGGTAGCGCTCAGAGCCTGTTTGTTTTGCCGGACTGCTTCGCGGAAAAGTCGCTTAATGCGATTACGAACGACAGCAGTTCCATGTTTTTTACTAACGAAGACTCCGAACAAAAAGCGTTCACCGGGGAGCCAAAGCAGAGTGAATAACGAAGTTGTTATTCTCTCCCCCGCTTTGAACAATGTCCGGATATCGCTTTGACGTGAAAGTCGGCAATCGCGCGGGAGGTTATTTCTTTCTGGCAACCTGGACCGTTAACCGTTTTCTCCCTTTGGCCCGACGACGCGCCAAGACCTTGCGGCCATTTTTGGTTTTCATGCGCTCGCGGAAACCATGGTCGTTGAGCATTTTCCGATTCGACGGTTGATACGTACGTTTCATTTTTCTAACTACCTCTTTTCAAATAAGCCGTCCAATATAGCTAACTTCCCCGGATGGTCAAGGGGGTCGAAGGAGAAACGTTGTAACGAATTACCGGGTCGATTTAGAGAAAAGATTTCGAATCGAAAGCCCGCTGATTTTCAGCCTCCGATCCAAAAGGATGAGTGAAATCATTACAATTAAAGCGGTTACAACAAGTGGCAGAATGCCGCTTAGCTCGAATTTGGTCACTAAAATATATCCAATGGCCCAGAGAATGAAAGATATTATCACTGCTGACAACAACGACTTAGCGAGCAATTCGCCTGATCCGACAGCCAAACGCAGGCAGAGTTTGCTCCGAAAGTAAAACTCAGCGGCTAAGGCGGAGAAAACAAACATAAGCACTGTGCCGCCGCCGAGCGCGAGCGCCCAATCGGTTTTGATAAGGGTAAAGCCTATGACCGCTTTCAGGCCAATCGCCAATATTCGAATGATTCCAAACGGCAGCCAGCTTTTGAGGGCATAGAAAATTCGGCATTGCATCAGGAATGCGGAGAAAAAGGGAATCGCCAATAAATAATATTCGAGAATTTCAACCGTGATGCGATGCGACTCGGTGTCGAATTTACCTCGTTCAAATAGCAGATGCACGATTTCATTTCTGAATAAATAGAGAAAAACTGTCGCGGGAATCATGAAGAAAATCACATGCGCCAATGAACGATGATACGATTCTGCGAGTTTTGCTTTTTCATTCTTCGCGGCGTATTCGGCAAGGCGCGGAAAGATTGCAGTCGAAACGGAATAAATCAGAATTCGCACCGGTGAGAAAAAGGTGATGTTCGCGTAGTTCGTTGCGGAAACATAACCGGAGTCTAAGTATAGCCCGGCAATGTAGCGGTCAAAGGGATCAGCTAACACGCCGATTGTTTCGATCAGCGTTACCGTCGCTAAAAAGTGGATGTATGATTTGGTGTCAAAGCTATTATGCGATGTATGCGAATCTGACTGTAACGATTGCGACAACCAGACAAACGGGACGGCGACAAGAACGGTTTGGACAAGCGTGGCGAGAAGCATGGCAATGATAAACGCCTGCGATGCTAACGAGGGAAATAACAGCACCATGAACAAAATCACACCGCCGTTGAAAACAAGCGGCGCGACGGCGGGAAACAGAAAATGGTGCCGGACTTGTAGGAGCGAACGGAAAATAGCTTCGTAGGATTTCAGCGGAATCAATAGACAAAAGATTCGGCCATAGCGAACAACCAAATCCGCCTGCTCTTCTGAAATACCGCTGCCGATCAGTTTACCGACTAACGGAAGCGCAAAGAACAACGCAAGAGTGACAGCAAGAGTCAGCAGATTCGTAACCCGAAAGAATGATGAACTGAGAACGCTGATAAGGCTCAACTTGCCATGAGCGGCGTCGCTGTTTTGTAAACTTGGAATCGCGGCAGAGGGAATGACCAGAAACAGAATACTGGCAACAATACCGGGGACCGTGAGTGCCAAAAGTAATGTGTCATACTCGGCGCTGGTGCCGAAATAGTTGGCGATTATTCCTTCTCGCACCATCCCCATGAGTTGGGAGAGCACAGTCACGACAGCGATCAACACCGTCGCCTGCTGAACCGATTGTTTTGCAATTCGGGAGGTCACGATGGGAGAAGATAGGAGAATTGTTGTGAAGAAACAAAGAGAGGATTATAAAGAATCTTTAATCTCAATTGGTACGGAAGGAATATTTCCCTCTAAGATTGGCAAGATCAATGCGACAAAATTCATCGGAAAAAACGTTTCGCTCGATTTATTGAGTTCTGAAAACGACCACCATTTGAACGCCGTTATCACTTCAGTTGTTGTTCGATTTCTTAATGTAACCCGCCCGGCATCGAGCTTTGTGTAAAAATAATGCTGCGTATGCTCAACTAGTTCACCGTCAGTTGTCAAAACACATTTCCCCATCCATACTTGTGGGCCAATATCAGTAACAATTCCTGTCTCCTCCTCAAGCTCACGTTTTGCCGCCTGCACAAATGTTTCGCCTGCTTCAAGGCCGCCACCGGGACTAACCCAAAATTCACGAATAATGGGTGGTTCCGTTCCCCGCGCCGCATTATCTCGATATTTCACCAGAAGAATCTCGTTCAGGTTGTTAACAACCAGGATGCGGGAGCGATTCGTCGTTTTCATACTATAATCTGCCACACTTCACTGTGATTTGAAAGTCTATACTCCGCGAAAGAATCCCACCCGTTGGGTGGGGCACCAAAAAACAACCAAGAAGTCAAAACCACAGGGGTTTTGACCTACCAAAGATTATTTCGTCAATAGCGGCAGCACCCGTTCGTGCAACGCTGCCCGGTAGTGGAAGCCACCAACGTCGGTGGAGCGCATGATGCGGCCGAAGGATTCGAATTCGCTGAGATGCGCCCAGCGCACCGCCATAATTTCATGGTGATCAGTAAACGCAAAATCCCCACCCACATAATCCGCAGTAAACACATAACTCGTCCAGCGGACGACGTCCGTTTTATACGTAAAGGTTACGTTACTCTGTAAAATAAACTTGTCGAGTGCAATCACGCAGCCGATCTCTTCGGCAACTTCCCTCATGATTCCGGTTTCAAACGGCTCCCCCGGATCAATCCCGCCGGAGGGGGCACGAAACAAGTCGGGCGGATAGTTGTGTTTAGCGATAACGATTACCTCATCACCGCGAAGCGCATAGAGCGTGAAATCATGGTGCCGCCCTTTTGCTTTTGAACGCAGTATCATTTGATACTCCCGTTCATTGAGCGGAAAGGAAAACCGCGCGGTTTCGGGACGGCCATACTTGGCAATCATCCCATCCACCATCTCGCGCGTAATGTACATATTAGAAAAGCGGGGTAATTTCAGTTTGTAACGGCAAGGTCGTTACTTCGACACCCTCATGGCCGATCAGCACATTGATTTCAGTGCGGAAACCATAGTCGGATGCATAAATACCGGGTTCAATCGTGAACAGATGTCCTTTTTGTAACGCGCGGGTATCTTCGGTTTCCAGATTGTCTATGTTCGGGCCGGTGCCGTGAACTTCATCGGTCACCGAATGCCCGGTGCGATGCGTAAACTGCGGACCATAACCGGCATCGGTGATAACTTTGCGCACGACATCATCGACTTCCGAACCATAGACCAACCGTTTATCGATATTCGCGCGTAGAAAATCGACACCGGCATCGCGGGCCTTTGTGAGCACAGAAAAAATCTCGACATATTTAGGGGGAATATCCCCCTTGGTACCGGCGAATCCCATCCAGGTAATATCCCCGTAGATCGAATCCGCTTTTTTGATTTTTGCCCAAAGATCGATAAGAATTAGCTGCCCTTTTTTGATCGTCGCCGATTTCGCAGCGGTCGGTTCATAGTGCGGGTCACCGGCGTTGCCATCGACACCGCAATGCGGGCCGTGGTCGGTCATCATGTCATCCTTGGCGAATTCTTCGAGCATAAACTCGCAGACATTGTATTCGTTGATCGTTTTTCCTTTGTTTAACGACTCGGCGATAAACGCGAAGGTAGCGTCTTTGACTTCAATCAGGTTGCGGGCGGCTATACGGTGCATCGCCATTCCTTCGGGGGTCAGTCGGGCGCTGAAGGCTGAGACCATATCGGCAGAAGAGAGAATTTCAACTCCGAAGCTACGAACGAGTTCAATTGTACCGGCATCGACCAGCCCGATATACGGTAGACGGCTGTTGCGGGAATACTCCATCGCGATTCGCTTTTTGCCGGATAATAGTTTAGTTAACTCCTGCTCAAGCAGTTTGTAACTGGAAAAGGGAATCTGCTTACCGGCCAAGTGTGTGAACTTCGATTGCTCGATCGCATGCACCAGCGCGATCGGCTCGCCGCTTGCGGGAATGAAATAGAAAAATCGCCGGGTGAGCATACCTTCGACGGCGAGCAGTTTCATTGCTATATGGTTTCGGGAGCGAAAGTCGGCCAAAAGCCAGCCGTCGAGTTTTTGGTCTTTCAAATAGGATTGTATAGCGCCAATATCCGGCATAAACAGAGCTCCGATACTCAACAGGTTTGCGGTGTTTTGCGTCAATATGGAATGAACCGAAGGAATTGTCATCCGTAAAATAGAAAACAGCCGCCTTGACTTGGAGTACGGACAAAAATAGATTCTCCGTGAAGGCAGCGCACAAAACGAATGACGACCAATACCCCCAAAACCAGACAATTCCGCATTGTTATCACCGGCGCTCCGGCTTCCGCCAAGAGCACGATAATAGAACAGTTGCAAACGGAACCTTCCTTAACCGGTTTCGTATTCTTTAATGAATTGGCACGTCAACTGTTACAGGAGAACCCGAACTGGCGGAGTGACTGGAACCGGTTTCATCATGCGATCTACCATCGCCAGATCGAACGGGAGCAGGCGATCGCCGGGCGTTCCTTTATTACCGACCGGGGAACGGTTGATGCCTTCGCGTTTTATCCGGAAACGATGCAGGAAGTAAACACCACGCTTGAACAGGAACATCAGCGGTACGATTTGGTGCTGCACCTCGGATCAGCCGCCACGCTGGGAGAATCGTTTTACGTGCAGGATGCTATCCGGTTTGAAAATGTGGAAACGGCTTTGAATATCGAGCATAATTTGAAACGAGTCTGGGGTTCACATCCCGGTTACCGATTTATTCCCGCCGCTGAAAATCTTAGCGATAAACAGGAGCAGGTGCGAACAACTATTTTGCAGCTGATCGGTTTGTCACCCAACAATGAAATATTGCGTATGACTGAACATAAAGGATGATACCATGAAGTATCGGTTTCAATTTCTCATTATCTGTGTAAGTGCATTGATGCTGGCAACACAGGCAAACGGCGCGTTATCGAAAAAAGAATATCAAGAATCGTACGATATTCTTTCGCAGGATTTGCTGAACAACGTTGGCGAACTGGGTACGATCGTTAACTTCACGTATCAAAAAGATATCGCCACATTCACGTTCGATTCCGGTACAGTCCATATGCTCCGGTATGTCAACGGCCGCCCGACGACTGCTATTTTTGTCGGAAAGGGAAAAGTGGATATCACCGTTCCCATGCACACGCAAAAACAAGGGCTCTGGTGTATTTCCGGAGATAGCGTAGTCAGCGAAGAGTTCACGACCTGCTTTATCCGGATGGCGGATGATCTTGATTTGGAACTCAAGAAACGATTCACCTTCGCTCAAAAAGAACTCGACTGGAAAGTGTTCAACAGCGCCAAACAGGCACAGGGGGAGCAGTTTTTCCGCCCCTTAACCTATCACGATTACGATAACTACTTCCAGCTTCTGCGCTCGGCGTATGAACGTTCAAGCGACGGGTATTTCTGGATCGATTTTAATCGCTACGTTTTCAGTTTTGACCCGAACCGACCGGAAGGAGTGCGGATTGCCTACGAAACCGAAGGTGGTGATATCGTCGTCAAGGAAGGGGTAGCGTTACAGCGGAAAGAGCATGGTATAGCTGACAATAATTCTCTTTCCAATGTCGATTTCCCGACTACTCCGCTTTCTCGTACTGGAAACTTGCGAATGAGCGGAGCGGATGGTAGCGAAATTGACAGCGCTGTTGTTCAATTTTCTGTTTTGTACAATGCCGACAGCAGTAACTTTGTAACGCTGTTTTTGGATTTTCACCTCAAGCTGGATGCGCTCGCATTAAACGGCAAACCGGTCGATTTTCATCGCCGCAGAGATTTCAATGCTATTTCCGTGGTGCTTCCGAGTATGGCACATACAGGAGACACGCTTAACTTTACCATGACATATCACGGCTCAATGTATACAAATGGATTCCCCTGGGTTGAAAATCCGGCCGTGACGCCATACACGATGACATTTCAGATACCGAAAGGATTCAATTACCTCATGCCGGATATGAGCGACAAAACTGCTGATGGTAAGTATGAAACGTTTACGGTGAACGCTGATAAATATGATAATTTCTATTTCAATTCATACGCGACGGGGTTCGATACGATTCCGCAGGTGCTCGATGCCGGTATTCCGCTGAACTTTTTGAAATCCTCATTTATTAATAAAAACAACTTTGCCTGCTATTTGCCGGATGAAACATATCAATCGCAAACACTCGGTACGGTTAATTACCTGACTTCCCTTTTCGGCACCCCTCCCGGTGCGTTTGCCTTGTATGTGTTTCCGGTGAACAACGTCACTATGCCCGGCGTTATGGGTTTACCGCAGATAAGCTGCTCAAATGAAGGTTCTAATTTAGCGGTCGGCGGGTTTTACATGATCGCCGGTAAAGCGGCCGGCAAGCAATGGTTCGGCAGCGCGATGCGGCCGAAGACCGACCATGAAAAATGGTTTTCGGCAGCGGCTCCGGAGTACCTCGGACTTTTAGCGATTCAGAATCTTGTCGGTGGCGGCGCGTTTTATTCTAATCTGATAAACCGTCGTGATTCGCTGTTCCGTATTAACGGCTTTAACCGGGATATGCCGCTGGCGATGGGAAGTTTGTGCGATGACACTACACTGGCGAATAAAGGAGTCTGGCTGTTGCATATGCTTCGGTTTATGACGGTTGATTTGGGAACGGGGTCGGATGATAAGTTTTTATCGATGATGAATACCCTTTCTATGATGACCAACAGCAGCACGTTTACGAATGAAGATATCAAATCAGCCGCAGAAACAACGGCCGGAATGCAGTTGGATCAATTTTTCGAGCAGTGGCTCTATAGCCGTAATTATCCGTCTTTTGATGTTACCTATTCAATTGCACAAAAAGCGGATGGATGGTATGTGGATGGAACTGTAGCACAAAGCGGGATGGGCAACACATTCGAGCAACCCGTAATTTGCCGCATTACCGGTGCCGACGGTGTCGATACTTTCGTTCGCCATACCGTTACCGGCGCGAATTCAAACTTTTCGTTCGGGCCGTATGCGGCACAACCGAAAGAGTTCACGTTCAACGAGTTTATGTCGGTGTTGTCGCGGGATAAAATTAAGAAGCAGTAGCGACTGTTTAGAGCAGTTTTTCTAAAAGCGATTCGATATCGGACATCATAAACGGCTTGGCCAAAAATCCGTCTGGTTTCGCACCTGCGGCGCTTGTTTCGCTGTCGGAGACATTGTATCCGGAGATAAGCACGACCGGAAGTTTCGGGTGACGGCGTTTGACTTCCTGAATCAGTTCAAGACCGTTCATATTCGGCATGCGCATGTCGGTAATCACCATCGAAAACTTGCCGCTTTCCAAGACTTTCAGGGCCTCGGCACCGCTTCCGGCGCGCTCCGCCTGATAGTCGAAAACTTCAAGCATCTCCGTCAACAGGGTTGACATATCGGGATTGTCGTCGACGATGAGAATAGCTTTTTGCACTACCGATCTCCTTCTGTACAGACAGTATCGGTCACTTAAACAAGAACCTTATCCCCCGTTATTCCACCTTCGGGCATACTGTTCCGACCGGGCGACAATTTCTGCCTTGACGGCATGTAACCCGCTGCCGTCGAGAGCGGAAACCGAATAGCTCTTGTGTCCGTTGTTTCCTTGTGGAACAAACCCTTCCACTTTATCTATCTTATTGTAAATCAAGAGTACCGGATTTTCGGCGGCGCCGATTTCTGTTAAGATTTTCTCGGTCTGGGCTATATGGTCTGGTAGGAACGGATCGGAAGCATCGACCACATGCAAAAGCAGATCAGCCAGATGCACTTCCTCTAACGTCGATTTGAACGACTCAACCAATTGATGCGGCAGTTTTTTAATGAAGCCGACTGTGTCGGAAAAGACGATTCGGCAGGGATAGCCGACTGACATAACCCGGGTGGTGGAATCAAGAGTGGTAAACAACATATTCGCCGTAACAGCGTCGCCTTTGGTCAGCCGGTTGAACAGAGTCGATTTACCGGCGTTGGTGTAGCCAACCAGTGAAACCTTGAACATATCCTGCCGCGCTTTTCGCTGGGTGGCGCGCTGGATATCGAGTTTTTCTAATTTCTCCTTGAGATGATCGATACGCATACGCACCCGGCGGCGGTCGATTTCCAACTGCGTTTCCCCCGGTCCCTTGGCACCGATTCCACCATACTGTTTTGAAAAGTGCACCCATGCGCCGGTCAAACGCGGAAGAGTGTACTCAAGTTGCGCCAATTCGACTTGCAGACGGGCTTCGTTAGTACGGGCGCGGGAGGCAAAGATATCGAGAATCAGAATTGGGCGATCTATAACTTTTGCGCCGACTGCTTCTTCTATATTCCGCTGCTGTGCCGGAGCAAGGGTGTCATCAAAGATGAGGCTGTTACCACCCTTAGTAGCCAACTCTTCTTTGAGTTCAGCAACTAACCCTTTGCCGATGAAAAAGGCGGGGTCATAATGCGGGCGCACCTGTATCCGTCGTCCGACAACTTCGGCATTGGCAGAGCGGGTCAGTTCGGCGAGTTCGTCGAGGGAGGCTTCCACCAGATGGCGCTCCCGTGAGTCTTTGGCAACACCAATCAGGATTGCGCGTTCTTTTTGTTTTTTGGTGTGATCTATGGTCACTTCACAGGCAATATAGCAGGTCCTAGGCGTTCGGAAAGCGGATTTGTGTTAGCGTCGGGTAAAGATGGATTCTTCGTACTCATGGGTGCGTACGAAACCGAGGTTTTCATAGACTTTAGTAGCAGTAGGATTTTGCTGGGAAACATTAAGGGTTATGAGCTTTTTTTCTTTGACCAATTGTGCTACCAAGTTCGAAGTCACCAATTGTGAGTAGCCTTTTCCTCGTTCTTCAGCAAGCGTAGCGATATTACCGAGCACGGCGATGTTGTGCTCATCGGAAATCGCATGCACCCCGGCAACGGCAGCAATTGTGCTATTTTTTACTAAGCCGATGTAACGGTTGGTTTCGAGCATCATCGGATCAAAATAGTTTCCCGGATAGGCTTTTTTATAAAACGTTTCGAGTTTGTCGATATTCTCTTTGGTAAGTGTTATTAACTGCTCATTTTGTTTTACTGACTGCTTTGTCGGCTTGAACGTTTCCAATTTCATTTTGTGAAAGCTGCCAAGTGATTGTTCAGTAAAGGCGGTTGTTAATACAGAGCGATACTCTTTTTGAAAATGACAGAAGAATTGATTCGGTAACAAATCGAACATTTCAGTCAACAAACTTTCGAAAGCTCTGGTTAACCCGAAGGCCAATACCGCGGCACGTGTTCCCGGTGAATAAACTAAAATAGCTTCTTCGATTTGCGTATAGCTTTTATGACTTACTCCCCACTGGCACTGCGGGAAAAAGCGGTCATCCAAATCGGCAAGGTGGTAGGCAAACAGAATCGGATCTTTACGAAAATGCTTAGCGAGTCTGGCTTTGTCGGTAGTAAAGATGAGCATAGTATTGGAAAAATAAAAGTGGCGTCATCCCACCTTAGCGGGCGGGGATTTCGATAGTGACTGTGCGAATCGTATCGCCGATGACCATTTTGTCGACGACTTCCATCCCCTCAGTCACTTGCGCAAACAGGGTATACCGTGCTTCAAGATGCGGCTGCGGTGTAAGCGTGAAAAAGAACTGCGAGCCGCCGGTATCTTTTCCGGAAGTTGCTATTCCGACTGAACCGCGTTCGTACGGTTGATTCGAATATTCACAGCGAATCGAATAGTCAGGGCCGCCGCTGCCGTCACCGCGCGGGTCGCCGCCTTGCACCACAAATCCCGGGACAACGCGATGGAAAGTTAAATTGTTGTAGAATCCCTCTTGCGACAGTTTGATAAAATTCAAAACGGTTAACGGAGCGACATCGAAGAATAACTCCATCGTTATCTCTCCTTTATCCGTTTTTACCACAGCCAGCGGGTTGATGCCGGTGGTATCCGCAAAATATGTTTCCAATTCCCGCTCGGTGATTCGCGTTTTTGCCGGAGGGACGATATCTTGTTTATCTACTTTCAATTCATCTTTGTAAACTGTGGCGGCTTCTTTGCGAACGACATAGTCTTCATCGAGTGTTCCGTTAGTCAGAATACGCATGAGGAAAGTATCAGTCGGCATCTCTTCTAAAAATGGCCCCACAGCGGCGACAAGAGAACGACGAACATCCGCCGGGCGGGTGCGCCATTCGGCTGACATGGTGTACAGATCAGGAATAAATTCATCGAGATTACGTCCACCGATTTCATCGATAGCGTTTATCTGTACGACATAATCGGTATCGACTAACGCCCGTTTAATATGGAAAGCACGATCGATAGAGTCTTTGGCGATTAAGACGCTGAAAGCAGCATTGCGAACGCGTGGACTTTGGTCAGTGAAAAGCATCGTTTCACGTTTTATTGCAAGTTCGCTTTCGGTTAAGCCGTACGCCGTCGCGCAGGCAGCGCGAATGTTTTGGTCGGGCGATAGCATAAAGGAATCGAGTATTGGCAGTGCTTCTACTTTTTGCAAAGCAGCTAAGCATTGCAAGGCAGCGGATTTAACATTAACCGATGGCGTCATCTGCAAAATCGCAGACGCAGACGATACAGCGCTGGGATTACCAATCTGCTGCAGTGCATTTAAAAGCGCTACCTGCAGGTTTTCATCATCTTCATTGGCTAACCGACCGGCGACGGCCAGATATGCTTCTTCGGTTTTCTTACCGCCGAGTCCGGCAATGGCCTGTGCGCGAACAACCGGGTCACCATCGTTGAGCGCTATTGCGATATAATGCTGCGCTTCCGGCGTTTCGACTCCGCTTAAACCGCGAACACAGAGCAAGCGAAAGAATGCATCAGCATCCGCCAGATATTTGATATACGAAGCAGTCCCTTCCGGACGCTTCAATCGCCCGAGACAGTACAATGCTTCCCGCTGAACTAGATCATCCGCTTCCTGCGAAAGCATCGCAGCGATATCAGCGGCATGCCCGGTACCACGGGAATAAAACAGCGCGCGACAAGCGGCAGCGCGAAGCTCCGGGTCGGGTGCGGTTAAAAACGTGGCAACATTATCATGAAAGGCTAATTGCGTGGAATCACTGAGCCGCCCGGCAGACATTATCGCGTTCGCTGCTGCTTCAACCGGGAGTGATGCGGCGGTATCCAAGAGTTTCATTGCATAGCTGCTGTCGCTGGTTAAACCGATTGCAAAGGCAGCAGCGGCGGAAACTTCTTCGGATTGATCTCCTAATGCCGCAAATAATACTGCTGCGCTGTTTTTACCGCCGATGTGGCCGATCGCAAGCGCGGCGCGGCTGCGGACGATATCGGAGTTGTCTTTGAGATAGTGTTCGAGTTGTTCGTTGAATACCCGCGTGTCCTCTAAGTGAACGATATGGGCGAGTTTTTGCGGGATAGTTTTCTTGGTGAAGGTGGTGTAAAGAACATACCCCCCTGCTGCAAGAACGACGACTAAAAGGGCGATTGCCGCGCGTTTACCGTTTGGATTCATATCTAGAGGGCAAAGTATATCGTAAGCATGCGATGGTCAAATGCTGATTCAACTATCATTTTGGCGCAAATTTTCGGGCGGCTTTTTCCAGTTTCGGTGAGGAAAGCGATGACAACGCTTTGGCGATACGGCGGACATCAGCATCGCTGAGTTTATTGAGCTTGTTTGGAAACTGACCGCTGGTAATATCGGCCAATACGGCTTTCATCCGCTTTTTTACGCTTTTGTCTATCAATTTGGGGCCAGTCAATAATGAGCCGTAGCGGGCGGCGACAGAAATCCGCGCGAACATCCCCTCTATGCCATACTGCTTGATGAGCTTGATAATAAGATCGAGCTGGTAGGCAACTTCCAAGTACGCATTCTCCGGCGGAATACCGGATTCGACTAAGACATCAAAACCATTCTTGATAAGCGAAGCCATTCCGCCGCATAGCACGGCCTGCTCACCGAACAGATCACCGATAGCCTCGGTAGCGAAAGTCGTTTTGACCAAGCGCTTTTTGGCAATGCCGATAGCATCAGCTAAGGCGAAAAGCGTTTGCTCTGCTTTTTTTGATTTGTTTTGATGAACGGCATAGAATGCCGAAACATCCCGCTTTCCTAAATACTGTTCCCGAACCGCCACACCGGGTGCATGGGGAGCGAGTAAAATGACATCGGCATCTTTCGGCGGTTTGACGAATTTGAAATGAACCGACATCCCATGCAGAAAAAGCAACGTCGCTCCTTTTTTGCTTCGCATAACCGGCTCGATTTCTGCTTTATAAATTCTCCCATGCTGGTGATCCGGAAACGCAAAGGTGACAATGTCACCTTTTTTTGTCGCGTCGGAAATCGACAAAACTTCACGGAACCCATCCTTGCGTGCAACAGCGCGAAACTTCGATTTGGGGCGCAGCCCGATTACGACACGATAGCCGGAATCACGCAGATTAAGCGCGATTGCCCGACCCTGTGAGCCGTAACCGATGATGGAAACAACTAATGACTTTTTTCGCATATAGTTGCCGGTAAAAGTACGGCAGGAAAGTTGAAAAACCAAGTGGGAGAATACGTCAACTAATCAAGTGTACTAATACAAAAAATTTGTATATTTGTGTCCGAGGAATCATGAAGACAAGCGCTAAAAACAATATCAATGTGCTGAAAAAGAAAAGTGGAAACGGTGACGGTTAAGGGAACCCTAGATATCGCTGTAATCGTGAATACAGTGTTAATCTGTTTTCTTCTTGGTCGAGGAGCAATCCAAAAAGTTTGGCATACTATTTTTTCGGGGATTTGGATGCTTGCTAATTATTCCTTTGTACTAATAATGTTCGATACTGTTGGCGGAAGTAATTTAACTTTTGAGATTTTTGGACTATCGTTACCCGGTTATCTCTTCATTATAAGTACAGGGTTTATACTGATATCATCCGCGCTACTACCAAAATGGAAAATTATTCATGCGTCCGCTATTTTCTTGATATGTGGTTTTTTTCTTATCCTTCGACAGGGCGAGCTTATAGGGAACTATTTCTCAAATGATTTAGAAGATGTACACCATATTTCTATATTTTTCATGTTCCTGTTTCCAGTTCTTTTAACGTATATTGGTAGTTGTATAATTCTCGCTAACTATTCTTCAAATTTGACTGAATACTTTGTTTCAAATAATACTCCTGATGATAAACGTGTTTTCTCAGTAATAATTTTTGGTACGCTCGCATTTCTGGCTGTTGTAGTTGCTTTTAATCTTGTTTCGAAGGGAATCCTAGTCCACCCATATTGGATAACACCATTTTCAGATTGGTCTCTTTCCTTACTTCTTCGACTATTCTATTTTGTAATTCCGTCACATTTACTCGCATTTGCTGTATTAGGTAAATTACTTGATAAAATCCCAGGAGATAGTACTTCAAACAAATGGCTAGAAGTGATTTCTTGTGCCATGATTTTCAGTTTAATAAATTACAGTGTTTCGTATTTCGGATACACCGTAAGAGAGTTCTTTTTTGGATTGATCTTTGCGTTTATGTATACAAGAACACGGTCACTGACTTATGGTGTATTACTGCAAACGCTTCTCATGCACTTTACCGCGTAGATATCAAATACACGAGCTGAGTTTCTAAACAAAAGATTGCTATAACTTGACCAATTGACAAATGCCAAGTGTTGCATTAGTTGGGTGTGTGACCTCACTGAAAGAAACCACCATCACTCTGGTCAAAGCGGCTTTGGCGGAAGATATCGGCAAAGGGGATTTAACCTCGTTAGCCTGTCTCGAACCGGACCCGCTAAAGGCCAAAATTGTCGCAAAATCGGCCGGGGTTCTTTCCGGTTTGGAACCGGCGCTGATAACATTTGAAATCGTCGATTCGGCTAACCGGATAACGGCACTGATCAAAGATGGGGACAAGTTCAAATCGGGTGATACGATTATCGAAATCGACGGGTATAACCAAACCGTTCTCGCATCGGAACGAACCGCGCTCAATTTTTTGGCACATTTAAGCGGTGTGGCGACACTCACTTCCAAATTTGTCGAAGCAATCGCAGGAACGAAATGCCGCGTGTTGGACACCAGAAAAACTACGCCGGGATGGCGCCTTTTGGAAAAACAGGCGGTGGTGCACGGGGGTGGGGTGAACCACCGCACCGGACTGTATGACATGATTTTAGTGAAAGATAATCATATAGCAGCAGCCGGTTCAATCATCGGCGCGGTAGATCGGGCGCGGGAGTTTATGACCACCAGCGATTTCCGGCTGCAGTTTGATCGAAACCCGGATGATATTCTCATTCAAGTCGAAGTTACCAATGAAGAGCAACTGCGGGAAGCGATTGAAGCAAAGGTTGATCGGGTTCTTTTGGATAACCAAACCCCCGAATCACTAAAGCAGCTCGTGGAGCTGTCGCGGAAACTCAATCCGGCGGTGCTGTTGGAAGCATCGGGGAATATCAATCTTGCCAATGCAGCATCTATTGCCGCTACCGGTGTCGATTTTATTTCCGTCGGCGCGCTTACTCATTCGGCACCGGCCGCAGATTTCAGCATGCGGGCAGTTTCAACAACCAGATGAATCACCTTGAACAGGAACAACTCGCCGACAAACTGCTTGCGGCGCTTCGCAAAAAAGCGAAACAATCATTTAGCGAATCCCGGCTTACAAAGGAATTAAAAGCCCCGTCGGAGCACATTCATGCCGCAGCGAAACTTTTGAAGGAGTGGGGATATGAAATACATAAAAATGCCATGGGTGCGTACATATTCAATTCTGCGCCGGATTCAATCACTGCTACCGAAATTGCGCACGGACTGAAAACGAAAGTCATCGGTCGTGTTGCCCATAGTTACCGCACGGTCAAATCGACTAATGATATTGCCACTCAATTAGCGGAACATGGCGCCAAAGAAGGAACAATTGTAACCGCCGAAATGCAAACCAAAGGGCGCGGGCGGTTAGGCAGAACATGGCATTCGCCAGAGGGGATGGGGATTTATCTTTCTATCATTTTGCGGCCGAAATTTCTTCCAGAAGATGCGCCCGGTATTTCGCTGATGACCGCACTCGCGCTTGCTGATACCTTCTCACATTATTGCCCGAATGAAATCGGCATCAAATGGCCAAATGACTTGTTTATTCACGGGAAAAAAGCGGCCGGGATTTTGACTGAGCTTTCGGCGGAACGGGGAACAATCAATTATCTCGTTGTCGGAGTTGGTATGAATATCAACCATGCGTCACAGGATTTTCCGGCAGAACTGCGCGCGACGGCAACATCGCTTCGGCGTTTCTTGAAGCGAAAAGTAGATAGGCTTGCGGTGCTTCGGTTGTTCTTGCTGAATTTCGAAAAAGAATACGCCCGCTATGCCAAAGAGCGATTGAAGCCGTCACAAAAACGACTACGAAGGTATTCTACCCTTCTAAAAAAACGGATTACGTTGGATTCGGGGAAACAGCGAATCGAAGGCACCTGTGTCGATATCGATCAAAACGGCAGTTTGATTTTACAGGTCAACAGCGAGCGGATGATTATTTCCAGCGGCGAAATAACAGTAGTGAAAGAATAATCAGGTTAGCACTTCGCAGGTCGTATTTACTTTCGTTTCCCGCTGGATAGTCTGGCTGATGACACAGTATTTTGATTCCGAAAGTTCAATTGCTCGGGCGAGCTTTTCCTTGTCGACATTCTTTCCTTTGCCGATGTATTTCACTTCGATTGACCTAAAATAGGTCGGATACCCCTCGCTTTGTTCTGCGTTAACCTGAATTTCGAGTGATTCAAGCGGTGTACGCTGCTTTTCCATGATACGGACGACATCGATACCTGTGCATCCGGCTAACGCATACAGCAACAATTCTGTCGGGCGGTAACCGGATTCCTCACCGCCGCTGCTTTTGTACGTGTCGGTTGTTATTTCGATTCCGAAGCTGTTCTTTCCTCTGAATTTTAATCCGCCCGCCCAATTCACCGATACCTGAATCATTGTTTCTCCTAACTGTCACACAATAAAAATTCATCGTCATCCCGCACTATCAAGCAGTGCCGCAAGCGCTGCTGCCGTTTTCACCGGCTGACTGCAGACCGAGTTTAGGCAATAATATGCCGTTATCTGATCCGCCGAACCGGAACGTCCTTCAAAGAGTGAAAGTTTATCGTTCCCGTCAATACTGGAGGCAACCAACAGATGCGGAAGATAGCGGGAGTTGATTTCATTCACCATCGTGTTTCGCTCTGCACTATTGCCGACCAGCACAATCTCCGGTTTATCTCCCAGATAATAATCGACCGCCATCACGGCTGTGGTTAACGCGGATGGATAACTTGCCAAGATACCGGATAGTTTCTGCAATCCGTTTCGCGCCGATTCAAGAAACCGTTTTTCATCGGTCAGGCGATGCAGCTTGAGTAAGTTGATAATCATAACCGACCCGGCAGAGGGAATCGCATTGTCGGTTTCCTCTTTAGGGCGTAAAATCAGATCCGCTTCGCCGGAGGGCCGCAGATAAAAGGTGCCGTCGGTGCTTTGGAATTGCGCAATTGCACGATCAGCTAATTCTATCGCCCAGGTAAGCCAGGCAGTGTTCTGATGATCTTCGATCGTGTCGACTTGATACAACGCAATCAATCCCGAAATAAAAAAAGCGTAATCTTCTAAAAACTCTCCGTCCGAATGTTTTCCTTCCCGCCAGGAATGAACCAACCTGTTGATTGTGTAACAATTGTTTCGGACAAATTCCGCAGCTCTTTTTGCAACCTTCATGTATTGCTCATCACCGGTAACACGATACCCTTCGCACAGCGCGTTGATTGCCATTCCGTTCCATGAAGTGAGAATTTTATCGTCGGTGAGCGGACGAATCCGTTTGTTGCGCGCAGTGAGCAGTTTTTGTTTAGCTGTTTGCAGTTTGTCATCGAAAAAATCAGTCTCGACAAACAGAATGTTATGATGCTCGAAATTACCATCGGGAGTTAGGCGATAGTGCTTAATAACAAGTTCTGCTGATTCCGAGTCGAGAATCGATTTGATTTCATCGATTGTCCAGACATAGAATTTCCCTTCCACCCCTTCGCTGTCCGCATCAAGGGAAGAATAAAACCCGCCTTCCGGTGAACGCATCTCCCGCAACATCCAATCAAGCGTTTCACGTACAACACGCTGATACAGCTCTTTTTTGGTAATGCGCCAGGCATTGGCGTAGGTGGATACTAAAAAGGCATTGTCGTAAAGCATCTTTTCAAAATGGGGCACCAACCATTGGCGATCGGTCGAATACCGCGCAAACCCGCCGCCGACCTGATCATAGATTCCCCCATTCGCCATGCTATCAAGAGAAAGTGTCGCGGCGTTTAGATAGGTGACATCTTTCGTTTGCTGGTAACGCAAAAGCAAAAGGGAAAGTTCAAACGGGTGCGGGAATTTCGGCTGTACCCCAAAACCGCCGTGTAAATCATCAACATTCCGCATATGCGCACGAACGGCGGTATCAATAATTGCTTTTGTAAGTAGTATCGGTGGGGCTGAATGTTCTAAATGCTTCTGTACCTCCTTAAAAATCTCGCGGGAGGATTCCCCAATTTGCAGCCGCTGCTCACGGTATCCGCGCGACAGCTCGGTAATAAGCCGCTTGAACCCGGGGTGGCCGTAGGCGTCTTCAGGCGGAAAATAGGTCCCGGCAAAAAACGGTTTCAAATCAGGGGTGAGAAAAACCGACATCGGCCACCCCCCGTGACCGGTCATCGCCTGCGTGAAGGTCATATAAATATGATCGAGGTCGGGGCGCTCCTCCCGGTCAACCTTGATCGGCACAAAGTGTTCGTTGAGTGTGGCCGCTATATCCGGATTTTCGAAGGATTCCCGCTCCATGACATGACACCAATGGCACGCCGCATAACCGATTGAGAGAAATATCGGTTTATCCTCCGCTTTTGCTTTCTCAAGCCCTTCCGTCCCCCAGGGAAACCAGTCAACCGGGTTATGGGCGTGGGATAGCAGATACGGGGAATTACTGTGTATGAGCCGATTTGGCCTGTTTTGCGTAGGATTACGGTGAGAGGTCATAGAGAAGAAGGTAACAATTGGTATGGCAATTACAAGCCGGTTCGCAAAAGAGAATAGGCTTGACACCCTTTACCGGGCGGGGTATACTTTTTGTGAAGGTTTTCACAAAATTCCCTCGGGGTACGCCTGAAGAGGAATCTGGTTATGACCGACAATAGCAGAACTATGAAAAAAAGAATTTCAGAATCGACGATTCATCGGTTGTCATTGTACTATCGTATCCTGACGCAACTTGAAAAGGAAAATCAGAAAACAATCTCCTCCAAAGATCTGGCCAAGCGGGAAAAACTGACGCCGGCGCAAGTTCGCAAAGACCTGTCCTTTTTTGGATCGTTTGGAACACGAGGATTAGGATATCCGGTATTAGAACTCAAAGCCAGAATCGGCGCGATTTTAGGAATCGATCGCAGTTGGAAAGTCGCGCTTGTCGGTATCGGAAACATCGGATCGGCACTTGTATCATACAAAGAATTCACCAAGCAGGGATTCAATATCGTTCAGCTTTTTGATAATGATCAGCGCAAAGTCGGATCGAACCATAAAGGGATCACCGTTTCCGATATCAAAAATCTCGAAGAGGAACTCAAGCAGAATGGAATCGAAATTGTCGTCTTGGCCGTTCCCGGTTCGGCTGCACAGGGAATTACCGATACAATTGTCAGCGCTGGCGTAAAAGCGATTCTTAATTTCGCGCCGGTGCATCTGAAAGTACCGGATGATGTGTATGTCCGAACGGAAAATATGTCGATGGAGCTTGAGTATCTTTCCTTTGCGCTGGTCAATAACCATACTCCGAAACGGGTAGCCCGGTAAACGCCGGATTTGCTGCGCAACAAACTTCGGTATCGAAACAGACTCCCGGTGTATAAGTGAATATGTCAGAAAAAACCAAAACAGGCGAAGGAACTTCCCTGATTATGACCAGCCTTCGTCGGTTATTCGGCCGGCTGAAAACCTTACCGCTGTTTCTCTGCTTCTTATTTGTATTGCCAATTCTCACGCAAAGTGAAGAACAGGTTAATCCGAACGATTCTTTGCAAATTCAACTCAGCGGTGGCGGAATGGCAATGCATGGCCGCAACTTTGAAAAAGCCCGCACCCATTACGAAAATGCGCTTCGGTATGACAGTCTTAATCTGGAAGCGATTCGCAACCTCGGATTGATAGCATCCTCATTGGGGGATTACAAAGCGGCAAGACGCTGGTTTGACAAAGCGCTTACGATCAAACCGGGCGATCCCGTTGTATTAAACAATCTCGGCGTTATGGCCAACAATGAAAAAAGACAGGATGATGCGACTCGTTATTTTTCGCAGGCGGTAGCGGCGGATTCCAACGAATCGGTGTATCTGTTCAATCTCGGTCAGCAGTATCAATTGTCAGGACGAATCAGCCAGGCCTTGCCGCTTTTGCGCCGGGCGATACAGTATGATTCCGCCAACACGGAAGCGATGTATTTAGTAGGAAACTGCTATGCCCAGACCAAGCAATTCGATTCCGCTGAAACGTATTACAACCGCGCGATTGATGCCGGCGGCACCAGTGACGACCTGTTTTACTTTCTCGCCGCTATTCAAAAGAACAAAGGACAATTAGGAAAAGCGGAAGCGAACTACAAACGGGCGCTGGAACAAAACGGCAAACATCTGCAATGCCTCCAATCACTCGGAATGCTGTACATCGATCAGGAGCGCTATAAAGAAGCGGCAGAGCAGTTCCGCCGCGCTATTGCTGTGGACACCGCCTTTTATAGAGCGCATATCGGGCTGGGTATTGCCTATGCGCAAAATAAAATGTTTCGTGAGTCCGACAGCGTACTGCATGCACTTTTTGTTCGCGATTCTTCCTTAGGATTTCAGATGATGAAATTCAACGGAGAGCTTTCGAAAAAGAAACGGGATAAAGATAAAGCGGATACGTCCAGCATCGGCTATTAGACTACCAGTAACGGAAAATCAAATCCCCATCCGGCTGAATCTGCACTTTCACATGAATATCCCGCCCATTGTTGAAATTGGCGGCGACGCGATGGCGCTTCAGTATCTCGGTTACTTCTTTACGGTTACGAAATTTACCGACCGGGTTCGCAAAGATATTGAACTCGAATTTCATCAATGAGTCGATCGGCACTTCCAATTGACGTACGATTACGGTATCGCCGCCGGTGATAAGCCCGTGTAATTCCTTATCCTGAAACTGTGTCGGTTTCAAAAGTGTTGATGAAGTTATCATCACCACTTCTTCAAGTCCGTTGATACGCACCTGATTGTCCACACCGCGAAACGAGGAATTACTGTCGGGTCGCGGGTTGCTTTCCCGTACCCGGTAATCGCAAGCCGGAAGCTCAAGCGTCAGGTGAACCGTTACGACCGGGCGGGGCCAGAGTATTCCGCGCGGAGAGACGGAAGAGTCGAATAACGCCTCCACTTTGTTTACTTCCCCACCTTTAATAACGAGCGGGGTGCTGAACGTTTCTCCGTTATGTTCAAGGGCAATCTGATGCGACCCTATTTTTATTTTTTCAAACGTTGCCGGCGCAGTCAGATCCAGTTTTTTATCGTCGAGATAAATCACCGCCTGCCGATCGGCTAATACTGTCAGTTTGCCGGTTTCCCATTCGATAGGACCAAGCACCTCGGTAGTGGTTGGCGTTTTGTCACCCTCCGTAAAATCGACATTCAATTTAGTGACTTCATTTGCACCGACCCGAAACGTAACGTTTTTGCGTGTATACCCGGGAAGCGTTACTGTTGCACGGTGCTCGCCGACATCCATTGTCCGCATAAAGGGTGTTTCGAAACTGACTGAATCGATATGATCAAAGGAAACTATGGCGCCGGATGGGGTGGATTGGCAAAACACATACCCAAACTCATCGGCTTGGACGATTGACGTAAATCCAAAAATGGCGGCAATAACCGTAATGACAGGAAATATGCGGCGCATGCCATAAAAAAAGCGTCCGAGGTTGGTCTTGCCAACAAAAACAACTGACGCTAAAAGGGATGAGTTAAGCTATTTCAGAGTGTCGCTCAAAGCACAGCTATCGGGTGTTTCAGCCCTGGCCGGCTGCTCACTTTGCCGGACCAGATAGAGATAATCCCCAAGCAGACGGTAGGTTTCCCCGAATGAGTTGGCCTCTTTGATAGCGGATACCAAAAGCTTCTTGTTACGCAGGATTTCCCGCGCTTCTACTTCCCGTGATCGGTCAACCGGTTCAGCGAAAGCGCTCTGTTCACGGGCAGCGGCAGATTCTTTTTCGAGTCGTTTGACTATCGATTCGAATGACTTGATGTCGTCAGTTATCAGATCCAGCATCTGTCGTCTTTTCTCAACGATCTTTTTGGCGTTGCCGTCGGCGACGGCGTCATACCAGCGCATAATTGATTCTGTCAGCTTTTCCGACAGAGGTAAATCTAATTCTGCTTTTTCTTTTTGAGGTGCTGATGCCTGATAGTTTTGTTCTTCGACGCTTTGCTCTTCAGAACAGATAGCTTGCCCGTTGATAAAGAGAACTCCTGCTACGGTACAGATAAGAGGAAGTTTAGCTGCCATCCTGAATCCTTTCGAAACATGCCTTGAGTCCGTAGTAGGGATTCAGAAAGCATGCCGAAACGGGTAAGAGTATGGATAAGGGAAAGTTAGACATAATCGCGGACTTGGTATGTAAAGGGAAAAAACAGGAATGTATGGGGATCACCCCCTAAAGTGTGTGCCGCCTAAGCGTTGAAACTTCTCTACAATAATAAAAAAAAGGCGCTCTGAACAAGAGCGCCTGAAATTGCAAATCGATTTTTTACGATACCGGTTGAGCAGCAAGATATTCAAACGCCTGTTTGAATTCATCATAGCCCTGAAAGCCGATAAAACGGTGAACTTCCTTCCCGTTTTTATCAAGAAAAATAGTCGTCGGAATACCGGTGGTAGCTTTGTAGTCGATAAGTATCTGCTTTTCGGCCATTAGATGCACCCAATTCATCCCTGCTTGCGCGGCATAGTCACGCACCCGGTCGGGTGTGTCATTAACAGCAATACTGATAATTTCGATTCCTTGCGCTTGGTATTCATTATAGACACGCACTAATTCCGGAATTTCATTGCGGCACGGTCCGCACCAAGTTCCCCAAAAGTTGATAACAACCGGTTTCTGCCCGATCCATTCCGATGATTGATGAATAGTGCCGTCCAGATCAGCCGCAGCAAAAGTAACGACCGATGCCTTCTGCGCTTGCGCCGTTTGATTTTGCTGTGTATCCGCTTTACCGCTTTTGTCACCGCCGGAGCAGGAAAGAAAAAGGAGAAAAGAAAAGAGAATAACAATATGAAGTAATTGGTTTGTTCGAAGCCGACCAGTCATTGCTGTAACTATTTCCTTCCTCAGTCTTATTCTTTCGGACGGTCCGCCGACAAAGGAGAAAACCCCTCTGCTATCGGTATGATCGCCGGCATAAGGTTCTGTTCAGTGGTGTAGCGTTTATCTTTGACAAATTGCAGGACAGGAAGAAAAGTTCCCGCCGGCCGATAACCGGGAAATGTTCCGATATGGTTTCCATCATGCTCAAGAAACGTATTGGTAGGAATACCGGAAACTTTATAGATAGTCTTAGCGATTTCCCGTTCAGTCATTACCTGCCCGTTAACGTTCATTTTCCGTTGTGAATCGATATTGAGGCGAACCGGAATAAAGTCGTTGTTCAGCATATGGGCGACGGTGGGGTTGGCGAATGTTTCCTGCTCCATAACATCGCACCAATAGCACCACTCGGCCGTGAAATCGATATAAACCGGCTTATGCGCTGCTTGCGCCATTTGCAGCCCTTCATCGTAACCGACCCAGTTTATTTCTTCGGCAGGTTGTGGTTCAGGAACGGGAGAAAGATCAGTTGAACAGGATACAAAAAGCAGCAAAGCCAAGACGCCCGTGGCAGTAAACAATGATTTCATACGCTCTCCCTCATCGATAGCAAATCGTTCAACTACGGAAAATAGGTCACCGCAGACTAAAAAGCAAACCGCTTAGTTGTTCCCCGTGGTCGACTTCGGCGCGGCGTCCTTCTGTTTCTGCTCTTCCTGCTGTTTCATTTCCTCAAGGTACTTTTTGTCTTTCACGAAATTCAGCAGTTCTACGAACTGATCTTTCGGGCGGTAGCCGGGCAGGGTACCGAGACTCTGCCCTTCAGCAGTCAAGAACGCAAAGGCCGGAAATCCGCGCACACCGAAGGTTTGTCTGGTAAGATCTTCTTCGGAAATTTTATATCCGTCAATATCGAGTTTCCGTTCGGAATCACCGATAACTTTGACGCTTACGAAATTGTCATTCATCAGCTTGATAACGGCTGAATCGGAGAATGTTTCCGCTTCCATTTTTTTGCACCAGCCGCACCATGAGGTCGTAAAGTCGACTACCACGTGCTTGTTTTCTTTTTTAGCGCGCTGGATACCGACGTCATAGGTTACCCATTCAATTTTCGCAGCAGCAGGAGTGGTCGGGGTAGTGGCTGCTGGTTTTTGCGTGGCTTTGGCTTGGGTAGTTGATTTAGTCGCCGTTGCCGGTTTTTGGGTCGCGGTTTTCTGCGTGGTCTGCGTTACTACGCTGGCAGCTAACAGACCTGCGACAGCCAGAGTCATCATGAACAATTTTACTGTCTTCATCGGGTATATCCGTTTCTGAGGCTACATTATTTCCGTTGCAGAGGTCTGAGGTAAGCGCTGGATTCACCTACCATCTCTTTGAGGCGATGGAGCATATCGAAATCTGGGGACACCATATACCTCTTTGATTTAATATACACTTCAGAACCGTTTTCGCGCGCTGAAAAAAGCACCGAGGTATTTCCCCGATACCGTTCCAGCATCTCCAGCACCTTCTGCATCAGGGTATCGGAGCGTTCCGGCTCCAACTTTATAACCAATTGGCAGTCGTAGTGTTCCGCAACTTTTTCAAGGGCTACAACATCCGAAACCACGATTTTGGGGGTCTGCTCCTCCCGGGTCGAAAGCCGCCCGGTTATAAGCACCATTTTGTCAGCTTTCAGGATTTCCCGGTTTTTTTCGTAATTATCCGAAAAAACTATCAATTCGACCGACCCGGTGTACCCTTCCAGGGTAACAAAGGCCATCCATTTCTCTTTTTTGTCTAACTTAGTCTTAATTTTTGAGACGATTCCGCCCACAGTCACTTCCCGACCGTCAGCCAAATTGATCAAATTGCCGATCTGGGTACTGGTAAATTGCTTGAGTTCGGCCCGGAATTTATCAAGCGGGTGGCCGGATATGTAAAATCCGAGCGTTTCTTTCTCTTTGGCCAGTTTGTCTGCGGCTGACCATTCCGGAATATCTATGAGCAAAGGAGCTTTGTGTTGCGGTGCGCTTTCCATACCGGCGAACAGGTCATGAGTGTTGGTTACCTGCGATACCCGTTGGCCGAAATCCAAGAATGACTCGACCGCGTCATATTTCTGCGCCCGGTTGCCCGGCAACGAATCACACGCACCTGCGGCGATTAATGACTCAAGCGTCCGGCGATTGAGTACGCGAACGGAAACACGGCTGACCAAATCGCCCAAATCTTTGAACGGGCCATCTTTCATTCGTTCTTCGACTATTTTGCGGGCTAATCCTTCACCGACGTTTTTGATCGCCTGCAATCCGAATAGAATTTTGTTTTCATGCACCGAGAAATCGGCTCGGGATTTATTCACATCCGGCGCAGAAACGGTAATGCGCATCTTACGGCATTCTTCCAAAAGATCATTGATTCGATCCGAATTGTTCATTTCGGAGGACATCGATGCCGCCATGAACTCGCTCGGATAATGGGATTTCAGCCACGCAGTCTGATATGCGACCAACGCATAGCAGGTAGAGTGCGCTTTGTTGAATCCGTAACGGGCGAAGGTTTCGATCTGGTTGAATACTTCTTCCGATACTTTGCGATTAATTTTGTGATGATCGGTTCCGGCTAAAAATTCTTTCTTCTGATCGGCCATGAGCGCCGCATCTTTTTTACCCATCGCTTTGCGCAGCAAATCAGCTTTACCCATCGAGTAACCGGCAAGTGAATTAGCGATACGAAGCACCTGCTCCTGAAACACGATTACGCCGTATGTTGAACCGAGAATTTCTTCAAGCGCGGGATGCAAAAACGTAATCTTGCCGCCTTTTTTCCGTTCAATATAAATATCGATCATTCCTGAATCGAGCGGACCCGGACGGTAGAGCGCGTTCATTGCGGTGATGTCAGTAAACGTTTCGGGTTTTAATCTACGTAAGTAGTCACGCATACCGGGAGATTCAAACTGGAATATCCCCATCGTTTCGCCGCGTGAAAACAGTGCATAGACTTTCGGATCATCGAGCGTGAGGTTGTCGACATTGATCTCTACACCGGGATGGGTTTCCTGAATCAACCGAATGCTGTCATCGATAACGGTAAGGGTGCGCAGACCTAAGAAGTCCATTTTCAAAAGGCCGACCTCTTCGACCATTTTCATGTCGTACTGGGTCGTTATTTCATCGTTGCTCCCTTTGAACAGCGGCACATAGTTGGTGAGCGCAGAGGGGGCAATCACCACACCGGCGGCGTGGGTGGAACAGTGGCGCGCTAATCCTTCAAGGGTGCGTGAGAAGCGAAGCAGTTTGTCGATTACCGGATCATTCTCCGCCATCTGCGTGAGCTCCGGCACTTGTTTTAATGCGACATCGAGTGTCATGTCGACACGAAGCGGAATCAGTTTGGCGATTTTATCGACTTCTGTGTACGATACGCCCAATACACGGCCGACATCCCGCACCACTGCGCGTGCGGCCATCGTTCCGAAGGTAATGATCTGGCAAACATTGTCTGAGCCGTACTTATTGATAACGTATTCGATAATTTTATCCCGACCGCGGTCGGCGAAATCGATATCGATATCAGGCATCGAAATACGTTCCGGATTCAAGAAGCGTTCGAACACCAAGTCGAAGGCGATAGGATCGACACTCGTAATACCGAGCGCATACGAAACCAACGAACCCGCAGCCGAACCACGACCCGGACCGACGCGTATGTTCTGTGAGCGGGCGTAATCACAGAAATCTTTTACGATGAGGAAATATCCGGCGTATCCCATCTGACGAATAACGCCGAGTTCATAATCGAGCCGTTTGATAACAACATCGGATAACGGTTCGCCGTAATGGGCTTTCAGCCCTTCCATGCATTTATCGAAAAGAAATTTATCCGCATCTTTGTATGGCGTCGGTAACGGGAATTGCGGTAAAAGCAGTTTGCCAAGTTCGAGTTCGACGTTGCAAGATTCAGCGATATGCAGCGTATTTTCAAGCGCCTGTGGATATTCACCGAGCGCTTGTTTCATTTCCTCGGCGCTTTTGAAGTAAATCTGGTCGGTGCCGTAGCGAAGACGGTCAGTATCAGAAATAAATTTTCCGGTCTGAATACAGACGAGCGCATCATGCGCTTCCCAATCTTCCTGATTCAAATAGTGGCAATCGTTAGTTGCGATAAGCGGAATACCGGTTTCTTTGGAGACAGCGATAACTTTCGGCACTAACTGCCGTTCGAGTTCAAGACCGTGATTCTGGATTTCTAAATAGAAGTTTCCTTTACCGAATATCTCTTCCATTTCGCGGGCATACGCAACTGCTTCATCGGTGTATCCGTTCATCAGGTGCCAGTTCACTTCCCCCTGCAAACAGGCGGAGGTAGCAATCAACCCTTCTGAGTGTTTACGCAGCAGTTCTTTGTCGAGGCGCGGGCGATGGTAGAACCCTTCAAGGTAGCCGTAGGAAGTCAGCTTCATCAGGTTCTTGTATCCGGTCAGGTTCTTAGCCAGCAAAAGCAAGTGGAACCCGCCGTCCGGGTATTTGTTGGAGGGCTTTTTGTCATGGCGGCTGCCATGCGCCAGATATGCTTCGCATCCGATAATCGGCTTGAGCGCCGCTTTGGTCGCTTTTTTGTAGAACTCAATGGCCCCGAACATGTTGCCGTGGTCGGTCATGGCCAAAGCCGGCATTTTGTACGCGACCGCCTTGGCGATCAGGTCATCAATCCGGTTGGCGCCATCCAGCAGGGAATACTGGGTATGCGTATGCAGATGTACAAACGGTGCGAATTTCATGGCTTATACCTATACAGTATATAACCAATAAACAGCGAGATCGGACGGCAGGAAAGCGGGATTTGGGGGAGAATGTGATGGAGGCAAACTACGCACCGTGACACTTCTTATACTTCTTCCCGCTACCACAAGGGCACGGGTCATTACGACCAACCTTTTTCACTTTCTTCAGCATAGAGTCGGGACGTCGGTATTGGGAAGGATACTCCTCCACAGTTGCATGATGATATTCTGTATTCTTGAAAAGGGAGAATCTTTCCTTCGCTTCCTGTGCTATTTTCCTATTTTCCTCTGTCCATTCGGCAACATCCAGTAAACAGAAATCATAGGAACGGAGAGCATTTGTGCCTGTTTCAGTGGCAATCCCGATAATTTTCCTTCCATCATTATATTTGTCTCTGACAATATAACATGCAGCACCCAACTGCGCTTTTCGATAGCCTCTTTCCATTTCGTAAGGCGAAAATACGAAAACATATACGGCCTGCTTCATTGGAAATATTCGTCGAAGAGCTCGTTTATTCTCAAGCGCTTTAGTATGTGCATTAAGAAAAAACTGTGAGGCTGCGCGGCGATCGAATCTATCTAATCTTGATAGTTCCTTAGCCACTTCTCGATATTCGGACTCAGGACAAGTATGGGCGATATCGATCAAATGGTCCCAAAAATAACTTATGGGATCAGCTTCTTTCTTGGACTGATACCAATCGCTGTTCGATACGCCGTCCCAAACATTGTCATCAAAAGTTACATAGTCTAAAGAGCTTAACCGTTTAAAACTACGGTCGCTATCAATAAACTCTGCAAGTAGATCCGTTTCACTGCTAAGCACGATTTGGGGTGTTTTCGACGACGATAGCAATTCCTCTTTTTTTTGAAGGTAATCGCAAAAGTCGGGTATTGTGTCTAGTTCGTTCATGAAGGTGACAATTGCTCTGTCGAATACGTGTATATATTTTTCCTTTTCTTTTCTAAATGGATCGAATGGTATTTCGCCATCACCTACACTTATGACTAAGCGATGAATTTTATCTATAGTGTTTGGTTCGAACTTTGCAGTATGACCATAAATATTAGTGAGTTTGATATCTTTGCCGACTTTAAAAAGATATCTCTCTGCACCAAGAAGTTGGGTAATTGGCTCTTCGAATGCTTTCTTGGTATAGCTTCCCTCTTTGCCTTCTTTGAATTTGATATCCTTAACTTGCATTATTATTACAGTGTCATCAAACCAAATCAACAGATCGCAAATCTCTTTACCATCATGTTTCTTAGGATTGGGGTAACACCATTCCCGGAGGAAAGATTTAGATGCTAACTCATTGATAGCATCCTCTGCCTTTTTCCCTTTTAGTTGAAAATACTGTTTATCAAAATCCCCTTGTTTCATATTTGTTAATATAACGTCTATTCGATAAAAGAAAACTCACCCGTTAGGCGGGACACCGAAGAAGTATGACGCTATTTCGCTAGCTCCAACTCCATAAAACTCGTTATCTCACGGAAGATGGGTGGGATGGCGTAGTAGGGGTCGCACGGTGAAAAGCCTAAAGATGCGTATAGCGCATGCGCGCCTTGCATGAAGCTCACCGTTTCTAATCGCATCGTTTTGTAGCCGGAGGTTTTGGCGGTTGCAATAAGCATATCCGCCATCTTTTTCCCGATACTCTTCCCGCGAAATTCAGGACGCACATACATCCGTTTCATTTCACATGACTGATCATCAATCGGTTGGAACGCGCCGCACCCCGCTGCCTTTCCATCGTAAGTAGCTAACAACAAACAGCCAGCGGGTGGTGTGAATTTACCGGGAAGTTTTTCCTCTTCTGCGCCGTGATAGAAATCTAAAAAGGTCTGCGCATCCAAACCAAGTTTTGCCGTTTGCTCGGCATCCCACGCGATGTACTCCGCCATCAGTTCACGAACCTGCTGGAACTGTTCTTCTGTTTCTGCCTGATCTATCTTGAGCATATGACCTCCCACAAATTAACATCGGCATCGCAATTAAAAAAGATGTCGACAAAGAATTTGTTATCTTGTTATCCAACATCGTTTTAACTGTCATTATCGGATAGATGAACGTTTGTTCACAAAATGTGATTCTCGATCGCATAATAATGACCTTATCTGTCAGTCATGCAGCATATAGATAGCTTTGTGAACACGACAAATATCATATATTCAGGAGGTTGGCGATGGCCACAGCAACAGTTACCGAGATGAGCGAAAAGAAGATTGAATTGAAGAAAGGAAAAGCGGAAATGGCATCTGGGACCGCTACCCCTGATAAACGCAAGGCATTGGAAGCTGCTTTAACCCAAATCGAGCGGTCGTTCGGCAAAGGATCGATCATGCGGCTTGGTGATGGTACCGTGCAGGAGCTCGAAGTTATCCCGACCGGCTCAATCGGAGTCGATCATGCCTTGGGTGTATGGGGAATTCCACGCGGCCGCGTGACGGAAATCTTCGGCCCGGAATCATCGGGTAAAACAACGCTCACGCTCCATATTATTGCCGAAGCTCAGAAAAAAGGTGGCGTTGCGGCGTTCATTGATGCCGAACATGCGCTTGATCCAAATTACGCACGCAACCTCGGTGTTGATGTCGATAATCTGCTCATTTCCCAGCCGGATACCGGCGAACAGGCGCTCGAAATTACCGAGACATTGGTTCGTTCCGGCGCGGTTGATATTGTGGTGGTCGACTCAGTTGCGGCGCTTACTCCCAAATCCGAAATCGAAGGGGATATGGGGGACAGTCATATGGGTCTGCAGGCACGGTTGATGTCGCAGGCGCTTCGTAAATTGACGGCTATCATTTCAAAGTCGAATACGATCGTTATTTTCATCAATCAGATTCGCATGAAGATCGGCGTTATGTTCGGCAATCCGGAAACGACTACCGGCGGTAACGCGCTGAAGTTTTATTCATCGCTGCGGCTCGATATTCGGAAGATTGCATCGATTAAAGAAAATCAGGATGTCATTGGTTCGCGTACCCGCGTTCGCGTCGTAAAAAACAAAGTGGCGCCACCGTTCCGTGAGGCTGAATTCGACATTATCTACGGCAAAGGAATTTCCCGCTCCGGCGAGTTGGTAGATATAGCTTCGGCTAATGGCATTATCGATAAATCAGGCAGTTGGTTCGCCTATAATGGTGACCGGCTCGGTCAAGGACGGGAAAACGCCAAGACCGCGTTGGAACAGAATCCGCAGTTGATGCAGGAGATTTTCGAGAAGGTAAAAGAAAAAATCAACACGACCCCGGGCGCGGTGAGCGGCCGAGGCGGGGATTTTGACGGCGAGTAAACGCTGGAAAGCCTTTAACAGTCAGCAGAATACGTCGCCAAAATACCCCTTGCCTCAGTCTGGCGGATTATGTTCCTTTGTCCGGGTGATTCGCCCCGGCGGGTCGTAACCTCACGTGAAAACGGAACATACGAAGATTTACAGGTAAAGGTGCCTTTATGAAGTTTGAAGATGAATTGACTGGTGATATTGTTGTGCTGACTGTTTCCGGCAAAATTATGGGCGGTGATGAAACCACCATGTTTCACGGAAAAATCCATGAGTATATCCAACTCAATAAAAAGAAATTCGTTATCGATTTGACCAGAGTTGACTGGATGAACTCAGTTGGTTTGGGCATGCTTATTTCATCGCTGACCACGGTGAAAAACTCCGGCGGTCGGTTGGTACTGGCGAACATTGCCAAGATCGAGCAGATACTCGTTATCACCCGCTTGGTGTCGGTGTTCGAACATTACGAAACCCGTGAAGCGGCGATCAAAGCCCTCTCCTGACCGTTAGTCATAATTGATTATCAAAGGGCCGCTTCCGGCCCTTTTTCTTTATTGTTTTTTAGCTCCGTCCGAAACTTAGCTCATAATCCGTCGTAATTATATCACGCACACCAACGGCGCGACGTTACTCTCGCCGCGCTTCGCCGACTTGTGCCTCGAGACGGCTATGGGTGTCATGTGAAGAACGACGATACCTGAAAGGAAGAAGGCACGCAGTGAATTTCGTATATCGTCCCATCAACACCCCGGCTCTTTTGCTTTTTGCTATCCTCACCGCCACCTCATTTTCACTTTCATTTGCCGACACCGCACGTGACACTACTGCGGCATGGAAAGCGAAATTTCATCGCACACTGAATACCTCACCGATTCAAGGGGAAATTAAAATTGACGGTGACCTGAATGACTCCGGCTGGAAAAACGCCACTCGCGCAGATAATTTTGTCGAAACGAACCCGGGAGATCAGGTCACGCCGGGATTACAATCGGCAGCGCTGATTACCTATGATGAATCCAATCTCTATGTTGCGCTAATCGCATACGATGATCCCAAACAGGTGCGCGTTGCACTCCGTGAACGGGACAACATTTTTCAGGATGATTATTTCGGGGTGATGATCAGTACGTACAGTGATATCCCGTGGGGATATGAGTTGTTCGCCAATCCGATCGGCATTCAGGGGGATTTGCGGATGACAGCCGAAGGGAACGAAGATGAAACGTTCGATATCGTCTATTATACCGAAGGTAAAGTTACCGATAGCGGGTATCAGATCGAGTTTGCTATACCGTTCAGTTCACTCCGGTTTCCGAATACGGAAGAGCAAACATGGCGCATACAATTTTGGCGTGACCAACAGCGAAACATTCGCCGCAAATTTGCCTGGACCGCGCAGGAACGGGGAAATCCCTGCTGGATGTGTCACTTTGGATATCTCACCGGCATCAAAGGAATTAAACCAAGCAGCAATATCGACATTATTCCGTCCTTACTCAGCTTTCAATCCGGATCGTTGAATGATATCGATGATCCGCGTTCAGAATTTAATAATAATGACATCGATGCAGAGGGGTCGCTGAATGCCCGGTATGGGATAACGTCAAACTCCTCAGCCGAAATCACTCTCAATCCGGATTTCAGCCAGATTGAATCTGATGCTGCACAGGTCGATGTTAACTCCACATTCGGTTTGTACTACACGGAACGCCGCCCGTTTTTCCAAGAGGGGAGCGAAATGTTCAATACCTGGGTGAGTGGTGTATATACACGAACGATCAACGATCCGATGGTAGCCGCAAAACTGACGGGTCAGTTTGGTCGTTGGTGTGCCGCTTACTTAGTAGGGTATGATGAAAACAGTCCGGTTACCGTGCCGCTGTTTGAGCAGAGTGTTCAGGATTTATATGGAAAATCGCTCAGTAACATTTTCCGCGCTAAACGTTCATTCGGATCAGATTCCCATTTCGGTATTTTAGCTACCAACAGACAATTGGCAGATTACAAACCGGACGGTGGCTCTACTGAGTTCACCGGAGGATCGGGGTCAACATTTGGTATCGATACTAAAATTCGCTTTCACAAGCGCTGGCATATTGAATTGCAAACTTTAGGAAGCTATACACAGGAGCCAGTTGCACCGGACTGGATTGATACAACCGTCAGCGACGGAATCGCACAAAGCACATTCAATCATGCCTCGAACACGGTTGCCCTTGATGGAGAAAACTACTGGGGGGAAGCAACCTACTTTTCACTTGAACGCAGCGGTAAGACGTGGAATTTCGATTATGACTTCGAAGACTATACGCCGACTTTCCGCGCAGACAATGGATTTGTTACGCAGGCAGGGTATCGCGCGATGTATTTATGGACAGGGTGGTTTATGCGCCCGAATAAAGGGTGGCTATTGAATATCGAACCGAGTGTAAGTCTTGGCCGCATCTGGAACCATGAGGCACAGTTCACGATCTCTGACCGCCATACGGGAGTCAAAGACGAATGGGTGCGGCCCGGGCTGTTTTTGGAATTCAAAGGGCAAACGACTTTTTACTCCGAAGTATTGTTCAGCTGCGAACGATTCGGTATTGACCGTGAATTTTTCACCTACATTCGCCGGGGATACTTTGAACTCAACACCCGCCCGTTCAAAACAATCGGATTCGGCGCATGGATAAATGTGGGGACCGGTATTTATCGGGACCGGTTGAATCCGGAATTAGGGAACCAGACTAACGCCGGCGGATCGATTAACTTTAGACCAACGCAGCAGTTGTTCATCTCACCGAGCTTCAATTACGCAAAACTGGATCACCGGGATGATTATATGCAGGCAAATCCCGACTCAGCGAAAAATGTATATAAAGGATATATCCTGCGCAGCAAGATCACGTATCAATTCACGCGGGAAATGAATTTGCGCGTAGTGTTACAATACAATGATTTCTCTGAACGATTCGACGTTGAGCCGCTGTTTTCTTACAAGATCAATCCGTTTACCGTTTTCTATCTGGGTGTAAACACGAAATACAATCGGTATAGCCCGGGTACGTACAATGAAGGACTGAGTACGGAATATGAATTGAACAAAACGGAAACTCAGCTATCGCAGCGTCAGTTTTTTGCGAAATTCCAGTATTTAATCAGAATATAGCGACCTTGTCACTTTTGTGCTTCGCGGTGCTTAACGAAAATTATTTTTAGGTCAGAGCTTATAGCTTTGACCTTTTGTTTTCCCACTCATTTTTCAAAATGGCATACGCATACACATCACGCCAGCGCCCTTGATGCTTAACATAATCCCGCAATAACCCTTCTTTGATAAATCCGCATTTTTTCAAGACATGATGCGAATTTGGGTTGTGCGTCATAGCGTATGCATAGATTCGTTTCAATCTCAGTTTCGTGAATCCGTAATCAACTAATAAGCGGGATGCCTCGGTTGCATAACCGAAACCGCGAAATGGTCTACCAATCCAATATCCTAATTCCGCTTTTTTATGAAGCTGTGTTACTTGATGCAACCCAACCGCACCGACAAGCTGTTCGGTTTCTTTTTCAATAATCACCAACATATACCCGGTTTTTTCTCGAAGCTGCTTTGCCGCCATATTGACGTACATCACCGCATGCTTTCGCTTATATGGGTACGGGACATGAGTATATCGGAATACCAGTGGGTCACGAACGAGTTTAAAGATAGCCGGCACATCGCTCATCTTTGGCAGGCGAAGCAGAATCCGTGATTTAGTTGTGCTTATGATTAGTGGGTTAGCTTTCATACATAGATGCGGGCTTGCCCCGCATAAAACAGGCGACGCCTGCTAATCTCTAGAGATGTTCAGGATTTCGTATTTGAGGGTGCCGGCAGGAACAATGATTTCGACAACATCTCCGACTGCTTTCCCTAAAAGACCGGCGCCGATAGGGGATTTGACGGAGATAATATCGTTGTCAACATCGGTTTCTTCCGGCGGTGCGATAGTGTAGACAATCTCTTCACCGTTGCGGTGATCTTTCACTTTCACCTTGGCGAACAGGTAAACCTTGTCGGTCGGGATTGCATCGGTATCAACAGAGAAAATACGGGACATTTTATCTTCGAGTTCGGCAATTTTCCGTTCGAGATGTTTCTGCGCCTCTTTGGCAGCATGGTATTCGGCGTTTTCCGAGAGATCACCCAGTTCGCGGGAGCGTTTGATTTCGGCAACAATCCGGGGGCGTTCTTCGAATTTGAGCCTTCTCAGCTCAGCTTCCAACTTCAGACGCCCTTCTTTGGAGAGGTAAACATGCTCACTCATACAGGAATAATATACACCATTTCAGTACTCCCTGTCAAACGGCCGATAGCCTTTTTGCAAAGGACAAGTAGAAAAACAATGAAAGCGCTATTCCCGGAAGCACTGGCTCAATTCCGAACCAATAGCTACTGTCAGCATTGAATTGCGACGACAGATACCATGCGCCAGACAATGCACCGGAAAAAATGATCGACAGCAAAGCAAATAATGGAGACAGACGACGTCTGCCAAGAAATGTCGAAACAACCGGCACTAACAGCGCAGGGGTGGCAATTGATCCAAAAAGATGCCAAAGATCAATAGCGGAGCGAAAGGCAATCGCAAACCCGACGGCTACAACCACTGTGATAATAAGACCGATCTGTGTCATTCGAGTGACATTCGATGGTGTCTTTTTCAAACGGGCAACAATGTCATGGCTGAATGTAGATGCGGAAATAAACGCATAGGAATCGACTGTCGACATCACGGTGACAAACAATGAAAGGGCGAATAAGCCCATCAGACCGGCTGGTAAAATTAGCTGGGCTAAAGCCGGATAGGAGGCAACCGGCTGTGCCAAATCAGGAATCAATGCTTTTGCGTACAGACCGGTGAACGTAGTAAGAAAGTCGAAGAAGCACCAGAATGCTATCGACCAAAAGATTCCGTGACGCGCTACTGATGGGGTTTTGGCAGCGTAGCAACGCTGATAAAACGCGGGTTCAATCAATGTAGCCAGCGCGATAACATACCAGATCGCGATATAAAGCGGCGCGTTGCCGCCATGCCAGGTGAAATGCGTTTCCGGAACATGCTCAATTAGAAACGATAAACCACCATAATTATATACCAGATAAATTATCATACCGATAAACCCGAGAAACATCAGCACGAATTGAAGTATGTCGGTAAATACAACCGCGCGAAATCCTCCGGTGTAGATATAGACGACCGAAAAGAACGTACTCACTATAACACCGATCCAGTATGGCCATCCTAATAATTGCTCACAGAGTACACCGAGCATCAGGATATAGGCAGCAGGAACGGTCATTAGAAAAACGATTATCGCGCCCGTTACCGCGGTTTTGTTGTCGTACATCTCGGCAAGGCGGTCCGGAATCGTAAGCAGTTTTGTTTCGCGTGCCGGTTTGGCCAGAAATAATGCAAACAGAAACGCAGCGACATAATAGGGAGCGCCAAACACTAACCAGTTGGAGATACCGTAGCTGTAGCTGTATTCGCCAACACCAAGAATACCACCGTACCAGGTGGAAACTAACGATGCAACAAACGCCGGAAGCGTAAGGGTGCGGCTGCCGAGAATATACTCAGCAGCCGAATCCTGTTTACGAGCACGCTTGATAAACCCTAAATAGAGCAACGCTACTATGTAGAGAATAAGAAACGAATAGTCGATCCAATGCATTGGTTACTCGATATCCAATCGTAGCTGCACGAAGAATGTCCGCTCACCACCGACGTAATAGAAACCATCATCGTTCGTATCGCCATCGTTGTCGTAGGCATAGCCGCCGACTTCGTAAAGTTCATCGAAGAGGTTATCCATTCGCGCAGTTAAGGTCAGTTTTCCAAATCCGGACATACTACCGGCAAACACAGATGCGGAAACAGAGCTGAGTGTGTATGGATCAATCGACAGATTCTTCTGTCCGCCGTTTTCTATGTATTGACGCCCAACTGCACGAAAACGATAGACTAGCCGCACCGGATCGATTTTCAGATCAGCGATAAGATTGGCTACTAAATCCGGAAATCCGGCGGTGGGGTTATCGGAAAGATCAATCGTGGTATCGGGTACGCCATCCCAATCGATATCTCGCTGGATTTCATATTTTTTCAACCGGTTGTATGACCAGGCAGCATTACCGGACAGTGTAAACTGTTTGGCGAACATCCGTGCGGCGCTTATTTCAATGCCTGCATGAACAGAGCGTTTTGCGTTGCCCAGATTGGTGTTGCCCAGATCATCAATACCGCCTTCTTGAACGATTTCGTTACGGAACTCCATCCAATAGAGATTCAATCCGGTGTTCCATGTCGGTGTGCGATATTGCGTACCGATTTCGAAATTGTAAACACGTTCCGGTTTAATCAGCGGATCACCGAATGAATAAATTGTGTTACCGGAATCAGAGAGCTGGTCGCCGGTAATTTCCAAAAGCGGGATTGTGCCGGGATCGTTAGCATCATAGATAGCGCCGTCATCCGGCTCACGCGATGTTATCGCCGCACTCGCAAACAGGCTCGCTTGTTTTGTAAGCTGGTAAGTGAATCCGACCCGGGGAGAGACAAACAGCCAGTCGGTGTCGAATTCATATCCGGCAAAGGCGCCCATTTCGGTTTGGTCGAAGTCACGCCGAATATACTTTAAACCCAAAGAATAAATCAGACGAAGTCTGTCGGTTGGGGCGAAGGTTTCGTGGATAAAAGCTGAAGCGAAATATTTTTTGCCGAACCATTCGTAATACCGATTCTGCGGTGGAACAGAGTTGAGCAGATTTTCCGCCCATGTTACTTGTCCCCAGTGTTCGGAATTAAAATAATAGAATGAACCGCCAAAAGCATGATGCCATTTATTATTTTCAATATCGACACGCGGTGACCAGCCCCACTGATTCTTGTTTACCCATTGCTGATACACTAAATCGATTTCCGGATCAGTTGAATCGGTTAATTGCGGCGGTTGGATATTGAAATCCGGTGCGTTCGCGCCGCCGTAATATTGTTCGTAGAATCCTTTACCACGAACATAGAAAAGCGTGTTACGCAGAACTGATTTTTCAGACAATTGATAGGTATTATGCAGCTCATAGTGCGGCTGATTGAAGTTGTCGGTTTCGTTGTCGTAATCAGTCGGATTAGTGCGACGATCGGTGCGGAGTTGGCCGGTATCAATCGCATAATAGGCCATATGATATCGAATCGGACCTCCATACGTTTTGAGCGTCGTCGTCATGCGCGGGTCGACACGTGACATCGCCAATGAATAGTTAAAACCCTCGTACCAGGTTTCATCACGATATCCGCCTGAATACTGCTTGGAGTAGCGGCCATCAAGCATCCAACGGCCATCCAATAATCCGGATGCAAACTCGACCGACCCGCGCCGCATTTCGGAAATGAAATCAGAGCCTTCATAGAATCGGCCATAACCAGAAGTAAGTGTCACTTTGCGCGTCGTGCTTAATTGGGCAGAAGCAATGTTGATAGTACCGCCGAATGCAGCATCACCGAATTGCGAGTAGCCGACACCCCGCTGCACCTGGACGTCGGTTGCTTCGCTCGCATAGTCCGGCAGATCGACGAAATAGGTGTAGTGATCTTCCGGATCGTTGAGCGGGATGCCGTCGATGTAGACCGCGATCCGTTTAGAATCAAACCCGCGAATTTTGAACTCGGTCGCATTCAGCCCGCCGCCTGCATAGGAGAAGGCGTAGTAGTTCGGGGTGCTTTCGAGCATCAGCGGGAATTCATCGATCAGATAATCCCGGTCGATATCATTCGCCGTGAAATTGGAGTACGCCACTGGCGAAAGCCCGGTTTGCGCTCGGGTGGCGCTGACTAACACATCTTCGCCGGGAACCATGACCGATTGCAGCATGATTTCGGAAGGGAGCTCCGCGACGAGGAATTGTTTCGGCTGATAGCCGACCGAGGAGAACGTGACACGTTTGACCGGGGTGTCATCCGGGTAGGTGAGCGCGAACTCACCAACGACGTTGGTCTTAGTACCGATGCCGGGTACATCGGTTATTACCGACACACCGACAAGCGGCTGCTTGAGAGAGTCGACCACTTTTCCGGACAGCGTTGCCGCATGGGAATGTGATCCGACTGCTATCGCCACAAGAGCGATAAGGGTGGAGAGCTTCATAGACAGTAACCTCGCACAAAAAGGGTTGAGCAAGATTCCGTCCTGATGAGGAATAAGGTTGGAATCACCTGTTACAAAATAAACAGGCGACGCCTGGCCGTTTGCCTACGCCGGTATTATCCGGATCAGGTCATGGGGGTATGATCTCAGGCGGCTTTTTATACGCCACCCCCAACGGAATGGTTAACGGGGGTATGTATATGCCTATATAGGTGACAATGCAAGCTAGGTTTGTAGATTACAATAAATCGACAATGAAATGGAAATGAACCGCCAACGAAAACGGGAGGCATGTCTATAACTTGTTGAATTACAATATATTATAAATTTTCTAATTGACATTGATATAAAAACGAATTTAGCCGATATTATGACCATGGTACGATATGAAATGCCACAAAATTGGATAAAATACGATCCAATTGCTTTAGTAGAAGAATTAACCAACGCTCGCGCTGCAGTTCTTTCTTTAACAAAAATTCCTTATCAAAGAGCGTGGGCTGAAAAATTACAAGATATTCAATTAAAACGCGAAGTAGCCGGAACCTCCCGTATAGAAGGTGCTGATTTTACTGAACGGGAACTTGAAGTTGCATTAAAAGAAACCAATGAAGAATTACTTACACGATCACAAAAACAGGCTCGAGCTGCAAAGTATACATATAAATGGATTGGGGCTCTACCTGACGACAGGCCAATCGATAAAGACTTAATTCTTGAAGTTCACAGAAGAATTGTTACTGGGGCAGATGATGATCATTGTAAACCCGGCGAATTAAGACATACAGATGAAAATGTTAATTTTGGAATACCGCGTCATCGAGGAGCAGAAGGGGGAAAAGAATGTGAAGAAGCGGTTGATAAATTAGTTGATGCCATTCAAACAGACTATAGAGGTCATGACAAATTAATTCAAGCACTCACCATTCATTATCATTTTGCTGCAATCCATCCATTCCTAGATGGAAATGGAAGAACGGCCAGAGCGCTAGAAGCTTTTGCTTTGCAAAAAGCAGGGCTTAAAGATTTGCTATTTGTTTCAATGTCTAACTATTACTATGATGAAAAACAGAAATATCTTCAAACGTTAAGTGAAACACGTCAGCAAGATCATAATCTAACACCCTTTCTGTTATTTGGTTTAAAAGGCATAGCCTTGCAATGTAATCGTTTATTGAATGAAATTAGTACTCAAGTTGCAAAAGCATTATATAAAAATACCATGTATCATTTATTCAATCGCTTAGAAAATAAGAGAAAGCGTGTTATTGTAGAGCGACAAATTGAAATCCTTAAATTGCTCTTAGAAGTAGACGAAATTGAGTTCAGTGAACTGATGGTGAAAATTTTTGGGTTATACTCATCATTAACAAAGGGACCGTATGCTTTCACGCGTGATTTAAGCGGCTTGTTATATTTAGAAGCGATTCAAATAAGAACTGAAGAGAAAAAGGTCTTCGTTGCACTCAACTTGCATTGGCCAACCCAAATTACAGAAACTACTTTTTTTCAAAAAATAGAAGAAATGCCAAAAGCAAAAACTTACCCTTTTTTATAAGCAAGCCACTCTATTAAATTTAGTAAATTATCTATGGCTTACACAGGATCGTATCAGAGACAGGATATCAAGCAGGTTGCTTCCCAATCGGGAGTTTGGGAAGTGTTCTGGAAAGGGTATTTCTTTGTCATGGTTGCCATCAATCTCGCCGCGCCGTTTGTTATTCCACCGGCGTTTTATGATGTGAATGCTCTCTTTTTTTTCGGTGCATTTGTTTCGCTGCTTAGTCTTGTCGGGCTGTTCGGATTTGCGTTCAAAGAGCGGATATTTTCGCAATGGGCATGGAAGCTCTACTGGGCGCTTGGGATAGTCTATCTTATCCTGTCTTTTTTCTTTCCGGCATCGCCGCAAGTTATGGAGGCGGTAATGCCCCAAATTGCCCGGATAGTGATTCTTTTTCTGGTGATCTTTATAGCCCACATTCCAGCGTTTATCGCACTTTTTTTGTACGCCTTCAAATCAAAAGATATCTGGCAGCAACCGACAGTTGCACCGGAAGTTGCTAAAAAAATGACAAAACGGTAGCTGTTAGCTCTTTTCACGCACTTTCCTAACCCCAAATCCGCCAATTAGTAACACGGGAATCAAAAGAGCGGCTCCGGTGTTAGAATCTATCCATAAAGTGATATAAATACTTCAGATTTTCCTGCCCGACAGCCACCCTAAAGCATATATTTCGGGTCGCTCTGAAACGAAAGAAGACTAATGAGCAACGGTAACGGAAAAAACAACCGCGAGTTTTTGTACATCAAAGGCGCGCGTGAGCATAATCTCAAAAATATCGACGTCAAAATCCCGCGCGACAAGCTAACGGTTATCACCGGTTTGTCGGGATCAGGGAAATCATCGCTCGCGTTCGATACCATCTACGCCGAAGGGCAGCGCCGCTATGTGGAATCGATGTCGGCGTACGCCCGTCAGTTTTTAGGGTTGATGGAAAAACCGGATGTCGATTTTATCGAGGGGCTTTCCCCGGCCATATCAATCGAACAAAAAGGGACACCGAAAAATCCGCGCTCGACTGTCGGAACGGTGACGGAGATTTACGATTACCTTCGTTTGCTCTTCGCGCGCGTTGGTGTGCCGCACTGCGTAAACTGCAGTCAGCCGATTACGCAGCAGACCGTCGAACAGATCGTTGATTCGGTGCTTTCCTACGAAGAAGGCACTCGCCTGATGGTCCTTGCGCCGCTCATTCGCGGAAAGAAGGGAGAGCACAAGGACATTATCGATGAAGCGAAACGGGAAGGGTTTGTTCGGTTGCGAATCGATGGTGAGATTGTCGAAGTCGACAACGACACCAACGTCGATAAAAAGAAAAAACATACGATAGAAGCGGTCGTTGATCGTTTGGTCGTAAAATCCGGTTCCAAACGCCGTTTGGCTGATTCAGTTGAAACTGCACTCAAAATGGGACAGGGAACGGTACTGATTAATATAAAAAATCAGGATCTTCTGTTCAGCGAAAAATTTGCCTGTACCAATTGTAATATCAGCTATGAAGAACCATCGCCGCGTTTGTTCTCATTCAACTCTCCGTTCGGCGCCTGTCCGGAATGTGACGGGTTGGGTCAGAAGATGGATGTCGATCCAAAACTCGTTATTCAAGACCCATCGTTGTCTATCAACGACGGCGCTATTCATCCCTGGGGTGGTGCGGAAATGGCGAATTGGTATCGGTACATGCTGCGCGGGTTATCCCGTCATTACAAATTCAAATTCTCGACACCGTTCAAAGAACTTCCCGCGCAAATACAGCGGATAATTCTGTACGGCTCCGGCAAAGATTCTATTTCGTTCGAGTATGAACACGCCAGCGGCAAAGGGGCCGCCGCGGGAACATATACCTCACAGTTTGAGGGCGTTATTCCGCACCTGATGCGGCGCTACAAACAAACCGAGTCGAGTGGTGTGCGGCAGTGGATTGAAAATTATATGTCGGTGTCGAAATGCCCCAAATGCAAAGGCGCCCGGTTGCGGCCGGAAGCGCTGGCGGTGATTATCAACCGGGAAACAATCGACAGTGTTACCGACATGTCGATCAAAGAAGCAAAAAAATTCTTCGATTCTATCACGCTGAATAAGCGACAACAGACAATCGCTAAACCGATTTTCAAAGAGATTCGGGAACGATTACAGTTTTTATGCGATGTCGGCCTTGATTATCTCACCATGAGCCGGTCAGCCTCGACATTATCCGGCGGTGAAGCACAACGTATTCGTTTGGCAACGCAGATAGGATCACGATTGGTGGGGGTGCTCTATATTTTAGATGAACCCTCTATCGGGTTGCATCAGCGCGATAACACCAAGCTTTTGAATACGCTTACCGGTTTACGGGATTTGGGAAACACTGTCGTTGTCGTTGAGCATGACCGGGAAACAATTGAAGCTGCCGATTATGTACTCGATCTCGGCCCCGGCGCCGGAGTACATGGCGGACATATTGTCGCATCCGGCACACCACAAGAGATAGCAAAACAAAAAAATTCTCTGACAGGCCAGTATTTAGCCGATACCAAAACGATTCCTACACCGAAACATCGGCGCACGAATAAAGACAGTATCGTTATCTCCGGTGCGACCGGTAATAATCTGAAAAGTGTGTCGGCAGAATTTCCGCTTGGATCCCTTATTGTCGTAACCGGTGTTTCCGGATCGGGTAAATCAAGCTTGATCAACGAAACGCTCTATCGCGCGTTGGCGAAACATTTTTATGATAGCCGCACCAACCCGCTTCCCTATGAAAAGCTGGAAGGGTTGGAGCATATCGATAAAGTTATCGATATCGATCAATCCCCTATCGGCCGAACACCCCGTTCAAACCCGGCTACGTATACCGGGGTGTTTACGTTGATTCGTGATCTGTTTGCCGAAATTCCGGAAGCGAAAGCGCGCGGCTACGGCGCAGGACGGTTTTCTTTCAACGTGAAGGGCGGCCGATGCGAAGCGTGCGAAGGGGACGGCATTATCAAAATCGAGATGCACTTTTTACCGGATATTTACATCCCGTGCGAAACCTGCAAAGGGAAGCGGTACAATCGGGAAACGCTTGAAGTAACGTTCAAAGGAAAATCAATCGCCGATGTGTTGGACATGACAGTCGAAGAAGCGATGTCGTTTTTCGAAAATATCCCGCGTATCCGCAAGAAAATGGAAACGCTCAAAGATGTCGGTCTCGGATATATACATTTAGGACAACAGGCTACTACATTATCCGGCGGTGAAGCACAGCGCGTGAAACTGGCGACTGAGCTTTCCAAAGTAGCGACCGGACGCACACTGTACATTCTCGATGAACCGACTACCGGTTTACATTTTGAAGATATTCGCCTTTTACTAACCGTGCTCAATCAATTGGTCGAGCGGGGTAATACCGTAATCGTTATCGAGCATAATCTGGATGTTATCAAAACCGCGGATTGGATTATCGATATCGGTCCAGAAGGTGGCGAGGGTGGCGGCAAAATTATCGCAGCCGGAACTCCGGAAGATGTGGTAAAAAACAAAGCATCCTACACCGGGGAATACCTTGCTCCCCTGTTAAACGGAAAAAAGTAACTTCGTTAGCTAATTATGCCGGAACTTCCGGAAGTCGAAAGAGTCGCGAACGATTTACGCGGCACCATTCTCGGCAAAACATTCACGGAAATCATCGTTCGTGCACCCAAGAGTTCCATCGTCATCAGTAAGTCATTTCGCAAAAGGAAATATGAATCTCTATTAAGCGGAAGGACGGTCGAACAAATTACCCGTCGCGGAAAAAATATAATCATTCAATTAGACAATAGCCTGACACTTTGGGTGCATCTGAAAATGACCGGACAGTTTCGCTGGGTGCCGAAAGAGGAACCGATAGGAAAGCATGATTTGTTTGTCTATCACCTTGCAAACGAACCGAAGATGTCACTCCGTTTTAGTGATTATCGCCGCTTTGGCAGACATCGTCTTTTTAGCAAAGATGAGCTTTCGGAACAAAAAGGGCTGACAACCCTGGGTCCGGAACCGCTTGAGATTTCACGTGAAAATTTTGTCGCATTATGCCTAAAGCGACCGCGACAGATAAAAGCGGCGCTGCTTGATCAGTCATTTATTGCGGGAGTCGGAAATATTTATGCCGATGAGTCACTCTGGTATTCGAAAATACATCCACTGCGATTAACCACTTCGCTTTCACGAGCAAAGCTCACTGAATTGCATTCGCACATTCAGGCTGTACTAAGAAAAGCGATCAGTCTTATGGGAACATCGGTGGATAGCTATGCCGGTGTAAACGGTCAGCCCGGAGAATTTCAGAAATACCTGGCTGCTTACGGTAACGACGGTAAACCATGCAACCGGTGCGGAGCCGTTATCGTTCGGAAAAAAATAGGTGCGCGTTCAGCGCATTTTTGCCCGCGCTGCCAAAAGCAGAAATAAAAAACCCCGCCGGTAACGGCGGGGTTTATAGTATTCAATCAATACGTCGTACTATTGACGCGGGGCAGGACCGTTGTTGAAGAGATACTGGACCAAGTAGACCAGATCTGCAACCGTGACGGTATTCGTATGATTGAGGTCGGCAACCGCCATTATCTGCGGCGGACGTCCCTGATTGAACAGGAACTGCACGAAGTAGGTAAGGTCGCCAACGGTCACTCGTCCGTCCATGTTCAAGTCGCCGACTGGGTGACCCCCATAAACAAACGTTTCGCTTGTGGTAGAGAACGGCGTAGCATCGTTCATTGAACCGGTCACTTCAGCCGTTTGCAGGGTAAGTCCTGCAAGCGATTCATAGTGCGGATGGATAAACGAAGCTGCGTTTACTTTAATTCTCAGAACCGGACCACTAAAGCCGGGTGCGCCGGGCAGAACGGTAGCGGAATCAACCGCGTAACCGTTAACTTGAACGGTCGCCAGGTTGATGTCATTGACATCATAACCCGGGGCAAAGTCATTGCCCAAATCCAGAACAATATAGAACGGATCAACCGTACCGGACATGAAGGCATAGATAGAATCCGGGCTAACCAGCAAGTTATCTCCGACCGGGCCGCCATTCACCGTGATGGTGTAGTCTTCGACTTCACCATAGGTGGTGGTTCCGCATGGAGAAACTGCGCCGGTATAGGTAATGCGAACGCGCATACGAGTAGCACCCGGTATCGCGCCGGCGGGTGGCGTAATGGTAGCGGTGTAGTCACCGGGGCCAGGGGTACCGGAGACAACGATGGTTTCATCTGCGTCGTTGAAGTCATAATCCTGGTTCCAGTCAACCCAGATACCGCATTGATCGGAAGAATACGGGAATCCATTTTCAACCGTGATCGGATAACCGGTTCCGATATCCATGGCAGTAGAAAGGCCGGTGTAGTCGGCATAGTTATCGCAATTGCTTGAATTGTCGATGCTGCCAACGGCCACGCGGGAGATGTATTCGTCACAGGTACCGCCAGCGGCAGGGCAATAGCCGGCCGGGCACGGGGATCCGGTGAAGGATATGGTATACGGTCCGACGGAGCCATCAACCGCGCTTGAGAGAATCGCATAATAATACGTTCCCGGCTGCAGCTGGTTGAAGTACATGGTGGCGTTGCCGTCACCGCAATCGTCGAAGTTATAATCATCGGCGAAAATGTAATCGCCGCCTTCGCACGGGCATTCTTCAAACAGAACGATGTAGATCGTTTCGTGAACCGGTGAAGTACCGCAGTATTCCACAGTAACGTCGGTGCATGATGAAATCGTGAAAGCCGCCCATGTTTCGGCGTCCGGAGCAGTCAGCGCGCAATCGCTGGTAGCGCCGGTGTTATCGCCTGAGAATACTGCCGGGAGAGTCTGCGGAACTACGTCGGAGCAGTTGTCGTTTTCGGCGGCAGCGCCACAAGAGATGGTCAACAGACCGTCGCCTGATTCACCGTCATATCCACCGATACGAATCAGATAAGTGTTTCCGGCAACGACCGGGAAGACTACTTCTGATTTCAATCCGTCATCGCCGCAGGCATCGTCGTTACAGCCAATCATGTCAACTGCCGGGCAGACGCAACCATCGTAGACGGCCATCTTTGTGTCGTAATCGCTGTTGCAAAGCGAAGCGGTAGCAATACCGTCGCAGCTCGCAGTGTAGCAGAACCAGACATCCGCGTGGATCTGGTTGAATCCGAATGAAGTACAGACCACGCCGCCATCAATCGTGGCGCCGGTAGTCGTGAACGGATAATCGGTAACATCGCCAATTGCGATCGCATCTTCGCAATCGTTATTGGACGGACCCGCCGGCGGCTCGGCACAATCAAGCCAGACCGTGTAATTCCACGGACCGCCTGCGCAGGTATATCCTGCAAATACAGACGGGGCCACGAAAAAGACATAAGTACCGGCACCGATAGTGGCGGAAATAGTAGCGGTATCGCATGCGTCTGCAGCGATGCTTTCAACGACCGTGATTTCGCCTTCGCCACAGCCATCAAGCTTGGCGATAATGAGAGCGAAATCAAATCCGGCAGTTCCGCTCCATGTAACAGTGGTATCATCAGCGATAGTCTTTAAGAACCAGTCGGTATCACGAAGATCACCGTCGGCCCAAGCGGTACCGCAGATGGTGTCGCCGCACTTCACTTCGCCGTAAGACGGAGTGGTCAGGTTGCAACCATCATTGATGCTGTCGCCGCAGGCTTCACCTTCGTCTTCATGGTTAACCGGGCAATCAACGATACACGCGACTTCTTCGGTAATAGTAAGATCATAGGATCCATCTTCACCGCCGTACCCGTCAACCACGATGTAATAGGTGTTGCCGGCGGTAAGCAGTACGTGCTCCAACAACGAACGATACAAAAGATCGCAATCATCTGCGTCGTCGTTACAGGCAACAAGGTTACCTGCGGCGTTTTCGTACACGTATACTTTTGTGTCATAGCCGGACGGGCACAGGTCGATAGTGACCAGTTTATCGGACGGCGGAGTGTAGCGATAGACTACATCGGCCGAACCCGGCGCATCGTACGGACAGATTTCATCATAATCATCGGTATAGCCGGAGGTCGTACCTGCATCGGCATACGGAATCGATGGAATCGTCAGTGCGGCGCCGATATCATCGCCACCCTGACGAATGACATCCTGATTCGGTGGGGTCGGATGTCCCGTAAACGGCTGCTTCGGTGTCACGGGGCGCTGTTTTGCCGTTGTCGCTACTTTTTTGCTAATTTGATTTTTTGGTTTGGAGAGAATTGAACCACTCTGTTTGTCGGCCTGCTGATCGCGAGCCGGAGTTGTGTTCACTTTTTTAAGAGTCTGGGCCTGTTCTGCTCGTTTCGCTTTGTCGGTATCACGTTCGACAGATGCAATTGCGGTTGTTCCAATTAAAAGACAACAGCAAACGATAGCGGAGACGAGAGCCGTGAGGCCCCGCATGTGCTGGGTCATTCTTCACCTCTCTGATACTTGCGTTTTTACATTTGTAACTGGATGCGCTTGCGTAAAGCGCGGGATCAGTACATGAAGGTACTCTATCTGTGTCCTATTCCTGCGTCACCTCCTTCATCACATCTCTCGGCTGGTCAGTTTTATTACTAACGAGCTCATTCGAGTTATGCAACCGGCGTGTCAAGTAGTACAACCAGTGGCCTGCCTCTTCCAAAAAAATTGCAAAAGCCAAATGTGTCAAGGGTTTTTACGGTTTTTTCCCCTGTGAAAAAAATAACTAACTGTACTTAAACAATGCGATTCCCGGTCGCGGGATCGAAGAATCTGATCGCATCAAGATCGAAATCAACACGCACCCGTTCACCGACTGCAGGTGCTTTTCCCTGCAGCGAAGCGACAAAGGATACATCCGAGGACTTGAGGGTAACGTGATGTCCTTCACCCACATACTCAGATGCAACTACCTCGCCGTCGAATATGCCGTTGTTGGCAAGACGAATATGTTGAGGGCGAATAGCCAGAAGGATTTCGCTGTGGTTGCGAAGGGAGTTAGAGAGAGAAACAGGAAGATTAAGCGGGTGCAACATCCCGTTTTCCCAATGGGAACGAACAATATTTATTCTCGGGTGTCCCAGAAATGTGGCAGCAAAGAGGGTTTTCGGCTCGTTGTAGAGCTCTTCAGGAGTGCCGAGCTGGACGATCTTCCCATCCTTCATCAGGGCTATACGATCGGCCATTGCCATCGCTTCCGACTGGTCATGCGTTACATGCACAGCAGGTCGGCCGAGTGAACGCTGAAGACGGACAATTTCGGTACGCATGCGAAGACGGAGCTCCGTGTCGAGATTCGAGAGCGGTTCATCCAAAAGAAAAAGGGCAGGTTCACGGACAATAGCTCGCCCCAGGGCAACGCGCTGGCGCTGGCCACCCGAAAGCTCGGCTGGTTTGGCTTTCAACCGGTTTTCAAGTCCGAGCAGTCTTGCTGCTTCCACTACTTTTTGGTGTCGCTCCTGTTTTGGCATTCCTGCGATACGAAGCGGGAAAGCGATATTCTGCTCGACAGTCATATGCGGATAGAGAGAATAATTTTGAAAAACCAAAGCGACATCCCGTTCACGCGGGTGGAGCTGGTCAATTCGTTTTCCGTTCAAATGAATTTCGCCACTGTCTGCCGTTTCCAGCCCGGCGATGATGCGAAGCAACGTTGACTTACCGCATCCGGATGAGCCGAGCAAAACCAGCAACTCATGCGGGGCGAGTTCGAATGAAACATCGGAAAGCACATGGGTAGTGCCGAATGATTTGGTGAGACGGGAAACAACAAGACCGCTCATTAGCCGATCTCCTGAATACCGCCATTACCGATACGAAACTTCCGGCTGTCGGCAGATAAGGGAATACTCGGTTCTCCTGCCGAGGTGACAAACAATTGCCCGAATCGTTCGAATGTGCCGACTAGCCGGGTAATACGGCCGGCATCCAGTTCGGCGAAGACTTCATCGAGCAAAAGTATCGGATTCACTTTCCTGATTTCCTTCAAATACTCGAACATAGCAAGTTTTAACGCAATCGCCGCCGTTCGTGATTCCCCCTGGGAGCTGTGCGTACGCGCCGGATAACCGTCGATACTCATTTCGATATCATCCCGGTGCGGGCCTACCATTGCGCTTTGCAACGCCTGTTCACGATGGCGCTGCGATTGAATGGCGCTTGAAAACAGGGAAGTTATTCGCTCCGGAGTCGATTCCGTCGCGCTCATTTCTTCGGAGGTGATTGAGGAAACATAGGAGAACATCAATGAATCGATACCGGATACGCGGGCATACAGTTCTGCCGCTACCGGAACGAGCCGGGCAATCAATTGGATACGGGCGTGGATAATTTCACTGCCGTGGCGGATCATTAATTCATCGAACGGATCGGTTATTCCATTTTGCTTGAGCGCCATATTTTTCTGCTGAACGGCTCGCTGATACTGAGTGAGGTTGAACAGATATATCGGGGACGATTGCGATAAGTACAGATCTAAAAACATCCGCCGCGCGAAGGGAGGGCCGGCTATGAACTCAGTATCTTCGGGGCCAATAGAAACGGCGCAGGTGATATCGTACAATTCAGAAAGTTTGATGCCAACTTCATCAACCGTGATTTTCTTTCTTCCGGTTTTGGGAACGGCAGTCGCCAACTCATAAGTTCCGTTCTGCGTTTTGAGTGTTCCGGAGATTCTATACAGTGACGCGCCCTGCTGAATCATAGTCGATTCCTGCGCGCCGCGTTGCGAACGACCGACAAGCAAAACAAAGATAGCTTCCAGAAGGTTCGTTTTACCAGAGCCGTTATTGCCGTAAAGCAAATTAACGGTTGGTGATGGTTCGAATGTCAGCGCTTCGATATTCCGAAAACTGGTGACTGAAAGATGGGTAAGGTGCATCCGGATATCCTTCCGTCACAGATCAGGAACGTAACAGAGGCACTATTCAGCCAACCGAAGCGGCATAATCAAACAGAGGTATTCTTCTTTTGGAGAACTCGGCGAGTAAACCACACCCGCGGAGATCGGCGAGGTTAACTCGAAAATAACCTCAGTGTCATCCATCCGACTTAAGATATCGGTCACGTATGCGGCGTTATACCCCATTTCAATAGCATCCCCGTTGTAGTCGCAATCAAGCACCTCTTTTCCTTCACCGCCGACATCGGCGTTGGCTGTGGAAAGCGTAAGATTGCCGCCTTTGACGGCGAATTTCACCTGATGGGTCAATTGATTCGACAAAATCGAAACGCGTCGCACCGCACCGGCCAGTTCCTCTTTTTCGATTCGCAGTTTTTTATCTGCTTTGGCCGGAATTACCTGATCGGTGTTTGGATACGGTCCTTCGATCAAGCGGGAGGTGAGTACCACTTCGTTGAGATTGAAAATGATGCTGTTATCGCCGAAGATAATGCCGACTTCACTCTCTTCGTTCGTTAAAAACTTCGGGATTAAGTTCAGCACTTTCGGCGGGACGATTACGTCTTCGTGCATCCCTTTGAGTTTAGTATTCGCAACCGACATTTTTGCTAAACGGTGGCCATCGGTGGCGACCATCTGCATTTTGTCCCCTTTGGTTTGCCAAAGCACACCGTTCAACGCAGGACGGGTGTCATCTGCTGAACAGGCAAAGGTGGTTTTGCGAATCATCTTTACCAGGTCAACGCCGCTGATGCGAATCTCTTTTTTGGTATTAACGGCCGGGATTTTCGGAAATTCTTCCGGTGAGACGGTCGAAAGTTTGTAGGCACGGTTTGGGATTTTGAATTCGATACGATTGCCGACCAACTCAAACCCGATTTCCGCTTCCGGCAGTTCACGAACGATTTCATACAGCACTTTCGCCGGCACGGCGGCAGAACCTTTTTTACTGACGTTACAATCGACGGATGCGGTAATAGAGATATCCAGATCAGTAGCAGAGAGTTTCAGTTTATTCTCAAGCGCTTCAATCAGGATATTGGTCAAAATTGGCAGGGTGGATTTATTGGGAACAACCTGCAAGACCTGTTGAAGGTTCTGGCTCAATTTAGATTTCGAAATCGCAAACTTCATTTCACCGTACTCCGTCGATTTGTGCACACATGAATCTCTTACTTAACCTGGATATATCTAAACAGGAGTAGTAATAATGGTGTGGGGATGTGTACTAACCCCGAACCATCCGCCAATATGCAGGCGATAACCTCTGATTTGCAACAACATAATACCGGCGCAGGATCAAAGATGATATCAACAGCTTCGTTGACAGCAACTCGTTTTTCCCACACCAAATTATTTCATTCAAATTTATTCTCATATCATCAACATCTCATCCACTGCTTATCAATAAAGCAAAGAAGCGGATATTTTGTCTATTTTTTCCCGAAACGCGATATCTTCAGCGATCTTCCTTTCGACTAAATCACAGGCATGAATCACAGTCGAATGATCCCGTCCGCCAAAATTGCCGCCGATACTCTTCAGTGAATTATTAGTCAGGGAACGTGACAAATACATAGCCACCTGACGGGCGATTGCAATATGGGAAGATTTTTTCTTTGCTGTCATCATGGCGTGGTCGATAGAGAAATGTTCGCTCACCTTTTTTTGGATAGCGTCGATTGTCACTTCCTTTTTTCCTTGTGAGAAACTGTCTGAAAGTACCCGTTTAGCCAAATCAAGGTCAACGGCAACCTTGTGCAGCGAAGCATAGGCAAACAGACGGATAAGCGCACCTTCCAAGTCACGAATGTTGCTGTAGACGCGGTCGGCAATAAAGCGAATGACCGCTTCCGGAAGCGTTGTTCCTTCAACTATCAGTTTCTTGTAAATAATAGCAGTTCGATTTTCCAGATCGGGAGCCTGAAGATCGGTCACCAGTCCCCAGGAGAATCGGGAAAGTAAGCGTTCTTCAAGCCCTTTAATCTCTTTCGGCGGACGATCAGAGGAGAGTATGATCTGTTTGCCGAGATGGTACAGCGTGTTGAAGGTATGGAAAAACTGCTCCTGCGTTGATTCTTTACCGGTAAAGAACTGGATGTCGTCGATGATCAAGACATCGACATCGCGGTACATTTTGGTAAAATCGGAAATAGCGCGGTCGGAAATCGAGGCGATGAAATCACTCGTGAACTTTTCGGAGGTTGCGTAGATAACCCGCTTGTTTGGCATCAATTCCAAAATCCGGTGTCCGATCGCCTGAATAATATGCGTTTTGCCGAGTCCGGTACGGCCATATATGTACAACGGATTGTACTTGGTCATTCCCGGCGCTTCGGCTACAGCCATTGAGGCCGCGCAAGCGAACTGATTGAAATCGCCGACAACCAGTGTATCAAAGGTATAGCGCGGATTAAGGTTATGATTTACCTGCGGTTTCGCCGTGACGGTAACATTCGCCATCGTATGCGGCGAATGAACGTCGAATTCCAGCGAGGTTTGTTCTTCATCTCCGTTGCGGGAGATCATGTAGACGACATCGTACTGCCGGCCGAGTACTTCGGAGAATGCCTCTTCGATCAGATGTCCGTAATTATCCTTTATCCAATCAGCGACAAATTGATTCGGCGTCGAAATTTTAAAACTACCGTTTTCAGTCGGCTCGCCGCGTGTCTGTTTGAACCAGGTATTGTATGACTGTAATTTTACTCGTCGCGAGATATAATCAAGGCAATCGGTCCATTGTTTCGAGTTCGTTACCACTTCCTGAAGCATTACACGCGTCCCTCCTTCATTTCCACATGTTCACGCATTCGCAATTCCTTGCTGTACTACTGTTTTCGCATCCCAGCGTGAAAACAGCGCGTTATTTTCCACATAGTTATTCACAGAACCCATCCTTAGAGATCTTAGTTAACTGATTATCCTGCAATCTGCCTCGGCGACTGACAGAATACTTACCCACATTCTGTTCACAGTCGTTGTATATCCTTGTTTCATGTGATTAAATACCCCCCGTATGCTACCCCGTCAATAGCGCCACCTGATAATTTCCACAATATTTGAACTGATTGCATTTCGCGGAGTTAGCGAGATGAAAAAAAACGTAATCACATTGTTGATAGAATGTGATTGTGAGGAAATAATTTTTGGCAACGTAAAAGCCGCGAATTGATAAGCGGTTATGCCTGTTACAATGCTTCGAGTTTAGCGGCTATTGAATCGAACAGTTCGATCTGTTCTTTTGTGCCTTCAAGCGCGACCGGTTTTCCGTTGTCTGCTCCTTCGCGAATCGAGGTCATCAGCGGTACTTGTCCCAAAAGCGGAACATCAAGTCTGCGAGCGAGTTCTTTACCGCCATCTTTGCCGAAAATATATTCCCGCGTACCGTTTTGTTCGAACCAGGCCATATTTTCAATGACACCGAGGACTTGCAATTTGGTTCGCTCTGCTAATTTGGCGACTCTTCCAGCAACCCAGGTAGCCGTTGCCTGCGGTGTGGTGACCACCAAAAGCTCGGCGGTCGGAATTGCCTGTGCGATGGTCAATGAAACGTCGCCGGTACCGGGCGGGAGATCGAGAAACAGAAAATCGAGCTGATCCCACATGACATCGGCCAGGAATTGATTAATCGCCTTATGCAAAAGGGGGCCGCGCCAGATTACCGGCTCATCCTCTTTGACAAAAAAGCCCATGGAAACGATCTGGATATTGTCGTTACGGCGAAGCGGGACAATTTTGTCGTCTATTACGGTCGGCTGACCGGAAACACCAATCATTCGGGGGATAGAGAAACCGTACACGTCGGCATCCAAAATCCCGACTTTGCGCCCACGGCGTGATAAGGCGGCGGCGAGGTTAACCGTCGTGGTGGATTTTCCGACGCCCCCTTTACCGGATGAGACCGCGATAAAGCGTTTGGCAAAGTTATTTATGGTGACCGGGTGTTTTCCGCCTTGTGAGCCGGGCTGCGGGCCATGGCCGAGCTTAACGCGCAAAGCGGCGCGCTGCTCGTCGTTCATGACATCGAAATGGACATGCACCCGTTCCACGCCGGGGATTAACGAGACACCGCGGGTGACATCATTGCTGATTTTTTCTTTCAGCGGACAGCCGGGGACAGTGAGAGTGATGCCGACGGTGACATCGCCGCCGTCGATATCGACAAACCGGACCATATCAAGCTCCGTAAGCGGCTTTTTGAGTTCCGGGTCATCGATGCCGGAGAGTATATGGAGAACGACTTCTTTTGAAAGCATGGTTACCTTATGCAGTTATAAATTCTATAGACCATAACAGCGGCAGCACCGCTCGGTTCATAATATACGTGGAAAGTAGGTGGGCAAAAGGGAGGAATTATCTGGAATTTTTTGGCGTTTATTGAACGGCTGTATCAGTCGGGGCAGGGGAAACCGGTTCGGATGTTTGCGGGCGGGGCGTTTTATGCTGAAAGAAAAGCATGTAGATAAGCAGAAAGACGATTGAGCAGCTGATAGCGGCGTCGGCGATGTTAAAGGTCCACCAGCGCTCCAAGAGGTAACTGCCGATGTTTATGTCCGGAATGTCGATATCGATAAAATCGACCACTTTACCGATCCGGAGACGGTCGAGAATATTGCCGATTGCCCCGCCGGCTATTAGTGATAACGGCAACACCACTGCTTTTTGGTTTCGGTTCTGCCAAATGTAAAAGAAAATCAATGTTAGGATAACAAGTGCGGCAATGAGATAGTAATTCGCGGAGCCAAGCTTCGTGCCCATTGCCCCGCCTTCATTGTAGACGAGAGAAAACATGACACTGTGGCCGATGACTTCAATGGAGGGTTGGTCGGTCAGCCGTTCGACCGCCCAAAGCTTGGTGGCTTGATCAAACCCGACAACAACAAGAATAACAAAAACGGCCAGAAGAAGTGTTCGCACTCAGCGCTTCTCGATTTTCTTTTCTTCTTCGGCGGATTTACACTCGATACACAAACGGGCGTGCGGAACCGCTTCCAAACGGGCGGCGCTGATCATTTTGCCGCAACCGAAACATTTGCCGTAGGTGCCGTCATCGATACGGCGAAGCGCTTCATCAAGATGATAGACTAACCTGCCGGTTTTAGAAGCGAGCATGAAGTTTATTTCCCGCTCCATTGCATCCGTTCCCTGATCTGCCATATGGTAGGAGTAGGCGGAAAGGTCACCGGCGGCATCTTTTGCCGTCGAGGAGAACTTTTCATCCATAATACCCATCTCTTCGAGCATCTGGCGGCGTTTGGCCAACAGGAGCTGGCGATATTTTTCGAAGTCCTGTGTTTTCATACCATTCTCCTTTTATACTTTGACGACCGAGATCGCCGCTTTCTCACCGTTTAAGTCCCACTCCGTAAAACCGTTTCCGCTGGTGGTAAATTCCAAATGTGTTGCGAGCGTTTCATGGCGAATGAACTCATCATGTTTGGCCGCCGCTTTTTGTACGCGGTCGGTTGTGTGTACTTGTACGCGGATCTGATCGGTTACGTCAAATCCCGCGGTCTTGCGCATATTCTGAATTTTGTTCACCATTTCGCGGGCGAAACCTTCATCAATTAACTCGGCTGTCAGTTCAGTATCAATAACAACAGTGAGCGGGCCGTCTGCTTCCACTGCATATCCCGGTTCTTCGTGTCGAACGATTTCGATGTCATCGAGCGTTAATGAAACAGGGGTGCCTTCGATTGTACTGTTCCAACTCTTCTTTCGTTCGATTTCTGCGACCTCGGCATTGGAAAGGCTCGTTAGGGTCGCGGCAGTTGTTTTGACCAAACCGCCTAATTTTGCTCCGGCGACGCGGAAATTCAGTTTGGCGGAAAGGCTGACATATTTATCGAGATCCTCACCGGCAGTGACTTCTTTGATATTCAGTTCATCAGCGATAATATCAGTGTACGGTTTCACCCGTTCCCATTTTATACCGGCGGGTAAACCGACCTGTAAACGGGAAAGGGGCTGGCGCACTTTCAGATTTTTACGAGCGCGGGCAGCACGGCCGAGGGTGACAACATTTTCAACCAGCGACATTGTTTCGTTCAGTTCGGTATCAATCGCTTTTTCATCAACGGTAGGATAGGATGCCATGTGAACAGAAAGGGTGACGTTGTCACCTTTTAACTCCCTCCACACTAATTCGGATGCAAAGGGAGCAATCGGCGCGCTCAGTTTGCTGACGCCAATTAACATTTGATAGAGGGTCAAATAAGCGCGCATCTTGGAAGGGTCATCCCCTTCCGCCCAAAAGCGGCGACGGTTATTGCGCACATACCAGTTAGAGAGTTCTTCAATAACGAAATATTGAATCGCGCGGGTGGGGCGGGTAATATCGTATGCATCCAACCGTTCACGGCATTCTTTAACGAGTGTGTTGTATTTGGAAACAATCCATTTATCGAAAATGTCAGCTTCACCGGCTTTGCTTTGCAAGAATTGTTCGACTGACTGTTTTTGCTCGGCAGCGCGCTCAGCTACGCGATCGATATTCGCATACAGGGCAAAGAACGTATAGGTATTACGCAGCGTATCGAAATATTTACGGACCGTTTCGGCGAGTCCTTCCATGTCGAATTTAGTTGGGGTGGACGGGCTCGATGTCGTCACCAAGTACCAGCGCACCGGGTCGGCACCGTATTTGTCGATAGTGGTGAACGGGTCGACCACGTTTCCTTTATGCTTCGACATCTTTTTGCCTTCTTTATCAAGAATGAATTCCATGACGATCACATTCTTGAACGGGGCTTTATCAAAAAGCATAGTCGAAATAGCCAGGAGAGAATAGAACCAGCCGCGGGTTTGGTCGACCGCTTCGGAAATGAAATCAGCCGGATAGTTATGTTCGAACACATCCTTGTTTTCAAACGGATAGTGCCACTGTGCGTACGGCATCGCGCCGGAATCGAACCAAACGTCGACCACTTCCGGAACACGAGTCATCGTACCGCCGCATTCGCAGCGAATCTTGAAGCGATCCATCATCGGCTTGTGTAAATCAACTTCACCCGGAACGTCGATTCCTTCTTTGCGCAGTTGCTCGATTGAACCAACCGCGCGCATCTTACCGCATTTGGCGTCGTCGCAGACCCAGATAGGAAGCGGTGTTCCCCAGAAACGTTCACGGGAGAGCGCCCAGTCGACGTTGTTTTCAAGCCAGTTGGCCATACGGCCGGTGCGGATTTCATCCGGCACCCAGTTGATCGCGTTGTTATTGCGAAGCAGGGCGTCACGAAAATCGGTCGTGCGGATATACCAGGACTCACGCGCGATGTAGATAAGCGGGGAATCGCACCGCCAGCAGAACGGATAATTGTGTTCGTAGGTTTCTTTTTTGAATAAGCGACCGGCTATTTTCAGGTCTTTAATAATGACCGGGTCGGCATCTTTGACAAACATTCCGCTGTACTGTCCGGCTATCGATTTGAAATGTCCGTTTGGTTCAATTGCCTGTAAAACCGGGAGGCCATGTTTTTTTCCGACTTCATAGTCATCGGCACCGAAACCGGGAGCGATATGTACGATACCGGTACCATCTTCGAGCGTGACGAAGTCTGCGGTGACAAGATAAAATGCTTCGTTTGATTTGTCTTTGTAGATATCGAAGAGCGGGGTGTATTTCCGTTTCTCAAAGTCTTTCCCCTTTTTTCGCTCTACTACTTCAGGCGTACCTTCAAACAGTTTTGCAACGAGCGCTTCGGCTAAGACTAATTTTTCCCCTTCATGCTCGATCATAACATAGTCGGCATCCGGCTTCATACAGAGTGCGGCGTTGGAAGGAAGTGTCCAGGGTGTAGTCGTCCAGACCAAATAGCTGAAATCAGCATCGGCCGCTTTTACTTTTACATAGATGGATGGGTCTTTGACCGTCTGATAGCCAAGCGCGAGTTCGTGACTCGATAATCCAGTACCGCAGCGCGGGCAGAACGGAACGGTTTTGTGACCTTTGTATAACAAACCACGATCGTAGTAGGTTTTTAAAATCCACCAGACCGATTCGATATATTCGTTTTTCAGCGTGACATAGGCATCGTCCAAATCAAGCCAATAGCCGATTCGTCGCGTGATTTTGTTCCAATCATCAAGATATTTGAAAACTGACTCACGGCATTTCTGGTTGAATTTGTCGACGCCGTATTCGACGATCTTCGCTTTCGAATCGAGCTTGAGCTGCTTTTCGACTTCGATTTCGACCGGAAGGCCATGCGTGTCCCATCCACCTTTGCGGTCGACCCGATAGCCGCACATGATTTTGTAGCGGCAGATAAGGTCTTTTACGGTGCGGGAGATAACGTGGTGAATACCGGGGCGGCCGTTTGCAGTCGGCGGACCTTCAAAAAAGACAAAGCGGGGGCGATCTTTCGCCAGTTCGTTGAGCCGGGGGAAGATGCGTTCGTTATCCCAAAATTCGAGGATTTCTTCCTCAGCTTTGGGGAGCGAAAAATTCTCTTTTAATGTCTTAAATGCCATAGCTAACTCCGAATAGCCAAGCAAGATAGGGGGAGTCGTGCTCGCTGTAAAGGGCTTTCAGACAGAGAAATCAGGAACCAAAGCCCATGTTCGGAATCCAGATTTTGTTGGCCGTGACTAATTCGACCTTGTGTCCAAATGTAAGCGGAGCCTCCGCTTTAGTGAAAAAGAACAGCCCTTTGTAACTGAGCAGGTACTGGTAATTCTTTTTGAAAATGCCGCCCATCGCATGAACAACCACAACTGATTCCGCGCGGTTAAGAATTTTTTGAAATTCGGCCGGTTCGAGCTTAACAATCGCGCCTGATGCGTTTGTCGCATTTGCAATTGCAGCGACAGCCGCTGCTGCTCCTGCGCCGCTAGCGTAGTGACGTTTTATGTACATTTTAATCTCCTATTAACCCTTCTGTTTTTTCTCGGCAATAAGATACAAGAATGTGCTCAATATCCCAAATCCAGCGGCGACAATCAGGTTGGTCTGCGGGGAAATATCCCAAAACCATGCACCGCTGAAAGCCGCTATAGAAACAACCAAATCACGAATAAGGTAATACAATCCGAACATCGCCGCGCGTTGATCGGATGGGCATAAATCCAAAATCAGCGCTTTGCGGCTCGGTTCACCGAATTCTTTGAGACCGCGAATAACAAACGCACCCACCAGCGGCCAGAAGGAATGGGAAAAGAGTAAGACAATGGGGAAGAGCGTAAAGAAGCCGAATGTAACAATTACAAACGGCGTTTTTTCGGTTTTGTCGGCAAGATGCGCAATCGGAATATAAATCAATGCCGCTACCGCCATTTCGATTGCCGTCAAAATGCCGAACTCTGCGGCTGTTATCGGTGATGATATTTCTTTCAGACACCAGACGACAACGAATGCATAGGGAATCTGTTCACAGAAACGGACAAGAATGTCGGATAACAAAAGCCGTTTAAGCTGAGGGGTCATACGCGAATACAAATTTTTCAAATACGATAGATTGAGCAATAAATGCGGCTGGCTGACATCTTCCGGTAAAAAACGCTGCTGAATAATTATCGCGATGACGGCTAAGAGAATGGCAAGCATGAACGCATACCGTACTCCATCAGTTTCGCCATAGGCAGTTATCAAAACGCCACCCAATAGTGGCCCAAGTCCGCGCGGAAAACGGCGGACGAGTGAGTTGAGCGCGACACCCATCGTTCGTTTTGATTCCGGCAGCGCTTTGCTGATAATGCCCATGGTTGCGGGCAGCGAAATAGATGACCACGAGAGAAAAAAGAGCGCTCCCAAAATCACGAACGGCCATGAGGGTGCGAACAACGCAATCAAATATCCGGCAATCGAAATCAAATTGAATAGCAGTATGCTGCGTTTATAACCTAAGCGATCAGCGAGAAATCCACCGGGGAGTGAATAGAGCGCCGCAACGAAGTTGGTCAGCCCGCCGAAAATACCGATAGCGAGCGTTCCGCCGCCGAGTGACATGATATAGACCGGCAAAAACCGTTCTGCCATTTTCTCCCCCATCCCGACGAACACGATAATCGCCAGCATACTGGCAGTACCGGCGTTCAGACCAAGAAAACGGGTTACCGAATTCTCTTTCATTTATTCGTCCGGGGATTCGTCGTCGGAATCGATCAGAATTTCGGTGAACTCGGTCTGCCCGGTGCGGAGCATCGCTTTCACATACGGATGGCATAGTTGGCAGTTCAGCCCAAAGCGGACGTGTTCCTGAAGTTCGGCAATAGTATGAGCGTTATGTTTTTTGGCGATCCGCTTGAGATCTTCAAACGACTGGCTGAAACAGATACACCTCGTTATCATGGGCGCAGGCCATGCCTGTTTAATTCTTGGGAAAAATACATACCATAGTATTAGTTGTTATTTGATTAGAGGCAAGAACCTGATTTTGTGCGTGGCGTACCTCCCGGTGCGCCACGAATACCAAAAAAGAACGTGGTACACGGGGACGTACACCACGCACGGAAAGAGAAGAGAATTGTCGGGTTTCTTGAGGATTCGAAACACCGACCTAAGGAAGAGCCAATACCGAAGTTTTGACCTACAAGAAAAAGAGCGTATACTATCTTCCATGTATATCCCTCCCCACACCCAAGTGGTCGATGTCGCGAAAATCAGTGATCTTGTCCGCACGTACCCGTTCGGGATTCTGATTAACAGCAAGGATAATAGACCAGCCGGAACGCATCTGCCGTTTCTGTTGCCGGGAAACGCCGAGCCGGGCGGAAAACTGCTGAGCCATATGGCGAAAATGAATCCGCAGTGGCAGCAAATCGAAGATGGCGGCGAAGTGCTGACGATATTTAATGGTCCGCACACGTTTATTTCGTCATCATGGTACAAAGTGAATGATGGTATCCCGACCTGGAACTATGCCTCTGTCCACATTTATGGCAAACTACGTTTGATCAATGACGTGGACGAAGTAATGCACTTGCTTAAACAAACCATCGCGACGTTTGATCCGCCGACCCTGCCGTTGTGGGAGGATGCAAAGCATTTGGAATATTTCCGCAAGCACACGAAGGGGGTGGTTGCATTCGAGATCGAGATTACGAAGGTGGAAGCGAAATGGAAAATGAGCCAAAACCGCAACGAAGAAGATCAAAAACGAGTGGTGGATGCGTTACTCACTCAACGTACCGATGAGGAATCGCACAAAGTGGCGGGGATGGTGGAGCAAACTAATGTTTAACTCTATTTAAGTATCTTCGGACTATGTTTCTTGTATATACCTTGGAAGAAAACACTGCTATCAGCTATAAATTTTCCGGTTTCGTATTCTTCTATATGCATAAACAGTTTTAAGTTCATCGTCGTCGGTAGAATATTCTTTATGGGAATTTCCCCAAAATACGCTTCCGCGCGAGGATTTCCACCGCGATGTTCGAAATCATACATGTTAGGCAACAAAAGCTTTCGCTCTTTTCCCGAAAGAACATATCGCATTGAGTCAATTACGAGTTTTGTTATGGGTGCAGGTTCTTCACTAACAGACGCAATAAACCATACGTCCCAAGTTGTGTCGACTTCGCCGGGAGCATACCCATCGATATGAACTTTTGAGACATATGTCTCAAGGCTCCAGTTTCTGAAGGTTTGTTGATTTGGTTTGTATACGAATTCCGTGGTATAAAAATAATAGCAACTCTGAGTAAGTATTGCTGATGCCAGAATAAGAAAGAAAAGAAATCCCTGTTTTTTGTATTGAGAGTTCATTTGTACTGTATCCGGCTAATCGGCCGCTCGTATGGTAAAATGTTCATCTTTGATTAGCAGGCCAACTTGCTTTGATTCTGAAGAAATTGTTGCGCCACTTATACGGTCGATAATACGAGCAGTAAATGTTAGAAAAACATCATGATCTCTGCAGGTTAAGGGGAGAATCGGAACACCTGCAATACTAATATCCTCCGGGTCGAGAACCCCTCTTTCGCTAATAAGGTCATCCGCAGCCTTTTCTTTTATTACGAAACTTGGGTTGGGGCTTTTTTTAGCAACTAAGTGCTCTTTCGCGTCATAACAAAGTTGGTTATCAAGGCAGTCCCCGGCAAAGCATACAGTATCAATAACAAAAATCGGTATTGTGTCCAGTTTTAGCGGCCCTGAGACTTTGTTAAGAAAAGTGACTGAAAAAAATATTCTTCGTGGTGTAGATGCAAGTCCGCTGACGTTTACTTTATATCGTTCGAACAGAATAATCGGAACTCCACCGTTTTCTGTTTCGATTGATCTCCAAGTACGAACTTGGCAACTTATTAGTGTGCTTATTACAACTGTAACTAAAAAAAACCGCAACTTTTTTGACATTGATTTCCACCCGTTAACGCATGCGTACTGTCAAAACCTTAGAGGTTTTGGCCTGCTTAATTAAAGCAACTCCGTTGCTACGCCAATCTTCCCATTTCCTCAACTTGTTCTGCAAACAATTTCAAAGTAGCGTCCACCGGGGAAGAAGTGGTCATGTCGATACCGCAGCGTTTCAAGAGTTCAATCGGATAGTCACATCCGCCGCCGGCTAACATACCCAGGTATTTTTCGACGATTCCAGTTTCACCGCTCAAAATCTTATCCAAAATCGCCTGGGATGCCGCGTAGGAAGTGGCGTATTGATAGACATAAAACGGATTGTAGAAATGGCCGATCCGGCTCCATTTGAGGGTGCCTAATTCTTCAATCGAGTAATGCGGGCCATAATATTTTTTCAACAGATCATGATAAATATCACTCAATCGTTCGGGTGAAAGGGCAGCACCCTTTTCAACTTCTTCATGAATCAATAACTCAAAGTGGGCGAGAAGCACTTGATAAAAATATGTCCCCATCGTGTTATCGATCTGGCGATTGATCAAAAACAGACGTTGGCGGGTATCTTTTACTTTCGATAACAGATAATGCTGCAAGAGACCTTCGTTGAGAGTAGAGGCAACTTCGGCGACAAAAATCGAATATCCTGCTTTTGGATAGGGCTGGGTTTCATTTGCCAAATGGCTGTGGAGTGCGTGGCCGAGTTCATGCGCGAGAGTGAACATGTCATCGACTGTTTCATTGTAATTCATCAGAATAAAGGCATGCTTGCCATAGGTGGAATAGGAATATGCGCCGCTGCCTTTGCCTTGCGTTTCGTAGACATCAACCCAGCGGTGATCGAACGCTGATTCCAAGGCCGTGCAATAGCGCGCGCCAAGCGGGCGAAGCGCATGCCGAATATTCTCTACGGCTTCGTTATAGGGAACATCATAGTTTTGCTCCGGAAATAACGGACAAGCCATATCCCATGCTTCGATAGTGTCAATTTTGAGAATCTGTTTTCGCAATTTGATGAAATCATGAAACGAATCTAATTTTTTCTCGGTCGATTCAATCAGCGAATGATACACAGAAAGGGGAATATCATTGCCATGCAGCGCGCTGTGAAGGCAGGAATCGAACCGGCGGGCTTTGGCATAAAAAATATCTTTATTGATCGATGCCGCCAGCGATGCCGCAAACGTGTTGACATGCTCTTTGTATACGGAATAAAATCCCACAAACGCATCTTTGCGCACGCGTCGGTCTGGGGAATCCATAAACCGGGCGAACCGCTGTTTGCTCAGCGCGACTTCATTGCCGTTTTCATCTTTGATGGTCGGATATTTCAAATCGGCATCGTTGAGCATGGAGAAAACAGCATCCGGGCCACGCGCGATGATAGTCGACTGCGCGAGCAACTCTTCCACTTCGGAAGAACGAATATGCGCTTTGGAGCGAATAAGGTCGCGGATATACATATCATAGCGAGTGGTATCAGGAAACTGGTTAGCCATCACCTGAAGTTTGGCCGCATCCATTTCAAGTAATTCCGGCTCAATAAAAGCGAATGCTGCCCCGGCTTCGGAAGCTAACATGGCTGCGCGTTCGGTAAGCTCCTGATATTTAGAAACGCGGGTGTCTAAGTCTTTGTTGAGATAGGCGTATTGATAGAGCCGCCCGGTGAGCAGATTGACTTCACTGCGCGCTTCAAGGCATTCATACAATAACGCAGCTGAGGTATTCAGTTTGCCGATATAGCTCGGTGCTTTTTCGCTCAGCGCTTTGCACCGGGCGTAGTCCCGTTCCCAGTCATTTTCGTTGGCGTAAATATGGGTAAGGTCCCAGGCATGTTTCGGGTCGATATCGGCACGAGTCGGTACTGTTTTAGGCGTCGTAGCAGTAGTCATATGAAAATCCTTTCTTTCCCCTTTTGCTGAAATATCGAAAACTGAACCCCGCTTGGCAAGCGTGCTAAATTACCCGGAAATTTCCCCTTTGCGCACCTTCGACCAATAGTGCCAATGGCACTTTTGTAAGGGGAGGTTGGGGTTATTCGACTGTTCAATAGCGGCACGGAGAACATCGAGCGCGCAGATATCATGCGTCATACCGGTAACGGCGCAGAGTTGGCTGTACAGCTTCTCGGCATTTCTGCCGCGTAGTTGACTTACTTTGGTGATACCGAGTTCACGAAGATCAGCGAGTGTCGCCGGGCCGACGGAGACTAAATCTGAGAGTTTACGTTCATCTTTCATAGTTTACCGAATGTATCTTGGAACCCACCTTAAAAGGTGGGGCACCTACGCAAATTATAAGAGCATTATTTAATAATTTTCGTGGCTAACATTGAGAGCAATCCAATTACCGTGCCGTAGATTGCGCCGATAACCGGGCCGATGACAAGAAAGAAAATATGCATGCTCAATCCGCCGGGGATTTGGTCACGAAACTGCGCGGCCTGCGGATGAGTCGCCAAGTACTGCGTGAAGAAAACAGATTGCATGATGGAATTGAACGTTCCCATCAGCAACCCGGCCAAAAAACCGTGCCAGAACGGATGCGATGCGCCGAATTTGGCTATCACTATGATCGAAACTACGGCGATTAAAACCCATAACATGGGTTCGATTTTGGTGGTGTAGCCGCGAACCGAGGCCGCGCCCATCGCCAGCCCAAACGCGCCAATTCCGAGGATTAACAGCGTGTTCATAGGCGTAAATAAGTAAAGTTTGGCAAAATGAGGCAAGAGGTATCGATGGGATTTTTGGGTCATAATAGAAGAAACGTCGTCTCCCAATTTAAGTTGACTGTTGAAACCGGTTCCTGTTTCGTTCCCTCCATAATGACGGAGAAAACAGGCATATGAGCACAATGTTTTGGATTTGGATGGCGGCGGCGGTTTTGTTCTTAATCGGCGAAATCACTATGCCGACCTTTTTCTTTCTCTGCTTCGCGGTGGCGGGAGCTGCGGCAGGGGTGTATTCGATTTGGGGACCACAGGAGTATTACTGGCAAATAGGGATATTTATTATCGTTTCGCTCGTGTTGATCCCCTTAACCCGGCATTTCGCCAAACGGGTTGCCGAGCCAAATGCGCAAAAAGCGAATATCGACAACATTGTCGGCGCAAAAGCAGTGGTGGTGAAAGAAATCTCCGCACATGAAAGCGGACAGGTGAAAATTGAAGGGGAAGTTTGGTCGGCGACGGCGACCGAAACTATCCCGATGAACAGCAGCGTGCGGGTGATTAAAATATCCGGCACAAAAGTGCATGTTGAGCGCGTGAATTAAGGAAATGGAGAAAATATGGAACAAATAAATCCGGTAATAATATTTCTGATCGTCGCAGTCATTTTCGCGTTTATTTTGCTGCCGATGTCGGTGCGGATTATCCGGCCGTTCGAAAAAGGGCTGGTGGAACGGTTAGGAAAATTCCACCGCGTTATCGATCCGGGTTTGAATGTTATTTTCCCGTTTCTTGATTCCGTTATCAAAGTTGATATGCGAGAAGTTGTGCTGGAAGTTCCTTCGCAGTTGGTAATTACCAAAGATAACGTGAATGTGGAAGTCGATGCTATTGTTTACGCGCAGGTGACCGACCCATTCCGCAGCCGGTACGAAATTTCAAACTATATTCTGGCCGCAACTAAACTGGCGCAGACCAATTTGCGTAACGTTATCGGTGAGCTCGATCTGGATGCCTGTTTATCTTCTCGTGATCAGGTGAACAAACAGCTTCGTGATGTGTTAGACAGCGCGACCGACAAATGGGGCGTGAAAGTCAATCGCGTCGAATTACAGCGTATTGATCCACCGATAGATATTACCGAAGCGATGAGCCGGCAGATGAAAGCGGAACGTGACAAACGCGCGACGATTTTGGAAGCAGAGGCGTTCCGTCAGGCGCAGATTACCCGCGCTGAAGGCAGCAAGCTGTCGCAGGTATTGGAAGCGGAAGGGTATGCTGAATCCGTTCGCAAAAAAGCGGATGCGGAAAAGTACCGTCAGATTGCGGTAGCGGCCGGTGAAGCGGAAGCGATTCAGTCGGTCTTCTCGGCAATCCAGGAAGCTAAACCGGATGATAAAGTAATTACGCTCAAATATATTGAGATGATGCCCAAACTTGCGGAAGGAGCCGCTAACAAGATTTTCCTGCCGTATGAAGCAAGCGGGATGATTTCTTCTTTGGCAGCATTAGTTGAAGGTGTTCGGAAAACTGCTCCTGCAAGCGCGCCAATACCGAGTAAGCCGGCAAATTAATACATGAGTTTATACGCGGTGGGTAACGTACACCGCGTTATTAAAAAACGTATTTACTTCTCCCGTTGACAATGTTCTTACCTCACTCTACCATGACCGCATGGAATTAGGTAAACCGACTCCTGCACCCGATATCCGTCGTCCGGCTGTGGCGGGGTCATTTTATCCGGCAGCACCGGGTGAATTGACCAAAACCGTCGCGGGGTTATACGCCGAAGTCGACCGGTATCCGATTGCTGGGCGGGCTATCGGCCTTATCGCGCCGCATGCAGGGTATCCGTATTCAGGAAGAATTGCTGCTAAAGCGTACAAGCTTTTGCAAGGAGAAGAATTTGAAACGGTGGTGATTATTTCGCCGTCGCATACCGTTTTCTTCCGTGGCTGTTCGGTGTTCAATGGGGATGGCTATGCCACTCCGCTCGGTGTGGTAAATATCGACAAAGAGCTTTCGCAAAAAATAGCGGCGGTGCACCCCTCGATTTATCTTTCCAACATGGGTCACGCCAGCGGCAGTACGCGCGGGGAACATGGGCTGGAAGTTCACCTCCCGTTCTTGCAAATAGTGCTCGGCACTAATTTCAAATTAGTGGCGATTGTGATGGGGGATCAGGAAGAATCGACTACACGAGCGCTGGGTGATGTACTGGCAAAAGAAGCCGAAACCGGCCGCATATTGTTAGTGGCATCGAGTGATTTGTCCCATTTTCATTCGGAAAAAGAGGCGCGTGCGCTCGATTACACGATTCAAAAAGCGGTGCAGCAGTATGACCCGAGCCTGCTTTTAGAAACGCTTGAATCCGGCAAAGGGGAAGCATGCGGCGGCGGCCCGATGGCTGCAGTAATGATGGCGACCCGCAAAATCGGCGGAGAGCGAGTTGAGTTTTTGGATTACACGACTTCAGCTGAAGTCACCGGCGATTATGATGAAGTGGTTGGCTATTTGTCTGCGGCGATAATTACCAATAAAGCAGCAAAGCCAAAAGTTGCACCGAAACCCGCAACTGATGCGCCAAAAGAACAGGCGCTGACTGACGAAGATAAAAAGCAACTGCTGCAAATAGCGAAAGAGGCGGTCAGAGCTTCGCTCGAAGGACATACGTTCACCCCGATGCAATCGGAACGGTTGGAAGCAAAGCGGGGCGTATTTGTCACGCTCTCAATAGGTCATGAGCTGCGCGGATGTATCGGCACGGTTCGAGCGCGTCAGCCTTTGTATGAATCAGTTGCCGAGATGGCAGTAGCGGCGGCCTTTGATGATCCCCGGTTTCCAAGTTTGTCGAAAGAAGAATTCGAAAAACTGCATTTTGAAATCTCAGTGCTTTCCACGCTGGAACGGGTGCATGATTTTAGTGAAATCAAAGTCGGACGTGACGGGTTGATGATCAAACTCGACATGCACTCCGGACTTTTGCTTCCGCAGGTGGCGACTGAGCGAAATTGGTCAGAAACGCATTTCCTTGAACAAGTTTGCCTGAAAGCCGGTTTACCGAAGAACAGCTACAAAGATAAACATGCCGAAATCTATCGATTCTCAGCCGAGATTTTCGAATAGCTACGTTATTGGTACCTGTACATAATTAAGTCCGTAATCGGGCGGCAGCGAATAATCCAAATAGAAACTGAATTTCTCGGTGCGGCCATCGGTGAACAGCACGATTGCCGTTATCGTGAACTTTCCCCAGGTATACAAATGCTCTTCGAATTTGGTAGCGCGCTCATCATTGTGCCGAATCGGCTCTTTGAAAGTTTCATGGAGTTGGTATTCGACCATGCGGATCGTGTCGAGGGTAGCAGTTGGTTCATCGACGAATATAGCAATATGGAAATGCTTTTTTCCGCCGTCACGCTGTTTGTACTGAATGCGGCCCTGTTCATCGGTTACTACGCGAAACCCGAAAGTCATGGCGGAAATGTAGCCGCTTGTGCCGTGTAAAACAATCGTATACCTTCGCGAAATGTCTGATACCCGTCCAACTGTCTTAATCACCGGCGCCAACGGATTTGTCGGCTCACGCCTATGCCGGGCGTTCTCGCAAAAGGGATATCGGGTGTTCACCGGCGTTCGCAAAACGGCGGATTTGAAACTGCTGGCAGATATTACCTGCGAACATCGCTACGGCGATGTCACTCACACCAATTCATTGCCCGCAATGGTTTCCGGAGTTGATTACATCATTCACAATGCCGGGTTGGTAAAAGCGAACAGCAAAGAGCAGTTGTTTGCCGTGAACGAAACTGGAACGGCGAATCTGTTTGCCGCTATTGCCGTGCATAATCCGAATGTCAAAAAAGTGGTATATATATCTTCCTTGGCAGCAGGTGGACCATCGTATAACGGTGTTCCGGTGCGGGAAGAGGGCGAACCGAATCCGATCACCGGTTACGGTGAATCAAAATTGGCCGGAGAAAAAGTGGCATTTAGTTATGCTGACCGGTTTCATGTTGTATCGCTTCGTCCCGCTGGTGTGTACGGACCCGGCGATAAAGAGATATTTACCTTTTTTCAGACAGTGAACAATCATATCAAGCCGTTTCTCGGCGACACCTCGCGCAAAATACAATTGGTACATGTTGATGACCTCTGCCGCGCAGTACGGTTGGCGATAGAAAAAGATGCCAAGCGCGGACAAGTTTATTTTATCGCCGAGAAAACAGCCTACTCGCTCAAACAATTAGTCGAACTTTTAGTGAAAGCATCCGGCGGGTGGGCGGTTCCGCTGTTTGTCCCCGGATTTCTTTTGAAAGTTATCGCGGCGATTGCGCAGGGTTCGTTGAAATTAGTCGGGAAAGTGCCGATGCTCACGCCCGAAAAAGCGGGAGAGTTGCTTTCATCGTGGGAAGTTTCCACCGAAAAGGCGAAACGGGATTTTGGCTTTGAATCAGAAATAGCCTTTCCAAACGGCGCGCGCGAAACATTTGCCTGGTATCGTGAGAAAGGTTGGCTATGAGCGGTCCGTGGGAACTTATCGTATATAGTTTGTTGGGTGGGGCGATATGGGTGTTGATAGTTAGCTTTCTGTACGAACGATTTGCCCGGTTCCCGATATTTTCATCCGGTTTACCTAAAGAGTTCATGGAAAAATCAGATGTCAGTCTCTTTTTTCTTCAGTATTTGATCGATCTGTTGTTCTATGTTGCTATACCGACCTTGGCGTATGGATTTTTTGCGGTCATTTTTCCGTTGGCGGGGGTTCGTCCGGCCATGGCTGCGGCGTTGGCGTTGTTTGCAATCGGGATGCTGCCGATTACCATCGGCCTGACCGCCCGAATCAAACTGCCCCTTCCGTTTTTGCTTTTTTACCTGTTCGGGAATTTCATGAAAATGGCCGGATCATTGGCCATTATCGGCTGGCTCTTCTCGCTGTAAATTAGTCGCAGCCGATTATTGAAACTCAATCGCCATTTGTAAGGCATACTGTTCGTAATCGAAGGCATCACTAAAATCAAAGCGATTGATCTGTGTTACTAACTTCAGCGTGACTGAGCGATCCGGTTTGTAGCCTATACCGAATTCATAGCGCTTAAGCGGATAATCCCAGTTCTGACGGCCGCCTTCATCATCGGCGATTTTATTCGGACGGAAAATGTCGAACCGTCCGGCGGCGTACCACCCCGGCGTGAATTTATACTTCGCCTCGGCATAGCCTGAGACCGCATACAAAGTCGGAAGATACGGATATTCCCAATATGTCCAGAACCCTTCGGAATAAAATTCAAGCATATGGTGTGCTATGTAGATTTCGTACCCAGCGCCGCCATTGGTGTAATCGTTGAAGTCGTATTCATCCGGTTCATACGTGGAGTAGACACCGGTCAAATACGGTCCCCAGAATCCGGAGCCGCCGATAACAAAACCGGGAGAGAGATAGTATTGCAAGTGAGTCGTGAATTGCGGAATCTCCTTTGTTTGATCGATCAGCGGAGACCCGACCGATCCGGCTAACATGCCGAGTGAGTAATCGAGTTTGCCGTATGAACCGAAAAGCTCCACACCGGAATTCCAGCAGAAATCATAGAGAATCGGAAGGCCGTAATACGGACGTTGATCCCGCAAGGCGAGTAGATCGGTAACTGTGGCGTCATGCCCAAGTTCATCTTCGGTCAATGCACCCGGATCGAACGAGGAGTGGTGCACCCACACCAGCGGCACGCCGATAAGCGGGTTCTTGCTGGCATAGGTGCGGGGTCCGAATGAACCGATGGTGTTCGGAATACGGCCGGCCTGAATATTCAAATATGGTCCGGCGAGGTTGCTGACTTTGACATAAGCAGCATACACTGAGAAATAGCGATAGTTGTCGGAGAATAGCTGCACAAACGCGGAAACGTTATCGGAAATGGGAGCATCAAAAAAAAGACGGGTACGCGCGGTTCGAAACGGGCTTTGCCCGGCAAATGAAAGATTCGTGTAGTCCGGTTTATCCAGATGTTTTTTGGCAATAAGATCAAGTGAACCGCTGACATTAACCTGCGCATCGGCACTGCTCACCGTGCATATCAGCAATAACATACTAAGTCCAAGCTTTGTTCGCATGTTTCCTCGCTTTACACGCTAATCGATTCTGGAGCCGCCGTACGAACCAGATTGGACGGGAACTGTATGGCGAAGGTGGTGCCGTTACCGGGGGAAGAAGTGACAGTAATTTTTGCACCGTGATCTTCAACTACCTTTTTCGCAATCGCTAATCCTAACCCGGTACCATTTTCTTTTCCGCTGGTCACGAACGGATCAAAGAGAGTAGTGAGAATTTCCGAAGGAATCCCCGGCCCACTGTCACTTAATTCGAGGATGAGGCCGTCATCATGGCGCCGCCAGCGGATGGTTACATCATCACCGGGGACGCAGGCTTCACGGGCGTTGTTGAGAATGTTATCGAAGACTCGTTTTAAACGTCCCCGATCGATAGTCAATTCGAAATTAGCGTTATCCTGTACCTGAAGACAGATGTTCGATTCATGGTATTGCGGCATATGAAACTCGACAATCTGCGCGATATACTCTGCAAGATTAACCGGCGCGAGGTCAAGTTTTGTGCGGCCGCGGCTGTATTCAAGCACGTCGCGGGTGAGTTCAACCATTGCATCCACCTGTTTGTGGATATTATCGCAATAGCCGGTAATTTTCGGGTTATCGTTGTTTTTCATGCGGATCATGTCCGCAGAGGCGCGCACGACCGCCATCGGGTTTTTGAAATCATGGATAATACCGGTCGTCAGTTTACCGACAGCGGCAAGCCGTTCGGAAGCAATGTTGGCCGCATGCGCATTTTCAAGTGCGACGCGGCCGGATAATAATTTTGAACGCATCGATTCGATCTGCTTTGCCAGAAAACCGAGATCATCGTTAGATTGCGGTGTGATTTCAAAATCGAGTTCACCGGTCGAAATGCGTTGAGTGGCGTTGACTAATTGATTTATCTGACGGCCGATTCGTTCGCGCGTATACCAGAAAATAGCCGCCATTGCCGCAAGACCACCGACGACAGAAAGCAATATCAAAAAGAGCGTGACCTCTTTCATAATCGGCGTTATACGTTCATCCAGTGAAACGGCAAAAGTAATAATCGTACTGGAGTATGGCCCGGGGAGTGATAGCAGCAAGAGATTGTTATTCTGTGCCGTTATCGACATTGTCGTATTAAGCGGCATCGTTCCCGGTTTGAATTCTTTTTCATTCAGTAATGCTGTGACAAGCGGAGAGGCGGTATGGCTGATACTCTGGTTCTCTTGCGTGACAATCACATCAAAATCAGTTAAGCGTTGCAGCTCAGCAGCGAGGAATGAGGAAACCCGGGTGCCCGCAGCAACCTGCCCGATCGGAACGCCATCCGCAGTGACAATATCCGGACAAAACACCTCGTACATTTCAGAATCGATTTGCGGATAGGCTACACTGACCGGTTCCTGATGATGCGCGAACATCGTAGAGGTTTGCCGCGCCAGTCGATGCGCGATCGAATCAGAGGCAAACACAGCGTTACCATCCCTGTCGAAAACTATCAGGATTTCTGCATCGAGAATATCGAGATAGGTTGGAGCTTCTTCTGCAAGGGTGGCGGAATCCTGTGTTGATGCCGCCGCGATAAAACGAGGGGAGGTAGCGACTGCTTCTATTTCCCGTACCTGGCTCAGGTAGTGCACATTGGCGTATTGTTCTAAAACAACCTGGCTGCGGTCTAACCGGCTTTTAAGCTGTGCTGATAATTGGGAGCGAACAACGGATGACGTAATAAGCAGTGATCCGACCACAAACGCCGTAATGATTACCGCGACAAACAACAGATACCGCTTTGTCAGGGTCATCGTGCGCTGCATTACTGAATCTCGATAAAGGTTGAATCAGCGGTAATGTTTAAAGGCTGAGTCAGTTCCGGCAAATTCTCCTGCCAGACATGCAGGGTGTAGGTTCCCTGCGGAACGTTCGGAATTTTAAAGTTCCCCCGTTCATCGGAGACGGTGAACAAGGGAGTAGTCAACACATGCACATATGCGCGCATCGAATAATGAATTTCGCAGAAGACCTGCACGATTCCCGGTTTGTCGAACGTAACCGTTTCCGATTCTCCTTTGGGGTACCGTCCGAGATCGAACTTTTTGGTTTTTGAGTAGGAGAATACGTTATGGAAAAACGGATCGAGGTTCGGAAACTCAACCGTCGAACCGACCGGTACGGCTAACACGGAAGGTTCAAACATCGTGTTTTTCTGGGCGATTTTCGGTTTTTCTTTTGGGATAGTCAGTGGTGGGAGATTATCTCCAGTCAGATACACTACCGAATACAGCCCCGGGGTGCAGTTGCAATTGCTTTTCGGTTTCGTCGGATCGCTGATAGAACGGCTGCGGTAGCGGTCAGCTTTCGGCGCCGGAGCGCTTTCTGCCGGTGGGCGAAGGACTGTTCCGAACAAACCATTTTCACCAGCCCATACTGGAACAACTAACCCCAATAACAAAGCCAGAATAATGCAGGATTTTAACCCTCTATAGAAATACATAGTCAGATTGTCGGCATTTCTCCAAAACACATGAGGGGTAATCGAATAGCGTGTAATTAGCGGGAAAGGAGCGGAATCAGCGAATCGGCCAGGATTTCTGCTGTTAGTTTATGTCCTGCGGCGTTGAAGTGAATCGGGTCTTCCTGGCCGTAGTCAAACAGGTCGATATGCTGATCAAACGGAATCTGTAGATTAATAACCGGTACCTGTTCGGTTCCGGCCAGATCGATAATTTGCCGTTGGTAGAGTTCGTGTCGGGAATGAAAATCGGATATCGTCCCGGTAAAATAGCCTTCCAAAGAAGCAACCGGCGGGACAAGCAAAATCGGTTGGATATTGTTTTGCCGGGCGGTGCGAACAATTGCTTTAAGATTAAAGGCGAAATCGGATAACGATACCCGGCGCGGCTCACTCAGATCATCGAGTCGAACCGCAACCATCGCTTCGGTATTGGATAAAATCAGCTTTCGTAGAAATGCATAGAGTTTGAAGCGGTTCAGTGAATTTTGGAGTGCTACTAAAACTGCCAGTGGTTCCGGCTGCTCTTTATCCTGAATGCCGCGTCCGGCAGTCCATTGATCGTTCCATCCGAGCATGATAACCACCATATTCGGTTTTAACGCGAGCAGTTCATTCTCGAAATACCGCTTTCCCTGAAGAGAGCTGTATCCCGGTACTCCGGCGTTGATGACTTTGATTCCTTTTTCCGGAAATTGTTTGCGAAGAATCGTTTCCAATTGTCTTGCCCAGATACTGTTTTCTTCCACCCCCCATCCAAAGGTGCAGGAGTTTCCGACTGTCAGTATGCGGTAGCCAGTCGGTTGCTCGGTAAATTCCGGACCGCGCATTCCGTGCGAGTTAATCCGGTAATTAATGGCGCTGAAGGTGCGGGAGTCGATCGTTTGATTCGCTCGAAACCGCCAGAACAACTGCGAATCGAATTTGTAATATTCGGTAAAGTCGATATCCCTGTTAAGAGGGAAAGACTGGTCTTTGTAACTGAGATCCGGATTGATAACACGAAGTGTGATTTCCGCTCCTGCCAGCAATATAATCAAGGGAAGCAGCGTGCCCAAACAGATTACCAGCCATGAAAATCGACGCGGGGCAGGCGATGTCGTGGGGTTTTTTGCAGTCATTACGGCTTCAAAAGTAGTTTGTACACAGGTTGCTGTCAACAAAAGGAGGCATTGCCGAGCGGTACAAAAACCATTTGATAATCCGGTGTCGTCATAGTATCTCTTTGCGTCAGACATACGCTATGATAGACATAAAGCATTCAACAATTCTCATCTCCGGCGCAACGGGTCGTATCGGTTCGCAGCTCGTTTTTGAACTCGATCGAAAAGGTGTCCGTCCGATTGCGCATGTTCGCAAGGAATCTGATACCGGCTATATCGACTCACTCGGACTTGAAAAAAGGTACGCCGATTTGCGAAATGAATCGGAACTGCAGGCGTTAGTGCAGGGGGTCGACGCTATTATCCACACCGCAGGGATGATTTCCTGGCGCGGAGACAGGCTGACACAGTTTACCGGCCTGAATACGTTTGGCGCGACCAATCTTTTCAGAGCGGCGCAGCAGGCGAATGTGAAACGGTTTGTGCATGTCTCAACAACCGGCGCTGTCGGTGGCGCCCCTTTTTCCGACGGAACAAAGCCGGAGCCGCTGACCGAAGAAACAGTCTATAATCTGGATCATCTCCGCATTCCGTATTTGATGAGCAAACATGCGGCTGAAGTTGAACTGCTTGCCAGAGCGAACGGACGAACAGAGCTGGTAATCGTAAATCCCTCTATCACTCTCTCCCCGCGAAAAGAGGGAAATGATATCAATCAGGGAATAGAATTTTTGCGCTGGCCGTTGATGCCGAATTTCGGAAATTTGATAAATTTAGTCGACCTGCGCGATTTGGCCCCCGGTATTATCGCTGCACTGGAAAAAGGACGGGATAAGGAACGGTATATTTTAGGCGGAGATGATATCACCTTCCGTGAACTGGTATTGACTGTCTCGACCTTAACGCATCGAACTCCGCACTTGATAGCGCCGCCGCGCAACTGGTTTCGCTGGTACGCGCAGGGGAAATACCTTTTCGATAAGGCGATCGGTGCCGGCAAAATTAAAGTCTACCCCGATTTGATGCGGTTATTGGAGTATCACTGGTCGGTTTCTTCAATGAAGGCACACCGTGAGCTCGGTTATAAATTTCGTTCGGTACACATCAGTTTGAAAGACTTGCTGCAAGGAAACTTTGTCGGAACCTATCTGCGTCCGAACGCGTAAATAGGGGTAACAGAAACCGCTTGTCGATTTGCCGGGAATCTATATACTAATACGCTATGACCTTTCAGAAATTCAGAATACAAAACCGATTTGCGCAAGCAATCATCTTTGTTCTGCTTGCTTCGTTTACGTATCTGGTATTTCATAGCGCCGAACATGCCGAGACGGATCATAGTTGCGTTATTTGTCACGCCGATATTCATCTTGGCGCGCCGGTCAGCATTACTGCTGCCGACATTGCTCCCGCCAATATCGACGTGCACATCGTCATCGTTGATATTTCCGTCCACAAATCTTTTGTCTATTCCTCTGTTACTGACCGCGCCCCTCCTGCACACTCCTGATTTTCATATTCAGTAAACGAACACATTGACGGCGTTGTTATGCGTCTCATTGTCGTTCATAATCATTGGCAGCATAATTGCCGCTTTGCCTTGCTCTTGGCGGCCTGCGCCAAACAAATATCAGGAGAACAACATGCGCGTTTTACTACGCCAATTATGTATATGCTTTGCTGCTTTATTAGTAGCAGTAGTTTCAGGGAAAGCTGAAACGATTACCGGAAGCGTGACTGATTCTTCCGGCACACCGATTTCCAAAGTAACAGTCAATATTCCAGCAATTGACCGGGCGACCGTGACCAATGATGCCGGATTTTATACTATCAACCGCCTCCCGCGCGGATCATACACGATTTCCTTTAGTTGTATCGGGTTTGCTTCAGTTGTTCGCACGATAGAAGTTACCGTCGACACTACGCGGCTTGACATCGTGTTACAAGCGCAATCATTCGAAATGAACAGTATCACCGTTACGGCGACTCCGCAGCCGACTGACGCACTATACTCACCGCAATCGGTAACGATTATGCGTGACCGTGAACTTCAGCAGAAACGAGGAGAAACAGTCGGTGAAACGATTGCATCTACCCCCGGTGTTACGATGTTCACGACCGGGAGCAATATCGCCAAACCGGTTATTCGCGGGTTATCCTCGCAGCGGGTGTTGGTCGTGAGTGATGGTGTTCGTCAGGAAGGGCAGCAGTGGGGGGATGAACACGGAACCGAGATCGATCCTTTCGAAATTGAAAGTATCGAAGTGGTTCGCGGACCAAGCTCGGTACTGTACGGCTCAGATGCTTTGGGCGGCGTGGTGAATATTATTACCAAAGAACCACCCTCATCACATGAAGGTGCGCCGCTTTTAGCCGGGCGTTTAGTCGGCAATGGCTTTTCAGGCAATGAGCAAGGAGCAGGAGCAGCATCATTGTTTGGTGCCTACAAAGATGTCGGGTACAGAGCGAATCTGTCGATGCGGGAGGCAGGGGATACCCGTACTCCGTCCGGTACATTATTCAACAGCGGTGAAACGCAAACCAATGCCGCTGGTGCGTTCGGGATACATACCGAAAAATTCGCGATGGATGTCGATTACCTGCATTTCGATCAAAATCTGCAGATTCATGAAGACCCGGCGGAGGAACCGGATGCCACTCCGAATCAGGATGTGAACCATGACCGGGTGCATACGCACGTCAATCTTCCGGCTCGTCCCATGCGATTTGAATTCAACGGCGGATGGCAGCGCAATCAGCGAAAAGAGTTTGAGGAAAAAGATGCCGCGGAGCCGGTGCTGTATCTGGATTTAACGACATTCACCGCTGACTTGAAAGCGCATCATCAGCCGTTCGGCGATTTCTCCGGTACGGTTGGGTTATCATTGATGAACCAGCAAAATGAAACCAAAGCGGAAGAAAAGCTTATTCCGGAATTTGATAATCTTGATCTTTCTGCGTATCTGTTTGAGCAATACGCCAAAGGGAAAATCACCCTTTCCGGCGGTTTGCGAGTCGATAACCGCACCCTGGATATCAAACATACTGAGGGTGCGGAAGATTTCCTGGTTGAGGCGCAATCGCTCGACTATAGTTCTGTTACCGGAACAATCGGTATGGTCTATCGTGCTACCGATGATATTGCGCTCACATGCAACGTCGGTAGAGCATGGCGGGCACCGACAGCATTTGAACTGTTTATCAACGGTGTGCATGAAGGAACTAACCGATTTGAAATTGGGAGAGACAATTTAACGCCGGAGCAATCATTGAATGTGGATGCATCTGTTCGCGTTTCATCAGGTAAAATGCAAGGTGAGTTGTCCGGGTTTGTTAATCAAATCAATGACTACATTTATCTGAATCCAACCGGCGATATTGATTCGACTGAAAATCTGGCTATTTACGAATACGAACAAGCGGATGCAGTCTTGTTCGGTGGGGAGGCCTCGCTTCATGTTGCGGCAAGCGACTGGCTGATTGTTTCAGCCGGTGTCGACATTGTCCGCGGTGATAATGATGCTACTAACTCGCCGTTACCGCTCATGCCTGCGGACCGGGTAAAAGGAAGCATTCGATTTCAGACAAATGAATTGAGCTCCTCGATTTTGAATCCATACGCTGAATTTGAGATTAAAGGTATAGCTAAGCAGAATAGGATAGCTGAGTACGAAACGGAATCAGCCGGGTATGGCGTAGTCGATTGGTCGGCTGGATTTGAAATTCCTGCTGGATCAGAGCGGATCGCAGTTGATTTTGGTGTTAATAATTTGTTAGACAAATCGTACCGGGATCATCTTTCCCGCTACAAAGATTACGCTGACAATCCGGGTGTAAGCGCCTATCTGAAATTGGCGGTGCCGTTTACACTGGTGAAATAGCGGAACTTTTTTTGGTTCCAGCCGTTGTAATAGGTACTGCAAGACGATATACTATTAGGGCTTTCGACCGCGCTTGTGGCACAGGCGGGGTCGGAGGCTTTGCTCTTTGACAACTGGATGTAGTTTGGCATAACCTGCCATGCTGTATCCCGTCCTGTCTCCTCAAATTTTGGGGGTGACCTGGTTTCGACGGGTGTAGCGGGGGGTTGTTGGCATGCCGGGGTAGTCTGAGTCCCCGTTAACAAAATGGACAAACACGTAAGTGGCGAATCATACGCCCTTGCTGCCTAATTAAGTGCAGCACGCTGACCCCGAGCTCCGCCTGTAGGCTCGGGATGATGCGACGATCATAGAGGCTAAGCGACCGCCCGCCGCGAGCAGTCGACAAAAACCACAGCGGCTGGTTTCAGGAGTGGCCTGTCGTTCGGCAGCGCTTGGAACGAGAACGTAATGAACGAATAAGCATGTAGATGGCAACTTGACGTTGCATTCGGACGGGGGTTCGATTCCCCCCACCTCCATTTATTTCTGCGATTGTCAGAGATATCATACCAAATCGGGAAGATAATTCATTTAACTAGCTTTGTAATTAGAAGGGCATTCACCTAGACATTTATGCAAAAGTAACAGATATTATTCAAGTTGGTCATATCATAAAAGAAGGGCGTGAGCTAAGTGGGTAATATTTATAGAGTGATATTTGGGAAGTCCAAGTTAGGGTTTGAAATCTTATCGAAACCTGAACTCACTTCCGAACAAGAAACTTGCAGAATAGTGTTTGTTCACGGTCTTCATGGAGACAATGATTCTTGGGGAGACCTACCAAGGTATCTGGCCGAAAAGATAATTAATGTTTCCATATGTCAATTTAGCTATGCCAGCGGTGTAAAACGACGTTGGTTAAAAGCATCAAAGTCTCCCTGGGATGATGCTGCAGTGCTAGCCGATTATCTACGCGATAACCCCTTTGAAGGCAGTTACATTTTATGTGGCCATAGCGAAGGTGGCATAATAATAGCAATGGTACTCAAGTTACTCCATGAGAGGGGGGAAACACAAGTACTATCAAAAATCGTGGGCCAATTTCTGTTCAACTCACCACTAGCAGGTGCGACTCTTGCTTTTGTGCTAAGACGAATACCTTTCATAAACCAAGACGGTAAAGTATTAGAATTTGGCAGTTCGGACCTCATAACCCTATCTGCCTATTTCAAAAGAAACTTCAATTTTGATCGGATGGATAGTTTGGACGGAAAGTGTCACGTACCGACTTGGGCCATAGGAACTACTGGCGATCAGTGGGTGAATCAATTCAGTGCCTTTTTTGGGATTCCCGAGAATCAGACAAAGTTGGTTCATGGAGATCATTATTCTGCCACAAAACCAGAAGACGCCTCCGATAGCGTGTTAGAATACTTAGCTCAAAACATAGTTTGGTTGTTAGGGCGACGATATAAACAGGAGACAAAAAACATCAACTTAGCCGATGTCGACGAAGTGCCTCTTAAAGAAAGGTTTGATGTCACGACCGATGAAGGTGTTGATGCACTTGGGCAATATTGTCGGGAAGCTCACTCTCATGGCGACTTTAAAATGTATTATAAGGCACTGAGCCAGATGTCGCTGCCTTTGAAGAAAGTTGGACGACACAAGGAGCTATCTGATATCTGTAAACTTGATATCGACAGAAAAGGTGGAGACAATCCCTATCCGACGCTTACTTATAGTCAATGTCGTTTTGTTTATTATGATTTAAGAGAGGCTTTTGATGCGCTCTCGCGATGGATGGAACGGGATCCGAAGTTAGTTAGAGTTGCGCCACAGACGCGGCTAAGGATTGTTGGCACATATTGCGAAATACTTCAGGCAAGCGGCGCGTATGACTTGGCAGCTAACATTCTTGAGTCGATACTATCTAGTCGATCTATTGAAAGAGTCAATTTCAAGGCATTGTGCCAGTCATTTGGGATCTTGGGAAGAGCCTATTTAGGACAAGGCAGCTATCAATCAGCCTTTGACCTTTGTGAAGTAACTCTTCTTGAACAGCGCCTGACCAAAGATTTGCATTCGATTGCAATCGCTGAAATGAATCTTGGAATGGTGTATTTTGAAGCTAGTAATTTCGATTCAGCGGAGAGATTGTTCGAAGATGCGTTGGAGAAATTCAGAGACATTGATAAGAGGGCATTTGCATGGGCTCAACTAAGCCTGGCAGTTGTCAAAGTAAAAAAAGGCAGTACACGAGAAGTTGAACCGCTTGTGTTTGATGCGCTGACTTACTACTCAAGCCACGGGGAATGTTCGCTCGATTATTTGACGCGGTTGAAGTACATCACTTCCTTTTCATCACTTGGAGACAGAGTGATAGAAAAAAGCAAGTTGGAGTATGAACGAGTTCATAGGGAAATAAAGAGAAATGCATTGTCAAGAGAACAACTTTTATTGGCTGAAAGGACAAAGTCGGTCTTTGCACTGGCCGTAGATGAAGCTGATGGAGCACCAGCATATGAGAAAGCAGTAACGAAAGGGGGATTTAAGGTACGTTCAACGATTGTTAAGACATTCATCAGCTCGATGGACGTTGAGAAAGTGGAAGAATACGTTAGCGCAATCACATCCCGAGCAAATCACTTTTCGATACCAATATACAATTGTCTCCTCGTTGAAGTATGCAGAAGTCGCAAATATCTTATTAAGGCAGAAATTGTTGACAAAATTGATGAGATATTGCTTCAGACCGATAGTGTGAAGTTATTCTTTGCAGATTTCTGCGAAAAAGAGCAACAAGATGCTCTTTGCAAGACACTATTAGACAGCACGAAGAACAAGGATACATATAGATATTTCAACATTAGTGGGAATCTATTTTCTCGTTATAGAAGAGACTATGAAAAGGCTATGGAGCTATATAATTGTGCACTTGCAGCTACCAAGGTGGAAAGGGTCAAGGCTAAGATATATAATAATATGGCGCACCTAATACATAGGCATCGTCGAAGAGCTGAATATAAGACTGCAATTGACTTTTGCTTAGAATCGATTCGCCTGCGAGAATCCGTCGGATTTTGGTTTCCGGCAGTTCTCATGCTTGCTCTTAGAATTGAGCTATCCAACAAGGGAGAGATTGAAGATATTTTGGAAAAACATAGGAAAGAGTTTGGCTTAAGGACTAGGGAGGAAAAATATCTCTTGGCAAAACTTCATGACAAGACTAAGCGAAGAATCATAGGAAATATATTAGCATGATATTTAAGTGAGCTACGAAATTGGATCATTGCAAATTACGGATCATGTGGCACTGTTTGCAGAATGAAAATTGCCAAGAGCGCATCTTTAGGCTTCCCCACCTCCATAAAATTTCTATTTTCAGTCCTTCATTGAATTGCTCATCGCAAAGTCGTATCCTGTTTGCATGGCAAAGGTACACTGGTTGAGTTACGTTGAGAGAATCCGACAAATGAATATGCGGTTTCATGTACAGCTTCTTGTCCTTCTGTTGCTTTGCGCGGTACTAACCGGCTGTAAGCATGACAAGGGAATCGAAAGCCATCTGCCGCCTCGGTCGTTTCGAATGGGGTTTTCCGGTATTCCACCTCGGAACGATCAGGTACAAGCAATTCAGGCAATTGATATGTGGTCGCTTCGCGCCGATGCCGCCATCATGAGTTTTGAGATTCCGTGGGGACCTCTTCTTGCGGGCATTACACCTGAAACAGAAGTAACAGTTGCTGAACTTCCTTTGGCTAATTACTACCGCGCGAAGGGACACAAACTCTGGATATATCTTGATCCGTCGAATGGATTGAATCGAGGCGGAGAATCCGATTCACTCGTCGCGCATGGCCGGAGTATAACTGAGCCCGAGATTCAGCAGATATATCGCCGGTATTGCGTCGTCATCGATAGCATCATTCGGCCCGATCATCTTGGCCTCGCCTTAGAAACGAATCTGATTCGAGGTGCGGCTCCATCGCAACTGTACTCTGCGATTCGGCAGGTGGTCAATGATGCAGCCGCCGATGTCAGAGCGCATGATACCACGGTCCCTCTCAGTATCAGTGTGCAGGTGGATTATGCTTGGGGGACATTCGACCAGAGCGGATATCACGGAGTAGATACCGATTTCGTTCACTTTCCTTTCATAGAGGAACTCGGTCTTTCATCTTATCCGTACTTAGCGGGGTTCACTGACCCTGACAGCCTCCCATCTGATTATTACTCCCGCTTACTTGATGGGCGGACACTTCCCGTATTCGTGACCGAAGGGGGATGGACATCGGACTCACTTGGTTCCATATTCTCGACTCCAGAAATACAACGTCGGTATATCGAGCGACAAATAAAGCTGCTGGAATCGGTGAATGCCTCTGCGGTGTTTCAACTGACATTTACTGATCTTGATTTAAGCGGCATTTCTCTTCCACCCGGATCAGGACTGCCGTTGTTTGCGCATTTGGGATTAGTGGATATCGACCTTAACCCCAAACCGGCGCTTACCGCGTGGGATGCGGCTTTCCGACGACCGAGACGCTCTGAATAATACTGAAGATCAAATGGTGAAAAAGAAATCTGTACGTTGAATGACTAATATTAGAATTGTTCGAACAGACTCAGGTAGTCCCGAATTCAGAGCATTGGTCGCCCTCCTCGATCAGGATCTCAAGTTACGCGACGGAGAGGAGCATGATTTCTTTGCCGCTTTCAATACGATCGACTCACTTGCCCAGGTAGTAGTTGCTTACGTGGAAAATGTGGCCGTCGCCTGCGGAGCCTTCAAAAACTATTCCGAACGAGTTGTAGAGATCAAAAGGATGTTCGTGCTTCCAGAGCATAGAGGTCGGGGTATTGCTGGTCAAATTCTCTCTGAATTGGAGGCTTGGGCTGGCGAATTAGGATTCTCAGAGAGCATTCTCGAAACTGGTAAGAAACAACCGGAAGCCATCCGTCTGTATCAGAAAAGTGGGTACCAGCTAATCCCCAATTTCGGCCAATATCAAGGTGTTGACAGTAGTGTCTGTATGAGAAAATCTTTTTCCAGCTCTCGTTAGATAAGCTCGGTCACGTCTCAATTCGATTACTGCCGATTAAAATTTCCCCGATTACTTATCTCACAGCTGATCTACCCATCGCATTGGTTACAAGCTTTAAATCTTGCGCTATTTGCACGTACTTCCTATACATGGCGTGACACAACGGTGTGTTTTCATCATTGACTCAACCGTAGATCACATAAAGTCATAGGAGATCGACTATGGATTTTCTCACCGCATTATGGGCGCCGATCCTGCTTTCAGCCGTGTTTGTCTTTCTAGTAAGCTCGATCATTCACATGGTTCTCAAGTATCACGCCAACGATTTCAAAAAAGTACCTAACGAAGATGCGGTTCAGGCGGCACTTCGGCCATTCAACATCACGCCCGGTGACTATATGCTCCCGCGAGCAGATTCAATGAAAGACTGCAAGACGCCGGAATTTATGGAAAAGCTCAATAAGGGGCCGATCGCGGTGATGACGGTACTCCAGAATGGGCAGATGAAAATGGGCCAGAGTTTGCTCCTCTGGTTTTTATTTAGCGTTTTGGTCAGCTGCTTTTCGGCTTATATAACGTGGCATGCAGTACCTGTGGGTGGATCATATCTCAGCGTGTTTCGCTTTATTGGCACAACGGCATTTATGGGGTATGGATTAGCATTGATTCAAAGTTCGATTTGGTATGGTCGCAGTTGGTCGACCGTGTTCAAATTGCTGTTTGACGCACTGCTCTATGCTCTGGTTACCGCCGGTACATTCGGTTGGTTATGGCCGAAGATGTAGTAGATTGCCGGAGTCAGGGATTGTGAGCAAAACCAGCAGCACGAAAAAGAAACTCTCTGCATCAGAACGGAACGAACTGCTCAAAACATTGAAGACCCGTTTCGAGAAGAATATGACCCGGCACAAAGGTCTTGAATGGACAAAAGTGCAGGCAAGATTGGAAGCAAACGCTGAAAAGCTTTGGTCGCTCAATGAAATGGAACAATCCGGCGGTGAGCCGGATGTTGTTGCTCATGACAAAAAGACGGGTGAATATATTTTTTATGATTGTTCAGCTGAAAGCCCGAAAGAGCGCAGAAGCGTTTGCTATGACGGTTTAGCGCTGAACTCACGAAAAGAACATAAACCAAAAAATAGCGCTATGGATATGGCTGCAGCTATGGGTATTGAGCTTTTAACGGAAGAACAGTATCGGGAACTGCAGAAAATCGGAAAGTTCGATGAAAAGACATCAAGCTGGGTAAAAACACCGGTCGATATTCGAAAGCTCGGCGGCGCTCTTTTTGGTGATCGTCGCTATAACACTGTTTTTTTGTATCACAATAGTGCAGAATCGTATTATGCCGCCCGTGGGTTTCGCGGTTGGTTACGGGTTTAATTTTCTTCGTCTAAACACATATTTCTTCATATAAGCCTTTATGAATATAGACGAACATAAAGGATACTGACTTTGAAAACGATTCTGCTTTTCGGTTTGCTGGTTCTTTCCCTTTCGTTTCGTACCTTAAGCAGCGCTCAAGCCGCTAACAATCTAATAATTGATGGAAATATCGCCACAGGGGACGCTGTTTCAGAAATCGATGACAGCATTTGGGGGATTTATCAAGATCAAAACAACATTTTTTGGTTTGGAAGCAACGGGGAAGGGGTGTATCGGTATGATGGAAAAGCTATCATTCACTTTACTACCAAAGATGGCCTATGTAACAACTACATTTGGAGTATTCAAGGGGATACATCCGGCAACGTTTATTTTAATACTCGACAAGGTATAAGCAAATTCGACGGGCAAACTTTTACCACGCTCAATCCCGCTGCAAGCAGTGAATGGAAACTACAACCATATGATTTATGGTTCAATGGTACCCAGGATTCCGGTTTGGTGTATCGGTATGACGGCGCAACGTTGCATCGTTTAGAGCTTCCTAAAACTCAACTTGGCGAAGCATTCATTGCAAAATTCCCGCGTTCACAGTATCCGAATATGGTATATAGCCCCTATGATGTGTACGGTATTCTAAAGGACCGTAGCGGAAATATCTGGTTCGGTACGACCTGTTTGGGTGCGTGCCGCTACGATGGCAAATCGTTTACTTGGATTACGGACAGCGCTCTGCTTGAGTCTCCGATTCGCTGTATTTATGAAGATAAAAACGGAAATTATTGGTTCGGCAACAGCGGTCAGGCAGTGTACCACTACAACGGCAAGAATATCGTCAATCTGAGAGAAGAAAAAGGGATTGGAGATGTAGAAGGTACACTGGTTAGTTATATGTCAATTGCGGAGGATAACAACGGTGATATTTGGTTAGCGACGTATGGTGCCGGTGTTTGGCGATATGATGGAGAGCACGTCACGCGGTATCCGATCAACGATGGTAGCACCAATGTTACGCTTTTCTTTGTTTATAAGGATAACCATGGAGACTTATGGCTTGGCACCCATAATGCCGGGGTGTACAAGTTTAACGGTACGACGTTTGAGAAGTTTCGGTTTTGATCCTTGGTAGCAGAAGCATTACTTTTTACTCTGCATAAATGAGAACTTCGGCAAGGTTCGATATATGAATATCTCCGATAGGAACAACCGGTGATAAGGCAAGCGATAAGGCGCTTGCTCTGAATAAACAGGCATCCGATTCACCGTCCCCGACTGCAATACATTCTTCAGCCCGCACTTTTAGCTTTTTCATGAGTTCTTTTGCTGCGTCTGCTTTGCAAATTATTCTGTCACAGCAACTAGCATTGTATTTTGTTCGTGCTATCACTTCACCGGTATAAGCTCCGTTGCGGTCAGTGACCAGAACAGGAGATATGACGTGCTCTGCAATGATCCCAAGCGTGTTGGCGAATGAGGCAATTATTCCGGAAAATGCCTCGGATACAATACCGATTTCATACTGCCGCTTTTTGAGTCGATTGATCGTTCCAATCGCAGCGTTTCTCAATCCAATTTTTTCCACAATCTGTAAAAGGTCACTTTCGGTTCTGTGCTTGAAGCATTTGGCTAACTCAAGAGTTAGCTCGAAATTTTTCAAATTTCCCATTTTCCTCTCAGCACGAAGACGGATAAGTTCATGTTCAAATCCCCACGCTCTCGCAATCGTTTCAATACTGCTTCCTTCAATCAAAGTCCTGTCGAAGTCGAATATCACCAGTTTGTGTCGATTAGCGATAACGCCCAATTCCGACAATATCGTTTGTATCACCTGCTCGGACATAATTGTCAGATTTTCGATTGGTTGTTTCTTATGTCTAAGTTTCCCGATGTCGACCTCTGCAATGCGTACGCCCCTTTTGACCATATGCAGTAATATCTGAATATCAATTCCCCAATTGTCGTTTATGGTAATCTCACGAATCAGATCTTTCTTGATAGCAAATTGGCCGCTTAGGGGTTGATCGAACTTTACGAATGGGATCATAACCTGCAACAGGGGTTTCACCACCAACTCGGTGACCCGGCCTCTGGCGCGGGTAAAGCTTGCTTTAACAAAATCAGCTTCGTCGGCTTCCAGAGGGTGAAGCAGGGAAGCAATTTTTTTGGGTGAAATTGACTGGAGGTCAGCATCTATGAACAGAATGGCATCACCCTTTGCTTCAGCCAGACCGGTTTTAATTGCCGCGCCTTTGCCTTTGTTCTTCCGGTGCCGGATTACGCTCACCCCTTCGGCAACCGCAAGCGCGTACGTGCTATCTGTTGATCCGTCGTCGACGACAATTATTTCATCGATGGTACGAACTTTCCTAACAGTGGAAATGACACTTACGATGGTCGCTTCCTCGTTGAATGCGGGAATAACACAGCTGATCTTCATGAAACGAATAAACGGCAAAAAGCGGTGATGGGCAAACATCTTTTGGCAGCTATGAACTACCTACTCAATAGGCAACTCAGATATGCACTTGATAATCAGTCGTATTTCCGTTACTTTTGCAGTAGTAAAAAATCTCTCTATAACGTTTCGTGCCGGTACAGGAGGTTTATGTGGCTTTACGTTTAGGCGATACAGCACCCGATTTTACCCAGCAGTCGACAGATGGTCTGATCAAATTTCATGACTACCTCGGTGATTCCTGGGGAGTGTTGTTTTCGCATCCTGCCGATTTCACGCCGGTCTGTACGACTGAACTCGGTATGGCCGCCAAGCTCAAAGAGCAGTTCACGAAACGAAACGTGAAAATGATCGCGCTTTCGGTTGATCCACTCGAATCACATACCAAATGGGTAAACGATATCAACGACACGCAAAACACTAAAGTTAATTACCCGATTTTGGCCGATGCCGATAGAACAGTTTCCAATCTGTATGATATGATTCATCCGAACGCGAACGAGACCGCAACCGTCCGTTCTGTTTTCGTTATCGGTCCGGATAAAAAAATCAAACTGACGATTACCTATCCGGCCTCCACCGGCCGTAACTTTGATGAAATTCTGCGCGTGATCGATTCATTGCAGCTTACCGCGAAATACAGCGTCGCAACCCCGGTCAATTGGCAGGATGGCAACGATTGCGTTATCGCACCGGCGCTGCAGGATCCGGAAGATTTGGCGAAACGGTTTCCGAAAGGGTACACGGTTATTCGGCCGTATCTTCGCATGACACCCCAACCAAATAAATGATTTTACTATGAAACCGCTCAATAAGTGGGCGGTTTTCTATAACTGACGCATGATTATTCAACAAATTATCGACCCCAAACTTGCACACCACGCATACTTGCTCGGCTGTGAAAAGACCGGTATGGCTATTCTTATCGACCCGGAGCGGGATATAGAACGATATCTTGAGAGCGCGAAACAAGCGGGATTGAATATCATTGCGGCAGCCGATACGCATATTCACGCGGACTATTTGTCGGGGCTACGTCAATTCGCGGCGATGCCCGGAATAAAAATATATGCATCGGGAGAAGGCGGCGCCGACTGGCAATATGAATGGCTGATCAATTCTTCATACAATTTCCAATTACTCAAACATAAAGACAGTATTACGATTGGCAGCATCCGTTTGGATGTGGGCCACACACCCGGGCACACGCCGGAGCATTTGACCTATTTAGTAACTGATCTTTCGCGCAATCCCGAACAAACGCTTGGATTGATAAGCGGAGATTTTGTGTTCGCCGGTGATGTCGGCCGTCCCGATCTTTTAGAGCGCGCCGCCAAGCAAGAGGGCACGATGGTGCAGTCAGCTAAAGAACTCTTTAATTCGATTCAGGTGTTCAAACATCTTGCCCCATCGCTCACGCTTTGGCCGGGACATGGCGCAGGAAGCTCGTGCGGGAAATCACTCAGCATAATGCCTGTTTCGACAATCGGGCATGAATTGGAAACAAACCCATCCATTAAAGCAGCTACGGAACCGGACCATTTTGTCCACTATATTATAAACGGCCAGCCGGAACCGCCTGCGTATTTCGCGAGGATGAAAAAGGAGAATCGTCAGGGGCCAGCTCTCCTGACCGACCGACCGAAACCGCGAGCGGTGGTATCGGATGAAATCGAAGCGTTGTTATCACAGCCAAAAAATATTTTTGTCGATACGCGGTCATGGGAGGAGTATCAGGATGGTCATTTGTCCGGAGTATTGTTTGCTCCTTTGAACAAATCATTCACCGGTACTATCGGCGCATTCGTTGAACCGGATGAACATATTTATCTTATTGTTGAGCCGTATCAGCTTGATGAGGCAGTTACCGATTGTATTCGCGTCGGGCTTGATGCAATTGCCGGGTATATTACTTCCGATCAGCTTAGTGAATTTTTTGCCTGGAAAAAACCGCCTGTTCAATCACAAGTGATAAACGTAAAAACACTGCTCGACAGAATCGGCGAGCCTGATTTGATTGTGCTGGATGTGCGCAAGGAATCTGAATTGGTCGAGACAGGAAGAATCGAAGGCGCATATAATATCTCACACGTCCAATTGCTCCACCGTCACATCGAACTGCCGCGCGATAAGCATATTCATGTTCTGTGTCAGGCCGGCGAACGATCGCGATTGGCGTACGGTTTTCTGGAACGACTTGGATATAGGGTGACGTATGTTGATGGAGGGATGGCCGCATGGAAAGGGCTGCGCTATCCGATTTTGACAAGCTGATGTACGCAGCGTGAAACAAATCAATTTCAAAACTATCATCTTCATTGCCTTTGCGCTTTTGTGTTTATTGCCGAAAGTAAGCACACCCATAGCATTAGCTGCCGGAATTTTGTTCAGTCTTGTATTTTCCAACCCAATACCTAAATTGGCATCCTCATGGAGCAAAATCCTTTTGCAGATCTCGGTAGTGGGACTTGGGTTTGGAATCGGGATAATGCAGGTGCTTCGCGAAGGCGGGAATTCGATTGTATATACGATTATCGGAATAGCGTTTACGATTATTGTGGGAAGGCTTTTGGGTAAATTGCTCAGGGTAGAGTCGAACACCTCACAACTTATCTCATTCGGCACTGCTATCTGCGGAGGAAGCGCGATTGCAGCGATGGCACCGGTGATAAAGGCAAAAGACGAAGAAATCGCCGTATCGCTCGCCACGGTGTTTACCCTAAATGCCGTTGCGCTACTTTTGTTTCCGATTGTCGGGCATGCGCTGCAGATGAGTCAGGAATCATTCGGATTATGGGCGGCACTGGCTATTCATGATACCAGCAGCGTAGTAGGCGCGGCATCGGCGTATGGCGCAGTCGCATTGGCGGTGGGAGTAACGGTTAAACTCACCCGCGCTCTCTGGATAACGCCGGTAGTGCTTGGCACAGCGTTGTTCACCAAGTCGAAGCAGAAAATCAAGTTTCCGTTATTCATTTTAGGCTTTATTGTAGCAGCGGTTATCCGCTCTCTGGTTCCGGATTGGTCAGTAGTATGGGATGGTATCGCGGCATGTTCACGTCAGCTTTTGGTTCTCACACTCTTTTTGATTGGATCAGGATTAACGCGCGAAGTACTCAAACGTGTCGGATTTGCACCGCTGCTTCAGGGTGTTCTTTTGTGGCTGATTGTCAGCGTATTAACACTTGTGGCTATCCATAACTCACTCATCGGTTAGCACCGATATGAAAAACCTCACAATTAGTAAAGCGCTCCCATAATGAACTCGATCGAATCTATCTCATGGGGTTTGATATTTGGAGGAACGGCAATTCCGAAACGCATTACCTAAACGAGTGCGGGGCATCGAAGAAATACGAAACCACGACCTGCATGCTCCGTACTAAAAGTAGCACGACAGTTTTATTGGAAAAAGGACATTACAGAATATTTTTAGGTCACTATGAGTGAATCGGTGAAAACTTCCAATTTTAAGCAGATAACACCGTTGCTGCATGTCCCTGATCTGGATACAGCGATTCAGTTCTTTCGCGGTTTAGGCTTCACTGTCTGGTTTCGCATGGAGGGATATGCGTATTTACATCGGGAAACAGTCGGGATGCGTCTTTTACAGCAGGAAGGTACAGAAAAGGGTCCTCACGGAAATCGCGGTGTAACATGCTATGTCGATGTACACAATGTCGATACGCTATACGCGGAACTCAAACGGTATCTTGATACGCTGCCTGAAAAGGATGTCTATGGTCCGGTCGATCAGCACTATGGTCAGCGGGAATTGATTATCCTGATGCCGGATGGGAATTGCATCGCTTTCGGCCATGCAATAGTTGAACATAAATTTGAGCCGCAATAATTAGTTGCGGCGTACATGCTAATCTTCGTCACTGTCGCTGCGTAATGTAAACTCATAGGTCAGTAAACCTATGACCTGATAATGGTCTGAATCTTCAGTCAGACCGATCGGTACGCCAATTCCAATCTGCAAATTTTCAGGTAATGCAAATACGAGACCGGGGGCGAGGTAACTTGCCGTTTCCGTCCAACTATATTCACCGGTTACTACAAGATACGTTACGGGAAGAAAGAAACCGGTGTTCCAAAATGGTTCCATCTCACTATTTTCAATTTCTGTACCAACCTGAGCAAAGAGTTGAGCGTTCGACTTTCTGAAATCCTGTGCAAGTATTACCGAACCGCCAAACGTTGTTTCGCCACTTCCGAATCCTTCGTTTTCATCACCAACCGGGAGCTCTATTTCTGTGGTGAGTGCACAGTTGAATCCGGTCTGGCTGATATTGAGAAAACTATATTTAGTACCAAATGACAGATCCCCAATACCGTGCTTTGTTTTACTTTGGGTATCATCAATGGCCACCAGAGAATTCCACTCGAATTCGAACTGCCATGAATCGGTTATTCCGTATTCTAATGAGAACGGTACCAGTGCTATGTTTTGTGATTCGCTGCGAGAAAATCTGGGTAAGATCGTTACCTGAACCTCCCCCTGTTCCTGGGGGTAGACAAGTTCCGCCTGAAATACTTCTTCAATGGGTGGTTTTGTGTCTGATTGCACCGGGGAGTTTACCCATACTAAGGCCAGTGCAACTAGGCTTAGTCGAGTACATCGATATTTTGTGAACTGATTATGCATAAGTATCCCCTTTTGATTCCTGGCGGTAAACAACATCTATCCTTAATTTCGACAACACGATAGCAAATCTTTACGGCTTATTGAATGACCGGTATACAGTTTGTTTACGACATAGTTTAGTTGTATATTTTGATTTCAAATTGGTATTATTTCGTCTCGTCGAGTTTCGTTGGAAAATATGAGGTTTACGAATGCTTGAACTCAGACCAACATGCGAAAATTGCAATACAGCATTGCCGCCTGATTCGACTGAGGCACATATCTGCAGCTATGAATGCACTTTTTGTACTTCCTGTGTTGCAGTACTTGAAAATGTTTGTCCCAATTGTGGTGGCGGGTTTTCACCGCGTCCAGTTCGTCCGAAAACGAATTGGAAGGGGGATAATTATCTTGGTAAAGACCCTGCCAGTACGAAAGTCAAACATCGGCCGGTTGATTTACGATCACACGCTGAATTTTCAGCCAGTATAAAAGCTATTCTTCCGGACAAACGTTAGTAAAGCTATGGTGGTATATGCGGTGTTTGCGAATTAAACTCGGTGTGTTTGCAGCAGCCACTGTTTCACTGTTATCGATTGTTGGGTATACTCAGCCAACGCATCAAATTCCACTGCGTGATTTCTTCAGGAATCCTGAAAGGTCATACTTTATGGTTTCACCGAACGGAAACTATATCTCTTTCACCCAACCGTATGAGAAGCGCATGAATATTTTTGTTCGACTTCGTTCAGAAGATACGGCTCGGCGGATCACTTCGGTAGTTGATAGCGACATTGATGAATATTTTTGGAAAGGGAATGACCGGCTTCTGTTTTTTCAGGACTTCGAGGGAAATGAGAATTTTCATCTTTTCAAAGTCGATCGTGAAGGAAAAGAAACACAATGCCTGACCCCGTTTGATAGCGTGCAGGTGCAAATGGTCGATGAATTGAAAGAGAGCGAAACGGATGTGTTAATCGCTATGAACAAGCGATCACGGGAAGTTTTTGACGTTTACCGGTTAAACACAGTGAACGAAGAGTTGACGTTAGTAGCCGAGAATCCTGGGAACATTACCAAGTGGCTGGCCGATCATAACGGACTAATCCGCGCAGCTATCGAGAGTGATGGCGTTAACAGCAGCGTCTTATATCGTGAGAATGAAAGTGATACGTTCAAAATCGTCATGAAAACGACGTTTAAAGATACCTTTGAGCCACTTTTCTTCACCTTCGATAATCACGGACTATATGTCAGCTCGAACATTGGACGAGACAAATGCGCTATTGTCGTATTTGACCTTGCTATGGCCAAAGAAACCGACGTGATCTTTGAACATCCTGACGTGGATGTATATCATATGAGTTATTCCCGCATAAGAAAGACACTCACAGAAGTCAGCTATACTAACTGGAAGCTGGAGCGGAAGTTCCTTGATAAAGAAACTGAGCGCATGTACGGCAGATTGCAGCAGAAGTTTCCGAACTACGAAGTGCTTTTAACATCCAACAATGATCAGGAAAATGTTTTCACGCTCAGAGTGCTAAGCGACCGTCAATTTGGTCAGTATTATGTGTACGACAAAACCGCCGATAAGCTCACCAAGCTGGCTGATCGTAATCCTTGGCTGAAGGAAGAAGACATGGCGGAAATGAAACCGATCGAATATATAGCGCGTGATGGATTGCGGATTCACGGATATTTGACGCTACCAAAAGGAGTCAATCCAAAACAATTACCTTTGATAGTACATCCCCATGGAGGTCCGTGGAACCGAAATGAATGGGGATTTGATCCGGAAGTGCAGTTTTTAGCTAATAGAGGCTATGCCGTTCTTCAAATGAATTTCCGCGGCTCAACGGGATATGGAAGAAAATTCTTTGAATTGTCGTTTAAGCAATGGGGCAAGTCAATGCAGGATGACATCACCGATGGGGTAAATTGGTTGATTGCCGAAGGTATTGCTGATCGCAAACGTATCGCTATTTACGGAACCAGTTATGGCGGTTACGCCGCGCTCGCTGGATTGACTTTTACCCCTGACCTATATGCGTGTGGTATCGATTGTATGGGAGTATCGAATCTCTTTTCATGGATGAAAGGAATCCCACCCTACTGGAAGTCGTTACGAGGAATGTTCGAAGAAATGATAGGCGATCCGGAAACAGATAGTGCACTCTTCACTTCCGTCTCACCTGCGTTTCATGTTCAACATATTAGCGCACCTGTACTTGTAGCCGCCGGCGCAAAGGATGTCCGCGTACCTCTTGAAGAATCAAATCAAATAGTTGACGAACTAAGAAAGTACGGGGTAACGGTTGTTTATTTTGTTAAAGAAAATGAGGGGCATGGGTTTTCAAATGAGGAAAACAAATTTGATTTTTATGAGATCATGGAGCAGTTCTTGGTCAAATATATGCGGCCAAAATAAGACTATTGCGGAGAAGTGATAACATTATCTATCACCAGATATCAATTTAATGATATTCTTACGAAGATCATCGTATGCGCCGTTATCCTGATTACTGAACAATATCATTGTTACATCTTCACCCGGATAATACTGAAACTCGAAATTAACACCTGCGGCGATTCCTCCGTGCCCATACGAAATCAGTCGATTGCGCTTCACGCTCAGTGTGAATCCATAGCCATATGGGTATGAATCTTCCAGTCCTTTATTTTTTTGACCAATCATACTGTCAAGATCGGTTTTTTCAAGAAAAGTGCCGCTCTTTAGACCACGCGCAAATTTTAGCATCTCTCGCGGAGTAGAATATCCACCGCCGGCAGATGAACCACGTTTTCCCAGACTCGCCAATTTCCATCCACCCTCTTTTGCTTTTGATAGTGGCTCTGCTAAAAGAACATCGGTATTGTATCGCGAATACGAATCAGTAACAGACATTCCCAGCGGCGCGTAGATATTCTTTTTCACATAATCGAAATAATTGAGACCGGATACATTTTCAATTATAAGCCCGGCCAATATAAACCCGGAATTACTGTACTGAAATGCGCTACCGGGGGAAAAGGAAATACTGTCATCATATACAAACGGCAACATCTGTTTGAGTTCAGTGATACTGTCCTTGGCTTTATCGTAACTTTCGCCGAAGAAATCCCCTAATCCAGAGGTGTGAGACAGCAGGTGATGAATAGTCGCTGACGTAATAAATGTCTTATTCGGAAAATCGGGGAAGTATTTTACGAGCGTATCGGTCAGTTTGAGCTTTCCGGCATTTTCAAGCTGTATGATAGCAATCGCGGTAAACATTTTGTTACCGGAGGCAAGAGTGAATAGGGTGGAAGCATCGACTTTTTTCGTCCGCTGGAGATCGGCATAGCCGACATACCGCTCGAAGAAAATGGAGTCTCCGCGTGCAAGCAGAACACCGGCGGCTAAATCATTTTCTTTTTCCAGGTTGCTGATGTAATTGTCCAGCCAGTTTATCGTAAACGGTTCATCTATGGCGCTGTTTGGCAGATAAACCGGCTCGGTAACTTCAGCAATGAAAACGATTTTTACTAATCTACGAGGAGCTTGCGCTTCGATTTGAAATTGAAAATCCCGCCAACTTGAGTCTTTGGCCAGGCGTGCATACAGGTGCATATAATTTCCGGCGGTTTCACTGTGGTGATGAGTGAGCATACCATAATCGGTTCGAAGCCGCTCGAATAATCCGATCAGCTTGTCTTCTCCTAACTCTTGTATTGAGGACTGAGCATAAACACGCTGTATGATTTTAATTCGATCTGCATTTGATTCCGAATTGACACCTGCAATAAATGATTCACCAATAACATTCGTTTGAGAGTCTGCGGTAACTGTTTGTTGTGAATGCACCTCTGTTGTGCAAAGTATTAAGATGGCTGCAATGAATAAACTAACTCGTTTCATGAAACTCCTGTTTTGAATGTAAGCCTGACGAGCAGGATTAGCAACCGGGACATGGAGAAGGGCCGTTATTGAATAAATATGCAACCAAGGCAACAATATCCTGAATAGTGACCAAGCCGGAGCAATTGATGTCGGCTACGCCAACTGGGTTAGGGGCTGCTCCTCCGTTGAATAGGTAACTGACGAACATCACCAAATCCGCAACTGTTATTGAACCGCTGTGATTAATATCCCCCTGCAAATGATAGGCAGTAATGGTCTTGTGCCGTAAACCGGCTTTTTCTATCTTCCCCGAATGGCTGACGACGACAAAACCAGATCCCACTTTATTCCTACCAAAGGAACCCGTATAACCCACTATACTATTGTCGATAAAATCGGCGCCGGGGGGATGGGGGAAGTGTATCTGGCGGAAGACAGCAAGCTCGGCCGCAAAGTCGCGCTGAAGTTTCTACCGGCTATGTACGAAAGCGACCCGGATTCACGAACGCGGTTTGTACGGGAAGCGCGGGCGGCGGCAACTATTAATCACCCGAATATTATCATTATTCATGAAGTCAGTGAATTCGAGAACCGTCCGTTTATCGTGATGGAGTATGTCGAAGGGCAATCGCTTAATACGTTTGTTACTAATTCGCAATTATCGCTTGAAAAAATACTTCCTATCGCTATTCAGATGTGCGACGGATTAGCGAAGGCGCACCAGCAGGGAATCATCCACCGGGATATCAAATCCGCAAATATCATTATCGACAACGATCATCGCCCCAAAATTCTCGATTTTGGTTTAGCAGCCGTTCAAGGCGAAGCGATGCTCACCAAAGCGGGTACGACATTCGGGACAGTTGCGTACATGTCACCAGAGCAGGCGCAGGGGATAGAAATCGACCATCGCTCAGATCTGTTTTCATTAGGCGTGGTACTCTATGAGTTTATTGCAGGGCGTACGCCGTTTAAGAAGAACAATGACGCCGCAACATTACACGCGATAGTGAATGAAGTACCGGATCCGTTAGCCCGGTATAAGTCCGATGTTTCACCGGAATTACAGCGTATCGTTACCAAGTGCCTTGCAAAAAATGTCACTGAGCGCTACCAATCGGCAGCTGACCTATCAGCAGATCTTCGTTTGGTGGAGAAGTCACTTGCCTCGGCACAATATGTTTCCACCGGTTCGGTGGGTGCATTGCGTCCATCCATTGCCGTACTGCCGTTTGCCAATATGAGCGCGGATAAAGAGAATGAATATTTCTCGGATGGTCTCACTGAAGAACTGCTCAATGTCCTCGCCAAGAATCCGGAACTGAAAGTGATTGGCCGCACCTCATCATTCGCCTTCAAGGGAAAACAGGAAGATTTACGCGAGATCGGCAAGAAACTCGGTGTGAGCACGATTTTAGAAGGAAGTGTCCGCAAAGGAGGAAATCGCGTTCGCATCACGGCGCAATTAGTGAATACCGTCGACGGTTTCCATCTCTGGTCAGAAACCTACGACCGGGTGCTTGATGATATTTTTGCCGTGCAGGATGATATTGCTAAAGCGGTGTCGACCGCGATGCATGTCACGTTGGTTGGCGTTTCTGAAGAAAAGAAGAAGGTTAATCCGGAATGTTATTCATTGGTGTTGCGGGCGCATCAATCGCAGCTTTTGATGACCAAAGAGAGTTTAGCAATGGCAGTTGATCTCTATAAAAAGGCTTTGGAGAATGATCAACAAAACGCCCGTGCCTGGGCAGGCCTCGGCTACGTTTATGCCGCCCGTGTTGCCTATGGTCACTCAGATTACCATGAGGAATATCCGTTAGCGAAAGAAGCTGCGGAAAAAGCGCTCGCGCTTGATGACCAATTGCCGGAAGCGCTTCTTGCTATACATTTTGTATCTGGCGCATTGGAACTGCGCGTAAAAGAGTGTGTGTCAGCGATTCGCCGGGCATACGAACTTGCGCCAAATGACAGCACGATTGTGACCACTGCTGCTTTAGGCGAAATGTTAGTTGGCAATTTTGATGAGGCTATCCGCTTTGCAAGGAAAGCTATCGAACTTGATCCGCTCAATCCGTGGGCGCGCAGGGAACTTGGCCGCGTCTGCACCTTTGCCGGCCGATTGGACGAAGCTCGTGAGACGATGCTTCGTGCCGTTGAGATGAGTCCTGATATGACTACGATCCATTTGGGACTTAGCTGGATTGCTCTGCTTCAAGGGAAACATGAGGAAGCAGCACGATTGATCGAAAACGAAAGGCAACCCGGGTACCGATTCTGCGGACAAGCGATGGCTTCATATGCGCTTGGGAAAAAAGCTGATTCTGATCGGCAGTTACACGCACTTATTGCAGAAGGGGAACAGTGGGCATTCCAAATCGCCGGCGTTTATGCCTATCGTGGTGAAAATGACAAGGCGTTCGAGTGGCTTGAACGTGGGTACGAAGGTCGTGATTCAGGTATGCCGTTAACCAAGGCACATCCCTTAATGAAATCATTGCACACTGACCCGCGCTGGCTGCCGCTAATGAAAAAGATCGGGCTGGATTAGCACTCCCATCACAGCATATGAACTTAACTTCCGGAACTCGACTCGGCGCATACGAAATTGTCAATCAATTAGGTGAAGGGGGAATGGGGGTAGTTTATCGCGCCCGAGACACGCGGCTGGGACGTGAAGTTGCCATCAAAGTTCTTTCACAGTATTTGTCTACCTCACCGGAAGCGCGCGGACGTTTTGAACGGGAAGCACGCACTATTTCGCAATTGAATCATCCGCATATCTGTACGCTCTACGATATCGGCAGTGAAAACGACACCGACTATTTGGTAATGGAGTTTATCGAAGGGGAATCACTCGCGCATCGACTGGAAAAAGGTGCACTACCCATAAATGAAGTTTTGAAGTTAGCAGGACAGATTGCAGATGCGTTGGGAAAAGCGCACGAAGCAGGCGTGGTGCATCGTGACCTGAAACCCGGCAATTTAATGCTTACCAAGTCTGGAATTAAGCTGCTTGATTTCGGACTCTCGCGACCGGCCACACCGTTCACAGATACCGCACCCACTCAAACAAAAACAATGGATAGCCCGCTAACCACACGCGGTGAAATTATCGGAACATTGGCCTATTTGTCACCGGAGCAGCTTGAAGGAAAAGAGGTTGATGCCCGCGCTGATATTTTTGCGCTTGGGTGTGTGTTGTTTGAGATGACGACCGGAGAGCGACTTTTTGACGGTTCGAACAGTGTAAAAATTCTGAGTGCGATTCTGCATATATCACCAGAAGTAGTAGCGCAAAGAAGCCAGCCAATTCCTTCGCATCTTCAGATGATTATTGGCCGCTGTCTTGAAAAAGATGCATCAAAACGATTTGCTAATGCCGGTGAATTTGGGGAAGCGGTAAAGAAACTCCAAAGTTGGGCGCGAAATGAGGCAATTCCGGAGCTTGTTCGCATTATCGATAAAATTCAGGCATTTGACGAAGGGCCGGAAGCATGGTCGGCGTTTTCATTAGCCAGTGAAATTGCTCAACTTATTCCTGATGAACCGCAGCTTGAACGCCTCTGGCCGGAATTTTCACGTCAGATATCGATCACCTCCGATCCGCCAGGTGCGAGCGTTTTCATTCAGCGCTATGGCGCTGCCGAAACTGATTGGGTCAATTTAGGGACAACATCAATGGAAGCGGTTCGTTTTCCACGAGGAATCACCCGTGTGAGATTGGAATTGCCGGAATTTCGCACTGCTCATGACATTTTCCATGTTGTAGAATTAACCGCGTTTGGCGCAACCGACCGGCAAAAATCGCTTTGGCATTTTCAGCTCGTGAAACCGGGAGAAATTCCGGATGAAATGGAACGAGTACCAGCAGGACAATTTCCACTCTTTATGCCGGGTGTTGATCATCTGCCGGAGGAACCGATGGCTTCATTTTTGTACGATCGCCATCCGGTCACGAATCGTGAATATAAGGCGTTTGTCGATGCCGGTGGGTATCGAACTAAAGAGTATTGGCAGGAGCCGTTCATAGACGGAGACCGAACGCTGTCGTGGGAAGTAGCGATAACAAAATTTACTGACTTAGTCGGACAACCGGGGCCGGCGTTTTGGGAGTTTGGTGAATACCCGCAAGGAGAAGATGCGTTACCGGTAGTAGGCGTTAGTTGGTATGAAGCAGTCGCCTATGCAGCATGGGCAAAAAAGACGCTGCCGAGTATCTTCCACTGGAACCGGACAGCGTTTGCAATTGCGAGTTCACAAATTATCCCGTTTGCGAATTTCAGTAATCGCGGGCCGGTACCGGTAGGCAGTACGCGAAGTGTAAATCGATTCGGCGTACATGATCTCGCCGGGAATGTGCGGGAGTGGGTATGGAATGAATATGATAAGCCGGGAAATCGGATGATTCTTGGCGGCGGGTGGAATGATCCTGAATATGCGTTTACGGATGCTTACGCCCAATCGGCGTTCGACCGATCGCGAACGAACGGTTTTCGTTGTACGCGTACTATCGGTGATGAACCGAATCAGGTAAATCTCACCAGAAAAATTGATTTTCCGTTTCGTGATTTCAGAAAAGAGACACCTGTCTCCGATGATGTGTTCAGCTTCTTTGTCCGTCAATTTACTTACGACAAAACACCGCTCAATGCGGTTATTGAAGCTGAAGAAGATACTTTGTATGGAAAGCGGCAGATGATTACCTTCCCGGCAGCGTATGGCGGTGAACCGATGGTTGCCTATTTGTACCTTCCTGCCAATCCAAAACCGCCGCTACAAACTGTAATCATTTTTCCCGGCTCGCTGGCCATTCATGTGAGGACTTTCGGCTCCGGTGAGCTGCGGCGAACTGATTTTCTTTTAAAAAGCGGTCGAGCGGTGCTGCATCCCGTATATAAGGGAACATATCAGCGCGGCGGTGAAATGAAGTCGGACTACCAAGAAGAAACAGCATTTTACAAAGACCATGTTATCATGTGGTACAAAGATCTGGCTCGCTCGATCGATTATCTGGAAACCAGAAGCGATATAGATGCGGATAAGCTGGCGTATTATGGAATTAGTTGGGGCGGTGCGATGGGTGCCATTATGCCGGCAGTTGAAAAACGAATCAAGGCGAATATTCTTTATGTCGCCGGTTTACTCTTTCAGCGTGCTCTGCCGGAAGCTGATCAGATCAACTATATAACGCGGGTAAAACAGCCCACACTTATGCTCAACGGTGAGCATGACTTTTATTTTCCGGTGGAAACATCGCAAAAACCGATGTTTGATTTATTGGGAACACCAGCCGAACATAAGAAAAGACTTACCTATTCACTCGGACATTCCGTACCACGTAGTGAACTTATCAAAGAAGTATTGGCCTGGCTCGATCGGTATCTCGGACCTGTAGCCTAGTATTTCATATTATTTTTTTCCGGCGGTGTCATTGAAAGGGTATAACGCACAGTAAGTGTGCCGTGAACCGTTTCCTGACCATCTTTATAGCTTGCCGGTATCGTTCGTTCACCGGTAATTTTGTCTAATGCGGGATCGATATCCCCTTTAACTAACACCATCGCTAAACCAGTTTGCTTCGGATCGTCGAGTTGAAGGGTGTGGCTTGGCGCTAAAGAAAGACCGACCTCACCATTTTTGCTCGTTACCGCAGGTGCCTCTCCCTTTGTTTCTACGGTGTCGACGGTTTCCCATTTGAGCATCGTTCCCATATCGGTGTAAGCGGGTGTAAGAAAAAGTGAATATTTTTTATCTTTGGCATTGATTTCCAGCGTGAGCGGTGTCGATCCCATAGGATGCACATTCCCTGAACTGGTTTTCGTTGTTCGTTTGGTTACTTTATGAAGATATCCCATTTCGTCCGGACAGTTATCACACACATCTACGCGAAGGTAGTCGAGCTTGGCCGGTCCAACCGGTGTTTTCATGCGGGCGTCGTTGGCCGCATTGATTTCTTCATCGGTGGCATTATCTGCATAATTGGCCGGGCCGGGTGACCAGTTGGCTGCGTTTTCCATATTCGCCAAAACTGCCTGCATATCGGGGGCTGCCACTTTTCCATCTGCACCGACAATCATGCTGGAATAGACACTTGGTCCGTCGCTTCGCATATCGAGCATTTCCTGCGAAGAAAACGACCGGCTGACTGTTATCATGACTCTCCGCGTACCGCCATCCCGGTTTGGTGTGGTGCTATCATATGAAGCCGTGTATGTGACATCGTAGTTCAGATACCAAACCGGCGCCTGCCGGAGTGTTTGTATATCTGTTGCTGCTACTGAAACGGCAATAACCAAAGCGATACATGAAATTGCAGTGATAACCCTACGCATACATCCTCCGTATTTTGAATAGTCCGATTCAGCGAATAATAACTAACTCGGCTTGATTACCCAAGCTTTTCCAGATACGCTTTGAGCACGACCGCATGGTTCTGATCCATCTCCTTCGCAGCCGTCAGCAGGGTAACGTTCCCTTTTTCCGCTCGTTTTGCCAGCTCACGCAGCTCGGTCTTGTGTTCCTTTAATTCAGCCTGATACCGCTTTTTGAATTCTGCCCATTGTGCGCGATCTGCGTGGAACCTTTTGCGAAGCTCATCCGACGGCGTGATTTCTTTCGGCCAGGCGTCTATCCTTGCTTTTTCTTTGGTAACTCCACGGGGCCAGAGGCGGTCGACCAAAACGCGATAGCCATCTTTGGCAGAAGGGTCATCGTAGATTCGTTTTAGCGCGATAGGCATGCGGTAACGAATACAGTGTTGCGGCCCGGTTGTCAACTTCGGAAAGCCGTTGCTCAACCGGATGGCTCATCTTACTTTCTTAGCCTATGATGTCGCTTTGGTCATGGGTTCTTCTCGCCAGCGTTGCAATCGGGCTTTTCTTTTTGTCGCTGCTTTTGATTGGTCGAAAAACTAATTCGCAGGCGACGTATTTGTTTGCGGCACTTTTGTTTTTGCTGGTTGCTATCAATTTCGACAATTGGCTGTTCGCATCCGAGGTCTGGCTGAACTGCCCGATCGTGATGGGGTATTCGCGGGGGAGCATACTATTATTCGGACCGCTGATTTACTTGTATTGCCGGTCGATTACATCACAATCTTTTCGCCTTTCATGGGTGCATCTGTTACACCTGATACCGTTTCTGGTTATCTATGCTGTCTATGCTCCGATGCTGTATTTTCAGGACATAGATTACAAGCGTGAATATATAGAATTCGGTTTATCCAGTGCGTTTAGTCTAAGCTCGCTGGCGTATCTTGCTTTTTCCGCTTATATGGTGCACATATCAATTTACCTGTACATGACACTGCGGTTGATACGAAAGGAAATGAACACACCGGCCAAAGTAAATTATATCATCCCGACCGAAGAACGACTGCGCTGGGCGAAAACACTTGCCGTCGTTTTTTCGCTCTGTTTTGCCACGTTGGTTGTTCTGTTCGGATGGGCGTTTGCCACCGGTACGTATCGGATAGAAATCAACTTTGTCATGACCTCGGCGTATACGGTGCTCATCTATTATCTGGGGTTTGGAATTGTCCGAAATGAACACCTGCTCTTTCCCGGTTTTGCCCGGAAATATCAATCACTCAATGTCTCCGACGCTCAAAAGCGGGAATACGCTGCAAAACTAACCGTTCTGGTTGAAAACGAGAAGATCTTTTTAGACCCGGATGTAACACTGGGCAAAGTTGCCGACGCCATAGGCATTCCTTCCGGCTACCTTTCCAAGTTGATAAACGAGGAGCATGGGAAAAACTTTGCAGATTATATCAACTACTACCGGGTGGAAGAGGTCAAACGGCGGCTAAAGGACCAGCAATACGATGCGCTATCTATTTTCGGAATTGCTTTGGAAACTGGGTTCAGTAGTAAATCATCATTCAACAGTGCATTCAAGAAAGTCACGGGGATGACCCCTTCTGACTATAAAAAGCACTGAAACCACTCACATTTAGTCGGTTTCTGGTCCGTTTTTATAAAAACAGACGATTCTAAACAGGCAAATTCCGTTTTTCCCCGTACTGATTATCAAAAAACAGCACTCAACACGGTGGAGGAAAAATGAAATTTGCCTTAATTCTGACTCTCACGCTTATAGCCGGTTCGCTCGGCGCTCAGCAGCAGTGTGTCCGGATAATGAAACAGGACAGCACCCTCAACAATCTGATCGAACCGCCGGGGTACAATACCTGCCAGTTTGGAACACTTGGCCGCTTCGAAAAGGTCGGAACTGGATCACAGAGTATGATTCTCATTCCCGGTTGCGGTTTCGGTGGCGGGATTTTTAGGGAGTATATGGATGCTCATAAAGATCAGTACACGATGTACGCCGTGACCTTACCCGGTTTCGACGGCACCCCTGCACCGCCGCTACCCGACACGACTGTCAGTTACGGCAAACAGTCATGGACAAACGGAGCGATGCAGGCGATTGAAAAACTTATCGAAACCGAGAAAATCGACAATCCGCTTATTGTCGCGCACTGGATGACCGCAACGCAGATAGCTTTGCGGATGGCGTTAAGCAACAAGCACAACATTAAAGCGGTTATTATAGCGGCCGGAACACCGACGATGGTGATGACTGATACCTCGATATACCGTCCGCATATGCCGCTCAATCAGCGCGTTGCTGCTATCGATATGTATATGATTCCGAAATGGTTTAAAACGGTAACGCGGGAAACATGGGATGATAACAATTTCCTGCCGCAGGATTATGCGATGAACCCGGTGATGGGGCTTAGGTTGTGGCGGGAAGCAGCCGAGCCGATGCTGCATGTCTGGATTCGTTACCTCAATGAATTCAACGCACAGGATATTACGTTCGACCTGGATTCTCTTGCCGTTCCGACGCTCTTAATCAAACCCGGTTTAGAAGGGCTGTATTATGACCCGGGACAAAATTACATGAATTCTTTTTGTCATATAGGGTGGAACTCGACTTTGCAAACGAACAAAGTGATTCAAGCGGTAACGATTCCGAATGCCAGAACCTGTATCTGGATTGATCAACCGAAAGAATTTGATAGAGTAGTGGATGAATTTCTGAAGGGAGTAAAGTAAGCTTAAAGCGCTCGTATCAATACCAGCGTTTGGTCATCCACTTGTTTTCCGAATTGATGAACCTCGCTCAACAACGCGCTTCGGAGCTCCGGTAATGATTTCTCGGCATTTGCTCTGAACAGTTGCTGCACCCGTTCTTCGCCGAACATTTCGCCTGTTTCATTTTCAACTTCGGTGATACCATCGGTCACGAGCACCAGCAAATCGCCGGATTGCATTCTCAATTCTGTTTTTGCGAACGGAATCCCCGGAACAACGCCAAGCGGTGGATTCTGGCTGGAATGATTCGCGAGCAGATTATTGTTACGCTGTACATGCAGCAAGGCCGGGTGTCCGGCGCCTGTGTATTTAACGCGGCGATCCGGAAGCAATTCCAAAAGAATCCCGGTCGCGTACATATCAGGACGCTTTAATGTGTAGACGACTGTGTTCAAATCGTCACATATCGAATCGCTTTCGGTGCTTAGCAATTTGGTTTTCAGCGCGCTTTTTATCATCGCCATTAATACTCCGGCGCGCACACCGTGGCCGGAAACATCGGCAACCGTCACTAACGAAACCCCACTACGCTGACTAAAATCAAGCAGATCGCCGCCGACTTCGGTGCTAGCGGCTGAACTTCCGAGTATTTCGTAGCGCTCATCGCGGAAATGTATTTCCGGCACCAAATGATCATGAATTTCTTTCGCCAGTCCCATTTCGGTAAACAGATGTACTGTTCGCGCGCCTTCTCCGCTAATAAATATGACGAACATGACATAACCGAAAACAATGGAAAAAACAGAAAGTATTCCTACTACTGTCACACCAAAATTGCCGGTAAACAGAGAATCAGAAAACAGTGTTGCCTGTGCAGTTGGAACAAGCAGAGTGACCACTATCGGAATCCAAAGACGTTTTCGTTTTAATGCGGTATATGCCCAGGTAGTTGCGATAATAGCGGAACCAATCATCCATCCGGCAATGTCTATCCAACTCCAGCCTTGTCCGATATTCGAAATGGTTAACAGCGCAATTGGCGCGAAGATAAAAAATATCGCAGACAACAGAAAAAATCTGGTGCGTGGGGTCAGAATTTGATAGAAGTCCTTTGTCTGCATTTGTCGTTCCTGCGTATCAAAAACCTAATCCTGATAATGAATGACGAGATTAATCTGCGCTAACACTTTTCCGGAGTTGTGATAGGCGTGGGGGCCATCGGCGCGAAATCGAATCGAATCGCCGGTGCCGACGCGAAATTCCTGATTGTTGACGCGCACCGTCAGTTCGCCTGAAAACACCGTCAAGAATTCCTGTGTCCCTTTTGGATGTGGATCCGCGTTCAAATACGCACCCTTCGCTAATTCGATAGTATACACTTCAAAACGCCGTCCTTCTTCAATCGGGAAAAAAGGAAAGAGGCGAAACCGTCCGTTATCTTCAACCAGCGGTTTGATACTCGATTTGCGAATTACCTGCGTTTCGGTTTGCGGTGAGTTCAATAATGAGGAAAAGGAGACCTTCAACCCGTTCGCTATCCGCCAAAGCGTGGCAATGGTCGGGCTGGAGCTGCATCGCTCGATCTGGCCCAGCATACTCTTGCTAACTCCTGTTATTTCAGCGAGTTGATCGAGACTGAACTTCTTTTCTTTCCGTATCCGTTTTAGGTTCTGAGCGACCAGCGAGGAAAGCTGCTCCATAGGTCAATCCTTCTATTGACAATATAACGCACAATAGTTATTATATGACGCACATACGATATAACGCCTTGTTTGGACAATATAACACCTTTTCAAGGAAACGCTATGGCAAACCTGATCCCCTTTTTAGCCTATGTGTGCGTAAGCACGTTCACTCCCGGTCCGAATAACATTCTCGCCATGACCAACGCAATGCAGGTCGGATACAAAAAAACATTCGCGTTTCTTTTAGGGGTGTCCACCGGGTTTATGATCGTGATGCTCATTGCCGGGTTTCTGAATATCGCGATGGTCAATTTGCTGCCGCAGGTTACGCACTGGTTGAATATTTTGGGTGCGGCGTATTTGGTGTTATTAGCATGGCAGGTCATGCGGTCAAAACCGAATCTTGATCCGAACGCGAAAAGCAAACTGAATTCATTTACCGGTGGATTGGTTTTGCAGTTTCTGAATCCGAAGGGAATCCTGTATGGTATTACCGTGCATTCCCTGTTTATCATTCAGTCATACCAAAATCCGGTAATCGTGAGCCTGTTCGCACCCTTACTTGCGATCGTCAGTTTAATTTCAATTTCCTGCTGGGCATTGGGTGGGGGGATGTTCCGGAAACATGTCCAAAAATACGGCCGTCCATTCAACATCGCGATGGGGTTGTTGCTGCTTGGCACTGCGGCGGCGAGTTTGTTGTAGGTTTACTTTCGTGTGTCGTACCAATAACAAACGAGCAATCCAATTCCGTAAGCGGCAATATCTAATGGGTCAAATGTTCCCCCAAACGCGCCGCGCGGCCAAAAATAAGAACTGACCTCAGTCACCAAACCAACAAGAAAAATAGAAACAGCCGCGCGTAGCGGCGTTTCGCCAAACCACCGCGCCGGCTTAACAACCGTTGGTTGTTTTGTTGCTTTATTGCGAAGTGTAATGTAAAACCACGGCGGGAAGGTAAGATCGGCAAGGTAGTTAGTCAAAAAACCGCCGCGCACCTTCGCCATATTGAGCGCTGCACCTACAACCCATCCGACTAATAATAGCCAGTATGCTATTCTCCAGCCGTTTGTCATTTTCCGCATGGTCGCGCGTATTCTATATGCGCTTGTCGATCCAGCTTTGGATATCAGCCATCACTGTTTCTTTGCCGATATCATTCAGCAGGTCGTGGTAATATCCTTCGTACAACTTAAGCGTTTTGTCGCTTGAACCGACGGTATCATAAAACTCCTGGCTGCCGCTCGGTTTGGTTGCTTTGTCCTCGGTGCCATGAATAATGAAAACGGGAATAGTGATTTTCGGAAATTCCCGTTTGAGCCGTTCATCTGCGCGTACCATTGTAGCGACAGTCTGCGTCGGCTGCACTTCATTGGCAATAAGTGGATCGTTGTTCAGAATCTCGACCGCTTTGGGGTCGCGGGAGAAATCTTCGTTTTTGAGTTTAAGCACGTGCGCGTGCGGGGCAATATGGCTGATTCCTTTTATCACCGCGAGCGCGAAATCGGGAGCTGGTACCTGATAGGCGAAACTTTCACAAATCAATCCTGCCAACTCTTTTTGATTATCGAGTGTGTACACGCAGGAAATCACACCACCCGCGCTGTGACCAAGCAAAAAGACTTTCAAACCCGGCTGCTCTTTTTTGACTATCTGAATGAATTTGGCCAGATCGGCAACATAATCCTGATGGTCCTGAACAAAATATCGTTCGCCATCCGACTTACCGCGTCCGCGATGGTCAAGCGCGTACACCGCCAGCCCTTTGGCGGCAAACTGCTCAGCCACCCATACGTAATGTCCGCTGTGTGAATTGAAACCGTGCGAGATAACTAAAACCGCGCGTGGTGTTCCGGACGGCATCCAACTGCGGGTGAAAATCTTGTATCCACCGACTCCTTCAAACGATGATTCTTTCATGGTAGACTCCCTGTGCTGTAGATAGCTTTAACTGTTGTGGGCAATGTAAACAATACACCAAAAGGTGGCAATGGGGGGGAGGGTAACCGAATTATTAGGATAATATCAGAGTTGCAGCACGACCGCGAGTATGGTGAACCCGACGAAGAGCGCGAGAATATGGGCGATAATCAGTATCGCCGCCCCGCGATAGTCGCACAGAGTAGTACCTGTGGTTTCATTGTTGGCCAAGAGTTGTCTCCTGTGATTGTCGTGGTGTTAAATGAATTGCTTGGTTCATTGCCTTTATATCGCTTCTTCCACAAAGAAAAAATAGCACAGATCCAATAATCGGGTAGCTTGCAACAGCCCATACAGCGCCAGTGACAGGCCAGCTTGAAGTAACAATTCTAATATACCACCCCATCCATATCAGGAGCCCAGCAAACAACAACGCTGCACCAATTGTTCCTATCATAGCGAGAATCCAATCATATTTCATTGAAAGCCGTACTTCTTTTGAAAGGACGGCAGAATTCTTGACTCCGGAAATCACAGTATCCCGAATTTCATTAACAAACTGTGCTGCACTAAGAAGGCTATTAAAAGTGGCCCAAAATGAGGCAAGCGGAATGAGCGAAAGCCCTAACCCCTGAAATATTGATTCCATAAACAACCTCCCTCAAAGAAACTGCTGCTTAATTTTTTATAGTCATATATGATTTTTATGTTTCGATCTTCACACCCTAAAGGGTGTGCCACCTGTCTTTAAAGAATTAGTTTCCAACTAAATCTCTTAGTTTTCTCCAAACTTTTATAAGAAAAACTCCTGGCAAAACCTCCAAAGCTCCAAACAAAAAGCAAGAGAATCCTACGAACCAAATATTTTTTGTACTAAGTGCAACTATAGTAGTAAAAATCATGCCGAGCGCTAGCCCTACAAAAGCAGCAGTGTTTCTCGGTATTCCGAATAATAGCGGTTGCCTAACGTGATATATTAATTTCACTCCTTTATGAAGTACATCAAGAAAAATAATTGGTGGCTCTGGCTTTTTTGAGGCGTTCAGAAAGTGTAATCTGACTGTTTGCCCACGATTCATGGTTGGGATAAGGTAATCTCGTCTACTCGAATGCAGTTCCCACTGAGCATCTGTGGGTTGACCACCCGATGGAACTGCAAGCAGTTGAGAATATTCTTGTGTCCACTTCAAAATATGAGTTGTATCGACAACTTCTGTTCTCTCATTAAGTAAGATAGTGTCATTTGAACAAACGCTAATGGTGATATTTTCGAAATCTTTCAAGCTGTTATTACTTAGCTCAACAGTCGATAAATAGAGATTAGCAACATTTGTTCCATTCCATGTCACTTGAACTAATCCGAATGCCTTATCATCGGTTGAAATTCCGACCATGATTTGATTCACAAAATATGTGAATGCACCTCTTTTATTTATTATTTGACGAATTACAAGTGACAAGATAGTACAAGCAATGCCAGAGAAAACCCAATCACCATTATTAGTTAGCCATTCCATACTTTAATCCCCGCATATTCCATATATGTTGAATCGTATATTATTACTTACTAGCAAAAGAGTGTACTCATATCTTTAAAATAGGTTTTATTTGATGCTTGGTCAAGAATTGCAGACCCAATTCACAGTTACTTTAGTTTCATTCCTCTTGCCTTCCTGTTAATCCCTTATAATCTTTGGCTCATATGAAGCCCCACAACAGCCAGAACGTGGATGTCAAAGACCTCGGGTTTGGGTCGAAAGTTACTCAGCAGTCGCAGGCGCGGTTGCTCAACCGGGATGGCAGTTTCAATGTCAACCGGTTCGGGCTTCGGTTTCTCGAGTCGGCGAGTGTCTACCATTGGATGCTCACGGTCGGGTGGGGGAAGTTCTATGCGGTCATCGCCCTCGGATATCTGACCATCAATATCATATTCGCAACGGCCTACTATTCATGCGGGCCGGATGCGCTCTTGATTGGTGGGCATGTGATGTCCAACCGGCTGATCGAATGTTTCTTTTTCAGTATTCAGACATTGTCCACCATCGGCTATGGGCGTGTGAGCCCGGTCGGTGTACCGGCGAACACCCTGGTTGCGATAGAAGCGCTCACCGGATTGTTGGGGCTGGCGTTTGCGACCGGATTATCGTTCGCGCGTTTCTCCCGGCCGAATGCGAAAATTATTTTCAGTAAGCGCGCGGTTATTGCGCCCTACCGCGGGATTCAGGGATTTCAGTTCCGCATTATCAACGCCCGTACCAGCCAGATTATCGAGATGGATATTAAAGTCGTAATGAGCCGGCTTGAAACCAACCAGGTCAGCGCGATTGGTGCGGCGGCATCGACTGGCGCGGCCGGAATTGTGCGACGGTTTTATGAGCTACCGTTAGAGCGGCATCATGTGCCGTTTTTTCCGCTTAACCTGACTGTCGTGCATCCGATTGATGAATCCAGTCCATTGAACGGATTCACAAAGCAGAGCCTGATTGAATCCGATGTTGAGTTTATCGTGCTGCTATCCGGTGTGGAAGAGACGTTTGTGCAGCAGGTGCATACCCGGTCATCATATAAGGCGCATGAGGTTATCGTTGGCGCGAAGTTCGCGGATATGTATATCAAAATGCCGAACGGTGATTTCGGTGTCGATGTGAAACGGCTGCATGAAATTGAACTTATGGAAAAGTAACCGGTTATAGTTTTATGGAAATCAAACATCAGTTCGACGGCAGCAAGGGGAAGTTCTTTGTTGAGCAGGAGGGAAAGCAGGTAGCGGAAATGACCTATGTACTCTCTATGCCGGGTGTTATCATTATAGATCATACCGGTGTGTCGAAAGCACTTGAGGGACAGGGAATAGCGCGGAAGCTCGTAGCGGCAGGGGTGGAGCATGCCCGTGCCAATCAACTGAAAATCATACCGCTTTGTCCGTATGCGAAGGCAGAATTTCAAAAGCATGCCGACTACGCGGATGTATATTATCAGACCGGTAAAGGATGATCTGCTATGCGGGATGATATTACCAAGAAATACACAAACGGTGAAATAACAGTAGTCTGGCAGCCGAGCCTGTGCGCTCACTCTACAAACTGCTGGCGAGGGCTTGGCTCAGTATTCAAACCGAAAGAACGGCCATGGGTGCAGATGAACGGCGCCACGACTAAGCAGATAGCCGAGCAGGTGGCAAACTGTCCATCCGGAGCGCTTTCTTACTATCGCAACAGCGAATCGGATAAATCTGAACAGGCAGCGCCCTCCGGTGAACCGGCTGTCGTGCAGGTTTCACCGAACGGACCGTTAGTGGTAACCGGGGAAATCGTTATCAAGCATCGTGATGGTTCCGAAGAAAAACGTGCCGCGAAGACTTCGCTTTGCCGATGCGGTCAGTCTAACAATAAGCCGTTCTGCGACGGCAGCCATACCAAGTGCGGGTTTCAGGGGTAGTATAGAAGATGTCAAAACCGCTGGGGTTTTGACCTACTCAATTATCAAGGAGGTACAAGTGAGTAACGCAGGGATGTGGAGTTTACGAATCGTTCTTTTTTTAGCAGGGTTGACGATGTTGATAACAGGAATCAATGTCGCGTTCGGCGGGATTCTTACGCTCGGCTGGCAGGGTGCAAATGATTTTGCCGTTGCAACTAATCAGGATCGTTTTTTTGCGCAGGATAGTCATGTCCGTTTTCTCGGCGGCGTCTGGCTGGCTATTGGACTCATGTTCACCATTGCCCCAACGAATCTTGCAAAGTATCAGATGGCTCTCAAATTTGCGATGGTTGCGACATTTATCGGCGGATTAGCGCGGTTTAGTCAGATGAATCTGGATGTTACATTCGGCTCTGGTATCGCTGGGTCGTTGATCGCCGAACTCGTGGTAATACCATTGTTATTTTTGTGGGTATCGAAAATAGTTAAGCAGCAAGCAGTATGATTACACTTGCTTGCTAATCTGTTTGTTTTCTTTTCCATAAACAGTCTTTATATTTGCCGCTGAAACGGATTTTAGGAGGAGACTGTTATGCGAAACATATCGCTCATCATTTCAGCACTAATTCTACTTATATCGAACGCGCAGGCCTGCGATTCCTGTGTGAAAGGACGGCAGCACTTCCGCGCAACGGAAGCAGTATTGGTAGAAGGAATGGGTCGGCACCATCATCCAGTAACAACCAGTAACGAAGAAGCACAGTGCTTTTTTGATCAGGGACTTACCTACTGTATCGCGTTTAATCATGATGAAGCTGTGCGGTCGTTTCGTAAGGCAGCGGAGTTGGATAGCACATTGGCTATGGCGTATTGGGGAATGGCGTATGCTTTAGGTACGAACTACAACATGCCCATTGATTCCGCCCGTGAAATGGAAGCGTATCAATATATCCGGAAGGCGCTTGCTCTTGTTCATTATGCCTCTCCCGCCGAACAGGACTATATCAACGCAATGGCGGTTCGTTACACAAATGATCCGAAACCGAACTACGCAGCATTGGATTCCGCGTACAAAAACGCGATGGAGGAGCTGCATAAAAAATATCCCGACGATCAGGATGCGGCCGTGCTTTATGTCGAAGCGGCAATGAATCTGCGTCCGTGGATGTTGTGGAGTATTGACGGTAAACCGGCGCCCGGTACACTTGAGATTGTTGAAATTTTGGAATCTGTACTCAAGCGTAATCCCGAACATTCCGGCGCGCTTCATTTTTATATTCACGCAATGGAAGCATCTCCGAATCCGGAACGGACGCTAACCGCCGCGAATATGCTCGCCGACTTGGTGCCTGCCGCCGGGCATTTGGTTCATATGCCGGGGCATGCATTTATCCGAAACGGTTATTACGAGGAATCGATTAAGGCAAATCATGCGGCCGTGACTCTGGATTCGACGTATGTCGCAGCGGGTGGCGGAAGCGGTTTTTATTCGATTATCTATTATCCGCACAACATTCATTTTCTTTCCGTGTCGTACGCGCTTGATGGACAGTACAAGAATGCGGTACGATACGCTGATATGTTGAACGAAGTCGCAGGGCCAATCTATTCACTTGATCCGCATATTGAAGGGATTGGACCGACGAAATTGTACATTCTTACGAAGTTTGGAAAATGGGCAGAGATATTTGCTGAACCAAAACCGGATACGAATTTACAGGTGCTGACCGCAGTCTGGCATTTTGCCCGCGGAATGGCGTTTGCCGGAACCGGAGATGTAAAGAAAGCGAAAAAGGAACTCGCAGCGTTCGACAAGATTAAATTCTCCGGCACGGCTCTTTTCGGCACTATCAATTTGGCAACTGTTGTTGCGCCTATTCCCCGATTGCTGCTTGAAGCAAAAATAGCCGTTGCAGAAAACCGGAACGAGGATGCTATAACTGCGTTGTACAAAGCTGCAGAAATACAGGATAGTCTGGCTTATGATGAACCCGAAGCATGGTATATAGCATCCCGCGAAACGCTAGGAGCGTTACTGGTAAAGACCGGTCGTCTTGATGAGGCCGAAAAAGTATTTCGTCAAGACCTTGCTCACTATCCGCGCAACGGTCGTTCACTGTTTGGATTAAAAACCGTCTTGCAACAATTAGGTAAAAGTTACGAAGCAACCATGATCGAACAGGATTTCAACAGATCATGGGCGCGGTCGGATACACCGCTTAGTATGGATTCGTTATAGGAACAGACGTTTTCGGCTACGATTGTTTTGAAAGATAGTGTTTAACATACTGCAATACTCCTTCTTCGACCGACAAGAAGGGGGTGGCGTATCCGGCGTGTCGCAATTTGTTCAGATCGGCCTGGGTGTGGTATTGGTATTTGTCACGGATTTCAGCGGGAATATCGATAAACCGGATTTTCGGCTCACGGTTCATCGCCGCGAACAGTGCTTTCGCTAAATCAATCCAGGTGCGGGCAATGCCAGTGCCACAGTTAAACAAGCCTGACACTTCCAGGTGGTCGTAAAAGAAAAGGGTAACGTTCACCGCATCATCGACATAAATAAAATCACGGGTCTGCTCCCCGTCGCGGTAATCAAGTCGGTGAGATTTAAACAAGGTGATTTCGCCGGTTTGCAATACCTGCGCATATGCTTTGTTGACAAGTGAGCGCATCGCTCCTTTATGATCCTCATGCGGACCGAAAACATTGAAATACTTCAATCCGACAATGGTATTTAGTAAATCATGCTCTAACGCCCAAAGATCGAATAGCTGCTTTGATTTTCCGTAGGGATTAAGCGGTTGGAGTTTTGGTGTCAGGCTGTCCTCATCTGAGTAGCCGAGGGTGCCATCCCCGTAGGTCGCTGCGCTGGAAGCATAAATAAACCGGATATTGTTCTCAAGTGACCATTCGCATAATTCGCGGGTGTAGAGATAATTGTTCTGATGTAAATACGCTTCATCCATGACCAATGTCGAAGAACAAGCGCCAAGATGGAACACGCAGTCGATCTTTGGTATTTTTCCCGCTTTAAACAGTGACCGGAATTCGGTTTTATCGAAATACTCCGAGTACGTAAGCGCGCTCAGATTTTTGTTTTTACGGTCATCGCTCAGATTGTCGACTACAATAATATTATCATAGCCGCGCCCGTTAAGCGCTTTGACCAGATTACAGCCGATAAACCCGGCGCCGCCGGTGACTATGAATCGTTTGCTCATACCTGCACAATATACTATTTGTGATACCGGGATGATTGAAAAAGTTCTATACTGTTTACATGGAAAATATCAAAACTATCGTTTGGAACCAGTTTGGCGCGGCTATTGATTCGCTTGAGCGGGCGATCAATATGTGTCCAGACCAGGCATGGTGCAACCCTGCGCTTTGGCAGGATACGGAACAAAAAACGCTCGACAGCTATAAACCGGAATTTTGGTATATAACGTATCATGTTATTTTCTGGACAGACTATTACCTTTCCAATGAAACCGAGGAGATTTTCCGTCCACCCAAGCCGTATGGGATGGAAGAATTCGATGAGCGCGGGCTTATTCCGCTGAGAGTGTATTCCAAAGAGGAACTATTGGGGTATCTTAGTTATTGTCGTGAGAAATGCCGCAGACAGTTGAATGCATTTACTGAAGAGATGTTTTTTGAAGGCACCAAAACAACATACCGGGAGAATTTTTCTAATCTGGAACTTTTCCTCTATAACATGCGGCATGTGCAGCACCATACGGCGCAATTGAACCTGTTGCTCCGGCAGACTATCGACGATGCTCCGAGATGGGTGGGCAGAACAAAACAGGCATTGAGCGATTAGTAGTCGCCGGTTTTGAGAAAAATTGAAGTAAACAAAAGCAGCATCATCACTATTATCAGCGATGATGCTGTTGCCGATTTATGAAAAGTTAAAGCTTATAGTTCATGCCAGCCGACGCGTACCCATTCGCCGGAGCCTGAAGGGTGGCGAGATGGCAATCCCGGCAATTCAAGAGTACCGTTTTTGAGCCGTTCGTCGTAGGTAACTTCCATTTTCGCGTGTTTGCCTTTGTAGTCACGTCTGATATTCATTTGGTTACCGGCTGAAAGAGTGCCGTGAACGCTGAAGTCCAGCGGGTCTTTGCTGGTTCCGTCAAGTACATAGTCTTCAAAATTGTTGTCAGCATAAAGAAAACCGTTAACATCACCCAACGGACCACCATTCGGATCACCAAAACGGACATTACCACTACCTTCGGCCGGACCTTCATACTTACCGTCACCGTCATCATGCAGAATCGGTTCGCCGGCGTCGTATTTGCTGTTTCCGTTTTTGTCGGTGTAACTTTCGCCGTCTGTCATGGCAATAAAGGCGATACCATCTTTGGTTTTGTCGTTGTATAAGAGATTATCCGAGAAATAAATATTCCCCTTAACAATAATCGTTATCTGTGTTCCGCCGGTTGGACCTTTTAGTAATTGAGAGGTAGTGCCTTCCGGTTCGATCCACAGATTGCCGTCAACAAAGTACGTTTTTTTATTGCCACTTTCGCTGACTTTAATTTTATCGATATTAGCTCCCTGGTACGGATCACCCAGGAAGAAATTGGTATTATCGAACTTGTACCCTTTGCTTGTGGCCAAGTCTTTGCGAAAATCTTTAACGAAAATATGTCGCGGATCAGCGGAAGGCAGATATCCTTTGGTAGTCCAGGGACTGGATGCGCCAATATAAAAATCAGCCGTCGATTGATAGTTCTGGGCGTTAAGATCGGGCGGCTCAAGATATTCAGCCTTTGTTTCTTTCGTACCTGTTGGGTTCGTACCGCTGTATGTACCGCCTGTAGTTACGTTTCCATTGATTGTGGCGCCTCCGGTAACGTTAACATTACCATTGAAGAAAACGTCACCGGTCACTTTATCTGATTTTGTTCCGGTACCGCCAAACGGCATTGTCGCGGTGTAAGATTGACTGTCAGCGTCGCTGTCATACTCATCAGTATTGCCGGCATAGATTGCATGATTGAATAACGGATGATATGAATCCTGCAGGAGCACGACTTCGACTATACGGCGGGCATCTCCCTGCTGTCCGACCGACCGGAGCAAAACGGTATCATCAAGAGCCGGCTGGATGGTGGAGTCGATAACGATTACGGTGAACATCCCGTCATCAAATGTTTCTTCAAAAAATCCCTCTCTCCAGTCAGCATCCGCATCAAGCTGCGAAATGCCCATTTCAACACCGGCTTGCGCGATGTAAAACGCCTTGTCAGAATCCATCTGGTTAAAGAGAAGATCAACCTCAGTGGTTGCGTTGTCGGCGGTAAACATCGCCGCTGACAAAAGAAGAACTGCAAGGAGCAGTGTGATAATCAGCGCTGCGCCTTTTTGCGAATGTAGGGAAGCCATGTATATACTCCTGAAGCTATATTAATTACGCAGGGCAACTCGTTCGGTGTTCGTGAACGTGCGAAAGCCACCGTTTTCGTTGAATGTCTCATCCCGCTTGGAGGCAATAGTTTCTAACGTAATAGCAACCAAATCACTGCTGATAACGGTAAATCTGAGATCAGTCAGGTAATCGGCAAACTGTTGAGCTGAATCAGAGTTGGTTTGCTTCATCAACCAGAAAACCGAAGTTCCTTCCACTAACCCCGGCATGTTCGCATAGTCTGTATCATCATATTCTTCAAGAAAGTACTGAATCGTGTCGACCTGTGCTCCTCCACGTTTATAGATGATAAGGCTGTCGCCGTTGACATCATATGCATCACCGGAAATTCCAAAACCGGCGGAGCGCAAGTTCGAACCGATTTCTTCAAGGCAAACCCTGTTAATCTGCTGGATGTTTACCATTTCTTCCTGGGACAGCATCTGCTGGTTAAAAGAAGAGTAGAATTGCATAGCGCCGAGAGCAATAATTCCGGTCAGAAAAACAGCGATCAAAACTTCGGCCAGAGTCATACCCCGGGAATTGCTGAGCCGTGAAATGAACAACTTCATGCCTATTTCTTTTACTCTTCTTTCCAAATCAGTGTGGATAATTTTGTGGAATTCGCGTATTGATCAACCGACACCCAAGAGACAATAACAGTCACTTTATATCGATCCTCGGGTATGAGAGAGTCAATAGCATGATCAGCTACAATTGTCGTTCGCGTGAATTTCTCATTCAGATTGATTTCTTCTTCAGTTGGAGGAAGCAGGTCAAGTTCGTCACTGGTTTCGAGACTTTCCAATTTCTCTTTAGCGAGCTGCATTGCTACCGATCGGTCGCGTGAATTGCCGTTTGATTTGACGGAAAGTACCATAAGCGGGGCTAAAGAGAGCATTGCTAAGCCCAAAATTAGAGTACTGACAAGAACTTCTAAAAGGGTAACTCCGTTCTGTCTGCTAAGATACTTTTTGATAGCCATTTGCTTTTCCCTGCCGGTATCGGGTCATTTTGACTTACAAAGGGCTTTACCTTTTTCTTAGTGGGTATCGGCAAAACCCCTCATTTCTTTATTTCCGTTCTATGCCCAAAAAAGGGGGTGGAAAATGCCGCTTTTATTGTCTCCTTTCTTACATTACATATATGCAGGATTTGCTCATTCGTAATTAACTACGAGGATTTCATGCGATACATAGCCTTGCTGATAGTTTTCCTCTTTGCTGAAACAATACACGCACAACCAATTCCCAGTAGGTATCAACCTAAGCTTCCAACCCACCCATATCGAATAACCGGAAATGGTTTTGTTACGGATGGTTCGCATCCGTGGCATCCGGGAGATTTTCGGAAAATTGATATTCAGTTTCGATTGACTATCAATCCGGAAAAGGGTGAGGCATTGATTGAAATCGAATCTGGTGACTCAACCAATCGTGAAACTGATACATATTACTTCCGTCAAGGGCGAATATTCCAGACTGATACAAGCGGTATGGAAATTACGGCTCGAGCATTGGGAGACGTCTCTGTTGCGGCAGTAGCGGCATTACACCCGAGTTTGGTTGCTATCGCTATGAATGAGCGCAAAGATATGGTGTACGACTCTCTTTTCGCGTGGAACGATGAGTTATGGACTGTAAATATGGATACAAATAATGATCGCATTCAATCGCTCACTCACCGGAGCTATCATGATCTGTTTGGTGATTGTATGGAAGCAGTACAGTATTTAGATTCTGGTATTGTCGTAAGTTTACGCGGTAGGGAAGCGATGCGCATATCATTCGTACCAGAAATTCAAGTAAACAGCCTTGTCATTCCCCATGGGGATTTACGGCGCGATCGGGCACGGGTTATCGGATCAGACGAAATTACGTTTACCGAAATAGCACCGCATCTATTCACAATCGATATTGCCTCAATGGACACACGGGTAACGATTGCTGAGTTTGCCGATTATCTGTTTGTTATCGAAGGGGTCTATAATTCACACAATTGCGATCTGATAGCGCAAAAAGTTAAGGAGACATTCAAGAAGCCGGTAAAGTATTTTGCGTTCAGTCATCTGCATGGTCAGTATATCGGCGGTGTGCGAAGCTGGATAACCGAAGGCGCAAAGGTGTTAGTACCGCCGACAACAGCACCGATGGTAGATACAATTGTACATAGTTCGCACTCGTTACGTCCGGATGCATTGTCTCGTTCTCCTCGTAAAGCCATGATAGAAACTATCGAGATCAACAAACGCATCGAAGATACAACCAACGCTATTCACATATATAATGTCGAATCACAGCATACCGATGAGTACTTTATATTCTATTTCCCCAATCAGAAAATTCTGTTAACGGGTGATCTCTTGTTCTACCGACCCGGACAACCGGTAAAGGGGCGCTCCAAGAAGTTGTGCGAAACGGTTCAAAAGCTTGGCTTGGACGTAGACAAGTATTATTGTGCATGGCCGCTCAACAGTTACGGCACAAAGAATATCGTCTCTCGAGAAGAAATGGAAGCGGCCTGCAAATGAAAGACAACTCCGATCGTATAAACGCTCATTACGCGCATGGGAATTTACAGGAACAAATTCTTGATGCCTTACGCAAAGCGGGAAAAAACATTGACGCGCTTACACGGGAAGATGCAGGTGCGTTTGATGAGTTTCATGTCGGCGGAAGATTAGCCACCCGGCTTTTGGCTGAGAAAGTAGACCTGAAAGGAGCATATGTTCTTGACGTTGGCTCCGGTATCGGCGGCCCGGCGCGAACGCTTGCGGCGGAGTTTGGATGCCGTGTCACCGGAATCGATATGACCCATGAATTCTGCCAGATTGCTACGATGCTGACCGAACGTCTTAACATGTCGGATAAAGTAGATTTCAAACAGGGTAGCGCAACAGAGATGCCGTTTGCAGACGGGCAATTTGATGTGGTCTGGTTGCAGCATGTGGGAATGAATATTCAGGAGAAAGATCGTTTGTACGCTGAAATCCGCAGAGTATTAAAACCGGGCGGACAGTTTGTTTTTCATGAAATTATCACCGGCAGCGGAGAACCGCTTCATTTTCCGGTTCCCTGGGCAGACAGCCCTTCGCTCAGTCACTTGATTACTGAAAAAGCTATTCGAGCTTTTATGAATGAACTCGGTTTTGTCGAATTGTTTTGGGAAAATGTGACTGAACGCTCGATGAGATGGTCAAAAGAACGCAAAGAGAAAATGGAAAAAGAAGGTATTCCACCGTTGAGCATAGGATTATTGCTCGGCAAGGATGTAATGCGTTACACGACGAATATGCTTCGCAATCTTGAAGAAGGAAGAACGATGATTGTGCAGGCCTGTTATAATCTACCATAGAGTATCATGTTCATTTCCTGAGCCGAGTCTTCGGAGTGGCGAATTGTCCGGTAATTCGTTATTATTGGCCAAAATAAAATAGTAGGTAATTAAGAAAGGACAGTCCGTGAGCGCTCATTTTAATTCACGATTTTCAGTGTTTTATGCAGTGATTTTAGTCGCGTGCGTCTTGGTTGTTGTCAGCTTTGCTCAGCAAGGTGGAAAACGGGATGACGAAAAAGCGCAAAACCTGAAGGTGCTCGATCCGAACACAAGCCATGATGATATCATGGTTTACATGAATAAATTCACCAATGCGCTGGGAGTCGGCTGCGACCACTGTCATGCCGCAAGTAAGACCGATCCACAACAACTGGATTTTGCATCTGATGACAACAAAGTCAAACTGACGGCACGAGAGATGATGCAGATGGTGCATCAGATTAACAATACTATGCTTGCAAACCTTCCGACCATTCAAAACGGTCAGCATATAGCAGTAGAGTGTATTACCTGCCACCACGGACAGTCAAAACCGATTTTACTGCAAGACCTGCTTGTGCAAACACGCAAGGATCACGGCATGAAAGCGCTTGATTCCGTGTACCGTGAACTGCGTAATTACTACTATGGCGGCTTTGTATACGATTTCAGTGTACGTACCCTCGGTCAGGTAGCGCAGAAAGTTTCGGATGAAAACCCGGCCGATGCGCTTGCTATTTTGAAACTGAACAAAGAATTCAACCCGAAATCCGCATACAATGAATGGGCGACGGGGCGTATTTACACCATGATGGGAGATACCGCATCTGCTGTCAGTTCATATAAAGCCGCGCTTGAAATTGATCCGGAATATCGCCGCGCCAAACGGGAATTGGATGCCCTCACCGGCGGCGGGAAGAAATAGCGCCAGTAAACGCGGCTTTAATGTCTAAATATCTTTGGTATGCCGGTTATGGGTCGAACCTTAACCGGCAGCGTTTTATCTGTTACATCCAAGGCGGCACACCTGTATTTGGTAAGAAAGCAAATAAAGGGTGCACCAACCGAATTGCTCCACTTGAAGACCGAATAATCAAAATTCCCCATCACCTTTACTTCGCCTGGCCGAGTTCACTACCACCATCAGAAAATTGGGGTGCAGGAGGCGTGGCATTTCTTGATCCCAAAAAGTCAGAAACTGACTATTCCATAGCCCGCGTTTGGAAAATAACAGCCGAACAGTACGAAGCAGTTCGTGAACAAGAAGGCAGAGATTTTTACGATCATGAAATCCAGCTTGGGGATAGAGACGGTATTCCGGTTCGGACTATGACTCACAGCAGCTTAATGACGGATGTGCTGAAACCATCTACGACTTACCTTAAAACAATTATGCTCGGTCTACTAGAATGTAGCCTGGATATACATAGTTGTGCTGGCTATCTGAAAACTAAAGAGGGTATTGCTGGGCAACTAAGTGACGCAGAGCTTCTTGCCTATATCTCAAACCTGAACAAGTAGTTATAAAATCACGCAAATCTCACTTGACGATTGGATTTGTTTCTGATACTCTTGCGCGCTTATAACGCCGAATCTCCCGAAACAAACGGGAGAGTGGGGGACCCACTCCACCGGGGCGTATCACCGCAAGGTGTAGGGCAACTCTTTCGGCCCAAGCCCGTCAGCTAACCTCATAGGCGACGAAGGAGAGAACCTCCCGTTTTGGAGAGGAGGACTACTCTCCAACAACACCTATTTGGAGGTTCTGCTATGAGCAGGCTGTTCCCGTCCGGTTCCGACCCGGACCCCGAGCGATCCGGTTTCGGTGATCGTTTCAAGCGCCTTGTATTCGGCGCGCCGCGCAATCTTCTCGACAAACGAGTGTTTCATAACCTTTCGGTTATCGCCTTTTTGGCGTGGGTAGGGTTGGGTGCGGATGGTATCTCCTCCTCTTGTTACGGCCCGGAGGAAGCATTCCGAACGCTCGGTGAACACACCTATTTGGCGGTCGGACTTGCGCTGGTGATGATGCTTACGGTTACCATCATCTCTATCGCATACAGCCGAGTCATTGAGCATTTCCCTCAGGGTGGTGGTGGCTATGTGGTTGCGACTGCTCTTTTGGGTCCGCGTGCCGGAGCGGTTTCCGGTTCGGCGCTTTTAGTCGACTATGTGCTGACTATTACTATTTCAATCGCTGCTGCAGGAGATGCACTCTTTAGTTTTCTGCCGCCCGAATGGTATGCATTCAAACTGCCGACAGAGGTGTTTCTTATTCTTGCACTGACGGTACTCAATATTCGCGGTGTTAAAGAGTCAATTCTCGTTTTGTTGCCGGTGTTTCTGCTGTTCATGCTCACACATATTATTCTGATCGGCGTAGGCGTAGCGACTCATGCCTCCGCCCTTCCGGAAGTTGCTAATACTGTTCAGACCGGTTTCAATTCCGGATTATCGATGCTCGGCATGGGCGGCATGTTCTTGTTGTTCATTCATGCGTATTCTCTCGGCGGGGGAACCTACACCGGAATAGAAGCGGTATCCAACGGACTCGGTATCATGCGGGACCCGAAAGTAAAAACCGGAAAACGAACGATGTTGTATATGGCGGCATCGCTTGCCTTTACCGCTTCCGGTCTTATTCTCTGCTACCTGCTTTGGAATATCACGCCTGTTGAGGGGAAAACGATGAACGCAGTGTTTGTCGAACGATTCGTGGAAGTTGTCCCACTCGGGAGCGTATTTGTCATTATTACATTATTGTCCGAAGGGGCGCTATTGGTGGTGGCGGCCCAAGCCGGGTTTGTTGATGGTCCCCGTGTGCTTGCCAACATGGCGGTCGACGGGTGGGCGCCGCGCCGCTTTTCCACGCTTTCAGAACAGCTAACCACTCGCAATGGCGTGCTTTTAATGGGTGGGGCGGCATTAGCGGCTTTGCTGTATACTATGGGAGACGTTCGGCAGATCGTAGTGATGTACAGTATCAACGTCTTTCTTACCTTTTCAATGACCGAAATGGGGATGTGCCGTTTTTGGTTTTCCGGCAGAAAAGAGCACAAAAACTGGAAACGGAAGATTTCCATTCATGTTATCGGTCTTGTCATGTGTCTTACTATTCTCTCAGTCATCGTATGGGAGAAATTCGGACAGGGCGGCTGGATAACATTGCTCGTTACTCTTGTTGTTATCGCTCTCTGTTTTTTGATTAAGCGGCACTATCAAACGCTCAATGCTAAGTTGGCGTCGTTATATTCCAGTCTCACTAACTTTAGCATTTCCGAAACTTCCGCTGCACCATTACCGGTCGATACAAAACAGTCGACGGCAGTAATACTTGTTGGTGGATACAGCGGGCTCGGGATACATACAATGCTGAATGTGCTAAAGTCGTTTCCGGAGAAATGTAAGAATATTGTCTTTGTTTCGGTTGCCGTTGTCGATTCTGATGTCTTCCGCACTAAAGATGCGCTCGATCATTTAGAAGAAAAGACAAAAGCGGAACTTGCCAAGTATGTCGCTTTTGCCAATACGCAGAACATTCCGGCTGAATATCGTATGTCGATAGGCACGGATGTTGTCAATGAGCTCGAAACTATCTGTTTGGATTTGTCCAAACAGTTTTCCAACATCATGATTTTTGCAGGACAGTTGGTATTCCAGCGTGATCGCTGGTATCAGAAAATATTGCATAATGAAACTGCATTCGCACTGCAAAAGCGTTTGCAATTAACTGAAATGACGGTAATCATCATGCCGACACGTGTGCAGTAAAATGCATCAGTAGCCAATCGTTTGCACATGAGCTCAAATATTTTTTGGGCTCATGCTTTTCACGGGGGTATAATCAACAAGTGATTGATCTGATACTTCCAAGAAAGGAGAGGATCACCATGAAACAATTTCTTGTTTTCATGCTCTTGGCAATCATTAGTACGACTACATTAGCTCAGGATACTACCGCGCAAACAGTATCAGCTAATCCTTCAAAGATTGTCATCAACCCGCAGATCGGGATCAGTCTTTCACAATTGAGTACTGACCCCGAAGAAGCGGAAAATCAATATCGACTTGGTTACCATTTCGGTGGCTACCTTCGAATTGGTAACAACATCTATCTGCAACCCGGTATTTTCTGGAATCGAATGGGATTCGAACTTCAGACAACCGAGGAAATAGAAGATGAGCAGAATTTCGAAAATGATATCAACAGTATTCAAGTACCGGTACTGTTAGGTATTAATATCATCAACGCGGAAGTGCTTACCCTTCGTGCCAACGGCGGCGGCGTGGCCAGTTTCATTACTTCGGTAAAGGAAAATCCGCTGTTCGATGAAGATGATTTTAAATCGACTATTTTCAGCGCACGCGTCGGTGCGGGTGTTGACTTGTTCGGTTTAACGGCCGACGCCGGGTATGACTTTGGATTGACGGAGATATTCAAGGATACCGAGATATTTGATATTGCTATCGATAACGATACCAAAATCAATTCCTGGTTCTTTTCCGTTGGTTTAAAGCTGTAAACAGACCTTCAGATAAAAAGCTGTGCCCGGATGACTCCCTCCTTCGGGTCAGCACAAAGCCCTTTGGGATAGAAGCACCCAAAGGGTTTTTTTGTGAGAATAATCAGGGCTTTGAAAAAAGCTGCTTTTTACTATATTAACAAACAGCAATAACATTCGGTTGATAAAGGAGTGTACAGCGAGACTTTCTGTTAAGAATTGAAGATCGATTCTCAGGAGTCAGTTGTATGTTACCTTCTCGCGTATTCTTTTTACTTTTTCTTACGGTAATAATTAGTTTTGGGCTTTCGGTTGATATCTGTGCAACTGATTCAAGCGCTGCGCATGAAGGTACCGGGCATCAGTTTATCATTCGACAGTTCTATACGGATTTATCATTTTTACTCGGAGAAAAGGATTTTTATACCGTGATAGGCGGACTCAGCGCCGGGCCACTGCTGTTTCCAACCGCGTTCCGGCGTGAATCACCCGAATTTACCGAAATGTGGGGACATTCCCAATTCGCTGATAACGCATTTGAGGCAGGTGAAATTATCGGCGATGGTATTTTCCCGGTATCGGTGTCAGCGGTATCATGGACATTCGGAAAACTTGTTAAGTCAAGAAAACTGCAGGATTTCGGTACCGACCTTATCCGCGCGCAGGCGGCAAACGGAATTTTAACCGCAGCAATGAAGGGTACCATCAACAGAACAAGGCCAGATGGATCACCGTATTCATACCCCTCAGGACATACGTCATCGACCTTCGCAACAGCAGGAGTTGTATACCATCATTTCGGAAAAAAGTGGGGAACTCCGGCTTTTGCCATAGCGACCTATGTTGGTTTTTCCCGCCTTCAGGAGAATAAGCATTATTTAAGCGATGTTATTGCCGGGGGAATTTTGGGAAGCTATGTTTCGCTTAAATTATCCGGCCGTAACACCCATGAAAGTTCAATTTCGGTTGCGCCGTACAGTCCGGATGGCGGCGCCGGGCTGGCAATGTCATTGCGATTCTAAGCGTGAAGATCTTGATTAATAAGTATCTTTTTTAAATGAGACCTGCTCAAAGGTTTTTGACATCTGGAAGAATATATACTTTCTTATCAGAGTGAAACTAGGGGTGACAAATAATTTGCGATATTCGAAGCATCTTTTCAAACTATTGTTTTTCTTATGCGGGCTGACCAATGCCAACATTACGGGGGAAACAATAACATTTACTTTGGAAGATCCAGAGTGGTTTCAATGGGGAGCTCCATTGCCTGGTTCAACTTCTTTAGCAAATCTCATAGATAGCCTGGCTACTTCTATGGTCGATCATAAGGATAGACTTTTTTTTGATAAGTGTGTTGAAGGTAAATGGCAGATAGATACTATAGGGAAATGGCATGATCGACTAGTTTTAGAGTTTCAGCATACCGCACGGTGCCCGTCATATAATGCACCTGAGGTGCTTTATCTATATCGTGATATCAATGCTATCGCAATTGCAACGGGCAATGATATGTTCAGATTAGTCTATGCCTATATCACAAGTGAACCTTGGGAAATTTATTTTGAGTCGACTTATGTTAACCAAAAAGGGGTGCTTAGTACTGAAGCGCGCATGGCTGGTATGGCCGGGTATAGAGGAGATCAATACTGGATATGGGATAAAGATAAGAACAGGCCAATAGGAAGCGGCGAGCGAGGAAATAGATTAGATAGCAAGTGGCTTTACCTTGACGCTTTTGAGCGTAAGTATTTCGCCGCACCGATTGTAGCAACTTCAGATTCACTGATTATCAAATACGCCACTCTTTCGATGAATGGGATGCATTATGATTACTGGCAAGGTGCACCAATAACTTGGAAGATTGATACGTTAGGGGTGTTTCGGGGTTATCCTTTGATCAGGATTAATTATCGCTTAGAGAGTGAGTTTAGCAGTAATCCTGAAACGGGGAAAATAGTTGCCGTTGAAGTTGACAAATCAACGTATCGCCCTCTTTACGTGGAAACAACTTACTCGTTAAAAGATGAAGAAGAAGATGGATTACTCATTATTGCTGCTGATACGCTAATAGTGCTGAAAGGCTTTCACCGACGCGGTAGAACCTACTCGGACAACTACTGGATTTGGCCAAAGGACAGTGAAGCACCGGTCAGCCTTTATCAGGAATGGGTACTCACTGAAACGCTCGGCAAAATCAATGCTGATTGTTTGCCTCAAGGTCTCAGTGCAAGAACACGTATAGGAAACTGGGATTTTCGCAAGCTTTCGTATGAAACGTATACATGGCGCAAAGAAGATTCAGATGATCACCCAAGCGGCGGCAAACTGAAGATTCAATTTGGAATCAAGGATTACCGATTAGTGCCGCTTGATTTTACTTTTGATTCGTTTGATATTCAATCGGACAATTAATAGAAATAGCTAAGAACATTATGCAAAAACGAAAACTTGGAAATTCAGAACTAGAAATTGCGCCGCTTATGTTTGGCGGCAATGTGTTCGGCTGGACAGTCGATGAACCGACTTCATTTCGGATTCTGGATGCGTTTGTCGACGCCGGATTCAACGCCATAGATACGGCGGATGTGTATTCTACATGGGTTCCGGGTCATACAGGCGGGGAATCGGAAACGATTCTTGGCCGCTGGTTTGCTAAAAGCGGCAAACGAAACAAGGTCATGCTGGCGACAAAAGTCGGCAATAAAATGTCCGAGACCAAGCGCGGACTTGCCAAAACATATATTTTGCAGGCAGTAGAAGATTCACTGAAACGGCTGAATATCGACACTATTGATTTGTACCAATCGCACATTGATGATGAAAACACGCCACTTGAGGAAAGATTCGAAGCGTACGCGCAATTAGTCAAACAGGGGAAAGTGCGGGTGATTGGCGCGTCAAACTACAAAGCTGACCGACTTGCAAAAGCATTGCGCATCAGCGAGCAATTAGGCATCCCCCGATATGAAACCTTGCAGCCGCGCTATAATTTGTTCGATCGCAAAGAATATGAACAGGACTTGGCTCCGCTTTGTCAAAAGAACAATATCAGCGTGATTTCGTATTCATCTTTAGGTAGTGGATTTTTGACCGGAAAGTATCGCAAAGAAAGTGATGCTTCCAAAAGTCCTCGCGGTGCGGGAATTATTACCAAGTATTTCAATGAACGCGGATTTAAAATTCTGGATGCGCTCGATACTGTTGCCAAACAGCTATCCAGCACTCCCGGCAATGTGGCTATCGCCTGGCTGTTAACCCGGCCGTTAGTGACACCAATAGCCAGCGCAACCGGTATCGAACAATTGAATGATCTTCTGGCTGCCACCCGTTTACAGCTTAACCAAACCCAAATAGAGCTGTTGAATCAGGCGAGCGCATAAGGGGTTCCGCCGCTTGAAAATATGCCTTTGACTTTTTTATTAAATTGACTATACTTCCCCAGTCTGTAACAACCCGGACGGCGAAAGTCGCACCGGGTTTTCTTTTGATGATCTTTCATGAATGGATTTGATCCGGTATAACAAAAGCGGGAACCTGCCCGTGTGTAACGAGGTTGTAAAGAGTCTATGATTTCAGCAAACCATATTCGCAATTTGGCGATTGTCGCCCATATCGATCACGGTAAAACGACCCTGATTGATTCCATTTTCCGCGCCACGCGCACCTTCCGGGAAAACCAGCAGGTGGCAGAGCGGTTGATGGACAATCATGATCTGGAACGTGAGCGGGGAATAACGATTCGCGCCAAACACTGTACGGTTAACTGGAATGAATATCTCATCAATATCATCGACACCCCCGGCCACGCCGATTTTTCCGGCGAAGTCGAACGTGTGCTCTCGATGGTTGACTCGGTTCTGTTGCTTGTCGACGCCAACGAAGGGCCGATGCCGCAGACTCGTTATGTTACTATGCGCGCATTACGTCTCGGTTTGAAGCCGATTGTTATTATCAACAAAGTCGACCGCCCGAATGCCCGCCCGGATTATGCCCTCAATAAAACATTTGATCTCTTTATCGATTTAGGCGCCAACGATGAACAGGCGCATTTCCCGGTGCTCTATGGTTCCGGTCTTGATGGCTGGTTTGTCCGTGATCTGGATAAAGAACCACATCAGGGAATGGAAGCGCTGTTTGAAACCATCATCAAAAATGTTCCCTCACCAAAAGTCGATCAGGATGGCCCGTTCCAGATGCAGGTCAGTACGCTTGCCTGGAGTGACTATATCGGCCAGATCGGCTGCGGCCGTGTTTTGCGCGGTACGTTGAAAAAAGGGGAAGAATTCTTCCGCCATGTCGTGCATCTGAAAGATGACAATAATAAAGAAGCCGGATTCGACGTAACTTTCACCACTAAATCTAAAGGTGTTCATCTTTGGGTAACGCGCGGATTACAGCGCACGGAAGCGGATGAAATCACCGCCGGTGATATTGTCTGGCTGGCCGGACCGGATGAAATCGGTATCGGCGATACCTTCTCAGGATCGGAAGACCCGGCCTCGGCACTTCCGCCGCTTGAAATCGAAGAACCTACTGTCGCGATGTTCTTTTTGGTCAATACTGGACCGTTTGCCGGTGAAGATGGCACCGCAATCATGCTCCGTCAGTTAAAGGAGCGTTTACAGCGTGAACTGCGCACGAACGTGGCGATGCGGATGGAAGATTTAGGCCGCGCCGACGGTGTGAAGGTTTCCGGTCGCGGTGAACTGCATTTGGCTATTTTGATTGAAGAGATGCGTCGTGAAGGGTTAGAATTTTGTATTTCCCGCCCGGAAGTTATCACCCATCAGGATGCCGACGGCAGCATTCTTGAACCGATCGAGCAGCTTATTATCGACGTTCCGGAAGAGCATCAGGGAATCATCATCGAAAAACTCGCCAAACGGAAAGGTGAACTTCGCACGGTTGAAAACGCCGGCACGAATGTTATCCGTTTGGAATTTGAAATCTCAACGCGCGGATTGATTGGCTATCGCTCGGAATTTTTGACCGATACACGAGGATTGGGGATTATGGCTTCCCGCTTTATCGGCTACGGTGCATGGCGTGGTGAAATTATCGCCCGCACCCGCGGTTCGGTTATCAGTATGGAAACTGGCCCGGCGACTGCATACGCAATCGAAGGATTCCAGGAGCGCTCGGTCATTTTCGTTGAGCCGGGTGAACGGGTGTATACTGGCCAGATTGTCGGTGAAAATTCCCGCCCGGATGACATGCCCTGCAACCCGACCAAAAAGAAAGCGTTAACGAACCATCGTTCATCCACCAAAGATATTGCCGTTATTCTTGATGTTCCCCGAAAAATGACTTTGGAACAGGCGATGGAATGGATCGGCCCGGATGAACTGGTGGAAGTTACCCCGAAAGCGGTTCGTGTACGCAAAGCGATTCTGAATGCCGAAGATCGGAAACGCGCCCAAAAGCAGGCTGAGTTACTGTCTGCGAATACGCCACCCTCTTCTGCCCGCGTCTAAGTTTTTCGCCTACAAAATCCTCTCTTTAGTTTAACCTTGCAACAATAGGCTGGAAACGTTTGTCTAATATCTTCGTAAGTAGATAAAAACGAAGACAGACGGGAACGCATGGAAATTGTCATACAGCAGGTAAGTAAGCGCTACAAAGGGAACGTATGGGGGTTGCGCAATTTTAATCTAACATTGCGACCGGGAGTGCTGGGGCTTTTAGGGCCGAATGGCGCAGGGAAGACCACACTCATGAATATTCTCTCGACCGTTACCACGCCGACTGAAGGAACAGTTACGTGGAACGGTACGGATATCGCCAAAAATCCGCATGATCTTCGCCGTGTTCTCGGCTACTTACCACAGGATTTCGGCGTCTACCCGAATCTGACCGCACAGGAATTTTTGCTCTATATGGCGGCGGTAAAAGGGATTGATGCAACGGTTGCCAAAAAGCGTATTGATGAATTGCTGGCGCTCGTTGATTTAACGCATGTCCGTAATCGCACTATCGGTGGATTTTCCGGTGGGATGCGCCAGCGTGTCGGCGTTGTGCAGGCACTTTTGAACGATCCACAACTGCTGATTGTCGATGAGCCGACAGTTGGGCTTGATCCGGAATCTCGCGTGCAGTTTCGCAACCTTTTGTCTGATTTATCCGGTGAGCGGATTGTTATTTTGTCGACCCATATCGTCTCTGACATCGAAGCTACCGCCACCGATATTGCCCTTATCAAAGGTGGACAATTACTCAAGCATGATTCACCGGAAGGGATGCTTCGCTTTGTCGAAGGAAAGGTGTGGGGGTGTGTCATACCGAACGATGAACTTCCGACATTTCGCAAAAAATATTTGGTAAGCAACACACTTCGCCGTAGTGATGGTATCCATGTTCGGGTTGTTACCACCAATCCGCCGGATAGTTCGGCCAAGCCGTTAGCCCCGTCATTGGAAGATGCGTATTTATATTCGCTCGCGTGGCATGAACAGTACGGAAAGAGCAGCGCAGCATGAACCGCTGGCAGCAGATATTTATCATTGCCCGGGCTGATTATTTGGAGCGCTTTCGCAGATTCAGTTTTTTAACCTCAATCACTCTTACCCTTCTGGCCGGATATCTGTTCGTTCCGCCATTCGGTGCAAGTTATACTTCATTTATTATTAATGATCATCGTGGGTACTATAATTCATCTTGGATAGGTATCCTGTTCGGCGTTACTGCCGGTACACTGCTTTCGATGATAGGATTTTACTTAGTACGCACCTCGGTTAGCCGTGACTATGAAACGCGGGTTGGTCAAATTATCGCATCCTCAACAGTTAGCAACATTACCTATCTAATCGGTAAATGGTTAAGTAATTTGTTCATCCTTGCATCGCTTTTAGCTGTTCTTTCGCTAATCGCGCCTGTTATGCAGCTCTTTCGAGCAGAAGATACGCATATCAATCTGTTTCATTTGTGGATACCTATCTGGGTTTTTGGGCTTCCTGCCTTAGCGTTTGTATCGGCTATTGCTATTTTGTTTGAAACGGTTTCATTTCTTCGCGGCGTGTGGGGAAATGTCATTTTCTATTTCTTTTGGGCATTGTTGCTGATTGGCACAAGTGCGGCGCAGCTTGATTCAGGAATCGAGCCGATCTATGGGTCAGATTTTTCCGGTATGACACGAATAAGTGCCGAAGTCACCAGACAACTTGTTGCTCTCGGTGTCGACGTGACCAAAGGAACCTGTGCAATTCTCGGTTCACCGAACGATCCGGCAGTTCGCTTCGACTGGCAGGGAATGCCCTGGACAATTGGGCTATTAGGAGAGCGTCTGATTTGGCTCGCTTTTGCTGTCGGTATAACAATTCTCGCATCATTGCCGTTCGATCGATTCAATTCGATGGGGATAACAAAACAAGGTTGGCTCAGGCGAATGTTTTCAAAACGAGCCGATATACTGGCCGAACATCAAGTGGACCAACCGGTACGACTGCACATAACCCTTACTCCGGTAACTGCGCAGCAGCGCACATTCTCATTTTTTCACTTACTGACTGCCGAACTGCGGTTGATGCTCAAAGGGTATTCCATCTGGTGGTATTTGGCGATCCTCGGTCTTAATATCGCTATGCCGCTGGTACCTTCGGATGGAGTAGCGCAATTATTATTCGCGATCGCTTCGCTGTTACCTATTGCTGTTTGGTCATCGATGGGAAACAGAGAGATGATGCATCAAACCTATTTGACTATTTTTTCAACTTCGCATTTATCCCGCCGCCAGCTTCCTGCGCTTTGGTTGTCAGGAGTGCTGGTTGTGATTCTGACAGGATTTGGTTTTCTGCTTCGTATTATTATCACCGGCCAGCCCGCGCTGCTGCTTTCATTCTTGATTGGGGCGATGTTTGTTTCTTCTCTTGCGCTTGCGTTGGGAGTCTGGACAAACGGCAGGCGGCTGTTTGAAGTTCTTTATCTGCTGCTTTGGTATATCAGTATTCAGGATGGCGCCACCGCTTTCGATTATCGGGGAGCGAGTATGAGTGCCTACGAATCCGGCTATTATTTATTTTATGTTAGCGCAGCTATTGCATGTACTTTTCTTTTCATTATCGGTAGGCAAAAACAGCTCCGTATTGTTTGATTCCGCTGTTTAAAACCCAAAAAATCTTTGTATATTTTACCAACTCGTTTGGTATAAGGATATTTAGAAGAGGCAATAATGGCTCGATCGAGAAAACTCCGTCCGTTCATTCTTTCATTCTTATCTACTCTGACTTTAGCGGTTTCTTCGTTTGCTTTTGATATGAAGTCTAAGTTCGATCCGTTTGTTCAGCCAATGATAGATGACAAAATGGTTGTCGGTATAATAGTCGGTGTGTATAAAAATGGAGAACGGCAGATAATCGGCTACGGTGAAACCAAGAAAGGGTCAGGTGCCATGCCGGATGGCAAGACCGTTTATGAAATAGGTTCGATTACGAAGACCTTTACCGGAACCGTTTTGGCAAACATGATTTTGAACAACGAAGTCAAGCTTGATGATCCGATAAACAGTTATCTATCAAATGAGAGCATGCTGCGCGATTCAGCGAAGCCGATAACCTTGCTCGATTTGGCAACGCACACGTCCGGCTTGCCTTATGTACCCGATGGCGAACCGTCGGATATGAAAAATCCGTATGCCGACTATTCATTTGAATTATTGAACTCATTTCTCAGCGGCCACACATTACGGCGAGCACCCGGTCTGTATGAATATTCCAATGTCGGCATGGGGGTACTGGGAAACGCACTGGCAAAAAAGGCCGGAGTTTCCTATGAAGAATTGGTAATAAATCGCATTTGCAATCCGTTGAAAATGTCGGATACGCGCATTACGCTGACTGCCGAAATGAAATCGCGGATGGCATCACCGTATGACGGCGATCTGAATGAAGCCAAGAATTGGGATATGCCTTCATTGGCTGGCGCGGGGGCATTTCGCTCAACCTGTGACGATATGCTCGACTACGCAATTGCCAGCATGAATTACAGCGCCGAGCCGTTGGGTGCAAGTTTTGCTTTAGCGCATAAACAGCATTTCATTTCTGCAAGCAGTCCAGCTGTTGGGCTTGCCTGGCATATCGCCCGGGATGGCAGCAGTCGCTGGCACAACGGCGGGACCGGCGGCTACTCGGGTATGATGGTGGTTATTCCGGATAGCGCGCTCGCCGTCGTCGTCTTATGCAACACCGGCGTCCATAATCAAATTACCACTTTAGGAGAACAGCTTGCCGTTTTGGCATTAGGAAAAGAACTTACGCCGCCAGCGCGCAAGGCAGCAGTCACAGTTGATACGCTGATATTGCAATCATACGTTGGCGTTTACGAATTCAATCCTGCGGTAGCTTTGACCATCACCTATGAGAACGGTGGGTTAAAAGCGCAGTTGACCGGGCAGGAAGTGTATTCATTGTTTCCGCAATCCGACTCCAAGTTTTTCTTAAAAGTTGTCGATGCCCAAATTAGTTTTGTGAAAGACAGTACCGGGAAAGTAGAAAAACTGATCCTGCATCAAAACGGATTCGATCAGAACGCCCTGAAGAAAAAATAACGATCCCGAACCTACGTTGTCGGGATGTGTATAAGTTGCAAGGAGATTAGCTGTCATGTTTAAGACATTTGTTACGACCACTCTTCTCACGTTTGTTCTTTTATTCAGTTTATTGTTTGCCAAGGATGACCAGCCGGCTCAAAATCGCGGGACTGTCGACAATCTGAAATATCTGGTTGGGACATGGAAAATGACCACCTTTAAGAATGCCCATATCCAAAAGTGGGAATTGCAAAATAACCGTACTCTTTCCGGTGTGCACTCAGTTGTTCATGGTCAGGATACAATTGTCTATGCGCGGGCAACGGCTGTTGAATCTGATTCCGGGCTCATTTTGTCCGGGACATCGACGATGCTTCAATTGACGATGCGGTTTAAAGAAACCGTTCAGGATTCAACCACTACTGTCTTTACCAATACCGGCCCCGAATTTCCGACAACAGTCACCTGCAGTCGACGCGGCAATGATTCGCTGTATGTGAAAACAGAAGGTATGCTGAACGGCGCTCCGAGAATAAACGAGTTCTATTTCGCCCGAATCGCCAAATAGTGCTTTGCCTGTCTTAGTGATTCAGTAAAGAATCGCCGCATGCTCCGGCTTTTACCACGCGATAGATTTGATTTTCAAATACTGTAGGTGCGTCAAGTGGTAGTTTCATCCAATCACGTCGTAGCACCACATAATTGATCCCATACATCTCGCAGAGTATGTTCAGCCGTTCCTGAGTCATGCTGTTGTAGCCGTCAATAGTTTGCTGCAGATGAGTAAACCCTTCGACTCCGCTGATTGCTTCCATGCGATGATACCACTCCACAATTTCCGACGGCATTGAGGGAGCAGGTTTCCAGTCGATAAATACCGAACGCTGACTTTGAATACGAAAATCTTCCATCGTCGGAAGAACACAAAACAAGGCGTTTTTGTCAGTCGTTCGCGCCCATGTGTACAACTCAGTTTCGTTTTTACCGTAACCGGACAGGAGATTTGAATTTTTGTAAAGCAGAGCTAACGGACCAAGACCACCAAGAACCCAGATACCAAGCGCGAGTGAATATGCATGCCGTTTCCATGTCGTAGCCATTACTAATTTCAATAAACCATAGACACCTACGATATGTGCAATGAGTAATACAAACGGAGTCGTTCGCCAGGGCATAAAACGGGCGACGCTGTACGAAAATATAACCGTCGTGAATAACAGACCAAGTACGATTCCCGCAATCATGGCATACGTAATTGCTTTTAGATGTGTTTGCGCCAGGCGGTTGCCGATGTATCGCCAGCCTGCAAACAAGCAAATTGATACGATTACACCGAAGGCCACCAGACTTTGCCAAAACCAGGCTGGATTGTGGTGGTGCGGTAAACGAATGTCGACATAGATATGATTCGCCAAAGCGGCATCCGGTGAATTGGCGATTTGCAGCATCAGCGGTAAAAACGGGATGACTGCGGCAATCATAAGCGTGAACTGCAACAGCAATCGTGTGAAAAGCTGCTTTTTTCCCAGTAACAGATGCGCCAACCCAAACGTCGGGAAAGAAAGCATCAGGTAGTTTGCATGATTTATTCCCCCCAACGCCAAACATAGGCCCGAAAGCAGATACCGCTCTTGTATGAAAAAGTAAATTCCGGCTAAAAATCCAAGCGCTCCCAATGTCGACGGTTGAAAAATCGTGGAGCAGATGTACACTGTTCCGGCGCTTTTGGTAATCGTCAATCCGGAAATCGTGATTACAATCAGAAATGTCGGCATAAGATAATTCGGTTCGACAATAGTGCGAATGACAAGAAAAATCAGAAAACCGACTAACGCAGAGGTAATAACATTCGCAATGGCGAATCCCCACCCTTCGGGTGAAAGTAGTAACAGGAACTCTGAAATTGCGGGGAAGAGAATATGAAAAATGGTGTGGCCGTTGACTGTCCAGTCACGGGTAAACAAATCAGGATGCAGTGCCTTGAGGGCCGGAAGCAGGTATTGATTCTGATTACTCTCTGCGTAGTTCAATCCGAATTTAAGCGCGAAAGCAAAGCAGGCAAGGATAACAAGAAACCACTGGGTACCGGAGAGTTTGGCGCGGATATCAGTAACGGAAGCTTCGCGCATCGCTGAAACGGGATTGAATTGCACGAGCCAGAATACGGCATACTGCATACCCGGTCAAGATTGGACTAAATCAGGCATTATCACATTGTACTTTCTTTCCTTGCCTTCTTTAGTCACGGACTGAATTATTGTACCGGTTGCCTGTTGGTAATTACGGAGGATGGTATGTCGAACCAAATCAGTTCAGAATTACTTGGCGCTCAAATTATGGGCCTACTGCAAGAGACTTTTGAAAAGGTGAACGGGATTTATCTTGATGGCGGGACCTCTTTTTTTGAAACACTTGCGCCGCTTTCAGCAGCGGAAGCATCCCGGTCGCTAACGTCGACCGGCACCACTATTGCCGGGCACGTTGAGCATACCCGCTTTTATATCCGGATTCTGGAAGCATACATGGATAAGAATCCGCCAAAAGAAACCGACTGGAGCCAAAGCTGGCTTGTCAAAACGGTGAACGACCATGAGTGGAACTCGTTGCGTGATCAGCTAAAAGAGGATTATGACCGACTCTCAGAAAAGTTCAAAAAGACTGATTGGAATGATGAAAGCCGTCTCGGCGGCGCATTGGCGATTATCGTGCATACGGCCTATCACTTGGGAGGGGTTCGCCAAATTGCCAGGATTGCAAGGACGTAAGGTAAGAATATTCCGGGTCGACTTTTTTGCTGACATTGCACGTTTGATACCCGATCTTGGTACAACTCGGACACGAGTGGTATCGTATGCAAATTGGCAAATTCCCATCTTTAGACGCACTCCTAAAAGCAGCCGTTCATACCTTTAGCCGTTTTCCTTTAACACTGCTTTGCGCACTTCTTTCGGCCGGACTTGGTGTTGCCTTGGCTGAAGTGGCGTATGATAGCCCGGTGAAACATCTGTTACAATGTATTTTGGCTGCGAGTACACTCGGCATTCCGCTTTTTACTGTTGCTGTACTCTATGCCGAGAAGAACGGTAAATCAAAAGTAACGACGTTACTGTTTCAGGGAATAGGGGTACTACTGTTAGCTGGTTATTATTTCTCCTTACCGGAGGATTTCTTTCGCATCAATGAAACAGGGGCGCGCTATGTTCTTATCAGTATCACCCTTCATTTCCTTGTCGCCTACCTGCCGTTTCTTGGTGGAGAACAGATAAACGGGTTTTGGCAATACAACAAAACGCTATTCCTTCGTTTTCTTCTCTCACTGTTGTATTCAGTTGTTCTATTTATCGGCTTAGCGATTGCGCTGGCGGCGATGGATTTTCTCTTTGGAGTGGACATCGATGGTGACTCGTATCTCGAACTGTGGATAATTATATCATTGGTCATCAATACATGGATATTCCTGGCTGGACTGCCTGAAAATCTTAACACCCTTAGCGAAGCGCATGAGTACCCCAGGGGATTACAGATTTTTTCTCAGTATATCCTGCTGCCGTTAGTCGGATTGTACTTGGTCATTCTCTATTTATATGAGTTCAAAATTATCGCTGCATGGAACTGGCCGAAGGGATGGGTATCAGAATTAATACTCTGGTATTCAGCTGTTGGTATTCTTGCTTTGTTGCTGCTCTGGCCGCTTCGAGAGCTGAATGCAAGCAAATGGGTGCGTACGTACGCCAACTGGTTTTTCCGCCTTTTGATTCCTCTGGTCGTTATGCTCTTTTTTGCTATTGCCTACCGTATCAATCAGTACGGCATTACACCAAACCGATATTTCGTTTTGGCGATGGCAATCGGATTAACAATCGTTGTCTTATATTTCGTCTTTAGCCGCAAAAAAGATATCCGTATTGTTTCGATCGTTATCAGTCTTTTGGCTTTCTTGTCCGCTTTCGGTCCCTGGGGAGCGTTTGTGGTTTCGGAACGGGATCAGGTCGGCCGTCTCGGTGAGTATCTTGAAAAATATGAAATCCTCACCGCAACCGATAAAAAAGAAGCTGCTTCAAAGATTACGTATGAGGATCGTCAGGAAATGAGTTCGCTTATTTCGTACCTCAGTGCGTGGCATGGTGGAGAGGCGTTCAAAGCATGGTTACCGGATAGCGTACTTGCAACGCTGAAAGACTCTGTCAGCTGGAGTAATAGCCATGCGATTGCTACCTGGTTCGGATTTCAACTAAATCCAATGGCGCAATATGGCGGTGGCGTACCCCGGTATTTCTTTTTGAATACTGAAGAGACAACACTGCTCACGATTACCGGATATCAGTATCAGGTGAATATTCACGGTGATTCACTGTTTACCGGAAAGAAATTCGAAATCAGCGTTGCCGATAGTCTGCGCTGCCTGGCCGATTTTAATCAATCAACCAATGTATTTCGTGTTGAATTGCGGCAGGACAGCGTAACCTCGGTCGGACAATTCGAATTTATACTGCAAGACACCTTGTTGCTATTGTTCAATCAAAATCCCGGTAAACAGATTCCGCAGAGTCAATTGACTTTTGCCCAATCGATAGATCGGTTTACTGCCATGTTGTTGCTCCAGAATGTTTCCGGGCATATAGATAATGATTCGTTGCGAATCGATTCATTCCATGCCAATCTTTATCTCGGACACCGATAACGATTAGGCTACGGTCAACGCCCGCTTGACCGTTTCAACCGTGCGGGCAACATCGGCTTCGTCAGTCTGCCAATTACACACAGATACACGCATGCACCGTTTCCCTCGCCAGGTTGTTCCGGTAAAAAATGCTTCGCCAAGGCGGTTGATTTCTTCAATGATTGTATCGGTGCGCTGTGAATGATGCTCATCGGTTGCATTCGGGCGTGAATCCAAAAAGCGAACCATACCTTGATTGATAGTCGGTTCCCATACCATTTCTGCTCCTTGCAAAGAACCGATACCAATGACAAGCTCCTTGGCGCACCGACAATTTCGGTCAATCATTTCGACGATTCCCGTTCGACCAAGTTGGCGAATAGCCGCATAGGTAGCAATTCCTCTTCCCCGACGGGACCATTCAGGGTTCCAGTCCATTTGATCGCGGGCATCATCAGCATGCGTCAAATAACTCGCCTTATGAGAAAGCGAAGCTCGGTGTGATTCAGGATGAGCTACAAACGCATAGCCGCTGTCGTACGGTACATTTAACCATTTATGGCCATCAGTACTCCATGAATCCGCTGATTCAGCGCCGTTCATAAAATGTCCGTAGGCAGTACTCGGCCGCACCCATAATCCGAAAGCGCCGTCAATATGCACCCACGCGTTATACTTATGCGCCACCGGAATAAGTCTGGTAAAATCATCAAAGCTGCCGGTGTTAATATCGCCGGCCTGCAACGCCACAATACAAGGCTGTGCTTTGTATTTTTCCAACGTTTCAGCCAGTGTTTCCGGTTCGAGTTGGCCGTTTGCGTTTACCGGTAACGGGGTGATGCTATCAAGCCCGAACCCAACCATTTGTATTGCCCGGTCGAGTGTTCCATGCCGTTCACCGGTAATGACCCGTATCGGCGGTGCACCAAAAAGCCCTTTTCGTTCTACATCCCACCCTCTTACTGCAAGCAGATGATGCCGGGCGGCAGCAAGGCAAGTGAAGTGCGACATCTGACATCCCGTAACCAGCGCAAAGCTGGCGGTTTTAGGAATACCGAGCAGCTCTTTTAACCACTCGCCGCATACTTCTTCGATGACTGCCTCAGCCGGTGAGCAGGCGTATAACCCGGAGTTTTGATCCCATGTTGACGTTAACCAGTCGGCAGCCAAAGCAGCAGGGAGGGATCCACCGATCACCCAGGCGTAGAATCTTGCGTTGGTAGAATTAAGCAACCCACCTTTTGTGTCCCGCACCAATTCGTCGATTACTTGTGTCGGGTCAACCCCGGCATCAATCAGCGGGCGGAACAACCGTTGCCGCAGCTCCTCTTTGGTAGCGGTAGCCGCTACCGACATGTTGTCTATGCTGCGTAGATAATCCAGCGCGTAGGCTGTCGCTTTTTCAAGTACGGGGTGAAAGGGTGATTCCGGCGTCATATCTCCTCCAGCGCGAATTTTGTTCATTCCGGGTAAAAGTTGCATAGCTCTGAAAATGAACTATATTAGATACATGCTTCGCCCGAACCTGTCAATCAGGGTTCATATCTTACTTTTTCTCTTGTTCACTGCCTGCGACTCCGATAAACCGACCGCAAGCGACCCCGTTGATTTGTCCGAACTACCGTATAGCATTGAAGCGCAGGATATGGCATTGTATTATTCAGGAGAAATGTACCCGCCGGAGAAATTGACCCGAAAAATTTCACATGAGTTGGAAAGAATTCGCACCCGCTGGAAAGATGTCTTAACTGAATTTCCCGGTGCGCGTTTTGAAACTCCATGGCAGGGGGAAGCTGTAGGATTACGGTTCGATAGTGCTACTGCTGTTGCTATCCATGCGGGTACCAATACGGAGTGGAATAACTATGTTGCTCAAAATAATTTTATAGTGTCAACGTTTCTCAGTCGGTTTTTTTATTTGCGATTACCGGTAAAAACTCATCCTGAACGCCTGGCCGAACAAATAGAAGCTGCACATTTACACGGTGTGACTGCGATGAGCGTACAGCAAAAACCATGGCCGCGAATCGGAAACATCGCCAGAGTGGAAGGGAAGCATTCGACCAAGTACTTTTTTTATTCAGAACGTTGTCCCGATATCTATTTTGCGTATGCCTATTTCGAGATTGATCACGCCCGTGTCGATTTTCACGGTTATTTTTATGAATGTCCTAATAACTCTTCGGATTGGTGGCACGGATCATCATTCGAAGCTCTCGAAGCTGCTCTTGATAGTATCGAAAATTCACGGCCGACATGGGTGGACACTGCGCGTGTAACCATACGCTTTCTCGAAAGCGACCTACGTTATCAATGGAGTGGGAATTAATCGGACGTTAGAAAAAGCCCTCTTTGTTAGAGGACTTTTTGTTATCAGGCGTGCTTTTCGATCGGGGCGCCGATGACATTACCGTACTCAGCCCAACTGCCATCGTAGTTTTTGACATTTTCTAATCCGAGAAGATATTTCAGCACAAACCAGGTGTGGCTGGAGCGTTCACCGATTCGGCAATACACAATCGCCGGTTTGTTCGGATCGACACCTTTTTCACCTATGTAAATCTTCTTGAGTTCGTCTGCCGTTTTAAAAGTGCCGTCAGTGATATTAACCGCCGCACCCCACGGGATCCCTTTAGCGCCGGGGATATGTCCTCCGCGAAGCGTCGGCTCGCTTGAGCCGGGTGCGGTAATCATTCGGCCGGTATATTCAGGGGTAGTACGAACGTCGATAATCGTACAGGTTTCATTTTTTGTTGCATCGAGCACTTCAAGCAGGAATGCGCGCATGGATGTGTCGGGTTCTTTGGCGATATATTTTACCGGGGTATGTTTCGGTTTCTCTTTCACTACCGGTTTGTCCTCTTCATTCACCCATTTTTGACGACCACCATCCATCAACCGTAGATCCGCATGACCATACATTTTGAAAAGCCAGAATCCGTAGGCAGCAAACCAATTATTGCTGTCGCCGTAGATAATGACCGTATCATCAGCGGAGATACCTGCATTACCGACTAATGTTTCAAATTGTTCTTTGGTCAGAATATTCCGAGTGAGTTGATCTTGAAGTTGCGTTTGCCAGTTGAACCCGATTGCTCCTGGAAGATGCCCGGCATCGTAGTGAAAAGTGTTAAAATCAATTTCCAACAGTTTGATTTTCGGATCGGTCAAATTAGCGTTTACCCAATCAGTAGAAACCAAAACCTCTGGATGTGCGTATTGATTGCTCATTGCTACCCTTAATTCTATATCGTCTGAATTCCTGCCTTTCTTTACGGTCAGAAACTGACTTTTCTATAACAGAAAAAGAGACAGGTGAAAGTCTAAGAAAATAAATGAGTTAAAATGAATCTTGTCGGGAGTTTGCAATAAACGGATGAGTGGAAAGATAGCCGATGTCGCTCAATATCTTATTACTTTTTTCAGGACCGACGGCGATTTCGATTTTATTGACGACTTGTGAGAAGTATTGGTTCCAAGATTGCTCATCAGTAGCAAGCGTGAGCCGCTCATTACCCTCAAGGACAGACTTACGGGTTTCTACTCCGACATAGATGTCGAGCATATCCGCCAGATTTTGTAAGTATTGTAGTTCTGACATAGGGCTATCCTTGCCTGCAGTTTCTCTTCCATATCTAAAGGAATCACCAGCCATTGTCAACCTCGGCGTTTGTAATTGGTCACTCTTTTTTTATTCTTCTCGAATGCGTTGATAGCGGCCGAGAGCGAAGGGGTAGACTTTCGGTATTTGGCAAGCAGTGTCTCCTCACGAAATCCTAACATTCGCAGGTATTTGGTGTAATCCTGTCGGGAAAAAAGGGTTGTCGGTGCATCATGCTCCAGATATGAAGCTAAAGACTCACGAGCAATTCCTATATCCCGCCATTCTCCTAACGCGTTAGCAGCAGACTTTAACTCTTTCAGCGTCTTTTCGACAGGCAGTGAAGACCCCATGCCGAGTTTCCACACATCCAGCGTATAGCGCGCAACTTTGGTTAGTTTGCGGATATCGTGCAGGCTCTGGCTTCTTTTCGTTTTCCGAAGTAAAAGCGCTTTGATCTTTTTCAGCACCGTATCAGCGTATTTTTCAATTTTAGTCTGTAATTGTTCGTGCGACAGTTTTGCGATTGTTTTCATAACCGCGTCATGACTCGATTTCAGCGATTGAGTACGAAAGGAATGGCAAGCGGTTGAAAATTCCGGACGTAATACTAACTCTTGCTTTTTTAAATAGTTAAGGTATTCACTCAAATCGTAGGTTTTGTGTCCTTCCCGAATGATATTTTGCTGGATATCGACATCACGAAGCATCCCCGCCTTTTTGAATAGCTTGCGGGATTTTTCAATATGCTGCTCGGCGTTGAATGAAGGAGCTACAGCATGAATCAAATTGTAAAGTGCGCGGATCCGTTTGATTTCGACCCGGAGATCATGGATTGCTTCAACTCCATAATACTGTTCAGCGTCATTGATATGCCTTTTTAAAGCGTTTGTACGCTTGGAAAAATAAGTGTCGATTCCGGAAGCAAAGGAGCGCTTAGATGTCAATATGTTTGGCTTTGATTTTTTCATACAGCACGTGTATCAGGCCGTCACATAAGCCAAGCATGGGGACATACATTTGTTTCACTCCGGCTGATTTCATCACGCCGAGATAAATATCGGAAGCGCCGACAATAACATCCGCCCGGTCCGGTCGCAGTCCGAGGATTTTGATTCGCTCATCGACCGTGTATGAATTTACGAACTCCCGAATCTCTTTGATGAGTTTATACGAAATCGGTTTTCCTTCCTTCTTTCTGGAAAGCCGGAAAATATTATTGATACTTCCGCCGGTGCCGATTGCGGCGATGGGATGGTGCGGTTCGACATTATTGCGCAGCCAGGTTTTCATCCGTTCCCATTCAAGCTTCGGTCGCCCTTTTTTGAGCATACGCACGGTACCGATTTTGAACGATGCCGATTCGATAATTTTGTTTCGCAGCAATAACGTCAATTCGGTGCTGCCGCCGCCGACATCGACATACAAAAGAGGGGAGTTCAGTTTTAACATCAGCCCGACATGGCTGGAATAAATAATCGCGGCTTCTCGCTTTCCTTCGATAATTTCAACATCGAGTCCGGATCGCTTTTTAACCGCTTTGGCGACCTCTTTGCCGTTTTTCGCTTCCCGCATTGCGGATGTCGCGCAGGCGATAACGTCAACCGCTTCGTATGCCTCTATCAAGTGCCTAAATGCGAGCATGACCGTCCCAAGCCGTTCGATTTTTTCTTTGGTGATACGCTGGTGGGTGAACACATCCTCACCAAGCCGCAACGGAACGCGGACGAGCGATTCTTTAATGAATGTTGTTTCTGCCTTGCTTTCATACACGCAGGAAAGCATTAATCTAACCGCGTTGGAGCCAATATCGATAGCAGCCAGTTTTATCATTTGGTTTTTCCGCTTTTTTGTTTCATCGGTCCAACTTGTTCTTTTTTATGTAAGAAATCATAGGTGTCTGTTTGGGCTCGGTACGATGCTTTCGACTTTTTGCTCACGGCTTCTTCCTGCGAGCGCTCATCATGATGCTTGCTCTTGGTATTGTCCCGCCACTGAAATTCGAGAAGCTCTTTTAGTTCCTGTTTTAATTCCGGGTCGATGATCGGACAGGCAACTTCAATCCGCCGATCAAGATTGCGCGGCATCCAGTCGCCGGATGTTATATAATATTTTTCATTTCCCCCGTTGGCGAACACCATGACGCGAACATGTTCTAAAAACCGGTCGACAATTCGCACTGCACTGATATTTTCACTCAAATCCGGCACTCCCGGCTGCAACGAGAACATACCGCGAACAACCAACCGGACATTCACACCCGCCTGACTCGCCTTATATAACTGTTTTATCATGAGCGAATCGGTCAGATGGTTCAGTTTCAGGAAAATATGAGCGGGTTTTCCTCTTTCCGCATTATCGATTTCGCTTTGAATAAGGCGTGTCAATTTACGGCGCATATTGAACGGTGAAACGAGCAACTGGCTGAACGTGGTTTTCTTGTAATTGCTTTCCAGAAACTCGAACAACCGGTCGGCCTCTTTAGTAATTTTCTTGTTGGCAGTCAAGAGCAGGTGATCGGTGTATACTTTGGCCGTATCTTCGTTGAAATTACCGGTACCGATTGCGACCACATGCGGTGATTCTTTCTGATCTGTTCGCGTGATGAGGCATACTTTCATATGCACTTTCAATCCCGGTACGCCGAACACGACTTTGGCGCCAACTTCTTGCAGCTGGTTCGCCCAAAAGATATTTGCTTCTTCATCAAAACGAGCCTGTAATTCGACAACGGCAACTACCGCTTTTCCGTTTTTTGCTGCGTTCATGAGTGCGTTTACCACGCTTGAATTCTGCGCAGCTCGATACAGCGTGATTTTTATGGAAGTGACTTCCGGGTCAATCGATGCCTCCCGCAGCAGATCAATCACGTGATCAAACGTGTGATACGGAAAGGTGAGCATGATATCTTTTTTCGTCACCGCACCTAAAATGCTCTTATGGTTTGTAATATCCGGATGCGATAACTGCGGCAGGGGAGCATAGCGAAGCAATTTTCTGCCAATCTCCGGAAAGTTGGTAAAGTCTTTGTAATTATGATATCTTGATCCAAGAATGACCGGATCGGTTTTCCCGAGTTCCAGTTTTTTTACGATCAGTTTGAGCAGATCCGGCGGAATCCGACTATCGACAACCAATCGCACGGGGTCCCCTTCCTTGCGCTGCTTGAGGCTCTTGTGCACCTTGCGCACATAACTTTCAAACATATCATGATCGATATCGAGCTCGGCATCCCGCGTCAGTTTTATCGTGTAGGCGTTAAAGGTATCATAATCGAGTGCCGAGAAAATTGCCGGCAGGTTGTAACGGATGACATCATCCAACAGCATAATAAATCGCTCATCACTTACCTGCGGCAAAATAAGAAAACGGGTAAGAGTATCGGTCGGAATTTCAATTAAGGCGTATTGCGGTTTGTCTTTGCTCTTTTTTTTGGAAAGCACAACCGCCAGATAAATCGATTTATCCTTGAGTTCCGGAAACTTGGTCGTTGCAGATAACATGATCGGAAACAGTTTTGGCCGAACGACATTATGAAAATACTCTTTTACCACGCTGCCTTGTTCTGCGGTCAGCTGTTTTTCATCGACGATAAAAATGTGCTCTTTGGCTAAGTCCTGAAGAAGCTGCTGATATGTTTGATCGAATTTTACCTGCTGTTCTAAAACGGTTTTGTGCACACGCTTGAGCACTTTGCGCGGGTCATGGCCGATCAGGGCGATCGCCTTTTTTGATTGCATCTCACTCAAGCGATTGAGTGTTGCAACGCGAACCCGGAAAAACTCATCAAGATTGGATGAATAAATTCCGAGAAAACGGAATCGCTCTTATAACGGTACAGTATGGTCGGACGCTTCATCGAGCACCCGTTCATTAAACGATAACCAGCTGATTTCCTTGCTGGTTAGCGGAACGTGACCAGTTCCGTTTAGTTTGCTCATGTCGTCTCGGTGTGTGTCATCAGTCTGTGCAGGCCGCTTTGGTGACCGGCTTAAAGCTTACTGCACAGCTTTCAGGTGAGTATGTTTGTCGTTCGGCGTGGCATAAAAAGCGAACAACCCTGCGTTTCGGTCAAGTTTATGCCACGCGGTATCATGTAATGCAATACCAACAGCCGATCCCTTTACCATCGACTGCTCGAAATTTTCAAGAAAATAAGCGGCTAAATCGCTGAACAGCGGATTATGCCCAAACAATGCAACCGACCGAATTGAATCATCGGTTTTCCGTAAGATCGGAAGCACTCCGGATGGTGAGTGAGCGGAGTAAAGTGCATTCACGATCTGAATTTGTTGTATCGGATAGTTAAGCTCAGTGGCGAAAAGATGTGCAGTCTCTACTGCGCGATCGGCCGGGCTGGAGATAAACAGGTCGAATGTGCAATTGGTTTTATACAAAACTTTCGCAACTTTCTCGCATTCTTTTATGCCCTTCGGTGTCAAGGAACGTTCAAAGTCATCTAAGCCGACATCTTTGGGAGCAGCTTCTCCATGGCGAATAAGGCAGAGCAAACGTGTTCCGGTAAAACCGGTTTTTTCATTTTTTCTGGTTGCCTGCTTCAAAGTCATACGTTCTCTAAAACGAAATTAGAATGTTAGCATAGAGGTGAGTCAAGTTAGGAATATATTCAGCGTGATGTTTAAGTACGAAAACTCCAACCATAAACCAGAACATAGGTTACGGCGAAGCGCTTTTGTTTAGTTGCCTTGCCGGGAACTGCTGAATATGTTGGTTCTCTATAACTCGGATTCAGATATGACCATACCGGATGATCAGGATAAAACGGTATCACACGCCGTTATTTTGGTAGGTACGCAGATTTCGCAGTACCGAGTTGATGGTTATTTGGGTGCAGGCGGTATGGGAGAAGTGTATCGTGTCTATGATACCAGGTTGAATCGCAACGTAGCCCTTAAATTTTTGCCGGTTCATCTGATAAAAGAAATATCCCATAGGTCACGATTTATGCAGGAAGCACAAGCAGCCGCGCAGTTGAATCATCCTAATATCGTGACAATTTATGAGGTCGGGGAGTTCGACGGTCGTCCGTTTATCGCGATGGAGTATTTAGAGGGGGAGACCCTTAAGTCGATTTTGAAACATAAATCGCTATCGCCGGAGGCAGTTATTGAAATTATGCGGGAAATCGCGAGCGGTGTTGCGGCGGCACATTCCGGCGGGATTATTCATCGTGATCTGAAACCGGATAATATTATGATCAGTGCTGACCATCGTGTTAAGATCATGGATTTTGGGTTGGCGCATCAGATTTCTTCCAGAAACAATCTCACTCGCACCGGTTCGGTTATGGGAACGCCTCATTATATGTCGCCGGAGCAGATACAAGGGGAACAACTCGATCCGCGAACCGATATTTTTTCGCTCGGTATTATCTTTTATGAACTGCTTGCCGGTTCGCGGCCGTTTGATGGGGATTATCATTTGGCTGTTCTCTATGCAATTGTCAACCATCAACCGCAGCCGTTGGAAGAACTCGCACCTTTCGCACCAACAGAATTGGTGAGTATCGCAATGAAATGTTTAGCCAAACAAAAGGAAGAACGTTTTCATAATGGAGAAGTATTGTTTGCCGAATTGCGATCAATTGGGCAACAAACTACACCAGTACAAACACCGCGGTTGCAATTTATTTCGACAGATCAAAATCTATTGTCGGTACAGCAAGAGATGGTCGGTCGTGAAGCGATTGTTGCAAAAATCACCGATCAACTCCGGCAAGTTCTCGCCGGACACGGCGCTACTATTTTTGCCAGCGGTGAGGCTGGTATCGGTAAAAGCCGATTTGCATCTGCAATTTCCGGTATCGCCCGTTCGCACGGCATGAATGTGCTGCATGGCCGCTGCCTTTATGAAGAGGGACAACTGCCATATCACCCATTCGCCAGCGCATTGAAAAGCGCATTTATCCGGGTAGATGACCATTTCCTTGCGAGTCTGACGGCAAAAGGGAAAACACATGGTGTCGACCTGACGCCGCTCATTCCCGTCATTAAATCATTCTTGAATATCTCATCGGATAGTATCACGCTGCTCAATAAAGAACAATTGTGGGATGCGGTTCTTTCGCTGTTATCCGTTATCGCTACCGAGCGGCCGATCCTCTTGATTATTGATGATCTGCAATGGGCGGATAAACCGACCCTCGCCTTGTTTTCTTATCTCGCGCGCAGTTCCAGTTCACTTCCTATCATGTTAGTCGGGCTGCATCGAGAGGAGGAACGGAGAGAAGGGCAAACCGATTCAGGAAGCTTAGAGCAGATAACGCGGCAACTACGGATCGATAATATCGCAGACATGATCGAACTCAAACGCTTTACTATGCAAGAAACGGTGCAGTTGCTGGTCAATCTTCATGAAGGGGAAGCGATAGATCCTCGATTCGCTCAGGCAGTGTATGATCGCTCATTGGGAAATCCCCTTTTCAGCATCGAATTAGTCAAGTTGCTGCGCGCTAATAATCGTGTCGAGCTGGTAAATGGCACCTGGCGATTGACCGACACCGCCAGAGCGTTACCGGTGCCGCAGCGTGTACAGGATGTTATCATCAATCGCTTGGAAGGAATTGGCGGTGAATTACGTGAGCTGCTTGAGTTTGCCTCATGCGAAGGGGAAAGTTTCCCATCAGATATTTTAGTCGGCTGTCTCAAGCGAAATCGAATCGAAGTATTAAAAATTCTACAAGCTCTCGAAAAAGAGCATGCGCTAATTCGACATAAAGAACATTTGTATTACTTCGATCACCCGCTTATTCGTGAAGTGCTGTATGATGGCATCCTGCCGGAACTTCGGGAAGAATATCATCGTCTTATTGCCGATTGGTTGATCGAACGTCATGCCAAAGATCGAGAATATGCATCCCGCATTGCACATCATTTACTTGCCTCACGACAAAACCAGCAGGCGGTTACCTATTTGCTATTAGCTGCTGACCAAGCAAAAGAGCTGTACGCGCTTGAAAATGCGAGCGGATTTTATCAGAAAGCACTGACGTTAGTTTCAGGTACATCCGCTAATGCATCAGAAGAGCAGAGTGCTGCTATCCACGAAGGATTGGGTGACACTTACTTTTTATTAGGCAAAACAGAAGATGCCCGAAACTGTTTTGATCGGTTACTTACTTTCGCAACCGTCAATCAACATGCATTACGAAAAGCGGTTATTCAGCGAAAACTGTCGGAAGTGCATCGTATTCTTGGCAACACACAGGAATCATTTGTGATGGCCGAGCAATCCTTAGCGGTAATGAAAACGCAGAACAACAATTTTGAAATGGTACGTTCATTAAATGCGCTTGGCTTTTTACATTTTAACCGTCATGCCGATTGGCGTACGGCAATGCCGATCCTGTCCGAGGCCCTCACGCTCGCAAAATCAGCTGATGATACAGCCGGGCAGATTATCAGTTTGAACAATCTCGCGTTAGCGCATGTGCATCAAGGAGATTTTCCGACCGCATTACAAGAACTCGAAGAAGCAAAGCGTTTACAAAATCTCACCGGCGATATTCGTGGCTTGGCGCAGACAGAAAACCATCTCGGGTTAGGCTATTTTCCACGCGGTCGTTTTGAGGAAGCGATCCACAGTTTCCAGGCTTCGTTGGATATTCGCCGCCGAATCAGCGACAACAACGGTTTACCGGGCAGTATCAATGGATTGGCCGATGCCTACCGCGAGCTTGGTGACGTAAAAAAAGCGACCGGGTTGCACCTTCAGGCATTAGATATGGCACGACAGTTAAACAATAAAGCAGCGCAATGTGACAACCTTCGCGATCTGGGTGTTGATATGCTCAAACTCGGCGATTTCGAAAGAGCAGGTCAGTTTTTACATGAAGGATTAGCACTGTCAACGGCGATCAATCATTTATGGTATCAAATTCGTACAAATACGACGTTAGGTTTGTACTATTGGCAGATCGGTAACATGTCCGAAGCGGAATCGTACTCAGTAAAAGCGATTGAAATGGCCCGGCAGTCTGAGGCACGTGAGCTGATTATCGATGGCCTGTGGGTGAGGGGGAAGGTGGTAGCGGCAGCTGGGCGATTCAATGACGCTATCCCCATGTTGGAAGAAGCAATCACTCATGCGAAAGATGGAATCTTCCGTTCTTACTTATGGCGAATGGAGCGTGATGTAGCTGAGTTATACCGCAAGGCGAACAATCCCGACAAAGCAAATCAAGCACTTGCTGCTGCTAAAGAAACGATTAACGAAATTATCTCGTTTCTTCCCACTCCGGAGTTTCAAACGGTGTTTCTCGCTACTCCCGGTGTGAAAGAATGTTTGAAATAGATATTCTTTTACCTACCAGCCTTTACATTCTTTTGGTAATCGCATCTGCTAATGCATTCATATCATCCATATCGTTGTAAATTTGGGCCGAAACGCGAATCCACAGCCGTCCGCGCCAGTTATGCAGCTGGACTTCGATATTGTCTTCAAACAATAGCGCGTCCCGCAAACGAAATGCCTCTTCTTTAGTCGAACCGAATTGCTCCGGCAGCGGAAACGTTGCCATACAGCCGACCATTGCTTCATCGATTTCGAATGTCGTGCCGATGCGATCGCAAATCATATGCGCCCCTTCCCACGCGAGTTTATGATTGTAACTGCGGACGGCATCCAGCCCTAATTCACTCATAAACGCGACACCTTCCGGCGCGGCAAGGAATGGGGAAACATCCCGCGTTCCTACCCAGTCAAACTCAGTGGTGAATCCTTTATCGAGTCCCCATGAAATAACAACCGGATGCAAGTCCTGCTGATTTTCCGGTGATGCCCACAGAAAAGCACTGCTGCGCGGGGCCCATGCCCATTTGTGAAAGTTACCGGTGTACCAGTCGACATCGAGGGAGGGAATATCGAGCGCGATCGATCCCGGCGTGTGTGCACCATCGACTAATACTTTTACACCTTTGGCATGAGCACGTTTTGCTATTTTCGCCACTGGGAGAATGAACGATGTTTCCGCCGTTATATGATCGATAATCAATAATCTTGTTGTGTCATCGATACTGTCGATAATTGCATCCGCCATTTCATCCGGCGTAGCAGGATACGGCGTGACAGCTTCTTTGACCGTTGCGCCAACTCTGCGCGTGACATATTTGGCAGCAAGCGTAATTGCGCCATAGGCTATATCTGTGGTTAGCACCGTGTCACCCGGTTTGAACGTCAGTGAACGAAGCACCGCGTTACAGCCGGTAGTGGCATTGTCTACAAATACCAAATCCTCACCACGGGCGCCCATGAAATCGGCCATGAGCGTGGCGGCATCACGAAGATAAAACTTCGCGTTCTCTTTCAGTCCCGCATGATGTCCGAGCTTGCGAAACATGAACAGCGCCGGATGCTGCTCGATTTCGTCGCGAATCTGCTGTTGTTTGGCAAGAACACGTTTGGGTGGTGCGCCGACTGTTCCATGATTGAGGTAAATACTTTTTGGGTCGAGCATCCAGTGCTCGCGCATATGTTTGCCAAAGTGCATACCGGGTAACTCCTTCGTTGCGGGTTTTGCAAACATATATATGAAGGGGATTTAACACAATGGCCGACAGAGTTTATTGTTGCGTCAACGTCTGCTTTTTCTCTCTTTACTGTAAATGTCCCTCACACCCGGAACAAAACTCGGACCATATACTATCGAATCCCCTGCCGGCGTCGGCGGGATGGGGGAAGTCTATAAGGCCAAAGACACTCGCCTTGATCGCACGGTCGCTATCAAAATTCTTTCTACCCATGTTGCCGCAAATGCGGAGGTAAAACAGCGATTCGAGCGGGAAGCAAAAGCGATTTCCAGCCTCAACCATCCGAATATCTGTACGCTCTATGACATCGGGAATGAAAACGGCGTTGATTATTTAGTGATGGAGTATCTCGACGGGGAAACGCTCTCAGCCCGGTTAGCCAAAGGCGCGTTGCCTTTACCTGAATTGCTGCTAATTACTTCACAAATCGCCGACGCGCTCGATAAAGCGCATCGCAAAGGATTGATTCACCGGGACCTGAAACCGGGTAATATCATGCTCACCAAAACCGGTGCGAAACTGATGGATTTCGGTCTTGCCAAAATTCAGATGAATAGCGGAGTAGTGACGGGCATGAGCGACATCACCCGCACGAGCACACCGTTAACGGGTGAAGGAACAATTGTCGGCACACTGCAATACATGTCTCCTGAGCAGTTGGAAGGGAAAGAGGCAGATGTACGCAGCGATATTTTTGCCTTCGGTGCAATTCTGTACGAAATGGCCGTCGGCAAACGTGCTTTTGAAGGAACCAGCCAGGCGAGTATCATTGCCTCAATTCTCAAAGAGAATCCACGACCGATTTCGGATATCCAGCCGATGTCCCCGCCGATGCTCGACCGGGTGATTCGTCAGTGCTTGGAAAAAGACCCGGATCATCGCTGGCAATCGGCCGGAGATTTGAAACGAGCACTACAATGGATAACTGACGGCGGCTCGCAAGTCGGCATACCGATTCCGGTATCGCAGCGTCGAAAATCCCGTGAACGATTTGCGTGGATAGCTGCGGCTCTGTTCGCGATTGGTGCGGCTGCGTTTGCTTTTCTGTATCTCACACGGGAAATTCCGCAAAAGAGTGTGGCTCGCTTCTCCATTTTGCCTGCTGCCAAACTTACTGCTGTTACCTGGCCGCGCCTGTCACCCGATGGTACTCTGCTGGCTTTTCAGGCGACTGATTCCTTTAGTCAGCGCGGCATATGGGTACGACCGATCAATTCATTGGATGCCCGTTTATTGGTTAATCTGTCTCCGGGTGAAAATAACCGCCATTTTTGGTCGCCCGACAGCAAGCAGTTGGCCTATTTCGACGGCAAGCAGCTCAAGAAAATTTCACTCGTGGGTGGTACACCGCAGATTATTTGCGAAACGAACTTCGGGGCGGATGGTACATGGGGGAGCGCCGGAGTGATTCTTTTTGACGGTCGCAATGGAGATTCGATTCAACAGGTTCCTGCTTCCGGCGGAACTCCTTCCGCAGCGACCGGAATAGACCGCTCGAAGAAAGAAACCGCTACCGCGTGGCCTTGGTTTTTACCGGATGGTATCCATTTCCTGTATGTGGGATATATAGACGGGGGACAAAAGTACATGCTGCGTGTCGGCTCCATCAAATCGCTTGAAAATGTGGAATTGATAGAAGTGCCTTCCCGCGTTGAATATAGCAACGGGTACATTCTCTATGCCAAAAATAATACGCTCTTAGCACAGCCGTTTGACGCGGACAAACTCAAGGTAACCGGTGAACCTGCTCCTGTTGCTACCGGGGTACGGAATTTTGTTCCCCGAGCGCTGTTCAGCGTGGCTGATGACGGTACGCTTATCTACCAGCGAGGTGGCACTAATCTGTCCAAAAACCTGATCTGGGTTAACCGAAAGGGGGACTCAGTCGGTGTGGAGGGTGCGCCGGATAAATACGAATCATTCACGCTATCGCGCGATGGTTCACGGCTTGCCTATGATATTGAAATGGACGATGGAGCTACTGTTGATTCCTGGGTACGGGATATCAAACGGCAGGTAACATCACGCCTTACCTTTGGCCCCAAATACAATGTCTGGCCGCTATTCACGCCGGATGGCAGCAAAGTTATCTATTCAAAATCAATCGACGGAGTCAACTTTGGCATTATGATGCGCAATACCAACGGAACCGGTGCTGAAGAAACCTTCGTTCGTCTTGATTCGTCTGCCATTGGAGCAACCGATATCTCACCGGATGGCAGATTTGCTTTGGTAACTTCGTTCCAGACGGGAAAGGTCGATATCAATTTACTATCGTTCGCCGATAAAAAATTAACGCCGCTTTTAAATTCTCCTGCTGACGAACTCAATGCCATGTTTGCGCCAAACGGAAAGTTTTATTCATACGGCAGTAATGAAACCGGCGACTATCAAATGTTTGTGCGTGAATTCGGCGAGCAGGGCGGGAAATGGCAAGTGACCACATCGGGCACACGCGGGGCGCAATGGTCGCCGGATGGAAAAGAGATAATCTATGTTACTCCGGCTCCTGAAAATGGCTTCTGGTCGGTTCCGGTTTCGTACACGAACGGGTTTGAATTGGGAATGCCCGTAAAGCTGTTTGAACGTCCGTATTTTTTCAATGCTACAACTACGCTTATGCCGTTTCGCATTTCACCCGACGGCCAACGCTTGTTGATTCATGTCCGCGCAGAATCCGAAGGAAACGCCGAATTCATTCTTGTCCAAAACTGGCCGGAAGAGTTGAAGAAGTAAATTTATCTGATATGGGTGGCACACCCTTGAGGGTGTGATAATACAAGACACATCGTGAAACTCTTATTCTTGGTACCCCACCCAACGGGTGGGTTTTCTTATATATCAACTGACCCCACAGCAAGCTGTGGGCGACCCTATCTCAATTCAATATGATACGAAATGTGATTGCACATAGCTGCTCATTGAATGATGATGAAATCACTCGTTTTAAGTTGTTGATAAAAGATTGGTTTCGAATTCAAAGCTAGAAATTGGTAATTAAAGAAAAAATACCCTTACTTTTCCCTCTTGCCAGTCCAGCTTTTCCCCTGTAAATTGAACTTTTAATGACAACTTCATACCCGTTATCGCAGGCAAAGGCCAAGTCATGAGTGAAATCGCCCGGTTGGTACTGGAAGATGGCTCCGTATTCGAAGGGGAGCTGTTCGGACACCGCGGCTCGGTTTCTGGCGAAGTGGTCTTCAATACCGGCATGGTCGGCTACCCCGAAGCCCTTACCGACCCCTCCTACAGCGGCGAAATTTTAGTCTGTACCTATCCACTCATCGGCAATTACGGTGTCCCGCCCTATGCGACGGACAAATTCGGCCTGCCGATCGGCTTTGAATCCCCCAAAATTCAAGCTTCCGCGCTTATTGTTTCCGAATATTCACAGCAATACCACCATCGCACGGCCGCCCGAAGCCTCGACCAATGGCTTAAATCAGAGCAGATTCCCGCTCTTTCCGGAATAGACACCCGCGCCGTCACCAAAAAACTACGGGAACATGGGACAATGCTCGGCCGAATCGAAATCGATGGGGTCGAAAACGCATCCCTCGTCGATACCAAAAACAGTAATCTTGTTGAACAGGTATCAGTCAAAGAAATGGTGCGCTACCAAGTAAGCGACGGCGCGCCGACTATCGTACTTATCGACTGCGGCTGCAAAGCGAATATTATCCGGTCGTTGCTTGCCCGAAATGTAAATGTCATCCGCGTGCCGCATGATCAATATTTTCTGAATTACGATTTCGACGGCATACTGATTTCCAATGGCCCCGGCGATCCGAAGATGTGCGCGATGACTATTCGCAATATCGAACGGGCTTTGGCATTATCGAAACCGATTCTTGGTATTTGTTTGGGACAGCAGTTGCTTGCATTAGCGGTTGGCGCTGATACCTACAAATTAAAGTTCGGCCATCGCAGTCAGAACCAGCCATGTATCGAATACAGCACCAACAACGGTAACAAGACAACTGGACGATGCGTAATCACTTCACAAAATCATGGCTACACCGTCCGTGAGCAGACCTTGCCGAGTGACTGGAAAGTTTGGTTCCGCAACGCGAATGATAACACGCTTGAAGGAATCAAACATGCCTCCAAGCCGTTTGCCTCGGTGCAGTTTCACCCGGAAGCATTTCCCGGCCCTGTTGATACCGCATATATTTTTGATGAATTCGTTGCGCAGGTAACGCGGCTGAGCCGTTACGCTACTGTTTCATGAACCTACCCAAAACCGTTTTAGTACTCGGCAGTTCCGCCCTGAAAATTGGGGAAGCGGGGGAATTCGATTATTCCGGCTCTCAGGCGATCAAAGCGCTGAAAGAGGAAGGGATTCGCGTTGTCTTAATCAACCCGAATGTCGCGACGATTCAAACCTCCGAACATCTCGCTGATGAAGTCTATTTCGTGCCGGTGAATCCGGAATTTGTCGAGCGAGTCGTTGAAAAAGAAAAACCGGATGCGATTTTGCTGGGCTTCGGCGGTCAAACTGCGCTCAACTGCGGTGTTGAATTGCACAGACGTGGTATTCTCGACAAATATAATGTGCGTGTTTTGGGCGCTCCGATTGAATCGATTATCGATACCGAAGATCGTGAACGATTTACCAATCGTCTAAAAGAAGTTGATGTTCTCACCCCGCGTAGTTTCGCAGTGACCTCAGTTGAAGATGCACTCAAAGCAGCCGATGAAATCGGCTATCCGGTAATGGTGCGTGGAGCATTCGCGCTTGGCGGATTAGGTTCCGGTATCTGCCGCAATCAGGAAGATCTCAGCAAATTAGCAAATCGCGCGTTCGCCCACACCGGTCAGGTGCTGGTTGAAGAATATCTCACCGGCTGGAAAGAGATCGAATACGAAGTCGTGCGCGATCAGTTCGATACCTGTCTGACTGTTTGTAATATGGAAAATTTCGACCCGATGGGTATTCACACCGGTGAAAGTATTGTTGTGGCTCCGAGCCAGACATTAACGAATGATGAATACCAGATGCTGCGCGAAATCGCGATTCGCGTGGTGCGACACTTGAAAATTGTCGGTGAATGTAATATCCAGTACGCGCTTTCGCCGCACGCGCGCGAGTATCGCGTTATCGAAATCAATGCGCGCTTATCACGAAGCTCAGCGTTAGCATCCAAAGCAACCGGCTATCCCCTCGCCTTCGTTGCAGCCAAACTTGCCTTAGGATTCCCGCTCACCGAAGTGAGCAACTCTGTCACCAAAGTCACCAAAGCCTGTTTTGAACCGGCGCTCGATTATATAGTCGTGAAAGCGCCACGCTGGGATTTGCAAAAGTTTCGCGGCGTGTCGCAACGTATCGGTTCTGCGATGAAATCTGTCGGTGAAGTGATGGCTATTGGGCGAAAATTCGAAGAGGCTTTGCAAAAAGCGCTTCGCATGCTTGATATCGGCGCAAAGGGATTAGTGCTTAATGAAGGAATAAATTTTGAAGACCTCAGAAAAGAATTAGCCGAACCAACCGACCGCCGCGTGTTTGCGGTTGCCGAAGCATTAGCACAGGGAATGACAGTTGAAGAGATTCACAGCATCACGCATATCAATCCCTGGTTTTTGGAAAAAATCAAAAACATCGTCGAAACTGAAAAAGCGCTTAAAGAAAAGAAATCGGGTGAATTAGAAGCACCTTTGCTTAAACGCGCTAAGCAGCTTGGATTTTCTGATACGCAAATTGGCATTGCTGTCGGTAAAACCGAAAAACAGATTCGAGAACGGCGTTGGAATTTTTCATTGCACCCTGTCTTTAAACAGATCGATACGCTGGCAGCCGAATATCCGGCCGTTACCAATTATTTGTATCTGACTTACAACGGCAGTGAGGATGATGTCGATTTCGCACAGGAGGGAAGTGTCCTCATTCTTGGGCCGGGTGCGTATCGAATCGGCAGTTCCGTTGAATTTGACTGGTGCTGTGTTAACACCGCGCGATCACTCAGACAACTTGGCTATCGCACACTGATGCTCAACCATAACCCGGAAACAGTCAGTACCGATTATGATGAGTGTGACAGGTTGTATTTCGACGAACTTTCGTTTGAAGCTGTTTCTGAAATTTATCTGAAAGAAAAACCGATTGGTCTCATTCTTTCCATGGGTGGCCAGATTCCGAACCGACTCGCCATGCCCTGTTTTGAATCAGGGATGCGCGTACTCGGAACCTCGCCGCGCGATATCGACACCGCGGAAAATCGCCACAAATTTTCTGTGCTTATGGAGAAACTAAAACTTCCGCAACCGCAATGGCGGGAGCTGACCTCAATGGATGATATTTATTCTTTCGCGTCTGATGTCGGCTATCCGGTTATCGTGCGCCCATCGTATGTGCTTTCCGGCGCGGCAATGGCGGTTGCCAGTACCGATGAAGAGCTGAAAGCGTTTTTGGGCAAGGCAGTCGATGTGTCTCCCGATCATCCGGTCGTGGTAAGCAAGTTTATTGAGAACGCGAAAGAGATCGATGTCGATGCTGTCGCCCGTGATGGTGAGTTGATTTGCTGGGCGGTGTCGGAGCATGTCGAAAATGCCGGTGTCCATTCCGGTGATGCGACTCTTGTATTGCCGCCGCAGCGCACCTATTTGGAAACGATGCGCCAAATTCGCCGTGTCACCACTGAAGTCGCGCAGTCGTTGTCGATTAATGGTCCCTTCAATATTCAGTTTTTGGCAAAACAGAATCGTGTGATGGTTATCGAATGTAATTTGCGAGCATCACGGAGTTTCCCGTTTGTCTCGAAAGTCTTGCGACGCAACTTTGTGGAAGCTGCTACCCGAGTCATGATGGGTCGCCCGTGCGATGCCGATGAGCATTCCTTTATGGAGCTCGATTATGTCGGGGTTAAAGCGCCGCAGTTTTCATTCAGCCGTTTGGAAGGTGCCGATCCGACCCTTGGTGTCGAAATGGCATCCACTGGTGAAGTTGCCTGTTTGGGCCGAGATTTTGATGAAGCATTTCTGAAAGCGTTGATCGCTGTCGGCTACCGTTTACCGATCAAAAAAGTACTCTTATCCACAGGCCCGATTGAAAACAAAGCCGCCTTCATGGAAAGCGCGTTGATTATGGCGGAACATGGTGTCGAATTTTTTGCCACCGCCGGAACGGCTGCGTTTTTGCAGCAGCACGGTGTCAATGCGACGACGCTCCACTGGCCGCTCGAAGGTGGCAGTCCGAACGCGCTTGAATACATCAAAGAACGGAAAGTCGATTTGGTAATTAACATCCCCAAAGACTTCACCCGCGAAGAACTCAGCAACGGTTACCTGATCCGGCGTACCTCAGTCGACTACGGTATCCCGCTTATTACCAACTTACAGCTCGCCCAGCGGCTAGCGGAATCACTCCACCGGATGGGGCAAAAGGAACTGGACGTGCTGAGCTGGAAACATTACCGCCGCGAACCGAGTCGTGTAAGTTATTGATAGGCAATAGGCTTTACTTCCCGTATACCAATCTGCCGGTTTATTCCCGGCCTGCCCTTGACAGTTATCCACAGAGTTTCGTATTATGCATGTCCGATTTTTAAATCAAACATTGTTTCATCGAACAATAGGTAGATGAAGAACTGAACAGGAGTTATTAGGAAGTGAAGTACACGCAGCCGCTTGGCAAAGTTGCCCGTCGCTTGGGAGTTGCGCTCTCTCCAAAGACCGCAAAAGTGTTAGAAAAACGCCCGACTGTCCCGGGACAGCATGGCCCCACCAGCCGGACCAACCAGTCCGTGTATGCGACCCAGCTTCGCGAAAAGCAGAAACTCCGCTTTCAGTTCATGATTACCGACAAAGTGCTCAAACGCACATTCAAAGAAGCGCTTCGCCTCAAAGGTGATACCGGAACGAATCTGATTCGTTTGCTCGATGAACGCCTTGATGCCACTCTCGTTCGCTCCGGCGTTGTGCCGACGTTTTTAGCGGCCCGTCAGGTTATCAATCACCGTCATGTGTTCGTTAACGGCCAGCGCGTCACGATTTCCGGATATATGGTCAGAGTCGGCGATGTTATCACGCTCAGTGATAAAGGTCGCAATATGCCGCATGTGCTCGAAGGTCTCAAACGCGGAGCGACTGTTCCGTATGTCGACCTCGACAAAGCAAGCTGCACTATCCGCAGAATGGGTGAACCGGAACGTATGGATATTCCGGTGATTTGCGACGAGCACCACATCGTTGAGTGGTATTCCCGTTAATCTGAACCATTTTTCCTGTTGTTTCATTTCGGGTGCTTCTTTCCGGATGAATCCCGGAGATGAGCCTAAATGAACGTAAAACAAACTTCCAACGGATTTACCGGTCTTGGCATCGCGCCGAAGTTGCTCGATGTCATTGACCATTTGAAATTCACTACCCCAACGCCGGTCCAAAGACAGTCGATACCGATCGGTATTGAAGGCAAAGATATTATTGCCATCGCCCAAACCGGTACCGGCAAAACTCTCGCCTTCGGTATTCCGATGATCCAGCGGCTTGCGCAGATAAAAGGTCGCGGGCTTGTGCTGTTGCCCACCCGTGAACTGGCGTTGCAGGTCGATCAGGCATTGCAGCCGTTTTGCCGCGCGATCGGTATGCGGACGGCGGTGTTGATCGGCGGGGAATCGATGTATCATCAAAAACGCGCCCTTGAAAAGCAGCCGCGCATTATTATCGCGACACCGGGTCGGTTGATAGATCACTTCGACCAGCGCATCGTACATTTGCATGATGTGCACATTCTTGTTTTGGATGAGGCGGACCGGATGCTCGACATGGGCTTTGCGCCGCAGATAAATAAAATTCTAAGTGCGATTCCCAGCAATCGACAGACAATGCTGTTTTCCGCTACTATGCCGTCGGAGATTGTTTCGATTGCAAAAAAGCATATGGAGCTTCCGATCAACGTCGAAATCGCTCCACCGGGAACAGCCGCCGAAAAAGTTACGCAGGAAGTTTTCTTTGTCGATAAAGGCTCAAAGACTCGTCTTCTGGAAGTCGTCTTGAATCAATATCCAGGTCCGATTCTTGTTTTCACCCGCACCAAACATGGTGCGAAAAAGCTGACACGGCAGATGAAAACCGCAGATTACACTGCTGCCGAAATTCACTCCAACCGCAGTTTAGCGCAGCGACGTGAGGCGCTCGAAGGATTCAAATCCGGTAAATATCGTATTCTTATTGCGACCGATATTGCCGCACGGGGAATCGATGTTACCGGCATTGAAATCGTAATCAATTATGACCTGCCGTCCAATTCCGAAGATTACGTGCACCGTATTGGCCGTACCGGCCGCGCCGGACGCTTGGGACGCGCGATCTCTTTTGCGACCTTCGATCAGAAAAAAGATGTTCGCGATATCGAACGCTTGATTCGAACTGCGCTGCCCATTTCATCGCTTCCGGCTTTACCGCCGGAACGACCGCGTCCTGCGTATGAACCGTCACGTTCAGACTCAGATCAACCGGAACGTCGTCACCGACCCTCGCGACCGACTCATTCGCGACCGTCCACGCCGAGTTCATCCGGATCATCTGCGCCTTCACGGCCGTCGCAGCCGCATTTCGGACGCGCCAATAAACGTCGTGGTCCCCGCGGTTTCGGCAAACGGTGAGTAGCGTCTCTACCTTTCATTAAAGAAGTTACTGCTTTTCCATATTTGGAGTATCAAATGAAATTGAAGCAAATCTTTCTAATTACATTCTGTGTAGCGTTTGTTGCTGCGGTATCCGTTCATGCTGATTCAACGAAAGTCGAAGCACCCAAAGCTGATTCTATAAAAGCAAAAGCTGTCTCATGTGATCTCAGTTGTTTTGATTGGCTGCCGGGAACTTGGCAGATGGTCCACGCCGATTTAATTGTTAACGAAGTGTGGAAAAAGGATTCCAACAGTCTTGCCGGATTAGGGTTCACCCTAAAAGGTCAGGATACAACCGGGCTTGAAAAGATGTGGATGCAGGCAACTGATTCCGGATTTTTCTTTATCGCCGAAGTTTCTCAAAACCCCGCACCAGTGCTGTTCAAATTAGTATCGTCTGATTCATCCCGTTTTGTATTTGAAAACCCGACTCATGATTTCCCGCAGCGGGTGATTTACCAGTTGATCGCGGCGGATTCTTTGCGCGCTCGTATCGAAGGTAAAATCCAAGATCAGGAACGCGGTATCAACTTCCCGTATGCGAGAGTGAAGTAATAAGGGTACTGAATATCATTGGCACTTGGTAGTAAGTGAATCAAGAATCCGTTTACTTGTTTCAATAGCTGGTTCATAAAGCCCTCTACTTATTGAATAGTAAAAGCTGTGTTTCTTTGGACAAAGATAGACGTTGACAGAATCATCAGGTCGAAACGGATCCACTCCTTTACCCGACATACACTGCTGCATCGGTTTTTTGCAAAGCGGGCATAACACCAGATAACCTACTGATGCAGAATTCCAATAATCCTGATAAAACTTGATTTGTTCTTCTAAAGCGATCGGCTTGTCATTCAAATACCGCCAATACGATTTTATGATGATGCTGGACATTTCGTCCGGGTGATGTATACCAAGTGAATCAAACCATATTGCAAGCTTCGAGCCACTCCACAATCCCCATTCGTTTCGCATCCACATGCCAGGTACTCTGTGATAGATGATCAACCCGTCTTCATTCGTATGCTTAATCGTTTCTCTGCTTTCTTTGCTTAATATGATATCAAGAGCTTGGTAACACGCATCCAAGTTCTCCGGTATAGCCATAGTCAACTTTGTACCGGATGTTTCATCGGTGTATTGAAAGGTATCAGGTTTCTGCTGTATTGCCGGAGGTTTCCCGCAACCAATAGAAAGCATGGCAAGGATAACGAAGTTTGACAAGGTCAATTGGCAGCAACGTGTCAAATTGGAATAACCAAGAAAAGTTCGCTGTTTAAGTGATTTTTTCATTTAGATTTAGTTTCGCAAAAAAAGGTTCTTACTTCACTTCCTGCAAAATCTCACGGTAACCGTCTTGGACTAATTCGGAGAATTTGTTATACCAATCCTGCCATTCTTTGGATTGGCTCATCGGCGCATAATGCTTTTCAAAATCCCCCATCGATTCCGCGCTGATTTCAAGCACCAATGTATAGTACTGACCGGTAACGTCGGCTAACAGACGAGTGGAGAGTGTCGCGCCCAGTTTACGCTGAATTTCCATTCCGGTTTTCCAAAGCTCTTTCGCTTCTTTCATTTTGCCGAATTTCAGGTGAAATACATTTCGTGCGATGAACATGAGTCATTCCTCCGATAGAGAGTGCAATTGTTACAGCAAAGAAGATGAACGGAATACCTGCTGTCAAGGGGTGTCCCCTTACGCTTCGAGATTTACATAATTCTCAAACTGAAAGCGCGGAGTGCAAATACACAGAAAAATCAGATCCGTTGGGCCGGTGTTAGTAATCCGCTGGCGTACCCCGGCCGCAATCGTGACCACATCCATTGGGCCGATATCGGTTGGTGGATCATTGCCGACTTCAACCCGCCCGTTTCCGGAAAGAATAATGTACCGCTCGATGGTATTGGTCAGGCTGTGCCATTGGGTAGTAACACCGACTTTTACACGAGCGCGAGCGATAGAGCATTCTGCCTCGCCGCTATCCATTTCGATGATATAGGCCCCTTCATCGATATAAAACTCAGATGCCTCAGTATATCGTGTTATCATGCCACACGTCCTTTCAAACAAAAAACCCCGGTTCAGGTGAACCGGGGTATATGGTACTATGAATTGGTCGAATTAGAAACTATAGCAGACAATCTTTTTGTCGTCAGCTTTGAAAAAAAGGCGGGATTCGATTTCATCCATTTCATACTCAGGCGACTTCGTGCCCAGATATATCTGTTTCTCAGTTTTTCCCGAAATCTTGCTCACCTTTACCAATCCGGCGCCGTCTTTGCCGGCATCCTCAACGTTAGTAAGAATAATCTGATAATTCTCACTCGACTTGGTTGCTTTGAAGCGCTTGCTCAGGTATGGGTTACTAATTAGCGTGTAACTCGCCTCACCGTGTCCATACTGCATTGCTTCCGTCTGTGCCCGCTGGTAAGCGCTGGCGGCTGAACCGGCATTGACGGCAGTAACCAACGCCGTAGTGGCAATTTTGGTGAACAGACCTGAGCCCGGAGCCTTGAAATACGCGTGATACGTTTCTGCACCGTTTTTATCGATCAATAAAAGGTTCTGGCTCGATTTCAGGAAATAGCCGTTCTCACGCAGTTCCAATTCACTTGGTTTCTCATCCCCTTCGAATTTCAAATCTTTGGCGAATTCAGTAAAGCTTCCGTCAGCAAAGGCTATTTTGTAGAGCTTCTTGTCGGAACAGATAAGAATCTGATCCCCTTCATAGGCGTAATTCGTATTCTCTTTCAGCTTCGTAAATTCTTTTTTCCATTTTAACGCGCCGGTCGCCGGATCAACGAGCGTGAGAAAAGGGTCACCATCTTTTCCTTCAAGATTTGGCCCACCCATAACCAGTAACCCATGCGGTGTCAGCTGTAAGTAATTTACCATGCCTTTCAGTTTCGGGCCAGCGGACCAAAGCAGGCTACCGTCGCTGGTTTTGACGGCGGTAATCGATTTGTCGGTCGGAATGTACAGGACGCTTTTGTCTTCGTTGAGTATCATCTGTGCAAAACCCGCAAAGATCGCCGGCGTAATTTTGACTTTCAGTTTCGTTTGCCAGATTGTTTCACCGGTTTTGATGTTGAACTTTCTCAATCCCTCGTTTGACCAATTGACGATGATAGATTCTTCAGAATCAAAGACCGGGAACTGATTTCCTTCCATTGAAATTTTTGTTTTTCCGGCTGGCCAGAATTGTGCCTTGTATTTTTTAAAGAAATCTTTCTGGTGCCATAGTTCTTTGCCGGTCGTTATATCAAGACAAATCAGCGTTTTCTCATTGGCATTCTTTCCGAGCGACCCGACAAGCAATAGCGCATTTACCTGTGGCAAAAGCCAATTTCCGGCTGAACTAGTTATGCCAAGTTCATCGGTTGTCCAAGCGGTAGTTCCGTTTGTGACATCAATAAGCGACAGGTTGTTTCCGCCCCCTTTGAATATTCCTTTTCCTTTACTTACCAGTGCGTATGGAGTCATGTAGATGAGTTCGAAGTCCTCGTCCTTAAAGTCCTTCAGTTCTTCGATTGTCCATGCCATCTCGCCGGTTTCCGGTTTCAAACCGCGAAGCGCGTCATCCGTGCAGACCACAAGATGGCCGGTCGAAGTAAGTTTTTGCCATTTGATATCACTGGGGAAACTCTGCTCCCATAACTGGTCGCCCGCAAAGCAGGCAGAAGCGGCAAACAGCAGTAACAATCCGAATCCGATTGTCTGCAGATTTGATTTCGACAGGCGGTACATTTCTTTCTCCTTTTTTGTTTGTTTCCCTACCAAAATCCAAGAGCGATTACTCAATTTACAAACAGACAACAATACTCAAACGAGCAAGCCAAAGTTGGTTTGGGAAAAGCTGACCAAGATGTACGAAATGATTTCCCTGCGTCTGCGTCGAGTCGTAATTCGTTGATAAAGAAAGCGGAATCAGGCGGACGAAGCAACAGAAAAGTACACCGGCAACACCGATGTAGCTACTCACAGTTGATATGCGGCAAGTGCTTTGATACGCTGCGCGTCATGATCCACTATCGGTTTGGGATATCCATTGGGGGCATCCAAAATCGGTTTATGTAACTTTTCAACCGGACAATCACGCAGTTCGGGAATGAAGCGTTTGATATACACACCGTCCGAATCGAATTTCTTGCTTTGCAGCCAGGGGTTGAAAATACGGAAATAGGGTTGTGGATCACATCCGGTGGAAGCTGCCCATTGCCATCCGCCGTTGTTGGGAGCAAGGTCACCATCCAGTAGCTGATTCATAAACCATTGTTCTCCCCATTTCCAGTCGATGAGCAAGTCTTTGGTCAAAAACGACGCGACAATCATCCGCGCCCGGTTATGCATCCATCCCGTCATTCGCAACTCACGCATGGCGGCATCGACAATCGGAAACCCGGTACGCCCCTCTTTCCATGCCGCAAACCACTTCTCATTGCTTTCCCATTGGATATTTTTGTATCTTGTCTGAAAGGCTTGAGATTCAACATGGGGATGGCGGTACAAAATATGGTAATAAAACTCCCGCCAGATTAATTCACTCAGATATTTCGCTCGTCCGGTTGCTTCCTGCTTACCGTACCCTTTTAAATCAAGATACGCGATTATCTGTGAAATCGTCAGAGAACCATTTTTGAGAAACAACGAGAGGCGGGAAGTGCCGCTTTCTGATGGAACATCCCGTTTGTCGGTGTAGGAATTTATTTTTGGTTTGAATGCAGCCAATGCAGTAAGTGCTTCCTGCGATCCAGCTTTCGGAATAGGTATAGTTACTAATTTGCCGTTTGATATTCGATATTTCTCCAGTGCATCCTGTTTTGTGATCGTACTACCAATCAATGCTTCCCAACTCAAGGAAAAAAGGGACGACGTCCCTCCTTTTTTGTTTCGTTGCTGTAATGCTACTTTCTGGCGATGAATCCGTTCCTGTATTGTCGGTGTGTTAAACAGATCGAGCCATTTGCGGGAGAAGGGAGTATAGACTTGAAATCCATTTTGACTGTTTTCTTTGGTGAGCTCATCCGGTTCGATTAGCAGATGATCCCGCTCGGTGTGTGCGTTAACTCCATTTTCTTCCAGCAGCGTTTCGATTTTTTGGTCACGCGCACGGGCAAACGGTTCATAATCCCGGTTCCATGACACTGTCGACGGTAATGCTGCTCCCTGCTGTTTTATTGCGTTAAACAGGTAGGGGAATGTATCCAGCGGCCCTTTATCCAACACCAAAAGGTCACCCCCCAAGGAGTTCAATTCCGCTTTCAGTGCAACCAGCGTTTCGAGGAAAAACTGGAACCGGTTGACGGAAAAATCCGGTCGGGAAAGAAATGCTTTATCGAAGCAAAACAAGCCGACTACCTGTCCTTTGTGCTGTTTCCAGTTCCATTGCAGTGCCGGGTTGCCGGTGACTCGTAAGTCACGGCGGAACCAATGAATTCCGTATGGGGAAAGCGAACTCATGGGGGACAGGGTACTATATCCGTCTCCCGGCTACAACCGCAAAACAGGACATTATGTTAGGGATAAAACGAAGACAGTTTCATCAAGGAAACGGCAGACTGACCGATAGTATATACGATGTCAAACACCGGCGTTTCCAAGCAGCCAGTAGGCAAGAAACGGGAGCAGTCGATTTCGCTGCCAACCGAGCCGTCGGTTATTACCCGCGAGGAATATCTCAAACAGATCGACAGCCTGTTCGGTGACGGAGCGGATGTTCTGCATATCGAGTGCGCACAAATCCAGCAGGTCTTTTCCTGGCATATTCATATTCTCTGGCAAACCCGGCTTCGCTGCAGCCGTCATGGCTCTGACATGAAACTGCAAAGCGCTCCGGACGGACTTATCCGGGTTCTTAACATGCTCGATTTGGCTGAACTCTTCGGTTGCCGCAAGGAACTGAGCCATACCGTTTCCAATGATGACCAGTCTGTTTCACGGGTCGACCGCGCCCATCTTGATATAGCGTTTCCTGCCACAGAGCAGGGAGTATTCGAAGGGCAGCGACGCTTGGTCAGCTTACTTAGCAGTTTACAAATCCCCTCGCTAACGCAATTTGAACTTTTGACGGTTTTTTATGAAATAGCTACTAATATCCGCATGCACGGAATGGTCGACAAATCGATACCGGTGCAATGCGTGGTCGATTGCAAGGAAGATGTCGTAACTCTGACATTCCGTGACAACGGTATCGCTTACGATCCGACTTTCAGCCATACCCAGCAGGGTCGCTCGCAGAAAGTCGTGCCGGGACGGCAAACCAATGGCTACGGCCTTTCGCTTATTCGCAAACTTTCGGATACGATGAAATACACGCGCACTGCTATCGGTCAGAATGAACTGACTATCGAAAAATACTGGGCGCCCGGCAGGCAAAATTTACATTTTCTCTTTACCCGTCCGCTTACCGACACTGTTTTGCATGTGAAAACCGGAAGTCATATCGACGACGCCAATACCAGCGATCTGCACACGTTGTTCACGAATGCAAAGCAGGGTGGGTATACTTCGATCGTGCTCGATTTTCTCGACCTTGAATCGATTTCGCAAAGCGGAATCAACACGATCGTAAAAGCAATCGAAATGTTCCGTGCCTCCGATGGAGATATCATTTTCTGCAACGTTTCCGCATCCACAAAAAATACGCTCACGTCGCTTGAATTGGTCGATTATCTGAATATTGTACCGACGCAGCATGACGCGGCAGCAGCTTGTGGTGTTAGGTAATAAGAGGTCTTATGAACCAGATTGAGAATCCGGTACTGAATGGTTCCACTAAACCGCAAGTTGCCTCAGTTACCGGTCGGGAAGCGCTCACGCTTGAAGCGTTACGGGAATTGATAGCGGCATTTTCGAAAAACGAGTCGCTTACGGAACTTGCCGAATCAATTGCCTTTTCGCTCTCCGGACAATTTTCGACTGCGAATGTGTTTGTCTGCATCAAAAACCCGGAAGGACCTTCCCACCAGCCTGTCTATTTTGGAACCGGCGCTTTCTCTTCCAGCAATGCCGTCTTGAGCAAAGATTTCAACTGCGGAACAGAGCCGCTTCGTGAAATCGGTTTTGCGCAGCCAATTCAAGTGCTGCATGCGTATCCCCAACTTCAGCAATTCAGTCGTCGATGGGAAGACGCAGGGGTCGAGTTGGTAGGTGAGTTGGGCCATAAAAATCGCGTTGTCGGTTTTGTTGGCTTGGGACAGCGAGTTGATATGCGCTCGTACACAAAAGAGGATTTGGAATTACTTGCGATTTTTGTCGAAACGATTTCTCCTCCCGTGAGCGGGATGTTTTTCTATCGTGAACTGGCCCATGTTAACGCCTGGTATGAAGGAATTCTCAATAGCGTTCAGCCGGGTGTGCTGATTGTCGGTTCTACCGACCAAATCCGGGTTATTAATCGATCCTGTCGCGCGCTTTTTATAGAGCTTGCACCACATATTGCTAATCAGGAACTCGTTGGTATGAACGGGCAGGATTTATTCTGCTCAACCCATTTTCCGGGATGGTGCGACGTAATTACGCGGGCACGAACAGCTGATACATCGACGCAGATGATTGAAACGCTCGTTGCCAGATCGGCAAGCGGCGAACGAATTGTCAGCACTACTATCAGCAAACTTAGGGATGCACGGCATGACGGCGAAGATTTAATTATCACCCTGCTCGATGTTACCGAGCAGAAAGATACCGAGCGACATCTGTTTGATCTGGAAAAAATCGCAGAACGCGGGATTATGGTGTCATCGATTACCCACGATCTGAACAATTTTCTGGGGATGATTTTAGGTGGAATCGAATTGACGCAGATCGCACTCGGCAAAGGAAATATGGAAAAGGTTGCTTCATCGCTCGAACGGCTCAAAGGAAACGCCGAGCGGATGGAGCGCTTTACCGCCGGTCTTTTGGATTACGGCCGTTTGAACAGCAGCAAAGCGAATAGCGGCTTGAATGATGTTATCACCGATGTTATCGCCTTCTTGATGCCGAACAAGCGTTTCTCCGGGGTGCATGTTGTAGCGAAACTCGATCCCAATGTCCCTACGTTCGAATTTGATGGTGATCAGATCTCGCAGTTGCTTATTAACCTGATGAACAACGGCGCAGATGCAATCGCCGAGACCGGGCGCTCTAACGGCCAGCTCACGGTAACATCGCAGTTTGAGAATGAAACCGTCATTATGCAAGTGTCGGATAACGGTTGCGGTATGACACCGGAGCTGAAGGACAAACTCTTTCGTGCTCATTTTACGACCAAGAAAACAGGACATGGGTACGGGTTGGTCACCTGCGCCAAAATTATCTCCAATCATAAAGCAGAAGTCCAAATTGACAGTGAGCCCGGAGCCGGCACTACCTTTACCTTCCGGTTCCCGGTTACTCACGAGTAGCATTGCCGAATCCGCCGGGAATGTGTATATTCCGGCGTGAATTTACGCGTACACATCCCCGATTTCCCCCTCTCTCATTATATCAGTTCTATTGTCTATTATGATGATCTGCAAGTTGACTATTCCGTCGAACGACTCCTGCCGGATGGGTCTATTTTTCTGCTGATCGATTTAGGTGATACGCCAAAACGGTTGTACCACGATGAATCCCTTGAGCAGTACACGACTCTAAAAGGTGGTTGGATATCCGGCCAGCAAAAGGAGTTTATTACGTTTGAGGCAGCTAAAGGCTCATCGATGATTGTCGTCTGCTTCAAACCGGGAGGCGCGTTTCCGTTTCTTGGTATTCCGGCATCCGAGGTCAATAATGCTGTCGTGCAGTTTGATGCTATCTGGGGTGGGATGGCGCAGCAGTTTCGTGAACAGCTTTTGGAAACGCCGGGAATTGATGAGAAACTGAAAAAATTAGAATTGCTGCTGTTGACTATCGGAAGACCCAGACTGGAAACCCACGCAACGGTGCGACATGCGGTCAATCGGATCGTCACCACGCCCCAGCACATTACATCGGCATTGTTAGCCGAAAGCCTTGGTATCAGCCAAAAGCATCTTATCAGTCTGTTCGATAAACATGTAGGCCTAACACCGAAGCTGTTGTCACGAATTCTCCGTTTCCAGTCGGTGCTTCAGACTATCGAACAATCCCGCAAAATTGAATGGAGCTCTATCGTATTCGAATGCGGGTATTACGATCAGGCGCATTTTATCAAAGATTTTCAGGAATTTTCCGGCATGAATCCATCTGTGTATCTCACCCAAAAAGGAGAATACCTTAATTTTGTTCCGGTAAAGTAAGCTGTTGTCAGTACTGGTAAAACTTTTACAATACAGGCACCAGTGTGCGTATTACCTTGCTCGGCTAACGAAAGGAGAACGAAAATGGATATGTCTCAAGTTAACTGGCTGGCTGTTATTGCCGCTACTGTTGCTGCCTTTATTCTCGGCGGGGTCTGGTATTCACCAGCCTTATTCGGTAAGGCGTGGATGAAGGAAACCGGGTTTACCGATGAGCAGCTCAAAGCCCGAAATATGGGTAAAATTTTCGGCTTAGCTTTTGTCTGGACTCTGGTCATGGCTATCAACCTCGCCTGCTTTCTGGCGACGCCGGAAACCGAGATCAGCTGGGGAGCAACGGCCGGATTTTTGGCTGGCTTCGGTTGGATTGCTATGGGGATATTTATTATTGGACTGTTTGAAAACAAATCTGCCCGTTACATGCTTATCAATGCTGGCTACATGGTTGTAGCGCTGGTACTGATGGGGGTTATACTGGGCGCATGGAGATAATGCAATTATGAAACGACTATTGCTTGCCGCTTTTGCCCTGATTTCCGCGCAATTGTCCGCGCATGACGGACCGCATGGCGAAACGCAAAATCCGCTATCGGGATACAAGATTGCGTATAACACAGCCTTCAATATCGAAACCGGTAATTATGAAATCTTTGTTATCAATCCGGATGGAAGCGGTGAAACCAATATCTCGAACTGGAAAGGGGTCGACTGGGTCTATTATGCCAATAACGATAAGCTCTACTTCGTTTCCGACCGTGATACCACCTTTCGTAAATATTTTCTGTATGAAATGAATGCCGACGGCACCGGGGTTCGCAAAGTAAGCCAGTTTCTCTTGCGTGATTCCTGGGTCTCTTCGCGCAAGGGGGGAAGCGAATTGGTTGTGTCATCTAACAAGAGCGGCAAAGCAGAGTTGTATCTGATCGACAAAGACGGCAACGAGATTCAGCAGCTTACCAATAATGATTTCTATGATAACGACCCCTGTTTTTCACCCGACGGTTCCCAGATCGTATTCTGCAGCAGGAGAGAGGGTGGGATCGACGAACTCTGGTTGATGAATGCGGACGGTACGAATCAGCATCAACTGACCCATTTTCCCAAAGAAGATACGGTTAAAGTATCAGGGTACCATGCCGGACCGCCTGCGTGGGAGCCGAACCGTAATGTTATTTCCTTTATTTCGATGCGTCAGGGGAAACACCGTATCTTCACCATCAAACCGGACGGCACCGATCAAAAGCAGCTCAATATTACCGGTACAGATGAGCAAGGATGGCATTCCTGGTCACCGGATGGTCGCTGGCTTGCTTTCGACGGGAATGATTCAACCAAGAATTATGATATCTATCTGTACGACACCAAGACCGAAGCCGTGACCCGGCTGACTACATCTCCGTTGATCGAGCAATGTCCGGTGTTTGTGAAAGTGACGAAGAAGTAAATGTCGCTATTTGAGCAAAATCATTTTTTTGCTCTGAGAAAAAGCATCGCCGCTGACTTGATAGAAATAAACTCCGCTTGAGACCGGTTTTCCGGCATCGGATTTTCCATCCCATGTCCGTGAATAGTTTCCGGCAGGTAAGGATTCATTGACCAAAGTACGAACGTGTTGTCCCAGCGTGTTGTAGATAATTAGATTCACTGATGCGCGACGCGGGACTTCAAATTCAATCGTCGTGGTTGGATTAAACGGATTTGGGTAATTTTGCGACAAGAAAAATTGGGTGGGCAATGTTGCTTCTTGTGGTTCTTCGACTTCCGTTATCTCATCAAATTGATAAACTATAACTGTGTCAAACACTCTTCCCACGAAATTGAGCTGTTTTGGATTTGTACCGGTTTCAAAATAACGGAAGTTTGAAATGTCATGCGGGAATACTACTGAATCACCCGGAATACCGGTTCTTGCGTTAAGAAAAACAGCCACATTGTCGCCGCGAGTACCGGCGATTACCTGACCATCTTGATACCAGAAAGAAAGCGTATCCCATCGATCTTCATAATTGTACCAGAGAATCTGCCGTTGTCCGCTGGCAAATGAATAACATGCTGCTACATACCCATGACCAGGAGCAGTGACACCTGCAACTTTCGGATCGCCGTAATAAATGATTTCATCAAGAGGATAGTCTGTTCGAAAATCGCCAGCAAAAAGATTGATAGAGTTACTGTTAACGTCGTTCCAGTCAAAGAGTGGTGGGTCGGCGGGGTTGTATTTTATTACACTATGGGTATTTTGACGATCATAGTAATGGTATGTGTCGTCAGGACCGTCCCTCCAGTCGAGAAATGATCTGTTATTTTGAAATCCGCAATATGCCAAAGAATCATTTCCACTGAATTTACCGAACAGAACATTTATAAATCCATCCTTCCAATGGAAGGAATGAAGTGTTTCATCAAAAAGAACGGCAAATGCCACAGTTTCGCTCGAAGGCCCTTGCGTGGCATCGTACCATGAATACGTTGTTATTAATTCAAAGAGAAGTCCATTCATTGGCTGCTCTTCATTGGTAAGCATACGGAGCTTTCGATAATCAGTATTCATAGTCGCATACCAATCGTATGGTATGGGTGGCAGTGTATCAAATGTAACAACTGTATCGTTCATTACTACTGCTCTGCCTAACCAATCGGTATAAGAATACCACTTATAATCTAAGTAGAGGTAGTAAACAATTAGTGAATCCGCTGAAATCAAGCGGTTAATACTTGTCTGAGGAGGTCCCGGTACGGAAATTTCACGATTCAATGTGGAGGTATGAATTATCAATTTTTTATTCGTCGCGTCACAGTAAACAAAACCAACAAGTTCACCCGATGAATCAATAACCGGATCAATCCAGCTATACTGCTCTGCTCCCGCTGTTCGCTCCTTATACAGGGTAAAATAATTCGCACCGAACGCCGTGGAACTGGTCAGCGCAAAAAAGAAGAGTAATTGAATGGTACGAGTTTTCATGACACCCATGCCTCTAACAGGTAATATACCTATCCTGTCATATTGGCAAACTTGTTTTTTGGTTTACGCGTAGGCATATTGTTGCAAAACAAGCGCACGATAAGGAGTTTTCACATGGCTAAGCCGGAAGTTGGAACAATTGGCTGGATTGATTTAACCGTTCAGAATGCGGATACGGTTCGGGATTTTTATAAAAATGTCGTAGGGTGGGTGGATGAAGCGGTGGCGATGGGGGAATACAACGATTACATGATGAAAACTCCGGTGTCAGGCACTGCCGTATCCGGGGTCTGTTACAAACAGGGTGTGAACAAAGATTTGCCGTCTCAATGGCTTATCTACATCACCGTTGAAAATGTCGACAAAAGCGCCGCCCAAGTAACGGCATTAGGCGGAAAACTGCTGGTTGAGCCGAAGAGTATGGGAAGCTATGGCCGCTACTGTATTTTTCAGGATCCGGCGGGTGCGGTCGCTGCTTTATTCGAACCGGCTGAATAATCGGCTATTTGTTGTTAGCCATCCCGATCGTTTTGTTGCTGCGTTCAGGTATGGCAATTTTTTCGGCGAGGTCCATATACCCCATGCGGGCATAGTCGATCGCTTCTCCAAGAATACGTGTCGCTTCCTGAGGTGCATGGAATCCGGAAGAGTTTTCCGCAGCGATAAAATCCAGCCTCCATTGTGACTTGCGATGGAAGTCGCGGGCAGCCGCAAGTTGTATACTATCTAAACCTTGATTTTTTGCATGGGCGATTGCCGATATTAAATCGAGCACTGCTTCTTCAGCACGAATCATGAGTGCTTGGGTTTTATCCTGAATCAGCTCGGCTCGTGCTTTTAGTTCCTCTTCCGGAAAACTGTGGCACGTCTGGCAGGCGCGGGCAACATTGAGCAGCGGGCTGCGCACATGATGGTCACTGATTTTGACTGCACCTTCACGGTAATACGGCATATGACAATCCGCGCAGGCGACGCCGCTTCGCGCATGTACACCTTGGTTCCACATCTCAAACTCAGGATGCTGTGCCTTCAAAACAGGTGCACCGCTAGTAGTATGTACCCAGTCTTTATGCCCGACTGAATCATAGTAGGTTTCAATTTGTTCAACCTGGATGCCGTCATGCCACGGATATGTCAGCAGTTTCTCTTTTCCTTTGAAATAATATTCAACGTGGCATTGGCCGCAGACAAAACTGCGCATCTCCTGACGGCTTGCATCCTGATTCGGATTATACGGCGTTTGTTTATCCCCTTTTTGCCAGCGGGTAATGCTTGGCAGGTGCGGAACAGAATACCCACTTTCGGCTAAACGCTGAATGCCATTTAGAAATCCAGGACGAGTCACACGAAGCCGCATACTGGAGGGATCATGGCAATCCCCGCAGGAAATCGGATGTGACACCAAACTGCGCGCATCCGCGTACGGCATTGCGCAAACAGTTTCGAACCCTTTCATGATTTGGCCTAATGTATCGCTATCCGGAATGCCTGCTTCTTTTCCTTTTTCCCGGTACGCCGGAATAACAGCCGCATGGCAATGTAAACAAGCGCCCGGCTGCTTAAAGTTCTTTACTCGTTCGGTCATATCCTGATCAGCTAACATAAACGCATGGCCACGCTCTTCACGATAATCGACGCCGAAGGCATAGCCGTTGAACAATTCACGCCAGCGTGGATCAGCATCTAATTTCTGGAATGCTTCACTGCCTCCGTGTTTGGTGCGAACAGTATCGACCGTTCGTTTGTAAGTATCGTATTGGCGCGGGAAATTTTTCCCCCATTCAGCCGGATCGATAGTGTTTTCATCGATATTGGTCACGGCGAACACAATCTGATTTGCTTCCTCTTTTCGCTGGGAGATATTTTGTAAAAGTAATAAGAGCGCGAAAGTCAGTGTGGCGAGAATAATAAAAATGAACACGAATCGTAACTGTTTACCTGTTTTTGCCTGTTTAGTCATAACTCCTCCCGTCAATGCGGTGCACCGTGACCGACTTCGCGGTGGCATCGCACACAATTTTGCTCATCAGCAGTATGCACGTATGCCCCAGCCGATCCACCCACGAGCGCCTGGTGGCACCGCAGGCAGTTGTCCTGCACGACTTGTGCACTGGACTCGCGCGCTTGAATCGGTTCATGAAAGTTTTGAAAAGTGAATTTGCGGGAATGATTGAACCCGTTTTCCATTTTCACCAGATATTTCATCGGAAACCTATGCGGTAAGTGGCAGTCGTTGCAAACTGCTACAGTGTGGTGCGTTCCTTTTTGCCAGCTGTCAAATTGATCCCGCATGATATGGCAATTTGTGCAAACCGCTGGATTATCAGATAGATAGGATGCTCCCTGCGCATAATAGAACGTGTAGAAACCCAACCCGAAAAGAATTCCGATACATGCAGAAATCACTACAGCAATGCGGCTTATTGCACTTGATTTCATACACGCCCGTCACTTTGCATACCAAAAATATATGGGGGTAAAAAAAGCAGCGCAAGGTTTCAAAACATTGGCTGCTTTACAAAACTTCGTGAGTGCTTAATACATTCCAAATTTTGGAAAGATTATTTCCCTGTTCCGAAGGAATGTCTGACGACATGGAAGTAAACATCTTTCAAAAGTTTTGCATCTATTCCATGTATGGCTTGAATCATATCCGCTTTTTTTGACATTACCTGAATCAAGCCGCTGCTTGCCGCCCATAAGTAGAGTTGAATAAGCGGCGGGTTGATATCGGAACGCAGCGATCCGTCAGCGATCCCCTTTGTAATTCTGGCTTTAACTTGCAGGGCGATCTTTTGCCGAAGCTCGCTGTACTCTTTTACACAAACGGTCGGATTGTTCAAATCGAACGTTTCCGCTTCAAAGTACAAAAGGGTTTCGAAATAATTTGGGTAGTCTTCGGCGAACTTGAAGTATGCTTCCCCGTAGGTGATTAACTGCTCCATGCCGGAAACGTTCTGATTTTCCGCCGCAGTGAGTATTTCATACAATTTCTCAAGCGCTCGGACATTTACCCCCAAATACAAATCCTCTTTGCTTTTGAAATACAGATACAACGTTCCTTTGCTAAGCTCTGCCGACTCAGCAACTTCATCCATTGTAGCGACATCAATCCCCTTCGCGAAAAAAACCCGTTCAGCGGCATCAAGGATATTGCTGCGACGCTGTTCCTTTTCCCGGTGTCTACGTTCTTCGATACCCATCGTTACCTATATAAAAAGAGTACACTTTTTGTCTGAAAAAAATGTGACTGTAAGTCACCATATGGGGAACAGTTTCGGGGAAAGGAAAGTTCCTTGTTTTATAGATAACCGCAAAAATATCGGATAATTAGCCGGCCAAAGCGAAGGTTGCCCAAAGACCGGCAGAAAGAGTATCTTATTGATTATGAGTATTCCAGGCATTCACCATGTGACCGCTATTTCCAGCGACCCAAAGCAGTCTATCGATTTTTACACGCAGGTATTGGGACTTCGCATGGTCAAGCTGACGGTCAATTACGATGATCCCGGCACATACCATTTGTATTTCGCTGACAAAACCGGGTCACCCGGTACCGTGCTGACTTTTTTCCCCTGGCTTCATGCCGCACGGGGGAGACAGGGAACCGGCCTGACCGCGGCGACTGCATATTCAGTTCCGCCCGGCGCGATGAACTATTGGATCGACCGATTTGCCGCGAAAGCAGTCAATTTCGATACTCCTGTTGAGCGTTTTGGAGAGGAAGTTCTCGGTTTTGAAGATCCCGACGGCGTGAAACTCGAGTTAGTAGCTCACCCATCGATTGAAGGGTTTCACCCGTGGGAAAAAAGTGTGGTTCCGGCCGAATATCAGATTCGCGGCTTTTACGGCGTCACGATTCAGGAACGCCAGGTCGAACCCAGCGCCGAACTGCTGTTAAAATATTACGGCTATCGAAAAGCTGATGAGAAAGGCAACCGTTTCCGTTATGCCGCACTTGGTGCGGCACATGGGCGGGTGGTCGATATCCTGCATACGCCGAATGAATCGGAAGGGAGAATGGGTGCGGGGAGTGTGCACCATGTCGCGTTTCGTGTTCCGGATGATGACACCCAGAACAAAATGCGGAATGACCTGATTGCCGCCGGTCTGCAAGTAAGCCACCAGTATGAGCGGAATTATTTCCAATCGATTTATTTCCGTGAACCGGGCGGCGTGATTTTTGAAATCGCGACCGATACACCCGGGTTTGCAATCGATGAACCGATCGACAAACTCGGCACATCCCTGGCGCTGCCGCCATGGTTAGAGCCGCGTCGCGCTGAAATTCAGGCGGCACTGCCACCCTTAGCATTTCCGAAGTAATACATTTTATGGTTTCAGATTTCATTCATATTTTTGAGCCATCATCTGTTCCTGAAAACAAGATGACCATTCTCGCTCTCCACGGCACTGGCGGCGGTGAACGGGATTTGATTTCGATCGTCAAACGAATAGCGCCGAACGCCGCGATACTCAGCCCACGCGGCAAAGTGCTTGAAAACGGCATGCCGCGCTGGTTTCGCAGATTCTCGGAAGGGGTGTTCGATGTTGCTGATGTCGTTAATCGCAATAAAGAACTGGCAGCGTTTGTGCAGGAAGCATCGGTCGAATATAAATTCGATTTGCAGCACCTTTTTGCCGTCGGCTATTCCAACGGCGCCAATATGGCGCTCGCGTTATTGATTCAACGTCCTGAATTATTAGGGGGTGCCGTGTTGTTTCGACCGAATTTAGTTTTGGATCCACCCGTCACGCCGAATTGGGCGGGGAAACGAATTTTATACAGCTTCGGACAGAGTGATCCGTACCGGAAAGAGGATGAATCTGAGCGGCTGCAACAGATCGGACAAAAGAGCCATGGCGCAGTTTCCACTTATTGGTATCGCGGCGGTCATGAACTCAGTGATGAAGATTTAGCGGTTGCCAAAGTCTTTTTGGCGAAACAATAGCGTACATATTTAGCGCACTTGATTATTCCCAATAATTTTGTTTTAATCAGTTCCTTACAACGTTGACCTAAACCCAAAGAGAAAGAAAGGGGCGTCGCCCCTCCCATGGCGGAACAATATATTTTCACGATGCTTGGCTTGAACAAATACTACGGCCAAAAACAGGTTCTCAAAGATATCTATTTGTCATTTTTCCCGGGTGCAAAAATCGGCATCGTCGGCGAAAACGGCTCCGGTAAATCGACCGTGCTGCGTATCATGGCGGGAATCGATCAGGAATTTCAGGGGAAAGCGGAAATACTCGGCGATTACAAAGCCGGGATTGTCATGCAGGAACCGAAACTGGATGAAAAATTAACCGTTCGGCAAACGCTCGAAGGGGCTTTCGCCGACACCATGAAGCTGCTCAATGAATACAATGATATTACGAATAAACTGGCGGAACCGTTATCCGATGATGAAATGCAAAAAGCGATGGATCGGATGGGTGTATTGCAGGACAAACTCGATGTGCTCGATGCCTGGAATTTAGATCAGATCCTTAATGTCGCCAGCGATGCTATGTGTTTGCCTGATGATGACCGCACAATCGCTACGTTGTCCGGCGGTGAACGCCGTCGCGTTGCCTTGTGCAAAGCGCTATTGGAACGCCCTGATCTGTTGTTATTAGACGAACCGACCAACCATCTCGATCCGGAAACAGTCGACTGGTTGGAAGGACAACTGAAAGATTATCCCGGCACGGTTATCATCGTTACCCACGACCGCTACTTTTTGGACAATGTCACTAAATGGATTTTGGAATTGGATGAGTCACGCGGGATTCCGTACGAAGGTAACTACACCTCATGGCTCGAACAAAAACTCGGCAAATTAGCGGCTGCCGAAAAGAAAGGCTCACCCAAAGCGCGCGCATTGGATCGGGAACTTGCCTGGATTAAGATGAGCAATCAGGATAAAGTCGAGCTGAGCCGTAATCGTCTGATTGAGTTTGAGCAGTTAGTTGCTCGTGAAGCGGCCGCGGCCAAAGAAGAGGGTGGTGGTGGAATCGTTATCGCCCCCGGTCCGGAACTTGGCCAGCAGGTGATTGAATTCAAAAATGTCAGCAAGCAGTATGATGATAAACTCCTGTTCAAGGATCTGTCCTTCTCCGTTCCCCGTTCTGCCGTTATCGGATTAGTCGGTCCGAACGGAACCGGTAAAACGACCCTTTTCCGCATGATCGCCGGTCAGGAAAAACCGGATACCGGAGAAGTGTTAGTCGGTTCGGCGGTCAAACTCGCCTATGTCGATCAGGGGCGGGATACGCTTTCGGGTGAACACGGACTCGTGCAGGAAATCGGTGAAGGGAGCGATGATGTTACCCTCGGAAAACTCGTCATGCCGGTACGCAGTTATCTCTCACGATTCGGCTTCAAAGGGGCCGACCAGCAGAAAAATGTCAATCAGCTCTCCGGCGGTGAACGAAACCGCGCGCATTTGGCCAAAGTGCTGAAAATCGGCGGCAACGTGCTCTTATTGGACGAACCGACCAACGATCTCGATGTCAACACGCTCCGTTTACTCGAAGAAGCGATCAACAACTATTCCGGCTGCGTGCTGGTTATCAGCCACGACCGCTTTTTCTTAAACCGTATCTGTACGCACGTGCTGGTGTGGGAAGGGGATGGCAACGTCCGCTTTTTCACCGGCAACTATTCTGCCTACGAAGAATGGCGTACCAAGGAATTCGGTAACCGGTTATTCGAAAACCGCCGCAACCGCTATCGCCGGTTAGTAACCGCGTAACAGTTTTATCTTCCTTTCTGAATCACCATGCCGATAGTTTGTCGGCATGGAAGAACAGATTGCAGTCGGCGAACAGCTATTCGCCGAAGGAAAACTTGAAGACGCCCGCCGTTTGTTTCAGCAGATGCTCGCGGCTGACCCGACCAACAAGCAGGCGCTTAACAATCTCGGCGTTATCGCTTTTGAATCCGCCCAGCTTGAAATAGCGGTTAGCTATTTTCTGGAATCGCTGCGCCTTGATCCGGATTACCGGGAATCGCTCCAAAACATCACCGAAATCACCAAAGGGCTGACTCATGAACAGCTAATCGCCAGCCCGCCGATTCTGTTTTCGCATTTGTATTCCCGTATCTCCACGCAAACCTGGTCACATGATGATTCGTTACTACTCGGCAAAGGTATCACTGCCATTTCTGCAGAACAGAAACTGCAATTGCTGAAAAAGATGATTACCTCGCCGCAAACCAACACCGCTGATCCGGTTTTGTTTTTACTGCGCGGAATAACATCACTCACCGATACCGATTTACAAACGCTTGGGCAATGGTTAGAACGCACGCCGATGGTAATGACCGTGCGGGATCGTATACGATCCCGTATTCCCTTTCTTACGACAAACATCGAATTGATTGAAACGATAGCTTTGCGCGTCGGTGCTGCGGATCCGAATCCGCGCCCGGTCGATATCGACTTAGTCGTTCGCAAAGTGGTGAAGTTGCTTGCGACTGATGATCCTTTCTTCAAAGAAGTGCCGCCCGGCGCGCCGAAAAAAGATGGCCTTCGTATTTTAGTTATTTCTGACTTCAATATCGCCGGGCAATTGACCCGGTTGTTTCGCACCATTAACAAATACACCAACCATGTCGCGCGCTGCGTGATCTTGCAGGATGACTATTTACAGTACGACAAAGATGTTCTCGTCCGTGATTTGAACGGCGTAGTTTCCAACACTGCTCTCGATGAAGCCCGCGAGCTTATCAAACGCGCCGACTTTTTCCATATCGGACGCGGCTTGGTGAATCTCCCTGGTATCGATTGGGGAGAATATCTCTGCCCGACCAACTGTGTCTTTCAATACTTCGGTTCGGAACTGCGCAACAACGGCCCGGCAGTGGAAGCATTCCATAAAAAAACCGGATTCGAAGGCTTAACCGCCGTCGACTGGACAATGGTCAAGCGACTGCGCGTCAGCTTTTATGATTTACAGGCGTATTTTCTCGATGTCGATGAGATGCCGAAAACAAAAATGGATTTTTCGGGCGGTATCAAAATCTGCCATGCTCCGTCAGGCGCGAATTACCGGGATATCAAACGAACTGATATTATTGAAGAAATCATTCTCAAAGTCGCTAAAGAAAATCCAAAGGTGCAGCCGGTCATGATTTCCGGTTTGAAAAATGATGAATGTTTGAAACGAAAAAGCGACTGCCATCTGCATTTTGTTTCGCTTTGGCAATCGTTCGGCAACAATACGACCGAATCCGCAGCGATGGGTTTAGTGCCGGTGGTGCAGCTTGCCAATTTCTCCCGTTACATTTTCCCCGACACTCCGGTCGCGCATGTCACAGCCGATACAGCGTATGACACGATTACCGCATTGGTAAAAGATGAAGAAGAATTAAAGCGTCGAGGACGCGCGTGCCATGAATGGGCGAAACGACATTTCGATTCCAAAACGTTGATTCAGAAATACTGGTATCTGTATGATTTTATTTATCACGGCTTATCAGTCGATTATCAGGAATTTTTTCCGGGCAGCTGGAAGGGCGTAAAATAAATTTTTGTCATGCAATACCGTCTTCGCACCATCACTCCCACAACAATTGTTCGGTTTCTCAAGGAACGGGGGGGAGCATCGCCGCAGTTAGTGGGAGACGGCAATCTTCTCATTCGGGAATCTTCTTATTTCGCACCGTTGTCGGATGCTGCTCAGGGGACGGTAACCTATGCCTACACCGCGCCGCGTCGTGATGAGAAAAAGACAATCGCCGCTATCGATAGCTGCCCTGCATCGCTCGTACTCATCGAAGAAACCCTTCGCGTCAAAGTTATTCCGAAAGAGAATCAGGTATTTTTGTTTACCAAACATCCCCAAGTGGAATTTATCCGGCTGTTCCAGCAATCAATCGAGTGGTATCACCCGGAATTTATCAAAGCCGAAGACTTACATTCGTCCTGTTATCTCGGTCCAAATGCCTTAGTCGAAAAAGGTGCAGTAATAGGCGAGAATGTTTCGTTTCAGGGGAACAATTGGGTTGGTGCATCAGTGAAGATCGGAAACAATGTGACTATCAAACCGGGTGCGGTAATCGGGGGGGAAGGGTACGGATTCGTTCGCTGTTCCGATGGCAACAGAATCAATTTTCCGTTTCTCGGCGGGGTACAGATCGAATCCGATGTGCATATCGGCTCCAATGTCTGTATCGATCGCGGAAACTTTGGTGACACGATTATCAAACGGGGCTGCAAAATAGATAACCTTACCTATATCGCCCATAACGCTGTGCTTGGCGAAGATTCCGTTATCACTGCCAATGTCAATGTGCTTGGAAACGCCAAAATAGGAAAACGCACCCGCATTGCGCCGTCTGCATCGATTATTTCGAGTATTACTGTTGGCGATAACAGCGTGGTGGGGATGTCATCAGCCGTTACCAAAGATGTGCCGGATGAAACGCTCGTTTACGGCGTTCCGGCAAAAGTAATCGGTCCATGTCCGGATGAAATCAGATAACAATAAAGGAAAGATTAACTATGACACTGAGACCAGATCAAACGCATGAGACTCCGCTTCGGCCGACGTTGTTTGCATCTGCCGTGCAAACGCTTCGGCGGTACGACGAATCCCTTCATCCAGATCGATCTTCGCTTCAAAACCAAAAAGACGTTTCGCTTTCTCAATCGACGGGACGCGCAGTTCGACGTCCGCGCTGAGCGCATCGACAAAACGGATTTTTGATTTTGAGTTAAGTACGCGAACAACGGTCTGCGCCAAACCGTAAATCGTAATCACGGCGCGGGCGTTGCCGATGTTAAATGACTCGCCGATAGCATTCGGATGCGTCATGGCGAGCATGAGCCCCTGCACGAAATCATCGACATAACACCAGGCACGAATCTGATTACCGTCCCCGTGAATCTGTATCTCATCATTTACCAGCGCCCGTTTGATGAATGTGCTTAAGGCGCCTTCACCGACCTGGCCGGGACCGTACACATTGAACGGACGAACGGAAACAGTCGGTAAATTGAATTCCTGATGATACGCCTTGGTTAAATGCTCACCGGCTAATTTGCTGACGGCGTATGTCCAGCGGGCTTCCCCGACTGCGCCAATATGCGTAATTGCGGTTTCTTCACTGCGAAAAGCCGATTGGCCGAATACTTCACTGGTCGAAAAATCAACTAAGCGTTCCAGCGTACCCATATGCAGGGCCGCTTCCAGCACTTTGGCCGTGCCGATCATATTGACCCGCATCGTTTCAGTCGGACGTTTGATAACCGTATCGATCCCGGCGATAGCGGCACAGTGAACGACGATCTGCGAACCCATCATCGATTTCGCAAGATGCGGATAATCTAAAATATCCCCTTTGATAATCTGGAGATTCCGATGTTTTGCATATGGGCAGTTGGAAAGCGCGTTACGGTGTAGGTTATCATAGACAGTGATATAGTTGTTTTCGATTAACTGGCCGATCAGCGTCGAACCGATAAACCCGGCGCCGCCGGTAATGAAAATCTGTTTTCCGGAAATTGGGCTGATTACCGCCGGTTTCCGCTCTGGTTTCGCATTTGGTGTTGTCATGCCCCTTCTATCGGCCGAACTGCGTAAAACTTGAGCACGTTTGTTTAGTAAAGAAACAGCATGCGATGCCGATACTGATTCTGTTTGAAACACGAGAGCAGAATGCGAAACAAAGATCACACGGTACCCAAAATCCCGATCACACGGGTCGCTATCGACGCGCATGAAGAGGAACTGGTTTTACAGGTCCTGCGATCCGGATGGCTGGCGCAGGGAAAACAGGTCGCCGAGTTCGAGCGACGCTTTGCCGAATGGCTGGGCGTTAAGCATGCGATTGCGACCACTTCATGCACCACGGCCCTTCATTTGGCGTTGCTTGCTGCTGGTGTGGAACCGGGGGATGAGGTTATTCTCCCATCATTTACCTTTATTGCGACGGCGAATGCGGTGGAGTATATCGGCGCCCGTCCGGTCTTTATCGATATTGATCCGACCACTTTCAATCTTGATGTAAACGCGCTTGAAACCTGTTTGCGTGAACGCACGGTACAGGGTAAGCGAATCAAAACGATCGTTCCGGTTTCTTTATTCGGTCTCTGCGTACCGATGCCGGAGATTCAAAAACTCGCTGAAAAGTATAACTGCACTATTATCGAAGATGCCGCCTGCGGATTGGGTGGAACCCGTAAGGGACATAAAGCCGGTACGGAAGCAGGCGTTGCCTGTTTTAGTTTTCATCCGCGTAAAGTTATCACGACCGGTGAAGGGGGGATGATTGTTACGAATGATAACGCAATCGCCGACCATCTCCGTCGCCTGCGGGATCATGGCGCGATGCGCAAAGGACATCTGAATGACCAGCCCTATCTCATGCCGGATTTTCCGGAGGTCGGATACAACTATCGCATGACTGATTTGCAGGGAGCAGTCGGTATTGCTCAAATGGAAAAACTGGACACTATCTTATCCGCCCGTGAAAAGAGAGCAAAACGGTACAATCAGCTATTAGGGGGGCATCCTTCGTTTGTACTTCCGAAAGAACCACAGGGATACGCTCATGGATGGCAGGCGTATGTCTGCACCTTTACCGGCGGGTATGAACTTGCTGACTTAGCGGAAGATAAAAAATGTATCGATCAACTCGGTAAACTGCGCACCCGTCTGATGGCTGATTTAGAAGCAGCAGGAATATCGACCCGTCAAGGCACCCATGCCGTTCACACCCTTTCGTATTATCGGGAGACCTACGGATATCAACCGTTTGATTTACCGAACTGTTACTTGGCTGACAAATTGTCGTTAGCTCTGCCGTTGTATCACTCACTCACGGATGCTCAACAGGTGTATGTCGTCGACACACTCAATAGTGTGATAGAACAACTGGTCGAAGCCCAGCTCTTAGACAGCGCCCTTTTGCCAACCGTCAAATAGCCGCTTTTTCTCTTTTTCACGAGCCACCAAGCCGTTTTTGCCTGCTTTTTTACTGCTTTCCCAAAGCCACGAATTTGGAAGAAAGAGGCAATCTTTCAACCAATGCTTTAACCGCAGGTGTGTAGCTATCAGGATTTTATTCGATCAAACACGATACGAAGAATCGCCGTAATCTGTTGAACGACATTATAATAAAGAGCATCAAACACACCCTGCCGAGTGTGCTTTTCCTGTCGCTTTTTTGGCTCTTTGCAAAGGGGAACCAGCTAAAATTTGTGAAAAAATGTATTTACAAACGCCTTAAAAATCGATAATGTTCGCGCTGTTTTTTTCGTAGGGTACGCATTGAACTCGTGTAATATTTACCGCGTGACTACGAGGGAAGACTTAAGAGAATTGAAAAGATCAAATTCACAACAAAACAAGTGTGAAGGCCTTCGCGTGCAAGCGCGAACCCTTTGCGAAACGAATGCCTGCAACCATGCAGGAAAGAAAGGAATGTGGACGGTATGAAACGCATATCACTCCTAATCACCGTATTTGCGCTTTTGGCGTTGGTAGGGTGCTCGAAACCGCCAGAAGCCGAAATGCAGGCTGCCAACGCTGCTATTGAGCATGCTCGCGGCGCTGAAGCCGAAATGTATGTTCCGGATGCATGGCAGATGGTTCAGGATACCCTGAATGCTGCTATGGCTGCCAAGAAAGAACAGGATGAGAAGTTTGCTCTGTTCCGTTCGTATACCGACACCAAGAACATGTTCGTCCGCGCCGAAGCCATCGCCAAAGATGTAGCGACCCAGGCCGAAGCCGAAAAAGAACGCGTCAAGAATGAAGTCATGACCCTGTTGACCACCGCCCAGACTGCCTGGACGGCTGCCTCTGATGCGCTTTCCAAAGCCCCGCGCGGCAAAGGCAATAAGGCTGATCTTGACCTGATCAAGAGTGACTTGGATGGCGTAAACGCTATGATGACCGATGCCAACAATGACTTCAACGCCGGCAAGTACCTGTCCGCCCGGACCAAGGCACAGCAGGTTGTTGACCGTTCCAACGCGATTACTCAGGAAATCGCCAACGCTGCAATGAAAAAAGCTGGTCGATAAAACAGCCTTTTGTAGAGCTTGAATTCACGCATGGGGATGCCGTTTGGCGTCCCCATGTTTTTTTAAGTCGATTTATTGTATAACCGATACTACTCATAGGTCACCCATGAAAGCCCGTTTTGTCGTTATAGGAGTCCTTCTGGTGTCTATCGTTGCCCTGGCGATAGCTGGCTGCCAGGACGCACCGGTCAGCAGGCTGGAGCTAGCAAAAAAAGCGCTTCAGGATGCCGCCAAAGCAGGTGCCCGTCGGTATGCTGCCCCCAAGTACAAATACGCTGAATCTTTGGTGCAGATCGGCTGGATGGAAATCGCCAGCCAAAACGGACGTTTCGCCGTTTTGCGTGATTATGACAAAGCAGACTCACTCTTACTTTACGCAACCGAACTCGCCAAACAAGCCGGGAAAAAAGCAACCGACAGTATCGACTACCTGCGTACTACTGCGTTCAATGAACGGACCGCGTTAGTCACCGATCTGACCGAATGGCAGAGTTCAGTCGGTGGCTCATTAGTGCAAAACCGCGCTGCTAAATATCTTTCTTCCACCCGCTTTGCTATCAGTACTTCTGAGCAGCTTGAAAAAGCCGGGGAATATGAAGATGCTATCGAAGAACTGGAAAAAGGAAAACATGCACTCCACCGCGTCGGTATTCTTGTATCGAATTTCGCCGCGGAAGAGGCCAACCTTATCGGTACCTGGCGACGGCTGGTTCGGGAAACAGTTGAGCAGTCGAGTCGGAGTAACGGATACGCCGTTATTGTCGTGAAATCCGACCGGAAGACCTATTTACTTAAAGATGGAAATATTATACGCTCATATGACTGTGATTTGGGTTTTAATCCGTCACAGCAAAAGACTTTATCCGGTGACGGCGCAACGCCGGAGGGGAAATATTATGTTAGCAAATACCGGCCGACCGGTAGTATGTATTACAAGGCCTTGCTCTTAAATTATCCGAACGAAGAAGATAAAATTCGGTTTAAAAGAGAGAAGGATAAAGGTATGATTTCCAAGTCTGCCCGTATCGGCGGACTGATTGAAATCCACGGCCACGGCGGGAAAAATGAAGACTGGACGCTCGGCTGTGTTGCGCTTTCGAATGCGGATATGGATCATTTGATGCGATTTACCAGTGTAGGAACACCGGTCACTATTGTCAGAAAGTCGGATCGCTGGCCATGAAACGAATGACGGTTATTATTATCAGCGCTTTCGTGGTGCTCACGGTGGCGGCTGTCTATTTCTTTTCCGGTTCCGAACCGCAGCAGGTAGCTGTGGACGCAGAAGGACCAACGGCAAAAGTTCCGGCTATCACTTTACCGGAGCACCTTCCGGCCGGTCAAAAAGAGGCTCAGGCTCTTTTGACCAAGGCGAAAAAAGAGCTGACTAAACTGATGCCAAAGGAGCAGTATGTTGTCGTGGATTGCCACCGCAACAAAGTCATTCTCCGTACCCAGGATTCGGTTTTACTGGAAGCTGGTGCATCGACCGGGTCGGGCGGTGAATTAGTTGATTCCGCCACCGGACAAAAATGGATTTTCAACACACCGCGCGGCGTATTTAAGATCAAAACAAAATTAAATGAACCGTGGTGGCGTAAACCGGACTGGGCGTTTATTGAAGATGGCGAGGAGATTCCGAAAGACCCAAGCGAACGGCTCGACCCGCACGTGATGGGTGACTACGCGATTGGGTTCGGCGATGACGGATATTTCATTCATGGCACTATTTACGAACGTTTGTTGGGTGTGAATGTTACGCATGGGTGCGTTCGTGTCGGATCGGAAGATTTGAAAAAGTTATACACGCGGGTTCGCATAGGGGAATACGTATACATTCTGTAATGCTATGAAACGTACGATATCGTTATTGCTCTTGCTGTTTCTTGCCGGGTTTTCGACTGCTGCGTTCGCGCAAACCAAGAAACCTGCCAAAACAAATACCAATCAAAAATCGAAACCGACGGCCCAAACCACGCCCTGGGATTCCGCGCAGGCCGAGCAAAGCTATCAAATCATTCGTGCAGAACTTAAACTTGCGGCCACGGAAAAAGCGTATCTGGTTATCAATCTCAAAAAGATGGAACTTGAGCTTCGCCTGAAGGCGGTGCCGGTTTGGAGCTATCCACTCAAATCCGAAAACAATGATACTTCGTCGATTCGTGATTTTGGAGAAAGCTTTTTTGATGACGGCAACGGCGTCGTCCGAACGCTTGAAGACAAGCATCTGTTCGCCGGAAAAAAGCAGACGCCTGATTCCATTTTGAAAATCGTTTCGGAAGCATCCAAAGTAAGCCCGGAATTACTCCAGCGCATTGTCCCAGCCCGCTTTCAGCTCACGTGGGAAGGTGGATTTGTTTTGGATTGTGTTACCGATGTTTCCGCGCAGCCGGAATCGAGTTTGAAAAATACGCTGGTCGAACTTGGGCAGATGCTCAAAATTCCGTTTGGTTTGAAACGACTGGAAGTAAAAATAGCCCCGGATGCAGCGATTACACTGTTTCGCGCATCAGAACCCGGACTTCCTACATTAATTAATCCCTAATATCCATGAGCGAACCGGTACCCGAAGGAATCGAGGCCGAACAGGAGCGGGGAGGAAAAGACGCACCGCCCGGTCAGCTATGGCCGCTGTTGGTGTGGGCTGTCGTATTCTGTGATATCGGCACTTCGATTTATTACGTACCGGGGATTCTGTATCACCAAATCGGAAATCTGACGCCGTTGATGGTCTTTGCGACCACTATCGGATTTATTCTGTTAGCCTCCAAATATGTCGAAATCTGCTGGCGTAATCCGGAAGGAGGGGGCGTGGTCAGTGTTACCACCAAAGCCTTCACGCCCAATTGGGGTGCGCTCGGCGGCATGCTGATTATTGTCGATTACTTTTTGACATCTGCGATTTCGACCGTATCCGGTATTCACTATTTGGGAAGTATCTTCGTTTCAATCGAGCAGAACCTTGTTTTGGTGGCGATGCTGTTTTTGATCTTCCTTGCCATTATCAACATTATCGGTATTCGGGAAAGCGCCTATGTTTCATTGATAATGGCGGTCGCTTCGTTTGGCGTTAATCTTGTCGTTATCGGTATGACGTATATGCATCTGGATGCGGATGCCATCGCGCAGCTTTGGAATCATGTTCGTTTTGACGCCGAACTTCCGCTATCGACTGTTTTGGTCGGCTTTGCCGGAGCATGGCTGGCATTCTCCGGGCTTGAGAGTATCAGTCAGTTAAGTCCTGCCATGAAACAGCCGATCCGCAAAACCGCATCGCGCGGGATGTGGTATGTTATCGTTACGATGGTGCTAACCTCGCCATTTCTTACGTTATTCAGTATTGCGCTATTACCTGAAGCGACAAAATCGGCTGATGCGGAGCGGTTTATTTCTGAACTCGGGTTTATGATGGGGGGATTTCCGATAAAACTCGCGGTCGTGCTTTCTGCCTCATCGCTGTTATTATTTGCCGCCAACACCGCGACTATTGGCGGCTACCATGTCTTTCTCGCCCTTTCAAAAGGTGGGTTTTTCCCCGGCAAATTGACCGAGCGCAACCAGGTGTTTGGTACGCCGCATTACGCCATCATTCTGGCGACAGTTGTGCCGATTATCGTTATCTATTTCGTGCATGGTGATCTGGTGCTGTTGGGCGAGATGTACGCATTCGGATTGTTGGGTGCGTTTGTGTTGTCATCGCTCGGGCTGGATGTTATCCGTTGGCGGGAGAAAAAACGGGACTGGGTATTCTGGATCGGCGTGCTAACCACTGCCGTTCTTTTGGTAGCATGGTCGGTAAACTTGGTGACCAAACATCTGGCGACCTATTTTGGCGGAGCGATTGTGCTTTTGGGGATGGGAATTGCGCTGCCGCACAAATCCGGCTGGTATCGGGAGCAGTTTTTCAAGATTCCGTTCATGGCGCGCCACGCGCAGCGTACTATTTCAAAGCTTGATCGAGCGTCCGAAGAATTCGATGAATTAGTTTCCCTTCGCAGTGCTGAAGCATTATTGCCGTTGTATTCATCGCATACGATGGTTGCAACACTCGGCAAAAATCCTCGTTTGATCGATGAAGCCATCGCGCGGGAAAAGGGTTTGGGCGGCAATGCGATTTATGTTGTGTTCGTTGAAGAGCGACCCGGATTGTTTGTCGGTGATGAAGCGGATCGTCCGTATGATAACGGACTGGATGCGCTCCGATTCGCCGTTGCAGAAGCGACCCGATTGAATTTTATCGCGATTCCTGTGTGGACTGTTTCGTACGATGCGGCCGAAGGGATTGCCCGTGCGGCGGGAGTGTTGAAAGTTGATACCGTGATGGTCGGAGCCGGGCAGCGCAGCCGGTTGTACCATATTTTCCGCGGTCATGTACTCAAAGGACTTGTGCGCCGTTTACCGGCTAACTGTCGTCTGCTGATTTTCGCCTGATAACATTATCTCCTTTTCCAAACAAACAACTGTTACTTTTCACACATGATTAGATTTTCACATTGGGTAGAGCGGTATCCCTGGGTTATTGCGATAAGCATTTTCGTGATTTTGCATAGCGGAATAATTCTGTTTTCAGGATTGAATCGCCCGATTTACGGGGATGAGGGACATTTTATCGCGACTATCACGCAGTTTGCGCAAAACTATTCCCGCGAAACGCTTCGTACCTACAATGAAATGTCCACGCCGTTGCCGTTTGTACTCTATGCGTTGTGGGGAAAACTGTTTGGTCTGGAAGCAGCGACGCTGCGTTTGTTTTCGTTATTACTCGGATTTGCAGCCGCATTATTATTTTTTGCAATTGCAAAGCAATTACTCGTTCAATCACGCACTATTTTTTTTGCGTATCTGTTATTTCTTTTTCAACCGTATTTGATCGGGTTTACCATGTATGTCTACACCGATCTGTTTGCCATTATTGGATTATTGTTAGCATTGTGGGAGGGAATCAAACGAAATGAGTGGTGGCTTGGAATCGGCTGTGTGATTGCGCTGCTGAGTCGGCAGTATTCGGTTTTCTTTATCGCTGCATTGATGCTGTTTTATATTCTTGAATATATCTGGGCAAAACGTCCCGCGAGTTTGCGCACACTCTTAGTAGTTATTCTGTCCTGTCTGCCGTTAACATTTCTTTTTGCCTACTGGCAGGGGATAGTGCCTGATAATACGATGCGAACACTCTATTTAGATACAGCACTAAGTTATCATCTGTCATCAGCGGTGTTGTATCTCAGTTGTATTACCATCTATCTGTTTCCGGTGTTGCTGGTTCGAAGAAAAAATGTATTTCTGAATAAAACCGTATGGCTTATTGCAATTCTCATGTCGTCGATTTATTTGCTCGCGCCGATACGGGCATCGCAGGCCGCCGCAAATGTCGATATCGAAACGGTTGGTCTGTTTCATCGCTTACTTCGTTACGTGTTCGATAATCCATTAGTTATTAATGGTATTTTTTACTTCTGCTTTCTTATCGGCTTAGTCGTTTTCGTACACTTTTTAGCATTATTTTGGAAACTGCGGAAAGAAAAAGCGAATGGCGTCGATATGCTTCTTATTCTATCGCTGGTTTGCTTTTTACTTGTAATGCCATTTTCCTATCTCCATTGGGAGAAGTATTTCATACTTCTTCTACCGTTTCTGCTTTTGCTTTTACTGAAAGAAAGCCCAATTAAAAAAAGAAGGTAGCGTCACTACTTATAGGACAGCTTTAAGCGCGGCAGGGAGATTCGGATGGGAAAAAACAAATCCGGATTGCTGCAATTTTGCCGGTTTTACTTCCTGACTGCACAACACTAACATATCTGCGCCTTCACCAAACAGCAACCGCAGCAGGAATGCGGGAACAGGAATAACAGTCGGGCGATGGATTACGTTCCCCAAAGTTTTCGTGAATTCTTCATTGGTTACCGGGTGCGGTGCGACGATGTTAACCGGCCCGCTGAGCGAATTGGTCGATAAAATATGCAGCATCGCGCGGGCGGTATCTTCAAGCGAAATCCAGCTCATATACTGTTTCCCGTTTCCCAGCTTTCCGGCGATACCGAGTTTGAATGCAGGGAGCATCTTCGCCAGTCCACCTCCTTTTGGAGAAAGCACAAACCCAATTCGCATATTTACGATTCGGATTTCGGGTCGTTTCGCTAGTTTTTGTGTTTCCGCCTCCCATTGCTGACAAACCTCGGCAAGAAAATCAGAACCGGAACTGCTCGTTTCAGTCAATAACTCGCCGGGACGGTTGCCGTAGTAACCGATTCCTGAGGCACAAACAAAAACTTTAGGTGGATGCTGCAATGTCAGTATCTTTTCACACAGCAAACGGGTGCTGTCGATACGGCTATGGAAAATCTTTCCTTTTTTCTTTGCGGTCATTCGCCCGGCGCCCGGTGTGTGCCCGGCCAAATGCACGATCGCATCGAACCCTTCCAACTGCGCGGCATCCAGCACACCGGCTTCCGGATCCCAATACAGATTGCCTGTATCGCTGCTTTTGGCGCGCACTAAACGCGCGACAATATGACTCCGTTCGATAAGGAGATTCTGTAAGGCTGTGCCCAGCAGGCCGGATGAACCAGTAATAAGTACGCGCATAACTATTCGTTTCGTTTATGGAAGCGGAAAACCGCTAAGGTAAAAATTGTCGGCCCTAATATAGCCAATGGAATAATATCCGAAAGCATATCAAGCGGGCCGGCTCCTTTCATCATAATCCCGCGCACCGCCTCGATAAAATACCGCATCGGGTTGATATACGTGAGCGTTTGCAGCCAGTGGGGCATATTGGCAATTGGAGTAAACAGCCCGGAAGTAAGCATCGTAAATATCGAAAAAAACCAGGCAAAAAACATCGCCTGCTGCTGCGTTTTCGTCAGCGTGGAAATCAGCAACCCGATTCCCAGTGTCGTGAGTAAAAACAGCCCGGCCATCAAAAATAGAAAGAGCGGTGACCCGGCAAACGGAATTTTGAACCAGAGAATACCGAGCGTTAGGGCAATACTCATAACCAGAATACCGAGAATAGCGAACGGAATCAGCTTTCCGGCCAGCAGCGTTCCTTTAGTGATCGGTGTTACCATCAACTGTTCGAGCGTTCCCTGTTCCCGCTCGCGGACAATCGCCATGGAGGTCAGCATTATCGTAATCATCGTCAACAGCGTCGCGACAATACCGGGTACCATGAAATACACCGATTCCCCTTCCGGATTATAGAGCACCGAATTTCGCAAACTGACCGGCGGCGTAACATTGGCGTGGGCTTCGCTGAACCGCTGCACCGCGCGGCGGATATACCCCTGTCCAATCGCGCTCGAATTCGAATTACTGCCATCTGCAATAACACCGATAGTTACTGGATTTCTTGTTTCCAATTGTTTTGAAAAATCGGAAGGAATGATTAAGGCAAGTTCGGCGTCGCCGTCGCGAAAGGCATGCTCGATATCATAGATCGGTTCAGCAACCTGACAGGGAATAAAGTAGTCTCCGGTTTTCATCGTTTCAACCAGTTCGCGGGACATCTGGCTCTGATCGAAATCATAGACATCAAGCGCGAGTTTTTTTACATCGGTGTTGACGACATATCCGAACAGAAACAGCTGTATTATCGGTACGACAAAAATCAGGCGGATCATGTTCCGGTCACGAAAGACCTGAATAAATTCTTTACGAATCATGCCTATTAACGGGCGGTTCATACTATCCTAACTTCACCTTGAAGCGGCGAATAGAAATTGTTGCCAGAACCAGCGTGATAATCAAGAGTCCTAATCCATACTGCGCCAGATCGGTAATTCCGGCTCCTTTAAGCATGATGCCGCGAATGATCGCAACAAAATATTTAGCCGGGACAATATTCGAAATTATCTGCAGCGGAAGCGGGAAGTTTTTTATCGCAAACACGAATCCGGAAAGCATGATGGAAGGAAGCACGGTCATCGTAATCGCAAGCATCATCGCTACCTGCTGCGTTGCCACCATCGTCGATACCATGATACCGAGAGAAAGTGCGGTCAAAATGTACAACATCCCCAATCCGAACAGGAGAAGATGCGATCCGACAATCGGTACATCGAACATCAATTTGGCGAACACCAGCACTATCAATCCGTCGATCAGCGCGACAAAAATATACGGGACAATTTTACCCGTTAAAATCTGAAGCGGGCTGACCGGCGCGGTGAGCAATTGCTCCATCGTTCCGGTTTCTTTTTCGCGCGCGATAGTTACGGATGTTAACAAAGCTGACACCATGATCAAAATAATCGCAACTAATCCCGGTACGAAGAAATAGGATGATTCCAAATCAGGATTGTAAAATGTCTGCACGGAAAAATTGATCGCCGGTATTGTTACGCCGACCGGAATCTGTTCCCGATTGAATTGCCCGATAACGGCAGCTGCGTAATTTTGTACCGCGGAAGCGACATTGTTATCCGAGCCGTCAATTAATATCCCAACCGTAGTTGCCGTGCCGCGCGTGAGTTCTTTTCCGAATCCGGGTTCGATAATCAATACTGCCTGTGCAAGATTAGCGCGCAAGAATTCTTCCGGGTCAGGATGGCTGATTTCATCTTTGGCCGGACTAAAATAATTCGATTCAAGAAAGTGGTTAACCAGCCGCCGTGACTCTGCGCTGTTATCGTAGTCGCGAACAGCCAACGTGACATTATTTAAATCCATGTTAATGGCGTAACCATACAACAGCGTCATCAAAATCGGCATGGCTAAAACGATCGCCAGCGAACGGGCATCGCGCAGGATGTGAAACACCTCTTTACGGGCGATAAACAGAATTTTTTTCATGCGGCGCTCGTGTCCTGAATTAAAGAGATAAACGTGTCTTCTAAATTCGACTGGCCATGACGTTTCACGATTTCCGTCGGCGCACCGAGTTCAACAATCCGTCCGCGATGCATGATCGAAATCCGGTCACAATACTCCGCTTCATCCATATAGTGCGTGGTGACAAATATCGTTATGCCGCCGGCAGCGAGTTTATACAGCATATCCCAAAACTGCTTGCGGAACACCGGATCGACACCGCCGGTTGGTTCATCTAAGAAAAGCATCTTCGGTCGATGCAAGAGCGATGCCGACAACGCAATTCGCTGACGCCAGCCAACCGGAAGTGACCCGGTGCGGCGATCAAGAAAATCGGCAAGATTAAGTTCTGTCGTGAGTTCATCAATTCGCACTTTGAGTATGTCATCAGCTAAATTATAGACCGAACCAAAGAACCGAAGGTTCTCACGACCGGTTAAATCGTGATACAACGAAAACTTCTGCGACATGTAGCCAATGTTGCGCTTGATCGCTTCCGACTCGGTGTTGACATCGAACCCGAGCACTCTGCCTGATCCTGAGGTCGGCTCCAAAAGTCCGCACAAAATACGAATCGCCGTTGTTTTTCCGGCGCCGTTCGCACCCAGAAATCCGAACACTTCACCGGTTGCCACCGAAAGGGAAATCTCATCGACTGCTTTGAATGTTCCGAAATGACGGGACAGCCGTTCGATTTCAACCGCGAACTCAGGCATGCGTTGTCTCCATCAGTTGAATAAAGCAATCCTCCAAATCCGGCGAGGTTGGATGTAACTGCGAAACGGGGAGTCCGACCTGCTGCAATGGGGAGGCATATTCTGAAATAGAATGCTGCGGCTGTACGTACACATGAATCCGGCGGCCAAAGCGACGCGCCGTTATTCCGGAGATATTGTTTAGCGATTCAAGCTGTTCGGGGGAAACAGCGACTTCCATTGCATATACCGTTCCCTTGAACAATTGTGTTAACTCCGTGGGTGTTCCGGAAGCCATCACGCGACCACCGAAAACAAACGAGGCTCGATTTGCTTTTGCGACTTCATCCATATACGGTGTCGCTACCACAATCGTTGCTCCCTGATCACGCAGATTTAACAGCATATCCCAAAACTGACGACGGGAAAGCGGATCGACACCGGTCGTTGGTTCGTCGAGAACCAATAGGTCCGGGTTATGAATCAATGCGCAGGAAAGAGCGAGTTTCTGTTTCATGCCGCCTGAGAGCGCTTCCGCGCGACGCTTGGCGAATGGTTTCAAATTGGAAAATTCGTACAGATATTCCTGCTGTGTTTTGAACTCCTCGCCCGTCACATCGTAAATACCGCCGTAGAACAACAGGTTTTCTTCAATGCTCAAATCCGGATACAAAGAAAAACTCTGCGGCATATAACCGAGTAGCGGTTTGATCGCTTCAAATTCTTTAACGACATCTTTATTGAAAATAGTAATTGAGCCGGAATCAATTTTCAAAAGCCCGCACATTGCCCGCATAATCGTTGTTTTTCCAGCGCCATCCGGTCCGACAAGTGCGTAAATTTCCCCTTTGTTGACCGAAAAGGAAAACTGTTCAACCGCGCGGACTTTGCCGTATGATTTTGCGACTGTATCGACTGTAACAGCGGTCATAGTTGTTTCATCGCGATATAAACAGGCATGCCGATTTTTAGTTTTCCATCACTGTTTGGAATTGAGAGCTTGACCGCATACACTAAATTTGCGCGAGACTTTTGCGTCTGCACATTTTTGGGTGTGAACTCGGCTTCATCCGCTGCCCAGATCACGGTTCCTTCATACGTGCCACCGGATGCTTCGGTATTAATTGTCGCTTTGTCACCAAGTTTCACCTGTCCGAAACTACCGGTAGGTAAATATAGTTTTACCCAAAGCGTATCAAGTTGCGCGATTTTGACAATTGCTTTGCCCGGAGTGACCAATTCGCCGACTTCGACAAATGTTTCCGTAACCGTTCCGGATATGGGCGCTACCGGATAACAATCTGCCAACTGACGATTAATAACCGCTATATCCGCATCTATTTTTTCAATCTGCGCCGTCTGTGTTGCGACTGCCGTTTTCGCTCCTTCAAGGTTGAGTTTCGCCTGCGAAAATTCCTGTTCAACAGCATCGAGCTGCTTTTGTGTAGATGTTCCTTCGGCCGCAAGTTTCGCGATACGGTTCCGTTCGTTTTGCACGAACGACAGCGCAGTTTCAGTCTTGTTTACCTGCACTCGGGCGGAAGCGAGATTCGCCGATGCCGCCTGTCGTCCTGCCTGTGCCGCGGCAAGATTAAGCGTTAGCTTACTCGGATCGATAATCGCGAAGGTGTCGCCGGCATGCACCACGCTTCCTTCATCGATTCGCAGTTCGGTAATTCGTCCGGTCGATTCGCTGGAGACTATTGTTTCATCCGCTTCCAGCAATCCGGAACCGCTGAGTTCATTGTCTGATTTGCTGCATCCGGTGATAAATACCATCACCGCCGCACAACCGAGAAGCACCTGTTTCATACGCTATATTCCCTTTTCTAATTTGTCAGACGTAGTGATATAGAACCATGCGCTTTGCGCGAGATAGAAATCAGTTTTTGCGGCTGCCGTTGCCGCTTCGGAACGGGCTAAGTCTGCTTCGATTTGTAACAGACGATTGGTTGACAAATCCCCTTCAGTATGCTGCTTCTGCGCGAGGGCAAAGTTGCGAGTGGAAAGCCGGAAGGTGTTGGCGGCGTTTTCATACTGCTGGTACATTAATCGCATCCGCTCACGCGCCAACTGCGCTTCGCGGGAAAGCTGTTCAGCTATTAACTGCTGCTGTTGTTCGGCCGCTAATACCATCGTACGCTTGGAAGATTCAGACTTAAAACTTCTCCCCCCTAAATTCAACGACCAGCTCAACGATGCACCAACTATCGCATTTCCGTTCCAGCTATTGTTGAAACGGTCAAGATTCGGGCGACCATAGCTGTAACCGGTATAGGCAGAGAGTGATGGCAGATATTCCGACTGTGCCGTGCGAATAGCATGTTTAGCCGCAGTCGTTCTGTTCTCGGCAACTTTATATGTCGGTGAGTGTGTCCAGAATAGCTCCGGTAGCAGTGAATCGATAATCGGCAAAGGGAGCGTGTCACTTATCTCCAATGCTTCATTCACCGGTAAACCTAATAGTATCGAAAGCGTGATTTCATCAGCCCGCCTTGCCGATTGAGCGGCATCCAAATCCGATTCTGCTTTGGTAGTTGCAACCAATACTTCCAAAACTGCAACGGAATCGGCCGCGCCGGCAGAGAAAAGAGACAGCACATCTTTGCTGACTATATTGACTCGGTTCATCGCAGCCTGTGTTGCGCGGACTAATTCTGTCGATCGGTAGAGCCGCAGCCAGGCGTTGCGGGTCTCAAGCGCGATCTGCTGGCGGGATGCCTCCACTAAGGCTTTGCGTATTTCCTGTTCTGATTGCGCCAAGCGAATACCAGTGCCGATTCGACCGCCGGTGTACAGGGGAAGGGTGAGACGAACATCGGTTTGGTAATTATCATGTACGCCGACTTCCCGTTCGATTGTCGTGGTGGGAAGTTCAATGCTTAATTTGGAAACGTAGTCGGTGTAAAAGGCATTTGCCCCGACTGATAACGTCGGCCAGCGATCCCGTTGGTTAGCCTCTGCCTGTTTTTCAGCAGCGTCTGCTTCGGCGACGGTGCGTTTGATGTCATATGAATGTGCCTGCGCTATTGCTAATGCTTCCGGCAGTGTTATTGGCCGTGCATTGACAACTGCAGTAGCAAATAACAGAGAAATTGAAAGTAGTAAAGAGCGGTACCTCATGTGCGTACTCCGTTCATAAAGAGATCAACCACCGCTTTTTTGCGGGCGTCTAAAAATGCTTTCCGGTCAGGGATATCATGAATCCGGTCGACTATCGGGCTCATTAACAGATAGCCGTTGATCATGGTGAAAAAGGAAATAACCGTCTGTTTGATATCCAACTTTCTCAATGTCCCGTTATTCATTTCAAGCTGGAACCGTTTACCGAGCGCATCCGGCGCACCAGAATTGATAATTGCCTGCGCGAAGGCATCGAGCGTTTCTTTGCGGTCATCCGCCAGTTCATGCAAGAGCAGCTTTCGTAACTGCGGCCGTTGGCCAAAAACATTGATATACAGATTGGCGATATCCAAAAGCATCTGTTCAAGCGGCACATTGGCCGAGGCAAACTGCCTGACCTGCCCGGCAGTGCCGGAAACGCACTGGGTTATAATCGCGCGGTGAAGCTCTTCTTTGGATGAGAAGTAATAATAGAGCATCGCCTTGTTCAGACCGGCGGAGTCAGCTATCCGGTCCATACGGGACCCGGCGAGCCCATATTGGCTGAATTCTTCGAGAGCAGCCGTGATAATTTTATCCCGGCTTTCACCACTCTGCGGCTTTTCGTTTTCTTGATCGCTCATATCGTTAACTATTCGGTTAAACTAACCAGATAGTTAATAACTGTCAACAGATTTCTTGAATCATTTATAAGACAATTATAATCAACAACTTAAGTTAATCTTAACTGAAATCGGCTATTCTAAGCGATTTCAGTCAGCATCTGGGGAATTTGCCGATATATTCAGTGTCCGATGTTTTAGGAAAGGTAGTACGAATGTCCCATTTCAGTCAGGAAAGAATCGATAAAGCCAAAACGCATATCGTTAAACTCGTTTTTGCCAATACCACTAATCATTACGACACCCTGTTTGGCGGTATCGCCCTGCAGTGGATGGATGAGATCGCCTATATCACCGCCAACCGGTTCAGCCGACAAGAATTTGTGACCGTTTCGTTGGATCGCATTAACTTCGAGAAACCGATTCCTTCCGGCTCATTGGTGGAGCTAATCGGCACTCCGCTCCGGGTGGGGCGCACCAGTATTCAGATTCGGGTGGATGTGTTCATTGAAAGTATGTCTTCGGAAAAACGGGAGATGGCGATTCAGGGGACATTCACGATGGTAGCGGTCGGGAAAGACCGCCGCCCGATACCGATTTTGTAACTACTTCTTTTCTAATTCCCGAATATACAAAATGTAATCTGTGCCGGGCGGCACAATACCAGCTTCCCGCATCAGTACTACCACCTGTCCGCGATGGTGTGTGGCATGATTGAATGCGTGGGTTAAAATATCATGCAGCGATGTCGTGTAGGATATACCGCTGGTGTTCTTGTATGAAATAGGTTCCTGCAAATCGGCATCGGTTTTTTTCTCTAAAAGATTCAGCCAGTCAGCGATGCTGGTTTCTGAAATCGTCCGTAATTTTTCAATCGGTATTGTTTCCCAGAGCGGATAGACCGAAGGCCGTCCGATTACCCGGTCATACCACAACACACCGCACACAATACTGTGCGAAAAAATCAACAGCGCTTTATCAGGGGGCTTTTGTTTTTGAAAACTATCCAGGCATAGCCTGTCGGCCCAGGACGTGTAGTGGATCATTTTGGTAAAATGGGCAACGAAGGTCATGTTAATTGTCCTGTGTGTTTTTCGGTGTGGAAGAACCGGAACGGGGGCGAAGCACCATCGAGCGGGTGGTGCCTCCGCGGGCGATTTCCATTGTCGAGCCGCCGTTGTCTAACCGCATCAGCGTTAACTCAACTGCTTCCCGCACCGTTTTGGGTTGCTTGCCGTTGATACTCACAATTCTATCTCCAGAACGTACGCCACAGAGATAGGCAATTTTTGTTTCATCGACTGCGGCTACCAACAACCGCTTGGAACCGTCATCCGACAATGCCATTCCAAGTCTGCTGTTCGGCACCAAGTCGGGAGAAACGGTTCTTTCAACCGGAATAGTTTCAATCGATTCTATCTTTGCGGCGCGTGAAAAATCTGAGTCGGTCGGTTCTGCTTTCACGTAAGTCAATAACGGCCGGTCGGGAGAAAGAATCCATTTTCCGGCGAGATATTTACTGTAAATCGCTTTTCCGGTCCAGAACCGTCGCCAGAAGGGAGAATCAAGCGCCGCCTGCACCGCGGTTTCATCATACAATTGCAAGGCAACCGAACGGGCAAGCAGCATGGCGAGATTGTCGAGATAATACGGGTCTTTGCTCAAGAGCGGATGGCTTCGCACTTCATTCGGTGCGCCGGTAATCAGCAGTCGTTTGGCTAATTGAAACAAAATGTCGATAGCGAGTTCTTCGCCAGTCGGGGCGGCAATAGCGGCATCACCGGTCCTGACTGCACCAAGCGGAACAATCAGCGGATCGGCCGAACCGGGAGTCGGGTAGTAGCGCAATAGGATCAGTTTCAATTCTGTTTCCTGCCAACTGCATCCGGAAAGTGTGCTCAGCTTTTCAAGTGCGGCCTGGCCGTTGAGGGCAAGGAATGCTTCCGCAGCTACACTGTTTTTCTGCACCCACCGCATGTCCTCGTCGACATCATGCGACGAATAAAATACGGGATACAGCGTGTACTGCAATTCCGCATTGTCGATCCGGGTGGTCAGTGTCGGCACGCTTGTTTGTGTTGCACCAATTTGTCCCATCAAAAGAAATGATAGAAAAAACATCGCTTGTCGCTTTAGCATACGAGTAAAGTATAGGCTGGTTCAATGCGGGGTGCAAGCGGGCTGTTTTGCTCCACTTGACAAATCGCCAAAATTTGGCTGTTTTCACTCCATGCCTTTTCACATAACCAGATCATTCCGGGCACTTTTGCTATTCGGTTTTCTCTTCGGCTTATTGTTGTTTGGCTGTGGGAAAGAAAAAGAAGCGGACACGAAAACCGAACCGACGCAATCGGAATCGCGCGATTCGCTGACTATCAGTCTGACCGGCCGGGATTCGACTTCTGTGTTTACTCTCTTGAACGAAACGCATCAGGTAGATTTTGCGTCATCCTCAATGGGTATTTTCGTCAAAGGGATTGATTCAGTAACAAACGGCAGCGATGTGTTCTGGATGTACTCAGTGAACGATTCGATGGGGCAGGTTGCCTCGGATAAATACATAACCCGCAACGGCGATCGAATCATCTGGCACTTCAAAAAAATGTCCAAACGCGCCAATTGACCGTTTTTCTGCGTTTATTTCCCGCTGTATCTTCCCGTGTAGTTCCCCTATATTCACTCTCCTGATATGAGTACCAATACCTTACAACGTATAGAACAGGGTGAATTCTTTCTGATGGCCGGCCCTTGTGTGGTCGAGTCCGAGAAACTATGCCTCACTATTGCCGAACAGCTTGTCAAGTTGACGGATAAATACAAGATTCCGTACGTCTTTAAGGCTTCATACAAAAAAGCGAACCGGTTATCGGCGCAGTCATTCACTGGACTCGGAATCGATACCGGGCTTTCAATTTTGCAAAAAGTCAAAACGGAATTCGGCGTGCCGATCGTTACCGATATTCATGAAACACCGGAAATTCCGGCGGTCACGCAGGTAGCGGATATTTTGCAAATCCCGGCCTTTTTGTGCCGCCAAACAGATTTAGTGCAGGCGGCAGGTGCGACTGGTAAATGGGTGAATATCAAAAAAGGGCAATTTCTTGCGCCGGAAGATATGAAACCGATAGCGGATAAGGCAGGCACCTCAAGAGTAATGCTCACTGAGCGTGGCACGACTTTCGGTTATCGCAACCTCGTTGTCGATTTTCGTTCGTTATTGATAATGAAACAGGAAACCGGATTTCCAGTAGTGTTCGATGCCACCCACTCACTGCAAATTCCGGGTGGGGGTGGTTCGGTTTCGACCGGACAACCGCAGTATGTTATCCCGTTTGCCAAAGCGGCCGCGTCGGTCGGTATAGACGGGCTTTTTGTCGAAACGCATCCGGAGCCAGAGAAAGCATTGTCCGATGCCGCTGCGATGCTCCCGCTTTCCGAGATGCAGAAACTTTTGGACGCAATCACGCGAGTACGACAGGCGAGCAAATAAATGAAACCGAAACTGTCCAAGGCGGAATTCGCTAAACGAATCGCGAATATCAAATTGCTCGCGCTTGATGTCGATGGCGTTCTCACCGACGATGCTATCTATCTCGGCCCGGATAATTTTGAAATGAAACGGTTTAATATCTCCGACGGTTTTTTCATGGTGCTTGCCATGCGTTCAGGATTGCAGCTTGCGATTGTCTCCGGCCGGTATTCTCCCGCGACTGATTCCCGCATGCGGGATTTGGGCGTCAAACATGTGCTGCAAGGGAACTCCGATAAAGTCGGCTTGATAACACCGCTTTTGACGGAATTGAAATTAGGGTTTGAACAGATAGCGTTTGTCGGGAATGAAATTTTGGATATCGCGCTTGCTGAAAAAGTCGGGCTTTCTGTTGCCGTGTCGGACAGCGCAGCCGAATTGATTGAAGTCGTCGATTATGTTACTACCAAGCCGGGCGGCGGTGGTGCGGTGCGGGAAGTGTTAGAGCAGTATTTTATCGGTACGGCGCAGGATCCGAGAAAGTTTATCCGATGAGCGAACATCAAAAACAAGCCAAAGAGCTTATCAAAATCGAAGCGCAGGAAGTCGCCGCGCTCGGTGAGCATATCGATGAATCGTTCGACCACGCCGTCGAAGCGATTTTGGAATGCACCGGGCGGGTGATTGTCGCCGGGATGGGGAAATCAGGTTTGATCGGCCGGAAAATAGTCGCGACGTTTAACTCTACCGGGACATCTTCGTTCTTTTTGCATCCTGCTGAAGCATTGCACGGTGATATCGGTATTATGCGGCCTGAGGATCTCCTGCTCGTTATTTCCAAGTCAGGCCATGTGGAAGAAATCGATGTCCTGTTCAGTGCCGCCAAACGAATGAATCTCAAAATTATCGCGCTCTGCGGAACAATGAACTCCGAACTCGCTACCCGCGCCGATATCGTGCTCGATTGTTCAGTCAAACATGAAGCCTGCCCCAATAATTTAGTGCCGACATCTTCATCGACAGCAGCATTGGTCATGGGGGATGCGCTTGCAGTTGCGTTATTATCTGCACGAAAGTTTACGCCGAACGATTTCGCCGAACTGCACCCGGGTGGATTTTTGGGGAAACGTTTACTGCGCCATATTTCTGAATTGCACCACACTGGAGATGCCCTCCCATTAGTTGCCCCAAACGCAGGCATGAAAGAGATGATTTTGCAAATGACCGGCAAACGGCTGGGGTGCGTTGTAATGGCCGACGATCAAGGGAAAGTAGCCGGAATTTTCACCGATGGTGATTTGCGCCGCGTCGCGGAAAAACATACTGATTTTTACAGCCTCACCGCAAAAGATGTCATGATCCGCAATCCGAAACAGATAAACGCCGAACGGGTGATCGATTCCGCACTGGCGATGATGGAACAACATAACATCGCGCAACTGCCGACGGTCGATGATAATGGAAAACTGATCGGCGTGATTCACCTGCACGACATTCTCAAATCAAAACTGGTCTGAACGCCATGCAGCCCGCATGGTAGCATAGTATGCGACTTACCAAACAGATTCGCCGAGGCATTGTCTATTACGGCATCAGACTATTCATATTCATTTTCAATCATGTTCCGCGAAATGTTGCCTTAGCGCTCGGTTCCGGTTTGGGGCAGTTCGCCTGGTTGATTTTGAAACGAGACAAAGAACGAATCGATAAAAATCTGCACATTGCCTATGGCACTCGTTTTTCCGCCGAAGAACGAAATGAGATCGGTAAACAGTTTTTTGTTAACACCGGAAAAAATATCGTCGATATCGCCCGATTCAAAAAACATCTGCGTACAGAACTCTTGCCGCTGGTCGAAGTTGTCGGAAAAGAAAATCTGGATGCTGCATTTGCCAAAGGGAAGGGGCTGATCGGCGTTACGGGACATCTGGGAAATTTTGAGTTGTTAGCGGCGTATATTGCATCGACCGGGCACCCGATTGCCGTCATCGGTCGGGAACTGTACGACAAACGTATCGATGCCGTAATCGTAGCGAATCGCCGATTGGCCGGACTAACGCAGTTTTACACCACCGATTCACCAAAAAAGATTTTAGCATGGCTGAAAAACAATGGCGGACTGGGAATACTTATCGACACCGATTCCGACAAAGTGCGCAGTATTTCTGTGCCGTTATTTGGACACCCGAATAATACCCCGGTTGGGCAGTCAGTCTTCGGATTACGCACTGGAACGGCGCTTTTGCCGATGTGCTGCGTACGAATTGCCGATGAACGGTATCGGGTCATTATCCAGCCGCCGGTTTTGATTCCGGATGGGGATGATTTCAATGCCAATGTGTTTACCATAACCAAAGCTTGCCTGCATGAGTTGGAAAAGATGATTGATACATATAGAGATCAGTGGATTTGGCTGCATAACCGCTGGCCTGATCTCAAACCGCCGGAAACTTAATAGTAACTAATCTGTGCCGAATTGCCGATTTTGCCGTTATAGAGATATATGAAACGGAAATCTTTTTTACTTTTTGTATTCATAGCTTTGGTTTCGCTTGCCGGATGTGAGCGGGAACAAACCCAACCACCGCCGAATAATAATCAAAGCGCAGTGGTGCGTCCTGATGCCGAAGTGGTGAACGCCCGGGTGCTTTTATATAATCGCGGACGGGTCACAACGGAAATTCTGGCCGATAAAATTCTCAAATTCGAAGCAAAAGATTCGACCTTTGCCTACACGCTGGATGTTACCTCGTTCGATTCCCTCGGCGCGAAAACCTCATCATTGACCAGCGATTCCGGCATTGTTCGGGAAACAAGCGGCAAAATGATGGCGTTCGGGCATGTGGTCGCCTATTCCGAAGATTCCACCAAGCTGGAAACAGAACAGCTTAACTGGGATGCCAAGGCGGATAAAATCCAGACTAATGAGTATGTGCGGATTACCCGCCCGAACGGGGATGTTATCACCGGGTACGGCTTGGAAACCGATCAGCGGATGAACCGTCTGAAAATTCTCAAACAGGTCAAGGGTACAGTGCAGGATGCCGGCCGGTTAAATGAGGAAATTAACGCAGACTCAACCGCTCCTCAATCAACCGCCGATTCGATACACGACTCCATTTCGTCTGCAAACGAATAATTTTTCCACGATTACTTCACAACAGTATGTCGGTGTTGTATACTTGTTTCGGACGTAGTCCGATTACTGCATGAACCGATATTTCGATTTTACCGCCGGGCAGCTGAAAGTAGTCACTGTGTTGTCTATCACCGCAGTGCTGTTATCACTTTTTCTGTATGTCCGGGCACGCACGGCGGAACCGGTCAGCCTGATTCCGCTGGAAGTGGAAATCGCCGGGGATGAAGAAGGGTTTACCGGGTTTTTCTTATTAGACCCGAACACCGCGCCGGCTGATTCTTTGGAATTGCTGCCGGGTATCGGCAGGGTGATAGCGGATCGGATTGTCGAATATCGCGCGACCAATAAATTTGAAAAAGAAATCGATATTACTAATGTACGCGGCATCGGCGCCAAAACCTTCGAGCGGATCCGTCCCTACCTACGGATACAGCGCCCATGAGTGATGAAATCTCATACGGTATAGACACCCGCGACAACACTCTCTTTGTCGCGCGCATTTCCCGCGTTGCCGGGCGGCCGGTAATCGATCAGTTACAGCAAACAACCGAAACACAATCATTCACCGACGCAAAGCGGACATTCGCTATTGCCGAGCCGAATGCGATTATCAAACATATCCGTGTTGGCTCAGATGAAACCTACGCCGCTTCGCAGCGCGCCCGTTTTGAACTGGTGCAGTCACTTTTAGAACCGGAACAGGATTTTGCAATCGATGTTCTCCCCTCCCATTCGCAAGAGCGATTTATTGGCATCGCTATTCGCCGCAATGAAATCAATGTCAATCAATCCGCTGGCTATCAGGCACGGGGGATTGCGCTGGCAAAAGGATTTCGCGCCTTTTGCGAGCAGGGGCATGGGGAATTTCATTGTGTGCTCGATATTGCCAACGACGGTATTTCAATTGTTTTTCTCTATCAGGGATTACCGGCGCGAATCGGCTATATGCCGCGTCCGAATCAAGAGCGGACGGAAACCGCCTATAAGGCATTGGCCGGCGATCTCAAAACCGCGCTCAGTTTTCATATGAACACCTTATTTCATGAGGGTATTACTGTACCGCTTTCGCGCATGCATATTTCGGTGGACGGTAGCGACACCGGATTGCTTGATGCCATGCGGCAGTACAGCCATGTCGAATTGCAGCTTCCGGTTTTGAACAAGCATGTACTCGGTCCCGATGTTTCCGCCCTGCCGGAAATGCATCATCGCTTTCTTACCGCGCTCGGGTTGGCCCTCGAATAACCGCTTGCGAAAAAGCCCCAACTCCCCCTATACTCAAATGACAAACGACCCGAATGTACGGGTCATGATTTGATTGGCTCTTGTTGAACAGACTGTCTACTAAAAAACGCGCAATTTATCCCGGCACATTCGATCCGGTTACGAACGGCCATTTATCATTGGTGGTGCGGGCGTCCCGGCTGTTTGATGAATTGATTGTGGCAGTGGCCCGCAATGCAGGGAAGAATCCGATGTTCAATTTCGATGAACGGGTTGCACTGGTCAAAGAATCATTGAAAAAACAGGCGCTCGGCTGCCCGGTGCGGGTGATAGGCTTTGAAGGGCTGCTTGCCGATCTGGCCATTGATATGAAAGCATCCGCCATTATTCGCGGATTGCGCGCCGTTTCCGATTTTGAGTATGAATTTCAGATGGCGCTTATCAACCGTAAGCTGGCCAAAAAAGTTGAAACCGTGTTTCTTATGCCGTCGTTATCATGGGTCTATCTTTCATCTACAATGGTGAAGGATTTAGCGGTGCATAACGGCAATTTCAAAGGTCTGGTGCCGCCGCCGGTTATCAAAGCCTTTGCAAAAAATTTAAAAGCGAGTCGGGTAAAGACCCGCAAAACCAAATAATAGAAAAGACGTGACGTTACTACCTATGAATGATCGCACCCAACATCAGCAGGAAGTTCCGGATCAATCGGAACCGATACACTCAAGCCTGCTTGAATTGATTCGCACCCGCCGCGCCAAAGTACAGGCGCTCAGGGAAAAGGGAACGAATCCGTATCCGTATCGTTTCGACCGGACGCATACCATCGCCGAAATTCTGGCTAACTTCGATGCTTTAGCCGAAATCAAGCAGTCGGTCAGCGTGGCCGGACGGATCATGCAGCTTCGTAAAATGGGGAAATCATTCTTTATCGATTTGCGGGATGCGACTAATCGTATCCAGTTGTATGTCAAACTCGACAATGTCGGCGCTGAACTGTTCGATTTGGTCGATACGTTCGATCTGGGAGATATCATCGGCGCAACCGGAACCGTCTTCGTAACCAAAACAAATGAACGGTCGATATCGCTCACTTCGCTGCAATTGCTGACCAAAACGCTGCATCCGCTGCCGGATAAACATGCCGGACTTTCCGATGTTGAGCAGCGCTATCGCCGCCGCTATGTTGATTTAATCGTCAATCCGGAAGTGCGGGATGTGTTTATTCTGAGAACGAAAATTATTCAGCAGGTGCGTGAGTATCTAAATCGACAGGGCTTTTTGGAGGTCGAAACGCCGATTTTGCAGCCGCTCTACGGCGGTGCCTCGGCGCGCCCGTTCAAAACGCACCACAATACACTTGATATGCCGATGTATATGCGCATCGCCGATGAGTTATATCTCAAGCGGTTGATTGTCGGCGGATACGACAAAGTGTGGGAGCTCTGCAAGGATTTCCGCAACGAAGGTATGGACCGGATGCATAATCCGGAATTCACCATGATAGAATTATACTGTGCATATGCGGATTATCATGACATGGCTGACCTGCTTGAAAATATGCTGCGGGAATTAGTGCATTCATTGCATGGCAGTTACAAATTGAACTTCGGTGAGAAAGTAATCGATTTCGAACCTCCATTCCGCAAACTCTCCATGCTCGACTCAGTCAAAGAAGCGACCGGTGTTGATTTCAGCACCATGACCTTCGAGCAGGCAAAAGCGAAAGCCCTGACGATGGGCGCGGATGCCGCCGACCTGTTGAACTGGGGGAAGGTGGTCGAGGCGATCTGGGAATTGAAAGTGGAGCCGAAACTGGTCCAGCCGACTTTCATTACCGACTACCCAGTTGAAATTTCCCCGTTGGCCAAGCGGCACCGGTCTAACCAAAACCTGACCGAACGGTTCGAATTGTTCATTGCCGGGTCGGAAATGGGGAATGCTTTCAGTGAGCTGAACGACCCAGTCGACCAGCTGCAACGCTTTATCCAGCAAGGGAAGGCGATGGACCAGGGGGATGAGGAAGCCCAGCCCTTGGATGACGACTTTATAACCGCCCTGGCCTTCGGGATGCCCCCCACGGCCGGGCTCGGATTTGGCATAGATAGGCTCGTTATGCTCTTGACTAACCAGCCCTCAATTCGCGATGTTATACTGTTTCCGCAGATGAAGGATACCGGCGAGACGACCTTGACCGTGTCCAGGATTCTGTCACGGATAATTGATGAAGAAGTGAAACCGTAATCTGTATCGAACCCTATTCTAACGACACAAGAGTTTATTGTCCACGTGAACCGCGCTAAAGCATCAGCTTTATGCTTGTGCGCCGAACGATTAGAATGAGGAGATTCGATGACCGACAAAACACCTCCAAGCAACATCGTAAACGTTAACCCCCTAATATTTCTTTCTTACAGGAGTATCTCGTGAACATCTATGTGGGAAACTTGTCTTACCAGGCATCCGAAGATGAATTGCGCCGTGTATTCGCGCAATTCGGGGAAGTCAAATCCGTCACTATCGTGAAAGACCGTATGACCGGTGAATCACGCGGGTTCGCTTTCGTCGAAATGCCGAACAACGACGAAGGCTCAGCCGCAATTGCTGAAGTTAACGGTCAGCAGGTCGCAGGTCGCAGCTTGAAAGTCAACGAAGCCAATCCTCGCCCTCCGCGTGAAGGCGGCGGCGGTGGTCGTGGCGGCGGCGGTGGCCGTGGCGGCTACGGCGGCGGTCGTGGCGGCGGCGGTGGACGTCGTGAACCGCGCGGCGATTACTAAACGAAGCCAACAAAGGCCCGGAGCTTTCCGGGCCTTTTCATTTCCTTTCCCATCATCATCCGGCGGCATATATTCTCCTGACTGTTACGGAGGAAGAATGAATTATCGAACTGAATCTGACACGATGGGAGAAATCCAGGTCCCGTCTGATAAATACTACGGCGCCCAAACCGCACGCTCCCTTATCAATTTCCGCATCGGCTCGGAACGGATGCCGCGTGAGTTAATTCGCGCCCTCGGCATACTGAAAAAAGCTGCCGCGCAGGTCAATATGGATTTAGGGGTTCTCTCAAAAGAGAAAGGGGAGTTGATTGTCAAAGCTGCGGATGAAGTTATCTCCGGCAAACTTGATGATCATTTCCCGCTCGTTGTCTGGCAAACCGGTTCCGGTACGCAGACCAATATGAACACCAATGAAGTCATCTCCAACCGTGCTATTGAAATGGCGGGTGGGCAGATGGGCTCCAAAAAACCGGTGCACCCGAACGATGATGTTAACAAATCGCAATCCTCGAATGATACCTTCCCAACCGGAATGCATATAGCGGCGGTTGAAGAAATTCATCGCCGGTTGATTCCCGAAGTCAAACGGCTGCGGGATGTACTGCAGAAAAAAACGGATGAGTTCGGTTCGATCGTCAAGATCGGACGCACCCATTTGATGGATGCCGTACCGCTTACGCTCGGTCAGGAATTTTCCGGCTATGTTGCCCAGTTGAATTTGGATTTGGACAGAATTAACGATGCGCTTAAACGTCTTTATCCATTAGCGCTCGGCGGCACAGCAGTCGGAACCGGATTGAACACGCATCCGGAATTTGCCGATCGCAGCGCTAAAAAAATCGCCGAACTCACCGGGAAACCATTTGTCAGTGCGCCGAATAAATTTGAAGCATTAGCGTCGCATGACGCCTTAGTCGAAATGTCCGGCGTGTTAAAAACATTAGCCTGTTCTCTCATGAAAATCGCTAACGATATTCGCTGGTTAGCTTCCGGGCCACGCTGCGGATTCGGAGAAATCACGATCCCTGATAACGAACCCGGTTCATCGATTATGCCCGGCAAAGTGAACCCGACCCAATCCGAAGCGATGACAATGGTCTGCGCGCAGGTGATGGGGAATGATGTGGCAGTGAACGTCGGCGGTATGTCCGGTAATTTTGAATTGAACGTGTTTAAGCCGGTTATCATCTACAATGTTTTGCAATCGATTCGCTTGTTGGCGGATTCCTGCGAAATGTTTACTGATCACTGTGCGGTCGGTATTCAGCCGCATAAAGAAAATATCAAAAAGAATGTCGAACGGTCCCTCATGTTGGTAACAGCCCTCAATTCGCACATCGGCTATGACAACGCCGCGAAGATCGCCAAAAAAGCGCATGCTGAAAATATCACGCTCAAAGAAGCTGCGGTATCACTCGGTATTTTGACGGCTGAAAAATTCGATGAGTTAGTCAAACCGGAAAACATGATCCGGCCAGACAGCAAATAATCCCTAAAAATGGACGATGGCGGAACTGTTGTTCCGCCATCTATTAAGAAAGCGTATGACGCTCATCACTGAGCTTTCGGAAAATTATACGCATCGCATTCGACGGAGTTCTGTTTGACTGCTGTTTTTTTGAAAAATAAAAGTGCCGACGGCACAAATAAAAAAGGCGGAGCATCCATGCTCCGCCTATGTGGTTCAGTCCTCTCGCACGACTGAACCTGTCCTGAACACAAGAAGACCGCGCCGTGTGGCGCAACCACCCTGCGGGTGGCTCTACTAAGTTGAACAAAAAGGTAACGGGTAAGTTCCCGCTCGGGCAATCACATGCCTCGCGACAGTAGTTGAAAGCGACGCCGGAATGTCGTACACTGCCGCATGCAAACCGCACTTCATATCCATGCCCTTGTGGCACAATTAAATCGGGAAGTTACCGGCGGGGTAATTATTGACACAGCGTACTACCGGAAAGAACGGGCTGCCTATCTTTTTTTTAAAACCGAGAAAGAAAAAACCGCACTCGGCTTCCTGTTTCATCCGGCCGGGTCAGGCGCGTTTTTGGCGCCAGCTTCCAAAATAGCAGTCGACACCAAAGAAAAACCATGGCCGTTTTTCGAGCTAAACGGAGGTGTCATTACGGCAGTCAAAATGGACGGACTTGATCGCATCTTTACAATCGAAGTAAAAGTCGGCGATGCGCTCCGCAAAATCGTTGTCGAAGTAATCGGCCCCAACGGGAACCTTTGGTTGCTTAACAATGAGAATACCATCCTTGCAACGCTTCGCCACCGAGAGGGAACAATCGGTACACCGCATCGCGTGACACCATCCGAAAAGCTGAATCCGTTTCACATCACTAACGAACAGCTTCTTTCAAAAACAGAAAGTAGCGACGCTGCCACTGTCTTCTTTTTTTTAGAGAAACAGTTGATTGGTTTTAACAAAACCCTCGCGCAGGAAACACTCACTCGTTCAGCAATTGAGAATCAGGCGATATCATCACTTTCATCCGACCAGAGAATATCATTAGTGAAAACGATTACCGAAATAGCAAGCCGATTTAATGACTGGGAAACCGGATATTTGTATTCATCACCGCGCGGAGTAGAGGTTTACCCGCTCAAACTTGCCAGCCGCACCGATCAGCCGGAAAAATTCAAAACACTTTCGATGGCGGTGATGGAGATGCTATCCCGGCGGCAGAATCAGGTCGAGGAAGAGGATGAATCCAAAAAGATCATCGATTCAGTTGCCAAGGCAATCAAACGAGTCGAGGGGCGAATCGCCAAACTCGAAGGCGAAAAAACGGAAGCTGCCGATTTCGAACGCTACAAAACACTCGGCGATTTACTCCAAATTAATTTTGCGAAACTGAAACGAGGGATGTCTGAAATAAAAGTAGATAACGTTATTGAAGGTGGTGAAACAACTATCCCGCTTGATTCCGCGCTCACCGCCCAGGAAAATGTAGAATCCTATTTCAAACGGCATCGCAAAGGGCGGGAAGGTTTGGAATTGATCGAGCGGCGTATTGAACTCTCACACGCAGAAATAAAACAGCTGCGAAAAATGGCTGAGGCACTGGAGAATCATTTCGAATCGGCGCGCCATCAGTTTGCGGAGGAGCTTGCTTCGCTTTTGCCGAAAGAGCGGGTTGCAGGGTCAACTTCCAACGTCGCTGTCGAGCGGTTGCCGTACCGGGAAATGGTGCTTTCAACCGGATTGAAAATCTTCGTCGGACGGGATGGCGCGGACAATGACCGCACCACATTCGAGTTTGCCAAACCGCATGAACTCTGGTTTCACGCCGCGCAATGTCCGGGGTCGCATGTGGTCATGAAGTTTCCGAACAAAACCTTTGTGCCATCCAAGCGCGAAATCGAAGAAACCGCTGCTATTGCCGCATGGCACAGCAAAGCGCGCAATGATTCGCTGGTTCCGGTGAGCTATACCGAAAAACGGTACGTGCGTAAACCACGCAAAGCAAAGCCGGGGTTAGTGACTATCGAGCGTGAAAAAAGTGTGATGGTGGTGCCGAAAAAGCCGGAGTAACGTCGTTACTTTTTCGTTGCTTGCGCGACGGGTTCTTGATTGGGTGTCCCACCCTTCAGGATGGGGTCCGTCGATTGAAAGGACCCCACAGCAAGCTGTGGGCGACCCTACCTTATATTGAGATGTCAAAACCATAAGGGTTTTGACCTACCAAGATCACTAGTCGAAACAAGGAATATAATTAAGAGTTACTGTCCCTGCTGGTCGGATGCTATTTGAGAGTTATCAGAAGCGGTTGTTTCAACCTGCGTTTGAGTTTCAGCGACAGCTTGTTCTTGCTGCTGTGATTGTTGGGTTTGTTGCGACTGTTGAGCTTGGAAGTCAGGACGCATCATGTTGATCTGACCGGTGAGTTTGGCGATTTCGGTACGGGCGCGTTGCGCGAAATCCATTTCCTGCGATGCATACAACACCGACCGGGAAACGTTGATAATAACCGGTTTGGTAAAATCAGCGGAACCATCCTTAGCGGCATGTTCAAGCGATCCACCCTGAGCGCCAACACCGGGAATCAACAGCGGCATCTCTCCGGCGATATGACGAATCTGATGAATCTGATCCGGCGATGTCGCCGCGACTACCAAACCGCAATTTTCTTCCTTGTTCCAATAGGCGACTTTTTCAGCGACTACTTCATAGAGCGGTTTACCGCCTTCGACTTTCAAATACTGGAAATCTTTACAGCCCGGCTCGGAAGTTAAACAGAGCACGAATACACCCTTGTCTTTGTATTCCAAGAAGGGACGAATCGAATCGTAGCCCATATACGGACTCAGCGTTACCCAATGGGCGCCGAGTTTTTCGTACAACGAAATCGCATATTGCGCTGCTGTGTTGCCGATATCTCCGCGTTTGGCATCGAGAATAACCGGGATTCCTTCCGGAACACGCTGAACGATCAGCTTCAATAACGACAATCCTTCATGACCGAGTGATTCATAAAAGGCAAGATTCGGTTTGTAGGCGCAGACCAAGTCGGCGGTGGCGTCGATAATACGATGCGTGAACTCGAACATTCCCTTCATCGTATTGCCGTATTCGCCGGGCATTTTTTTCGGGTCGAGGTCTAATCCCAAACAGATATAGGATTTATTTTTCGTCTGTATTTTTTGTAGATCTTTTAACGCGCTCATCTATGCCTCAATACTTTTCTACTTTGCCGATCAATTCCGAAACTGACGCCAGTTTCTTTTCTTTGAGATATTTCTTTAGATCTTCAACTATCCGCACCGGTGCATCGGGATAGACAAACAACGCCGTTCCCACCTGTACCGCGCTTGCGCCAACTAAAAGAAACTCTACTACGTCGGCGTAATTTACTATACCGCCGATGCCAATGATAGGAAGTTTTACCGATCTTCGAACCGAATCTACCGCCGCCAATGCGACCGGTTTTACCGCCGGGCCGGTCAATCCTCCCCGGTTGTTGGTCAGTCTCGGCTTGCGGGTGTTAATGTCGATTGAGGTGCCAATCAACGAATTGATAACGGAAAGCACATCCGCGCCGCCTGCTTCCGCTCCTTTGGCTATTTCACCGATGTTGGTGACATTCGGCGAAAGTTTGGCCACCACCGGACGTTTGAATACTTTCTTGACTGCTCGCACCGCTTTTTCAGTTTGTGAAGGAATCGAAGAAAACTCTAGTCCATCCTCCACGTTTGGGCAACTGAAATTCAATTCCACCATATCCGCGCGGGGGACATCATTAAGGCGCTCGCAAACAATCACGTAATCATCAATCGACCATCCGGCGACATTGACGATAATTTTCGTTTTCTGTTTTTCTAAGAATGGAATTTTGTCGGCGATAAATTTATCGACCCCGACATTCGCCAATCCGATAGCGTTAAGCATACCACTCGCGACTTCGGCCGTGCGGGGAGCCGGATGCCCCAGCCGCGGTTTGATGGTAATCGATTTGGTAACCAATCCACCGAGCTTGGAAAGGGGAAAGACACTGGCTAATTCGTCGCCGTATCCGCAGCAACCGGATGCAGTCATAATCGGATTAGCGAACTCGACTCCGGCGATAGTGACCCGTAAATCCGGTGTCATAACACCACCTGTCCGAATCCTACTACCGGACCTTCGTAACAGACCCGCAAATGACCACCTTTGGTAAGCGGAACGATACAGCCTAAACAGACTCCTACGCCGCAGGGCATAGGCGCTTCGATGGCTAATTGTCCTTTGAGATTGTATTTCACACCGAGTGTATCGACAGCATGAAGCATCGCCTCAGGTCCGCAGCTATAGAGATGCGGCTGCTGTTTTGCTTGCAGCATTTTGTTTATCAAATCTTCAGCCGGTTTGGTGACGAGCCCTTTTTGGCCGAAGCTGCCATCCTGTGTAACTGGAATAAAATTGATACCGAGCTGTTTAATACGCTGTCGCTCGATAATGTCGTTGCCGGAACGGCCGCCGTAAAAGAAATGAATCTGTTTTGGGTTGTGTCCTTTGGCGATCATCTGCGTTGCCAAAAACAGAAGCGGCGGAAAACCGATTCCGCCGGCTACCATAACTGTCGGCTCATTTTTCTTCGGAAGCGTGAATGAGTTGCCGAGCGGACCGAGACAGTTGACCGTATCGCCGACATGAAGCGCCCCCATAATTTTGGTGCCGCGTCCGAAGATTTTGAAAATCAATTCGATTTCTTTTTTTGCCGGATTGACCGATGCCACCGAAAAGGCGCGGCGGAACATGATTTCGCTCGATTCCAGTTTGATATGCACAAACTGGCCCGGCAGGCAAAGCTTCGCCTGAGAGAACGGCGCAAAAGTCAGCGAATAGTAATTGTTTTTGAGGTCCCGTTTTCTGGTTACGAGTGTTTCCTCGCAGGCAGTGTAGGTCATCTGAGATGTTCCGGTCTCCTGATCGTATACTTGTAGACAACCCATTTTCCGCGTAATCGATCCGGTATGTCGATCGTGCGGAATGTCGTGGATGCGACCGCTTTTTCTGCTTCCTCATTGAGTTCAGAAATGTCAGTCTTGTTTTTCAACTGATAATTCTCAACTTTGCCTGAAAAATCAAGCTTGATCTGAAAATAAAGTACATAGACCTCATCCGCTCTTCCACGGGCGGCTTCCGGAAAGGCAAAGGTATCTTTTACTTCCTCAATTGATACGTTACTGGGCAGCAGTTCAAGCGAGTCACCATCCGGCCCGACATAAATACTCGCATGGCCGCGGGTGATATCGACTGCGGTGTCCGGAACCTGTCCAGAGGTATCTCGAAGTGTGTCTGTACCGGTTTCTATAACAGTGTCTATCGTTTCAGCATCATCATGTGAGGAACTGCCCGGTGTTGGCTTAGACTTTACCACGGGTGGTTGGATTCGATGCCGCGCTTCGTTGACATACAACGAGGTCGGGAAGGAATCGATAAAATCTTCATAGGCAAAAATCAACGATGAATCCCCGGGACTTGCGTATTCTTCGGTCAACCAGATGACGGCGAAACTCGCCTGGTCATAATATTTTGATTCCGGGAATCGCTTGATTACTTCTTCGTAATAGACCCGCGCTGAATCCGGATTTTTTTCATCCACCAAAAACCTTTCCGCTTTGTCGATATAGAACTTCGCGTACCCCGTATCGGCCGGTGTTCCGGTTATGCCTAAAAGCGCAATCGCCCGGGATGCTTCGTCGGCTTGAGCATGATTAGCCAGCATCTCCCGCAATATCGAATCCGCGCCGAGTGTATCGGCTTTGTATTCCCGATACAAATTTGACAACGTTATCATCGCTTCAGGCACATGAGTCGAGGTCGGCAGGCTGTCGATCAGGTATTTCAGTTCAAATATGGCGCTGTCCGGTTTATTCAGTTTTTGCCAGTATAAATCGGCAAGTAGAATATGGGTCATCGCCGCTTCATCGATTTTTTCGATAGTCGTTGTGGAATCGAAAACGAATTTTTTCCGGTACTCATCCAGCTTGCCGATATCGTTGGCGCGCTGGAGCGCATCCTGCGAAATTTCGTTGCTGCCGCGTCCTAACAGCGTCGCAGCGGTGTCATATTGTTTGCGCGCCATAGCAAGATTGTCATCTTCGAATTGTGCGATGAGCCCAAGCTGGTAGAATGCTTCACCAACAACTTGATTATTTTTTTCTTTTTCGATAATATCCTGATACACTAACTCCGCACCCGGAATGTTTTCATCCTGCAGATACCCTTCAGCAAGGCGCAGTTTGATAGAGCCGAGAGAATCGAAATAGAGCTCATCAGCCGCCAATGTTTTCAAATAGTCGATACCATCCTCAATTCGCTGGAGCCGGTAGGCGCAGGTTGCGGCGTGGGAAAGCGCGTGATACTTCTGCCAGGTGTCCGGTTTCATGCCGAGCATTTGCAGATAGGCGCTGAGTGCGTTGGCGTAGGCGAAGTTATCGTAGTAGGAATCGGCAACGTATTGCTGCGCGGTAATCCGCTGTTTTTCATCTCCCAGTGAATCGCGAATTGCTAACAGATAAGACTGTGCCTCCGTGTATCGTTTATTTTCGTAGTAATAGTAACCGAGTGCGGATGCCGCCTCGGCTTTCTCCTTTTTATCTTTTGATTCCTGAAAGATGGTCTCAAAAATACCCATCGCATCGTCGTAATCTTTTTGCATCAGCTTCGCTTTAGCCGAATACAAACGGGCTTCGGACGCATACTTTGAATTCGGGTAATTAGCCAAAATTTCCCGCATCCGCCGTTCGGATTTTGAATACTGGTCTGTGTAGTAGTAGGATATACCGAGCACATACAGTGCGTCATCGTACCATTTTGAATTGGGGTGGTTCTCAACCACTTTGAGCGCTTTTTCGATCGCTTTTTGGTATTCCTGACGATTCCCTTTTGATTTCGGGTCGGGTGAATTTTTGCGACTTTTTTCGGCGTTTCTAAATGATTTCCGGGCGTTGTAAAAGGTGTTGAAATAGACACACCCGCTGAACGCAAATGTACTCACCAGCAGCAGGATTACTGCTGCAAACAATCGGGATTTGGTGTGAAGTCGGAGCATGCTTAACAAATACTCATATCGCTTGTACGCACAGAGGGTTAAACGGTTTCGACTGTCTACGCATTGTAACCGTTTAACTGGCTCACGAGTTCAGGTAAAATACTGCCCGATTTCCCCCGCAGGGTAACGTCAGCGAATTCGCTTAAGGGCGTTTCTTCCAAGTTTATCTCAATTACCGCCGCCCCGTACCGCTTTGCCGACACCGGCAAGGAAGCGGCCGGGTGGACGAGGGCAGAAGTACCCACCACCAAAAAGACTTCCGCCTGCTCCGACTCGACAAAAGCCCGGTCGATAACGTCCGGGTCGAGCATCTCCCCGAACCAGACCACATCCGGCCGGATTTTTCCACCACATTTGGCGCATTTCGGAATGTTTTTCGGGTCTATATCGTTATCCAGATCGCACGGAGTGCCGCAGTCGATGCATTTGTTGGCGTTTATATTCCCATGCAGCTCAAGCAGGTTGTCAAGTACGGTGTCAGAAACATTCTCGTTTCGACTTAGCCACGCCTGACGGTGGAGTCCGTCGACATTCTGAGTCATAAGGGTAAAGTGGTCGAACGTTTTTTCCATGTCCCACAGGGCGTAATGTCCGGCATTTGGCTGAACGGATCGCATAAGCTCCCGTCGCCAGTTATACCACTCCCAAACGATTTTCGGGTTAGCGACAAACGCTTCCATTGTAGCAAGTTCTTCCGGTTTGAATTTCCCCCAAAGCCCCTCTTTGCCGCGAAATGTCGGCACATTTGATTCGGCTGAAATTCCGGCGCCGGTCAAAATAGCACAGTTCCGGCTGTGACGGAGAATATCGACCGCACGTTCAATCATGGACAAAAGGTACTGTTCAACTACGGGAAGGCCAAGCTGAAATTAGCGGGTTATCGCTTGGCAGAAAATTCAGTGCTGAAAGCAGTTGAGGGGAGGAGGTTTTTTCTTCCTGCGAAGAGGAAAAAGTCGAGTTCGGTCGGCTGGCCGGTAAGGGTAAGCTCATACAAGCTAACCAGCGTTGTGCCCTGAAAGACTTTCTCGAAACCTTCTTCTGATTGCGAGACAGTGTAAATCGGCAACCGCCAGTTTATCGCGGGGCGGTCGGCAGTCAATGAAACGGCCAAGTCTAAGTATTCATCTACCAGCGTCACATTCCCGATTTCCCGGTCTTCAGCAACGGAATCTAAAAAGCTGTCGAACGGACGGTTTCCGTTCACCAGCACGTATCGGTCGTGGGCATGCCCTGCCTGGAAATTAAAATTGGTTTCGATACCGAAGCGTACCATTATCGGATACGGGTGAGTGGTCAAGAGTTTGTAAGAAACCGCGATACCGTCGCTGTCATCGAACCGGAACTCTTTGGTAATCGTGACCGGAATAATTTCTCCCGGTCGCCAGAGATGTCCATTTCGCTGCATGCGAAGCAACTGAGCGGAAGATGCTTCGAGCAGTTCGTACGGCTCTAAAATGAAATCCCCTTCTTCGCCGAACTTGCCGGATTTGAAACGTTCCAAATCGACATCACCAGTGAAGAAGTGATCGATAAAGCATCGTTTCATATACCAATCATCTACCAGAAATCGTTCCAAATTCGGTTCTTTGGTTAGTACCAGATCGTGAATCGATGCCGTCTTGGTTGCCATCTCTTTGGTTACCGCTTTGCTGAGATTTTTGTGGTATGCTTCCGGTCGGCGGGTCAACGTATCGGTAACGGGGAATTGATGTTTCTTGAGCGACAAATCATGCAATGAGCCGCCGCGTGACGGTTTGAACAAGGCAGAAAAGGCATTCGTCGAAACCAATACCTCTTGTTTACCGTCAGCATCGAAATCGAGTTGGCGAGCACGACCGTTGCTGTCACTCAGTTTATCCAGTTCACGTTCTGCGGCGATTAACTCACCGTACACACCCTGCCTGAGATGCGGCAGATACAAACCGCCGAATACACCATGCCAGTAGGGACAGTTGCACTGTCCGGCGTACAGATGTTCCCGAATCGCTTCCGCTTCCGTTTTCTTTTCCGGAAACGCGCGTTCGAAAGCATCCAGTCTATGCGACAGCAGCGTCATCTTTTTATGGAGTAAATTCGCTTCTTCATATTTGGCCAAAAACCCGCGCCAGACACCACCGCGCACGAAGCTGCCGAATTCATCCAGTTTTTTTTCTTTCAAAAGCAGCTCTTCGAATTTTTCGAGTGTCAGCATGCTGTTTGTAGGAAGTGCCCAGTGAAGCATCTCCGCGTACGATGCCGCCGGTAAATACACCCGTCCCGCCAATGGCCGTGCGGCAGCATCCTGCAACGGCGCCGTTTGCAGCCAGTCGCTGTTTTGTTCGAGCGCTTCAAAAAACTGTTCAAGCCATTTATATTCATAGCAGAGTTCATACGTATTTGGCCAGACGCCGAATTTTTCACCGTCGTCGGCGTAAACGGCGAGTCCATCCGGATGTTTCTCCGCCTGACGTTTTAATTCATCGAACAGATCATTCATTTCGCCGAACGGAATCAGATAGCGTAACCGTTTTTGAATCGGGAGAAGTGTGACCGTGTGTCCTTCATGTTCAGTCATAAACGGACCGGTCAGTTGATTCGGCGTTAATCCGGCATACAGAAAATGGGTGTCATCAACAGGGAGATATTTCACACCCGCTTTTGCCAGTGGTTTTGCTAAGTATGGTTCCCACACCCGTTCGGTTAGCCAAAGGCCGGTTGCTTTTATATGAAAATGCTCAGAAAGAAAATCAGTGAGCTTATGAATCTGACCATCGATATCCCGTTCCGGAATAGCGGGAAGAATTGGTTCATAAAATCCGCCGGTCATCACTTCGATCTGGTTGCGGCCGAGCAGGGTGCGAATAGCATCGAAATATTCCGGATGCCTCGCTAATTGCCAGTTCCACAAAATTCCGGATTGATGAATCGAGCAGCGAATTGACGGATGTTCCAACAGCAACTGCACGAACGGCGCGTAGGACTTCGTATGCGCCATGGTAAAAACAGAATCGAAATTACCGACCGGTTGATGATTATGCAGCCCGAGCGCGAGAGTAAACTTACCCATCGTTAAAACAGACTCACTTTGATTTTCAAATACCGTTCCGGATTGGCACGGATATCAGCGATAAGATCATCCATATTATCTGCGGCTTTGCGCAAATCATCATACAAACGGCGGTCTTCTAATAAAGCCTGCACGGTACCATCGCCGTTATCTATTTGATCCGCCAGTTTACGCGCGGAAATGGAAACGGTATCAAGACGATTTACCAATGTTTCCAAACTGACACTCATCCGGTCAAACCGTGCGGCGGTGGAATCGATCTTCGTTGCATTCGTAGTGATAGATCGATTCAATCGCTGTGATGCGGTCAGGAAATTGTTAGTGATATCGTCAAGCTTACTCTCGTTGCTGGCCATATACCGCTGCAGTGAGCCCGATACCTGCTCTAAATTCGTGACCATATTGGAAAATTTCGTCAGTGATGAATTCGAGCCGACCGATGATTTCAACGAACTCACTAAATCTTTCAATTCGACCACCATTTCACCCATTAGTCCCATCACTTCCGGCAATCCGCTGTCATATTCGCCGGTAATCGGTTGTTTCAGATCCAGCAGTTCAGTTTCGACTCCCGGTGAGATTGCGATAAACCGCTCACCCATCAGTCCCATATTTTTAATAACGAACCGGGAATCACGGGATAACGAGACGCTTTTATCAAGCACTAATTCCACGTCAACGCCGTTCGGCTGCAAATGCAGCTTGGTTACTTTCCCCATCTCCACACCGGATACCGTAACGCGATCACCCGGTCCAAGCGCACCGACATCTTTGAAGCGCACGGTAATGCGTTGGATGCTTTGTTCTGACTGGTATGCTTTCAGCCAGTAGAGTGAGCCGAAAAGCACGATCAGGCCAATCAGGACAACAATCCCGACTTTGAGTTCTATGTTTCTGGCAGCCATATGGTTATCCTTTAGTTATCGGCTCAAAGCTGTAAGAATTTATGGCTTAAAGAGATTCTAAGATGGTCACATAATTCTCATAGCGGAACCGGGAAATTTCTCCTCGCTCAAGGGCGTTTTTCACTCCGCAATTCGGCTCTTTGTTGTGGCTGCAGGGCTGAAAGCGACAGCTATCACGGTGTTGCTCAAATTCCGGGTAATAATCCTGTAATGCTTCATCCGTCAGTTCGGAGAATCGCATAACCTTTATACCCGGCGAATCGACGATATACCCACCACCCGGCAGGGGAAAGAGTTCGATATTGGTCGTCGTGTGCTTACCTTTGTTGCTGTATTCAGAAACGTTATCCGTGCGCTGGCTCAATCCGGGAATGAGCAAATTGAGAATGGTCGATTTTCCGACACCAGAAAGTCCGGCAAACAATGTACGGCGATCTTTGACGAACGCTCGCAATGCATCGATTCCTTGCCCGGTCGCTGCCGAAACCGGAAAAGTAGGGAAGCCGATTGCTGCGTAGGCATCGATGACATCTTTATGCTCATCATCCTTTTCCAAATCGATTTTGTTGATGATAATCGCGGGTTGCAGGTTTCCCATCTGTCCCGCTATAAGAAACCGGTCGATAAGCGCATCTTTAAGCGGGGGAGATTTGATGGATGCGACCACTACCAGATAATCAAGATTAGCGGCTATCACCTGCCTGACCCCTTTGACTTCCATCTGCGGTCGGAAAAATGCAGTGCGGCGAACACCGACTTCTTCGATTATGCCGCTGCCGTCGTGAGTAAGACTGATAACAACATCATCACCCACCGCAACCGGAGTCGTTTTATCCGATTCCTTTTTTACATTTCCGCGTACATCACAACTGATGCGATTACTGGTTTCCGTTTCGACAACGAACAACCGTCCTTTTGCGGCTACGACAATTCCCTTTGTGGTATCTGGCACAGACCAATATAGCCTGACAGGTCATTTCGGTCAATGGAACGGAATCGGCTTGTTTCCGTATCACATTGTCGTATGGTCACTTGCGAAAACGGCGGAACTCCCGTCGTTGGTTTGTGTTTTGGGTATAATTGTTGTATTTTGACCGCCACCCAGACAGTACGATTGGGAGAATAAAAAGAAGGAATCATGCTGAAAAAATTACTTACCGGAATCTTCGGCACCAAACATGAACGGGATGCCAAAAAGCTTACTCCGCTCGTGACCGAAATAAACCGGCATTTTGATACGTACCACTCACTTTCCGATGACGCGCTCCGCGGTAAAACCGATGAATTCAAAAAACGGTTAGCCGACGGAGAAACGCTTGATGATTTACTGCCGGAGGCATTCGCGGTTGTTAAAGAAGCCTGCCGTCGTCATGTCGGTCAAACCTGGGATGTGTGCGGGTTGCCGATTGTCTGGAACATGGTGCACTTTGATGTCCAGCTTATCGGCGGTATCGCACTGCATTCAGGAAAAATTTCTGAAATGGCAACCGGTGAAGGAAAAACACTCGTTGCCACGCTTCCTACGTATCTTAATGCCATCACCGGCAAAGGAGTGCATGTTGTAACCGTTAACGATTATTTGGCTCGTCGTGATAAAGAATGGATGGGGAAGATTTATGAATTCCTCGGTTTAACCGTCGGTGTTATTCAAAACAGCATGAGCAATGCGGATCGCCGGGAAATGTATCTCTGCGATGTTACCTTCGGTACTGCCAACGAATTCGGATTCGATTATTTGCGTGACAACATGGCACAGCGTTTGGAAGATCGCGTTCATCGCAATTATCACTATGCTATCATCGACGAAGTTGACTCGATTCTTATCGACGAAGCCCGTACGCCGCTCATTATCTCCGGTCAGGTAGATTCCGGCGTTAACGATCGCTATCGCCAAATGAAAGGGACCGTCGATTCGCTTACCCGCAAACAGACAACATTGATTAACGATATGATCGCCCGCGGAGAAAAACTGATTGAAAGTGAAAAGAATGATGATCAGTTCGAAGGCGGCAAACTGCTCTTAGCCGCGCGGCGCGGTTCACCGAAGAATAAGCGTTTGCTGAAAGTGCTCAATGAACCGGGTGTTAAAAAATTAGTGACTGATGTTGAATCCTCATTCATGCGGGACAAAAAGCTGCATGAAGTCGATGATATGCTCTACTACTTTATCGATGAGCGCGAACACAACATGTCGCTCACCGACTTGGGTTCGCATCAATTAACCGTTGAAGAGCAGCGTCTGTTTGAATTGCCGGATATCTCCACTATGCTTGCCGATCTCGACAACAAAGAGGATATATCGCCGGAAGAAAAACAGAAAGAGCGCGACCATATTTACAAACTGCACAGCGAACGCTCCGAAAAAGTACATGCCATCAACCAGCTTCTCCGCGCGCATTCGTTGTACGAAAAAGATGTCGAGTATGTTGTGCAGGATGGCAAGGTGATGATTGTCGATGAATTCACCGGCCGTGTTCTGCCGGGGCGTCGCTATTCCGACGGATTGCATCAGGCGATCGAAGCAAAAGAAGGGGTCACGATTGAAGCGGAATCCCAAACCCTTGCAACTATTACCCTGCAGAACTATTTCCGTATGTATGAAAAACTCGCCGGCATGACCGGTACCGCGGAAACGGAAGAAAATGAATTTTTCAGTATTTATAAACTCGAAGTGATGGTCATTCCGACCAATAGAGATTGTATTCGCGATGACATGGATGATCATATCTATCGCACCCGCCGCGAAAAATACAACGCGATTATCAATGAAGTAGTCACCAAGCATAACGCCGGTCAACCGGTGCTGGTCGGTACGGCTTCGGTCGAAGCATCCGAAACGATTTCCCGTATGCTCAAGCGAAGCGGCGTTCCGCATAACGTGCTCAACGCACGACAGCATCAGCGGGAAGCGGAAATTATTGCACAAGCTGGTCAGCGCGGCGCGGTAACTATCGCAACCAACATGGCCGGTCGTGGTACCGACATTAAACTCGGCGAAGGTGTCGTCGAACTCGGTGGTTTGCATATCATCGGTTCGGAACGGCATGAATCCCGCCGAATCGATCGCCAGCTTCGTGGTCGCGCCGGTCGTCAGGGGGACCCCGGTTCATCACTGTTTTTCTTATCGCTTGAGGATGATCTGATGCGTCTGTTCGGCGGGGAACGCTTGGCCGGAATCATGGATAAACTCGGCCTTGAAGAAGGGGAAGTTATCACGCACGGCATGGTGACCAGCGCTATCGAACGTGCACAGAAAAAAGTTGAAGCGCAGAACTTTTCGATTCGTAAACATACGCTTGAGTACGACGACGTGATGAACGTCCAGCGTAAATGGATTTATGAACGCCGTTTGGCGGCGTTAGAACGTGAATCGATTAAGGAAGAAGTAATAGAGCTTATCGACAATGTGCTGGATAGCGTTTTGGAAACACATCTGCCCGATAAATCCGAAGCGCATGAATGGAATTTCAAAGGGCTTTCCGAAGACCTGCGCAACGTTTTCCTGCTGCACTTGGAATTCAGCGAAGCAGATATTGAAAGTCTCAGCCGTGAAGACTTGCGCAGTAATATCCATACGGCGATCACCAAATTCTACGAACAAAAAGAAGCTACCTACGGCAACGATATTATGCGCCAACTGGAGCGCTACGCCGTGCTTTCGACTATCGATCGTTACTGGCGGGATCATCTGGCCGATATGGACGAGCTTCGCACCGGTATCAACCTGCGCGCGTATCATGGCGGTATGGGGAAACCGATTGATATCTACAAAAAAGAAGCGTTCAGCATGTTTGAAGCGATGGTCGGCACTGTCGATCGTGAGATTGTCAACCTTGTCTATAAACTGCAGGTGAATGTGCCGGAACGTCAGCAGGAACTGCAGCGTCGGGCGGCATCGAATGTGGTAGCTTCGCACGCTGAATCAACCGGTATGGGATATACAGGCGGTGGCGGCACAGCAACAGCGACAGCGGCGGATGAATCCGGTATGGCTACTGCAAATCCGATAACGGGGCGCAGCAACCCGATGGAGCGCGCATCGCAAGCCGGTTCACAGGCGCAAACGATTAAGCGCACCCAACCGAAAGTCGGCCGCAACGATCCTTGTCCTTGCGGCAGCGGCAAGAAATACAAAAAATGCCACGGCGCGAACGAAGAGTAAGCTGTAATATTATTTTGATTCTATAAGCGGCGCATCTAACCCTGCGCCGCTTTTTTTGTTGTCTTGTCATTCTTCTGTTTGACAAAAATTTCCGTATAGCTATCTTTTAGAAACACTGTTGGCACAACACTCTAAAAGGATTGGAAACGAGTATGCAGGGTGTTTATCGTTTTCTGATTTTCTCAGTGATTTTCACGCTGTCGTTTTTGACGACTGTGTTTTCTGCCGATTATTCATCATTTACATCAACCCAGTTTGTAAGCCATCTCGACGACCAGCCACTTGCCTTTACCAAAAACATGGGGCAATGGCCGGATAGTATTCTCTTCCGTGCCAATGCCAACGGTGCAGTCATGTGGTTTACAAAAGATGGTGTGTATCAGCAGTTCTTTAAACGTGTATCGAAAGAATCCGACAGCCGTGATAACGACATTGAACATCTCCCGGAACACGATAGTATTGAAACGATGATGATAAAGACTGCTTTTGTCGAGCCTAACGCTGATGTAACCATTGAAACCGGTGAAGTGCTTGCCTATACATGTAATTATTTCTTTGGGAATGATCAGAACAAGTGGCTGACTGATGTCCCTAATTACTCAAGTATTACCTATAAAGATATTTACGTAGGCATTGATCTTCACTATTACAGTAACGGGAAACAGATGGAGTATGATTTCATAATCGCTCCGCATGCAGAGCTATCATTAATACGGATGAAATATGAGGGAGCAGATTCTATATATCTCGTTGATAATCAAGAGTTAGTTGTTGCATTTCCCTGGGGAGAGATACATGAAAGAGAGCTTTTCGTTCATCAAGGCGTACCAATCTCTGTTACTGGTATTAATACTCGATATGTCCTTTTCGATAAACATATATTTGGCTTTCAGCTCTTAGAAGAAGTAACGAATCCATTGCTATCAGTTGTCGTTGATCCAGTACTGACATTCGGCAGTTATCTTGGTGGTTCGTTATGGGACGAAGGTTCTGCGATCGATGTCGATAACGCAGGAAATTTATATGTTACCGGCAGAACACAATCCGCCAATTTTCCGATGGTAGGTGCTATTGATGGTTCTTTCGGCGGTATGTGGGATGTGTTTGTTTCAAAACTTTCTGCGGATGGCAGCGCACTTTTGTTTAGTACCTATTTAGGCGGTGTTCAAACTGATGCCCCCAGAGGTCTTCTGATAGATTCTTCATCCGCTGTCTGTTTGTCCGGTTATACTGCTTCAAGTGATTTCCCCGTGCAAAATGCCTACGATAATACTCATAATGGTGGATATGATATTTTCGTAACGAAGCTTTCATCCTCAGGGAATACATTGTTATACGGTACGTTTCTTGGTGGCAGTACAGATGAAGGACCGCGTGATATAGCGACAGATAGCAGTGGATGTCTCTATGTTGGCGGTTCCACAAGCTCTGCAGATTTTCCTGCTGTAAATGGATATGACACGACGTACAATGGGGAGAGTGATGTCTTTTTTACCAAGTTTTCAGCCGATGGCAGCAGTGTTGTATACAGTACATTTTTAGGTGGTACTGAGTCTGATGATGCTGGTGGATTTGCCGTAGATAAATTTGGTAATGCCTATATTGGTGGTCAGATAGATTCTGATGACTTTCCGATTGTGAATGCGCTTGATTCGCTGAAGAGCGGTAGCGGCGATAGTTTTATTGCTAAAATTGCCCCATCGGGTGATAGTTTAGTGTATAGCACATTCATTGGAGGAAATGCTGCAGTTCTCTTTAAAGATGTTACAGTTGACACTTCCGGTAACGCATATATAGCTGGCGAGACAAGTTCTTCCAGTTTGGCAGTACATAATGCGTTTGATAGTACTTATAATGGTGGCTCACCGGATTGTTTTGTCGCGAAAATTTCTTCAGCCGGTGACACACGAATCTTCACTACTTATCTTGGCGGTATTAGTATTGATCAGATATCTATGATTACTCTTGATCAATTTGACAATGTATACGTGATCGGCAGTACGACATCGACTAATTTCCCCTGTCAGAATGCACTTGATACTACTTTAGGCACAAACCCTTCACATGATTCACTGTTTGGTGTTTTTGATGTATTTATAACAAAACTTGCATCTTCCGGAAACAGTCTTGATTTCAGTACCTATTTAGGGAGTTTTTCTCATGAAATGGGTTATGCCATAGTTGTTGATCAGTCAGAAAACATATATGTATCGGGCCATACGCTTTCGACAGATTTCAATATGAAAGATGGGTATGACAATAGCAGTAATGGCGGCCCACAAGATGCATTTATTATGAAATTCGGTTCTGAATGTTGCGCCGGCATACGTGGAAACGCAAACAACTTTGGCGGTACAGCCGTTTCAGACTTAACATTCTTAGTACAGTATCTTTTTAATGCTGGTTCGGCACCAAGTTGTTTTGAAGAAGCCAATATTAATGGAACAGGAAACATCACCATAGCCGATCTAACTTATTTAGTTCAATATCTTTTCAATAGCGGTCCGCCACCACCAGCCTGCCCATAAAATCATCTGCTGAAAAATTGGTCGGGTTTGGGTAAAACCAAGCCCGGCTTAGTGTTTCTTCCTTACCCAACCTGTAACATTTATTAACACGCTTTTTCTGCAACTTTTCACCCCCATTATCCGTCTTGTTATTTGCAACTGAATTTTTACAAGAAACGCAAGCCTAAGGAGGTGCTATGCGCAAGTGGCGTAGTGCGGCTATGTTTTGCCTCGTGGCAGGTGTGAGCGGTGTGGCAGTAGGGAATGAACTTCAAACCGGGTCAGGAATTCTGGCCGCAGATAAACGGCAGGTACAAGCATTCACCTCTGTTTCAGCGGAAATCCCGCTGGATATCTATGTGACTGTCGGAACGGAAGTATCGGTCGCGGTGTACCTGGATGATAATCTGTGCGCAAACATTATCACCAAAGTGGAAAATGGTGACCTGCGGATTACCAGTTTACCCAACTGGAAAACGGCAACCAAAGGACGTGTAGAAATTACCGCACCGGATTTGAACAGTATTTCGATTACCGGAATGGGGGATGCCTATGTCCATGTGTTATCGGAAAAGAATCTGAAAGTGATGCATGACGGCATGGGAACAGTTCATTTAGATGGCACGACCAAAGAGATCGAGCTTATTAACGCCGGAAGCGGAGATATTCTGGCGCGGGATCTGGTAGCTGACAAAGTGGAAGCTGAGTCGCGCGGCTCAGGGCACACGGAAGTGTTCGCGCGCTTGCAGTTTGACGGCATCACCTTTTCCAGCGGCGATATCGACTATTATGGCCGTCCTGAATATCGACTCGAACATGCCTCAGTCGATGGCGAAATTCGCAGACGGTAACGTAACCGGAACTGGCAGCAGAAAAGGCCGCATATAACGTGCGGTCTTTTTATTTTTCTAATGATTGAAATGCAAAGGGGAGAGATTCGACAATATCACCGGCGATCATTGCTCGTGTTGTTTTTTCTTCAGCGGCAATGTTTCCAGCTACACCATGTACATACACACCGATTCGGGCGGCATCGATTGCCGAACAGCCTTGCGCCAACAGAGAACCGATAATTCCGGTCAACACATCGCCGCTGCCACCTTTTGCCATACCGTTGTTTCCGGTCGGATTCAGATAGACCATGCCAGAAGGTTCACCTATTAGTGTTGGGCTTCCTTTCAATACCAATACGATATTCCATTCTTTCGCCCATCGCTGCACTTGCCGAATACGTACCTGATAATCCAGCGATGCTGGCTCTCCGGTCAGTCGTTCAAATTCCACCGGATGCGGTGTGAGAATGGTCGGCGCTTTTCTTTGCGCTAATAGTTCTGTTGCGCCTTTCAGTGCATTCAATCCATCGGCATCGATAATAAGCGGTTTGTCGATTCGCGTTACTAATCGTTTCACGAGTTCACGGGTTTCATGATGCTGCCCCAATCCCGGCCCCAAAGCTACTGCATCGTGGGCATTCACTAATTCCATTATCTCACCAAGTGAGCGCAGTGCAATTGCACCTTTTTTAGCGACATCAGGTAATGGGTAGGTCATGCATTCAGTATTTAATGATGAAATAGAGGGCAACACAGTTGCCGGGCAGGCGATTTTCACTAAGCCGCATCCTGTTCGTAATGCACTTTTACCGGTTAATGCGGCCGCTCCCCCCATACCGGTACTTCCGGCGATAATCAGCAGTTTTCCGAAATCCCCTTTATGTCCATCCGCTTTCCGCTTGGGCAGTGCCGATGTCACTTCAGTTTTGGTAAGGAGTTCGGTTTGGATTGAAAAAGGTGCAGCCACTTTGTCGGGAATGCCGATTGGCACAATTTCGATTACACCAGCCTGTTCACGACCGGGAGAGAGGTATAAACCAAATTTGGGCAGTTCGAGCGTAAATGTGTACGTTGCGTTAATTACATTGCCTTCACACGCGCCGGTGTCGGCATTCACTCCGGAGGGGAGATCAACCGAAACGGTAGTTTTATTCAATGAATTGATATAGGCAATCGCCTCGTTGGTAATCCCTTTCGGTATACCGCTGAATCCGGTGCCGAAGATGGCATCGACAATCAGATCTGTCTCATTCGAAATTTTTAGCTGTGATAGATTGCTGACAAAATGAGTGGTAATTCCAACTTCATTCGCTCGTTTGTAATTTTTACGGGTGTCATCGGAGAGTTTTTCTTCCGGACCAAGGCAGAATAATTGAACAGCATAATTTTTGTTCTTCAAATGCCGCGCGATAACGAAGCCGTCCCCACCGTTATTACCCGTTCCACATACTACAGCCACGCACGGTTCATTGCTATCAGTCAGTAGCGCGGGAATGCGTTCGGCAATGCCGCGCCCGGCATTTTCCATCAGTTCAAGTGAGGGGATTCCCTCCTTGTCAATCGCCTCACGGTCTATCTGACGCATGAGCGCGGCGGTGACAAGTTTCATACGTTATCCCTGTTTGGATTTTTTGGTCTTACGGGAGGTCGAGCGGGAAGCAGTCTGGTTGTTGCCATCAAGGGCGAATTTAATCGCCGACATCGTTTCAGAAAAGAATTTCAATGTGATATTTTTTTTGATTTCAGCCGGAATTTCAACGGCATCTTTCCGGTTTTCTTCCGGTAAAATTACCGTACGAATACCGGCGCGATAGGCAGCCAACAGTTTCTCTTTAAGTCCGCCAATCGGTAGAATCTCACCACGCAGGGTGATTTCCCCGGTCATAGCAAGCGACGGCTTCACCGGCTTTTTAGTTAAGACCGATGCCAGCGCAACCGCCATGGTGATACCAGCAGAAGGGCCATCTTTGGGTGTAGCGCCTGACGGAACATGAATATGAATTTCATTGTGTTCCACTAATTCCGGTTTGATATGCAAATCATTGGCATGGGAACGAATGTAGGAAAGCGCGGCTTGCGCTGATTCTTTCATTACATCACCTAAATGTCCGGTGAGAGTCAGCGATTTTTTACCGGTCATCATCGTGCCTTCGACATACAGCACTTCACCGCCGTATGCAGTATAGGCTAAACCGGGAACAACGCCGATCCGTCCGGAACGGGTAAGCTCTTCACGCGAGAACCGGATCGGTCCAAGCAATTTGGGAACATCTTTGTCGGTGATAACGATTTTCTTTTTGTGTCCGGTTGCTACACGACGGGCTGCTTTGCGGGTGATAGCAGCAACTTCACGCTCCAGATTACGCAATCCGGATTCTCGGGTGTAGCCGTCGATCACTGCTTTCAATGCGCTGTCTTCAAGCTGCAACTGCGTAGAAGTCAGCCCATGATTTTCCAACTGCTTCGGAATCAGATGCCGTTTCGCAATCGCCAGTTTTTCCAGCTCGGTATAGCCGGGAATACGGACAACTTCCATACGATCACGCAGCACCGCCGGAATCGGATCGAGCAGATTAGCGGTAGTGATAAACATCACTTTGGACAAATCCCACGGCAATTCGAGGTAATGATCCGAAAACGTATCATTCTGTTCCGGGTCGAGCACTTCCAAAAGGGCAGAAGCGGGGTCGCCGCGGAAATCGGTGCCGAGTTTATCTATCTCATCAAGGATAATAACCGGATTGTTGGAACCGCATCGTTTGATACTCTGAATAATACGGCCGGGCATCGCTCCTATATATGTGCGGCGGTGACCGCGGATTTCCGCTTCATCCCGCATGCCGCCGAGTGATACACGAGCGAAATCCCGTCCCATCGCCTGCGCAATTGATTTACCCAGTGAAGTTTTTCCGACACCGGGAGGGCCGACAAAGCAAAGAATCGGACCTTTCAGATCGGATTTGAGTTTCCGGACTGCGAGATGTTCTAAAATACGGTCTTTAACTTTTTCGAGATTGTAATGATCCTGATCGAGAATCTTTTTCGCCTTCTTCAGGTCGAGCTTTTCTTCCTTAGAAGTCGACCAAGGGAGACTGACAATCCAATCAAGATAATTGCGCGAGACAGTATACTCCGCCGATGAGGGGGACATATGCGTCAAACGGTCGAGTTCTTTTTTGGAGGCAGCCTGAGCATGCTGCGGGAGATTTGCTTCGGAAATACGGCGCTCGAACTCATCGACATCGGATTTGTCATCCGTATCGCCGAGTTCTTTGCGAATCGCTTTCATCTGCTCGCGGAGAATATAATCACGCTGTGATTTACCGAGCTCACTCGCTGCCTGCGCCTGAATTTTTTGTGACAATTCAAGTACTTCAATTTCTTTTTTGATTGCGGCGTACAAACGACTCATCCGTTTGTGGACATTCAATTCCGCCAGCATCTCCTGCTTTTGCGCGATAGTGATATTGATACCGGAGGCAATAAAGTCGGCTAACTTGGACGGCGTATCCTGATTGATCGCCGAAATATGAAACTCTTCTGACAAATAGGGAGCGAGTTCGACTAAGCGTTTCACGCTTTCGATCAGATTACGCTTTAGGGCTTCAATTTGAACAGAATCCTGTTTGGTTTCTTCGAGCTCTTCCACTTCCGCCATTAAATAGGGGGAAGTCGCTGCGACCTGTTTGATTCGCGCACGGGTGAGACCCTGAATGAGAAAACGGACCGTACCGTCGGGGAAACGGAGCATTTTGAGAATGCTGCCGACTGCGCCGACCGGGTGTAGGTCTTCAATACCGGGATTGTCCTGTTTGGAATCTTTTTGCAAGAACAGGCCGATACGTGAACCGCGCATGAGCGCATCGTCCACCAGCTTGGTCTGCTCCGCATCCTGAATCATGAGCGGCACGACAAGATAGGGATAGACTACTGTCCCTTTTAACGGGAGTATAGGCAGGACCGGAGAATCGGTCGTTTCCTGTTGTCTGGTTTCTTCGAGTATTTGGGTCATGCTGTCAGGTCGTACAGTAGAGTTTCCATTCTCTTTATATCGGCGAATTGCTGTGCAGTTTTAGAACAACAAAGCAGATTTGTTGTTCCGGGGGAAATTTAGACATTAAACCGGAACATAACGACATCCCCGTCCTGAACAACGTATTCCTTCCCCTCAAGCCGGGTTTTCCCGGCCGCTTTTAATGCGGCGGGAGTTTTGTATTCGATATAGTCTTTATACCCTGTCACTTCCGCCCGTATGAAACCCCGTTCGATATCGGAATGGATCACACCGGCCGCCTTCTGTGCGATTGTCCCGCGGCGGATTGTCCAGGCCCGGACTTCCGGTTCGCCGGCCGTCAAAAATGAGATTAAGCCTAATAACGTATATGATTTTTGAACTACCTGATCCATCGCCGGAGCGGTAATGCCTAAATCTTTCATGAATTCTTTTCGTTCATCTTCAGCGAGCGTGACCAGTTCCATTTCGATTTTCCCGCACACGACCGCCAGTTCCCGTTTGCCGGGGACAACGTGATGTTTGTGCTTGTCGTAAATCTCCTGTGATTTCGGCAAGGATTCCTCTGAGATATTCAGCACAATTAAAAGCGGCTTAAGGGATAAAAACTGAAACCCGCGCACCGGTTTGAGTTCTTCATCGGAAATATCCAGATCAATAAGCGGTTTTTCACTTTGTAAATGCGTCAGCAGCTTTTGCAAAAGCTCAACTTCCCGCTGCTCCGCTTTATCACCGGTCAGTTTCGCTTTCCGTTGTTTCTTTTCCAAATTGCTTTCGATTAAGAGTTGATCGAGAATAATCATCTCTTCCAAAAGTCCGCGAATCTCTTTTTCCGGGTTGGCATCGCTTGAGAAGGCGTTCAACACGATAATAAAGGTGTCCATTTGCCGAAGTTCGGCGCTGAACTCCACGCTGCCGGATTTTTCTTTTCCGGCCAGTCCCGGGGCATCGAGAAATTCAATTTCCGCCGGGGTTATCTTTTTTGGGTTAACAAGCGCGGCCAGTTCTTGAAGCCGGTTATCCGGAACTTTGATTACCGCCCGGTGGGTCGCCTGCGAAAAATCGCCGACTGCTTCACTTTGGCCGGAAGCGGCGTTAAAAATCGTCGTTTTGCCGCTTTGCGGCGCACCGAGTATTCCCAGTTTCATAGCCCGCTATGGTACAGGGAATTACCCGGTTTCGCAAGGGTGAAGCTCCGGTTGTTTACCGACTGTTCAATTATCTGCTCATAACGTATATATTATGGTATGTGGTATTTCCTTGTAGCCGTTGTTATTCTGCTGGTTACGATGCTGTTTATCCGGCTGCGCGTACGGTTGATACTTAATGAGGAACGTTCGATTTTTTTCGCCGGATATGGGCGCACCGGATACGAATACGATTTCGAAACCGAAACTGAGGCTATCAAACTGTTCGGTTTTCCCGTCAAACAACTCGCCAAAACAAAAGAGCAATCAAAACCGAAACAAGAACCGCAACAGCAACGCACCCTCGCCGTATACAAAACCGGTTATGGGATCCTAAAAAATCGCGGACAGGAACTCAGACAAATTGTCGCAATTTTCCCAACTACCGGTAAAGCGGTGTTACGATTCGGTTGGGAGGTGTTCAGACGGCTTGAAATTGAAGAGATACGATTGCATATCACCGCAGGATTCGATTCACCCGATCTCACCGGCCGTGCTGTAGGATGGTACTATACTATAGTCGGTGCGATGACATCACTTCGCGGGAAATTATTGTTCACACCGATATGGGATCGGCCGGCGCTCGATGCCAGCGGTAGACTATCGATTGCGATTCCTGTGTACAAACTTATCGGGCCGTTTGTGCGGCTCATTCGAGATATTCCGTGGAAACAGATCATTTCGCTGATGAAGAAAAACTTGAACAGGAGGCCAATATGGAAAACAACGTAGTAGACATTTTGAAAAGCATCGTCGGTGAACTCAAAGAGATCGCGCGCACCGAGACGATTATCGGCCAGCCGATAACAGTAGGCAAAAAGACGATTATCCCCGTTATAAAAATTGCAGTCGGGTTCGGTGCAGGCGGCGGGCAGGGTTCGGCCACCAATCGCGGTGATGGATTCGGCGGCGGTGGCGGTGCAGGTGCTAAAGTTGAACCGTCAGCGTTTATTATTATCGATGAGCATGGCGTGTCATTGCTTCCGGCTGCCAAGGGTTCGTTTGAAAATATCATCAACAGCATTCCGGGTGTGGTGCAAAAAATCGTCGAGATGCGTAAGGATTGGAAAGAAGATAAGAAGCCTGAATAACTCGATGTGTAAACAGTAAGCAGGGAGATATATGAAACGTATTCTTTTACCATTGGTTGCATTGGTGCTGATAGGCACTAATGTATTTGCACAAGAAGATGAATTCGATAACAAGTCCAATAAAGCAAAACCAAGACATGATCTGGCATGTACCATTGGTTTGCCCGGAATCCTCAATCTTTCCTATACCGCATCGTTTACAAAACGAGTAGGTACCCGGTTAACCGGCGGCGGACTTTTTTCGGATGGACATTGGTTCGGACTGCAGGGGGAATTGTTTGTTACGTTAGAGCATAGCAAGACATTCACGGCTGATTTGTCCGTGGGGGTGAGTGCGGTTGATGTAGATAGTGATGAGGATGATGGGAGTATTGCGTATGCCGCAATTTTTGCCAACATTCGGTACCGGCGATTCTTTTTTCAAATCGGAACCGGACCGGTATTGTCAGGATCGGGCGATTTCAAAGATGACGGTGGCGTGCTACCCTTTCAATTAGGTATTATTCTTGCCAAGTTCTAATGAGGTGCGGCGATGGGAAAAGTGTTGAAAGCAAATGTCGTTAAAAAATTCAAAACGGAACTGTTGAAAGATCCGGATGGCTCAGCGGTCACCGGAATCAACATTCCGTTTGATATTGAACAAGTATGGGGTGCAAAGCGCGTTCCGGTTAAGGGAACGATCAACAAAGCGCCGTTTCGTTCGACAGTCGTGCGGATGGGCGGTGAATATTGCATGGTGGTGAATAAGGAATTGCGGGAAGCATCTGGCGCGAAGGGTGGGGAGATGATAAGCGTAGTCATGCAGCCCGATACCGAAGAACGCACCGTCGAAGTTCCGGATGATTTGGCTAAAGCGCTTAAAAAGAATAAAGCTGCCGCCGAACGGTGGGAAAAACTGAGTTACACACATCGTAAGGAATGGGTAAAAGCGCTGCTTGCAGCCAAGAAACCGGAAACGCGATTGCGCCGATTAGAACAAGCGATCACAGAGTTGGCGGCGGGCATTAAGAAGAAATGAAACTGAAAATAGCTTTATTCATTGTTTTATGTCAGTTTTTTCGGTAGCAATTGCTTTTTCATCTGATATAAGCGAACACGCCAAAGATGTAATTCGAAGGCAGTCCTCGTCAGATCCACTTCGAGCTACTACTATGCGTGTTCATTGGGAAGACAGTAATTATTCGAGAATTCAGCTTGTTACCGGTATTGAGGGAGTATTCTCTTACATTTTGTATAAGCACGATTTTTTTATCATTGATTATCCTTCTCCGAGTTTTTTACAAGATGATGAGAGTTTAATAATTTCACAATCTACGGAATGGGTGAAAGGTCCCTGGGAAGGAAACCAGCCGTTACTTACTGCATCAGCCATTGTGATTGATACCGATGGTGTATCTAGAACATTGTGGAACTTTACTGATGAAGTAGATGCTGGGGGGCAGAAAGGGTATTTTTATCAGACAGAACAGTATGGGTGCTGTGATGCGAGAATAGTTTACAGGTTACATAGGCTGAAAGATGGAAAATTCTTAATGAGTTACAATAATGACCTTAATGATTTGTTATCGTTTGATACTTCTACATCAGGAAGATGGTCAAGAGCTACTGCTCGTTATATTGGTGGACTTGATGCATCATATATTGATGAGCTTTCAGTCTTAAACGATTCATCAGTAATCGGAGTTATTAATTATGTTTCTGAAGATTCTTGCCGGCACATGTTGCTTGTTCGCGCCGTTAACAAAGAAATGAGAGAAAAGTTTTATGAGTGTTATACATTCGCAGAATTGAGTTTGTCGGAAACAGATTCAATATTACATGTACCGAACTTGTCGTTTACGGCAAATCGTTCGGATATCACTCCATTTTCAAAGGTAACGCTAATTGCTAAAATGTCTTGCGACACGACTATATTTGCGATTCCAATACAAAATGATGATTTTATCTTAACGGCTCAACCATCCAAGGATTACGAAATTGTCCGCATTCGTTGACTTTTTCCCCTCTTGCCCATCTCTTAAAAATTCGGTATTATTCCCCTTACCTATCAATGACTTGCGTTGGTTTTGGGCTGGTGAGTTGTCGGTCGTTGAAACTGTCGGGCTATTGAAATGGTTATGTATTAGTAGGTTAGACTAAGATTTGGCGTGACTGATTGAAACAGCCCGCCGTGACGATACACAAAATTAGGAGTGTGAAGTGAATTACACCTGGCCGATTTTGATGGCCCCCGGGGGAGATGCCGGCGGCGGATTGCTGACGCTCGTACCGTTTGCACTGATGTTCGTGATCATGTACTTATTATTGATCCGTCCGCAGCGCAAAAAACAAAAAGAGCATGAAGAGCTTTTGAAAGAGCTCAAAAAAGGTGACAAAGTTATGACTAATAGCGGCATGTTCGGAACCGTCTTCGCAATCGACGAAGAACGCAATCGCGTGATTATCAAGATTACCGAAGAAGTCAAACTGGAGTTTATGAAATCCTCAATTGCTGCTAAGGTCGAGAAATAGGAGATACCGTGGCTGAGCGCCCGATTGTCATATACGGCGACCCGGTATTGCGAAATGTATCTGAACCGGTGACTGAGATCACCGGGGAAATCAAGGCACTGGTGTCGGACATGATCGACACCCTGAAAAAAGCGCAGGGACTTGGATTGGCTGCCGTGCAAATCGGCGTGCTGAAACGTATCTTCATTGTAGACGTTTCAATAATCGATCCAACCAAAACCCTGACCGTATTCATCAACCCGGAAGTAGAACTGTTAAGCGGCGAACTCGAATATGAAGAAGGCTGCTTGTCGATTCCCGGGATCTACAACAAAATAGTCCGTCCGGAAAAGGTGCGGGTCCGTGCGACCGCATTGGATGGCACAAGGTTTGAGCTCACGACCGATGGTATCCTGGCGCGAGCGATTCAACATGAATACGATCATCTCGAAGGAAAGCTGTTTATCGATTATCTATCGCCGCTTTCCCGCACCATGCTTGCCGGCCGTTTGCGGAAACTCTCACAGACTTCCGCGGCCTGATTTCGTTTCGCATGTCCCGACTCCGTTTGGCAGTCAGTTTCAGCCATGACAACAGATGCGTATTGTGTTCATGGGAACACCGGCGTTTGCCTGTCCCGCGCTTCGTGCATTGCATAGCGCAGGGCATAGCATCCCGCTTGTCGTAACCGGCGCGGACAAACGCGCCCGCCGTGGCGGAGCATTGACTCCAACCGCAGTTAAAGCGGAAGCGGTTAACCTCGGTTTACCTGTCTACACACCTGCATCTTTGAAGGACGAAGAAGTTTATGAAAAACTTAAACAGGCATCGCCTGATTTAATAGTGGTGATTGCGTTTAAAATTTTACCGCAGCGGTTGTTTACGCTGCCGAAACATGGCTCAATCAATGTGCATGGTTCACTATTGCCTAAATATCGAGGCGCAGCACCAATCAATTGGGCGATTATAAACGGTGAAAAAGAAACCGGACTAACCAGTTTCTTTTTGAAACCGACTGTCGATACCGGCGACATTATTCACCGCAAATTAGTAATGATCGAAGAGAATGAAACCTTTGGTGAACTTTATAATCGTATGTCTGAACTTTCTGCACCGTTCGTATTGGAAACGGTGAAGATGATTGAATCGGGAAACGTTATCTCGATGCCACAGGTAGAAGCACAGGCGACCGCCGCACCAAAAATTTTTCCGAAAGACACAATTATCGATTTCAAACAATTCACGGTGCGTGTGCATAACTTTGTACGCGGTTTGTCACCCTATCCCGGCGCCAGCACGATGTTTCGTGACAAACGCATCAAGCTGGTGCGTACTGAGTTGTCGGGTGTGGCGAAAAGGCCGAATCAAACTCCCGGGGAAATAATCATTGAACATGACAACCTGTTTGTTGTCTGTATCGACGGCTTACTCAAAGTAACGTCGTTACTCCCTGAGGGTAAAAAAGAAATGTCAGCACAAGAATTTATACATGGCTATCTCCCAAACGCGAAGAATGCGTCGTTTGGGCAATCATGAAAGGAGGTGAAAGAGAAGATTGAAGAAAGAAATTTTGATTAATTCGAGCGAATACGAGAAACGTGTCGCGATACTCGAAGACGGCAAATTAGTCGAGATGTCGGTTGAACGCCCGGATACGGAGCGTAATGTCGGTGACATCTACAAAGGTGTCATTAAATCAGTGCTCCCCGGTATGCAGTCGGCGTTTATCGATATTGGTTGGGATCGCGCTGCGTATTTGCATGCGTCCGATGTCGGCAAAGATACCGGAGACCGTCGCGACTCCAGCGATGAATTCGAAGAGGAGGAAGCTCCGGTCGAAATTGTCCGCAAAACCCGCCGCGCCGGTATTGAATCGGTGCTTAAACGTGGTCAGGAAATTCTGGTTCAGATTATCAAAGAGCCGATTTCCACTAAAGGACCGCGCGTTGCGACGGAAATTTCCATTGCCGGACGGTATGTCGTTTTAGTCCCCGATGATGATCACGTGCGCGTTTCCAAGCGCATTGAAGATTGGGGAGAAAAGAAACGGCTCCGCAAAATCGTGACCCCGCTTCGTCCGGAAGGGTTCGGCATTATCGTGCGCACCGAAGCAATCGGTGTCGATGAAAACGAGTTCCGTGAAGATATCAAACGGATATTAAAACTCTGGTCGAAACTGAAGCGGAAAGCGGACAAATCTCCCGCGCCGTCATTGATTCATAAAGAAGCGGAAATGACCGTCACCATGCTTCGTGATGTTTTTACCGATGATGTCACCCGTGTGGTGTGCGACAACAAAGATGACTACAAAAAAGTCACTTCATTTGTCCGTCAGGTCGCGCCGCATCTTAAAGGACGCGTCGAGTTCTACAAAGATGAAAAACCGCTCTTTGATACATTCAATTTAGAGTCAGAAATTGAAAAGATGATGGAGCGTAAGGTCTGGATCCGAAAAGGTGCATATATCATTATCGATCAGACCGAAGCGATGGTTACTATCGACGTCAACACCGGCCGGTTTGTCGGAAGCCGTGATCAGGAGACGACGATTTACCAGACTAATATCGAAGCAGCGCGTGAAATCGCGCGGCAGATTCGTCTGCGCGATATCGGCGGGCTTATCATTGTCGATTTTATCGACATGTACAATCGTGACAACCGCCGCAAGCTGTACGAGGAATTCAAACATGCTTTCCGGCATGATCGCGCCAAACGGGCAATCAATCCGGTAACCGATTTCGGTATCGTTGAAATGACCCGGGAACGAGTGCGCCCCTCGCATTTGCACACTTTGGCCGACCTGTGTCCCTGCTGCAACGGTCTTGGTCGCGTGACTTCGCGCGAGACGATGGCGACCAAAATCGAGCGTTGGTTCTTGCGCGCCAAAGCAGAGCGGAAGTTCCGCAAATTCCATCTGATGGTTGCGCCGACGTTGGCCGAAGTCATGGCCGATAACGGTACCAACCGTATTAAACGGCTTATGGACGCGCACAAGTTCAGCATTAATCTGGTGCGTGACACGACTATTCTCGCTCAGGAATTCAAAGTCTTCAACGGTGAAACCAATGAAGAGATTACTGACCGGTACAAAGTGAAAACCGAATAGTCTGTTGCAATTGCATGCATGTACAAAGGCAGGAGTTAAACGCTCCTGCTTTTTTTGTAGTATCAGTGGCTATCTTATCTCTTGAGTAGTATATAGTGCTGAAGCGGTAATTAAAGGGCCGGTTTTCAATGGCAGATGAGATTGAAATCAAAGTCGATCTGGGGTCATTTTCGAACTATTTGAAGTTATTGGGGCATTTAGGTTCAACCGGTCAGGAAGAGCATCAGCAGAATTTCTTTTTCGATACGACTGACCACCTGCTAAAAAATCGAGGCTGGGCGCTCAGGCTTCGCACTACCGACTCTCAGGCATTTGTTACGCTCAAAGGAACAACTTCGCAAGCGGGAGCAGCAGCGGTTCGGGAAGAGATCGAATCAGAAATACCGCTCGCATTGGGAGGACAGGTTGCGCGAAGCGAAAAAAGTATTCTCATGGTGATCGCTGAGCCGATTGAACGAATTAGGCCACTCGTTCAAGAGCGGGAGCTTATACCGCTGATATCCTTTGATAATTTCCGAAAAACTCATCCGTATCGTTTGAATGATGGAGAATATCAGTTCGAAGTTGATCGGACTGAGTTTGCCGATGGTCACGTTGATTATGAATTAGAAATTGAAGTCGAAGCGCATACGAAAGTGTACGGTTTGGTACATGAGCTCTCTCGTCTTTTCGCTTCTTTAGAGATTCCCTTTGTCTTGCAGACCGAGTCGAAGTTAGCCCGGGCGCTCGACCACCCCCGTCAATAGCAAAAACGAGAATTGTTATGTTGTTTTATTTTAATAAGTTGCGATGCGTTTTCGGGTGCGTCTTGGCTCACGGTCAGTTTCTGTTTTCCGCTTGACTAACCGGCATTCTTTTCCTACATTATATATGACGAATAAGTAGACCCACATGTTGAGCATAATTGCAGCTTCGATATGTGTGGGAGTTTCCGCGTACAGGACGTCGCGGCAATAAGTAATCTGAGTTTTACAGAAAGAGACGGATGAACGATTGCTAACATCTCCTCACGTCAAATCCATTTACAATTCTCATTGTATTTTTATTATCGCTGAATTATTGCGGCTTTGTTTCCCATCGTTATCAGGGAAGACCGCGCTCGTTCCCGTTTATACTTCGAAGATGAGTTATTTACAATACGACAGGGTAAAGGTATGAAAGGTTCACGTATAGGATTGCTCCTTTTATTCGGAGTACTCCTCGCATTCGCCGCGCCTTCCGCACAGGCGCAGATGAAATGGCAGGATTCAGTACGCGTATATGGAAAAGCGCTGTCTGAACGATCCTTGCAGTTCATCCTCGATTCTCTCGGCTATGACATTGATGTTGCGAATGACGAAATTGGCGCGCAGTCGCTGTGTGGACGATACGGCACCAACACGGCAACGATGCTTATCGAAGTAGCCGGTTCCGCCGCGTACGCATCTTCGGGATATTACAAGGCGCATGACACCTCAGTATTTTATCAGCTCTTTGGTCCGAGCGACACGCCCGGCGATTCAGTAAACTTTACCTTTAGCTCATTTGACTCTATCGGCTTCTATATGAAGCCGAATCTTCCCGGTGAAAACGATCGCTGGTTCAGTAAAGAATCATACAACGATGATTTGTATGACCATATGTGGGTATTCCCAACCGGAACGCCGCATGAATACATTATCGCGTGGGAAGATGTCGACGGCGGTGGTGATCAGGATCACAACGACTTGGTTATCAAACTCCGTTTCCACAATTTCCCGCCGGTTGTTACGCTTCCGGCCGACACGACAGTAATCAGCTGCAATCCCGGGCAAATCTGTTTCCCGATTCTGGCCACCGACCCGAACTGTCAGGGAGATTCGATTCACCTGTCAAAAATCTCCGGATTGGGAACATTTACCACACAGCACGGCAAAGGAACCATTTCCACGCAGCACTGCTTTACGCCGGGCGGCCCGGGTACGTATACCTTCGTTTTCAAAGTTATCGATATTCTGGGTGCAACCGATTACGACACGATGAATGTCATCGTCCAAAACGGCGCCTCACCGGTTGTCGTTGTTCCTGATTTGAGTGTCGAGATGTGCACCAGCGGTCAGATCTGTCTGCCGATATCGATTACCGATGCCGATTGCGATATTACTTCCGTCACGACCAACATCGGCAGCTACAGCGGCAACAGCAGTAGTTTCGATCAGATTGCAAAAATACGTTCCCTGGGTGGAACCGTAACACAAGTCGGCGGAACGGGAGCGGGCAACCCGCTTTACGATGCCGGTGATTTCTCCGGTACTGTTGCAACCACGACCGGCGTGTCAGTCACGTTGCCGAATTTTGCGTTCGGTTCTTCTATCGTTTCTTCATCCGGTATTTCCGGTTCCAACAACATGACGAGCCAAATGATCGGCGCACCGACTGATTTGACATTCACGCTTACCGGTTCCGGCGGCCCGGACGGTACCGACGGTGACGGCTCCGCTGATTTTAACAATACTGACAATGCGATTATCGGTTTCCCGTCTGCCATAACCACTTGTAACGGCGCAAAAGTCGACATCATTTTGTTCTGTTATGCAGCAAGCGGAACCAACACAGCAGAAATTAAACTGCGCAACGGCGGCACAACTGTTCATACCGTCAACGTAACGATTCCGAACGCATCCAGCGGGAGCGGGTTCGGCGGTATTACACTTGATGTACCGGACGGTATTTTATTCGACCGTATTCGTATAGAAGTGACCGGTGGCACGTTTGAAGTTGATGCCGTTGCGGCACGCACTGCGGCGTCAACCTCGACTACCGATATCTGCTTCAACGCCGACACCTCCGGTGTGTACACGGTTTCCGTCACGGCGACGGATGCATGTGGTCATATGACTACCGATGTCGGTTATGTAACCGTACAGTTAAATCGTCCGCCGGTGGCAAATGCCGGAGCAGATTTTTCTAAATTCCAGTGTAATTTCGCTCAGATTTGTTTCCCGGTAACGTTCAGTGATCCGGATGGAAATTTGAGCGCAACTTCATTGGTTTCAGGGTCTGGAACATTGAGTGGGAACCAGATTTGTTTTACGCCAGCATCTACGGGAGCACACACATTCATTATCCAGGCAACTGATTCCTGCGGCCTCACCGACAGGGATACGGTTGTTGTAACCGTTACGAAAAATTCCGCGCCGGTGGCCGTAAATCCGTCGACATTTACGGTTTTTCAATGTAGCCCAACGCAGGTATGCTACCAGTTTACGGCCACCGACCCTAATGGCGGAACACTCACTTGGACTAAGTTGAGTGGCGCCGGATCAATTACCGCAGGCGGTAACTACTGCGTATCGCCGACTCTTTCCGGCACCTATTCCGCAACGGTTGTAGTAACCGACTCATGCGGTTTGGCTGATACCTCGAACATTCAATACAATATTACGATTAACTCTGCCCCGATAGCCACCAATCCGTCCACACCGGTTTCGGTGTTCCAGTGCACGGCGACACAGATTTGCTATCCGTTCGCCGCAACCGATATTAACGGCGGAACACTGACCTGGACAAAACTCTCCGGTTCAGGCACAATTACCAGCGGCGGTAACTGGTGCTTCACTCCGTCAGGTTCCGGGGCATACAGCATTCAGGCAGTCGTGTCCGACTCCTGCGGTGCGAAAGATACCACGACGCTTACCTATAATGTAACTATCAACGGTGCGCCGACCATTGCGTTCGGTAATGACACCTCGTTATTCCTCTGCGCTCCGCAATCGATTTGCGTGTCGTACACCGTGAGCGATCCGCAGGGAACTGCCAAACTGACGGAAACGATGGTGTCCGGATTCGGCTCTATCGATACCCTCAATAACAAAATCTGTTTCACCCCGGCCTCTGCCGGTACCTACCAGTTTATCGCGCAGGTGACTGACTCATGCGGCCTGACGGATAAAGATACTGTTGTCGTGACCGTCGGTTTCGGTCAGGCAGCCGATATTGTGTGCCCGGCAACGCAGACCAAATTTATCTGCGCGACCAGCAGCATCTGCACACCGATTACAATTACTCCGGGCGGTGCGACCATCACTGTCTCACCGATTGGTACGTATAGCAGCGGACAACTCTGTTTCAATGCTGACACCTCCGGCCATTATGTCATCAAGGTTATCGCATCTACCTCCTGCGGTGCGGATACCTGTAACGTAGTCGTAGACGTTACCAAGAATGCTTCACCGGTAGCGACCAACCCGCCCACACCGGTTTCGGTGTTCCAGTGTACAGCTGCACAAATCTGCTATCAGTTTGCAGCTACTGATCCGAATGGCGGAACATTGACATGGACCAAACTTTCCGGTTCCGGCACGATTACCAGTGGCGGTAATTGGTGCTTTACACCTTCCGGTTCCGGGTCATACAGCATTCAGGCGGTTGTACAAGATTCCTGCGGTGCTAAAGACACCACAACCCTTACCTATAATGTGACAATTAATGGTGCTCCGACCATAGCGTTCGGCAACGATACCTCAATTTTCCAGTGTACCCCGGCGCAGATTTGTTTGCCGTATACGGTGAGTGATCCGCAGGGGACGGCGAAACTGACGGAAACGATGATTTCCGGTTTCGGTTCGATTGATACGCTCAATAACCGAATCTGCTTCACTCCGTCGGGTGCCGGAAGTTACCAGTTCATTGCTCAGGTGCAGGATTCATGCGGTTTGAATGATCGTGATACTATAGTGGTAACGATTACCACGGGTCAGGCTGCTGATATCGTTTGTCCGGCCAGTCCTATCAATGTATCGCTCTGTAATACCGGTCAGGTTTGCCAGGCGCTTACCATTACTCCGGCAGGCGCTACCATCTCGACCAACTTTGGTACCTACTCAGGCGGACAACTCTGCTTCCAGGCCGACAGCTCCGGTACCTATAATATTCGCGTAATAGCATCCACTGCCTGCGGCGTCGATACCTGTAATCTTACGTTCAATGTCACTATCGGATCTGCCGCGCAGATCAGCTGTCCGGGTCCGCAAAGCAGATTTATCTGCGCGACCGGCAGTGTTTGTATTCCGGTTGGTGTAATCGGATCAGGTGCGACGGTCAACGTAACGCCGATCGGCAGCTACAGCGCCGGTCAGGTCTGCTTCAATGCCGATACTTCCGGTGTCTACAATATTCGCATGATTGCCTCGACCACCTGCGGTTCCGATACCTGCGATCTGCAAGTAACCGTTACCAAGAACTCTCCGCCGGTAGCAACGAACCCGACCACACCAGTCTCAGTATTCCAGTGTACTGCAACACAGATTTGTTATCAGTTTGCGGCGACCGATCCGAATGGTGGAACACTTACGTGGACAAAACTTTCAGGCGCCGGTTCTATCACGACAGGTGGTAACTGGTGCTTTACTCCTGCCGGTGCCGGCTCATACAGCATTCAGGCAGTTGTTCAAGATTCCTGCGGTGCCAAAGACACCACGACGCTTACTTATAATGTGACGCTTAACGGTGCGCCGACGATTGCATTCGGTAATGACACTTCTATCTTCCAGTGCACACCGGCGCAAATCTGCTTGCCGTATACTATCAGTGATCCGCAGGGAACAGCTAAACTGACCGAAACTTTAATCTCAGGTTCCGGAACAATCGATACGTTGAACAACCGGGTTTGCTTTACCCCGGCTGCTGCGGGAACCTATCAGTTCATCGCCCAGGTACAGGATTCATGCGGTCTGAATGATCGTGACACTATCGTGGTGACTATCACCACCGGTCAGGCTGCCGATATCGTTTGTCCGGCAACGCAAACCAAGTTCATATGCGCTACGACCAGTATTTGTACGCCGGTAACTATTACTCCGGCCGGTGCGACAGTCACGGTTTCACCGATTGGTACCTATAGCGGCGGCAATGTTTGCTTTACTGCCGATACATCCGGTCACTATGTCATTAAAATTATTGCATCCACTACCTGTGGTGCCGATACCTGTAATTTAATTGTCAACGTTACTAAGAACTCCGCTCCTATAGCGGTACAACCGCCGACGCCGAAAGATACGTTCATCTGTGCATCCGCTCAGATTTGTCGTCAGTTCACAGTTAACGATGTCAACGGCGGTACGCTGACTTGGAGCCGACTCTCCGGCGCCGGTACGGTAACGAGCGGCGGCCTCTGGTGCTTCACGCCGGGAGCGAGCGGAAGCTACTCCGTAACGGCAGCAGTGACCGACTCGTGCGGCGCAGCTGACACGATTTCGATGACCTATAATGTGACGATTAACAGCGCACCGGTGGTGAACTTTGGTAACGATACCACCATGTTCCTCTGCGCGACCGAGTCGAAGTGCGTGTTCTTTACGTCAAGCGACCCGAATAACAATATCCAGTCCTATACATTATTAGCAGGCCCCGGCTTTGTGGATGTGCCGAACAATCGTATCTGCTGGTCGGTAACCTCACCGGGTACCTACCAGTTCATTCTGCAGGTGACCGATTCATGCGGCGCTACCGATGTTGACACGGTCAACGCGACGGTCAATTTCAACACAGCGCCTGTGGTGAATGCCGGTGCGAACCAGACGATCTTCCAGTGCAACGTCGCGGCGATTTGCTGGCCGGTATCAGTAAGCGATCCGAACGGCAACCTGCAATCTGTCCAGTTGATGGGCAGCCCGGGAACATACAACGGTTCTACCATCTGCTTCACCCCGACTGGAACGTTGAATTATGAATTCGTGCTCAAAGCGACCGATTCTTGCGGCGTTTCCACTTATGATACGGTTGTTATCTACTACACCCTGAACAGCCCGCCGGTTGCGAACGCCGGTCCGGATCAAACGCTGTTCCAATGCGCGCCGACTCAGGTGTGTTGGCCGGTCTCTGCATCTGATCCCGATAACAACCTGGTCAACTACGCGCTTGTTTCCGGTCCCGGTTCATACAACGGCTCTACGATCTGCTTCACCCCGGCGGCAAGCGGTAACCATACCTTTATCATGGAAGCGACCGATGCTTGTGGTCGTACTGATCGTGATACCGCGGTCATCCATATCACTATCAATTCAGCGCCGGTCTGTGTGGTGCCGAATGATACGAGCTTCTTCCAGTGCACCCCGACGCAGATTTGCTTGCCGGCATTTGCAACTGATGCAAACGGCAACCTGCAGTTCTGCCAGATTATCTCCGGTCCGGGGTCACTCATCGGCAACAACTGGTGTTACACGCCGAGCGGCGATCAAACGGTTCATGTAATTATGCAGTGTCAGGATTCATGCGGTGCAACCTGCACCTCGGACTTCGTGGTTGATATCGACGTTAACCAGGCACCGAGCATTGCTTTCGGAGCCGACACGTCGATATTCCTGTGCGCTTCGCAGCAAGTCTGCATACCGTTCACACCGTCCGACCCTGATTATCCTCGTCCGGTGACCATTACCAAACTCTCCGGCCCGGGAACGCTCGATATTCCGAACTCCCAGATTTGTTACACACCGGGTGCCAGCGGAGTCAGCACGTTTATCGTGAAGATTCAGGATGAGTGCGGCCTTTCGGATCAGGATACAATTACCGTAAATGTTACGATTAATACCGCGCCGGTTGCGAGCTTAGGGCCGAATCAAAATCTCTTCCTGTGTGATTCGACCAATACGCTTTGTTTCCCGGCTTCCTGTACCGATGCAAACGGCAACCTTGCAGACTGTATCTTCAATGGACCGGGCTCCTATAACGGATCACAAGTCTGTTTCAACCCGGTTGCCAGCGGAACGTATACCTTTACGCTTCGTGCGGAAGATTCCTGTGGTGCGTTCCATGTCGATACGTTGACGGTCAACGTCACGCTCAACAGCAATCCAGTGATTGCACTGGGCAACGACACGACGATTCAGCTTTGTTCACCGACCCAGATTTGCTTCCCGTACGCAGTATCGGATGCAAACGGTCTGGCGAAACTGTCTGAGTTCCTGATTTCCGGTGCGGGCAGTATCGATACGCTTAATAACCGTGTCTGCTTCACGCCGACTTTGGCGGGTGCGTATCAGTTCATCGTTCGGGTGCAGGATTCCTGCGGCGACTTTGATCAGGACACTTTGAATGCTACGATTACTTTTGGTTCCTTTGCGAACATTACCTGCCCAAGCGGACCAATTAACGTTTCGCTTTGCGCCCCTGGTCCGGTTTGCTACATGCTGCCGATTGCCCCGGCAGGCGCAACGGTAACGACGACACTCGGTACCTATTCTGCAGGCCAACTCTGCTTTAATGCCGCAACTTCCGGTACCTACAACGCGAAGGTGATTGCGACATCATCATGCGGCGTGGATACCTGTGATCTGGTCTTTAACGTTACTATCGGCAGCGCGGCACAGGTGAACTGCCCGGCTCCGCAGGCGGTATTCCTCTGCTCCGCTGATTCAGTCTGTGTGCCGATATCAGTTGTCGGTTCGGGTGCGACCGTTACGGTATCACCGAGCGGAACCTATTCCGGCGGTAATGTCTGCTTCTACGCCGGTTCTTCAGGAACCTATAACTTCACCGTTATTGCCAGCACCAGCTGCGGCAGCGATACCTGTTCATTCAGTGTGACGGTAACAATCAACAGCAACCCGGTTGCGCAAAATCCGCCGCCGTCGGTGATTGATACGTTCCTCTGTGTGCCGACGCAGTTGTGCTACCAGTTTGTTGCGACTGACGTTAATGGCGGTACGCTGAACTGGATTCGTCTCTCCGGCGCAGGAACAGTATCAAACACCGGACTCTGGTGTTTCACGCCGAATGTAACCGGTAACTACACCGTAACGGCTGCGGTTATCGATTCATGCGGCGCGGCTGATACAGTGAGCATGACTGTTCATGTAACGCTCAACGATCCGCCGAGCATTGCGTTCGGTAACGACACCACATTGTTCCAATGCTCAAGCGGTCAGATTTGTGTGAACTACTCCGTTTCCGACCCGAACAATAACGTTACCAACGAGCAGCTCATCAGCGGCCCCGGAACAATTGATACACTTAATAACCGTGTCTGCTTCACGCCGCCGTCAACCGGTGTGTATACGATAATAGTCCAGGCGACTGATGCCTGTGGACTGACTGATCGCGATACTATTAATGTGAACGTTCAGCTCAACGCCCCGCCGGTTGCCAACGCAGGTGCGGATACAAGCCTGTTCCTCTGTTCATCGACCTCAGTCTGCAGACCGGTTTCTGCAACTGATCCGAACGGTAACTTGACCGGCATTACCTTGATTTCAGGACCAGGAACGCTGGGTGGTGGCCAGATTTGCTTCACCCCGGCATCTTCGGGTGCATACACCTTTATCATTCAGGCGACTGATGCCTGCGGCTTAACGGATCGTGACACCGTCGTCGTGACCATCACGATCAACGTCGGCCCGATTTGTAACCTGCCGAATGACACGACCTTCTTCCAGTGCACGCCGACCCAGGTCAGCTTGCCGGTTGGAGCGACCGACCCGAATGGCAACTTCGATCATTGCGAAATTGTATCCGGACCGGGTACAATTATCGGCAATAACTGGGTCTTTACGCCGAGTGCAGACCAAACCGTCGTTGTGAAGATTCAATGCCTTGATCAGTGCGGCGCCGGTTGTGTCGATTCATTCAAGGTTGTGTTTGATATCAACACCCCGCCGGTTGCCAACGCCGGAAAAGACAGCACATTCTTTATGTGCGGTACTGGTCAAATTTGCTGGCCAGCCGGCTGCACCGATGTCGACAACAACCTGACCAACTGTCAATTGATTTCGGCTAACGGCACCTATAGCGGTGGTCAGATTTGCTTCAATGTCCCGGCTGGTGAACGCAGCTATATCTTCGTGCTTCAGTCGACCGATGCCTGCGGCGCGGTTGATGTCGATACCTCGATTATTACTATCGACTTCAATGAACCGCCGGTGCTCAATCTGCCGCCTGATTTCACGGCGTATCTTGATGCCCCAGGTCAGACCTGTTTCGATGCGAATATCTCCGATCCGAACAATAACTTGTCGAGCGTGACCGTAACGCCGACCGGTACGTACGATGCCTTCAACGACCAGATCTGCTTCAACGCCGATAGCTCAGGTGAATACTGCTTCGTGATTACCGCGACCGACGGCTGCGGTGCGCAGACAATTGATACGCTCTGTATCACGATTCAGATCGATGAGTGTATTCACGTACAAATCGAAAAGACACATGATGCTATTCAGGGTCAAGTTGAACATGTGCAAATATATCTCAACGGTTCCGGCAAGCAGTTAGGCGGTTATGACTTGTTGATTGCCTATGACGCTTCCGCTGTCGTTCCGCTCAGTGCCGCACCCGGTAATGCTTTCGAAGCCTGCGGTTGGGAATACTTCAGCTATCGCCTTGGCGCGAACGGTAATTGCGGCAACGCCTGCCCGAGCGGTGCATTGCGCATCACGGCTATTGCGGAAACCAATAACGGCGCATACCACCCAAGCTGTTTCCTTGACGGACAGCTCGGTTCACTCGCCGATATACAGTTCCTGGTCTCCAATGATCGTACGCTTGAATGCCAGTATGTTCCGATCCGCTTCTTCTGGCTCGATTGCGGTGATAACGGATTCGCAGACCGTTCCGGTGATACGCTGTACGTTTCACGCGAAGTCTACGATTTCGAGTTCAACAATATCACCAATAACTCCTACGGCTTCCCGGGTTATTATGGTGTCAAAGACTCCTGTATGATTGGCGGCGGTCCCGGCAAACCGCGTCCGATTCGCTGCGTTGATTATACCAACGGCGGTATCGATATCGTCTGCGCCGACTCTATCGATGCACGCGGCGATATTAACTTGAACGAAATCGCCTACGAAGTGTCCGATGCCGTTCTTTATAGCAACTACTTCGTATTCGGCTTGTCGGTGTTTAATATCAATCAGGAAGGCCAAATAGCTGCTTCTGATGTGAACGGCGATGGTATTCCGCTTTCGGTCGCGGATCTGGTTTACCTGATCCGTGTCGTGATCGGCGATGCGCCCCCGATGCCGAAGATCAACCCGAACGACCTGCCGGAAGTTGCGTTCAGCTTTGAAAACGGTGTGTTATCGATTGCCGAGGCGAAAGACAAGATCGGCGCTATCTCTGTCATATTCGAAGGCGAAGTACAGGCAACGCTGAACGAAAAACTTGCCGGAATGGAACTTCGCTCGAACTTCGACGGTAAAGATACCCGCATGCTTATCTACTCAAGCAGCGGGCGCGGATTTGTCGAAACCGGTACTATCATAACAGTTACCGGTGGCACGAAGACTATTAAGAGCATCGAAGCCGGTTCGTACGACGGTGCTATGATGAAGGTTGACGTGGGTAATTCGTTGCCGGCTAAGTTCTCACTTTCGCAGAACTACCCGAACCCGTTCAATCCGAAGACGACGATTAAGTTCTCATTGCCCAAGAAAACCGAATTCACCTTAACCGTGTACAACATCCTTGGCCAGAAGGTTACTCAGTGGAAGGATGAGCACGATGCCGGTGTGGTAAAGATAGAGTGGGATGCCAGTCAGTATGCGTCAGGTGTTTACTTCTACAAGTTGGAAGCTGGTACGTACAGCGACACCAAGAAAATGCTGCTCGTGAAGTAACCTTTCACGAGCTGCGCAAAAGCGCAGAAAGCCCGCAACAAACAAAAAAGCCCTGTGCAAACAGGGCTTTTTTGTTTCTATCGGTTTGACTGCTAGTTTGAGGCATGTAAATTAACAACCGTCGCACCCCATCCGCCGCCGCTCCCATCTTCATGGTGAAACGATTTAACATGCGGTGAATTACGCAGTACCGCATGTACAATTTCCCGCTGCACACCGATTCCTTTTCCGTGCACAATACGAAGGGCATAAATTTTCTTTTCCATGCAAGCGTGAATGTATTCCTCAACGACGGCCTTTGTTTCCTTGGGGGAGAACAAATGCAAATCTAATGTTCCGTCAATCGGAAGCTCTAAGGGGTTGTCGTTCGGCGGGTTATCTTTATTCGTCATATCGTATTGTAAAGCTTTGGGTTTTTCGTATCACATTATTTGCTTGAGAAAAACTGTCAGTTTAGTCAATCATCGTTACGCAAAGGCAGAGTTTTCTAAAAGAATATAAAAGGCAGAATTACAAGGTCGTAGAACATTCTTACGTCGGAGGCAGGTCTATGGACGTCACGAAGGAGTCCGCCCAGTCAGGGCAGGATACTATCAATTCCCGTTTCATTATTAAATGGGTTATTGCCGCAGTCATTATCTGTGCAGGAGTGGGCGGCGGTATCTACGCCGGCTTCGCTTTATCGAATGAGGGTTACGGGCTGCCTTCCGAGCAGGTAATGAAAAACACGACCTATTTAGAAATCGGACAGCAGTTTCCAGACTATGAACTGAAAGATTACGCCAGTGGTGAGACAATAAAAGTGTCTGATCTTGGTAAAAAAGGCTCAGCGCTTTTAGTGTTTGTCAGTTCGCATTGCAGCGCATGCGAAATGATGAATACGTATTGGGAAAGACGAATCGTAAATCATTTGGATAAAGATATTCAGCTCATCTGGGTTTATGACGCCATGGAAGAAGAAAGCAAAGGCTTCGATTCAACTGCCCTACCGTCGGCCCGGGTAGTTACTACCGTTCGCGCAAAACAAATGTCCAATGACGGTATTACAGCGACACCGACATTTGTGGGAATTACGTCTGATCGAAGTATAGCACTCGTTCTCAACGGTTTCGATAAAAATATCGACGCCGACTTTTTTAACGACCGTTTGTGAGGGATGTACTCGCACAGAAAAGGAGGTGGATACGACAACATGCAGGACGTCATAAGTAGCCCAACGAGAGAATACTTTTCGTAAAGAAGAACTAAGAAAAAGGAGTTTCTATGAAAATCAGAACAACGTTTGCTAAATACACTGCCCTTTTTGCTTTGGCATTTGCTATCGGGCTCTGTTTTGCTCCTCAGGGGCAGGCTGATCTTTGTGCACCGCAAGCATGCTTCATAGTCTTTGATCCCGATATAAATGGCGGTTGCCCGGCAGGTTCTCCTTGCGAGGGTGAATGGTGTCGTAAATGGTTTACCGAAAGAATACCCAACGGCGCCTGCTGCGCAGACGAGATTTATTTCGACCATTATCAGTGTAACTAGTTCTTTTTTGTAAAAGTAGGGGGCACTTCGTGTTCCCCTACTTTTTTAGTCAACCGATTGTTTCCCAGCTATTTTTTCCGTACATTCGCTTTCCATGAAGCGAAAAGCCGGAAAAACTGCCGCCACACAGACCCTGTTACAGGCGCTTGATGTCCTCAAAACGACTTTCACACCGGATCAAATTCAGGCACGGGCATCTATCCTCGCTGCCCTTTCTGATCGGGAAATTCTCCATCCCAAAGAATTTTTGCTATACCATGACCTGTTGCTTTTCCTCCGAGCCTATCCGGATAATCAGCAAATGCTGGATTTCACCGAGCAGGAATTACAGCGTTTCAGCGAACGGGTAAAAACGTACACGAAAAAGAGCAAAGATAAATCAGCCGAAAAACTGATCGACTCCGGCATTGTTGATACCACGCTTTCACATACATTCGGCTATGAAGTCGCGCAGGCATTACATCGTTGGTATCCAAATACCGTCGAAATTGACTGGAATTATTACAATGAAGAAGATGATCCGCTTTTAGGAGTGCTTTCGCAGATAACCGCCTGGAATGAATCGGATAGTCTTGATAATGACCCAAATATATCCGGACAGGGTTGGTTTGAAAAGGCAGGAGGCAAATCTCCATTGCATACCCTCTTGCAGATGTTTCAATCTTCACCTCATTCGGATCTGGTGAAGCGGTCGTTGTACGAAGGAATGGATTTATACCTCAAGTGGTCGCTGAATCAATGCGCCGCATCACGCACACTGCGAAGAATTCCGAATGAAGAATTATTTTTTCAAACGGAGCCGATCAAAGGCCGTACGAAAGATTTACGGAATGAATTTCACCACCCTGCTACGACCATGACATTATTGCCTGAATCCGAAGGTATAAAACGTGTTCGTGATATTCAGGAATTGTTGGCAGTACGAAATCGAGAATTGTTCCCTTTAGCAGGCGCTACACCGAAAGAGGTGTACGTAGTCAATGCCGGTCGCGGTCTGCAATTTTATATATACGGTACACATTTCAATATTCGCCTTCCCTTAGAAGCGAATTTCGGTGCGATGCTGGTACGTAACGGCGTGCCGATTGGCTACGGGGTAGCAGCGGTATTGCTTGAACGGGTAGAAATAGCGATAAATATCTTTCCGGCATACAGAAATGGTGAGTCATCCTTTGCAATAGAAGAATATTTCCGGGTATTCTACCATCATTTCAATTCACGTGAATTTTTGGTGCGGGCATATCAGGTAGGGGATGATAATGACGAAGCTTTGCAGTCCGGATCGTATTGGTTCTACTACAAACTCGGTTTTCGCTCGGTCGAGCCATCTGTTCGTAAGCTTGCTGAAATCGAAAGCAAAAAGATTCAAACGAAAAAGAAGTATCGTACCCCGCTTTCAACACTGAAAAAACTGGCGAAGAGCGATATGTTCTTGACCGCGGACCCGTCGCATATGGCTTCATACAAAGAACTCTCGATTGTGAATCTGAGTTATCAGGTCACTCGCTGGATGAACGAACAAGCCGACAGCGATCGCCAAATAGGAACACAAAAAGCGATTGATCGCTTGAAAGAAACTCTCCCGCTCCCAGCAATGACCAATTGGACGGCGGACGAAAAGGAAGCAGTAAACCGACTTGCTCCGTTAGTGGCGTCAATTACGGATTTGGAAAAGTGGTCAGCGGAAGAACGACAGCAGGTAGCGGCAGTTATCAAAGCTAAGGGATCAATCAAAGAACGGGATTTTGTCTTGCTGACGACCAGGCATCCTCGTTTTCAAGCCGCTTTAAAAGAACTCGCCTCAAAAAAATAATTTCGAAATCTAAGGCGTCCAGCGAATCCTGTCACCGACAGTGATATGGTACTTTTCGGTATATCCGGCATTGACTTCAATGACATACTTTGCCGGTGCTGGCGAGTCGTATTTTGAATCATCGAACGGCGCAGTATTCTTTAGAATTGTTACTATCTGGCCGTTTGCATTAACAAAAATCATGTCCAAAGGAAGCGGGGTATTGTGCATCCAAAAACTGCGGGGCTGTTCATCCGGAAAAATAAATAGCATTCCCTGCGATTCGGCCAATTGTGTCCGGTACATCAATCCGCGGGCGCGGGATGAATCCGTATCGGCAATCTCAATATCGATTCGTGAAATGACATTGTTGTTGGCTGCAATAAACGTTATCTCACCCTGTTTACTAAATGACGGCAGTTCAGCTTGAACCGGGGGGGTGGTGCGGGGCTCGACCGCGAGCCGTTTCTCCATGGAGATCCGGTTGTAGGTGACGATACTAACTGCAATCAGGATAATAATTCCGAAAACAAGCATCAAAATCCGGGTTTTCCGGTTTCCGATTGATGGAGTGGCGTATGGTCCGTGTGCCATAAGCAGAGTATAATGGATGGATGGCCGGTGTCTCAACGGGAAAGTTTTCTCAAGCGTGACTTGATAGACTGGCCGTTGTTTCTTATCATCTACTCACTAAACATTAGTTTTTGTGGAGAAAATCATGACTACCGCAACTGCATCGAACGTTATCCCCCCGGCGCCAAGATGGGACTTGGACTCCGTTTTCGCCGGCGGAAGCGCATCACCCGAATTCAAAGCGTTTCGCGAAAAAACAAAGACCAAACTCGACAAAGCGGAACAAAGTGTTTCCGGTTTATCAGCGGAAATTACCGATTCAACCAGTAAACCCTGGGTCGATTTTGTCGTGCTGCTTCAGGAGCTTCATGATGATATCGAACTTATTATTTCATTCGCCAATTGTCTGACTTCACAGAATGTCGACGATTCTGAAGGAAATGTCATTATGGGGGAAGGGGATGCGCTCAATGCCCGTTTACAAAAGCTGGTTACCGAACTTGAAGCCCGTTCGCTAAAACAAAGTGATGCCGCCTGGAAACAGTTGACGCAGCATCCGGCTATCAACGACGTTGCGTTTTATTTGCAGGAACTGCGCCAGATCGCTAAACGGAAACTGCCGCTTGAACAGGAAGGGCTGGCGCTTGATTTGGCGGTCGATGGCTTCCATGCCTGGAATCGCCTGTACGATAAAATGGCTGGTGATTTACGTGTTGATTTTCAGGAAAACGGAACAAGCAGATCAATTTCTCTTGGGCAATTAGCGACAAAACTTTCAGATGCCGACCGCGCCGTGCGTAAGCAGGCTTTCGAAAAGCTTACCGGTGCATGGGAAACACGGGCTGAACTCGCGGCGATGACACTCAATTCCATCGGTGGATTCCGTTTGACGCTTCACCATAAACGAGGATGGAAGTCCCCACTTGATGAACCGCTCATGATGACCCGTATGAAACAGGAAACGCTTGATGCTATGTGGCGGGTGATTCAGCGGGAAGCACCTCGTTTGCAGGCATACATAAATGCAAAAAAGAAATTAGCCGGAATCGATAAATTCAGTTGGTACGATGTATTCGCACCGGTTGGATCGAGCGAATCGAAAATCTCGTACGATGACGCTGCGTCGTTTATCGTCAAACATACCCGGCCGTTTTCTGCGCATATGGCGGATTTCTTCGAGCATGCGCTGAACCGGCGCTGGGTGGAGGCGGAAGATCGTCCCGGTAAGCGGGGAGGCGGATATTGCACCGGTTTAGGTCCGGTAAAAGAATCCCGTATCTTCATGACCTACGCGAACACTTTTGAAAATCTGCTGACACTTGCCCATGAGCTTGGCCATGCCTATCACAGCTATGTGCTGAACGACCGTCAGCGGTTTGCCACGCAATACCCGATGAATCTTGCCGAAACGGCATCGATTTTTGCAGAAACATTGGTACTCTACGCCGCGCTTGAAAAAACGACAGCTCGGGATGAAAAACTAATGCTGCTCGATCAGCAGCTGCAAGGTGCGCTGACGCTCCTGTGCGATATTCAGTGCCGCTATCTGTTTGATCGTCAGTTCTACGAAGAGCGCCAAAAAGGACTCGTCCCGCGTGAACGGTTATGCCAGATCATGATAGATGCGCAGAAAAAAGCGTTTGCAGGAATGCTGGATGAATCCGGCTATCATCCACTGTTCTGGTGTTCAAAACTGCATTTCTATTTGTCTGATGTGCCATTTTACAACTATCCATACACATTCGGTTATCTCTTTGCCGTTGGTGTGTATGACCGCGCAAGCAAAGAAGGTTCTGCCTTCGCCGACAAATACCGTGCGCTGCTGAATGATACCGGAAGCATGACAACCGAAGAGGTTGCACAAAAACACTTGGGGATTGATTTGACTCAGGATGCGTTTTGGACAAGCGCAGTCAGTCAGGCGTTGGCTCCGATTGATGAATTTGTGAAGTTAGCGAACGAAAAATAGCTCGTTTCAAGAAGAAGTAAAAGAGCGATTGCTGATAACAATCGCTCTTTTTGTTATTTGATTACCATCAGCTTTCCGATTTGCGTACCGTATTCAGATTCAATAACCCAATAAAACAATCCGGTTGTCAGCGCATTATGATTGCGCGTTATCATATCGAAACGTTCAACCGATGCGGTCCCGCTTCCCTCCGGCTGGTCGTGATAGATTTCCTTAATAAGGTCACCGTCAATCGAGAATATCGAAATTTTGCATTTGTTCGGTAAATTCGCAAACCAGATCGAACGGGCGCGGTCGGATGATAAATCGGTCAGTCGGTTTTCAAACCCATGTCCCGCATAGTCAGCATCGACACGATACGGATTGGGAAAAACGTATACATTCAGTTTTCCATCTTTCAATACAGCTGAATCACCGGATACTCGTGCGAATGTTTCTTCCGCGTTTTCCATCTGGCTGTTTTCAAGCGGATCAATCCCGGCTGCCGGGTTGCCATGATCAAACGCTGTTACTGCCACAGCGTATGACACGGTAGGTAATATGCTGTCAATCACGAATTCATATTCATAGTAGCGCATCCGTCCTTCTTCATCGACATCGGATGTGTCTTTGATCGCGTTCGGGTACACTTTTCTAATTCCATTCGGTGAAGTTAAGCTGGTTTGGTTGTAGTCGACCGGCAGAAAATAATAGGAGTCGGCTCCTACTACCAACGCTTGACCCGGACCGCGATGATCACTCGGATTAAAGTCGTCACCATAGAGCAGTTTGAGCGAATCCAGCGTAAATGGCGGTTCCACTAATTCATATTTTGATAACCGTGTGCTCCACTTGTATCGGTTATAATTTTCGATGTCGTATGATGCAACCATCGACCATTCCTGATCATGCAGTGAACGGCCAAGCCACACCCGGTATCCTTCGAAGTCCTGTAGTTTTGTAAAATTATCAATCGCCGTTTCGGTAAAACGTCCGTTCCAGCGCACAATAATTTTACCGTTTTCGGTCAAGAGTCGCAGTTGAGGTGCAAGAGGTGGACCGGTTCCGCGGAAATCAGGGTAGCCGTCCCCTTCATAGTATATTTTGTTGAATTCACCAGTGCCTTGGTTGAAGGTCCAGATGAAACGGCCGGAATCACCGTCGCCGTCAGTATCGATGCCGGGGTTATCATAAATCGAACGCGCGGTGCGAATATTTTTTATTAAATCACCGATGTTGCTCTTTAAGTAATTCTGGTACGGTCGCGGGTTTTGCGGCGTAAACAAGCGGCGATATGCCGTTGGGTCGGTATGAATAAATTCACCTATTGATATCACCATCGTCAACCGGGTTGTTCCCCCGGGACGCAATGTACGGATGGGGCCGAACGAACTGAGCGTGTGAACGTAATGTCCGCGTCCGATACTGGTGCTCTGTGGAATAACCGGAAGCCATCCGGAAGTTGATTTATTAATTGCCGCTTCCGCTCCGTCGTAATCTATTTCCGGTTTGTACATCATGTGATACTTTGCTTTATCACCGAAGGGAACCCCGAATCCGTTCAGATAGGGCCGATACGGATATTGCAGCGTACCCTGCATGCGCGGACCCCAGTTCGCCGGTGCAGTTGTCCACCAGTTGAAATTATTCCGTACTGCTCCCGGGGGCATGGCTAAGGGCGCGAATCCGATAACATGCTGAACTTTATTCAAGCTCCATCCTTCACCCTGCGGCTGTCCGTCATTGTCGCATGCGAACACTAAACGAATTTTTTCGTTTCCTAAATCCTCAATCTCATGCGGCCAAGTGTCGATGTACCCTTCAAAATCATCAACGCGTGGAGGAATCATCGGACCTTCAAGACGTTGAATAAACCCGAACGTGTAAAAACCAACCCAAATATCATTGATCGTTTTTGTGCCGACGTTCTCAATCACGTAATCAACGATCATGAAATCTTCGGCAAACCGATACGCCCAGGAATAACTCGTTTGCGTTACTTTGATATCGAGCGGTCTATGGTACCGTTGATCATACTGGCTGTACGGCACCAATGATGGGCGTGAGTTGGTGTCGGTGTAGGTACACCGGAACGCAAGCTCCGCCCGCTTGGCAACCAAATCTCCGAAATCCGCATCGGAGCGCCCGGAAAGATCTTCGAACTCACCGAGCGGATAAAAATCCGGAAGAAATTCCGAATTACCGATTTCATCATACCCGCAGCTGACCAGCGTATCATCATCCACCACACCACCCACCCAGAGCGAGGCGATGTCGCCATATTTGACATTACTGTAATTCGGATAAAAGAATCCCGGTGAGGCGCGATTACGGTTGCTCGGATCACGGTACCCCGCTGGATTCCCGATAATTCCGTTGTTCATGATCGTATTCCAAAATCTGCCGTTATTATGCGCGCGATAGGTAATGTTCGGCAGCAATGCCTGTGCTTTTAGTTGGGCTGTGTCACCCTCTTTGATATGCCAGGGAACAAAAACCGGCTCCTGCTGAACGGTTGTGGTGTCTTCTATTTCCTCTTGGGCGGAAATTGATTTACAGACAATAAAAACCAGAAGGAAAAAAAGAAGGTAGCGAAGTTTCATTGCTTGTCCTAAATACAGGCCGGCGTGAGGTGACGGGACTGGTTCTTTGCTCTACGTTGTTGGTTCACAGTACTTTATAACGATACCGGCGGGGTATGGTTGCACGTAGTATAGGAAAAAATCGGTTGACATTCAAGGGGGGGAATCTATATTAGCGGCCTCAAAAAATCTGAGGCATCTAGATGGCATTGCATGAGCAGCGTGACCCTGAAAAAAAGACACGTCAATTCGCGCAGATTAGCCTTCTGGCAGCGGTCCCGGCAATTCTTGTGGCGGCCCCGCTTTTAGGGTTTTTTGGCGGTAAATGGCTTGATCGGATTTTCAAGACAGAGCCGTATATAATGATAATAGGTGTCTGTCTGGGCTTTGGCTCTGCAGGAATTGAGATTTACCAACTCGTTAAAAAGTCTGAGCGATTAGATAAGAAAGATGATACTAACGAACCCCCAAACTGATTTTGTAGAGCGTTCACTGAGAACCACGGGCATTGTTTTGTTGGTTCAGCTTCCCTTTACCATGTTTTATCTCGGTGTGTGGGAAGGACTTGGCCTGTTGTTCGGCGGTGTCTGGGGAATTATCAATCTGCTTTTCATTTCGCACTTAGTTCGTGCGGCGATTCGTCCGGAAGGACCGGACAAAATGAAGACCGCTTTATTACTCTTCGTCAAATTCCCACTATTATATGTGGCCGGATATTTCCTGCTGACGGTTAACCAACTTCAGCCGATTTATCTGGTAGTCGGATTTAGTTTCTTACTCGCCGTCATTATTCTAAAGGTGATCGGTCGTTCGATGCTCAAGCTCGACGAAAAAGAGAAACAAACACCCGCAGTGGGTGCCGCATTATGATGAAGCTTTTGCGCATCATTTTGTTCGTGCTTCCGCTGTTAATTGCGGCGCCGGTGTTTGCCGAAGAAGCTGCACACGGAGAGCATCATGATGGCCCCCCGCATCTGCCGAACTTCGTGCAGATGATTTGGGGAGACAATGAAGTAGTCAATCATTGGGTCGAAATTATTTTTGCGGCAATGATTGCGATTTTTTTCACAATAATTGCAAGCAAAGTGTATGCGAATCGTAAACTGATTCCCGGTCCGTTCCAAAACGCAATTGAGATGCTAGTAGAAGGGATGTACAACTTCCTTCATTCGATATTAGGCAGTGAAGCCAAACGCTACACGCCGTTTTTGGGCACCTTGTTCTTCTACATTCTCACCATGAACTTTTTCGGAATCATTCCCTTTTTCCATTCTCCATCCGTTAACGTAAACGTAACCGCATCTCTGGCGATTATGGTGTTCTGTTATGTGCAATACACCGGTATCACGCGCTTAGGGATTAAGGGATATATCCATCATATGGCCGGATCGCCGCATGATATTACAGGCTGGGTTTTGGTGCCGCTTTTGTTTCCGCTGCACTTATTCGGTGAGTTTGTCAAACCGGCTTCGCTTGCCTTACGTCTATTCGGTAACATTACCGGTGAAGATATTTTGGTAGCTGCATTCGTCGGGCTTGGCCTCACAACATTATCTTTCATGCATTCCCCGATTGGGTTGCCCTTGAACGTGCCGTTTATTCTATTGGGGATACTGATGTCCAGCATTCAGGCGCTGGTGTTTACGCTGCTTTCGACTATTTATATTCTCATGATGCTGCCGCACGGCGAGGAGCATCACTAAGATGAACTTTCAAATATGTACCTATAAGACATTATAAAGGAGTAGTGTTATGGATGTTTCAACCATGTTGTCATTGAGCTTGCCGGTCAGCGTTGGCCTTGCCGCCATCGGTTCCGGTATTGGTCTCGGCCGCGCCGTTGGTTCCGCGATGGAAGCTATCGGTCGTCAGCCGGAAGCAACCGGAAAGATTCAGACAGCCATGATCATCGGCGCCGCGCTTATCGAAGCGTTGACCATTTACGCGCTGGTTGTGTTCTTCATTCTCTCGGGAAAAATCGCTGGCTAATTCACCAACGAGGCTCAGGATGCGTGTGAGCGTATTTTGTAGATGAGAAAATGGAGAAACAATGAGTTTTGATTGGCAATTAATTCTTACCCACATGCTGGGTTTTGGGATTGTGCTTTGGATCCTCGCGAAATTTGCCTGGGGACCGCTGCTTTCAATTATGGAAGAGCGTCGTTCTACCATTGCCGGTGAGTTCAAAAAGATCGAAGACCAAAAGCAGGAAGTAGCCAAGATGGCTTCCACCTACGACAGCAAGCTGCGCGAAATCGAATCAGAACGTCGCGCTAAAGTTGCGGAAGCGGTAAACGAAGGCAAGCGGATCGCGGAAGAAATCAAAACCACCGCGCGCCACGAGGCCAACGATATCACCGCCAAAGCTAAAGTTGAGCTGGAGCGGGAAGTTGCCAAGGCGAAAGTCGAGTTGAAGAACGAGATGGTTGCGATCACGATGAATGCGACGCAGAAAATCATTCGTGAACGGCTCGATGATCCAAAACATCGTGAGTTGATTTCCCAGGTTATCGACGGAGTGCAGAAAGCCTAATTTATGATAGCCCAGGAAGTCGCCCGCACCTATTCACAGGCATTGTTCTTGTCCGCAAAAGGAAGGAACGTGCTGGATACCGTCTACGAACAAATGAATTCGTTGAACGTCATTTTGAAGCGTCCGGAAGGGAAGCAGCTGCTGAACTTCTTGCTCGCGCCCAACGTGATGGATGACAAAAAAGAATCTCTCGTTCGTTCGGTGATAGGTGAACGAACCGAAAAACTGCTGACTGAGTTTCTGATCGTTTTATTGAACAAGCACCGCATCGCCTTTTTGGGCGACATCATTCAGGAATTTCTGATGTTGGTGGAAGAACACCGCAAAATGGGACGAGTCCTCGTTACCACCGCGGTAAAACTGAACGACAGCGAACGTACCAATTTGATTCAGCAGCTGGAAAAGAAAACCGGTTTGAAAATTCAGCTTGAAGAAAAAGTTGATCCGGCGATTCTCGGCGGAATGATTTTGATGCTGAAAGACAAGATTATTGACGGCTCGGTTCGGTATGAACTGAGCGTTTTACGCGATCAGTTGGGCAAAGTAAAAGTCGCCTGATTAATCGCTATATACTTTGAAATGTGTGAGTTTTTAGATAACAGGAGCATGTGATGGGTCTTAATCCGGAAGAAGTATCATCGGTACTGAAACGGGAAATAGAGAAGTTTGAAACCCGTCTTGAAACGGAATCGGTCGGAACGATTCTGCAGGTTGGTGATGGGATCGCCCGTATTTGGGGTCTCAACGACGTGCAGATGTCGGAGTTGATTCAGTTTCCGGGTGACATTTTCGGTATGGTGCTGAACCTCGAAGCCGATAATGTCGGCGCCGTTCTCTTCGGTCCCGATACGAATATTAAAGAAGGTGACACTGTTCGCCGCACCGGTAAAGTGGCCCAGGTCCCTGTTGGTCCTGCCATGCTTGGCCGCGTGGTAAATCCGCTTGGTCAGCCGCTTGATGGCAAAGGTCCGATTGTCACGGATAAGTTCCGTGTCATCGAAGGTCGCGCGCCATCAGTTATTGAGCGTCAGTCGGTAAAAGAACCGATTCAAACCGGTTTGAAAGCGATTGACTCGATGATTCCGATCGGCCGTGGTCAGCGTGAGTTGATCATCGGTGACCGTCAGACCGGTAAAACGGCTGTCGCGATTGATGCGATCATCAACCAAAAAGGTCAAAACGTATTCTGCGTCTATGTCGCCGTCGGTCAGAAAGCTTCTACCGTCGCACAGGTTGTGGAAATTCTGCGTAAGAATGGCGCGATGGATTACACCGTTGTCGTTTCTGCAACCGCAACCGACCCGGCTCCGCTGCAGTACATTGCTCCGTACTCAGGCGCCGCAATCGGTGAAGAATTTATGTACAATGGTCAACATGCACTTTGCGTATATGATGACTTGTCCAAACAGGCTACTGCCTATCGTCAGTTGTCACTCTTGCTTCGCCGCCCGCCGGGACGTGAAGCATACCCCGGTGACATTTTCTATTGCCACTCACGTTTGCTTGAACGCGCCGCGAAATTGTCAGATGCCCTCGGTGGCGGTTCATTGACCGCGCTTCCGATTATTGAAACGCAGGCCGGTGACGTGTCGGCATACATTCCGACCAACGTAATTTCGATTACCGATGGTCAGATATTTTTGGAATCAGAATTATTTTTCTCCGGTGTCCGCCCCGCCATTAACGTCGGTATCTCAGTATCCCGTGTAGGTGGTAACGCGCAGACGAAAATGATGCGTCAGGTAGCAGGATCGCTCAAACTCGATTTGGCGCAGTATCGCTCCCTCGCTGCTTTCGCGCAGTTCGGTTCAGATCTTGATGAAGGCACCCTTCGTCAGTTGACCCGCGGCGCCGCGATGGTAGAACTGCTCAAACAGGGTCAGTATGTACCGCTTCCGGTGGCTCGTCAGGTTATGGTTATCTGGGCTGGTGTAAAAGGGTATCTCGATAAAATTCCGACCGGCGACATCGGTCGCTGGCAGAGTGAGTTCCTTTCATTCTGCGAAAAGAGCCATCCGGATATCGAAATCGTGCTCACCAAAGACAAAACGATTTCCGATGACACCGCCGGTAAATTGAAACATGCCGTTGAAGCCTTCAATGCGCAGTTCAAAGCGAGCAAGGCGTAAGCGAGTAGATTGTGGCAACATTACGGGAAGTAAAAAAGCGAATTCGCGCGGTAACCTCCACCAAACGCATCACGAAAGCGATGGAAATGGTGGCGGCAGCGAAACTGCGTCGCGCACAGCAGCGTGTTGAACAGGCGCGTCCGTATAGCAAAAAGATGGATGAAATGCTCAGCAATCTTGCGGCCGGTTCATCCAGCGAAATCGTACATCCGTTTTTTGAAACTCGCCCGATCAAACGCCGCACCTTAGTCGTTATCACCTCTGATCGCGGATTGTGCGGATCGTTCAACTCGAACATTCTGCGCCGCGCGATGAATTGGTTGAACGACAATAAAGGTGTGGAAGTCGAAATCGTAACCATCGGTAAACGCGCCAACGATTTCTTCAAACGCCGTCCGTATCCTATCGTCGCTAATTTCAGCGACTGGGGCGGAACGCTTAATTATCAGAAAGCCCGTTCGATCGTAACGTTTTTGAGCAATCGATTTGTGTCCGGTGAAACGGATGATATTAGTCTCTTGTTCACCCGTTTTATTTCGCTCGTGCGATATAAGATTTCACTCGAGCAATATTTGCCGATTCCGAAACCGGAAATCAAAACGGAAAGCGGAACGAAGAATGAATATATCTTCGAACCGAACGCCGAAGAGATTTACGCCGCGCTTATGCCCGGTTACGCCTTAACCAAAATGGTGACGGCGTTGGTGGAATCGTTCGCCAGTGAGCATGGCAGCCGAATGGTTGCTATGGGCGGCGCGACCAAGAATGCGGGTGAAATGATTCAGACGCTGACGCTTGATTATAACAAGGCTCGTCAGGCGCAGATTACGAAAGAGATTTTGGAAGTGGTATCCGGTGCAGATGCACTGCAAGGGTAGCACGTTAATCTATATTGAAGATAATGTTGTTTAGATAATCGGAGTAGATTCATGGCTGTCATGGGAAAAATAGTGCAGGTGATTGGTCCGACGGTGGACTGCGAGTTTCCGTCTGATGCCCTGCCGAAAATTTTAAACGCGCTGAAGATCAAAGATGCGTCCCGCAAGATCGAATTAACGGTCGAAGTTGCGAGCCATATCGGCGATAATATAGTGCGTTGTGTTGCGCTTGCCTCGACTGACGGTTTGGTTCGCGGCATGAATGTTGAAGATACCGGAAACACGATTACCGTTCCGGTAGGTAAAGCGTCGCTTGGTCGTTTGTTCAATCTGCTGGGTGAACCGATTGATTTGAAAACCCCGATCGATGCTCACGCCAAACGGCTTCCCATCCATCGCGCTGCTCCGAGTTTCGAAGAGCAATCCACCAAAGCTGAAATGTTCGAAACCGGTATTAAGGTTATCGATCTATTGGAACCATATTCCAAAGGTGGTAAAGTCGGTCTCTTCGGCGGCGCCGGCGTAGGCAAAACCGTTATTATTCAGGAATTAATTCATAACATCGCCACCGAACACGGTGGTTACTCTGTGTTCTGCGGTGTGGGTGAACGCACCCGTGAAGGAAACGATTTGTACGTTGAAATGACTGAGTCCGGCGTTATCGACAAGACCGCGCTGGTGTTCGGTCAGATGAACGAACCGCCCGGAGCCCGTTTGCGCGTTGCGCTTTCCGGTTTGACCATGGCGGAATATTTCCGTGATGAAGAAAATCAGGACGTATTGTTGTTCGTCGACAACATCTTCCGTTTCACTCAGGCCGGTTCCGAAGTGTCCGCACTTTTGGGACGTATGCCTTCCGCGGTAGGATATCAGCCGACCCTTGCTACCGAAATGGGTGGCCTGCAGGAACGCATTACCTCAACCCGCTCCGGTTCTATTACCTCGGTGCAGGCGATTTATGTACCTGCTGACGACTTGACCGATCCGGCTCCGGCAACCGCCTTCTCGCACCTTGACGCAACCACCGTGTTGTCCCGTCAGATTGCTGAGTTGGGTATTTATCCGGCAGTGGATCCGCTCGATTCGACCTCCCGTATTTTGGATCCGAAGATTGTCGGTGAAGATCACTACCGCGTGGCCCGCGGTGTGCAGAAAATTTTGCAGCGCTACAAAGACCTGCAGGATATTATCGCCATTCTCGGTATCGATGAACTTTCTGAAGAAGATAAACTTATCGTGCAGCGCGCCCGTAAAATTCAGCGCTTCCTGTCGCAGCCATTCTTCGTGGCGGAAGCATTCACCGGTAAAGCGGGTGTGTATGTCAAAATCGAAGATACCATTAAGGGCTTCGATGAACTTATCTCCGGTAACTTAGACCACATCCCCGAGCAGCACTTCTACATGGTCGGCAACTTGGATGATGTGATGGCCAAGTACGAGAAAGAAAAGTAGTAGTTAGGCATGTTTAAACTCACCATTGTCACGCCGGAAAAAGTGTTCTGCGAGGCGGATGTTAAATCCCTCGTTGCTCCCGGTATCGACGGCTATGTCGGAATTTTATCGCATCACGCACCGCTTATCACCGCGCTGAAGCCGGGGAAGATCGAGTATCGTGATGCGAACGACAAAGTCCATATTCTGGCGGTCGCGGGTGGGTTTTTGGAAGTCTCCAACAATGTCGCAACATTGTTAGCTGAAGAAGTCGAATACGCATCCGACATCGATGTCCAAAAAGCGCAGGAAGAATATGACCGGGACAAACATCGGTTAGTTTCTGCCGGGAAGGGTGAAACAGAAATCGATCTTCCATCCATCCGTGCGAATATGGAAAAGCAAGCCAATCGAATTAAAATTGCCAAAGAAAACGGCAATCGACAGTTATAGTTAGCTAATTAACTTTAACGGCGGGAGGCGGGAGTGAAACATTTTGTCGATCCGACGAAATTAACCAATCAGCTAATTCTTTGGCTTAGGTTCAACCTGCTGTTTTCGGTCGCAGGATCGATCATCTGGCTTTTGCTCCTCATCTTCGCATTTTTCATGCAGTCCAATCCAACGGCGTTGGAGGATAACCGGCATCTGGTTCTGGTGTCGATTCGTATCAGCATGCTCACCTTTTTCATCGGTCTGTTTGTTATCTATGTAGTAAACTTTTTTCTGCTTCTCTATTGGGTGCATCAGGCGAATCTGAACGTTCGACAGTTGGGTGCGCAGGGAATGAAATTTTCACCGGGAGCGGCAATCGGTTGGTTTTTTGTGCCGCTCGCCAATCTGTTTTTCATTCCGAAAATTATGAATGAGATTTGGAAAACCAGCAAGAACCCATCCGCATGGCAAAACGAACCGGATGAACCACTTATTTTACGCTGGTTCTGGTTTTGGGTTATTGCCTCGGCGTTTAGCGCGATGGCGGATAGATTGTATAATGAAAACCTCCCCGCCGAACAGTTGGTCTTGCCGACTGCTTTGGAGTTATTAACCGGATTGTGCTCCCTTGTTTCTGTTGTTGCTCTGATTTCCGTAATCAAAAAAATCTACGCGATGCAGATGTCGCACGTTCAAGCTGATAAGTAGGATTCTTTCAGCAATCAGAACTATGAAGAATTATTACCGCGTTATACTCGGGCGCAAACATGTATTTGCTGACGAAGCCTACAAAGGTAATTTTATCGGTGCAGACTTTATTGCCAAGGAAGATTTAACAAATTTGCAGGTAGGTACTCAGCGCGACTTTAATGAAAAGTTTGTTCCGCTTTATTTTAAGAAACACCCCGATAAAGAAAAAGCTGTTGCCGTAATAGCCGGTGGCATGATGTGGGCTATTTTTAAAGGCATGCAAATTGGGGATGTAGTCCTTTGCCCCTCTGGTAAAGGTGACTATTACGTCGGAGAAGTTACAGGCAGTTATGAGTTTCACGTCGGTGCATCATTGCCGCACCAACGCCCTGTTCGATGGTTTCCAAAGACAATCATGCGGGATGGCCTAAGTGAGCCATTAAAAAATGTGTTAGGAGTACCTCGCACCCTAATATCTTTATCAAAGTATACGGTGGAAATTGAAACGTTACTTACCAGCAATCAATTTCCTTCCATCGTGGCAACGGATTCAAGTATAGAGGATCCATCTACCTTTGCTTTGGAAGAACATTTAGAAGAATTTTTGATAAAAAACTGGAAGTCCACGGAACTTGGTAAATTGTATGATATCTATGAAGTAGACGGGGAAGAAGTTGGTCGGCAGTTTCAGAGTGATACCGGACCTATTGATATTTTAGCTCGCAGCAAAGACAAAAAGGAATTTGTAGTAATCGAGTTGAAGCGGGGTAGAGCCAGTGATCGCGTAGTTGGGCAAATCCAACGCTATATGGGATATGTAAAGGATGAGTTGGCAGAAGATAATCAGACGGTTCGGGGAATCATTATTGCCTTTGAGGATGATATCAAAATCAAGCGAGCACTGAGCGTGACCTCCAATATTGATTTCTATTCTTATAAGATTCAATTCAAACTGGAAAAGCAATAGCGTTTCAAACTTACCTTTGTAGCTCCTATTCCAAGCCAATAGGTAGCATATCTCGTTATGTTTCAAGGGGATGGCTCAGGTGATAGGCTTTGAGTATGCCTTGACTTTCCGGGGGGTTCTCCGTATCCTAACCAGTTATGGTTATTGACGTTAGACATTATGAGGAGTTCCCGGCCCGGGCTGTTATCAAAGCGGCGGACGGGGAAATTGCGGCCGATTTTGACTTCATTGTCTCGATCAACGAAGTCACCTGCAATCTGCTCATGCACAAATCCGGTGAGGAATACTTCTGCAAAGGGGAGTTCGAATCGGATGTGATGATGGAGTGTGCCCGCTGTTTGCGGCAGTTCCGAGCCAGTTTGAAAAACGTCGCTGATTTTACGATCTGCCCGGAAGGACTGCATGACGACGACGATGCGATTGATGATGAAGAGTATGTCTATCTCGACCACAGCGGCCATATCGCCGATGTGCGCAATATCGCGCGGCAGAGCATTATTCTGGCCATGGATATCAGCCCGTTATGCTCAGAAGATTGCAAAGGGCTTTGTGTGAACTGTAAAGCGAACTTGAATGATGGCCCCTGCAAATGTCAGCAGGTGGAGCAGTAATGAAACGGATTCGGGAAAAAGCAGAACAAAGCGCCGCTGGTACGATTGAAAAATCCGGCCAGTTTATGGAAAGCCGCTGGTGGTTAGTTGTTCATATTGCCTTGTTCATCCCTTGTTTGGCGGCATTGATACTGTTGGATACCGATATTCGTCACACTGTGTTTTCATTTTTCGGAATCGGAAACTAAGAAACATTGTCATGGCAACGATACTGACTCACAACTATCCCCACAGCGCCAAGCCGTTTGCCGGGATATTTATCAAAAATATGCTCGATCTCATAGGGGGAGAGCACAGGATTATCGGCCATGAAGGATTCAGTTATAATCCGTTCAAACTGTTCTGGTATCTTTTGAAAACGCTCGGTACTGTGCTTGCATCACGTGGACCGATCCTCGCGTTTTGGATTTATCCGGCCGGTGTGCTGGCCTGGTTATGCCGCCGCCGCTATTCATTGGTCTGTGTCGGTATTGATATTTTTAGCATTTGTAAATCTCCGTTGTATATGCGTCTGGCGCGTCCGGTGTTGGATCGCGCAGTGTCATTGGTGTTCATCGGTGAATATCCGATGACGGTGTTCATGCAGGCGTACGGAGATCGGTATAAGGAAAAATCGAGCTTGATTCATCTGCCGGTTGATCAGGCCTACATATCGCATGCTCATGCCCGATTGGCAGCTGTTAACAATCGCTAATCTGGTGCCGCGAAAGCGGATTGATTTGTGTGTGGAAGCAGGAAAGCTGCTTGCCGCGCGAAAACAAATCCAATGGACGGTTGTCGGCAAAGGTGCGTTGGAACAACAACTGAACCTGACGCAGTATCCGTTTGTACGATGGATTCAACGCGTTCCATCGCTTGTGCAAGAGTATGATAAAGCGACTGTTTTCGTGCTTCCCTCAGAAGGGGAAGGGTTCGGAATGGTCTATATTGAGTCGATTCTCTGTGGCTGCCCGGCTATTTGCCGTGCGGGCGGCGCCGGCGAGGAAATTATTCGGGAAACCGGCGGCGGACTGGCGGTTGACATAACTGACGAAAAAACCGCTCCGGAACGGCTGGTTGAAGCGATCGAAAAAATTGCGGAAAATCGCGATAAGTACATGAACCGTGAGGTGTTACAGCGCTCGCTCGCCTTTGCAGATAGGGATAGGCTGAAACAGAAGTGGTCGGCTGTGGTTACAGAGTTGATAAAATAGCCGGTGCGGTATAGATTCCGCCCCGACACTCTTTCGTCTTGGAAACGAACGAGATTTGAATAATAGTGAGAGTAGTGAACGTACATATATAAGGAGAGAATGTCATGCCAAATCCAAAACGACGCCACTCAGCTACCCGCGGCCGGAAACGCCGTACGCATTGGAAGCTGGATCGCCCGGCGCTCAGTACCTGCCCGCAATGTCATTCGGCGAAGATGCCGCATCGGGTCTGCGCCAATTGCGGTTTCTATGATGGCGAAATGGTCGTTTCACCGAAAGAAGCCTAAGTACACCTTTGGACAAAGGGAGATTGTCACTCGCATTCTATGAATGATACCCATACCTATACGGTGGCTCTCGATGTCATGGGGGCGGATCGTGGTGTTGCAACGATTGTCGAGGGTGGTCTTTTAGCCGCTCAAAAAATCGGTTCATCCGTTCATGTTGCGTTGGTCGGCAGCGAAGAAAAAATTCGCGCAGCCTTATCGGCTGTTCAGAATGTTCCGACCAATGTGTCGGTGCATCACGCCGAAACCGAAGTGACAATGAAGATGGCCGCTACCGACGGCGCCAAGATGCGCGACAGTTCGATATCTGTCGGTATCCAGATGGTGAAACGTCGGGAAGCGGATGCATTTGTATCTCCCGGTAATACCGGTGCGGTAATGGCAACCTCGCTGTTGACGCTTGGTCGTATCGAAGGGGTCAGCCGTCCTGCGATTACCGCTGTGTTTCCCACTTCCACCGGCCGTCCGACCGTTACGCTGGATGTCGGCGCCAACGCGGACTGTAAACCGATGCACCTGTCGCAGTTCGCGGTCATGGGTTCTGTCTATGCCTCGGTGCGGTTTAATCTTGATGCACCCCGGGTGGGGCTGTTATCAATCGGCGAAGAACGGAGCAAAGGGAACGAACTAATTTTTGATGCGCTGGAGCTGCTTCGCGAATCCAGTATCAACTTTGTAGGAAATGTTGAAGGACGGGATATTTTGTCAGGTACGGTTGATGTGGTAGTAACAGACGGGTTCACCGGTAACATTCTGCTGAAATTCGCAGAATCGGTGCAGCCGTTGTTAATGACCCGCATTCAACGGCAGGTGCAAACGAATTTGTTTTCACGCATCGGCGTACTGATGATGCTTCCCTTCTTTCGCCGCCTGAAAGGAAGTTTTGACTATTCGGAATTCGGCGGCGCGCCGCTTTTGGGCGTGGATGGTATCGTGATGATTTGCCACGGCTCCTCCAACGCCAAAGCGATATGCAATGCGATTATTGCCGCTCATGATATGGCATCGAAGAAGACTATTGAACGAATTCATGACGAACTCGTCACGAATCATTTTGGAAAATCAAATGGATCAAAAGCCAAAAGCACGGATAATCGGGACCGGGTCGTATACGCCACCACGGCGGATGACCAACGATGATTTCGCGCGAATAGTAGACACATCAGACGAGTGGATCGTTACCCGCACCGGTATTAAAGAGCGGCGTATCGCCGACAATACCATCGCCGGTTCCGACATGGCCGTGGCAGCCTGTCGCAATGCGATTGCCATGGCAAATATTCCGGTTGAAGAAATCGATTTGCTCGTGATCGGCACGGTTACGCCGGATTACCGGCTTCCCTCCAATGCCTGTATCGTGCAGGAAAAACTCGGATTGAAAAATGCGTTCGCGTTCGATATCGCGGCGGCCTGCACCGGGTTTATCAGCGGGCTTTCTCTTGGGAAATCGTATATCGAATCCGGTACCTATAAAAATGTTCTGGTGGTTGGCTGTGAAAAACTGAGTTCGATCGTGAATTACACCGATCGAAGCACCTGTGTGCTGTTTGGTGATGCCGCCGGAGCGGTGGTATTGAGCGCAAGCCCGAATGGAAGCGGAATACTTTCTACGTTTGTAAAATCTGACGGCGGCTATCGCGAGTTGCTTTGGATCAACAGGGGCGGAACAATTAATCCGTACGATGCCACTTTCAACGAAGACGGCAGTGATAAATTAATTATGAACGGTTCGGAAATTTTCAAGATTGCCGTTCGGGAAATGGAACGGGCTTCTGTTAAAGTTATCGAAGATGCCGGTATTTCCCCGTCGCAGGTATCGCTGTTGATTCCGCATCAGGCGAACATTCGCATTATCGAAGCGATAGCGAAACGGCTGAATCTTTCCATGGATAAGATCTATTTGAATATTCATAAATACGGCAACACGTCCGCAGCCTCTATCCCGCTTGCCTTAGATGAAGCGAACCGGGAAGGGCTGATACGGGATGGGGATTATATCCTCATGACCGCTTTTGGTGCAGGGTTAACGTGGGGTTCAGCGCTTGTTCGCTGGTAATTAAATTAAGGAATTATTTCACCATGAGTAAAACGGCGCTTTTATTTCCGGGTCAAGCCTCGCAATACGTGGGGATGGGAAAAGATTTATACGAGCACTCTGCCGCAGTTCGGGAATTGTATGCGTTGGCATCGGCAGAACTAAAAGCTGATATTGCCAAAATTTCCTTTGAAGGTCCGGCTGATGAACTCAAACGGACCCGCTACACCCAGCCGGCGATTCTATTGCATTCACTGGCGGTTTTGACAGTGCTTGAAGATAATGTTCCTGAATTTAATTTTGCCGCCGGGCATTCGCTCGGTGAATATGTAGCCCTTGCCGCGACCGGCGCGTTTTCGTTTGCCGATGCCGTCAAAGCGGTCGTCAAACGGGCAACGCTGATGGAAGAAGCATGCCAGAAAAACCCGGGAAGCATGGCGGCGATTATCGGACTGGAAGAAGCAGCAGTTCGTGATGTCTGCGCGAAAGCAGCAGCCAAAGGAATCGTTGTTGCCGCGAATTTGAACTCAGTTAATCAGATTGTTATTTCCGGTGAACTTTCCGCTTTAGAAGAAGCAATGGGCTTAGCTAAACAGGCCGGCGCCAAACGAGCATTGCCGCTTGAAGTCGGCGGTGCGTTTCACTCACCGCTCATGGAACCTGCCCGTTTAGGCATGCAGCAGCATTTACAGTCGGTTGCTATTAACAATGCGAAACAGCCGGTGATTGCGAACGTGACCGCCGGGCCGGTACAGAAAGCAGAAGAAATTAGATCATTATTAGTGCAGCAAATCACCGCTCCGGTCAGATGGGCTGACACGATGAACTATTTGAACAATGCAGGCGTTGCCACGGTTATCGAAATCGGCCCCGGCAAAGTGTTAACCGGAATGGCCAAACGGGAAATGAATGCGGAACGGTTGATCAATATCGACACTCTTGCTGATATTGAATCGTTCGCGATGGCAAACGCATAACAGTAGGGATAACAGGAATAAGGAAAATGGATTTTTCCGGTAAAACAGCCATAGTCACGGGTTCCGGTCGGGGGATCGGGCGTTCCATCGCTGAAAAGTTTTCAGCGCTCGGCGCGACGGTGATTATCAGCGATGTCAACGAAGAGCTGGTTGCGGCAACTGCGAAAGAGATCAAGGGAGCAGTTGGAATTAAGGCCAATGTGACCGTTCAGGAAGATATTGAAGCTTTGTTCAAAACAGTCACTGAGACCTACGGGAAAATCGATGTGGTCGTTAATAATGCCGGGGTTACCCGTGATACTCTGTTGATTCGCATGAGCGAACAGGACTGGGATATGGTGCTTGACATCAATTTGAAGGGGGCATTTCTTGTCACGAAAACCGCCGCCCGGTATATGATGAAACAGCGGTTTGGCCGGATTGTGAATATCAGTTCGGTAGTGGGATTAATGGGAAATGCCGGACAAGCGAATTACTCGGCATCGAAAGCAGGTTTGTTAGGGTTGACGAAATCGGCAGCCAAAGAACTTGCCGGACGTGGAATAACGGTGAACGCAGTTGCCCCCGGCTATATTGAAACAGAAATGACCAAAAACATCCCCGAAGCGGCGAAAGAAAATTTTTTACGGGATATCCCGCTCGGTAAACCGGGAACGCCGGACGATGTCGCATCAGCCGTGGTCTTTTTGTCTTCGGACGAGGCGGCCTATATTTCCGGTCAGGTGCTGGCGATCGACGGCGGTATGTCGTTGTAAGTGTGATTAAAACGTATTGAAGAACATACAGAAAACAAGGAGTTGTGAATGTCGGTAGAAGAAAGAGTCAAAGAGATTATTGTCGAACAGCTTGGCGTTGAAGCCGGCCAGGTGACCGAACGCGCGAAGTTTGTTGATGATCTCGGCGCTGATTCCCTTGATACCGTTGAACTGGTAATGGCGCTGGAAGAAGAATTTTCAATTGAAATTCCGGACGAAGACGCCGAAAAAATCGTCACCGTCGGCGATGCAATTGACTATATCCAGAAACATTCGGAAGAAGGAAAGTAAGACAAGCAATTGTCTGCTTCGAGTATGAATCGTCGCGTTGTCGTTACCGGTATGGGGGTGGTGTCTCCGGTGGGTAACACCGTTGCCGCCTATTGGACCAGTCTGCTTGCCGGACGCTCAGGCGCCGGTCAAATAGATCGTTTTGATACCAAGCCATATCCGACAACTATCGCCGCACAGGTAAAAGATTTCGACCCCTCCGCCGTCATCGATAAAAAAGAGGTACGGCGGATGGATCTGTCGAATCAATACGCCATGGTGGCTGTCGATGAAGCGATTAAAGACGCCAAAATCGATCCGAAGGCAATGGACCCGGATCGCGTCGGCGTTGTCATCGGTTCCGGAATCGGCGGAATCAGTACATTCGAAAAACAGCATTCGCTGCTTGAAAATTCAGGTCCCGATCGAGTCTCTCCCTTTTTCATTCCGATGATGATTATCAACATCAGCGCCGGATTAGTTTCCATCAAATATGGATTTCGCGGTCCGAGCTACGCGACCGTATCAGCCTGTGCGACCTCGTCGCACGCATTGGCCGACGCGTTCCGTATCGTTCAGCGCGGGGAAGCGGATGTTATGATTACCGGTGGTGCGGAGGCCACGATAACTCCCTCTTCGTTAGCCGGGTTCTGTCAGTGCAAAGCGCTTTCGACGCGCAATGATGCACCGGAAAAGGCGTCACGACCGTTTGATAAAGACCGGGACGGATTTGTGATGGGTGAGGGAGCGGCGATTTTGGTACTGGAATCATATGATTCGGCCAAAGCCCGGGGCGCGAAAATCTACGGTGAAATTATGGGGGTCGGGATGACCTCGGACGCGTACCACATTACGGCGCCGCATCCGGAAGGACTCGGTATCAAACGGGTTATGCGGGTAGCCATTGCCGATGCCGGATTGCAGCCGAATCAAATCAATTATATCAACACGCATGGCACGTCGACCGACCTTGGTGACGTTGCGGAAACCAAGGCCATTAAGGATGTCATGGGTGATCATGCCTACAAAGTTGCGGTTAATTCCACCAAGTCGATGATCGGTCATTTACTTGGAGCAGCCGGGGCAATCGAATTAGTAGCCTGTCTGAAATCAATCGAGACCGGAGAAGTACATCCGACCATCAATCTGGACAATCCCGATCCATTGTGCGATCTCGATTATATTCCTCATACAAAACGTTCCGTACCGGTAAAGTACGCTCTTTCCAATTCATTCGGTTTTGGTGGTCATAATGTCTCGCTGGTAGTCGGCAGCATCTAAACCCCGCCGTGCATGAGTATCTGGAATACACTTCGTCGTCTTTTTGCCTCCACTGATTCTAAAACATCATTAGGCCAGTTAGAGCGGCGGATCGGTTATGTTTTTCATGACCGACAATTGTTAATTTCGAGCCTGACACACCGTTCCCACGCGAATACCTCAGATATACGGCTACCGTCCTATGAACGCCTTGAATTTTTAGGGGATTCCGTTCTCGGCCTGGTGATTGCCGAACAGTTATACCGGGATCATCCGGACATCATGGAAGGGGATTTAACGAAAATAAAAGCGTTGTTGGTGTCAGAGGCGACGTTAAGCATTATCGGACGGGAAATGGGGATTAATTCTCATCTGATTCTCTCTCCCGATGAAGAACGTGCCGGCGGAAAAGAGCGCGCATCGATTATTTCCGATGCGCTCGAAGCAATTATTGGTGCGGTATACTTAGATGGTGGTTTAGCGGAAGCACGGAAAATAATTCTCAACTTCATCTATATCAAAAAGCAGGATGTCACTTCCGATGAGACGCGCAGAAATTACAAAGGGGAGCTGCTTGAGTATGTGCAGTCGCGCGGAGAAGGGATGCCGCGGTATGATGTAATCGCGGAAGTAGGTCCTGATCATGATAAAGTGTTCACGGTATCGGTCAGTATTCTCGGCAGACAAGTTGGAATCGGTTCCGGTTCATCAAAAAAGGAAGCTGAACAGCGCGCGGCAGCATCAGCATTGCAATCAACGAGTGAAAATGAACAACTTGATACCGATACATGACTCACGAGCAAGTATTAAAGGTTCTGTTTATCAGTTTTTGTTCTGTTTTGAAGTCATAAAAGCTCAAAAATCGATGTAATATCCGGTCAAACGGCTGTTTAACGGTCGCGCAACAACATTTTTTTATTGACATTATTTTTTTTCTCACCAAATTGTCAGCGTTATATGAATAATTTTGAGTGCGTACTAGAAAACAATAAACGATCGGAAGCTCGCAACGCGTCCGGTCAATTGTATTAACTCAACCCTTTTAAAAGGAGTAGTAGGCAATGCCCGCTAAGAAAGCAACCAAGAAGAAAGGTACCAAGAAAGGTACAAAGAAAGGCACTAAGAAAGCCACGAAGAAGCGCAAGGCGAAGAAGTCGGCTAGGAAAGCCGCTTCATCCTCTGGCAATTCCAAGACCTGGTCTGCCGGCGAAGTATCAACTCTTCGGAAGAGATACCGCGCTGCCACGACCTCGCAGATTGCCCGTGAACTGCGCCGCACCCTTTCTTCAGTCAAGTCAAAGGCTCGCGCCCTCGGTTTGACTAAAGGTGGCCGCAAAGCCTGGTCGTAATTGACCGGACTTTTCCATCGAACATACATATTTTGTATGAAAGGCCTGCGACCGCAGGCCTTTTCCATTTCCCCTCATTGGCTTGACAGCCGTTGTAATCCGCAGGATATTCCCCCCTATCACCCGTAAAATCCGGGTCAACATGTCGTAGATAAACCGATAGGAGTCGATGTGCATATAGTAGTGCTCATGAAACAGGTACCGGAAATTTCTCTTATCCGGGTCGATGAATCCGCCAATACTGTCGTCCTTCCCGACGGCCCCGGGGTCGTTAATCCGTTTGATGAATACGCTGTCGAAGAAGGGCTCAGACTGAAAGAACGTACCGGCGGGACCTGCAGCGTTATAACAGTTGGTACGGAGCGAGCTGAATCCGCCCTGCGGGATTGTCTGGCGTTGGGTGTTGATGAAGCATATCTGTTGTCCGATCCGCTTTTTGTCGGGTCAGATCCTCAGGCGACCGGAAAAATTTTGGCGGCCGGTCTTAAAAAACTCGGCTCATTCGATTTAGCCATAGGTGGTAAACAGGCCGTCGATTCCGACTCCGCCCAAGTACCGGGAGCAGTCGCGGCGATGCTTGATTTGCCGCAGGCGATGTTCGTGAAAAAGTTCGAAACGCTCGAACCGGGTAAAGCGATCGTGTTCAGAACTACTGAAGATGGCTATGATGTCGTTGAAGTTTCCCTCCCTGCTATTTTTTCGGTGGTCAAAGAGATCAACGAGCCCCGTTTACCCTCGCTAAAAGGGAAAATGGCAGCCAAGAAAAAAGAAATTACCAAATGGTCTGCCGCTGATTTAGGTCTGGACGGTACCGGAATAGGTAAAAATTCTCCAACTACCACTGTCAAAGTTTCTCCGCCGCCGCCGCGCCCGAAAGGGGAGATAATAACCGGATCGACACCGGAAGAAATCGCCGATAATCTGTTCAAAAAATTACGGGAAAACCACGTTATCTAAGTTTTCCCCGCTTTTCTTTCCACTGTTGAAAATTGACTCAAGACAATGGAACGCCGATATATGTATCACTATGGCGTTCCTTCGTTTGTTTGACTCCTTCCGGCAGTTCAGCCGGACCATTCTCTTTTTTCTCTTGCTGGTATCATCAATATCCGCTGTTGATCCGGTAAACTTTGTCAGAACCGATATCCGCGTAAGTTTTCTGTATGAAGAAAAAGAGCGGATTGACTGGCCGCTTATTTTTTATCTGAATACTGATTTGGGGTACCGCGTTGATTTGGTGCATATCACCCTTCGTGACCGATATTCGGTCTTGCACACCGGAACTGCCGAACGGCAGTTGTTTTTGCATCATCTCTATCTCCCGGCCATCGCCCCGGCTTATTTTGATTCATCGCTCAACCAACTCTTTGCCGACCGCAGGCCGGATATCGTTATCGTTGGTGAAACACCCGGGAGCTTGCTGTATGAAGCATTCGTGGCTCATCTGGTAAAATTCCCGGCCGATGCCAACCGGTTATTCAACATCCGCCATATTTTCCGTTTAGCCGAAAGCAAACCGCAGGATTCAATAGCAGGACAGGCCGTATCATTCAACCGTCAGGAACTGGTTACCCGATTCCGTGACCGGATGAATATGGAAGTATCCGATCTCTTGCCGGGAACCGATGTAAGCCGCTACAAATGGGCGCAGTTAGGACGGTATGAGCTGATTAAACGGGCTGATACGACCAATCGAACGATGCCTGACTTTGCATCCGGCATTCCGCCGCTTCGCTTAGAGCAGATTTTTGCAACACGTATTCCCGCCGGACCAATGCGGGAAAGCTATCTCAAGAAAGTCGCTGCTTTTGTTCGTAACATGGATATCGCCTCGACCACAAAGGGAAAAGAACGAACCCAATCGGTATTACGTGGATATAAAGAGCTTCTGTTTCTTTCTAAAGAGCGTTCGACATTGGCCTCACTTGAGAAAATTCCGGATTTTCGTCCCTATGTCGTCGATTTTCTTTCTAAAGCGGAACGCGCCGCGCTTGAAACGGCGGGATTGGATTGGGATGGAGAAGTAATTGTTCGTCCGTCACCGGAAGGACCGAAACTAAAATTCCGGGCGGCATTATCAGCCAATGGCCCACAGGCAATCGAACTGCAGTCGATTACGTTTTATCCGTATTGGGATACGGCACGAGTCATTTTGGATTCATTACCACATCAGATTGCGCCGCATGGTTCATTCGTGCGGGAATATTTAGTCGATATTGACCGCGCTAAGTTAGAAGCGCAAAAAGCGGAGTCATTGTCCTTCGTTACGGCGGTTTTGTGTGATGAAATCGAACTGGAATTGCACAACAGCCTGCCGATTTGGGAAAAACCGAATCTCAATGTCACTTTCACCCCTGACTATTTGTTCATGCCGCAGGTAACCCGTACCGAAGCTGACAAAATTGTTCATCCCTTAAGTGTCCGTGTACAAATTACCAAACCGGAATCATTGACCGGCAATGCCGGGATCAGTTTAGAAGTGCCCTCAGGGATGTTTGCAGGCGCCTACAAGCAATCGATTCCCTTAACGATGGGAATGACGCATGAATATGTGCAGATACCGTTCTCGGTCAGCAATCTTTTCGAATTAGGGATTCATCACGCCACCGTTTCATTGACCATGAATGGAACAAAAATAGCGACCGATTCAGTCCGGTTACGTATTGCCGAATGCAGAATTCCGCCGACACGTAAAATTGCGTTTTTGCCGGACACCAGCGGCCGTTTAGAAGATGTGTTACATATGACTTACGCCGCAATAGAACCGCTTACAGACCGTTCGTTGATTACGGCTGAGTTGGACGCCTATGATGTGTTAGTCTTCGGTTCCGGGTCGCACCGGTTGCATCCGTCATTAAACAAGGCAAAAGATGGTTTAGAAGGATTTTTGCGGAACGGCGGGTCGATTGTATTGTTTGGTCAGCCTGCTGATTTTCCGGATGGTTTTTTACCAGTAACCATCAGCCCGGCCATGATTTTGTTGGACCGGGATGGGGTTACCAACCGGATTCCGGAATCGAAACTGCTTTCTACCCCGTATCCGATAACGGAACAGGATTTACTGTCGTCATTTGTAAAACGGCGTGAGGTTTCCGCGGCAGTCGTTTCACCGGCGGAACTGGTCTATGCCGGGCCGAACGGAGAAGCGCTGCTTTCGGTCTCCCGAATCGGCAAAGGGCAGGTAATTTATTGTGGTTTGCCGCTTTTGGAACTGGTTGGCACACTGCAAATTGACGCCATTCATCTATTTGCAAATATCATGAACTATTAGCGCTGCCAGTCGGTTATACGTACATTATCCGGTATAACCGACGAACATGAGCAAAACGAAACCGCCAAACAAATCCCGCTTCGCTACCTTATCCCGCTATTTTCGCACGTATAAACACTACCTGATTTTCGGTGCGATTTCGGTGGTTGGCACCAACGCCCTGATGCTGGTCGTGCCGTATATCACCAAATTGGTTTTCGACATGCTCGAAGCCAGGAAACCGTCCGGCGATATTCTCAAATACATTCTCTTAGGCTTCGGACTGGCCATTGTGGCCGGTGTGTTCCGGTTTATGATGCGGCGAACGATTATCTGGATGTCCCGCCGTCTTGAGTACGATCTCCGTTCTGACATTTTCAAACATCTGCTGAGTCTGTCACCTTCTTATTACCATCAAATCCGCACCGGGGATATTATGGCGCGTATCACGAGTGACCTGGAAGCAGTTCGGATGATGATCGGTCCGGGAATCATGCATATCGCCAACACTGTTGTTTCCTCAGTTATCGCGATTTCGTTCATGTTTTACCTCTCACCGAAGATGACACTGTACGCCGTTATTCCAATGATCTTTTTCCCGTTCGTGGTGAACAAACTCGGAAATCTGGTTCATAAATATCATATGCGGATTCAGGAGCAGTTTTCATCGCTGACTGCCTCGGTGCAGGAAAACCTTGCCGGTGTGCGGGTGGTAAAAGCGTACCGTCAGGAAGAAAACGAAAGCGAGTTCATGAACAGCATGTTCGAAAAGTCGCGCATTCTGAATATGGATATGGTGCGTTTGCAGGCGGTCTTTTTCCCGCTTTTGACCTTTATGGCCGCTGCGCTCAACTTGGTGGTGTTTTATATCGGCGGTAAAGCGGTGATGAGCGGTGAGCTTTCGCTTGGTACCGTTGTCGCGTTTTTCGCCTATTTGAACATGCTTTTCTGGCCGCTGTTTGCGCTTGGATGGGTGGTGTCGCTCTATCAGCGCGGGACAGCCTCGCTTGATCGCATCAACGAAATTCTGCATGCCGAATCGGAAGTGAAATCCGAAGGAACCGGACTATTTACCGGCCCGGTAAAAGGGAAAATCGAATTTCGGAATTTGAATTTCGGGTATGACCGCTCGCATCCGATTTTGAAGCATATTTCGCTGACTATTGAACCGGGGGAGACGGTTGGTATTGTCGGCCCGACGGCGTCCGGCAAAACAACCCTTGTTTCGCTCTTGTCACGCCTCTATCAGGCGGAGCGCGGGCAGGTGTATATCGATACTGTAGATATCAATGATTGGGATCTGGCTGCCTTGCGCAAAGGAATCGGTTTTGCGGCGCAGGAGCCGTTTCTGTTTTCCGACACGATTGCGTTCAATATCCGATTTGGCAATGAAGCAGCGACCGATGAACAGATAGCATCCAACGCCTATGCTGCCGCGATCAGCAAGGATATCGAAACTTTCCCGAACAAATATGAAACGATTATCGGCGAGCGGGGAATCACCCTTTCCGGCGGGCAGCGTCAGCGGACAGCAATTGCGCGCGCGACCTTAATCAATCCGGCGATTTTGATTCTCGATGATGCCACTTCCGCTGTTGATACGGAGACGGAAGACCAAATAAATCACCGTATCAAAGAACTGGCTGAGCACCGGACGGCGATAATTATTTCGCACCGAATTTCATCGGTCAAAGATGCCGACCGGATTATTTATCTCGAAGAGGGAAAAATCGCCGAAATCGGCACGCATGAAGAACTCATTCGCGCTCGCGGCAAGTATGCCGAATTGTACCAGTCACAGCTTCTACAGGAAGAATTAGAGCGGTTGTAATGGCAGCGCAGTTGCACGAAGAAGAAGCATTAGGAAAAGCATACGACTCGCGGTTGATGCGCCGTCTGATTGTCTATCTCCGTCCGTACCGGAAATGGGTGGCGCTGGCGGTTATCTGTCTATTGGTCGGAGCAGTATTGCAGCTTTCGACGACCTTTTTGATTCAGATCGGTATCGATAACTATATCACCAAAGGAGATGCCGACGGCTTTGCACTCATAGCGCTGGCTTTCCTTGCCGTAATCGTGCTCAGGCTGGCGACAGCCTACGGTGAAACCTTTATCACCCAGTGGATCGGCCAGCGGGTGCAATATGATATGCGCAAACAGGTGTTCGACCATCTGCAGAAACTTCCGCTTTCTTATTATGACAAAAATCCGGTCGGTCGGATGCTCACCCGCGTTACCAACGATGTCGGCGTGTTGAATGATCTGTTTTCATCCGGGGTAGTCACGATTATCGGCGACCTTATTATGCTTTTATTGATTGTCGCTGCCTTGTTTTATTACAACTGGGAATTAGCGAGTGTTGTTATGCTCGTGCTGCCGATTCTGATGATCGCGACTGCGCTGTTCCGCAAACATGTTCGTGATGCCTATCGTTACACTCGTATTAAACTGGCGAAACTGAATGCCTTTACGCAGGAACATCTGACCGGTATGAACGTGGTGCAGTTGTTCGGTCAGGAAAAGCAGACGTTCAACAAATTTGACCAGATAAACAGCGACCTGCGCAACGGACATTTCCGCTCGATCTATTACTACGCCGTTTTCTTCCCGGCTGCTGAAATAATCGGCGCCCTTTCGGTTGGTCTGCTGTTGTATTACGGTGGAATAAAAATTTACAACAACGCACTCACCTACGGTGAATTGGTTGCGTTTCTAACTCTGGTGGAGCGCTTTTACGGTCCGATTCGTGACCTTGCGGAAAAATACAATATCCTGCAATCGGCGATGGCTTCATCGGAGCGGTTGTTCGAACTCTTAGATACCAAACCGGCGATTGTCTCGATTGAAAATCCGGTTCATATCCAGCGTTTTTCCGGAAAAATCGATGTCGAGAACCTTTGGTTCGCTTACAATCAAGATGAATGGGTGTTGCGCGATGTTTCTTTTTCCGTTAAACCGGGCGAAAAAGTCGCATTAGTCGGTGCAACCGGAGCAGGGAAGAGTTCGTTTATTTCATTGTTGTATCGGTTTTACGATTATCAAAAGGGAAGTATCAAGCTTGATGGGATCGACTTAAAGCAGTTACCGCTTGAAGAACTGCGCGGTCATTTAGGGTTGGTACTGCAGGATGTTTACTTATTCTCGGGCGATATTGCCTCGAACGTCCGCCTGCGTAATCAGAATATCAGCGATGAAGAGGTGCGGGAAGCCTTGCACCGGGTCGGCTTTGACCGTTTCTTAGCCCGCATGCCGCAGGGAATACACACCGAAGTCAAAGAGCGGGGCGCGACGCTCTCGACCGGCCAGAAACAGCTACTCTCTTTCGCCCGTGCGTTGGCCTTTGATCCGAATATTCTTATTCTCGATGAAGCCACCAGCTCAGTCGATTCGGAAACAGAAGCGCTGATTCAATGCGCGCTTGAAGAACTGCAAAAAGGAAGAACCTCGATCGTTATCGCCCATCGCTTGTCGACGATTGAAAAAGCGGATAAAATCATCGTGTTGCATCATGGACAGGTGCGGGAAATCGGTAAACATGCCGAGCTTTTGGCGCAAAAAGGAATTTACCATACGCTGTATGAAATGCAGTATAAACGGAATCAGCAGATGCGCGAGGGAGAACCGGCGCCCGCCAAATAACGCATGCTTTCCAAACAAGAGACAGATCGGGTATTACGGGTAGCGGTTGCCGCCGCAAAAAAAGCGGGGCGTATTCTGCGCACCGGCTTCAACAAACGGATGCAAATTCATTTCAAGGGGCGCATCAACCCGGTTACAGAATATGATCTGAAATCGGAACGGGCAATAATTCAGATGATAACCAAAACGTTTCCCGACCACGCCATTTTGAGCGAAGAAGGGAATGACCGGAAACAGAAAAATCCCTGTTTATGGGTAATCGATCCGCTAGATGGTACCGTCAATTATTCGCACGGCTTTCCTATTTACTGCGTTTCAGTTGGTATGCTCTACAACGGGGAACCATTGGTCGGTGTTGTGTATGACCCGGAACGGAATGAACTCTTTTCTGCCGTGCGCGGACGAAAAGCATTTTTGAACGGGAAACGAATCAGCGTGACGAATGAAAAAAATATCGAGCGCGCCTTAGTAGCAACCGGCTTCAGTTACGGCGTAAAAAAAGCGAAACGAAACAACCTCGGCCATTTTGCAAGTATGATAAAAACCGCGCAGGGCGTTCGCCGTCCCGGTTCGGCTGCTATCGATTTATGCTGGCTGGCCAGCGGTCGTTTAGACAGTTTTTGGGAGTTTGATCTTCATCCCTGGGATACGGCAGCAGCAGTACTGATTCTGACCGAAGCAGGTGGAAAAATCAGCCGGGTTGACGGCTCAAAATACTCGATTTTCGACGGCGATATCGCCGCCAGCAATGGGCATTTACACGCCTCATTGCGGAAAATTTTGACACGTCGGCGTAAGAAAAAATAATCCCGCGTTTCATTGCGAAATTCACCAACTTTTATATACCGAAACCGGTATTTAGCCGATATACCTGTAAGACCTATGAATTCAAAGACGTTTATAGCATCAACTTCCGGAGTTCGCGGCGTAATCGGCCATGAACTCACCCCCGAATTAGCCGCCCGCTACGGCGGTGCCTACGGCACTTTTGTTAAAAAAGGTACAGTCATTTTGGGCAGGGACAGCCGCCCGTCCGGGGATATGATAATGCGCGCCGTTTCCGCCGGATTGGTTTCGGTCGGTATCGATGTTGTCGAAATCGGTATCGTCCCGACCCCGACTGTTGAAATCGCGGTTAAAGATTTGAAAGCGGCCGGTGGTATCTGTATTACCGCGTCGCATAATCCATCCGAATGGAACGCGCTGAAATTTTTCAATAACACCGGTGAATTTTTATCACCCGATCAATACCGCGCTTTCGATGCTATTTTGAAAAGCGGCACTTTTACGACCAAGCCATATTCCGGACTCGGTAAAATCAGTACGCAAGATGTGTGGGTAGCAAAACATGTTAAGCAAACCCTCGCGCTCAAAGTCATCAACAAAGCGGCGATTAAAAAAGCGAAATTCAAAATCGTTTTGGACTGCATCAACGGCGCCGGTTCCACTGCGCTGCCGATGCTTTTGGAAGCGCTCGGTGTCAAAGTTATCAAAATCAACTGCGAAGGGGATGGCAACTTTGTGCATGAGCCGGAACCGATTCCAAAAAATATGAAACAGCTGTGCGATATGGTCGTTAAGAAAAAAGCGGATTTCGGGATGGCTTCCGACCCGGATGCCGACCGGCTGGCCTTAGTCGATGAACACGGCAAACCGATCGGTGAGGAACTAACGCTCGCGATTGCGGTTAAGGAAGTGTTGAAAAAAATAAAAGGTGCGACCGTTATTAATCTTTCCACCTCCAAGGCAACTGCCGATATAGCGGATGCAGCCGGCTCGAAAGTCTTCTACTCAAAGGTAGGAGAGGCCAACGTGGTCGATTTGATGCATAAAAAGAACGCGGTAATCGGCGGAGAAGGAAACGGCGGCGTTATTTTCCCATCATTTCACACCGGACGGGATTCTTTGGTAGCGGCGGCGCTCACACTTTCCTGCGTGGCGAGTGAAAAACGCACCCTCGGCGAGCTTGCCAAATCTCTGCCAAAGTATTATGCTGTAAAGACTAAAGCAGCGTTGCCGGATGATTTTCCGGCCCGCCTGCAACGGTTTGAAGCCGAAGCGAATCGGCTGTTCGGATCGGTCAGCATCGATAAACAAGACGGCATTCGCTGTGATTTTTCAGGTGGCTGGGCGCAAATTAGGTCGTCAAATACAGAACCAATCTATCGACTGATTGTAGAAACGAATCATGCCGAAACAACCGATAGATTGACTAAAGAGATACAAAACTTTTTTGCCGCGTAGAGGACAACCATGTGCGGAATAGTTGGATATGTAGGCCCGAAAAAGGCCGTGCCGATTTTACTCGGCGGACTCAAACGACTCGAATATCGCGGATATGATTCCGCCGGACTGGCTTTGATGACGCCCGATGGTCTCATGGTTGCCAAGTCAGCCGGAAAAATTGCTAATTTGGAAAAAACGATCGGTGATGATGATTTCGATTGTCATTATGGTATCGCGCACACCCGTTGGGCAACCCACGGCGAACCAAATGAACTGAACGCCCATCCGCATACCGATGATAAAAATGAAATCGCGTTGGTGCATAACGGCATCATCGAAAACTACCGCACCCTGCGGGAATTTTTGAAACGGGCCGGCTGTATTATCCGCACCGAAACCGATACCGAAGTTCTCGTTCATTTAATTCGCATTCACTATCGCGGCGATTTGACCGAAGCGGTCCGCAGCGCCTTGACGCAGGTGGAAGGGACCTACGGCATCGCCGTTATTGCCGCCTTGCATCCGGGGACGATGGTGGTCGCGCGTCATGGTTCTCCGCTCGTGCTTGGGCATGGTGACGGTGAAAACTTTGTCGGGTCAGACGTTTCGGCGATGCTCGAACACACCAATCGCGTGGTCTATTTGGAAGACGGAGAAATCGCGACGATTACCGCCGACTCCTACGAAATCACGACGATTCAGAATGTAAAAATTACGCCGCAGATCGAAGAGGTCAGCTGGTCGCTTGATCAGATTGAAAAAGGCGGCTATGAGCATTTCATGCTCAAAGAGATTCATGAACAGCCGGATTCACTCCGCAATGCTATTCGTGGCCGTTTCAACCATGAAGAGGGGATGCCCCGCTTAGGCGGTTTGAATCTGCAATACGATGAACTCCGCGATATCAAACGGGTAATCATCACCGGCTGCGGTACGTCATGGCATGCCGGATTGATCGGTGAATACCTTATCGAAGAACTCGCCCGTGTGCCGGTTGAAGTCGAATACGCCTCTGAATATCGCTACCGTTCTCCGATTTTCGAAGATGGCTCCGTATTGCTTGGTATCTCTCAATCAGGAGAAACCGCCGATACGCTGGCCGCTATGCGGGAAGCGAAGAAACATGGTCTGTCCTGCTTAGGATTGGTCAACGTCGTTGGTTCGACTATCGCCCGTGAATCGGATGGTGGTGTCTATATCCACGCCGGTCCGGAAATCGGGGTAGCATCGACCAAGGCGTTTACCTCGCAGGTTATCATGCTGGCGCTTTTCGCCACGCTTTTAGGACGTATGCGTCATCTGTCGGTACAGCGCGGGGAAGAGATTCTTCGGGCTATCGAGGAAATCCCGGCCAAAGTCGAAAAGATTCTCAGCACCGAAGACCAGATCAAAAAGATCGCTGAGCAGTATTACCGCGCGAACAACTTCCTGTATCTCGGCCGCGGCAACAATTTCCCGGTCGCGCTTGAAGGTGCTTTAAAACTCAAAGAAATCTCTTACATCCATGCCGAAGGATATCCGGCGGCGGAAATGAAACATGGCCCGATCGCCTTGATCGACGAGCATATGCCGGTTGTGGTTATCGCGCTTAAGGACCCGGTGTACGACAAAGTTATGTCGAACATTCAGGAAGTGCGCGCCCGGTCGGGACGGGTTATCGCCATCGCCACCGAAGGGGATGAAGAAATCGCCGAACGGGTCAATCATGTTATCTATGTTCCGGAAACTATCAGCCTGTTAACGCCGCTGTTGTCGGTGATACCGCTTCAGTTGATGGCGTATCATATCGCTGTCATGCGCGGCTGTAACGTTGACCAACCGCGTAATCTGGCTAAGTCAGTTACGGTCGAATAATCATTTCGAAATAGCTACAAATAGAAACGGCGCCCCTTCAAAGGCGCCGTTTTTTTGTCATCTGTTTGCCGAAATCAAATATCGACTTCTTCAACGTCGGTTTTCGGACGGGTTGCCGCGGTTTTCGTGCGGGTGATAGTGTTAGAGTCTTTTTCTTTCAGCTTCGCTTTATGCTTTTTCAGTTGGGTGGTTACCCGGTCGAATGCTTCGGCCATGGCAGAATAAATATCGTTCGCTTCGGCGGTGGCGGTGATAACGGAGTTGTATACTTTTACTTTGAGTTCGGCGGTTCGTAAATGCTGCTTGGTTCCTTCAGTGAGTACGAGTTCGCAGGAAATAATGCTTTCGAAGAACTTCGTGAGATTATCCATTTCCCCTTCGGCATGTCGTTTCAGCCGGTCACTCAGGTCAAAGTTCCGCGCGGATATGAGTTTTTGCATAACAACGCTCCTTCAGTTAATCGGGCATCCGTTAATACTTCGGATGGCCTCGGAAAAAGTGTTCGGTCGTAATCGTCCGTCTGGTTCCTGTCATCAGGCGCATAACCAGTGAGTGGGTCTTGGCGCCGTCGGCATGGTATTGTACGCCGCGCAGAAGGTCCCCGTCGGTCACTCCTGTACAGGCGAACATAACATTATCCCCACGGGCGAGGTCTTTCGAGGTATAGACGCGGTTTAAGTCACTGATTCCCATTGCCTCAGCGCGTCTGACCTCATCTTTATTGCGGAAAACTAATCGTCCCTGAATTTCACCACCCAAACAGCGCAACGCAGCAGCGGCCAGCACTCCTTCGGGTGCGCCTCCGGTGCCCAAAAGCAAATCGATTCCGGTTAACGGGCTTGCAGCAGCGATTGCAGCGGCAACGTCCCCATCCGTTATCAGGTGGATTCGCGCTCCGACTTTGCGAACGCGGGTGATAATATCAGCATGGCGGTCACGGTCAAGGATAACAACGGTTAAGTCTGAAACGGCGAATCCTTTTGCTTTGGCGACACGGGCAAGGTTGTCTTCGATCGAAACGTTCAAATCGATGACATCCGCGGCTTCCGGGCCGGTCGCTATTTTTTCCATATAGCAATCAGGTGCGTTTAGCAGGTCACCTTTGGGCGCCAAAGCGACTACGGCCATCGCGTTGCCGCGACCGTAGGCGACTGAATTGGTGCATTCAAGCGGATCGACGGCTATATCCACCTGCGGGTCGCTTCCGATTCCTACTTTCTCTCCAATGTAGAGCATCGGCGCTTCATCCCGTTCCCCTTCACCGATTACGATTGTTCCATCGAAAGAGAGTGAATCGAGCACGCCGCGCATTGCTTCAACAGCAGCGTGATCGGCGCTTTTGCCATCCCCTTTGCCCATCCAGCGGGCGGCGGCCAAAGCGGCTGCTTCTGTGACTCGAACCATTTCTAAGGCTAAATTGCGATCCATGAACCCATCCTATGAGTAGACAAAAACGCGTATCTGTACGCGCGTTTGATAATGCTTTCTATGCCGTAACCCGTTTACGCATACGTGCCGGCGGTATCTTGAGCTCTTCACGGTATTTGGTCACTGTGCGCCGAGCTAATTGTATGCCTTCTTTATTCAATAACTGGAAAATCTCCTGATCTGACAATGGGCGCTCCGGAGATTCCGATTTGATAATCTCTTCCAGCCGTCGTTTAACGCTGCTCTTCGATACATCTTCCCCTTCGGTGCTGCTGATACCGGCGTTGAAGAAGTATTTGATTTCAAATACGCCGAGCGGTGTCTGGACATATTTACCGTTCGATACGCGGCTGATAGTAGCAACGTTCATTTCGACTACCTGCGCGATTTCTTCCATGATAAGGGGTTTTAAAAACGCTTCCCCTTTTTCAAAGAAATCCCGCTGCCGTTCCACGATTGCGGTCATCACCCGAATCATCGTCTGGCGACGCTGCTCAATGGCGTTTATCAGCCAGCGCGCCTGTTCCAGCTTCGATTTGACGTATTCTTTGGTATCCTGATTGGCGGTGGCGTTGCGCCGTCCTAAATCACGATAAACCGAGTTAATCCGCAAACGGGGGATATACTGGTCGTTGTGGTAGACAATAAAATCTTCACCCACCCGTTCGACTACCAAGTCAGGCACAACCGGCGTTGCGCCCGGATCAAAGCGGCCTAAGGCCGGAGTAGGAGCGAGACTGCGGATAATGCCCATAGCAGCTTCCACCCGTTCCGGAGTCGTGCTTAATGTGCGGGAGAGTTGCAAGAATGATTTTTTATCCAGGTCATGGATATGCTCATCGACAATCTGCCAGGCGAGGGTGTCGGTTAATCCTTTTTCCCGAAGTTGAATCAAGAGTGATTCACGCAAATCCCGTGAGCCGACGCCGATCGGGTCAAACCGCTGAATCAGGTGAAGCACATCCTCGATTTTTGCCGCTTCGACGGAAAGCTCAGCTGCCATTTCAGGAACACTGATAGCGAGGTAACCTTCCGGAGAGATATTGCCAATGATGTACTCGCCGATTAACTGCTGGTCTTCGGAAAGACGGAGCAGTTTTAGCTGCTCGAATAAATGGTCGTAGAGACTTACCGGCTTGCTTGCGGTCCCTTCGAGCCAGTCCTCTTTTCCTTCGTGTGAATCGGTGACTTTATAGCCTTCCTCGGAATCGAAGCTGTTGTAATCATCCCAATTTTGCGCCGGCTCTTCGGTCGAAGCGGTGTTCGACGTAACGTCGAATTCCGCTTCCCGTTCTTCAGGAACTTCCTGTTCGACCGTGAGCTCTTCGATTTCTTCTAGAAGCGGATTAATTTCCAGTTCATGCCGGATAGTCTGCTCAAGTTTGAGTACCGGCATCTGCAGCATTTTCAAAGACTGAATAAGCTGCGGAGCTAAGGTTTGTTTGAGTGCTAAATTTGGTCTAAGATGCAGTTTCATGGTTACCCTGTCTGTCCGTCGAATGATACTTCCCTTACCTGTTTATCGGTATCGGAAAGGCGGATTTCATGAGGGGTTTCAAGGAAGTTCATATATTACACACCGGCCTAATTCAGGCGGAATTTTTCCCCAAGGTATATTTTTCTGGCCTCAGGGTCGTTTGCCAAAAATTCGGCTGTACCGTCCTTTAAAATCTTTCCGTCACACATAATATACGCCCGGTTACAGATCGACAGCGTCTCCCGAACATTATGGTCGGTAATCAATACACCGAGTCCCCGTTCGACCAGCCGATTGATAATTTTTTGAATATCCTCCACGGCAATCGGGTCGATTCCGGCGAACGGTTCATCCAAAAGGATAAATTTCGGGTCATTGACCATAGCGCGGGTGATTTCTACCCGTCGGCGTTCACCACCGGAAAGCGTAAAGGCTTTGCTTTTTCGCAAATGGGCGATATCCAGTTCCCGCAGCAATTCTTCCAGCCGTTTTTTTCGGTCCGCCCGGTTCAACCCTCGAAATTGGAGAATAGAGTAGATGTTTTCTTCAACCGTCATTTTTCGGAATACCGAGGCTTCCTGGGCAAGATAGCCGATCCCCAATTGCGCCCGTTTATACATCGGTTTGCCGCTGATTTCCGTTTCTCCCAAAAATACCCGTCCGGAATCCGGCCGGATAAAGCCGATGAGCATATAAAACGTGGTTGTTTTTCCGGCGCCGTTCGGGCCTAAAAGGCCGACAACTTCGCCCGGGTTGACAACGACCGAAACATCGTCAACTACCAGCCGTTTTCGGTACTGTTTCCGGAGGCCTGTGGAGTGGAGAGTAATCATATTTATAATATAGCCAGTTCAAATCGACAGCCAAAGCTAAAGATGCCAAAGAAAACGGCGGCGTAACTGCTTGTAAAAAAACAGTTTCGAAGAACCGAAAAAAACGCGAATTTATAGGCTTATACCCGTTTTAACCAGACAGGAACCAGGATTTTACAATGAAGCAAATTGTCCGCATACTACTCATACTTTCTACCATTCTTTTGGTATTCGGTTGCTCCAAAACGCCCGAGGAAAAAATGTCCGAGTTGCGTCAAGAGTTTACCGAAAAACTCGCCACGTTTGATTACAAGGGGGCGGAAGCAATTGTTGGTGAAATGACCAAACTGGATCCTACCAGTCCCAGCGCGCTTGGTTCAACGGGAATGATTGCCGAACAAAAGTTGTGGACTGTCGATGCATTCGATATTTACGGAAGTCTCATGCACCTGTCGCCGGATGCTCCGGAAGGGTACCTCGGCGCGTATCGGGTACAAAAACGTCTCGGTACCTTTGATGATGCAGTAACCACGGCCGATGAATTGGGGAAAGTGGATGCTAAAAATCCGCAGTCAGTTTCCATATTAGCAGAAGCAGTGCTGCAGGCGGGATTGCCGCAGTTGGCCAATCGCATTATCGATTCCGCGCAAAAAATCGGCCTTTCCCAGGGGGAAGCGAATTTTCTACGGGCGAGAGCGGAGTTTTTACTGGGACATTTCGACAGTGCGCGAACGCTTGCTTCATCCGCTTTAGCGAACAAGAATGCCACGCCTCGTTACTACGAAGTTGCCGCCGATTATTACGAAACAATTGGGTTTGCCGATTCATCAATGCTGTTCAGCAAGCAGGAAATGGAAGCGGCCAAAAAACTTCCGTTAGTATGGATTCATCATTTTGATCGCTCATTGCGACTCGGCTATTTTGCAGCGGCGCGTGAAGTTATGCGGGACGTCATGAAAACCGGCGCCGATAGCGGCGTGTATTGGGGAATGCACGCGGATTATTACAACTCATCGAAGCGGTACGTAGAAGCAAGCAATGCATCCATTTATTTAAGCAGCTATGCCGGTATAACCAATTTGACCCGACCGCTTCATGAATTACGGGCTACCGCCGGAATGATGGATATGTATCAGGTAAACGAACTTTTGGATGCGGTTACCAATCCGTTCAAAAACGCACCGATGAGCGACGCAGCCAGAATGTACTTGGTTGGCTATTTCTACAGCACTTTCGCAATTGAAGCGGAGCCGCGGAAAGGCGTAGAGTTCATTGAAGATACATACGGCCCCATCATCGGGAAGCGGGAGTTTCGCGCTAAGTGGATGTCAGTGTTGTACTTATCCGGCGAATTCCGACGTTTCGACAGCTTAAAAGCAATTTTTGATCAGGCCTATGCGCCGCAGTACGATTGGCAAATGTATGTCGGTGATATGTATAACCGCGCCGGCGCCAGCCATTATGAAGAAGCCAAAGAGCGGTATGAAAACTCGCTTCGCGTCAACCCAAATTACCTTCCGGTCTTCGAACATTATCAGGACATGCTTGAAAATCAGGCGCGGTATCAGGAAGCTGTGCAGTTGTATGATCGCTTTCCGCACTTTGCCGCATCTACACCGACGCTCAGGCTTCGCCAGGCGGCAGCATTGGTGTTAGTCGGCCAACGAGATCAGGGAATGCAGCTGTTTGAAGCGAATTGCAAAGCAAGATCCGGCGATATGCGGACGATTACCAGATTTTTAGATGCACTTACGCTGAAGTATGATACCGAAGGAAAAACGCAGGTATTAAACACCCTCGCCGCAATCGCACCCGATAACCCGGATGTTATTACGCTGTTATCCACTGACGCTATTGATAAAAAGGATTTTGCCAAAGGGAAGGAACTCGCGGAAAAAGGGATTCGCCTTGATCCTGACAACGCAGTGTTTCATGTGCTGATCGGCAGAGCCCGTTTAGGCATGGGAGAAACCGAAACGGCGCTGCAGATGGTGGATTCACTCTATCCACTCTATCAAAACGCACCTGATTTCGTGTTTCAGTATTCCCGTTTATTGGCGGAAAACGGAATCAACCTCGATAAAGCGGCAAATCTTGCGCGCGGTTCGGTAATGTATTCCAATTATGGCATTCGAGAATATCTCAATCTTATCGATATCTACTATCAAATGGGAAGATTCGATCTCTCATGGAATGAAGCGGCGAATGTTTCGGCAACATATCCGACTCGTCCGGAAGCATTCTATCGTATGGGTCGTGCAGGGGTGCATATCGGCAAACCAGATAATAAAAAGCTGCTTGAGAAGAGTATTGCGCTTGGCTTGGGCGGCGATGAACTGACCGACGCGAAAAAAATTCTTTCCCAGTTGAACTAACTGATTTTGTTCCTATGCAATCTGTTTGTATTACCGGCGGCGGCGGTTATATCGGTTCACGAGTAACCGCGCTGCTGCTTGCGGCCGGGTATCAGGTACGGGTATTCGATCTGCTCTTATTCGGTGGCAGCGGGATTCGCAGCTTTATTTCCCATCCGAATTTTGAGTATCTCAAAGGGGATATCAGAAACGCCCAAGAAGTTTCTGCAGCAATGCAGGGAGTCGATGCCGTCATTCATCTTGCAGCAATCGTCGGAGAACCGGCCTGTAATCAGAACCCATCACTTGCGCGGGAAGTGAATGCATATGGTTCATCAGTTGTGTTGGAGCAGGCAATCGCCGCTAAAGTGAAGCGGTTTGTTTTTGCCTCTACGTGCAGCAACTATGGGCGGATGGAAATGAAAGATGGGTGGGTGGATGAAACCTCCCGTCTTGATCCGATTTCGCTATATGCTACAACCAAAGTCGGATTTGAACTGGAGTTGCTGCGCAACAAACGGGATTCGTTTGTGCCGGTCATTCTGCGTTTTGCTACTGCCTATGGCTTATCCAACCGTCCACGTTTTGATCTAACGGTGAATGAATTTGCGGCAATGTTAGCATCCGGAAAGCAGCTTGAAATCTACGGCGAACAGTTTTGGCGACCGTATTGTCATGTCGATGATATCGCAGTCGCCTGCCAGTTGGCCATTGAGGCGGATACGCAGTTGGTAAACGGGGAAGCATTCAATGTCGGCACCAGTTCGGAAAATTATCAAAAAGGGACACTCGTTGAGTTAGTGCTGCGGCAGTTGCCGGAAGCCAAGCACTTGGTTCGATTCGTAGAGCGGGATACCGATCCGCGCGATTACCGGGTAAACTGCGACAAAATTAAAAATCGTCTCGGCTTTACTGCGAAAAAAACAGTTTCAGATGGTATCAGGGAAATTATAGCGACGATTAATTCCGGCAGTATTGCAGATTTTACCACGATGGAGTATCGCAATGCCTGAACCGATGGTCGCGGTAGTATTAGCGGGCGGCGTGGGAAGCAGGCTGCAGCCACTTACCAATGAACTCCCCAAACCGTTGGTACCGGTCGGCGGCAAACCGGTAATTGAGTTATTGCTGACTCGTCTCAAACAGTCCGGCGTATCAACTGTTCATTTAGCGGTGCATCATTTTGCCGATCAACTCAAAGCGCAATTAGGAAACGGTGAACGATTTGGATTATCAATCCAGTATTCGCAGGAATCGGAACCGCTTTCAACTATCGGTCCGTTGTCGCTTATCAGCAATCTTCCGGAGAATTTTCTGGCGGTGAATGGAGATATTATAACAGACCTTGATTTTCGCAGTGTCTATGACACGCACATAAAAAATAAAGCTCAATTGACCGTAGTGACCTGCAAACGTTCTCACAAAATGGATTACGGTGTGTTTGAAACGGATGCGCAGGGAAGGGTCACCAACTTTACCGAAAAGCCGGAGTTTTCATTCGTTGTTTCAAGCGGGATGTATGTGTTCAATCGCTCGCTTCTATCACTCATCCCAAAACAGCAGCGATTTGGATTTGACGATTTAGTATTTGCCTGTCTTAAACAACGGATTCCGATTCAGACCTATCCGTTCGAAGGGTATTGGCTCGATATCGGCCGCCCTGATGATTACGAGCAAGCGCAAAAAGATAAACTGAAGTAAAAGATAAAGGTGACAGCGTCACCCTAACTGGAATTCTTCAACCTGGGTGCGATAACGATCAATAAGTTCTTCAGTATGTTCCGCCGATTTTGATTCCGCCAACACTTTGAATGCCGCTGTCCGCAAATCCGGTATTACCAGCACCCATCCGTCGTTTTCGAACACACGAACGCCGTCGATTAACTGACGCTGCTTGTTTTCAGTTCCGGTTATCAACTTGCGCATAACCGTTCCTTTTTTCGACCAGGGGCAGGGAACAGAGACCATCTGACGCACTAAATGCGAATACTTATCCGCAACCTCGCCGATCCCCATTCCGGTCATAGCGAGCAGTTCAAGCAATTTGACTCCGGCTAACATCGCGTCGGCGCCCATCTGGAATCCCGGCATAATAAATCCGCCTCGCGTACCGCCGACAAAATCGACTTCACCACGCCGGTTAATCTCCATCATGGCCAAGTGGTCATTGGCTACCCGCACGACTTCGACATTGTATCGGGCGGCGATTTCCTCGACACCCATCGAGGCATCAACGGTAACAGCGATTTTTCGCACCGCGTTGGTTTTCAAATAGAGTTCGAGCATGACTAACAAAAGCGTCTGTGAATCGACCGGGTTGCCCCGTTCATCAACAACTGTCAGTTTTTCTGCTGCGGAGTTGAACAGGAGTCCGATATCTCCTTTGAGGGAAGTCACAATTGCCGACAACTGGCGAATCGCCAGCGCCTGTTCTTCCGGCGAGGAAGAAAACTTGCGTGGATCAAGTGAGGCATTCAACTGAATCGCTTCAATGCCAAGTCGTGAATAAACAGTCGGAAAGATTTCGGATGATGATCCATTCGAATGGTCGACCACGACTTTGAACCCGCGTTTACGGATAACATCGGCGTTAATCGCTTTCAAAAAGTCGATACGGTATTCTTCAAGCGGACGGCGTGGCATATCGAGATGGCCGATTGTATCAAGCGAAGAGCGTTCGAAATCTTCACTGAAATAAAGTCGTTCAACTTTTTTCAGTTTTGAGGTCGGCATGTCGACACCAGAACCGTCGAAGAAAATAATATCGATCTCGCGGAAATCATCCGGATTGTGGCGGATATAAATACCGGCGGCGAAATCACCATGACGCAGTCCATATCGCATAACCGGAATCGGCATATTTTCAAGGTCGGAAACGTTTACGCCCGATGCCAATAATCCGGACACCAGAGCACGTTTGAGCAGGCGGGAGGTATCAGATGCATCTCTGCTGGTCAGCACTGCGATACCATGGCCAAACGATGCGCCAAATGCCGCGCCGACTTTTACCGCCATTTCCGGTGTGATTTCAGTTAAACCGAGTCCGGTAATCTTTGAATAAGTGAACAACTCCCGGTTCCATTTTTCCCCCCAGACCATTGAACTGGAAACAATAGAGCCCGGATCAATTTTTTTCCCCGGCCAGATTTTGCAGTTGGCGCGGACCGTGACGGCATCGCCGACTAAGCAGTCATCCGAAATAATAACATTATCATTCAACTGTACATTGTTACCCAAGCGAACGTTGTTGCAAATCACCGCGCCAAGCATCCGGCTATCCTTGCCGATCACGCCGTTCTGCCAGATGACGGAATTGGTCAGTTCGCATCCGGCTTCCACACGTGTACCGTTGCCAATGACACAGTTGCTGAGTTTGACATTGCTTTCGATATTCGCATTCCATCCGACAATCACGCGGCCGGAGATAGTGACATTCTCGCCAATTTCCGCATTTTCCGCGCGAAGCAATTCCCCGGTCGGGAGATTTTCGACACGGCATTTGAGATCGAGTTGGATGTTGCTTTCAAACAGATCGATATGGGCGCGGCGGTATTCTTCGATATTGCCGACATCTTTCCAATACCCATCCATGATTTTACCGTACAATCCCATTTTTCGGGCAAGCATGAGCGGGAAAAGGTTCTGCGAAAAATCAAAATTCGTTTTTGGTGGAATAAGATTGATGGCGGAGGGTTCAAGCAGATAAATGCCGGTGTTGATCGTGTCGGAGAACGCCTCCCCCCAGGATGGTTTTTCCAAAAAGCGGGAGATACGTCCTTCACCATCGGTAATAACGATACCATACGGCAGCGGGTTTTCCATGTGCGTCAAAAGCAGAGTCGCTTCCGAGTTGCGCTGCTTATGCCATTCCATTGCTTCGCTGAGATTGAAGTCGGTAACCAGGTCGCCGGAGATAATCAAAATCGGTTCACGAACCGATTCAAGAGCGAAACGCACCGCTCCGGCAGTTCCGTAATCCTGATCCGGCTGCGCATACGAAAGCTGTACGCCGAATTGAGAGCCGTCACCGAAATAATTTTTAATGCTATCCGGCTGGAAATACAAAAGGGCAGTGATATCGGTAATACCATGCCGCGACAAGAGAGAGACCACATGTTCCATCATGGGCAGATTGCCGATTGGGGACATCGGTTTCGGAACATTGATGGTTAACGGGCGCAGTCGCGTTCCGAACCCACCGGCCATGATGATCGCTTTCATGTTCCTCTTACTTCTCGATACTTTTTGCGTTGTTTACCAATCCACGTGATACCAGCGCTTTCATTACATCGCTGAAATCGGTGAATTGCAGGTAGGCAATATCGTTTCGCTGGCAATAGACCTCAAGGTCTTTTTTGGCGAACAGCAAATCAGCCTCCTTGGTGGCGCACAGATCGGACATTCCATCCCCGACAAACACTACCGTCGCATTGTCACCTCTTTTTGTCCGAAATTCCCGAATCCGTTCCGCTTTGCAGGAGCCGCACCGGGTACAGGAGCTGTTAGCGTGTGGAAACTCGACCGCGATACCGGTTTTGGTGAATACACCCCGGTTTGCGGTGACGGGAAGATGGTCCAGCTTTTCCCGCTTGAGAATGGGGGTGATATAGGTTTCCAGACCGTCCGAAAGAATCTGTAGCGGTATCTCTTGCTGTTCGCATGTTTTCGCAAACTCCGAAAAAGTCGGGTCGATTTGAAATTCCATCACGAAGGATAAAATTTCGTCCTGCGTTCCGGTTACCAATGCAGCCTCTTCGGTGAGTATTTCCCGGCTGGACATTGAACCGGATTTCCAGGCAGGGATGAATTTTGCATTTGCGCCGCCAGAAAAATGCCGGAACATATTGTAGCCGACATCCCGGCGGGAAATTGTCCCGTCGAAATCGCAGAATATGGCGCAGGTTGGTTTACCGGTCATGGGCGCGGTGCTTTCGACGGCATGTTTTTCAGTACCGATTCGGCGTAGATAACAAGTGGGTCTTCGTTCACAATTACCTGCTTATACGCTTCGTATTCATGTTGTTTCCGATTCACGGCGTATTGTTTCAGCAAACGGAGCAAGGCTTGTGATTGATGCTGATATTCGTCGATATCCCGCACCTGTCCCATATCGACCAGTTTTTCAAGTGAGGCGGGCAGCCTTTGTCCCGAATGATGTTCCTGCCAGACCAGACTCAAGAGATTGATCGCATCGGTTACATCGGACTGATAACGAATTCCCTTTTTTTCGGCGAAAGTCTGAAGCTGGATTAACAATAATGAATCATCTTTTTCTGTCCGTGACGGGTTAATCAATTCTTCCTGATGTTTTGCCGCGAATAACAATAGGATATAATGGTTATCCAAAAGATTCACGAGCGGGTGATTATCCGTTATGTAATAATCCGGCGTCAGCCCGGTTCCTTCGTCGTGTAATACGGAATCGAGCTGGTTCAGATATTGGCCGTCCGAGAAATAGTAACGGGAAATAGTCAGCCGGATACCATCCCCTTCCGGAAACTGCGTGTATCCCTGCACCAATCCTTTGCCGAATGTTGTATCCCCAACTAACACCGCCCGTTTCGCTTTTTGTAACGCACCGGCGACGATTTCCGCAGCTGAGGCGGAGTTACCGTCGCAAAGGACAACCATCGGCAGCCCGTCGGTAATATCATAGCCGCTGGCATGAAACTGCTCATCATTCCAGATCGATCTCCCTTTGGTGCCGACTAAAAACGTATCGTTCGGTAAAAACAATGAAGCGGTGCGACGTGCTTCATAAAACATTCCCCCCGGATTGCCGCGTAAGTCAAAAATTATTCCGGAAGGTTTCTCGGTCGATTTTTCATCATTAAGCACGGAATCGATCGCGGTTTCCAGTTCATCGCTGACACCGGCATCGAAATTAACCAAGCGAACATACAGCATATTGTTCGGGGTTCTTCCGGCAAACGGTACGCTGGAAAGGGGAACTGCATTGCGAATGATCGGAATAGTAAGCGTGTCATCATCAGCTGAACGATAAACGATGACGTTTACTTTAGTGTTTGCTTCGCCACGGAGGAATAAAGTCGGGTCGCCGGTATAGTCCGCAAAACGAACTGAATCCGTACCCAGAATAACATCACCGGCCAAAACACCAGCCGAATCCGCCGGGCCATACTGTTTGACATCCGCGACTAATAGTCCACCGTGATACGGTGAAACGCTGACCCCAATTCCTACATATTGTCCTTCACGCTCCTCCTTGAAATGCTCAAACCCTCGTTTAGGAACATAGGAGGAATAGCGGTCGAGTTCGTCGAAGATAGCATTCCGTGCATTTTCAGCCGCACGGTCAAGCAGGGATTGGTCCGGATAGATTTCGGCGAGCAACTCTGCCGTTTGCGCGAATTGTATCGCCGATGGTATCGCCGGGTCGGAATAGACATACACTGCCATCCCGCCGGAAATAACGGTCATGATCGTTACCAGCAATCCACTTACTAAAAACTGGATGCGATCCTGTTTATTCATGTCGCTTGAGCAGGGAGTCGAGATATTTCTTGGTGATCGTAAAGTTATCTTCGAGTGAACCGGTTGAATCGATTACTTTTACCCGGCGCGGTTCCTGTTTGGCGATTTTCAAAAACCCTTCTCGCACCCGTTTGTGGAACGCGGCTTTCTCCGATTCCAGTCGATCTGCTTTTGGGCCGCGGCGTGTCAACGCGACTGATAAGGGAAGATCATACACCAGAGTCAGATGCGGGACGATGTTTCCGGTAGCGGCCAGATTAAGCGACTGAATCAATTTTCTGTCTAACCCGCGGCCGTATCCCTGATACGCCGTCGTGCTGTCAAAAAAGCGGTCACACACTACAATCGCTCCTTGCTCAAGCAAAGGGCGAAGCTGTTGGGTGACTAATTGCGCCCGAGCGGATTCGTACAACAGCAGTTCCGTTAAATCACCGACTTTGTTGCGCTTGTCCAAAAGAATCGAGCGAATCGCTTCGGAAACCGAAGTCGAACCCGGTTCACGAAGCATTACGACTTTGCGCTTTGTTTTCTTGCGCAGATATTCCAACGCCAGTTTGGCCTGGGTTGATTTGCCGGAACCGTCGATCCCCTCGAAGGTAATCAGCAATCCTTTGCGCGTATCCGCTTTCCGTTTTGTCATGGTCTGCTTCTGTTATACAAATAAAAACCGGCGGTTTGTAAACCGCCGGTAAGGTATTCAATCAATAGGAAGGCAGAAACTTATTTCTTCTTCTTCACGATCCGCTTGGTCGAAGCAGCTTCAACCGGGCGAACGGTCGTGCGACCTTTTGCCGCCGCACGAACCGGCTGACCGGTTTTGCCGCTTTGCTTCCAGCCGTACTGAGAAATAAATTCTTCCGTCATGCGCTGAGCTTCCACGTCGGTGTACTGCACCGGCGGGGATTTTTTGAAATACGCTGAGGGACCCATCAAAGCGCCGGAAATTTTGTTATCAAGCGCCAGTTTGCAGCAGCGAACGGCGTCAATAACGACACCGGCTGAGTTCGGACTGTCCCAAACTTCCAGTTTCAGTTCCATATTGAGCGGAACGTTACCGAAGGTCGTACCTTCCATGCGGATATACGCCCATTTCCGGTCGGAAAGCCATTCGACATAGTCGGACGGACCGATATGCACGGCGCCCGGAGCGAGTTCATAGTTTAACTGGCTGGTAACGGAATTGGTTTTGGAAATCTTCTTGGACTCTAAACGGGAACGTTCCAGCATGTTCAAAAAGTCGGTATTACCACCCACGTTCAACTGGCTGGTGCGCTCTAAGCGGACACCGCGCTCAAGGAACAAGCGGGTCAAAATACGATGGACGATTGTCGCACCGACCTGGGATTTGATATCATCGCCGATAATCGGGAGACCTTTTTCCTGAAACCGTTTGCGCCAGTAGGCTTCCTTGGCAATGAATACCGGAATACAGTTCACGAAACCGCAACCGGCTTCTAAAACCTGTTCGACATACCACTTGGTCGCTTCTTCCGAACCGACCGGCAGATAGTTGATAACGACATCGGTGCCGGTATCTTTCAACAGCTTCACGATATTGACCGTGTCGCCGGGAGCTTTTTCGATAACCTGTGAGAGATAGTAACCCAAACCGTCGTGGGTCATACCGCGTTGAACCTTAACGCCGGATTTCGGCACTTTGCTGAACTGATACGTGTTGTTCGGCTTGGTGAAAATAGCTTCGGAGATATCTTTACCGACCTTGTTCTTGTCGATATCGATTGCCGCCGAGAATTCGATATCCCGAATATGGTAGCCGCCCAGATTGACGTGCATCAATCCCGGTACCTGATCGGTATCTTTGGCGTTCTTGTAAAACTCGACGCCCTGCACCAGTGATGAGGCGCAATTGCCGACACCGATGATAGCGACTCTAACTTTTCCCATGATATGATTCCTTTCCTAATTGTTGCCGGAGTGAGGCCCTCCGACCGGCGCGATATATACCTAATAAACGGTATTCCGGTCAACCGGATTCAGAAAAAGATGAAAAATTTAGACTATTAGTATTGCACAAATGACCGTTTGGTCATTACATTCGTATAACCTGCTATGGCGCTTGATGAAAACCTTATTCTTTCGCTGGTTAAGCGAAAGGTCATTTCCGACACCTTCCGCCGGCTGAATGTCGATAAAAAAGAGCGAATTTACCGCACGGCTTTAAAATTGTTTGGCGAGTACGGCTATGACGGTTTGGCGGTCGATCGATTTTGTCGTGAAGCCGGATTATCCAAAGGGTCATTCTTTCAATACTTTCCTACCAAAACACATCTGCTTGAACTGACTATTTTGGTATTCGAGCATGAATTCAGCCAGTTAGTGAAAGCGGTGACAACGCATGATAACGGGGGAAGGACCAAAGACCGACTGCGCTATGCCTTGCGTGCACTTATTGAGCTGGCGCGGACACATCCGGATGAATGGCGGTTTTTCTGGTTTGTGACTTCCGCCTTGGTTCATTCCCGCGTGCAGGTGGAAGGAATCAAAGTAGAGATGATTTTGCAGGGGTATGTTGCCGACGTTCTTCACGATGGCCAAGTACGACGGGAAGTGCGCACCGATCTCCATTTACCGCTTTTGGCCAACTCGGTTGTTGTGTTAGCAAAAGAACTGACTCTCACAAAACAGCAGCCGACGATGATTTCTCACCGAGCGATGGAAGAACAAACCCTGACGTTGTTACTTGAAGGGATGAGCAGTCGTTGAGCGTTCAGCGGTCAAGCTGAAAGGCGGCGAGTTCGTACACGAATCCTTCCTGAAATTCTCCGTTCAGAAAGTAATGGTCTTTAAGGGTTGCGTTTCGCTTAAAACCGAAATGAGATAAAAATTCATTCATCCCCCGGTTGCTTTCATTCACCAGCAGATAAACTTTGTTTAAGCCGCGCTGCTTGAACAGATGACGCAGCAAAACCGACATCGCTTCGGTCGCGAATTTTTTCCGGTGAACATCAGGGTCGATTAAAATCGATAGCTCTGCCGAACGATTCAGTGGGTTGTAATGGGTAAAGGAAATTTGCCCGACCAGCATATTATCTTTGCGGCGGATAATGGCAAGCATCGCTTCATTGGCCAGTTTCGGTTTTTTGTTCGTCTCGACAAAATCAGATGATGAACTATACGGCTGCGGGAACGGATTCAATTCATGTGCATTGACCTGCTGTGCCCAAACATAAATAGAAAGCAAATCATCACCAGTAATAGGCCTAAGAAAAATATTAGCGCCGATTAAGGAACGGTCGGTGTTGGGAAGTTTTACTTCGGCCATTGTCACTTTGCCGGTTTCCGTTTGAGATCGAATTTCATGTGCTGATACAACGCCAATGCTTCTTTGATTGTCTTAATGGCATCGTAATGACCGCGCAGTTCATCGACCACTACTTCTTTATGCTCAAGCGTTTTGTAATCTTCAAAGAAGCGGCGCAACTCGGTTACGACATGCTTAGGAAGGGCAGAAATGTCATAGTAGGTGTTGTAAGCGGGATCGTCGGCATGAACGGCGATAATCTTATCATCCTGCCCTTTTTCATCCTTCATGGTAATCATACCGATTGCGCGGCAACGGACAATACACATCGGCACGATCCGTTCCTGACACAAAACCAGCACATCGAGCGGGTCTTTGTCGTCGCAGTAGCTTTGCGGAACGAAGCCGTAATTGGCCGGATAATGTACCGAACTGTGCAGCACCCGGTCGGCCATTAAGAGCCCCGTTTTTTTATCAAGCTCGTATTTGTTTTTCGAACCTTTGAAAATTTCGATAACGGCGTAAAAACACTCTTCAATATTTTCACCCGGTTCAACGTCATGCCAGGGATGGGTCATCATATCATTATCCTATTGCCTTTTCTAATGCCGCGATCGCTTTGTCGTAATCCGGTTCCATAACGATATCCGGCACTACTTCGATATAGGATATCCGGTCCTGTTTGTCGACTACAATAACTGCGCGGGCATGATATCTTCGTTCTTTTATATGCAGGCCGTAGGCGCTGCCGAATGACATATCGTAGTGATCCGAAAGCGCCTGCATGGTGGTAATATTGTTGTCTGTGCAATACCGCTTTTGGTTGTAGGGAAGTTCAGCTGAGACAGTAAACAGCATCGCCTTGTTTTCCAAAATGGCCAGCTTTTCGTTGAATTTCCTGGTTTGAATCGAGCAGACGCTGGTATCCAAGGCGGGTACGACCGAATAAAAGCGAACATGCCCGGCCGAATCGGCAAGATGAACATCATCGAACGTTTTGTCATGCATGCGAAACTCCGGCGCTTTATCACCGGCTTTCAGTACCGGACCGATAAGCGTCAGCGGCTTTCCGCGATGCAGAACGGCATTCACACGTTCAATCATAGAAATAATGTACGATATCGAATTTGAAAAATGAAGTTGAACTCAACCGTATCAAAAGAAGATAAAACCGACATTGCCGCTTATCTGCAGATGCGTGATATCATCTGTTTTCCCTCCGGCCGCAGAAACAGAAATGCGAACATGACGGTTCATTTCCTGACCAACGCTTAACAAGAATCCGGGGCCGACATTGGTGTTGAGCGTTCTCGCTTTGTGGTACATATACATTCCTGCACCAAGCACGATGAATGGGGAGAGTTCTTTTGGTTTTAACAGATAATGACCGGACAAGCCGAGAAACCCCTGCGCTGAAAGGGAACTGGTGGAGGCATCATAGAAAAGGGCGTGTCCGTGAAGGGTGACACTAAAATTCTCTTTTACCCCCCAACCGGCAAAGCCTGAAAAACAGGTACCGGACACATACTCATTTTTCGTAGACGAGTGCTGAACAGCGACAGGGGAGAACCCGACATTCGCACCAAAGAGTATACCCGGCCGGGTATCATCGAAACCGGCAGCCGATAATTTGCCCCAACTTGCAATTACAAGCAGAGTAAGGGGGATGTAGATGCGCAGTGAATTTGTCACGATTAATCATACGTAACATACCCGCATTTCGCCTATCGGTCAAGCCGTCCAGTGTGGACAACTTTAGCTGCGAATTGCTATTACAAAGCGATACAATGCCTTACGGAATGGCATAGACATCGCATTGTCCGGTTTATTTTGAATAAGTGTACTGCGGCTCCCAATCGTTGACCTGTTTGGGCAAAAGGTCGAGCAAATGCCAAATAGAGCAGTACAGGTCGCCGGGGCCAAACTCATCCCGCGCTGTGCAGAATATCTGGCCATTCTCCGTCCGTTTGAATGTGGACACACCCGGTCCGGCGGAGCCGTCTGCTGAGGTAAATCCCATGTCCTTGATAAATGATGTTCCATGTGCGGACAGTACGCGGAATTTCCAGCCCCGACTTTCGGAGAATGCTTTAGCCACTTCCGGTTTGTCCGGCGTTACCAACACGAACGGAACACGATTATTAAGATGTTCGGTGAAGCCGTTGAATCCATCCGCCCAAAGCGTACAATATACACACCCTTTTCCCATGTTATGAATCACGAGCAATTCGTCGCGATCGTCGAATAATCCTTTGAACGAAACCGGCGAGCCATCGGTTGCTTGGAGTGTGTATTCTTCGATCTTGAGTTGCGGTTGGGCGCGACGAACTTCCAAAAGATGTTTCCGCGCTGCTTGAAATTGCGATTCCGCCTGGGTTAGTTCATTCCCCTGGTTGATATTGAATGTCGCGCACATAGATTCCTCCGATTGTTTTTTGATATTATATGGAAAAGTACATGATGTTTTCCGGATTGGCAATGCATGGGAGCATGATTTTCCACTCTGCTTGCGCAAGTGCCTGGTTCCTTTGTATGTTAATTGCGGAGAAACAGCAATGCCTCATATCGTCGGCGAATCATGCGTTAAATGCAAACATACCAACTGCGTGTCGGTCTGTCCGGTTGATTGTTTTCATGAAGGGGTCAACTTTGTCGTTATCGATCCGGAAACATGTATCGATTGCGCGCTGTGTGTGCATGAGTGTCCCGTCCACGCCATTTACGAATCCGAAGACCTGCCTGATGACTGGCTGGAGTATATCGAGCTCAATGAAGAATTAGCAAAAAAATGGCCGAAAATTACCAAGCCCAAAGATGCGCTTCCGACTGCCGCTGAATTCAAGGATGTTTATCAAAAGCGCCACCTGCTTGATTTGCGGCCGTTTACTGACAGTGAATAGTTTACTTACTTCTCTTCGTTTCGACTCGCTACCAACTGCACGTGGTCTTAGTTTCTGACTCATGGCCAGTATTTATGAAGTGAAGTCGTGTCCTTGAATACCCCTTTCCAGTTGACATAGTTTTATCGCCGGATATATTGCCAGCAGCGTAGTAGTTAGACAATTTCAATCGATTTAAAAATTTCATGGTGGTCTTACCTCACGCCACGCCACGCGAAAGGTGTCTCTTTTATCTTAGCTGATACGAGTCATGTGTAAATACGTACAGATGCGCAGTAGCTGAAGGAGGAATGGAGTATGAAAAGCAAAGTCTTGACTCTTGCTGCACTTTTAATCGCTATAACGGCATCGCTCGTTTGGGCATTTTCAAGCGGACCGCCAACCGGCAGAACTAACGCACCCGGAGAGGGAAATTGCACGGGGTGCCACACAACCAATCCGCTGAACACGCCACCCGGTGCGGTCACGATAACCCTTGGAAGCGCGGCTTATGGGCCGGGGGATACCATCCCGGTCAGTGTGGCTGTTGGCCGAGTGGGTCAGATGCGTTGGGGATTTCAAATTACAGCGCTTGATGCTTCGAATAACCCGGCAGGCACACTGCTTGTAGTTGATACTGTCCGTACGCAAAAAGCGGTGGCAGGTTCAGGCCGAGAGTATATACATCATCGATCCGCCGGGACTGACCCGGGTGTGCCGGATGCGGCACCGGGATGGAGTCTTATTTGGGTTGCTCCCGCCATACCTGCCGGCACCGTGACATTTTATGCTGCCGGTAATGCGGCAAACAATAACGGTGCAAATACCGGTGACTTTATTTATTCGACATCTGCATCGCTTGCTGCCAGCCCGCTTGCGAATTCGTTCGTCAGTTTTACCGGTGGCCCGGGAACCGAACAGGTTAACGGCGCTACTGCATTTAGCGAAGTCACACCGGGTGAAGTCTACTCGGTATGGACTGACTTTACCGCACCGGGTCCGGTTCCTTTTCCATCCGTAATCGGAAATGCCTTCTCGCCGGCCGCGGGAGCACCTTTGTCATGGATAGCTCCTCCCTTTCCGCCGCCGTTTGGTGGCAGGACGGATCAATGGAATCCGACAATCTCATCGAACATGGCTCCTGCTGGAACCTACATAACAGCCTACACCGAATTCACCGGCCCATGGAGGCTTCCTGCTGCACCGAACGGGATTGTTGCGGCAGTATCTGCGGGTGGTGGAGGAGCGTTTGGCGCACCGACGCTCGTTGCGGCAAACGCTCCCGGCTTTTTCTGGGATTTTCCCAGCATTCGCAGCGATGAGTTTGCATTTAGTCCGAGTTTAGGTACAGCCAATGTCCTCATGATTTATTTTGCTGAAGGTGGCGATGGAGATCCAAACGGTGACGGTGACTTCTTCAACGACGGCGCTGACACTTATTCCGTTTATCATTCGTTCTCAAGCACAGCAGGTGCTCTGCCGTTTCCTTATCCTGCATTCGCTCCGCCGATTTTAGTATTTGGACCTGCTCCGGTTTTCCCGTCGCTTGGATTCCATAAACCGGCGATTGATATCGTCGGTCCTCCCGGCATTCCCCCAGTTCCACCGGGCGGGATGTATGGTGCTTGGCTGAATATCGCTCCTCCTGCGGTTATGGTGGCCGCAACGCCGGCACCAGGCGCGGCATGGGGTGCGCTCGGCGGTCCGGTTGTAGTTTCACCGCTTGTTCCGCTTCCGCCGGTTCTTGCTGGTGGTATTGAAGCAGCCAGTACCGTTTCTTTAGCGATTGATAATACCGGAGGTCCCTGCACCGGCAGGATATACGTTGCCTGGGCTGACATGACCAACGGTGATGCTGATATCTTTGTCAGTTCTTCTGCCGGAGGCGGCGTGGGTGGAACCTGGAGCGCACCGATACGCATTAATCAGGACCCGCTCGGTAACGGTATCGATCAATGGCGCCCTTCAATTACCGTTGATCCGGCAACCGGTCTTGTTCGTGTAACGTACTACGATCGCCGCAATGATCCGGGTAATGTCAGAATCGAAACGTGGGCATCGACATCGACAGATTGCGGTCTGACATGGATCGATTGCCTCGTTTCAGATGCCGGCCCGACTGCTCCAGTCTCAACTATTCTTAGACCCGGTCCGGTCCGCACCTATGTCGGGGATTATCTTGGTTCCGATTTTAATGCGTTAAACAGAATGGCATCGATTTGGAACGACGGCCGCAACGGTGTTGATCAGGGTATTTACTTTGAAACGGCCTGTGCGACAGATACCGATGCTGACGGGGTTGCGGATTTTCTTGATAACTGCATAACAACGCCGAACCCGGGACAAGCTGATGCAGACGGTGACGGTGTCGGTGATGCCTGTGATAACTGCCCGGTAGTTGCCAATACATCACAAACCGATGGAGATGGGGATGGTGTTGGAGATGCCTGTGACAATTGTCCGGTATTCTTCAATCCGGCCCAGCTTGATACTGACGGTGATGGGGTCGGAGATGGATGTGACAACTGTTTACTTGTCTCGAACCCGGCGCAAACAGACGGTGACGGTGACGGCGTAGGCGACGCATGTGACAATTGCGTTGCAACTGCTAATCCGCTCCAAACGGATACGGATGGTGACTTAGTAGGTGATGCCTGCGATGCTTGCCCGACGATTCCGAATCCATGCCCCAGCTGCTGTGTGCCGCCGATACGCGGAAATGTCAATGGAATGGGTGGTATTACTGTCGCTGACCTGACATATCTTGTGCAGTATCTCTTTAACGGTGGTCCTGTGCCACCCTGTTTAGATGAAGCAAACGTGAATGGTCTCGGCGGTATTACCGTTGCTGATCTAACGTATCTGGTGCAGTACCTCTTTAACGGCGGTCCGTTACCGGCGTTATGTTGAGCAACGACCAGTAGTCATTTGGTGAATAATAAAACCGCTTCTGCAGTTCATGCTGAAGCGGTTTTTTTATCGATTCTCTTTTCATTTCGGAACTATCGACGCACCCATCCTGTTATTGATATTGTCTGTTTTCATCGAAGCATAAGACTGAACGGCAGTCAGTTTTTGTCCAAGCTTGCACAGTGTTACATACGAAGAAAGCAAAACCAATTTAGAGAAAAAATGTAATTTTCTATAAGCACCTCAGGGAGAAAGGGACGGTATGTCTCGCCAATTACGTTTCCATTTGTTCGCAGGGTTGTTTGTCTTTGGGCTTTTTGCCGGAACTACAAACGCTACCATTCACCACATTGACATTTCAAATTTCACCTTCTCACCCCAAAATGTTGCCGTATTACTTGGCGATACCGTCCGCTGGACGATAGTCAGCGGAGTACATACGACAAGTTCGGAACCGAGTTCACCAAAGTCGTGGAATTCAGGAACAATGAGCGGAGGCGGTACCACCTTTGATTTGATTATTCTGCCGGGAGATCCGGTGGGAGATTATCCGTATCTCTGTCAGGTGCATTCTCTCTCGATGTTCGACACGCTTCGTGTTTCTGCTCCTCCCGTTGGGTGCTGTGTACCGCCAACACGAGGGAATGTCAACAACGTTGGTGGAATAACCGTTGCCGACCTTACGTTTCTGGTGCAGTTTCTCTTTAATAGCGGACCTGCTCCGGTCTGTACCGATGAAGCGAATGTGAACGGCCTCGCCGGCATTACCGTAGCCGATCTCACGTACTTAGTGCAGTTCTTATTCAACGGTGGAAACCAGCCCCCTGCCTGCCCGTGATCAAATAGTACAGAAAAAAAGTAACCGCCAATGCGCGAAAGCACAAAGGCGGTTTTTATTTTTTCGCTGTCAGATAATAAACGAATTAGTGATTCCCGTTCCCGTTGGTATCAATGAGCCCATCTTTGATACGAATAACCCGCTCGGCCTGACTGGCAATGTTCATATCATGGGTAATAAATATGATCGTTTTTCCGGAAACGCGCAGTTCATGAAACATCTTTACGATTTCCGTTCCTGATTTGGTATCAAGGTTTCCGGTCGGTTCATCGGCTAAAATAACATCCGGATCATTCGCCAGCGCGCGGGCGATAGCAACGCGCTGCATTTCACCACCGGACATTTCGGTCGGACGATTATTCAGTTTCGTACCTAAGCCAACCCGTTCAAGCAGTTCGGTTACTCGCTTTTTCCGGTCTTTGCTTTGCGCTTTGGCAAACAGAAGCGGTACTTCCACGTTTTCAAAGGCGGTAGCATACGGGAGCAGATTGAATGCCTGAAAGACAAATCCGATTTTCTTGTTACGTACATCGGCCAGTTGATTGGACGTAAGCGAATTGACAGCGCGTCCTTCAAGCAGGTATTCGCCGGAGGTTGGCACATCCAAACAACCGATAAGATTCATCAGCGTCGATTTACCGGAACCGGAAGGTCCGACAATACCGACAAACTCACCCCGTTTGATATCGACATCGACACCACGGAGCGCTTCAAACGTAACCGATCCGGTTTTGTACGCTTTGCGGACATTGTTCAATAAAATTAGCGACTGCATGCTATCGTTCCTTTTTGCTTACTCGTAACGAAGTGATTCGACCGGCGATACCGAAGCCGCTCGCATGGCGGGGAAGAGGCCGGATATCAATCCCATAATACCGAGAATAACTATAACGACAATTCCGATTTCCAAGTTTATGGTCGGTTTACCCATGAAATCGATCACCGCCGATTTCACCGGGATGCGCTTAAATGCTTCGGTCAAAATATAGCTGATGGTAATACCCATCCCGCCGCCGAAGAAGGTAATCAGTAATGCTTCCAGCAAAAACTGCCAGAGAATGTATGACTTCCGCGCACCGACGGCCATCTTAATACCGATCTCCCGGGTGCGTTCTTTGATCGACACATACATGATGTTCGCTACCCCGACGCCGGCGATAATCAGCGTTAAACCGCCGATGATACCTAAAAATATCTTGATACCAAGCATGACATTGTCGAACTCTTTTGAGCTTTCGGCAATATCCCAGACTTGTATTGCAGGTTCATCGGTCGGATCGAATTTATTTTTTGCACCCATGACCTCGTACAGTTTTTTTTCGATTTTTTTCATGTCATTGACATCATGTGGCTGGTACACAAGGTTATCGAGATAAGGGTCACTATAAATAGCCTGATACGTGGTTGCCGGGATAACGATATGGTATTCATCTTGCGAGGCGTAGCTGTTCATTTGCAGTTTCGGAATCATGATACCGACAACGGTGAACGGAATATTATTGATATAAATCTGTTTGCCGATCGGATTGGTTTTCTCGGTCGGCGTCCAGTTGCTGAAACTTTCATCTTCAGAAGAAGTCGTATCACCGGAAAACAAGCGCTTGGCAGCGTGGTTACCGAGAAAGACGACACGGCGTTTTTGCTGCATGTCGGTTTCGTTCAAAAAGCGTCCACCGCGCATAGGAATATGGTTACGCATATCTTCCCAGGCCGGCGTCACACCATTAACCATTTCAGTAATGACTGTTTCATCATGCTGAATCTTAACTCCCCAGCGCATGTATTCGCCGCCGATGGTTTTGATTTCAGGAATGCGTTCTTTGATATAGAGATCATCGCCAGGGAAGAGATTAATGCGCCTTCCTTTTCCCATTCCTTTGTACGGCTTTTGGGTTTGTCCACCCCAGACGACAGCGATACCATCACCGAGTCCTTTGTTATTGACGCCAAGTTGCTGACGCAATCCTTCGCCGAAGCCCAAAAGAAGCATGATAGAAATAGTACCCCAGGTAAGGGCGACCAGTGTCAGGGTAATACGCGTTTGCTGTTTGCGGAAGTCGCGAATGAACACGTTGTATAGTATGCCGAAGTTCATAATTCCCTAAAACAGCTTCAAGGCTTGTACCGGTTGTAAATTTGCGGCACGGCGTGCCGGAAAAAATCCGGCAACCAGACCGATGAGACCAAGCAGCATCGTGATCAAAAATCCAGTCGTGATATCGACACGCGGAGTGCCTATAAATTCTTCCAGTTTCAGCATCGGGAATATAGCGACAACGCCCCAGGCAAAAAGGAACCCGAGCATCCCGCCAAAACCGGTGATGAACAATGTTTCGAAGATAAACTGACCGAGGATATAACTCTTGCGCGCACCCAATGCCATTTTGATACCGATTTCTTTGGTGCGCTCTTCAAGCACCACGTGCATGATATTGGAAACGCCGATGCCGCCGGTGATAAGGGTGGCAACACCGATTCCGACTAAGAACATCTGAAAGGCGAAGAAGAAATTCTTAACAAAGGTCACACCCTGTGACACATCCCAAATTGATACCGCTTCCTTATCGGTCGGATCAAAGCGGTAACGGGCGCCGAGAACTTCGTAGACATCGTTGAGTGCGTCTTTCATCAGTACGGTCGGTTTCGCCTGCAGCACGAAATTGTTCATAAAGCGCGACGAAAACATACTGGTAAAAGTGGTAGCCGGGATATACGCAATGCGCGTGTCACGACCGCCGTATGAACTGTTTTGTTCTTTGTTCTGCATAACACCGATAACGGTAAAGGGGAGCCCGTTTACAAGCACCTGTTTGCCGACGGCATTGGTAGTGCCGTATAGATCAGTTGCAAGTAGGTTACCGAGGAAAATAACGCGGCGTTTCTCCTGCATATCCATGTCATTGATAAAGCGTGAACCGGCGGAATCCGGAATAACGTTGCGCATATCGGCAAATTCCGGCCAGACACCTTTGACCTGACGGTTGGTAGTGTTCTTACCTACCCGAAGGGTCGTATTCCATTTCGCGTATTCAGGGGATATCGAGTTGATGTTTGTGGCGCGCTGCTTGATGAGCTTGACATCATCTTCCGTGAAATTGATATGCCGTCCTTTGGGAAGGCCCTGGAATTCCTTCGAGGTGATTCCCGGCCAGCAGATGGCAATGTTTTCTCCGAGTCCCTTCTGTTGCTTGATCTGCTGTTCGCGCAAACCGGTACCGAAAGCGTACAAAAGCGCGATCGAACAGGTTCCCCAGAAGATTCCGAATATCGTCAGCGCCGTGCGCAGTTTTTGCCTGCGCATGTCGTTGAGAAACTGCTTCAGTGATGTCCAGAGCATTTCTTTGTCCTGCTCGCTTACTCAGCTGTGATTTCGCGCGGTGGACGTTCAACCAGAAGTTCCCCTTCTTTGAGACCTTCGGTCACTTCGATATTGATACCATCCGACATTCCGGTTTTCACCGTGCGGGTGCTGACTAATTTGGTAACGGAATCCTGCACTTCGGCGGTTGAAACAGAATCGGTAATCTTGACCAGCCGTTCAGGCGCTAACAAAATGTCCGCCGCTTTTTTGATAATGACTTGCGCATTGGCGCTATATCCGGCGCGAAGAACCGCCTGACCGACCGAATCGATTTCGATTTCGACTTCAAACAGAGTGGAGCCTTCTTCTTTGTGCGCTTTCGGTGAAATCTTGGTCAGCGTACCGGTAACGGTCGTGCTGGTGAGCGCGCCGATTTCGATTTCCGTCTTCATGCCGACCTTTAGTTTACCCACGTCGATTTCATCCACATTCCCTTTGAAAATCAGATCATCCATTTCAGCAAGGGACATAAGCTCGGTACCTTCCTGATAGGTGGTAAGCGGTACGACAGGATCTCCTTCCTCAACTAAGCGGGAGAGTACCATACCGGAAATCGGGGATTTGATGATATTATCAACGCTTCTGTCTGCAATCAAGGTGCGACCTGATTCGATGAGGGAGAGACGTTCTTTCGCCAACTTGGTACGCAACTCTTCTTCATCGTAGGATGCTTTTGCGTTGTCATATTCCTGCGCGGAGATAAGCTGTTTGTCATGGAGAGATTTAGCACGGTCATATTCACGTTTCGCATTGGCAAAGGTGACTTCCTGCATTTCCACCTGCCGTTTTGCTTCGGCGAATTCAATCGGTGTCGGGTCCGGCGCAACGTCCAACAATGGATCGCCGACTTTTACATAGTCACCGATTTCCGCATAAATTTTGCGAACGATGCCGCCATTTTTTGATTTTACGGAAATTTCACGTTTCGGCTCTATACGGCCAACCGCCAGCGCCTTTTCGACAATAGTCCCTTTAATGACTGCGACGGTTTTAAACTCTTCATCTTTTTTGGCGGAACCGTCGAAGGCGAAAAAGAGCACCGATCCGATGACGCCTACTAACAGGACGATCAATACAATTTTTTTTAGCATAAGTACGCTCTCCGTATCATCTACAATGGGCGATAGTTCTTATTTGTGACTGCTTTTTTCTGTACGGGGTAATGCGCACAAAGTTTCGCGCGATTTTTCCCGCACCGGCTTATCACCTATATTAGTATGACCGGATTGGCGTGGATATTGTTGCAGTCGCTTGACCAAAATCGGTTAGACCGGCATATTCGCCCCTTTCAAATTTGGAGCGTATAAAGAAACCATGTCATCGTTTTCATCTCTTACCATCGGCGTCCTTGCCCTGCAAGGGGATTTCGAGCGGCACCTCTATCAGCTGCAGCTTGAAGGTGTGACCGGTGTGGAGGTCAAACTGCCGCGTCATTTAGACAGGATAGACGGTCTCATTATTCCGGGTGGGGAATCGACGACTATGAGTCTGCTTTTGGATCGCTTTGCCCTGCGAGAACCGCTCAAACGATTCAGTTCAAAAAAGCCGGTCTGGGGGACATGCGCGGGAATGATCATGCTCGCTAAAGGAATTACCGACAACCAGTCCGGCGTGAAACCGCTTGAGCTTTTAGATATTGATGTTTTACGGAACGGTTACGGTCGTCAGTTTTTCTCATTTGAACGGTCATTGGCCGCTTCATTAAACGGGACGCCGGTTATCCTAAATGCTACATTTATTCGGGCGCCAAAAATCGTTAGGCTTGGTTCGGGACTAACTGTTTTGGCGCAACTCGATGATGTGCCAGTGCTTGTGACCAAAGACAAACTGATGGTAAGTTCTTTCCACACGGAATTAGATGATGACACCACTCTCTTGCGCTTTTTCTTAAAAAACTGCTTGGCGGTCTAAGGTCGGCAACGTACTATATAAGTATGAACAAAGTCCTTTTCACACAATCGATTGGCGAGATTTCCGCCCACAGTGAACAGCCTCGTGCCCCGCATCCGATGGAGCGGGCAACGGTACCGCACGTCAAGCTGCCGAACTGGATCAAAATTACCCCGAAGAGCGGTCCGGGGTATGACCGGGTTAAATCAATTTTAAAAGAGCATGGCTTGCACTCAGTCTGTCAGGAAGCTGCCTGCCCGAATATTCGGGAATGTTACGAAGAGGGTACTGCCACCTTCATGATATTGGGTAACCGCTGCACCCGCGGCTGTAATTTCTGCGATGTTATTAAAGCCAAACCGCTCGGACTTGATACCGATGAACCGCAGCGTTTGGCCACCGTTGTCGCCAAGCTGGAATTGAATCAGGTCGTGATTACCTCCGTCACCCGTGATGACCTTCCGGATGGAGGTGCATCGATATTTGTTCAAACTCTTGTCGAACTCCGCAAGCAGGACCCGAATGTCAAAGTCGAGTTTTTGATTCCGGATTTGAAAGGAGACATGAAAGCGGTGCAGGCGATCATTGATGCCGGTGTCGATGTTTTAGCACACAACGTCGAAACCGTTTCCCGTTTGTATAAGCGGGTGAGACCCGGAATGAAATTAGATCGCTCACTTGAAGTGCTTCGTTTTGCCGCCAATTACAACCCGCGGCCGATTCTCAAGACCGGTTTTATGGTCGGTCTCGGAGAAACTATTGATGAAATCGTTGAACTTATGTATCAAATCCATGCTACCGGCACGGATATCGTGACCATTGGCCAGTACCTGCGCCCGTCACTGAACCATTTACCGGTGGAGCGGTTCTATAAACCGGAAGAATTCGAAGAAATAGGACGTATCGGCCGGGAGATCGGATTCGGTCACGTTGAATCCGGACCGCTTGTGCGCAGTTCCTACAAAGCATTCAACCAGTCGAGTAAATTGCTGGAGAAGGCATGCTGAAGAAAATTATCGTCGCCAAGCATCATGGGTTCTGCATGGGGGTCAAACGCGCTATCAATATCGCGGATGAAGCTTCCAAAACGATCGACGGTACAGTGACTATTCTCAATGAAATCGTACATAATGAATCAGTTGTCGAACGATTCCGCCAGCAGGGCGTAGGTCAGGCATTATCGCTTGATGATGTCCAGGGTGGCACGTTGATTATTTCCGCGCATGGTGTTGCTCCTCATGTATTCGAAGAAGCGAATGCCAAAGGGCTCAAAGTTATTGATGCTACCTGTCCTTTGGTGACTGTTATTTATGATAAAGTCGAAGAACTTGTCGGTCAGGGATATTACATAATCCATTTCGGTGACCGCAACCATGACGAAACAATCGGTGTGGTCGGCCATGCCCCGGATCATATAACGGTAGTTGGTAATCGGGAAGAACTCTTCGCCCTGCCGGATTGGAAAGAGCGGAAACTGGCGCTTACCGTACAGACCACATCGCATCGCGGCGAATACGAAGAGATGGAAGGGTTCGCCAAAGAAAAATTCCCGCACATCGAATTTCATAATACGATCTGTAACGCCACCACCCAGCGTCAGGGTGCAGTGGTCGATTTAGCCCCGCAGGTGAACATGATGATTGTCGTCGGTTCGAAAACCTCGGCCAATTCCAAACGGCTGGCGCAAATTTCGCATGATATTTGCGGTCACGGCTATTTGATCGATTCCGTCGACGATATCCAGATGGAATGGTTCGACCCGGAACACAATATCGAAACAGTCGGTGTGACAGCAGGAGCCTCGACACCGGATTATTTAGTCGAAGCGGTGCTTCAAAGATTAATGGAAATATCGGGTGGCACGGCCGAACTGGTTTTGCCGGAGAAGCGGACCCGGATAGCGCGCGTAGCGAAAAATTAACGCGGAGTGTTAAACGAAGCGTGTTGATATGAGAATAACTTGTTTCGTGTGAGATACCATGGCGACGTTCGGTGAGTTTCTTATCTTTGCCGCTTTCGGCTGCACTATTTTCTCGTTAGTTCTTTATTTTCTGGCTTGGCGCGGTTCGAATAAAACTGTTTCGGTTGCCCGCGGCTTTTTTCTTGTTTCCACAGTTTGTCTTGTCGGTGCGCTTGGCACCCTGCTCTATCTGTTTTTAACGCATGATTTCAGCGTCGCGTATGTACAGGCATATTCATCGACTGATCTCCCACTGTATTATTTGATAGCATCCTTGTGGGGCGGGCAGGAAGGGACATTTCTGCTATGGCTCGTGTTTACGACCATAATCGGAACGGTGATGATGCGCACTGCCGGTTCGTTTGAACGCGGCAATATGACGATTCTCAACCTCTTTGTACTTTCTCTTCTGTTAATCCTGCTGAAACGAAACCCATTTGAGCTTTTACCGGTGGCACAAACCGAAGGCGCCGGGCTTAATCCACTACTGCAAAACTTCTGGATGACGATTCACCCACCCATCATGTTCGTCGGGTTCGCCGGAGCGGTGTTTCCGTTCTGCTTTGCCATTACGGCTTTAGTCGAAAAGCGATTTAACAGTTGGGCAGAATCGGCACGACGCTGGACATTGTTTGCCTGGTGTGCTTTGGGAGTGTCATTAACGATGGGTGGTTATTGGGCGTATGTAACCCTCGGCTGGGGTGGATTCTGGGCATGGGACCCGGTTGAAAATTCCTCATTTATCCCCTGGATATTTTTAACCACTCAGGTGCATGCACTCTTTATCAAACGGCAGCGAAACGGACTCATGCGCTTTTCGCTCTTCATGGTCTGTTTGACCTTCTGGTCGGTGCTGTATGGAACATTCTTAACCCGTTCCGGAGTGTTGGCCGACTTTTCGGTACATTCATTCGTTGAGCTTGGGATCAACAATTTCTTAATCGGCTCACTGCTGTTCTTTGTGCTCGGTGGAGTTTTTCTGATTTTCTGGCGCTGGCGGGACATTGACTCCAAACCGTCCTATGCGACTGTCAGCTCACGTTCCTATATTGTTTCTCTCGGCGTTATTATTTTGTTCATCGGCGGTGTGCTGACACTGCTTGGCACGTCCGCTCCGCTGCTCACACGGTTCGGTGATAATCCTTCGGCGGTTGGACTGGAATACTACTTTGCTACCATGACGCCGGTAGCCGTGGCGCTGCTTATTTTGCTGACTTTGTTTCCGGCATTCCGCTGGAATGAGGGAGTGAGCAAAAAACGGCTCTTACTAATCGGCGGCATTGCCGCGTTAGTAACAATAGCTATTCTGTTATTAGCAGGAGTTACCTATGAGCCGATCTATCTTTTGTTGTTCGGTGCTGCGGTTTCTGCCGTAATCACGAACGGGTATGTGTTTTATGGGTCATGGCGGGATGGCAACTTCAAGCCGGCCTATCTGGCGCATGTCGGTTTAGCGATTGCCGTGGTGGGTGCGGCGGTTTCAGCCGGCTTTGAAACCAAAGAGACACTGAATTTGCCGCAGGGGAAACCGATTGACGCGATGGGATACACGCTTACGTTTACCCACGCTACTGATACCGAAAAAGGATTCGACTGCCATGTCCAGGTGCAGGAAGGTGATCATATGTTCGAAGCCGACCTGCCTCACGAGTTTCCGAAAAACGGACAGGGTGTCATGCGCAAACCGCATGTCGAAAAATATCTCGACCATGATTTGTACCTCGCACCGGTAGCCATTGATCAGCCGGATTCGGAAGGGCCGGGATTTCTTCCTTTGTTAAAAGGGGAATCGAAAACCATCGACAAATATACGTTTACGTTTAACGGCTTCGAAGTCGACGGGCATAATGATTCGATGCCCACTCAGGCAGCCGCATTGGTTACCGTTGCGTACGGAGATAAGAAAGAGGATATCCGCCCGATTCTCGTTATTCGTGGTGATACGGTTGTTCCGGAAGCCGCTAATTTCGACGCTCAAAACGGTCAAGTCATGATCGAAGGGATTCGCCCGGAAGAGGGTGGAGTTGTCCTTCGGGTGCATGGCGCGTTTTTACCTTCTGCTGATTTGCAGGTTGCTACCTTGACGATGGAATTATCCAAAAAGCCGCTTATCAATTTATTCTGGTTTGGCACATTTTTACTCTTTGTATCAGGCGGATTGTCAATGCGGGAACGCCGTCGGCGATTGGCCTCGCAAAAAGCGGCGGAAGCACCCATCCACCATACCGGTTCTTCCGTAGCCGATCATCCACAAGCTGCCTACAAACGCACCTGATCCGGATGGATTACGCAAAAATCCACGAGTACCTGACAAACGGTATTCCTAAACGGATGCCTGTTCTGGCGGAGATGGAGCGGTACGCTAAAAAGAATAATTTCCCGATCATTGGGCCGCTGGCTGGTCGGCTGCTTCACCAGTTGGCGCTTTCCATCAAGGCAAAACGGATTTTGGAACTTGGGTCAGGATATGGCTACTCGGCTATCTGGTTTGCCATGGCGACCGGAAAACAGGGAAAGTTTGTGCTTACGGATACCGATGAAGTGAACAGAAATCGGGCGATGGCATGTTTTAAAAAAGCGAAACTGAACTGCAAAATCGATTTTCATGTTGCAGATGCGCTTGCAGTTGCGCGAGTACAAACCGGTACATTCGATATCATTTTGAATGATATTAACAAAGAAGATTATCCGAAAACTATCGAACCGGCGGCGCGGCTGCTTCGTCCGGGTGGATTGTTTATCACCGATAACGTACTCTGGTCCGGTCGTGTCTACACCAAACCTCAGGATGAGCGGACTCGTGAAATCATACGATTTACCCGTTTACTCATGGCGGATAAACGATTTTTCACGACGATCATTCCGATTCGGGATGGTATCGCGGTAGCAACTCGGGTATAATTTTTTCTTCCCCTGAAGAAAGAATGGTTGCGGAACTTTCGATTACGTTTTACGTTATAATTACAAACGGATTGCAATTCTCATACGGACATGTGAAATCATCCAACATTGGAATTGTTAATTTACGTTAAACGCTTCCGACTCACTCGTCGGCGTTCAGACAACCGAATCTAAGGGCAAAATGTGCGGCTGAACATGGTTACGGCGGCGCAGCTTTAGGTACGTTGCATGACAACGCCTCGGTTGACGGCAGAAAGATATTGACAAAACCCTCATTTCTTGAATTCTTATGGTATACAGTCACTCGTTTTTGTTGACTTCAACAACCAGTACAGATTCAATTGCAGGGAACTTCCATACGTCTGGCAGTCAGGCTTTATGGAAAAGTAGGGAACTAATGACCAGACAGAATATAAGCTGCGTCGTATCAGACGACACAATACGTATCCACATGTGGAGGACTTTTTGACCATGGCACTCAAACGCGCGACGTACTACACGTCAAGCAAGGATGACCGATGCGCAGAAACGCAGAAGTTCATCGAAGATGCCGGTATTATTCTCGACATCCGCGACCTGACCAAACAGCCGCTGAACGAGCATGAACTGGCGAAGTTAATCGGCAACCTTGAGTTGCTTCACTTTCTGAATCCGGGCGCAGAGGCGTTCGACAAACTCGATGTCGATTCGCACTTGTCCGACCGGGCAGCGGTGATCAAGCTGATAGCGAAGGATAACAGCATTCTCCGCCGGCCGATCATCAAATCATCCCGGCTCATTACCATTGGCCATGACCGCCGTAAAATTTCCGAAATGCTGCAAATCAAGGCAAACGGGAACGGCAATGATGATGATCAACAGCCGCAGCAGCGTAATCACCACCATCACCGTGAGGCGCAGGCATCGGCTAAGTAGTTCACGATTTCTTTTTCTCGACTTTCATTCTCTTGGTTCATGCCCTATATTCTCGCTCTGACCCGATAGGAGGGTAAGAGTATGGAAATAACACGCGAAATTTTAGAGACTGATATTCTGATTGTCGGCGCAGGGCCGGCCGGTTTGTCGCTTGCCTATCGTCTGGCGCAGCTATTCGGTGCCGACACCAGCGTTACCAAGCCGGAAATCATGGTAATCGAAAAAGGGTCGTATGTCGGCGCACATTCCCTTTCCGGCGCAGTGCTGGATCCGCGCGGGATAACCGAATTAATTCCCGATTTTAAAGAAAAAGGTGCCCCACTTGAAGCGGCGGTCAGTTCCGATGCCATGTACTTGCTCTGGAACGGGACATCCTCATTCAAGTTTCCGGTCAATCCCCCGTCGATCAATAACCACGGCAACTACGTCATTTCGCTCAACAAATTCAGCGGATGGCTGGCCAAACAGGTCGAAGCGGCCGGAATCGACATTTACACCGGTTTAGCAGCCTTTGAATTAGTTGTCGAAAACGGCGCCGTTACCGGGGTTCGCACTGTTGATATGGGTTTGGATAAAGAGGGTCACCCCCGTCAGAATTTTGAACCCGGTTCGATCATAAAAGCTAAAGCAACCATTTTATGTGAAGGAACCCACGGATCATTAAGCCGGATGGCGTTCGAAAAGATACCGTCATTGCGCGCGGATGCTCTGCCACAGGCCTATTTGACCGGTGTTAAAGAGGTCTGGGAAGTTCCCAGCGGTCAGATAAAAGCGGGAGAGGTGATTCACACTGCCGGATGGCCCCAGCCTATGCGGGATTACGGCGGCGGGTTTGTTTATGGCATGAGTGATACGATGGTATCAGTCGGCTACTGCGTCGGTCTCAATTCTCCTGATCCAACCAATGACCCGCACATGAAATATCAGATGTACAAAACCCATCCGCTGCTGCGCCGCATTCTTTCGGGTGGAAAGATGCTCCATTACGGCGCCAAAACGATTCCGGTGAACGGCTATTACTCGGTTCCGAAGCTTTACCATGATGGTTTGTTATTATGCGGCGACTCCGCCGGAATGCTCAATCCCGCGCGGCTTAAAGGAATCCATATGGCTATCAAATCCGGTATGATGGCGGCGGAGAGCCTTTTTGAAGCGGTCAAAGCGAATGATTATTCGCAGAAAACGCTCAAATCATATCAGGACCGCTACGAAGCGAGCTGGGTGAAGCAGGAATTGTGGGGGTCACGAAATTTCCACGCCGGATTCCAGCATGGTTTGATTCCGGGTATGATTAATGGTGCGCTGCAAATGATAACCGGTGGACGCGGTTTGTTTGACCGTCATGTCAATAAACCGGATCATGCCTACATGATGAAACTGAGCGATTATCGCCGGAAATACGGCAGCGAACCGCAGCCGAATGACATGAAATTCGACAATGCCTATACCTTCGACAAAGTAACCGATGTTTACAAATCGGGCACGATGCACGAGGAAGAGCAGCCTTCGCACTTGGTCGTTGCCGATTACAATATCTGCAACACCCGCTGTACCGAAGAATACGGCAACCCGTGCCAGCATTTCTGTCCGGCCGATGTCTACAACATGGTTGATGATCCCGAACGCCCCGGCAAAGTGAAACTGCAGCTTACCCCGTCCAACTGCGTCCATTGCAAAACCTGTGATATTGCCGATCCGTACCAGGTGATTCGCTGGGTGACGCCGCAGGGTGGAGAAGGTCCGAACTACACGAATTTGTAACCGAACGATACCAATAAAAAAGCTCCCGATACCGGGAGCTTTTTTTATGACAAAATTTCAAATCGCTTATGATTGATTTTGTGCTAGATTTTTTGCGACGTTGTTTTCAATCTTCGATTCGTTCACCAAACCTTCGAACCATTTGCTGTATACCTGCTGCTGTTTGGCACTGAGAATCTGCATGTACAGCGAATCACGAGCCGTGTTATACTGCACCAAATCCGGCTCTGATCGCTCAAGCAGTTTGAAAATAACGGAGCCCTGATTGAAATCAATCGGCGCGCTTGTTTCACCGACCTGAGTCAGGCTGAATGCCGCACCGAGCGCTTTTGGATCGGCTGCTATCGGTCGCTGCAAGGTTTTACGCGTCATCGGATCCATTTCCGTATAGGTTGCGCCATGCATCGAAGCAGCTTTGTCCATCGGCGTACCGGCCTGAATGGCGGCGTAAATGGCGCGAATAGTATCGCTGCAATGTTTGGCGATTGAGCTGCGAAGCGCGTCCACTTTTATTTTTTCCTTCGCTTCCTCAAAGGTAGCCATACCGGCCGGAAGTTTTTCTGCTACCTGTACCACATAAATCGATGAGTTGTTTTCCATCACAGCTGAAATCTCGTCGACGTTATGCTCCATCGCGAAGGTACCGGCGTTAGCATCGTTACCGAGGAATTGAATATTACCACCTTTGCCGAACGGCGCAGTTTTGTGGAAGGTAATATTGGCAGCTTTTGCCGCGGCTTCAAATCCGCCGCTTTTTGCATTGGCGATAACCGTGCCTAAGCGTCTGTGCGCATCATCGATGGTTTCAGCAGAAGGAGCAACCTTAATCAGAATATGCGAAACATGGGCGCGTTTGACCAGTTGGGGTGTCTTTTCACCCGGCAGCGTTTCTTTTTCTTCTTTGTATCCCTGATGGAGAATAATGTGCCAACCGAACTGGGTCTTGAACGGTTCGGAAAGTTCCCCTTCTTTCATTGAAAAAGAGAAACGGTCGAATTCCGCAACCATCGCGCCGCGGGCAAACCAGCCTAAATCACCACCGTCTGCTTTGCTGACATCGTCCGAATGCCGGCGAGCCATTTCGGCAAAATCTGCCCCGGCGACGATGGAATCATGAACTGCCTTGAGTTTCTTGTAGGCGACGTTCCAATCACGATCAGATGGATTCTTTTCGATTATCGCTACGTTCAAAGCTGCGCGCTCACCGAGCTTGTACTCTTCTTTGTGGGATTCGTAGTAGGCTTTCAATTCATCGTCTGACTGCGGTGGCATTGAACCACGGGTAAATCTGTCATATGTAACGAAAATAGACCCTATGCGGATCGTTTCGTTGTTAGCCATGAATGCTTCTTTAATTTCGTTTTCACTTACCTGGGCCGCCTGAATGACCATTTCCTGCATTTTCAGCTTACGGATATCGTTCCGAATAATCGGTTCCACCGAAGCCCAAAACGACCCGAATTCCGGATTGGTCATTGCCGAGAAATATTTTTGATAATCGAATTGGCCGTTGGTATGAAACTGGGTGATTTGCTGCATCTCTGCCGGCGGATTGGCACGAAGATATTGATACACTTCTTCGTCCGTGACTTCGATACCATGTTTGTCGGCCTGCTGAGTCAGCAGTTTTTCATGAACTACCTGGTTCCATGCCCGCAGTTGAACTTCCCGTTCCTGTGCGTCGGTCAGCGTTAACGTATCATTGGTAGCGGTCCGGTACAGGTTGCTGTAAATATTTTGGTACACCTGCCATGAAACCGATTCGCCGTTAATAACCCCGGCTGCTTCAGCAGTTGCAAACCGATTCGAATCGGTAAACTGAAGTCCCCATTCCAGAACAATCATAGCCACGAAAAAGACTAAAACAGTGACAATGATCGGAACAATAAGCTTGCGCAAAAACTGAAACATGCTACTCATCTCTCCTTTGGCGTGGTTGATGCATCCCGTTGAAACATCTGAGGG